>CAVOXR010000012.1:0-57671 GCA_963700475.1 uncultured Actinomycetes bacterium
GCGGGCCGGTCGGGCTGGCCACCGCGATCACCGCCGCCCTGGCCGACCTGGAGGTGGTCGTCGTGGAGCCACGCTCGGGGATCATCGACAAGGCCTGCGGGGAGGGCCTCATGCCGCAGGCGCTGGCCCAGCTGAACACCCTGGGCATCGACCCTGACGGTGTGGACCTGGCGGGCATCCGCTACCTGTCGGGCTCTCGGACGGCCCAAGCCCGATTCAGCGCAGGGCCCGGGCGCGGGGTCCGGCGCACGACCCTGCACCAGGCCATGCTGGGCCGTGCCCTCGAGGTCGGGGTCAGGGTCATTCCGGGCACAGTGACGGGTGTGGAGCAGACCGCCGACCGGGTGCGCGCCGCCGGGGTGGACGCCCGCTACCTGGTCGGCGCTGATGGGCTGCACTCAGCGGTGCGCCGGGCAGTCGGGTTGGCGGCCCGCCCTGCCGGGGTGCGCCGGTTCGGGCTGCGCCAGCACTTCCGGGTTGCCCCGTGGTCGGACCTGGTCGAGGTGCACTGGCTGCCCGGTCAGGAGGTGTACGTCACGCCGGTGAGCCATGACACCGTCGGAGTGGCGGTCCTCGGACCGAGCCCTCTGAACCTGCCGTCCGCGATCGCCGGCCTCCCGACCCTCGCCGGTCACCTGTCGGAGCTGCCACTGCCGCCAGTTCGCTGCGGGGGGCGGGGCCGTTGCGCCAATCCACCACCGCGCGGGTGGCCGGACGGGTGCTGCTGGTCGGCGACGCGGCCGGCTACGTCGACGCCCTCACCGGGGAGGGTCTGCGGGTCGGATTCGCCCAGGCTCAGGCAGCCGTCGACGCGATCCTGAGCAACAATCCACAACGCTACGAGGCTGCGTGGCCGCGGATCACCCGCAACTACCGGAACCTGACCAACACCCTGCTCTGGGTCGGCGCCCAACCCCACCTGCGCCCGATGATCGTGCCCACCGCACAGGCCCTGCCACGCACCTTCACCCGCATCGTCGACCAGATCGCCGGGTAGCCGCAGATGGGTGCCCACTCAGCGCGGCTGGTGCGCGGCCTGGTCGCAGGTTGCCACCCCGGACCCACCCTGGTGGTCACCGCCGCCATCACCGCCCTGGCGCTGGCCCTGGGCCGGGGACCGATCGGGGGTCTCGCGGTGCTCCTGGCCGTCCTGTCCGGGCAGTTGTCCGTCGGCTGGGCCAACGACGCCTTCGACGCTGAGCGGGACCGGCAAGCCCAGCGCCGGGACAAGCCCGTGGTCCGGGGATGGGTCAGCGAACGCACGCTGTGGGTGGCCGCAGGCACCGCCGCGGTCGCGTGCATTCCTCTGTCGTTCCTCGCCGGCGGGTTCATCGGCGGTGCCGCCCACATCGTCGCCGTCGCGTCCGCCTGGGCCTACGACCTGTGGCTGAAGACAACCATCTGGTCGTTCGTGCCCTACATGGTGTCCTTCGGGCTGGTCGCACCGTTCCTGACCTACGGCCTGACCCCGCCACAGCCACCCGCCGGCTGGGCGATCGCGACCCTGTCCCTGCTCGGGCTGGGGGCCCACCTGGCCAACGGCATCCCCGACATCGACACCGACCGGGCAACCGACAGCCACGGCCTCGTCGGGCGTCTCGGTGGCCGGCTCTCGGCCAACCTGGCGGTGGTGGCCCTGCTGGCGGCCACCGCCCTGCTCGTGGGGCACCTGGACCTGCCCCCGGCCGCCGCGGTCGTCGTCCTGACCGGCTTGACCGCGGTCTCAGTCCTGGCCGCCACCAGAGCAGGTGGCCGGCACCTGTTCCAGGTCGTGATGTTGCTCGCACTGACCGACGCGCTGCTGCTCAGCGTGAACGCCAGCAGCCTCATCGGCGGCTGAACCGGGGGCGAGCGGGTGGTGCCGGATAAGGCCCAGGAAGTCGGGACCTTCGGTCCAACCGGACTCCACCAGGACCGCACTACACTTCAATCATGATCGATGCGATTGTGTTGGATAGATCCCCAGCGGAGCGGGAGGCGGCGGTGGCGTTGTTGGCGGTGGCCGCCGACCCGGTGCGCTGGCGGCTGTTGGCCGAGCTGGCGGCAGCGGGCACCCGGTGCGTGTGTGACCTCCAGCCCGTCGGCGGGGTGGCGCCGAACGTGCTGAGCTACCACTTGAAGGTGCTGCGCGAGGCTGGACTGGTGACCTCGGCCAAGCGCGGGCGCTGGGTCGACTACACCCTCGCGGAGGATGCGCACGCCCGGATCGCCGCGGCCCTGCCGACGGCGGATGCGCCCCCTGGCCTGTCGGGTCGCTGACATGCACGTCCTCGAACGCGTACCCACCGCCCGGCGCGGCCAGGTCGGGGCCCTCATCGGGGCAGCGTTCGTATGGTGGCTGGCGTTCTGGGTCAACGCCCGTGTCTGGGACTGGTTGCTCTACGACGCGTTCGGGATGGACCCGGATGCCCGGCTGACCGAGACCCTGCACTTCTTCCTCTATGACACCGTCAAGATCACCCTGCTGCTGTGCGGGGTCATCTTCATCGTCACCGTGCTGCGCTCGTTCATGAGCGTGGAGCGCACCCGCGCCCTGCTCGGCGGCAAGCGCGAGGGCGTGGGCAACGTGATGGCCGCGAGCCTGGGCGTGATCACCCCGTTCTGCTCCTGCTCCGCGGTTCCGGCGTTCATCGGGTTCGTCGCCGCCGGGGTCCCGATCGGGGTGACGCTGAGCTTCCTGATCGCCTCCCCCCTGGCCAACGAGATCGCCATCGGCCTGCTCTGGTCGCTGTTCGGCTGGCAGACAGCCGCCCTCTACGTGGTCGCCGCCGTGAGCATCGCGATCGTGGCCGGGTGGGTCCTGGGCCGGCTGCACGCCGAGCGCTGGGTCGAGCCGTTCGTGTTCGAGACCACGCTGCGCGGCCAGGCGATCGACCCGGCCGCCGGACTGACGTTCGACCAGCGGATCGTGATGGGCGTCGAGGAGGTCGGCACCATCCTGCGCAGGATCTGGCCCTACCTGCTGATCGGCATCGGCCTCGGCGCGATCATCCACGGGTGGGTCCCCACCGACTTCTTCACCACCTACGCCAACGCGAACAACCCGTTCGGGGTCCTGGTCGCGGTCGCGATCGGTGTCCCGCTGTACTCGAATGCCGCCGGGATCATGCCGCTGGTCGAGGTGCTGTACTCCAAGGGCATGCCGATGGGCACCGTGCTCGCGTTCATGATGGCCGTCGTCGCGCTGTCCCTGCCCGAGATGATCCTGCTCCGCCGCGTGCTGCAACCCAAGCTGCTCGCACTGTTCGTCGGCGTCGTGGCCACCGGGATCATCTTCGTCGGCTACCTGTTCAACGTCCTCCTGGGTTCGGGTGCGCCGACATGACCATGACCGACGCCTCCACCCACCACGACCAGGCAACGAACGCCAACCGAAGGGAACGAAGAACCATGATCATCAAGATCCTCGGCTCCGGCTGCGCGAACTGCGTCCGCCTCGAGGCCAACACCAAGCAGGCGCTGGCCACCCTCGGCCTGCAGGCCACTGTGGAGAAGGTCACCGACTACGGCGACATCGCCTCCTACGGGGTCATGCGCACCCCCGGGCTGGTCGTCGACGAGCAGGTCCTGGTCTCCGGGCGCGTCCCCGACGCCGCCGAGATCACCAAGCTGCTGACCCCGGCCAGCTGACCCATCTCCGACCGAGCCAGACAGGAGCCTTCCGGTGACACCCTCCGAGGACCGCTCCCCCGCCGTCACCGCTGCCGACGACGACGCCGCGGTCCTGGGCCGGCTGTCCACCCTGGACCGCTTCCTGCCGGTGTGGATCCTGCTGGCGATGGCCGGCGGGCTGCTCCTCGGACGGGTCCTGCCCGGGATCCAGGACGTGCTGGACGCGGTGAAGGTCGGCCAGACCTCCCTGCCGATCGCCCTCGGGCTGCTCATGATGATGTACCCGGTGCTGGCCAAGGTCCACTACGAGGACATGAGCCACGTCACCGGCGACAAGCCCATGCTCTGGTCGTCGCTGCTGCTCAACTGGGTGATCGGCCCGGCGCTGATGTTCACCCTCGCCTGGGTGTTCCTCTACGACTATCCGGAGTTCCGCACCGGCCTGATCGTCATCGGCCTGGCCCGGTGCATCGCGATGGTCCTGATCTGGAACGACCTGGCCTGCGGCGACCGGGAGGCCGCCGCGCTGCTGGTGGCGATCAACTCGGTGTTCCAGGTGCTGGCCTACGCCCTGCTGGGCACGTTCTACCTGGAGATCCTGCCGGGCTGGTTGGGCCTGCCCACCGAGGACGTCACCTTCTCCACCGCCGAGATCACCAGGTCGGTGCTGATCTTCCTGGGCATCCCGCTGGCCGCCGGGTACCTGACCCGGCGGACCCTGCGCCCCCGCAAGGGCGCGGACTGGTACGACAACCGGTTCCTGCCCCGGATCGGGCCGTGGGCGCTGTACGGGCTGCTGTTCACCATCGTCGTGATGTTCGCCCTTCAGGGGGAGGCGATCACCTCCGACCCGCTGAGCGTCGTGCTGATCGCGATCCCGCTGCTGTGCTACTTCGCCATCATGTGGTCGGTGTCGTTCCTCGTGGGCCGACGCGCGCGCCTGAACTACCCGAAGACCGCAACCCTGGCCTTCACCGCCGCCGGCAACAACTTCGAGCTGGCGATCGCCGTGTCCATCGGCGTGTGGGGAGTCACCTCCGGGCAGGCCCTGGCCGGGGTCATCGGACCGCTGATCGAGGTCCCGGCCTTGGTCGGGCTGGTGTACGTGTCGCTGTGGCTACGCCGGCGGCTGGCGTGGCGCGGGCAAGACCTCGATCGCATGCGCGACCGCCGTGCTCCTGGCTGAGGCGGGGCGTGCTGTCGTGCTGGTCAGCACCGACCCGGCGTCCGACGTCGGGCAGGGTTGGTGAGCCGCAGTCCCAGTGCGGCGTCGCGCAGACCACAATGGCGAGACGCCACCGGCCCGCCTAAGCCCTGACGATCCGGCTGACCGTCGCCGCCGCCCAACGCGCAATCGACCAGGGAGGCTGCCTACGCCGACTGCTTCGCCTCTCGTGCGGGCGCGCGTGTCCGACCGTCTTGCGCCCGGCGCGTGTCATCGCGACCACCTTGCTCTCGACCAGCCCGGGAACGAGGCGGAACAGCAGCCAGGTGCGGTGCATTTCGCTGGGGATCACCAGGACGGCCTTGTTGCGTTCCAGGCCGCGCAGGGTGTCCTCGGCCAGGCGGTCGGCTGGGTAGATCCGCACGCCACCCTTGACCAGGGTTTCACGGATGGGCGGCGAACTGGCGACCGACGGGGGGATGGGCAGGTCCTCGGGCCACGCCCCGTCCAGCAGCGGGGTGTCGATCCACCCCGGGCACAGGGCGGTGACCCGGATCCCGTGGTCAGCACCCGCAGTACGCAGGGCACGGCTGAGCCCGACCACCCCGAACTTGGTGGCCGCGTAGGGGGCCATCTGCCCCAAGCTGGGGATCAGACCAGCCGACGACGCGACGTTGAGGATCTGGCCGTGGCCCTGCCGCAGCATCAGCGGGTACGCGGCGTGGCAGCCGTGGATCACTCCGCGCAGGTTCACGTCGATGATGCGATCCCAGTGCACCAGTTCCAGTTCCTCGGGTTCCCCAACGATCGCGATGCCGGCGTTGTTGACCATCAGGTCCAGCTGACCGTGCTCGGCGTGCGTCGACTCGACCAGCCTGGCGACCGCGTCGGCGTCGCGGACGTCGACATACACGCCGACGGCCGAACCGGGGCCCTGGCGGGTGAGTCGGTCGGCGTGCTCCTTGGCAGCGACGTCCTGGAGGTCGGCCAGCACCACGTGCCAGCCCCGATGTACCAATGCGGTCCCGAGGGCCAATCCGATGCCGGACGCGCCCCCGGTGACGATGGCGACCTGCTTCATGGGTCCCACCTCCTCAGCGACCGCTGAATCCGCGAGACCGGACGATCTCGGGTCGCGGCCTACCCCCAGACTACGAGCGAGCGCCGGGTGCGGACAGGGCCAATGGGCACCCGGGCGACAACCGCCCCGGCCCTATCCAGCTTCGGTTCCAGGGGTCTTGGGTGACGTTGGGCTCTGTGGTCGACCCCGCCGACACGGTAGACAGGGGTGGGGACCGGTATCCGCGGCTCGCGGTCACGACGGACCCCTATGGAGGTGGGTAGCCATGACCAGGACCAGCCAGGGCACCGGGACCACGGTGTTGGCGCAACCACTGGTGCTGCCGTGCGGGCTGGTCCTGCCGAACCGGATCATGAAGGCCGCCATGGGTGAGGGGCTGGCCGACCCGGGCACCTCGGACGTGACGCCCGCCCTGATCCGGCTCTACGAGCGCTGGGCCGAGGGTGGTGCCGGGACCCTGATCACCGGGGTGATCAACATCCAACGAGGCGCTGGCGACGCATCCATGGTCACCCTCGACGAGAAGACCGACACCCAGGCGCTGGCCAACTGGGCCTCGGCGGTCCACCAGCGCGACGTGCGACTCATCGGCCAACTGGTCCACCAGGGTCGGCAGACCACCGTCCTGGTCGCCCGGCACCCGCTGGCGCCCAGCGCCCTGCCCTCGGTCCGGGGCAGTCGGGTGTTCGGCTCGTCCCGGGCCCTGACCGACGCCCAGATCACTGACCTGATCGACCGGTTCGCCACCGCCGCCGTGATGCTGGAGCAGGCCGGGTTCGACGGCGTCGAGATCCACGCCGCGCACGGCTACCTGATCGGGCAGTTCCTGTCCCCGACCACCAACCTGCGCACCGACCAGTGGGGCGGGAGTCTGGAGAACCGGTCCCGGTTCCTGCTGGAGATCGTGCGCCGCATCCGCGCCCAGGTCAGCCCCGGGTTCGCTGTCCTCGTGAAGATCAACTCCAGCGACTTCCAGCCCGGCGGCTTCGACATCGAGGACTCCGCCCACGTGGTCGGCCTGCTCGACTCCGAAGGGGTCGATCTCGTGGAGATCTCCGGGGGCACCTACGAATCGGCCACCGGCGCCCTCGGGGTCCGCCCCGACGAGCCCGGGACGTCGAAGGACGCCTACTTCGCCGGGTTCGCACCCCGCATCCGCGAGATGACCGGCATCCCCTTGGCACTCACCGGAGGGCTGCGATCCCGTGCGGTCATGGAGGCCCTGATCCGCGACGGGGTCGTCGACGCGGTCGGTCTGGCGCGACCCCTGGTCGAGCAACCCGACGCCCCCCACGGGCTCCTCGACGGCACCGTCGACCTGATCGAACTCACCGGTCCCCCACCGTCGGCGACCGGTGCCGAGCGAGCTGCTCTGGTACATCGCCCAGTTCCAGCGCCTGGCCAACGGCCAGGACTTCGACCCCGACTACTCGATCCGCAACCTCCAACAGCACATGCTCATCACCGCCGGGCAGCAGGCACTGACCAACGCGCGCCACACCATCACCCACCTGCTGCAGCGCACCTGAACTGAAGTGCCCCACACCAGAGGCCATCACCACCTCCACTGCCCGCTCACGCGCGGTGCTGGTACCCGTTTGAGCAACGCCCTGGGCTACAGCACTTGACCCCGCGGCGAAAGCGCCCACCACGTACTGATTCCCGCCTCCGCCTCTCCCGCGAACCCCTCCCGCGCGACGGCGGATCGCTGCCCTACCCCTTCCCCCTGCCGCGCGAGATCGCCGCCAGGGCGGACGCGACGGCCTGCGCTGGCGTGCCGCGGAACACCGGGCCGTGCCCGGGGACCACCACATCGGCTGCCAGGTCGGCGATCAGGGCCAGCGACTGCTGTGCCTGGGCGGTGTCGTGGTTGAAGAACACCGGGAGCAGGGTCGGTCCGGTGGGGTGGGCGAGCGCATGGTCGGTCATCAGCGCGTCACCGGCCAGGAGCACGCCGCGCTCCGGCAGGTGCAAGGCGCAGTGCCCTGACGTATGCCCAGGGGTGTGCACCGGCACCGGCCGCCCGGGGACGTCCAACGCGCCGGGCCCGAACGTCTTCACGTCGCCGAGCCGTTCGACCTTGGAGACCTTCAGCGCCAACGCTTCCATGGCCCACACGAACACGTTCGGACGCCACGCCATCTTCAGCAGCGTGGCGATCGAGACCTGCTCGATGCGCGCACCGGTGGCGTTGGGCACCTCCAGCTCGTGGGCCAGCACCGGCTTGCCCACCTCCGTCCGGAAGTACTCAGCACTGCCCAGATGATCGGGATGGGCATGGGTGAGGACCACAGCAGCGACGTCGGCCGGGGAGCGCCCGATCCGTGTCAGGGAGGTGATGACCCGCTCCCGATCCCCCGGAAAGCCGGTGTCCACCAGGGTCACCTCGTCGCCGTCAACCACCAACACCCAACAGACATGCTTCGCCCGGGCCTGAAATACCCCTGGGCCGACTTCCACAACATCGACGTCCACCATGACCTCCTCGGAACGGCGCGTGACCTTCGCTTCGAGAATGGCACCGCATAACCGCCGTCGTCAGAGGCCGAAGACCCACCCGGGCTTCATGTCCACGAGTGGCGTGAACCCATGACCTACAGCAGCCCGCAGGCTGGCCGGAACGCGAGCCCGTTCCCGGGATCGCCCACCCCATCGACGATCCCGCCCCGGCTTGGGAGGTGAACTCCATGCCGCGCCCGGCTTGCCGGTGCCGTCGGTTCCAGGGGCCGCTGACCGGCGACCGCGACGTGACCGTTTCGAGGGAACCCTGGGCTCAGGATCCGTCGACCTTCACGATCTCGTAGGGCAGGCCGACACTGTTCTGCCCGAACTTGGCATTGACCGCGTAGAGGGTCGAGCCGAAAGCCGCGACGGTCGTGGGGACGTCGAAGTCGGGATCGGTCAACGTCGTGACCAGCGTCGCCGAGCCGAGGTCCGGGGACATCCTCAGGATGGCGATCTCGTTGAACTGGTTGCGCACCACGGCCAGTTCGCGCCCGCGCAGCAGGATGCCATCGCCCGCCGTCAGGGCGGCGCTCGTCTGGATCGTGGTGGCAACGCCGTTGGCTGGATCAACTCGGAAGATCTTGCCCAACGTGGAGTTGACCACGATGAGGGCATCTCCGCTTGGGGAGGACGCGATTCCGTTGGCGTTGAAGCCGGCCACCTGCTCCCAGTCGCCGGTCAGGGGCACGGCGATCGCCCCGCCTTCGGGATAGCCGCTCTTGAGAGGAATCCGGTAGAGCATGGCGCTGAATGAGTCCGTGAACCAGGCGTCATCCTTTGTGACCGTCACGTCGTTGATGAACGAACCCGAGGCCGCGACCTGGTAGCTGGCCACCGTGGCACCCGTCGTGGCGTCGTAGACGTAGGCCTGGCCGGTGGGTCCACCAGCGACGAACAGCAAGCCACCCGACTGCTTCAGGCCGACAGCGACCCGATCAGTGTGAGGTGGAACCAGAACCCCACCGGATCCCGTGCGCAGGTCACCCCTCCACACCGCTCCCGTGGCCAGCGACCCCGCGAAAACCGTGGACCCCCTTCCGGTCGCCACCCCCTCAGCCGCCCATCCCGCGGGCAACGACACCACCTCAGGGAACGGGCGGGCATTCGCCTGCCCGGCCAGGGCCAAAGCCGCAACAGTCACGCCGATCGTCACAGACCCACGAGTAAGGGTTCCCATACCCGCGACGCTAGGCCGCCAGCGGCAGTTCCGCAACCCCTCGCCCAGGACTCTCGTAGCCGGCGGACTCACCTACGCCAGACCCCAAGTCAGAAGCAAGCAAAGCCCCTTGACAGGGATCGACCGCGGTGACAAGTTCTCCTAGGGAAGGTAAGCCTACGCTTGGCTGACTCCCGGTGCCCGAAAAGTGACGAGTCAAGGAGAAATCCGATGATCAAGAGGATGGCCCTAACGACAGGTGCGGCGCTGGGTGTCGTCGCGCTCGCGGCTTCACCGGCGATGGCCCATGAGTGCTTCATCGTCGGGATGTCGGAACAATCGCAGGCGCAGAACAGCAAGGTGTGGTCCGAGTTGACCCTGTCGGGCGCCCTTCAGCAATTCTTCGAAGTCGGGAACCCGAGTTGCGCCGATGCCGCACAAGCGTACGCAGCCGCCAACGGCGCCGAAACCCGGTTCCTCATCCGAAATGACAAGACCATCGGCGAGGCGTCGAGCAACCCCAACCTCGCCAACAGCAAGGGTTTGGAGCACGCCGAGGACAGCCCGATCACGCAGCAGGCCGTCGGGCTTGCGCTCCAGTTCATCGCAGTCAACGGCGAACCTGGACAGGCCTGCAGCACCTGAGCGACAGAGCGGGTGCGCCCGGCTCGCGGTTCGGCCGGGCGCACCCAAGCTCGACCGATCCAATCCGCCACCTAGCCTCTCTGTAGCCGGGTACCAGGTGAAGAAATCCCCGCGGTTGCCTCACCACGTCTCGACCAGACTCCGCGCATTGAGTGGGGCTAGCAATTGGCCGCAGGCCGTGTCCCCGACGAGTTGCGCCATCTCGAGCAGGCTGCGCTGGCCCCGCTCGCCCCAGGAGGTGAGCGACTGCGGGCGCTGCTGCGCGGCGACCTGCACACCCACTCGGACTGGTCCGACGGCGGCAGCCCGGTCGCCGAGATGGCCCAGGCCGCGATCGAATGCGGCCATTCCAACATCGCCCTGACTGACCACTCCCCCCGGTTGACTGTGGCCAACGGGCTGACCGCCGAACGGTTGCGGGAACAGTTGGCCGTGGTCCGCGCGTTGAACGTCGAACTGGCACCGTTTCGGATCCTGACCGGCATCGAGGTCGACATCCTCCCCGACGGGTCCCTGGACCAACAGTCCGATCTGCTCGACCAGCTCGACATCGTCGTGGCCAGCGTCCACTCCAAGCTGCGGATGGACTCCCGGGCGATGACTCAACGCATGGTCACCGCGGTGGCCAACCCCCACGTGCCGCGACGAGGCTGCCGACTTCCGCGAAGTGCTCGCCGCCCTGACCGACGCCCACCCCGTCCACCCACCGCGCTCACTCGAGCCGTCATCAACGCCGACACCGGCGAGATCATCCGCGACCTGGTCCTCGACCCCACCCGCGACTACCAACCCCTCGGCCGACCACCAGGACCACCGAAAGGCAGCCCCCCAACGCGGCGGACGCAAGAAGAAGACCCCACCGGCATAAACGAAAGTCCCGGGACACCTGTTAACGATGTCCCGGGACTTCACATTGGTAGCGGGGGCAGGAGCCGTCGGCGGCTTCGCCGCCTCCTCCCAAATCCTGGCTCCGTCGTCTGGGCAATTGAAAGGACCCGGTCCACAAGGGACCGGGTCCTTTCAATTGGTAGCGGGGGCAGGATTTGAACCTGCGACCTCTGGGTTATGAGCCCAGCGAGCTACCGAGCTGCTCCACCCCGCGTCGGTTCCTCAAGTGTACGTGAGGCCCGGCTGACCCACCAAATCGCTGACACCGCGGCAGGCCCGCGCGATGGCACCCACCGGCTCGGGGGCGCCCACGCCGAGCGTCACCCCCCGCTCACATCCGGGACACCGATGATCGAGTAGCCGCCGTCGACGTAGATCGTCTGCCCTGTGATCATCTGCGCGCCGTCGGAGGCGAGGAACGCCGCGCATGCGCCGACGTCCTCCTGGGTGACGTCGCGGTGCATCGGCGAGACCTTCCGGTTGTACTCGAGCATCAGGTCCAGCTCCGGAAGGCCGGACGCTGCGATCGTGCGGATCGGCCCGGCCGAGATCGCGTTGACCCGGATCCCATCGGATCCCAGGTCCGCCGCCAGCTCCCGCACGTACGCCTCAAGGGCCGCCTTGGCGACCCCCATCACCTTGTACTTGGCCGACACCCGCACCCCGCCGATGTAGCTCAGCGCGATCACCGAGCCGCCGTTCGGCATGTGCCCGCGGGCGGCGTTCATCAACGTGGCCAACGAGTGCGCGGAGGTGACCAGCGCGGTGGTGAAGTCCTCCTCTGTCGTCTCCACGAGGCGCCCCTCGAAGGCAGTCTTCGGGGCGAAGGCGATGGCGTGCACGACGATGTCGATCGGGACGGTGACCTTGGCGAAGAACGCCGCCACCTCCTCGGGGTTGCGGATGTCGCACCGCTCGAAGGCGATCAGGTGGGGCAACGTGGGCGCCAGCTGCATGATCCGGCTGTGGAACCGGAACTGGTAGCCCAGGATCACCCGCGCGCCCTGCCGGGTCAGCTCCTGCGCGATCGCCCATGCGATGGACTCCTCGCTGGCCACGCCCATCACCAGCGCCACCTTGCCCTTGAGCGGCTTCTTCATGGTCATGACGACCTCCGGGCTTCCGTTCGCGGGGTGCGATCGTAGGCGCGGAGCCCGCGGTGTTGCCGGACGGGCCTTGGCAGTCCAATCCGCTCGACCCGGGATTCGGCCGGTCGCGACGTGTCGGGATACCGTTTCGCCGTGACTCGACTGATCTGCCTCGGGGACTCCTTCACGGAGGGCATGTCCGATGATCTGCGTCCTGATGGGCGCCACCGGGGGTGGTCCGACCGCGTGGCCACCGGGCTCGCCGCCGATCGCTCCGGCGTCGCCCACTACCCCGTCACCTATGCCAACCTCGCCATCCGCGGCAAGCTCCTGGACCAGGTCGTCGCCGAGCAGTTCGGCCCGGCGCTGACCCTCGGACCGGACATCATCACGTTCCACGCGGGGGCCAACGACGTCCTGCGCCCGGGGACGGACCTGCCCGACCTGTACGCCCGCTACGACGCAGCCGTCGAGCAGCTCACCGCCACCGGCGCCCGGGTGGTCCTCTTCACCTCGCTGGCCCGCGCCGGCGGATCCGGGCGCTTCGCCGACCGGCTGGAGCGGGCGTTCCACGCCTTCAACCGCAACGTCCGCGAGGTCGCCGAGCGGCACGGAGCGACCCTGGTGGACCTCGAGTCGATCCATGCACTGACCGACCGGCGCTTCTGGGCCCCGGACCGGCTGCACCTCAACGAGATCGGGCACGCCCGAGTTGCCGCCGCCGTCCTGGCCGAGCTGGGCATCGCCGACCCGCAGGTCCTCGGCGGCCCGCTGGGCTGGTGGGCCGAGCCGCTGCCGCCGGCCGCGCCCCGGTCACGTCGCGACGACCTGGTCTCAGATGTCGAGTGGGTGCGCGTCCACTTCGTCCCCTGGATCGGCCGGCGCATCCGGCGCGTGTCCAGCGGCGACGGACTGGCCCCCAAGGAGCGTCATCCCCGCGAGATCACCCACGGCCAGGGCGACCGCACCAACGTCTGACGACCCCCGACAACACCTGCTCCTCGGAAGGACACCATGCCCACCATCCTGATCACCGGCGCCAGCTCGGGCCTCGGAGCCGAGATGGCCCGCCAGTTCGCCGCCAAGGGCAACGACCTCGCCCTGGCTGCCCGGCGCGTCGACCGGCTGGAGGAGCTGCGGGCCGAGATCCTGGCCGCCAGCCCTGACACCCGGGTCGAGATCCGGGCGCTGGACGTCAACGACGACGACGCCGTGTTCGAGGTGTTCCGCGGCTTCGCCGAGGACTTCGGGACGCTGGACAGGATCATCATCAACGCCGGCCTGGGCAAGGGCGCCAAGCTCGGGACAGGCAAGTACTACGCCAACAAGCAGACCGCCATGACCAACTTCGTCGCCGCGCTCTGCCAGGCCGAGGCCGCCATGGAGATCTTCCGCGCCCAGAAGCGTGGGCACATCGTGTTCATCTCGTCGATGTCAGCCATGCGCGGGATGCCCAGGACCCTCAACGTGTACGCCGCCACCAAGGCCGGCGTCGCGCACCTTGCCGAGGGACTGCGTAGCGAGATGCAGGCCACGCCGGACCTCGACGTCGTGGTGTCGACCATCTACCCGGGGTACATCCGCTCGGAGATGAACGAGTTCGTCGAGAACGCCCCGCTCATGGTCGACACCGAGACCGGCGTACGCGCGATCGTTGCCGCCGTCGAGGCCGAGAAGGCCGATGCTCGCGTGCCGAGCTGGCCGTGGTGGCCCCTGGGGACGGCGATGAAGTACGCGCCGCTCGGAGTTGTCCGCCGGATGAGCTGACGCCGCCGCGGGCCGACTCAGTCGAGCATCCCCTCGGCGATCCAGTCCAGCTCCGCATCCGGATCGTCGGTCACGCCTGTGTGCACCGGTCCGGGTTGGATCACCACGCTGCGGGGTGCGGTGAGCCAGCGGAACCGTCGACCGGGGTCCGCCAGTCCGGCCTCCCCGACCGTGCGGCTCCCCTCGGCCACGGCATTCGCTGCGGCCAACGCGTCAGCGATCGCCACGACGTCCGCCTTGGACCACAGCGCGGTGACGCAGCTGAGGTCGCTGCGGATCCGCATGCCCAGGAAGCCCGCCTGCTGGCAGTACAGGAGAACTGCGCCGTTCACGTACTCACCCCGATCGACCCGGGGCACGATCCGCAGGACGGCATACTCGAACGGCATCCCGGTCATGCGCCCTCCCGACCGATCTTCAGCTCGGGGATCCATTCCGGCGGCCCGGGGCTCATCCGTGCCGACACCCGATGCCCCCGATCATCGCGGACCGGCCCGCGCGCGACGGCCTCCACGAGCTGCGGGACCCAGGTGGATCGTGCGCCGATGCGGGCCATCAGGAACTCGCGGTAGGCCGATCGCACGGCCTCCGGGCCATCCCACATGGCGCTGTCCGCGACGAGCCACTCGTCGGGCACGGCAGCGACTGCCCGTGCGATCACGTCTGCCCAATCGACGTCTCCGAGGTCGGCGTCGGCGGCCGCCACCTCCGGGGAGCATTCGAGCAGCGCATGATCTGCCACGTCATACGACCGGGTGGCGAAGCGCTCGACCTGGTCGGCCCGGCCCGGGGCCCACGAGTGGTGGAAGGTGAGCGCGGCCCCATGATCGATCAGTTGCAGCGCGCGGTGCCACACCAGCATGTTGGGGTTGCGCCACGAACGGTCCGCGTTGGTGATCAACGCATCGAGCCACACGATCCGCCCCGCGAGCGTCGGATCCACACTCGGCATCGGGCCCACGTCGAGGGCGCCGGGCAGGAAGTCGACTCCGAGGTTCACCCCGACGGAGAGCTTGAGCAGGTGCTGGACCTCCTCGTCGGGCTCCGCCGGCGCCAGCTCCTCCGGCACGATGACCGGCACCCAGCGCGGCACGGGCAGCCCCACCGCCCCCGCGATCTCCGCGCAGATCACCTCCGCGACCAGCGCCCGGGGACCCTGTCCGGCGCCGCGGAACTTGACCACGTACATGCCCAGGTCGTCGGCCTCCATGAGTCCCGGAAGTGACCCGCCCTCGCGCAGGGGGGTCACGTACCGCGTGGCGCGCACCGGGTTCATCGGCCCAGCGTAGGACCCCCGGGAACTTGGAAGGTTCCTGCCCCAAGAGGAGCAACAACCTTCCACGCTATGAGCAGCTGGAGCCGGGACGGGAGTGAGCGCGACACCTTCCGCGATCCGCGGACCCGCCTATCGAGCCATCGCCACGGGTCCGACCAACTGCCGTCAGGGACGGAACCGGCAACGGGCAGGACGCCGCTAGGCTCGTCCCCGCATCACGGACCGAGGAGTTGCCCATGACCACCCTGCCCGCACTTCTGCTCATGCACGGCGTGGGCGACGACGGCGCCTGCTGGGGACCGTTCGTCCGGAGGCTGCACGGGCGCCCCGGGCTGGCCGAGCTCCTCGTGGCCACCCCTGACGCCCCCGCCCACGGGGGCCGCCGCACCGAGCCGGGCCAGACGATCGCGTGGCCCGACCTGCTTGCCGAGGCGATCGGCGAGGCCGAGGCTCTGGTGGTGCGGTCCGGTGGCCCGATCGTGGTCGGCGGGCACTCGATGGGGTCCATGGTCGCCCTCGGCGTGGCTGCCAACCGGCCGGACCTCGTCGTGGCCACGTTCCTGGAGGACCCACCCCTGATGCAGGGTCTGCCCGACGTTGACACCGGGGCATGGAAGGAGCGAGCTGAACCGCCCACCCCTGTCGATGTCAGCGAGTTGGGCGACTGGTTCGCCGCCCTGCAGTCGATCCCCCTGTCCGACGTCGTGGCCTCGGCCCGCACCGAGCACCCGACCTGGGACGACGAGGAGTACGAGATCTGGGCCCACGCCAAGCAGTCCGTCGACCGCGCGGCCTTCACCGAGCCGGTCGTGTGGGTCCACGCCGACACCGAGCGGCTGCTGCGCACCGCACCCGCCCCCGTGGTGGTCGCTGCGGGGCTGCCCGAGCTCGGCGGCCTGGTGGCACCGGAGGCCGAGGCCAGCCTCCGGGCGCTGCCCGGTTGGTCGGTCCACCGCCTCGAGGCCGGGCACGACGTCCGCCGTGACGCCCCCGACGCGACGGTCGACCTGCTCGCCGACCTCATCCTCTCGGTGTCCGGGTGACGCACGAGCACTCCACGAGTGACCCCCATGACGCGTCGACGGGCGTCCCGGCGCACTCCACCACCGGACCTCCGGACGCACTGACAGGCGTCCCCGCACCCCCCGTCTCCGAGGCGGAGGCCGCCACCGCTGCCGCTGCCCCCGGCGCCCCACCTGCGGGCTTCCACAAGCGCCCCGCCCTGGGCTACGCCCTCTACCTGACCGGCGCCCTGCTGTTCGGCATCAACGGCACGGTGAGCAAGGTGCTGCTGACCGCCGTCGACAATGCCGCCCGCGTCTCCCAGCTCCGCGTCACGTTCGCGTTCCTGATCCTCCTGGTCTTCGTCGCCCTGACGAACCGGCGCTCCCTGCCGCTGCATCGCCGCGAGTGGGGACCGGTCGCGGCCTACGGCATCCTCGGCGTGGCGATGACCCAGTGGCTCTACTTCGTCGCGATCACGCGCATGCCGATCGGGATCGCCCTTCTCATCGAGTTCACCGCCCCGATCATGGTCGTGCTGTGGGTTCGCTACGCCTGGCACCGACCCGTACGCAACACCGTGTGGCTCGGCCTGGCGCTGGCGATGGTGGGCCTGGCGATGGTCGCCCAGATATGGCTGGGCCTGACGCTGAACTCGGTTGGGGTCGCTGCCGCGTTCGGGGCAGCCGTGGCGCTCGCGCTCTACTACCTGCTCGGCGAGACCTGCGGCCAGGAGCGCGACCCCGTCTCGCTGACCCTCTGGGGCTTCGGGTTCGCCGCGCTGCTGTGGGCCGTCGTGCTCCCCTGGTGGCGCTACCCGTGGGCGTCCCTCGAAGGCTCGGCGACTCCTCTGGGCGAGGGCACCACCGCCGTGCCGCTCTGGGCGTTGGCCATCTGGATGGTCGTCCTGGGTACGATCATCCCGTTCTGGTTGGTGCTCGCAGCGATCCGCCACATCGGCGCGGCCGGCGCCAGCATCATCGGGATGACCGAGCCGTTCATCGCCTCGATGGTCGCCTGGGTCGTGCTCGGTGAGGTCCTGACCCCCGCCCAGATGCTCGGCGGCGCAGTGATCCTCACCGGCGTCGTGATCGCCGAACGCGCCCGCGGCTGACGCCGCACCCGTCGGTCACCGCCACCCCGCCTCCCACCTCCCCCTCCCCGCACCTCCCCCTCCCCGCGCCTCCCCCTCCCTGCGATCGGTCCGCTATTGCGCGGCCCACCTTCGGATCGGTCCGGATCTCCGACCGCCGATCGTCTCTATGGCGGACGAATCGCAACGGCGGAGGCGCGATCGGGACGCCCCCGACGTTCGGCGTCACTCGCCGGAGTCGAGCTCCTTCGTGAAGTCCTTGATCGCCTTCTCGTAGGCCTTCGGGTCGACGTTCCACGACAGGACGTGATCGGCGCCGTCGACGACCTCGTACGTGCCACCGGCACCGGCCTCGCGCATGAACCGGTCGTTGACCGCCTTCGGCACGGTCTGGTCATCAACACCCTGGAAGGTGAGCAGCGGGACGTCGATCAGCCCCGACTTGCCGCTGTAGTCGACGGCGGAGAAGTCGACGCCATACCGGAAGGCCACCGCGAGCTTCGCGGCGTCCTCGAGTGACTCGGGGATCGGTTGGTTGACCACCGGAAGGCTGCGGAACTCCGCCGCCTCGTCGATGACGTCCTCGAAGCTCGACGCCGGGGAGTCCAGGATCACGCCGTCGATCCTGCGGGCCAGCTCGCCCCTCTCGAGGAACCCGAGCGTGACGGCACCCCCATGGCTTGCGCCTCCGAGGATGATCGTGTCCGCCCCCGCGGCGTCCACGTACTCGACCGCCGCCTGGAGCTCCTGCCACTCGGTGCGCCCGAAGTGGACCATGCCGTCGTCGTAGGCCGGGGCCCCGACGTCGCCGGTGTAGGTGATGATCAGGACGTTGTAGCCGGCCTTGTGCAGGGGGCGCGCCATGCGCAGCATCTCCGAACGCGCCGCACCCTTGCCGTGGGTGAGGATCGCCCATTTCGTGGAACCCTCGACGGGGATCTCCCACGCCGGGAACTGCCGCCCGTCCGGGGTGGTGATCACCACGTCCTGGGCTTCGAGGCCGGCCTGCTCGGGGTCCAGCCAGACATCACGGGTCAGGCCATAGCGGTCGCCCACCTTCGGGGCGCTGCCGATCACGTCGAGGACTGGCCGGGTCTGAGCGCCGTCCGCGCCCCGAGTGGCAGGGCCGGCGACCAGCAGGGACTCGTCGAGCGCCAGACCGATCACGGCGTTGTCGAACTTGGTCTCGTCCCGGTCCGCCTCATCGGGGAGGATCGTGACGGTCGCCTGCTCGCCGGTCCCGTCGTAGGCCTGAACCGTCCCGCGCTGAAGGTCTGCCGGGTCGTACGGCTCAGCCTTCAGCGCGTCGGCGTACACCTGCCCCGAGAAGTACCAGGCCCCGCCGATGTAGAAGACACCGACCAGTGCGATCGCCGTGAAGAGGATGACCCACGGCCACCTCCGGCGCTTGCGTGATCGACCCATGGCGGGACTATCCCAGATGAGGCGCGCGATGGCAGGGCGCGCGGCTACTGCGAGGAGTCCTCCACCCAGTGCGCGCGCTGCTTCGGCAGGGTCTCGCCCCGGAAGAACGCCGGCGCCTTGATGTTCCACAACGCCATGATGGGCACGGCGATCAGCATGCCGATCACGCCCACGATGAACACCGTGCCGATGCCCTTCACCGAGCTGCCGGACCCGTACTCCGGGTCCATCATGTTGCCGGCCTCCACGATCATGACGTAGATGAGCACGGCTGCGGCGATGAGCGGCAGAAGGACTTGGCCGAACGCCGTGCGCACCGACCCGAAGGCCGTCCGGTGGAAGTAGAAGACGCTGGAGAGCGAGGCCACGATGTAGTACGCGCAGATCGAGATGCCCACGCTGTAGACCGAGTCGGCCACGATGGCGTCGCTGGTGAGGCTCAGTCCCAGGTAGATCGCCAGGGTCAGCAGTCCCATGAACCAGGTGGCCGTCTTGGGCGACCGCGTCGCCTCGTCGACGTTGGCGAACCTGCCCGGCAGGGCCTTGTAGGTCGCCATCGCCAGCAGGCCGCGGGCGGTCGGCATGACCGTGGACATCGTCGCGGAGAACGCCGAGATTCCCACGATCAGCGCGGCCACCACCGCCCCGTTGGAGCCGATCGTCTCGGAGGCCATGACGAAGAAGACGTCGTCGATGTTGTCCTCGAAGGTCATGCTCAGCGGATCGGCCTCGTCGATGCCCGAGAACGCCAGCGCGGCGATCGTGAACAGCACGTAGGTCACCAGGATGATGCCCATCGCGATGACGCCGGTACGGCCGGCCTGCGCCGAGTTGCCCTCGGACTCCTCGGACATGGCCAGGGAGGCATCGAAGCCCCAGAAGATGAACAGGGCGACGAGGAAGCCGCCGAGCAGGGCCTCGTACCCGTCGATGGCCATCGGGTTCAGCCACTGCCACGAGAACGGCTCGGCGCTGGGTGCCGAGTCCCCTCCCAGCACCGCCGCGCCCATCAGCGCGGCGAACAGGATCAGGCCCGCCGTACTGGATGATCGTGAGGGCCAGGGTCGTGCGGGAGGACTCCTCGGCCCCGCGGGAGACCAGCCACGTGGTGAGCAGGATGAACACCGTGGCGATCCCGAAGCGCAGGTATGGCGAGGGATCCTCCAACCCGGCGACCGTCACCACGGAGTTCACCATGACCTCGGCGGCGCCCACCCCGGCCAGTGTGCTGGACAGGAACAGGCCCCAGCCACCGATCCACCCCGTGCGCGGGCCGATCGCCATCGTGCCCCACGTGAAGACGGTCCCGGAGTCGGCCGCCACGGTCGTCATGTGCTTGTAGGCCAGGGCCACGAAGAACATCGGGATCACCGAGATCACGAACACGATCGGCAGCTGGTAGCCCGACTCGAGGGCGCCGTATCCCAGGGCACCGGTCAGGGAGTACGCCGGGGCTGTGGCCGCCAGGCCGATGGCCACGGCGGCGACGATGGACACCGAGCCCTTGCGCAGGCCCTTGTACTTCAGGTCGTGGGCCTCGACGTCGGCGTGCTGGTGTGCGTGGTCAGCCGCGGGGGCGTGCCCGTCCGCCTGCCCGGGAGCGCGCCCGTCCGGTGTTGCGTCCACCTCGAACCCTCCCCATCCGGGCCATGTCGCCCGGGGGGAAACCTACCGCGCGGACCGTGGCACCGCGCGATCTCGCTGGCCTGGGGGTTCGCGCGCACGGCCCCTTCCACATCCGCTTCCCTTCGGCGAGTCTGCTTCCGGAATACCGGAAGCAGATCCACGGGACGGAAGCAGATCAGGCGGACCGGGCCGGACGACCGACCCCACCGCGCCGGGTCAGGTGCTGGCCGGTGTGGCCGTGGCGCCGTCCGAGGGTGCGGCGCTGGGTGCGTCGGTGGCAGGAGGCTCCCCGGACGTCCCACCGTCGGCGGGAGGCTCAGCGACGGAGTCCCCGGTGATCCGGCGCTGCGCCGCCGCAGCCCGGTCCAGGGCCGCCTTGAGCTCGTCCTGCGCCTTGCCGTACGCCGCGAAGTCGCCGGCGGCGAGGGCGTCCTCGCCCTTCTGGTAGGCCGCTTGGGCGTCGGCGATCGCCTTCACCAGGTCGGCCTGGGCGTCGTCGGTGGGCGTCCCGGCGTCACCGCCTCCGGTTTCCCCGCCGCCCGTGTCAGTCCCTGTCCCCGTTCCGGTCCCGGTCCCGGAGAACACGGCCGCCAGGGCCTCCCCGAGGGAGTTGCGCAGCACGGTGGTGTCACCGAAGTTCACCAGCACCTTGCGCAGGAGCGGGTAGCCCTGACCCTGCGAGGCGCGCACGTACACCGGCTCGACGTAGAGCAGCCCGCCGCTGACCGGCAGCGACAACAGGTTGCCGTACTCCACGTCCGCACCACCTCGACGCAGCAGGGTCAGCTGCTCGGCGATCGCCGGTTCGGACTCGAAGTTGTTCTGCACCTGCGTCGGACCCGGCACGGTGGTGTTCCGGGGCAGCTGGAGCACGCGGATGGTTCCGTACGTCGGGCCCGGTTCGGAGTCCACGGCCATGAACGCTGCGAGCGTCTGGCGCTTCAACGGCGCGAACGTCGTGGTCAACGAGAACTTCGGCTCCGTGGTCCCGGGCATCCGCAGGGTCAGGTAGTACGGCGGCTGCAGGGCGTTCACGGCGCGGTTGGTCGGGTCGTTGGGGATCGTCCAGAAGTCCTGGCCGTTGTAGAAGCTGGCCGGATCCTCCACGTGGTAGCGCGAGAGGATCGTGCGCTGCACCTTGAACATGTCCTCCGGGTAGCGGAAGTGCCTGACGAGCTCGGGTGCCGCCTCGGCGATCGGGGTGACCGTCCCGCCGAAGGCCTTGGTCCAGGTCTGCAGCAGCGGATCGGTCGGGTCCCACGCGTACAGGGTCACGGTGCCGTCGTAGGCGTCCACGACTGCCTTGACGGAGTTGCGCAGGTAGTTGATGCGCTCGCTGGGCAGCGTGGCCACCGCGCTCGAGGTGGCCGTGATCGCGTCAGCGGTGGCGTCCTTGAGGGTGGTGCGCGAGGAGTAGGGGTAGGCGTTGGTCGTGGTGTAGCCGTCGATGATCCACTTGACGCGCCCGCCGACGACCACGGGGTACGGGTCGCCATCCGTGGTCAACCAGGGTGCCACCTTGGCAACCCGGGTCAGCGGCTCACGGTCGAAGAGGATCTTGGACTCGGAGTTCACCAGCGAGCTCAGGACGATGTTGGGGTCCTGCATCCGCGCCGCGAACAGCAGCTTGTTGAAGAGGTTCCCGACCGGGACGCCACCGGTGCCGGTGTACGTGTTGTTCTTCTGGCCGCTGCCGGACTTGTCGTCCGGGTAGTCGAGCTCGCGCGGCTCGGCACCCTCCGGGGCACCGACGATGGAGTAGTCCGGGGAGTCCGCGCCGAAGTAGATCCGCGGCTGGTCGATCTTCAGCTCGCCGATGGTGGGGATGTCGGAGGCGAAGAAGTCCGGGCGCCCGTCGGACAGCGACGTGTTGTCGTAGGCCGCGACGACGCCGTACCCGTGGGTGTAGACCGCGTGGTCGTTGGCCCAGTTGCGCTCCCCCACGCCCGCGAGGTCCACCTCGCGCACGGCGATGACGGCGCCACGGGTCCCGTCGGCCATCGCGTAGCGGTCGACGTCGAGGGTGTCCGGGAAGGAGTAGAAACCGCGGATCTGCTGCAGCTGGCGGAAGGTCGGCGACACGACCGCCGGGTCGAGCAGGCGGATGTTGGTCAGGGTGCCGGCGTCCTCCTTGAGGGTCTCGGCGCTCGCCTCGCCCTCACCCGAGTAGTCCTCGAACTCAGCCGTGTCCAGGCCGTACGCCGCGCGCGTGGCCTCGATGTTGCGCTTGATGTACTCCTGCTCGCGCACCAGCTCCGAGGGCTTGACCTGGAACTGCTGGACGATCGCCGGGTAGAGGCCGCCGATCACGAGGGCGGAGATCGCCAGGAGGCCGGTGCCCACCAGCGGCAGCGTCCACCCCTGGCGGAAGGCGTTGGCGAAGAACAGCACGGCGCAGACCAGCGCGATGACCACCAGGATGTCCTTGGCCGGGAGCACGGCGTTCACGTCGCGGTACTTCAGCCCCGTGAACCCGTCGACCAGCGGCTCGGCCTTGATCGCCAGGCCGTAGCGGTCCAGCCAATAGCCCACGGCCTTGAGCAGCATGAACAGCCCACCCAGGATCGACAGCTGCACGTGGGCCGCCCGAGATGTGCGCGGAGGCGCACCCTGCAGGCGCAGCCCGCCGTAGACGTAGTGGGTCACGACGGCCATCAGGATGCACAGGAGGAGCACGGCCACCATGAACCCGAGGACGAAGCGCATGAACGGGTACTGCATCGCGAAGAAGCTGATGTCGGTGTTGAACTGCGGGTCGGTCTTCCCGAAGGGCGTGGCGTAGCGGAAGGTCATCCAGGACTGCCACTGCGCGGAGGCCGACATCCCGGCCATCACGCCGAACATGGTCGGGATGCCGATCAGGATCACCTTGTGGAACGGCTCCAGGCTGGCTCGGTAGCGCTCCAGGGAGATCTGCTCGGCGGACATCACGCCGATCTCAGGACGGGACTTGTAGGCGATCAGCATCGTGACACCGATTGCCGTGGCCATGATCAGGCCGAAGAAGAAGAAGAGGGCCAACTGGGTCGCCAGCAACGTCGTGAACACCGAGGACTTGTCCACTGAGGAGTACCAGAGGAAGTCGGTGTAGAACGTCGTGAAGATCATGAAGACGACGGCCAGCACCCCGAGGATGATCAGCGTCGGCGCGAGCGCGCCGGATCGCTTGGACGTCGTGGTCTGGCGCGGGCGGCTGGGCGAGGCGGACGGGTCGAAGCTCACGGTTCCAAAACTACCTGCATTCCGGACATCCCACCGACGACCTCACAGCGGCTTGCCCCCCGGCTGGTGCATCCTGACACGACCCTGACAGTCACCCAACAGGTTGACGTGGCTGCGAGGGGCTGCCCGCTGGCTGGGCGCGCGCCCTACCCTGACGTCCATGAAGCCCTCCCACCGGCGGATCCTGCGCTGGGTGCTGGGCGTGGTGGCTGCGCTGGTCCTGGTGGGCGCCTTCCTCGTGGCCAACGTCGCCGCCCAGCTCAGCGGTGGCTGGGACGAGGTGTTCGATCGCAGCCACCCGATGCCCGGTGATCCCGAGGTGGTGGCCGCCCGCGCGGTCGGCGCGGCCACCGTGGATGACCAGCTCGCACGGGTCATCGACGACGTGGTCGTGCCTGCCCTGAGCGACGGACGCGTCGCTCAGCCGGCCCTGGCCGGTCCCGAGGCCATGACCGACCGCGGTGTCGGACTCGACTCGGCCTGCGAGGTGGGCAGCCACAACTGGAAGCGGGACGACCCCTACGACCTGCTCTGCTCGGAGATCCGCCGCGCCATCGTCGCTGGCGACGACGCGTCGTTCCGAGCGGACATGGTCGCGCTCGACCGAGCCCTGACCGCCGACGGTTGGCAGCCGTTCGATGAGGTCTCCGGGTTGCCCGCGGCCCTCGAACGCGCCGAGGAGGATGCCCGAGCGACTGGTGGGGAGCCGCCGAACAGCAGCAACTTCGCGGGAGCCGGGTATCGAAGTGACGACGGCCGGTTCCACCTGCAACTCGGGTTCCAGAACTTCGACATCTACACCGGGCTGCCGGCGCCCGAGCCGGCCGACGACGAGTACTCGATGATGGTCAGCCTCGACCACCAGTCGTACCTCGAGTAGTCGGCACGCGTGCGGCCCCGAGCAGCCCTCCGCACCACCGGAACCAGCCGTGGACTGGCGAACCGTTGATGGCCGGCGAAGCCGGGCCGGCCGAACCTGCGCGCCCGTTGCCGTCGATGTGCGACCCGGCAGGCGACGCGCGGCCCGACCGATGCGCGCCGTTCCGCGTCGGATCCGGGACGGGGCCAGCGGCCGAGATCGACGAGACCAGGCGCGAGGTTGGCGTGCGGCCGGCCCGCGTCGCGAACTCGGTGGGTCCTATCGACCAGTTCCGGGCGCGAAGGTCCGGGCCGGTCAGCGGTCCGCCCACGGGAACTCAGGGCGAGGTGCCGATGCCCGGTCGAGACGACCGCTCGCCACCGTTCACGGGCGCAAGGTTGTGCCGCAGACCCGGCCAGCGGTGCAGTCCGCCGTTCCGGGTATGCGGTTCGGTTGCCCGGAGGCTGGGAGAATGGGCCCATGGACGCCCAGGACCTGCTCGCCGCCGCGCTGGACATCGAGAAGCACGTGGCCAGCCAGGGGTGGGACCAGCCCACTCTGCTGTTCGCCCTCGTGCCTACCGAACACGTCCGCACCGCGCAGCCGGAGCTGGCCGCCCAGCTCGGGGTTCTCGAGGGCGGCCCTGCGTTGACCACGTTCGAGCAGCCCGCTCCCCCGGACGACGAGGAGCTCGACGTGTTCCTGGCCCGGATCGAGTGGCCGCCGGAGATCGTGGGCGCAGCCCTGGTGGTGGAGCGCATCGTGCTGCCCCCCGAGGCCGAGTCCGCCGTCGCCGACCGCCCCGACGCCGCGACAGTCGCGCGCGAACACCCGGCGGCGCAGGACATGCGCATCGTCGTGGCCGTCACCAAGGACGGCCAGCAGATGAGCGTGCTGCGGCTGCGCGCCGCTCCGCAGGCGGATGGCTCCCCGGGCGACGCCGATGACTCCGTGCTGACCGGGCACGACCTGGTGCCCGGCCTGGCCGAGGCGCTGATCGCGACCTTCCGGTAGTCGGCGCCCCGCAGCCGTGCCGGGCGTCAGCCTGCGGCCTCGGTGGTCAGCGCACGAGCAGCGGTGTCGGCCGTCAGCCCCTGGCGGCCCGTGCGGTGGTCAGCGCCCTGCAGCGGCCAGCCCGTCGCCGCACTGTGGGAACTCCGCCGTGGGATCCGCGACCCACTTCTCGAGGGTGTCGCGTGCCTGGCTCAGCGTCGCGACCGGTACGACCGTCAAGCCCCGGGGGATGTTGCCGACCACATCAGCGCAGTTGTCCTGGGGCGCGAGCATGAGGTCCGCGCCGGCATCCCGGGCGCCGACGAGCTTCTGCTGGATCCCGCCGATCGGTCCGACGTTCCCCTCCGGGTCGATGGTCCCGGTGCCCGCCACGTGCTTGCCACCGTTGAGCTGCCCCTCGGTGAGCATGTCGATGATGCCCAGCGAGAACATCATCCCGGCGCTCGGGCCGCCCACGTTGGAGTCGCCGAACTCGATGTCGAACGGCGCCTTGTAGGCCACGCCCACGACGATCCCCATGTACGGCTGGGGCGGGGCCGCGGGGTCCTCGGGCTTCGGATTGGCCACCGTGACCACCTCGAGGGTCTCCTTGGTCGGCTCGGCCCCCTGCTCCTCGACGCGCAGGACCTCGAGGGTGACGGTGTCGCCCACGTCACCCTTGCGGACCTCTTCGCCGACCTGGGCAGGGGAGGTCACCTCCTGGCCGTTGACCGTGAGGATCTGGTCGCCCGCCTTCACGACCCCGTCCGCCGGCGACCCACCAGCGACGACCGTCACGACGATCGCCTCCTCCGTCGGGATGCCCAGCTCGTTCATGGCCGCCGCGATCGAGTCCGACTGCGAGAGCGCGAAGAGCTGGTCGTTGCGCTCGGTGATCTCCGCGCCGGTCACCTCGGGGCCGTAGATCGACTCACGCGGGATCACCGACTCACCCGGTGCCGCCCAGCCGACCAGCGCCTCACCGAGGTAGACCCCGCCGGATGAGCCGCCACGTTCGGAGACCGTGAGCATGTCCAGCGCACCGTCGGTCGGGTAGGTCGTGGTCCCGGTGATCGTGATCAGCGGCTCTCCGTTGACGTCACCGATCGTGTTGTACGTGGGCCCTGGGCTCAGGACCAGCAGGGGCAGTTGGATGATCGAGCCGAGCACGACCATCACCATCCCGGCGACGACTCCCCTGCGGATTGCCCGCGAGCGGGCCCGCTGGCGGGCGGTCGTCGGTGGGTGCCCGCCGAACCACAGGATGACCCTGTCCCACCATCCGGGCCCCGGCTCGGTGGCCGACTCGGCGGCAGCCGGTCCAGGGGCGTCAGGAGCGGCGGCCGGCCCAGCGGCGTGAGCGGTGGCGGACGCGGCGCCGGCGGCCTCGGTGGCGGACGCAGCGCCGGCGGGCTCGGTGGCGGACGCAGCGCCGGCGGCCTCGGTGGCGGATGCGACCCCGGCGGCCTCGGGTGCGACCCCGGCGCCCTCGGCGGGCACCGGAACGTCGGGGCCCCCCGGGAGTGTGGGGGCGTCGTCGGTCGGGTCGGTCATCCGTGGCCACCCGGGAAGGGACGCCGCAGCGCATCGGCGAACCGCGCGAGATCGCGGGCGTCCTCAGGGGATCCGGGCTCGGGGCGTTGGCGGACCCGCCCGCCCCAGGAGCCGGCCACACGGGTGTACACCCACGCCGCGAAGGTGGCGACGATCGGGATGATCCACCAGGTCATGTCGCCTCCTCCCTCACCGAACTGGACTCCTGCGCGGGCGAGCCTACCGTCCGCGACGAGCACGGGTGGACGCTGCGCACGCGGGTTTACCCGACCCGAACGCGGGGAAGGAGCCGGCGTCGGATTGAAGGCGCTGCGCACGTCAGCGGCCACCGGCCTACGCTTGAACTTGGGTCGTCCCCTCGACCCGCGACAGGAAGGCACCGCCCATGAGCAACGTCCCCTTCGGCTTCACGCCCTCGGACCCGGACGACAAGGGCCAGCCACAGAACCCCTTCAACATGGGCGACATCGGGTCGGCACTCTCCCAGCTCGGCGCGATGCTGCAGGGGATGTCGAACAACCCCGACCCCGGCGCCGTGAACTGGTCGGCGGCCACGGACGTGGCACGCAAGGCCATCGCCACCGCCGGCGACCCGGTCGTCGGCGACGCGCAGGGTCGCGCGGTCGAGGAGGCGGTGCGACTCGCGGACCTCTGGCTCGACCCGGCCACCGAGTTCCCGTCCACCGGCTCCGGCGCCCGCGCGTGGAGCCGTTCGCAGTGGCTCGAGGCCACGATGCCGGCGTGGCAGGAGATCATCACGCCCATCGCTGAGCAGGTCCAGACCTCGATGACCGGCATGATGCCCAAGCCCGAGGACCTCGCCGGCGGACTGCCGGAGGAGCTCAAGGCGATGCTCCCGGCCGACATGCCCATCGACCTGACGGCGATGCTCGGACCGATGATGGGCATGGTCAAGCAGATGGGTTCCAACATGTTCGCGATGCAGGCCGGGCAGGGCCTGGCCGCGCTCGCGGGCGAGGTCCTGGGCGCCGGGGACGTCGGCCTGCCGCTGACCTCCGACGGCATCCCGACCCTGCTTCCCGAGAACATCGCCGTGTTCGGCGCCGGCCTGGAGATCGAGCCCGGTGAGATCGCGCTGTACCTGGCGCTGCGTGAGGTCGCCCACCAGCGACTGTTCACCCACGTCTCCTGGCTCGGACCGACCGTGCGCGACGCCGTGGCGGCCTACGCGAGCGGCATCGGGCTGGACACGGCAGCGATGGAGGAGAAGCTCCGCGACATCGACATGAGCAATCCGGCCAACCTCCAGGAGGCGCTGTCGTCCGGCGTCCTGGCCCCCGAGGACACCCCCGAGCAGAAGGCCGCGCTGGCCCGCCTGGAGACCCTGCTGGCGCTCGTCGAGGGCTGGGTGGACCACGTCGTGGCCGCAGCGATCGCTGATCGGCTGCCGACCGCGGACAAGCTGCAGGAGGCGGTCCGCCGTCGCCGTGCGGTGGGCGGTCCGGCCGAGAAGACCTTCCAGACGCTGGTCGGTCTCGAGATGCGCCCGCGCCGCATGCGCGAGGCCGCGGCCCTGTGGGCCGAGCTCGAGCGCGTGCGCGGCGTGGCCGGGCGCGACGCCGTCTGGGAGCACCCCGACCTGCTGCCCGGCCCGGCGGACCTCGACGACCCGACGACGTTCGTGTCCGGCTCGTCGATCTCCGATGCCGAGCTGGAGGCCCTGGCGTCCGGTGAGATCCCGGAGGCGATCGAGGGCGCGGTCTCGAACGGTGAGCCGGTCGACGACGTCGCCGCCGAGGCAACGGACGGATCCGAGCCCCCGGCCGGACCGGACGCACCCGAGGGTGAGGCCGGCGCGTCGGCGCAGGACCCCGACCCCCGCGGGTGACGGGCTCGCCCACCCCCGAGCACACCCACCAGGCGCTCGTATCGGGCAGCACGCCCACCGACGAGCCCTCCGGCGGAGCGGACAACCGCCGGCCGACGTCGTCGCGCCCGACCGGGACCACCGATGCCACCTCGATGAGCGGCGCGGCCGGCCCGTTGGTCGGCGGTCGGCCCGTTGGTCGGCCCGTTGGTCGGCGACGCCCGGAGGGTGCTCACCGAGTGGTCGGCGCCCTCGACGGCCCAGGACGACCTCCGCGCCCGGTACCTGGCGTTCCTCGACGAGCATCCGGACGCTGACAGCCGAGATCTTCGCGCCGGCCACCTGACGGCCAGCACGGTCGTGCTGGATGCATCCCGCGAGCAGGTCCTGCTCACGCTGCACCCGCTCGCCGGCCGTTGGTTCCAGCTCGGGGGGCACGTGGAACCGGCGGACGGGACCCTGTCCGCCGCAGCCCTGCGCGAGGCGACTGAGGAGTCCGGGATCGAGGGGCTGGACCTGCACCCCACCCCGATCGGGCTGGACTGGCACGCGGTCCGGTGCCGGAGCAGCGCCGGCGTCCCGGGGCCCAGCAGCCACCTCGACGTGGAGTACGTGGCCGTTGCCCCGCCGGGCGCAGCGCATCTTCGCAGCGAGGAATCACTGGATCTCGCGTGGTTCGCCCTCGACGCGCTCCCCGAGGGCGCCGACGACGTGGTCCGCGGCCTCATCCGGCGCGTCCGCGAGCTGGGCATGGCCTGACCGGGCCCGCGGGCACGCTCTCACCCGCGTCTCCGCGGTTGTGGTAGTCGATTCGGTCGATCTGATCGGCCGAATCGACTACCACATCGGGGGTTCGCCGCACCGTCGGCGACCACGGGGGGCGGCTGGCCCCGGCCGCGACCCCCTGGACTGGGCGACCGATGGCGTGCCCTGGGACACCCCTGACAAACGGAACCCCCGGAGGCGCGTTGGTGCACGGGGGTCGACCCTTCGCGTGCACCCGTTATCTCCGGGGGTCCTTCGAGAGGTGAACGTATTCATCTGCCGTTCACACGTCAATACCCCCCGGTAACCGGCCTGTGGATGGGCTGTGGATCACTTGGGGATCACCCCGCGTGTCGATGTGGATGTGTCGTGGGATAACTGTGGACAACTCCTGTGCACAACTGATCGAAAAGCCTCTGACCTGCGACGATGGCCTGGGGATTATGTGGAGGAAAAGAAGTTTGCGCGACACGCCGTAATGGTGCTCGACACGCGCTGCGACACGCCGACGAGGTCCCGCGACAGGTGAGCATCGTCCGCGAGAGGGGCCGACTGGAGGAACGCGTTCGGTGCCTCGGGCGACTCGCCCGCGCGTCCGCGGATCAGCGACCAGTGACGCGGGGTGCACGCTTCTCGCCCAACGCCGCCAGGCCCTCAGCCACGTCGTCCGAGCCGAGCGCGACCGCCTGCGCCAGCCGCCCCGGCAGGACTGACGTGGGCCGGGATGGGCGACGGCGCCGCACCCACCGCCCCTGAGGGGCTCGTGAGGGGGGTCGAGGACGAGGGCGCGCTGGGACGGTCGACAGACATGCGGTCGGGGCTAACGGGGAGCCTCTTGCGGATTCGTCGTCCGCCTGACGTATGGTGCTGCACGCACGGCCGAAGCCACGAGGGCCCGGCCCCCACTGACGGAGGCGTCATGTCGGAAGAGTCGTACACAGGCGAGGCCTACTGCGTGAAGTGCAAGGAGAAGCGCGAGTTCACCGGTCACGTCGAAGAGGTCAACAACCGCCGTATGGCCAAGGGCATCTGCCCGGTGTGTGGCACCAAGGTTGCCCGCATCCTCGGCAAGGCCAAGTGACCTGCTGATCTGCACGCGCTGGACCTGACTCCAGCACCGCACGCCAACCGGGCTCGACCCGGGATGAGGGGCGCTCCCGATCACCGGGGCGCCCCTCATCGCGTCCAGGGCGTGTTGGGCAATGGAGTTGGTTCCGACCGTGGCTACCGCGGGGGTTCACCTCCCGGCGCACACGAAACCAGCCGATACCTCCGGGCGATCCGACAGGGCCTCATCCGACGCACAAGGAATCGACCGTCTGGGCCTCTCGTGGCACGCCATTCGGGCGATCTGATGCGCGCGGGGTGGGCCCGGCCGGCCAAACGCCTCGAAACGAGCGACTTCGCGTGCGCCGGCGTGCCAGCGCTCGCGCCGCCCTCCCCGCCGCGCCGGACGGCGGTCGCGGGTTCCCACCCGGCGAAGCACAATGGACCCATGCCCGACCTACCCGTGCGCGCCCTGACCCGCAGCGCCAAGATGGCGGCCCTGCCGATCGGGCACGCGAGCCGGGCGGCACTCGGGGTCGGCAAGCGCATCGGCGGGGCCCCCGCTGAGGCCGTCGCGGCCGAGCTGCAGGCGCGCACGGCCGAGCAGATGTTCCGCGTCCTCGGGGAGCTCAAGGGCGGGGCGATGAAGGTCGGCCAGGCGATGAGCATCTTCGAGGCCGCCCTGCCCGAGGACGTTGCGGCGCCGTACCGCGCGACGCTGACGAAGCTGCAGGAGCAGGCGCCCGCGCTGCCGGCGGAGAAGGTGCATGCCGTGCTGGTCGAGAACTTCGGCAAGCAGTGGCGCCGCAAGTTCCAGTCGTTCGACGACAAGCCGGCCGCGGCGGCGAGCATCGGCCAGGTGCATCGGGCGGTCTGGAAGGACGGCCGACCGGTGGCCGTGAAGATCCAGTACCCCGGCGCCGACAAGGCCCTGATGTCCGACCTCGCCAACGCCTCGCGGCTGGCCCGGATGATGACCGCGTGGGTCCCGGGTGTCGACCTCAAGCCGCTGCTGGCCGAGCTGGCCGAGCGCGTCAAGGAGGAACTGGACTACGAGAAGGAGGCCGCGTCCCAGCGCGCCTTCGCCAAGGCCTTCCGGGGCGACCCCGACGTCGTCGTCGCCGACGTCCTGGGCGCCGGTCACACCGTGATCATCTCCGAGTGGCTTGAAGGCACGCCGCTGTCGAGGATCATCGCGGACGGGACGCAGGAGGAGCGCGACGCAGCCGGGCTGCACTACCTGCGCTTCCTGCTCTCAGCGCCCGGACGCGCCGGGCTGCTGCACGCCGATCCGCACCCCGGCAACTTCCGGATCACCCCCGACGGGCGCTTCGGCGTCCTGGACTTCGGCGCCGTCGCACACCTGCCCGACGGCTTCCCGCCCATGGTGGGCAACCTCCTGCGCATCGCGATGCAGGGGGACGCCGATGCCGTGCTGGCGGGCCTGCGCGAGGAGGGCTTCGTCAAGACCACCACGAAGCTCGAGGCACAGGGTCTGCTCGACTTCCTCGACCCGTTCGTGGATCCGGCCCGGACCGAGACGTTCCTGTTCAGCCGGGAGTGGCTGCGCGGGCAGTTCGGACGGCTCAACGACCCCCGCAACCCGGACTTCGCCATCGGCCTGAAGATGAACCTGCCGCCGGACTACCTGCTGATCCACCGCGTCTGGCTCGGGGCGATCGGCGTGATGTGCCAGCTGAACGCCGAGGTGCCGATGCGCGCCGAGCTGGAGCGCTGGGTCCCGGGGTTCGCGGTACCGGTGGCGGAGCCTGCGGGCGATCCGGCCTGAGCGATCGACGTCCGGTGGAGCCGACGCCGCGCCCCACTCACGGGCTCGCCGTGCCGGTGGGCGATCCGGCCTGAGCGATCCACGTCCGGGTGGAGCCGACGCCGCTGCCCCACTCACGGGCTCGCCGTGCCGGTGGGCGATCCGGCCTGACGGTCAGACGCTGGCCGGATCGTCGGGCGGGGCGGACACCGCCTCCCCCGCATCAGGCCCGCCGTAGGCCGTCGCACGAACGTCGATGACCTCTTCGTCCTGTCCGGTCTCCTCGGCGGGATGCGAATCGCCACGGTCACCTGACGAAGCCACGATCGCCAGGACCTGGCTGCCGTAGCGCTCGATCTTCTCGGGGCGGAAGCCGGGGATGTCGCGGAGGTCCGTCTCTGTTGCGGGGCGGCGCTCCTCGACCGCAGCGAGCGTCTCGTCGGTGAGGACGATCGAGGCCGGTAGACCGCGCCCCTTCGCCTCAGCGTCCCGCCATTCCCGCAGGCTCGTGGCGAGGTGCTCGTCCCGTGTGCCGGGACACTTCAAGCAGCGCCCGAGAGTACGTTCCCTTCCGGTCACCAGCCCTGCGCCGCACACCCGGCAACGTTCAGGCGGCTTCTGGCCGGACGACTCCTTGGCGGCGGTCGAGCGCCCCTGTCGGACCAGCCCGGCCGAGCCCGCCTCCCCACCCGTGGCTCCCCGGGTGCGCATCGAGGCCAGGAACCGGCTGGCCTGACGATGACGGCCGGACCCCGGACGGGTCAGCGACCACGTGACCACCAGCCGATCCTGGGCGCGTGTCACGCCCACGTAGAAGAGCCGCCGCTCCTCCTCGATGCGCTCCTCCGTGTCGGCGTACACGATCGGTAGGTTGCCCTCGGCCGCCCCGACGATGAAGACGACCGGCCACTCGAGGCCCTTCGCGGAGTGCAGGGTGGTGACGGTGACGCCGTCGGCCGTCGGCGCGTGCGACAGCTGCGCCCGGCGCTCGAACTCCTCGACCAGCTCCGACATCGTGCTGCGGCCCGAAGCCGCGACCTCCTCGGCGAGCGCCAGGACCGCGGCCAGCGACTCCCAGCGCTCCCGGGTCGCGCCTCCGCTCGCCGGCCCGGTCGACAACCACCCCATCCCAGCGAGGACGGCGTGGGTCTGCTCGACCAGGCCGTTCGTCACGTCCCCTTTCGCGGCGCGCCGGGTCCTCGGAGCGAGCCCCCCGACCTCGAGTTCCGCCTGAACCTCAAGGGGCGTGGACAGGGCGGCGGGCGTGGCGGAGGCGGACCCGGTGAAGTCGGCGGACGACGGTGAGGAGGCGGCCTCGGCGGCGGAGCCCGAGGCGATGGGCTCGGCGGAGGGCGCGGCGCCGGCCGCCGCAGCGGCGCTGCCCTTCGCGGCGCTGCCCTCGCGGCGCTGCCCCTCGCGGCGCTGCCCTTCCCGCGCCCACCGCCGGCGACGGCGTGGCCGCGCATCCGCACGATCGCCTCGCGGACCTCGGGCCTGTCGAAGAACCGCTCGGCGCCGCGCATGACGTACGGGATGTTCGCCTCGGCGAATGCGACCTCGATCGGTTCGGAGGCGGCGTTCGTGCGCATCAGGATGGCGATGTCGCGGTGCGCGAACCCGCTGGCAACGAGATCGATGACGCGGGAGGCGACCGCGGCCGCCTCCTCAACGTCGTCGGCGCACTGCACGATCTCGGGAGCAACCCCTGAAGCGCGCTGGGAGCGCAGCCAGACGGCGGACCCCGAGCCCGGCCCGGCCGCGGCGCCTGCCCCATCCGAAGCTGGTGCCACAGCGGCACCCACCGATCCGCGCCCCGCTTCATCCCCGACCGCCGCCGACCCCAGGCCGGCTCCCGCGACGCCGCCCGGCCGAGCGGCGGGCCCCCCGACCCCGCCCCTCGCGCCGACTGCGGCGCTGCGGATGACGGAGTTGGCCACCGCGACGATCTCCGGCGTGCAGCGGTAGCAGCGGTCGAGGCGCACCTCCGTGGCGTTCGGCCAGCGCCGGGCGAACTCCCCCAGCGCATCGGGGCTGGCCCCGGCGAACGAGTAGATGGTCTGGCTCGCATCGCCCACGACGCAGACGTCGTCGCGGTCGCCGAGCCAGCCGGACAACAGCCGGTCCTGCGCGGGGGTGATGTCCTGGTACTCGTCGACGGTGAACCAGCGGTACTGCGAGCGGATCACGTCGGCGATGTCGGGGCGGTCGCCGATCAGGGCGACCATGAGCAGCAGCACATCCTCGAAGTCGATGGCGCCCGCCTGGGACTTCACGTCCTGGTAGGCCGACATCACCCGCGCGATCCCCGCCAGGTCGATGGCGCTCTCCCCGGATCCGACGGGCATCCGGCCCGCCGCTGCGGCCGCAGTCGCGTAGTCCCCGGCCGACACCATCGTGGATCCAGCCCACTCGATCTCGGCCGCGAGGTCGCGGACCAGTGGCCGGCCCGACGGGAGGCCGATCTCGCGGCACGCCTGACCGACCAGCGCCGCCTTGCTGGAGACGAGGTCGGGGAACTGGCCGCCCACGGCGGTGGGCCAGAAGTAGCGGAGCTGGCTGAGCGCGGCGGCGTGGAACGTGCGCACCGACACGGCCTGGACACCCAGGCCGGCGAGTCGCTGGCGCATCTCCCCGGCGGCACGGTTGGTGAAGGTGACGGCCAGTCCGTTGCCTGCGGCATGCGTCCCGGTCTGGACGGCGTGGGCGATCCGGTGGGTGATCGCCCGTGTCTTGCCCGTGCCGGCACCCGCGAGCACGACGACGGGCCCGGTCAGGGCCTCGGCCACGAGGCGCTGCTCGGGGTCGAGGCCATCGAGGACGTGGGCCGGCATGGGCGCATTGTGTCAGCCGGGTCCGACAGCTCCGCGTGCCGCCGGATGGCTCTGGCGGGCGCCTGCCAACGGTGCTATACCGGAATTGGGAGGACTTCCTCCCAGCCTCCGCGAAGGGGGTGCGTGATGCGCATCGGACGGATGTCCTCGTGGGCGTCGGCGCTGGTGATGGCGTCCGGCGGGATGGTGCCCGGCCTCGGTGCTTGGCCGTTGATGCTCGGGTCGTGGGAGTTCCACCACACGAACGATGGCGGTGAGGTCGAGGACTGGCGTTGAGCCACGGCCGGCCACAGGTCCGCCGTCGCAACCGCGCCGAGCCCTGACCGTGCGCCTCGCCCACCCCTCGGCCCACCGCCAGCAAACCCTCCGCGAAGGTTCAGACCCTCCATGGCGACAGGGAGGGTCTGAACCTTCGCGGAGGGTTTGGGCGTGGAGCGTGCGGGCTACCAGCGGCACCATTCGTCGGGTAGCGGGTGGCCGTACCAGAGCCGTACCAGGTGATGGGCTATGGAGAGCCGACCCGGTAGGCGCACCTCGCGTGACTCGCACAGGGCGGGCAGTTCGTCGCGGCTGATCCAGCGAGCCTCGGCGATCTCCACACCGTCGGGGTGCGGTTCGGGACGGACGCCGGCGATCGTCGCGTGGTAGCCGAGCATCAGCGACGCGGGGAACGGCCAGGGCTGGCTGCCGATGTACGTGGCTGCCGGTGGGGCGCAATCCGACCTCCTCGGAGATCTCGCGAACCACGGCCGACTCGGCTGACTCACCCGGCTCGACGAAGCCGGCCAGGGTCGAGAACGCCCCCTCGGGCCAGCGGGTCTGGCGCCCGAGCAGGGCATTGCCCTCGTCGTCGACGAGTAGGGCGATGATGGCCGGGTCCGTGCGCGGGTAGTGCTCGGAGCCGTCCGCGGGGCAGGTCCGCCACCAGCCCAACCCTGCGACGTCGGTGGGCGTGCCACACCTGGGGCAGCGTGTGTGGGTTCGGTGCCAGTTGGCCAGGGCGAGGAACTCGGCGAGGATGCCGCGCTCGTCCTCGGGCAGCCGCAGGCCGACGTCACGCAGGCCGGCCCACTGGACGTCGGGGGGCACGACCGGATCGTCGCGGTCGACCACGCGGCCGCACCAGACGAGGCCGGTGGGATCGACGCCGAGCAGGATGTCGGGGTCGGGGTCGGGGTCGGGGTCGGGGTCGGTCGGTCGGGGTCGGGGTCGGTCGGTCCGGGGCGGTTCGGTCCGGGTCGGCTCGGTCGGGGTCGGCTCGGTCCGGGTCGGTCGGTCGAGTCGGTTGGGTCAATGGCGGCGGAGGTTGAAGCGGACTTCCGGGAGAGCCCCGAGTGCTCGGACCCACGACTCGCAGCACCACTCCCGACGCTCACCGTCGCCAGGCGGGCGGAGCGGTCCGCGGCGCGCGTGACGGCGACGTCGCCCGTCGGATCCAGAAGGACCAGCACGCGCTCGCCCGGGACCGCCGACCACCCGCCGGTGCGCAGGTCGGCCCGCCGGTCGAGTGGGTCGTGCCCCAGGGCGAGGTGCACCTGGTCGGGCGGAGGGCCAGCGGACATGGGGCCACCGTAGCGGGCGTCCAGCCCGACGACCCGCCGTCGATGTGACAGGCTGTGGCTCGTGCGTGTGGCGACCTACAACCTCCTCCACGGGGTCCCGCTGCGCGACCTCGCGGCTGCCAGCTCCAAGGCGGGCCGGGCGGCGTCAGCGGCCAGCGCGGCCGCCGCGCAGGATGCCGCCAGCCAGGCAGCGTCGACCGCGGCCCACGAGGGCATCGCCCCGACTGAGCGGCATGTCTGGTCCCCGGAGGTGAGCGAACCGGGCCACCTGGTCCGCTCCATCGAGGAGCTGCTGGAGTCCGGGCCGATCGACGTGATCGCCCTGCAGGAGGTCGACCGGTCCCAGGTCCGCACGGCCGGGGTCGACCAGGCGCGCCTGGTCGCCGAGACGATCGGCGCGAAGTACTGGCGCTTCGTGCCCAGCGTGCGGGGCACCCCGGGGATCGCCTCGGAGGGTGCGGCCTGGGTGCCGGCCACGGACGCCGACGACCTGCCCGCCGACCAGTGCGAGCCCGAGACGCCGACCGAGAGCGGACCGCGCTACGGCATCGCCCTGATCAGCCGTTACCCCGTGCGGGGCTGGCGCGTGATGCGCTACCCACCGGCGCCCGTGTCGATGCCGCTGCTGGCCCCGACCGAGGGCCGACCCAAGGCGATCCGGGTCCCCGACGAGCCCCGTGCAGCCGTCGCGGGCATACTCGAGCTGCCCTACGCCGACGTGACCATCGCGACCGCGCACCTGTCGTTCGTCCCCGGTGTCAACACCAAGCAGCTCAACGGGTTGCGCGCGTTCGTCGCCGGGATGCCCCGACCGATGATCCTCCTGGGCGACTTCAACACCCCCGGCGGCATCCCCGGACTGGTCACCGGCTGGGACCAGGTGGCCCGGGTACCGACCTATCCGGTCATGAAGCCGCGCGTGCAGTTCGACCACATCATGGCCGACGGCTGGACCGCCGAAGCCCTGGAGCAGGCTCGCGCCTCCGCGCGGGCTGTCCCGCTGCCCGTCAGCGACCACTGCGCGTTGATCGCAGACTTCCCCGAGCCGTAGACCCGCCCGTCAGGGTTCCCGGGCCCGGGTTCGCGCGTGCCTCAGGGTCCCTTGGTGTGCCCAGCGGGGCCGCCACGACGCGAGGGGGCGATCGGCTGTACACTGGCCAGCTCCCCGAGCCCTGGTCCGCGCCGTCATCGGGCGCCCAACCCTGCACCGGGCCGCAACGCCCGCCGGCCCTGATCACTCCTCCCCCACGACCACCTCCCCCGGTGAGTCACCAGCCAGCAGCCACTCGATCGCCGCTGCATCCGGCAAGTCCACCGGTCGCAGGATGGTGCCCGAGCGGATGAACGCGAACGCCGCGCCCACGGCCTCGACTGGCACTCCGGCGAGGTCGGCCCACGCAAGCCGGTAGATCGCCAGCTGCAGCGGGTCCGCCTCGTCGTGCGATGAGGTCTTCCAGTCCACGACCTCCCAGAGCTGGCCGGGCGGCGCCTCGGGGCCGGCCGGGAACACGGCGTCGATGCGTCCACGGATGAGCCGACCCCCGACCGCGACCGCGAACGGGACCTCCAGTCCGGCGGGCGTGCGCTGCGCGTACTCGAGCTGCTCGAAGGCGTCCTTGAGCGCGGCGAGCTCCTCTGGCGAGCCGATCGACTCGTCGGCCGCGCCCGGAAGGTCGTCGTCGGCGATCAGTGGCTGGACGCCCAAACGCGCCTCGACCCAGGCGTGGAAGGCCGTCCCGAGCTCCGCGTGCCGATTGCGGCGGCGGGGCATGGGGCGCAGCAATCGCTCGGCGAAGGCGTCCGGATCGGCCGCGAGCTCCATCGTGGCCGAGGCCGACAGGACGCCCGGCAGCGAGGCCACAACGAGGTCCTCCGCCGAGCGATCGGTGCGGGCGAGCAGCGCCAAGATCGCGGCGTCCCATTGGGCGATCTGCTGCGCGACGGGGTCCGCGGCCGGATCGGCGGCCCCGGCGCCCGTGGGGCCGGCGCCCTCGCGCCCTCGGCGCCCTCGGCGCCGCGCGCGGGCCCGCGCGCTCGGGGACCGGCGCCCTCCGCTCCGGCGCCCGCGCTTGCCCACGGCTCACCCACCTGACCCGACTCGAGCAGCGCCGACACGGCGCCCGCCGCCGACACGACACCGTGTCCGTCGGGGGGGTCCGGTACCGGCCAGGGGACCTCGATCACCTGCTCGAGCATCGGATTGCTCGGGTCGACCAGCGAGTGGCGCGTGACGACGTCCGTTGGGCCGTTCCCGACCGCCGAGCGATCCCCCGCGCCTCCCAAGTCGGCCTCGGCCCCTGGCGAAGCCATCGCCTCCCCTGAGGGCTCGGCCCACTCCCCATCGGGGTCCCCCGCCGGCTCGTCTGCCCACGGGTCCTCGACCTCGCCGGTCACCTGCTCGCGCAACGCCTCGAGGTACTCCGAAGGCCCGCGCGCGTTCTTCTGCGTCGGGCCCCACCAGTGGGCGGTCGCGATGAGGACCTGCTTGGCGCGCGTGACCCCCACGTAGGCCAGGCGGTCGTCGCCGGTCCGGTCGTGACGACGGCACGACTCGACGAACGCGGCGACCTCCTTCGAGGTGTACCCGTCGAGCCTGGGCAGCACGTGCCGGTCGTCGCGCAACTCGCTGGGGACCACGTGGGCGAATGCGGTCCAACGCTCGGAGCCCTTGCCGCCGGGGAACGAGTCGCGGCACACGTGCGGCAGCACGACCACCGGGAACTCCAGGCCCTTGGCCTTGTGCATCGTCATCAGTTGGACCGACCCGGGCATGGTCGGAAGGTCCACGTCCTCGCCGGACCCCAGCTGCTCAGCGGCGTCGAGGTAGGCGAGGAAGGCTCCGAGACCGGTGCGGCCGTCGGCGTCACTGAACCCCTCGACCAGGTGCAGGAGGCCCGCCAGGCCGACATCGCCGATGCCGTGCCCGCCGGAGGCGAGGTCAGCCTCGACGCGAGCACCCGTGACCGTCACGACGGTGCCGACGAGATCGGCCAACGGGGCGCCGACCTGTGACTGCAACAGCCGCAGCTCACCGAGGAACTCCGTGAGCCGTGCGGCGGCCGCGGCCGAGACCCCCGGACCGGGGTTGGCTGCTGCCTCGAGGAGGCTCGGCCGCTCGACAGGGTCCTTGGAGTCGCTGGCCTCACGCAACCGCTCGCGCAGCCTCTCGCGACCGGCGGCCGAGTCGGCTCGGGTCGGTCGACCACCCGCGAGCTGCAACGCTCGTGCGCCCAGCAGCTCGAGGTCGCGCGGGCCGATCCGCCAGCGCGCGCCGGCGAGCAGAGCAGCCAGGGAGGTGTTGTCGGCCGGGTCGGCCAGGACCCGCAGCGTGGACAGCACGGCGGTCGCATACGGGCTGGTGGTCAGGGCGGCCGTCCCCGAGATGCTGGCCGGAACACCGCGCGCGACGAGCAGCTGCTGGAGCGGCGCGAGCTGGTCGTTGGCGCGGCCGAGGATCGCGATGTGCTCCGGCGGGGTCCCGGACTCCACCAACGCGCGCACCTGATCGGCGATCCACTCCCGCTCGTCGGCGACCGTGGAAAGCAGCGCCGCGCGCACGACGGCCTCCCTCGGCTCCGGCGGCCTCAGCCGGGCCACCCGGGGGTGCTGGGCGCGCAGGTCGTCGGCGATGCGGTTGGCGGCCTCGAGGATGGGGGTGCCCGAGCGCCGGTTGACCGACAGGACGCGCACGGGGGCCGCGCCGTCGCGGCCGAAGTGCTGGGCGAAGGCGTCGATGTTGGCCACCGAGGCGCTGCGCCAGCCGTAGATCGCCTGCATCGGGTCGCCGACGGCCGTCACTCCCCCGCCGGCGAACAACGTGGAGAGGATCACGCGCTGCGCGATGGACGTGTCCTGGTACTCGTCGAGGAGCACCACCCGGTAGGCGGCGCGCATCGCCTGCACGAGCTCGTCTGAGGAGCGCACCAGCTCGGCGCACAGGCGCATGTGATCAGAGAAGTCCAACCCACCGGAGGCCTGTTTGGCCTCCCGCAGTTGGTCGACCAGGTCGGCGAGCTCAACCCGGCGGGCGGCCGTCTCGCCGATGTCCTTCACGGCCTTCGTCGCCTTGGGAAGGGCGTCGATCGCTGCGATCACCGCGCGGTCGTGTGCCCGCAGCTCGTCGGTGGAGATCGTCTGCTCCGCGAGATTGGCATCGAGCCGTACGACGTCGCTGGCCACCCGACTGGGCCCATGCCGAGTGACGGCCAGGCCCTGCGCGTGGCAGACGACCCGGTAGGCGAGCTGAGCCACTGCCGGTCCGGACAGCAGGCGGGCGCCCGGTTCGATACCCACGCGCAGGCCCTGCTCGTCGATGAGGCGGCGGGCGAACGAGTGGTAGGTGGCGATCGTCGGCTCCCCCACCTCGTCGCCGCGGTCGGCGGGACGTGAGGCGCGCCAGTGGTTCAGCTGCGCGGTGACCCGCTGGGCGAGCTCGGCCGCCGCCTTGTTGGTGAACGTGAGGCCGAGGACCTCGTGCTCGGCCACGAATCCCGAGGCGACCAGCCACAGCACGCGCGCGGCCATGACGGCGGTCTTGCCGGTGCCAGCACCGGCGACGATCACGAACGGCTCGAGCGGGGCGCTCACGCACTCCCACTGCTCGTCGGTGAGTGTGAGCCCGAGCAGGGTGTCGAGATCTGCGCGGGGCATCGGGGTCGGAGCAGGTGGTTGGGGGGTGGCCATCAGAGGTCATCCCCCCACAGCGACTGCTGGACGGGGGCCTGGGGCTTGGCGGGACGAGTCCGCGGGGCGTCCTCGACCGGGATGTCGGGGATGGTCCGCGGCCGACTCGGCTGGGCCAGCGCCTCGGACCGCTCAACGGATGCGTCAGCCGTTCCCAGCGCGGCGGGCTGACCCATCGGGGCCGCGGTCTGCGCCGGGCACATGAAGCGGAACGCGCAGGACTTGCACTGACCGTTCGGTCGCGCTGGATAGTCCGGACCGTCGGCCAGCCGGGCGGCGTCGACGATCAGGTCGTTGACCCATGTCCAGCCATCATCCAGGGGTGCCTGGAAGCGAACCTTGGGCATGCCCGAGGCGAACCGGTCAGCGAGGTGGACGAGCTCGGCCTGCCCGAGGGCGACCGGGGGGTGGCTCGGCTCGGCGACCGGGGCGGGGGCTGAGTCGGCCACGGATGACTCGGCCAGGTTCGTAGCGGTAGAGGCGGGCGGACCCGCTGCCGGTGGGGTCTCCGCGGTCGGTGGGGTGTCCGTGGCCGGTGGGGTGCCCGCGGCCGGTGGGGCGGGCGTGACCCGCGGCCGGCGGCGAACCCGCGTCCGGCGAGGCGCTCGGGGCCGAAGGGGTGCCCGCTGCGGCATCGAGGGCCCCGAGCCGGATGGCGAGCTGGTAGATGCCCAACTGGGGGTGCTCCGCAGTCGCCGACGCGGATGCCGCGGTCCGCCCGGTCTTGAAGTCGACGACGTGGATCCGCCCATCCTCGGAGCGGTCCACCCGGTCGATGGATCCGGAGACGTTGACGGGTCGTGATGTCCCTGGCACGGGGACGTTGAACGTCAGCTCGGTGGCTGCAACGGAGCGACCGGTGGACGCGTCCCACGCGAGCAGTGCGGTGATCATCTCGTCGACACGGCGGCGCTCGTTGACGCGCTGGTAGTGCGCGGGGAACGGCACGGACGCCCAGATCTCGTCGACGAACGGCCCGATCTCGCGCTCGTCACGGGCCACGTCCCCGCGCGCGATCGCCTCCGCCACGGCGTGCACGACCAACCCCACCACCGCTGCCCCGCCGGACGGGTTGCCAGCCCCCACCCGCCGATCGAGGAACCACCGCAGCGGGCAGTCGCGGAGGGCTGCGACGGCGGACGGGGACAGCCTCAGCGGACGCGGCGAGTCGTCGGTGCCCGTCACCACGTCGCCGGTGGTCGGATCAGCCGCCGATCGGCCCGGAGTCAGATGCTCGGACGCAGCCTCAGCGCCCACCCCCATCCAGCCCGTCAACGGCTGCGCGCCCCACCACCGGGCCGGATCGGCAGCGGCCACCGGACCGAGCGGACCCGAGTCCTTCGCCCTGAGCGCCAGGGCGGCCAGCCTCTGGATCGCAGCACCCCGCAACGCCTCGACGCGAGGGTCGGACGATCCATCGGCGAGCACCACAGCGGGCGCTCCCGCCGCCTCACGCAGTGCGGCGATCAGCCCCTCCGCGGACATCGGCGATGCGGACCGGGCCGGCATCGCCTCCACCTCCTGGCCGAGCTCGGCCAGGAACCGCGAGGCCTGCAGGCCCCCCTCCACCCGCTCTGCCACGGCCGAGACAACCAGCCACGACCGCGCCCGCGTGCACGCGACGTACATCAGGCGCCGCTCCTCGGCCAGGAGGTCGGCGTGCGTCAGGCCCTCGATCCGCCCGCGCGGTCCGAGCTCCGCGACGTGCAGCAGGTCCGAGCGCAGCCGGACGTCGGGCCACTGCCCCTCCTGGACCGAGGCCACGACCACGAGCTCCCACTCCAGGCCCTTGGCCCGGTGGGCGCTGAGCAGCCGGACGTGGTCGCGGTCGGACTCCTGGGCGCCCCGCACCTCCTGCGGCAGGCGCAGGGCGTTGACGTCCTCGAGGAAGGCGGCCGTGCCCACCTCCCCCTGCCGCTGGGCCGGCAGGCGGTTGGCGAGCTCGAACAGTGCGACGACCGCGTCGAGGTCGCGGTGGGCTGCGGCGGCAGTGGTGTACCCGCCGCCGGGGCGCAGGGCCGCGGTGCGCAGTCGCTCGGGCCAGTCGGTGGCATCCCAGACGATCCAAAGGACCTCGCTGACCATCTGTCCGCGCTGCATCGCACTGCGGGCGGCCGCGATGGCCTTCGCCAACCTCGTGAAGGCGGACAGTGCGGAGCGCGGGACGTCCGCGGTCGCCGTGGGCAGCTCCCCCCGTGCGAGCGCAGCGGTCAGCAGGGCGTCGGAGGACGGTGGGCGCTCCGACACCTCATTCGCCGGGGTCTCGCCCGCGAGACCAGCGCCGCGATGTCCCTTGAGCACCGCCCGTGCCAGTGCGCGGATCGCCACAGCGTCGGCCCGCCCAAGGGGCCCAGCCAGCAGCGCGCGCCCCGTCTCTTCCGGCATCGACGAGGCGTCCAGCGCCAGCCCGACCACCGACAGCAGGACGCCGACCGCCGGCTCGTCGGCGAGTGGGGTCTCGTCGGGGGGCAGCCACACCGGGATCCCGGCCGCCCGCAGGGCGCGGGCCAGGACCGGACCGTGCACCGCGGGATTGCGCACGAGCACGGCCATCTGCGACCACGCGAGCCCGACGCGCCCCGGCTCCCCCGCGTGTGCGCGCAGGAGCGTCTCGGCTACCCCCGCCGCCTCCGCCGCTGCCGTGGGGAATGTCCGCACCTCGACCGATGCCGGCCCGTCCATCGCGACCGGCGTCCGGTGCAGGCGCTGGACCTCTGCCGGCAGGGGTGCCAACGACACTGGACCCAGGACCCCGGAGGCCGCCTCCGCGATGGCCCCCGGGAACCGTCGGGTCGTGCGCAGCACCTCGATCCTGGCTGGCTCGCCGGTCGGGCCCGAGAACACGTCCGGGAAACGAAGGATGCCGCGGACGTCGGCGCCGCGGAAGCCGTAGATCGCCTGGTCGGGGTCGCCGACGGCCACAACCTGGGCGCCTCCGCCGGCCAAACCCTTCAGCAGCGCGACCTGGGCCGGGTCGGTGTCCTGGTACTCATCGACCACGATCAGCCGGAACGCCTCGCGCAGCTCCCGCCCCGCTCGGGGGTCATTGGCCAGCACGGCCGCCCGCAGGATCAGCTCGGCGTAGTCGAGGCTGCCCTCGAACTCCAGGGTCGCGAGGTACTCCTCGAAGAAGCTGCCGAGCGCCGCCCACACCGGGACGCCCTCCCGGCGGCCGATCCGGGTCAGGTCCTTGCCGTCGAGGCCCTGGCCGCGCGCACGGGCCAGAAGTGCGCGGACCTGCTCGGCGATCCCGCGGGTGCCGACCGCCCGCGACAGCGACTCGGGCCACTGCAGCCGACCCTCCTCGATCGAGTAGGTGAGCAGCTCGCGCAGATCGGGCGTCCTGCTCGGCGGCCACGAGCAGCCGTGGTGGACTCGCGAACGCGGTGGGGTCGGCGTGCTGGCGCAGGACGCCGTACGCGAACGAGTGGAAGGTGCTCACGACGGGGACCGGACCACCGCCGAGCCGCCCGCTGATCCGGTCGGAGAGCTCGCGCGCAGCCCGACGCCCGAACGTGAGGGCGAGGATCCGGTCGGCGGGGATCGGGTCGACCGTGTCGCCGATCCGGGCGACGACCAGCTCGGCAAGGGTCGCGGTCTTGCCGGTGCCGGGGCCGGCGAGGACCAGCAGGTGCCCATCGCGGTGCTCGACGACGGCCCGCTGCTGGGGGTCGAGGGTCAGCGGGGCGAGCGCCCGCGGAGCATGTCGATCGAGGCGCACGACGATGTCACCCGACCCAGCCGTGCCCGACCGCCGTTCCCTGCCGCTCATGTCCCTCCCCTCGGACGCAAGGCAACCACAGGGGTCCGACACTCCACGCCGCGACCGCCCACGCCGCCGCGACCGCACCGACCCCGAGAACCGCGCGCCTCCACGTGCCTCCACAGGCCGCCTCCACCGCGGTCCCGAAGCCACCTGGGCATCTCATCCCTGCACCACGGGTTGACGCGCTTCACTATGTACCGCACTATATGCGCATGACGACTCGCTTGCGCGCCCGGATTGTGCGGCGCCCCTCGCTGCCGCTCACCGAACGAGACGAGCGGGACCTCGCACTGCTCTCCTCGTCTCCGGGGCACCGCGAGGCCCTGGAACGGCTCAGCGGCCTCGAGGCACCGTCCAGCGTCAGCGAGGCGGCCATGTTGCACGCGGTCTTCGAGGTGGGGCTGGCGACCATCCGGAGCGCTGTCGAAGAGGCCAGCTACGCCCTGCTCGCTGCCGAGCAGGCCGGTGCGGCAGCCCAGTACCGGGCCGAGGCGCGGCGCCGCACCCCCTCATGGGCGCACGAGGAGTGATCCAGCGGTGACGACCCTGTGGCCGCTGCTTCGCGGGCGCGTCTACGCCTGCCGCCTGTCGAACCTGCGACGAGGACAAGTACTTCCTCGTGGTGTCGAACAACCGCCGCAACAACCAGCTCCCACAGGTTCTTGCGGTGCGGCTGACGACCACGCCGAAGCCGGATCTTCCGAGCATCGTGCGACTGGGTCCGCCCGAGGCATTCACCGGCAGCGTCATCTGCGACGACATCGTCGAGATCTGGCAGGACGAGGTGAGGCGCGACCTGGGAGCCCTCAGCCCAGAGCCATGGATGCGTCGGCAGGGGCCTCATGGCCGCGCTGGACCTGTCACCCTGAAGACCAGCGCGCCCGGCAGGAAACCGGTAGGGCATGCCGAAGGCGGGCACTGGGCCGATGCAGTCCCGGCGCACGGGCGACGCCAGCACCCTCATCCCGGACGTGGGACGGTCACAACCACGTCAGGATCAGTGGGGTGGTCCCGACCTTGATCCTGGACCCGACCGCCGCGCTCGAGGTGGCGCCCCACACGGTGGCGATCTGCGCGCCGCGCGGGAGCCGGTACCGCGCGGACCCGTACTGCCGCCACATGATGCGCATCGCCGGTCGAACGCCGGTCGGGTCCTGGTAGTTGCATCCGCGCAGGGATCCGTACCAGCGGCATCCGGTCAGGCGCATTCCCTGTGTCGCTGTGCTCAAGGCGAGGATGGCCGCCTGCGCCGGCGTTCCGGGCGCCAGGTTCACGGCGGCCTGGCCGGGGGGAGCGGACAACCAGTAGACATCCCGGACACCGCGGAAGGAGGCGTTCATCACGGTGGCGGCCGCCAGCTGCGCCTGGGCGCTGGCACTGGTGATCGAAGGCTTCAGGTTGGAGCGGTCCGCGGGGTTGTGGTTGATCAGGTTGTGGTTGGTCTCGGTGATGATCATGGGCAGGCCGCGCAGGCTGCTGTGGCGCCGGACCCATGTGCGCGCCTTGGCCACACGGGCGTCCCAGTCCATGACCATCGCCGTGGCGGTCTTCTTGCGTGAGTAGACGTTGTACGCGATGGCACTGACGTTGTGGCGAGTGGCTTGGGCCCTGAGGTACCGCCGGGCGAAGTCATTGTCCTTCTGGTAGATGGCCGTCGAGACCAGGGCGAAGGCCGGATACCTCGTTCGGATCAGGTTGGCCGTGATCGACTCCATCGCGACGACGCTGGCCACCGCAGCCGCCGTCGTGGTCGCCGCCCCCGCGACCTTGGCCCGCACGTCGATGCCGTTGAGCAGGTTCGGCTCGTTCATCACCTGGAAGGTCACCGCGAACCGGTCGGCGTAGTTGGTCTGGACGTAGCCCATGAGGGCATCGACGTAGTTCTCGAAGTACTGGTACTGCTGGGGCTTGCTCCCGTCGGAGGCCAACCGCAACGTCGCCGGCTGGGGCACGCTGACCGCGGACGCATGCCCGCCGCAGAACCAGATGGCCCGTGACCCCTTGGACCACCTCGTGGCGGGGGCCTGGGACTGCCGAGAGTCACCGAACACCCAGGGCGCGCTGTGGCCCAGGGGGATGATCACCCGCTGGGTGCCTGCGGCCACGAGTTCGTCCAGGAGCGGGCCCAGGCGCGCCGCGGCCTGGGTCGCCACGTCCGCATCGGCCTTCGGTTGCAGGTCGCACCAGTTCACGCCGCGGTCCCACAGGCGGGCGCCGGTGAACGTGACGCCGTCGGGGGTCGCTCCGCTCACGGAGGCCATCGCGACCCCGGGCTCAGCCGCCGCAGGGCCCGCGGCCGTCCCCGGCGCCGCAACTGCCACCGGCGCTGCCATCGCAACCACAAGAGCCAACGCCACCACGCCTGCGATCCGCATCGTGTGCCTCCCCTCCCTAACCACGGTAGCCCCGCGGATCCTGCGTGCGGAGTCCCCGCAACCAACTGGGGGTCGCGTTAGCGTCGGCCTCGCACTCCGTTGACACGGAACGCCCGCGAGGTGTCCCCCGTAGGCCTCGCGAATGTTGCGCTGCATCTCGGCCGATTCCACGTCCCATACGCAGCGCAGCTCCGAATCGGCGGCGGAAACGCAGCGCAACTGGCAGACACCGGGGCCGCGCCGGCAATCCCGACCCGTACGCAGGGAACGTGACAGCATCTGGGGGTGACCGAGCGCCCCACGAACCCAGTGGCGCCCGATCTGCTGCAGGAGTCGGGGCCGAGCGGGTTGGGCACCCCGCCCACCATCCCCGCCGCCCCCGCCGGCCCCCGCGGCGCCCACCATCCCGGCGGTCCCCGCCTCCCCGTCCCCCAACTACACGACCCTCGTCGTCGAGGAGGGGATCTTCCGCTCCCGCCTGCGCCGCCCCCGCGACCTGCTCGGGGCCGTGCTGGCCATCGTGATCGCCGCGCTGGTCGTGCTGCTCGCGGTCGCCGCCGAGCAGACCGTGATCGCGATCGACGACGACCTCGCCGACGCCCAGCGCTCGCTGCCCGACATCATCTGGGGCCTGCTCAGCGCCCTGGCCGGTCTGGGCATCGTGATGCTGCCGCTGGTGGCGGCCGTGTCGATGCTCATGCGGCGGCGCGGGCGTCAGCTGCTCGAGTCCATCGCCGCCATGACCATCGCGGCCATCCTCCTGACGCTGATCTCCACCCTCGTGCGCAACTCCGGCTACGAGACCCTGTACGCCGCGCTCACCGGATCGCCGATCAGCGACGACCTGGCCTACCCGACCAACCCCCTGCTCGGCGGCACGGTCGCCTTCGTGACCGTCGCCCGCCTGATGAGCCGGCCCCGCTGGAACGTCGTCACCGGGCTGATCGTGGCGTCGACGGCCGTCGTCGGATCCGTCAGCGCCGGCAGCACGAGCACCGCCCAGGCCCTGAGCTTCCTCGTCGGCCTGGCGGTCGGCCTGTTCACCCGCTACGCCCTCGGCACCCCCACGACCCGCCCGTCCGGGGCCGACGTCGCCACGACGCTGATCACCGCCGGCATCCCCCTCGTGATGCTCCGGGCGCGGGGCGGCACCTACTCCGGCCGGCACTACATGGCCGTGAAGTCCGACGGGGACCACCTCGACGTGGTGGTCCTCGACCGCGACCTCGAGGGGTCCGGGCTCGCGCTGGCGCTGTGGCGCACGATCCGGCTGCGGGAGGCGAACGACTCGGCCAGCGGGCTGTCCATGCGCAGCCAGCTGGACCGCGCCGCGATGATGGCCTACGCGGCGCAGGCGGCCGGGGTGCCCAGCCCGAAGCTCGAGCTGGCGGCAATGGTCAGCGCGGACTCCGCGCTGCTGGCCTATGAGAGCCGCGAGGGCCGTGCGGTCATCCCCGGCTCGGGCAACCAGAGCGACCGCCCGACCGACGAGGAGCTCGACATCGCGTGGCGGGCGGTGGCCGCGATGCAGGCACGGTTCCTGGCGCACCAGAACCTGCACGCCGAGAACGTGCTCTACGCCGGGGCGGGGACGTACCTCGAGGGGCTGGAGTCGGGGACGGTCGCCGCCGGGGACGTGGTCCTGCGCCTGGACGTCGCCGAGCTGCTGGTCACGCAGGCCCTGCAGACCGACGTCCCGACCGCGGTGGCCGCGGCCCGTCGGGTGATCGGCGACGAGGCGGTGCTGCGCGCGCTGCCGGTGCTGCAGCGGGTGGCCCTGAGCAGCCCGACGCGCGCCGCCCTGCGCGGGAGCAAGGACCTGCTCAACGACTTGCGCGCCGCGCTGCTGACGATCAACCCGACCGTCGAGATCGAGCCGATCGACCTCGAACGGCTCAAGCCGCGCACCGTGTTCACGCTCATCCTCGGAACGGTCGCGCTCTACCTGCTCCTGTCGCAGTTGGCCCAGGTGAACGTGGCCGAGGTGATTGCGACCGCGGACTGGAGGTGGGCGGGCGTCGCGCTGGCGCTGTCGATGGTGACCTACCTCGGCGCGACGATGAGCCTGGGCGGCTTCGTGCCCGACCGGCTGAGCTTCCTGCGCACGCTGCAGGCGCAGTTCGCGGCGAGCTTCGCCACGCTGGTGTCGCCGCCGACGCTGGGCGCGGTGGCGGTGAACGCCCGGTTCCTGAACCGCTCGGGCCTGCCTCCCGCGGCGGCCGCCGCGACGGTCGGGGTCTCCCAGGTGGCGGCGTTCATCGTGCACGTGACCCTGATGCTGGTGCTGGCGATCGCCGCCGGCACGCAGGCCGACCTGCAGTTCAACCCCCCGCGCGGGGTCATCATCGGGGTCGGGATCGCCGCGATGATCATCGGCGGGCTGGCCTCGATCTCGCACGTGCGCCGCTGGCTGACCGACCGGCTCCGGCCGATGATCGAGCAGGTCATCCCCCGGTTGGCCACCGTGGCCCAGCGACCGGCGAAGCTCGCCGAGGGGTTCGGCGGGATCCTGCTGCTCAACGTGGCGTACTGCCTGTGCCTGGTCGCCTCGGTGCGGGCGTTCTCCGACGACCTGACGATCGCGGCGATCTCGTTCGTGTACCTGGCCGGGTCGACGCTGGGGCAGGCCGCGCCGACGCCGGGCGGGTTGGGCGTCGTGGAGGCGGCGATCGCGGCGGGGCTCACGGCGGCGGGGCTGGACCCGGCGGTGGCGGTGTCGGCGACGCTGCTGTTCCGGTTGGTCACGTTCTGGCTGCCGACGGTCCCGGGGTGGTTCGCGTTCCGCAACCTGACGGCGAAGGGGTTGTTGTAGGGGTCGAGCCCAGAGCGGAGGGCAACACACTCATCGGCCCCCGCACGCGCATTCCGGGGGGTTGATGGAGCGGCTGCGGATCCGTCGACTGACGTTCAAAGAGATGGCCGTGAGTCTGGCGCTGGTGCTGTTCGGCGTGTCAGCCTGCCTCGCCAATGCCCAGAACGACACCTACTGGCAACTCCGGGCCGGGAAGGACATCGTCGAGTTGCGGCACGTGCCGCTGACGGACTCCTACTCCCATACCTACCAGGGCAATTACTGGCCGGATCATTCATGGTTGTGGCAGGCGGGCGCGTACTGGCTGCACAGTCTCGGGGGGTTCCCACTCCTCACTCTGGTCATCGCGGCACAAGCGGTTGTGACGCTCGTGCTGTCTTTCACGATGGCCCAACGTGAGTCCCGGATGAGCCTGGTATGGCTCTTCCTCAGCATCCCCCTCCTGACGACGAATCTCTCCCTCCGTCCCCAGGTAACGAGCGCCCTGCTGTTCGTCGTTCTGCTTCGGCTCCTCTCCCGCGAGCGGTTCAACTGGGTACCACTCGTGTTCCTCCTCTGGGCCAACGTCCACGGAGGCGTCGTCGTAGGCGGCCTGGTAATGGCCGTCACCCTGCTTCTCGCGGTCTTCGATTGGAGGCGGTCTCCGACCTCTGCTCACTTGGTCAAGGTTCGTCGGATCGCTCTTGCCCTAGTTCTGGGCGCCTTGGCGACCCTCGTGACACCGATGGGTACAGGCCTCTGGCGCTACGTAGCCACTTCCTTCTCGAAAGCCCAGACGAGCGGGGTACAGGAGTTCGAATCAGCGTTCAGTTGGGGCGGCGTGCCGGCGCTTCTCTTCGCCTGGTGCGCGGCCTTGGTTCTGTTGACGATCCTTCGTGGTCGGATGCTCACCTCGTGGAACGACCGCCTCCTGATGGTGGTTTCTCTGGCACTCATTCCGTTGGCACTTATCGCGATCCGGAACATCCATTGGCTCGTTCTTGCCTCGCTCCCCGCTCTCGTGGCTCTGTCTGCCAGCAGGAGTCGTCCCGCGCGCCCCCCCGGACCAGGCCGACCTGCACACCGTCGTGGTCGGGGCCTCCCTAGTGATCGCGAGTTCGGCAATTGCGGTGATCTGGTCGGCACCCGCGCAAGTCCTCGGATGGCACCCGATGCCCGCTTCTGTCGTTGCTGCCGTCAACAGGTGCCCTGGCCCCCTCTACAACACCTACAACCAGGGGGGCTACCTGATCTGGCTGAACCCTGGCGTGCCGGTGTTCGTGGACAGCCGGAACGACCCATACCCCCGGGAGTTCCTGGCGCAACACGTGGCCACCGAAGCCAGCGGCGACTACGCATCTACCTTCCAGAGGTACGGCATCGCATGCGCGGCCCTTCCTCCTGGCTCGCCGACCGCCTCCGCACTCCGGCGCGACCGATGGCGTGCGGTTGCTGAAGACCCCGAATGGATGGTGCTGTATCCCCCGACCGAGGGGTGACCGGGCAAGGACATCTCTCACCGGATCCACAGCGAACTGCAAGATGGATCGCCTACCTAGTCTGACCAAGTCGTATGACTCGTACTCGGTCCGGATCGAGCCCCAAACGGCTAGCGCGCTTGATGGATCCGGCACCACGACCATCAACTCGGCCTCGGGGTGAGCAGCAAGCCAACAACGGAGACATCGGCCAACTTCGGTCGCATCAGAACCTCCCATGCATTCTTCCGCTTCGCGCTGAACCGGCGTTGTCCTAGGTGGATGCATGGAGATCGCCCGCTCGGCCGGGGGGGGCGAGCAGGCGGTGAACCGACTCAGCATCGGACGCCCAAGCCTCCCAGGCCCAGATCGGGCTGTTCCATCCCCACCCCTTCCCGCACGGCGGCCAGCACTCACCATCACGCGATGATGTGGGCGGAACGGGCGGAACTCAGGCGGGCATCTCGGGAAGCGAGCGCGCCGGGTGACGGCACGAACGCCGACCTTGCAGCATCCACCCCGGGAAGCGCGACATGGTGGAGACTGGGCCGATGCTTCCGATTGTCGGGTTTGCGCTGTTCACGGCGGCCGGACTTGTGTTCGCCGTCCAACCCCTGATGTCGAAGCTCCTTCTGCCGCTGTTCGGCGGATCGGCGCTCGTGTGGGCAGCGTCACTGGTCTTCTTCCAGGCCGGACTGCTCCTCGGCTACTCGTATGCCTACGCCAGCAGCCGCTGGCTCTCGCTGCGCAAACAGGTCGCGCTGCAGTGTGCCGTGGTGCTGATACCGGTCCTCACGCTCCCGCTCGCCGTGCGGGCCGAGGAGTTGGCTTCGGGTGCGGCACCCCCGGCGGCGGTCCTCGGCATCCTCGCCGTCAGTGTCGGGCTGCCGTACATCGCGCTGGCCTCGACGAGCCCGCTTCTGCAGCACTGGTTCTCGAAGACGACCCACCCGACCGCCAGCGATCCCTACTTCTTGTACGCCGCGGGCAATGCGGGAAGCCTGATCGGCCTCCTCGCGTACCCGTTCGTGTTCGAGCCACTCATGACACTCAGCGCCCAGCGATGGCTCTGGTCCGCCACCTACTTGGTGTTCGTGGCGCTCATGATCCCAACCGGGTGGTTGATCCTGCGACGGGCAGCGAAGGACCACGGCGAGCGAGGCAGCGGTGGCCGCGACTCCCGCCACCGTCCAGGGGCGGACGGCGTCCCCCACCGGTCCGCGCTACGCGCGATGGGTCCTGCTCGCGTTCGTGCCCGCAGCGATGCTCACCGCCGTCACCACATATGTGACCGCTGACATCGCAGCCGTCCCCATGCTGTGGGTGATCCCGCTGGCCCTGTACCTGGTCGCGTTCATCCTCGCCTACGCGCGGCGCCGACTCGTCTCGCCGACGGTGGCTGGCACGGCGCTGGCGGTGCTCGCGGTGGTGGTCGTGCTGACGATGCTCGGCGTGCTCAGTCTGCCCCTCTGGGGCCTCCTCGCCCTCCAGTACGGCATGTTCTTCTCGGCCGCCCTGGTGGCTGCGACGCTGCTGGCTGACGACCGGCCGGCAACGGATCACCTCACCGGCTACTACCTGCTGATCGCCCTCGGCGGTGTGCTGGGCGGGGCCTTCAGCGGACTGGTGGCGCCAGCCCTGTTCAACTCGACACTCGAGTACCCGGTCGGGCTGCTGCTGGCAGTCGCGCTCATCCCACCGCTGCGCCGGGCACCATTCGAAGCTCCGAGCCCTGCTGCGCGACGTCGCCCTTGGCCTGACGATGATCCTGGGTCTGGCAGTGCTCCTGCAACCTGGACCTGTTCGGCACCGGCTCCAGGGGACTCATCCTCGCGTTCTCAGGCAGCGCTGCCATTGCAGTCCTCCTGCGAGCACGGCCGATCAGCCTGGCGGTCGCCCTGGGCAGCATCGTGGCAGTCACCTACGTGGCCGAACCGTCATCGCTGTACTCCGAGCGGACCTTCTACGGGATCCACCGGGTCGTCGATGACGCCGACCGCCGCGTCTACATCAGCGGGACCACGGTTCACGGGGCGCAGGCGACGACCGCTGGCTGATCGCCGCCAGGCGCTGACGTACTACCACCCAGACGGGCCGATGGGCGACTTGTTCGCAAGGCTGCGCGAGACGCAGCCAACCCGTCCGAGCTCCGTGGGGCTGGTCGGCTTGGGTGCCGGGGAGCTCGCCGCCTACGCCCAGTCGGGAGAGCAGTGGCGGTTCTACGAGATCGACCCGGCAGTGATCCAGATCGCACGAGGGAGTGGGCTCTTCACGCTATCTGTCCGATGCCCCGGCCGAGGTCGACACGGTGGAGGGGGATGGCCGATTGCGGCTGGCCGCGGAGCCGCCGGCCTCGATGGATCTGCTTGTCATCGATGCTTTCGCCAGCGACGCGATCCCGGCCCACCTCCTGACTGAGGAGGCGCTGGCCATCTATCTCGACAAGCTCACGCCAGGCGGGCTGTTGGCCTTCAACACAACCAATCGATACGTGGACGTCAGGAGGGTCGTGGCCGGCGCAGCCGCGGCGCACGACCTCGCTGGCGTGATCCGAACCGATGGAGCCGGCGCCAGTGGACGAGACGGCGGGGCGCTCCCCGTCCGAGTGGATCGTCCTGGGCCGCACCGCCTCGGATCTGGGCTCCCTCACGAGCGATCCGGCGTGGGCTCCACTGGATGACGTCGATCCCATCCTGTGGACGGACGACTACTCGGACATCGTGAGCGTCCTGCGCTGGCGCTGAGGGTGCACCTGTGCGGCTGCCTGCGCGCCTGCCGGACCAGGAAGGGCGCAGGCGTCCTGCCGTGCAAATGGCCCAAATCATGAAAGCGCTGCTCTTTGGTGACCGGCCTGTGGGCTTACGGTCGGCTCAACACGGGGAGAGCATTGGCGATGTCCTGGCGCGGGGCGATCGAGCCAACCGCACTGATGATCCTCACAACTGCCACCCACCAGTTCGCCGCTTGCATACCAGCAATTCCACGCCAAGCCACACCTCGGCTCGGTATAGGGGGGGACATACAATCGGGCCCTGCTGTCCCCCGGACTGCGCAATATTCGCAGTTCCAAACAAAGCCCCCCCGCGGTATCATCTAGCTGGAGGGCGGGGGTTTCGTCCTGTTGCGTGAAGATGAGGAGCAGCAGATGCGAGGACGGTTGCACGCGTTGGTCGAGCGGCTCCGTGGCGCTGAGGGCGCACAAGCCGTCGAATTCGCTCTCGTTCTGCCGATTCTCCTGCTGCTGGTGCTGGGAATCATCAACTTCGGATATGTCTTCGGCCAGAAGCTCTCGCTGAATCAAGCGGTGCGTGAAGGGGCCCGACTGGCTGTTGTGGACAAGAACGCGGACTACACCGACATCCGGGGTTACGTGCAAGCTGCGACCGGAGGGCTGATCTCGCCACCGACGGCGGTGTCGGTGGCCGCCGACATCCAGAACCCCGTCACAGCTACCGGCATCTTCAGCGTCACCGGCACGGAGGACTGCGACAAATACGACAAGATCGGCGGGCAGCTCCAGGTGACGGCGACCTACCCATCCTCATGGCTCGTACCATTGCCATTGAGCATTGCGCCCCCCACGCTTACCTCGGTGGCGGTATTCAGGTGTGAGGTGATCTGATGTTGACCCGCCGGTGCACTCGAAACGGACGTGAGGACTCCGGGGCCATCCTCCTGTGGATGGCTCTCATGATGGTCGTCTTCCTGTCGATCGCCGCATTCGCCGTTGATCTAGGGATGGCATATGCGGTCAAGCGTCAGCTCTCCTCGACGGCCGACGCCGCAGCCCTGGCAGGAGCCCAGGAGGGTGCGATCAAGTTCGAGGCAGCCGGCGGATGCCCAAGCAACACCCCGTCGCAGGGCCTCACGGACGCGATCAACCTTGCCGTGCAGCAGGCCCACGATGCGAACGCACCGTGGGGCTCAACCGGAGTGCCCCCGGCGCAGATCACGTGCACCGACAAGGAAATCACCGTGAAGGTCGACGAGACAAGCGACCTTGATACGTACTTCGCGCGGATCATGGGCATCACGACGCTCAGCCCTGCGGCCACGGCGACGGCGAACGTCTTCGGAGCGAAGATCGCTGGCGGGCTGCGCCCGTTCACGATCTGCGTCGATGACTTGCGTGCCGCCGACGCCGACACCAGTGACCCGAAGGCCACCCGCGACACGGCCTACATCAACCACAACAGTGGAACGCCCTTGTTCATCGACCTGGGTTCCGGGACCTGGGCGACCACCGATGTGATCACGATGGGCGCCAGCCATGGCCTCAAGCCCGGGGATTGGGTCGAGGTCGTCGATAACGACCAGGGCGGCGCCACCAGCGGTTTCTACTACGTGAAGTCCGTGCCCAGCTCAACCACACTCACGCTGTCCGAGTCGATCGACTACACCGGCCCCGGTCCCATGAAGGACGTCACGAGTCCGGTCCTCGCCCTAGACCTCTACAAGATCACCGAGGGACTCGTTGGCGATGGCGCATCGAGTTGGGCGAAGAGCGACGATGCCCTCACGGAGCCGGGACACGTGCTGACTGTCGGCGAGACCGTTCGCGTGGTGGTGCAGAGCGGCGCAACCCCTGCAGTCTCTGCCTTGTACGACATCGCCTCGGTCAGCGGGAACACCTTCACCCTCGAGAACGCAGCGGGAGTCCTGGTCGACATCACCGCCAACGGCAGTGCGGATGTCTACGAGTGGAACGGCACGGGCGGGCCCTCCTCGTCGGGCTGTGTCGCTCAGGCGACGTCCGCAGCCGGAAACTGGGGCTACGGAAGGTTCGATCTGGGCATCGACCAGCAGACCCTGAAGTGCCTGGTCGAGTTCGGCTACGGCGGTGGCGACGACTGCGACGACGGCTCGCCGACAGGGATTGAGCTGGGCGACGATGACCCGACAACCCCGGAGGTCAGGAGCGACGGGCTCACCGGCGACAAGATCCAGGGCACGGGAGGACCAAACTCCTGGCCCACCATCCTGGACTCGATCATCGACGAGGTGATCCTGCTGCCGGTCGCTGAGGTCTGGCGCCAGACCGGCTCGAACGCGCAGTACGCAGCGAAGGGCGGCGCCGGGGTCAGGTTCTGTGGCTACATGATCCCCAAGAACAACACCACGGCTGAACCTCCCAAGGCGAAGAGGGAGGGCTCCTGTTGGGACGGCACTCTGTACGCGACCGCGTTGGCCAACTGGGCCGAGGACACCTCCCTGTACATCCAGTGGCAGTACGTCGACGAGTATGTGACCTCGTACATCGGGCAGAGCGACGCGTCATCAGACAAGTGCCCACTCGGCGCCCCGGAGTGCGTTCCGGCCCTGAGGCTCATCGAGTAGAACCGCCGGCGAGGATCTGTCCATTCTGGGGGCAAAGGCGGGGCAGATCGCTGTTCGCGACGGAGGTTGCGCGACACTTCCGGGGAACCGACATCCCGCAGTTCAATGCTTGGCGCGCTTCAGGTCCTTGCATGGACCGCCGCAGGTTGAACTGCGAGTGCGCAGTACGGCTGCGACAGAAGTGGCCCATATCCAATTAGTCGATTGTCCCCCGAAAAGGTAGGACTAGGGTCTTTTATCCTCACCCGGATGTCCCTACTATGGCGACTGAGGTTCAGAGATGTGGGGCTCTTGTAGGGGGTAGACACCGGGTGACGCACGACACGAACGGGCTAGTGGGGAAGGCTCGTATCTCCCTGCCATATGCATTCGATGCCGCGGCCACGTCCCTCCGGGTCCCTACTCAAGTCGCACCTGTTTGAAGTTCGAAGTAGAGAACACCACACCGGGGGGAGCTTCCCCTTTCGAGACTGCCTGAGGATC
>CAVOXR010000013.1:0-7634 GCA_963700475.1 uncultured Actinomycetes bacterium
CTGTGGACGCAAGGCCGGCATGTCCCACCGGGTGGGTATCGTTCGGGCCATGCCCGGGGCGTTCGTGGTCTTCGAGGGCGGTGAAGGGGCGGGAAAGTCCACCCAGTGCCGCCTGCTCGCCGATGCCCTGCGGGCCCGAGGCCATGAGGTCGTCGTCACGCGCGAGCCCGGGGGCACCCCGATCGGCGAGGCGATCCGTGAGGTCCTGCTCGGCGCTGGGAGCCATGGGATGGCCGCCCGGACCGAGGCGCTGCTCTTCGCGGCCGCCCGGGCCGAGCATGCTGCCGCACTGATCCGTCCAGCGCTCGCACGCGGCGCGGTGGTCATCAGCGACCGCTACCTCGACTCCTCGGTGGCGTACCAGGGAGCTGCCCGCGACCTGGGCGAGGACCGGATCGCAGAATTGAGCCTGTGGGCCACGGAGAACCTGCTCCCGGATCTCACAGTCCTCCTGGACGTCGCGCCGGGTGTCGGCCTGAACCGAGCCGGGGACGCCAATCGGATGGAGGCTGAGCCCGAGGCGTTCCACGCCGACGTCCGCGCTCGCCTTCCTGCGCAGGGCGTCAGCGGCGCCGGAGCGCTACCTGGTGTTGGAGGCAGACCGGTCCAAGGGCGAGGTGGCTGCCGCCGTTCTCGAGGCAGTCCATGAGCGGCTGGGGCGGTGACTGTGACGGGCGCGAGTACGGCCCTCCCGACGAGCGAGCTCTGGGACGTGATCATCGGGCAACCGGAGCTCGTCGCCACCCTTGCCCACGCCTCAGCCGACGCCGCGCGAATCCGCCGCGGCGAGCCCGGACCGTCGATGACCCACGCCTGGCTGCTGACCGGACCACCCGGCTCTGGGCGTTCGGCCGCTGCGAGGGTCTTCGCCGCCGCCCTGCAGTGCCCGGAGGGCGGGTGCGGCGCCTGCGAGACCTGCCGCGAGGTCCTCGGGCGCGGGCACGCCGACGTGGACCAGTTCACCCCCGAGAAGTTGCAGATCACCGCTGAGGAGTCCCTCGAGCTGATCCGTCGGGCGTCGATGACACCGATCATGGGTCGCTGGAACGTGCTGATCGTCGAGGACGCCGACCGGCTCAATGACGTGTCCGGCAACGCCCTGCTCAAGTCGCTTGAGGAGCCGAGTCCGCGAACGGTGTGGGTCCTGTGCGCACCGACGCCCGAGGATGTTCTGCCGACGATCGTGTCGCGCACGCGGCAGGTCCGGCTGCGCACGCCCACGACACGGGAGGTCACCGAGGCACTGGTCCGCCGCGAGGGGGTCGACCCGGCCCTGGCTTCGTTCGCAGCGCGAGCCGCCCAGGGCCACATCGGTCGGGCTCGGGCGCTGGCGGGCGACGAGCAGGTCCGGCTGCGCCGCAGTGAGGTCCTGGCCATTCCAGGGACCCTGCGAGACCTGACGGCCTGCTTCATCGCCGCCCAGAATCTCCTGGACGCGGCGACCGCCGACGCGGCCGCCATCACCGATGCCCTCGACGCAGCGGAGCTCGCCCAGCTCAACCGCGCCTACGGCGAAGGGGCCACGGGAGCGATGGCTGCCCGGGTCAAGCGCACGGCGTCAGCAGCGACGAAAGACCTCGAGACGCGGCAGAAGTCCCGACGCACCCGCACGGTCCGCGACCAGATCGATCGGGCCCTGCTGGACCTGACGGGTCTCTACCGCGATGTGCTGGTGCTGCAGAGCCACGCCGAGGTCGAACTGATCAACGACGAGATGCTCCCGACGCTTGAGCGAATGGCCGTGCACAGTGATGTACCGGCCACGATGGCGCGCCTCGACGCCCTGGACCACGCGCGGCTGGCAGTGGCGGCATCGGTGGCCCCACTGCTGGCGCTGGAGGCGCTGATGGTGACCCTGGCCCGGGGGTCGTGAGCTGGGTCCATCGTGGCCCGAACGCGAGCGATCAACCGAGACGATGGTCTGTGGCCTCGGATGCGGCATGGCCATGCGAGTGTTTGCCGGTGGGCGAATGGGCGGACCGCCTCGTGCGACGATTGCGCAGATCGTCCGGACAGTCAGGAGCTCCAGGTGCACGACGGCATGACCTCGGTGCAGGCCGATCTGCGTCCGGTTGAGGACAGCTCGGTGGAGCTCTCTGTGGTGCTCCCCTGCCTCAACGAGGCGGAGACACTCGAGGTCTGCATCACCAAGGCCATGGCCGAGATCCGACGCATGGGGATCCTCGGCGAGGTGGTGATCGCCGACAACGGGTCGACCGACGGATCTCAGGCCATTGCCAGCCGGCTGGGCGCGCGGGTCGTCGAGGTCCCGCAGAAGGGTTACGGTGCCGCACTGCTCGGCGGGATCCGCGCCGCCAGGGGGACCTTCGTGATCATGGCCGACGCCGACGACAGCTACGCCCTGGATGACCTGCAGCCGTTCGTCGATTCGCTACGCGCGGGGTCGGACCTCGTGATGGGCAACCGGTTCCAGGGCGGGATCGAACCAGGCGCCATGCCGGCACTGCACCGCTACTTGGGCAATCCGGTGCTGTCGTGGATGGGCCGGACATTCTTCCGAACTCCGATCGGCGACTTCCACTGTGGGATGCGCGGGTTCAACCGCGCCGCCATCCTGGGCCTGGACCTCCAGACCCCGGGCATGGAGTTCGCCAGCGAGATGGTGGTTCGGGCGTCACTGGCCCAGCTCCGGATCTCCGAGGTCCCCACCACCCTGCGCAAGGACGGGCGCACCCGACCACCACACCTGCGGACCTGGCGCGACGGGTGGCGGCACCTGCGGTTCCTGCTCGCCTACAGCCCGCGCTGGCTCTTCCTGTACCCGGGGCTGCTGATCGCCGGGGTGAGCATGGTCGGCCTGCTGTGGCTTGCTGGCGGCCAGCGCGTCGTGGCCGGACTGCGCTTCGACGTCCTGACGATGCTCTTCCTGTTCGCAGGGCTTGTGGTCGGGCTGCAGGCCGTCTGGTTCTCCGTGATCGCGAAGGTCTTCGTGATCAACGCCGGCCTGCACCCCCCTGATGCCAGGACAGCGCGCTGGCTGGCCCGGTTCACCCTCGAGCGGATGCTGGTGATCGGTGGGCTCCTCGCCCTCCTGGGCCTCGGGATCATGGTCTGGCAGATCGTCGGATGGGCACGGGTCGACTTCGGGGACCTCGACGTCTTCACGTCGGTGCGGGTCGGAATCCTCGGCGTGACCATGCTCGTCGTCGGCTTCCAGACCATCTTCTCCAGCTTCCTGCTGAGCCTGGTGTCCATCGAGCGCAGGTCGATGCCATGACAGCGGAGGTGAGCACTCTCGGCGAGGGGGACGCGATGGCCGAGGCGCGCCACGCGGGCACAGCCGGCACGATCCGGCGGGTGCTGCCCTCTGTCGCGTTGGCCGCGGTCTGGCTGGCTGCCACGCTGGCCAGTTGGTCGGTCCGGGCCTCGGTGCCCCCCTATCCGATCTTCGGGTCCGACAAGGACGACGAGATGCAGGTCCTGCTCTCGAACTCGATGGCCGCCGGGCAGTGGCTCGGCCCGTGGTCGGACACGATCCTGTCGAAGGGGCCTGGGTACCCAGCGTTCCTCGTTGTCGCTCATGACCTCGGCCTGAACCCGATGATGGCGGCTCAGGGGGTCTATCTGGCAGGGGCGACGCTGCTCGCGCTCGGTGTTCTGGCCCTTGTCCGCAGCAGGATCCTCGTAGGGCTGCTGTACGTTGCCCTCGCGATGAACCCGGCCATGTTCGGTGCCCCGTCGTCGCGGGTGTACCGGGAGAGCCTGACCGGCGCACTGGCCATCCTCGTGCTCGGGCTGTTCATGGTCCTGGTGTGGTTGGTGGTGCGCCGGATGCGCGTGGGCTGGCGGATGCTGGCCGTTGTCCCGCTGGCCCTGGTCCTGGGGGTCGCCGCAGCGTGGCTCACCCAGACCAGGATCGACACGGCGTGGATCCTCGTGACGCTGGCGCCCATCGCTGCCGCCTCGGTGTTCTGGAGCACCGCGGGATGGCGTGAGCGAGGTCTGCGGGCGCTGACTCTGGCCGGGTCGGCCGTGGTCGTCCTCGGCGTCGTCCTGACCGTGGAGGACCGGGTCGCGGACCGCAACGAGGCGCGCTACGGCGTTCGGGTCACCGACGACTACAGCGCGGGCCCGTTCGCGGAGATGTCCAACGTCTGGGCCTCCGTCCGGGTCGGCGAACCCCGCACCTTCGTGCCGATCTCGGCGGCCCAGCGTGCGGCGGTGTACGCGATCAGCCCGGATGCAGCCCGGATGCAGCCCCTCCTGGACGGCAAGAAGGAGTACTTCGGCCGAAGCGCGAGCTGCGAGGTCGCCGGCGTGTGCGACGACTACGCCGGGGGATGGATGCCGTGGGCCATGCGTGTCGCAGCAGGGGAGTTCACCTCGTCCGGAGTCGAGTTCCAGGACTTCTTCAGCCGGATTCGCGACGACATCACCGCGGCATGCCAGGACGGGCGGCTCACGTGCGGTGCCAACGGCTTGGGCCCGGGCGTCCCCCCGCTGGCCGACATCGACCGGACCGTGGCCGTCGAGAACCTCTCCCTCGTCCTCGAGTCCGGGTACAAGGGATTCGCTGCCGCGGGTCTCGCGGGTACCTACATGACGACTGACGATCCCGAGCTCCTGGCGATGTGGCAGCAGGGTGTTCGGGACATCCCCAACCTGCTGAACAACCCGATGCAGTGGATCGACCCGGAGACCTCAGCCCAGATCACCCGGATCCAGTCGTGGTACGTGCGAAGGCGGCCGGGTGGCTCCTGTGGCCGGCGCTGCTGGGGCTCCTCTGGGGGCTGGGACGCGCGGGCGGACCTCGGCGAGCGGGGATCATCGGGCTGTCGGCGTTGGCCGGGTGCGCCGCGCATGCCGCGCTGCTCTCGGTGTGGTCGGCGGGCACAGGAGCGCCGACTGGCGAGGCCTTCTACCTGATCGCCTCGATCTCCTTCTTCATCACCGGACTGGTCGTGGGTGTCTGGTGCGTGGTCGACGGTGCGGTGGCCCTCGGTCGACGGGCCGTGCAGCGGTGGGCCGCCTGAGCCCTCCGGAGGGAGGTGAAGCCGCCTGATTGGTCTGTCAGGCGTTGGTGTGCCAACCGGTGAGTACCGAAGCAAGGCGGGCCGTAGCCGCACCGGCATCTCGGCGGCACCCCACTGGACGTTGGCTCGCGGGGACCACGCAGCCGTACCCTTGACCTATGCCCTCGTCCCGCCCGACGCCGAACCCGAATGCGGGCAAGGGCCTGGAGCGCGCGATGCAGCTCGGCATGGACCTGGTGCGCCAGGCGCGCGAGGCGGCCAAGTCCAACTCGGCACCCGCCAGTCGCGACCGGCAGATGGCCGAGGCGCACCGGGCCGCGCTGGTCCGCTACGAGGGGCAGGTGCGCCAGCACCAGGGACGGATCGCCGGCGCCAAGGCCGGGGTGGTCGCCGGGGGTGCTGGGACCGCGGTCCTGGGCCTGTCGACGGTGGCGTCGGCAGGGTCCCCGGGCCAGATGATCTTCCTCGGCGGACTCACTGCCGGTACGGCTGCCCTCGGGTGGCGGGCGCGACGCAGGGCCAAGGACCTCGAGGCGCACCCCCCCGTGCCCCAGCTCCCCCCGTTGCCGCCGGCGCGGCTCCGCCCGGGCGCTCGCGGCGCTGACCAGGCCGACCGTGTCGCCAGCGCACTGCTGCACCTCTACGACCTCGTTCCCAACGTCGGCCGGCTGTACCCGCAGGCCGGGCAGGAGCTGTGGCGCGCCGTCAGCGACGTGGAGCCGCTGCTGCGCGGGCAGGTCGAGCGGCTCGCGTCGCTGGACCGGATCGAGTGGGAGATGCCCGGATCCCGGGCCGGCGATGCAGCGATCGCGGCCGGGACGGAGATCACCGGCCGGCTGCGCGCCGGGGCCGACGCCCTTGAGGACCTGATCGCGGCGGCCGCCCGGATGCTCGCGGCTCCGGACATCGGCGACGGGGTTCCCGACGCCCTGGCTCCGGCCATCGACTCCCTGGACGCCTTCGCCCACGGGCTGAACGCCGCCAACGCCGCACGGCTAGGTGGGTCGTAGTCCCACACAACCCGAACATCGGCCTGACGTTCAGCAGGTACCCTGAAGTGCCTACGCCCAGATGTCTGGGCTCCCGGAGTAGACGAGGTCCACGTGGTCGCACACCCCACCCGGCTGTTGATGGTCGGTGCTGCGGCCCTGATCGCCGTTGCCGGCTGCACCGCCTCGAACGCGGAGCCCAAGCCGACGCCCAGCGATAGCGTTCGGGCTCCGCAGCCGCATCCGCTTCCGACGACCTGGCGTCCTTCTACGGTCAGAAGGTCCGCTGGGAGGGCTGCGGAGGCGGCTTCGATTGCACCAAGCTCAAGGTTCCGGCCGACTACGACAACCCGGGCGCCGGGACACTCGAGCTCGACGTCGTCCGGGTCCGCACGAAGGACCCCAAGGGCTCGCTGATCCTCAACCCCGGTGGCCCCGGCGGGTCAGGGGTGGACTACGCGCGTGCGGCCCGAGCCGTGCTCACGCCCCAGCTCGCCGACGCCTACGACGTTGTCGGCTTCGACCCGCGTGGTGTCGTCAACTCCACACCGGTGGACTGCATCGACGACTCCAAGCTCGACGCGCTCTTCGCCTCCGACGGCACGCCGGACACGCCGCAGGAGGTCGCCGACCTTGCCGCCACCTCGAAGCTGTTCGGCGTGGGCTGCAAGTCGAAGTCCCCGCAGGTCGCGCCCTACATGGACACCGAGTCCGCTGCGCGCGACATGGACATCCTGCGAGCGGTCCTCGGCGACGAGAAGTTGAACTACCTGGGCAAGAGCTACGGGACCTACCTGGGCGCCCAGTACGCGGAGCTGTTCCCCGACAGGGTCGGGAGGATGGTGATCGACGGCGTGCTGCCGAGCTCGCTGGACTCCGACGAGATCACCCTCGGCCAGGCCAAGGCGTTCGATGTCGTCCTGCGCCGCTTCGTCGCGGACTGCATCACGCAGGAGGACTGCCCGCTTCCGCGCGACGTGGACGCGGGAGTCGCGCGGATCCAGCAGTTCCTGGCTGACCTCGACCAGAATCCGATCCCCGGCACCGGCGACCGGATGCTCACCGAGGCTCTCGGCACCTACGCGATCCTCAGCTACCTGTACTTCCCGCCGAACGACTGGGACATCCTGAGGTTCGGTCTCGACGCAGCCTTCCAGGGCGACGGCAGCGTGCTCATGGACATGATGGACGACCGGATCCAGCGCAGCCCCGACGGGACATTCGCCAACAACGGCAACGAGGCGTTCTACGCGGTGTCGTGCCTGGACCGACCTGCAGTCGGCGGCGTGGAGCATGCGGCGGAACTGGCGGAGAAGTGGGCCGCCGAGGCGCCCGGTGTTCGGCCCGTACCTCGCGTGGGGCAACCTGCCGTGCTGGCAGTGGCCGATGGGCGCGGGAACCGCCGAGGCTGCAGGCGATCCGCCGGTGTTCCGGGCCGAGGGATCGGCGCCGATCCTGGTCGTGACCACCAAGTACGACCCCGCGACACCGTACGAGTGGGGCGTGCAGGTGGCCGACGAGCTCGACAACGCCACGCTGCTCACCTACGACGGGGACGGGCACACGGCGTACACGTCGGGGTCGAGCTGCATCGACCAGGCGGTGGACGCGTACTTCCTGGACGGGACGATGCCGGCGGAGGGCACGGTGT
>CAVOXR010000014.1:0-304377 GCA_963700475.1 uncultured Actinomycetes bacterium
CGGCGTGCCGGGCCAAGGCGTGGACATGCTCGCTGGTGATCACACCCGAGGCCCACACCCCACCCAGGCCCGGATGGACGTCCACGAACGCCCCGGCACGGGCCAGCCGGCGCGCCCACGTCGCCGACCACCCCCGCGCCAGCAGCATCGCCCCATCGCCGACCAACGGCAGGCTCCCCGACCGGGAGGCGGCAGCCATCCGGCGCGCCAACTCGAACTCCACACCAGCGACCGCCGAGCACAGCACCTCCACATCGGCAGCCGGACGCTCGCCGGCCGACAAGCCCATCGCAGGAACATCCCCGACGGCGACCGCCGACACCTGCCGCCACAGCTCCCTCACCTCACCAGACGCGTCCACCGCAGCCGCCTCCGCCCGCACGATCACACCCACCGGCGGCCCACCCGCACCCCGTGCCCCCATCCCAACCTCCCCCAAGGTTCGAACATCTGTACGAATCCTATCAAGGGGTGGCGACATCGCAAGTGCCTCCGGCCAACCTGTGGATCGCCCGGTCGCCGCCAGACAGCAGCCACGCAGACGACGCGCACCGGTCCTGGGGATGGGCTCCGGAAGGCCCCGCGCCGGGAGGGCAACCGGTCTCACACCACCGGGGGGCGCCCCGCCTTCGTCATCGCCCACACGGTCGACCAGTGCATCGGCCGGCGGTCGCCGGGGTCCATCCGCCAGCCCTCTCGGAACCCCTCCCACCAGGCGCCGCGGGCCTCCTTGTCGCGCACGCGCGCCGCGGTGATCGCCGCCCAGGTGCCCGTGTAGACCGGTCGCAGCACCGCCGGCAGGTTCCGTCGCGCGAGCAGCACGCGGTTGCGGGCGTTCATGTGCCAGAACTCGGCATGCCGACGCGGGTCGATGACCGGATGGTGGATCACGATGTCGCCGGCGTACCAGGGCACGTGCCCGGTGTCCCAGACCCGCCAGCACAGCTCGATGCCCTCGTGGGCGTAGAAGAACAGCCCCGGCCAGCCCCCGACCTCGTCGAAGAGCGACCGCCGGATGGCCACAGCGCCCTCCCACAGCGACGTCGCCGGGCTCGGCTCGGCTGGGTCGCCGGTGCGCAGCCGAGGGACCCAGCGACCCGGGGCCGGCCGCCCCGTCGGGTCCTCCACGCGCGGCTGGATCAGTCCCACCTCGGGCCGCTCGGCGAACAGGGCCGCGAATCGCGCGAGCGTGTCCGGTGACGCCAGCGCCGCGTCGTCATCCAGGAAGAACAGCAGCTCGCCGGACACCTCGGGCACGCCCGCGTTGCGGCCGGCGGGAATGCCCACGTTCTCGGGCAGCGCGTGCCCGCGGACGCCGTCGGGCAGGTCCACCGGGACCCAGCCGTTGCCCACGACCACGACCTCGGTGGTGACGCCCTCCTGGGCCAGCACGGACTCCAGCCCGCGCCGCAGGTCGTCGGGGCGCTGGCCCATGGTGAGGACCACGACACCGAAGTGCGGGACCACCGAGCCGCCGGGCACGGAGCCGCCGGTCCCCGGCCCGCGAGTCCCGGAGCCACTCATGCCGGGCTCCGCAGCTTCGTGGACGACAGGATCGCCAGCACGTGCCCGATGACCGTCACGACCGCGAGCACCAGCATCGCCAGCACCAGCGCCTGCGTGACGGCAAGGCCGCCGACGAGCGCGTCGCCGATGGCCGCCACGAACGCCAGGATCGTCATCTCCACCGAGTGGAAGATCCGGTTGAACGGGAAGTAGCGGACCAGGCGGCGCACGCGTGCCAACCCCGAGCTGGTCGGCGTCCCCACGCCGGCAACGTCCTCCAACCGCGGCAGCCCCGCGAACGCCCGGGACACGTGCACCATGTCATTGAGCGCCTTGTTGAACATGATGAGCAGCGCGAGGAGGGCCCCGGCGTACGCGTAGCCACTGGGGGCGGTCCACGAGAAGTCAGTGCCGGCAGCTCGGATGCCCAGGCAGACCGGAATCACCGACTCGGCGGTGTAGTGCCCGATCTTGTCGAGGAAGGTGCCGGCCGGGGAGAACGTGCCGCGCCATCTGGCCACCTCCCCGTCGCAGCAGTCCCAGAGCATCTGCATCTGCCCGAGCAGGAGGGCGAGGAACGCTCCCGGGAGCCCCGGGATCAGCAGGGCAAGGCCCGCCGATGCACCGGTGGCGATCATGAACCATGTGACGGTGTTCGCCGAGACGCCCGTCGGCAGGAGGAGCCGCGTCAGGTACGGCGAGATGTCGCGCAGGTACACGTCGGCGACCCAGTGCTCGGAGTTCTTGCGCCCGCGCACAGCCGGCGGCTGGGTGACAGCGCGCAGCTCGGCGATGGTGGGGTGCTCGGGGCGCTCGGTGGCGGGAGTGCTGGCCGGTCCAGCCCCCGACGATTCGCCGTCCACCGACCCATCGGCACTCTGCGACGCATCGCCGGGCCCTGGCTGGTCATGCATGGGACACATCCTTGCGTGTCATCGACCGGACCCACTGCACGGACGCGATCACCACGAAGAGGATCCCGAGCGCGACACTGCCCCAGGTGAGCAGCCCGGCGAGCGAGGACGCCCCGAGGAGCGCCGCAACGAGGACGAGGATCGTCCGACCGTCCCACCCGAGGCCGACCATGACCAGCCACCTCGGCGGCGCAGAACCTCCCAGTGCCCGGTAGAGGGTGTCGTAGTGGTGGAACACGACCACGAACACCCACGCGAACAGCCAGGCGCCCTCCGTGGGGGCGATCAGCAGCCACCGCAACCCACACGATCCCGAGTTCGACGACCCGCATCCCGACCGGCCACGCCCAACCGAACGCGCGCGCGAGCGGCTGGCGCGCAGCAAGGCCCCGGTCCCACGCCGGCTGGCCGAGGGGTCCGAGGTCCAGCTGGGGCTCGAGCAGCCACGACCCGCTTCGGTCCGGCGGCTGGCGCCACGTGCGGGATCGGAGGATCCGGCCCGCCGCCGTGTAGGCGAGCGCCACCAGCCCAAGGAGCAGCAGGAGCACGAGGGTCCATCGGGGACCGATCGTGATCACGCCGACGGACAGGACCAGCCAGCGCTCGCCGATCGGCATGCGCAGGACCTTCTTGCCCCACCGCACCCGGCTGTCGAGGTTCATCTGTGCAGACAGCTCGAGGGTCGCACCCGACCCGGCCGCCCCCCCATCGCTGGGGTCCTCGATCGGCCGTGCAGCCACCCAGGACTCACGGATCCGCTGCACGCGGGAGAAGTCGTAGTCCCCGACATGTCGGACCGTCTGCATGATCATCACCAGGGCGGCCAACAGCCAGATGTCCTGGCCGGTCCGTGCGGCACCGGCGGCCAGACCGGCGTAGGCGGCGTACTCCTTGACCCGGTCGCTGGACGCGTCGATCCACGCCCCGAGGTCGGAGAACGTGCGGGTGAAGCGCGCGACCTCACCGTCGACGCAGTCGATGATCAGCGAGGCCTGCATGAGCAGGGCGCCGGCCAGCAGGCCGCCCCAGGTGCCCGTGGCGAAGCACAGGGCGGCAGCCAGCCCGACGAAGAGCGAGAAGACCGAGACCTGGTTGGGCGTGAGCCGCATCCGCAGCGCCAGAGCGGTCAGCGGCGTCGAGGCCTTGCGCAGGACGAAGGTGGAGTAGAAGCCGTCATCGGGGCGGTTGGCTCGCTCCAGCAGGACGCGGGCCTCATCGATGACCGCCAGCTCCGCCTGGACCTGCGCCCGCTGCTCCTCGGTGCCGCCGCGGAGCACCGGACCGACGGACCCCACGGCGCCCATCGCGATCTGGGCCCGCACCAGCCCCACCAGCGCCAGGTCGATCGGATCGGCGACCCAGCCGAGGGTTCGCGCCGTCGCGGCGACAACGCCCAAGGCTTCGGTGGCCGCAGGTACGTCGCGGGCATCGACCACCAGGGCCCCCAGGGACTCCGCGTTCGGCGCACTCACGTCGTGCACCCACGAGCCGGCGCTGGCGATCCGCTTCTGGACCACCCGCACCGGGGGTGCATCCCCCACCTGCCCAGGTCCACTCGCGCCCGGGCCTCCACCCGGGCCCCCACCAGGGTCACCGTCGGGGCCGGCGCCGCGAACCGGGCGGACCTCCCCCACCAGCGCCCCGGACTTCACCGCCGGATCATCCACGAGCTGCCCCAAGCAGGCATCGGCCACGATGAGGTCGGCATCCACGATCAGGGTCCGCCCAGCAAGGCCCTCGGCGAGGGCCGTGAGCTGGTCGGCGCAGTCCCCATCGGCCAGCACGATCACATCGGCGACCCCCAGCCGGGCAAGCCGCTGCGACATCACAGCCACGGCATCGGGATCTGCAGGCCCCCGGCGGACGAGCGCCCTCACGCCTCGAGCTCGCGCAGTCCGGGCGGGGAGGTGAGGAAGCCGGTGCCCCACGCGCCGTGCATGGTGGCGTAGACCAGCGGCAGCCGAGCATGCGCTGCGGGGGGCAGGCCCCGCCCGGCGACAGCGGCTCCGGCGGTGATCAGGGCCAGGTATCCGAACGGGGCGAGCCAACCGATCCGCAGGGCACGCGGGCCGACGGTGGAGCCGACCAGTCCCGCAGCCGTCCCGGCCACGACGCCGACGACCGCGACGGGGGGCGCGAAGTAGCGCAGCGCGGAGGTCCGAGACGCCGTCTCCGGGTGACGGCGCATGACCTCGCGGCGCCACCGCCCGTAGTGGAAGTACTGGTCGGCCAGCGACGATGCATCAGGCCGGGGACGGTAGGTGACCACGAGCGCCGGGTTGAACCACACCAGCCCACCCGTCTCACGGATCCGGTGGTTCATCTCCCAGTCCTGGGCGCGCAGGAAGGTCTCGTCGTATCCACCCACGCGCTGCAGGGCGGTCTTGCGGAAGCACCCGAGGTAGACCGTCTCCGCCTCCCCCTCGCCACCGCCGACATGGAAGGGGGCCGCGCCGACTCCCATCGGGGTCGTCATCGCCCGGGCCACCGCCTGCTCGAACGGCGTCTCGCCCTCGGCCTGCATGATCCCGCCGACGTTGTCGGCCCCGGTTCGCACCAGCGTCTCCACCGCGGTGGACACGTAGTTGCCAGGAAGGATCGCATGGCCGTCGACCCGGACGACGACCTCGTAGCGCGAGGCATGGATCGCGGCGTTCAGCCCCGACGGGGTTCGACCGCTCGGGTTGGGCACGAGGACGATCCGGTCGTCGAGCGCCGACAGGCGGCGGGCGACCTCGTCGGTCCGGTCGGTCGAGGGCCCGAGCGCCAGGACGATCTCCAGCGGCCCAGTCCAGTCCTGGGTCAGGATCCCGGTGACCGCGTGGGTCAGGTGCCGCTCCTCGTTGAGCACGGGCATGACCACGGAGACGCCATCCGGCCACGCTGACGATGCGGGTTCGGCCATGCCCGCGACGGTATCGGAGCGAGGGCCCCGAGGCGAGACCCGGGTGCGTTGGGCGTGGCTTGTGGCGGGAGTCGGTGGCGTCCTCTTCGCGGGCCGTCTGCATGGCGTCGCCGGTCCTGCTGGGCGGCAGCCGATGTCAGGGCCCGGCGCTACGGTGACGGCCCCGCGGCCAGCGGGTCTCGGGAGAGGGGAGTCCGATGGGAGGCGTGAGCGCGGGTCTGGGCCTCCCCCTGACCGCAACCTTCCCCTGCCGGGCATCAGTAGGTACCAGGCCCACACGCCATGAGGTGACGATCGAGGCGGACTGGTCGGTTCGGACCCCGCACGACGAGGGCCTCGAGCGGATCGCGGCCGCGTTCGGTGGCGGCGTGTCGTGCCTGCCCGCCCTGCGGGGGATCATGCCCGGATTGCGCATGTGGTGGCAGCGTGCCACACGTCAGACAGGCCTTCTGGCCCGCTCGCCCGATCGTGGGGCCTCGTGGTTCAGCCTCGAGTCCGCGCTCCCGTGCTGTCCCACCCGCGGGTTCGACGATGCCGCTGTGGCGGCCGCGCACTGCCGTCACGTCACGCACGTAGCAGCGGCCAGCCGGGTCAACCGGCGGGACCTGAACGCCCTGGTCACGGGGTTGGGTCCTCTGGCGGATCCGGGCCCTCCAGAGGGTGCCGGCGATCCGCTGGTCGACGGTGCCTGGGCCTGCGGGCTGCACTCCAGCTGGGTGCTCGAGCGGCGCGCCGAACTCGCAGCTTTCGGTTTCACTGAGCCCACGCCCGAGCTCCTGCTCGCCCTGGCCCACACGGACGCCGACGTCGCATGGGTGGCGTCCACTGCACACGGGATGACGGATCCGTCGACTGCCCCATGGGTCGCGTGGACCTGCACGGAACTGGATCACAGCGAGCCCTCAGCCCGGCGGGACTGGATGGCCACCGGCGCCCGCCGCGCCGACATCGTCAGCCTCTCCATGTCCGGGTACTCGCCGGTCACGGCACATGCGATCGCCGATGACTGGGGGATCTCCGTCCCCGGGGCGGCCCAGCTCCTGGCCCGGTGGGTCGGGTCCGGCTACCGACCGGTCCCGGAGCAACTGGCGTGGGTGGGCGAGGAGGGCGTGGGTTTCCCCCCGGACCCCCCAGCCCCGTCCGCGGTCGAGCGGGTCGCGCGCGCCCTCGCCCGACGGCGTCCCGACACCTCCGAGCGCACGGCGCTCGCGATCGCGCTGGCACGCTGGGGGACCGTCCCCGACACGGTGGCGATCCTGCGCCGGGGCGGGCAGCGCGCGCTCGTGCTCCCAACTGGCGATGTCGCACCCCCGGCCTAGCGTCCGGGTGGACGAAGGGAGCACACGGTGGCACGGGACCGGATCGGGTACGAGCAGGTGCTGCAGGCGATGGGGGTGTGCGTCGCGACACGGATCCCGTTCCTCCTCTGGGGCGAGCCGGGAGCGGGCAAGACCGCCGTCGTGGAGTCCGCCACGGACTCCGGATGGCACGTGGAGACCCTGATCTGCTCGCACTACGAGCCCAGCGACTTCGCCGGGCTTCCAGTCGTGAACGCCGGCCGGGTGGACCTCGCGCCACCGCAGTGGGCGGTGCGCGTGGCCGAGAACGAGGGGCCGTCGGTGGTGTTCTTCGACGAGTGGACAACGGCATCACCGGCCGTCCAGGCGGCCGCACTGCGTCCGCTCACCCACGGAGAGGTCGGTGCCCTGCGGCTCCCCGAGCGGGTCTCGTTCGGCGCTGCGGCGAACCCTGCCGACGTGGCCGCCTCCGGCTGGGAGCTGGCTGCCCCGACAGCCAACCGGTTCGTCCACATGGACTGGAACCTCCCGCTCGAGGTGTTCACCGAGTCGCTGGTGACGGGTCAGTGGCCCCGCATCCGCGTCCCGACGCTCGACGCGGGGTACCCGGCCAGGGTGGCGGCGAGCCGGGCGAAGGTGGCGGCCTTCCTCGGCGTGCGCTCGGGGCAGCTCTCGGCCATCCCGAAGGACGCCGCCTCACGCGGTCGAGCCTTCCCGACCCCCCGCACCTGGGACTACACCGCGCGTCTCCTGGCGGCGGCCGACCCCACGGATGTCGAAGCGATCCGCCTCCTGGTCCACGGGACCGTCGGGGCCCCCACCGGGCACGAGTTCCTGTCCTGGATCTCCGCGCTCGACCTGCCGGATCCGGAATCCCTGCTCGCCGACCCGGGCGGCGACCTCCTGGCCGGCCTCCGGGCAGATCGCGTGCACGTCGCACTGCAGGGGATGCTCGCCGCGGTCGCCACACGCACGACCAAGGCACGGTGGGAGGCCTCACTCGGTGTGTGCGTCCGTGCCGCGGAGCTGTCCGGGCTGGATCCGGCGGTCCCGGTCGTGCGGGCGCTGCTGCGGATCAGGCCGGCCAAGGCGGTCCTACCCACCGGGTTGACCGTGTTCGCCGGGCCGCTCGCGCTGGCGGGGCTCCTGCCGTCATGAGTCTCGACCGGCCGGCCGCCGACCTCCTGGCGGCCGCGAAGCTGTGGCTGACCAGCCCGATGGTCCGTGGTGGTCCGCTCACCGGCGACATGCCCTACCTGTCGACCGCCCTCTACGCACTCGTCGCGGTCCCGACCGAGGACGTCTCGAGGATGGCGACCGATCCTGCCTGGCGGCTGTATGTGAACCCGACCTGGCTGTCGGATGCGCGGCTCACCGCCCCAGAGGTGGGCGCAGAGCTCGCCCACCAGGTCTGGCACCTGCTCGCCGACCACGCCGGGCGGGCCAGTGACATGGGAGTCCGTGGGTCCACCTCGCGGGCCTGGCGGGTTGCCGCGGACATCACGGTCCACGAGGTGGCCGGTGGGCTCGCCGAGGGTGCACGCGGATCGGGTCCGCACGCGGGCGACAGGGGCCGCACACCATCGGGACCGTCCCGCCCCGCCGTGGGCGGGGTGACAGCAACCGGACCGGCCCGCGCGGCACGCATCCGGGCCCTTGACGACCACCACCGGTTGATCGGCGCGGACGAGCTGGGACTACCCGGTGGGCGCGCGGCCGAGGAGTACTACGCGATGCTCACGGGTCTCCCAGCCCACGACGAGGAGCCCGACCATGACCCGGCCTGGCAGCCCCGGGCGTCCAAGGATCCGGCGCGGGAGAGCACCGACCCCCCCGAACGGGAGGACGCCGACCCTTCGTGCGGATCCGGGTGCGACGGAGTCCACCGCGCCTACGAACTACCGGAACTGGCCGATGTCGGGGGGCTGAGCCCCGTTGCCGCCGAGGCGATCCGCCGTACGGTCGCCATCGAGTTCCAGGCCAACCCCGGCCGCGGCGACCTCCCCGGTGACTGGGGCCGCTGGGTCTCAGCCATCCTCGATCCCGTCGTGGACTGGCGCAACGTCCTGCATGCGGCTGTGCGCCGCGGCCTGGGGTGGGCCAACGGGCACACCGACTACACCTACACCCGCATCTCCCGGCGCCAAGCGGCCGCCGGCCCTGTGATCCTTCCCGCCCTGCGCCGACCCGTCCCGCGGGTGGGCATCGTCGTGGACACCTCAGGCAGCGTGGACGACGGGCTGCTGGCCCAGGCCCTCGGCGAGATCGACGGAGTCCTCACCGCACTGGGGGTGGCCGACCCTCAGGTGACAGTGCTGGCGGTGGATGCTGCGGTGCACGCGGTCACGACGGTCCGTCGAGCCGGCGCCGTGAACCTGGCGGGCGGCGGAGGCACGGACATGGCCCTCGGCATCCAGGCAGCCCAGGAGCTGCGCCCACGAGTCGACGTCATCATCGTTCTCACCGACGGCCACACGGGATGGCCGGGGCAACCAGCGCCCATGCCCGTCATCGCGGTCCTCATCGGCCGGACCCGGGCCGAGCTGCCACGGACGCCGGACTGGATCCAGCGGGTGGAGTGCGTGCGATGAGCCCACCATCAGCAGGGGCTTCTGCGCTCGGGCCACATGCTCGGCCGCCCCCGACCCCCGCCAGCTACCGCCGTTCGCCGGCGCCGGGGCCGAAGACGGCATCAACGACCCGCTGCGATGCGTGGCCGTCGTCCCAGGCGTTGAACGTCGCGTTCCAGGCCGCGTACCGGTCGCTGTACTCCGCCACCGTCGCCGGCATGTCCGCCAGGCGGCCGACAACCTCGTCGGACGTGGAGAGGATCGGCCCCGGGGCGTCGGCCTCGAAATCGAGGTAGAAGCCACGGGATCCGCGGTAGTGGTCCAGGTCGGGGGCGAGGAACAGGATGGGCTTGCCGGTCACCGCGAAGTCGAACATCAGCGAGCTGTAGTCCGTGAGCAGGGCGTCGGCGGCGATGAGCAGGTCGGTCACATCGGGATAGCGCGTGACGTCCAGCGCCCCACCAGCGATCGACGAGTCGTGAGCTCCGTGCGTGTGGGAATGCCCCCGGAACGCCAGCCGCCATCCGTCGGGCAGCCGGCTGCTCGGGTCGAGGTGGTTCACGGGCGCGAACTGGCCCGTCGTCGTGCGGCGGCTCTCGCGCCAGGTCGGCCCGTACAGCAGGAGCCGCTCGTCCGGGTTCGGGACGCCGAGGCGCTCACGGATCGCCTGGCGCTCCTGCGGCCCCGTCGTGACCAAGCGGTCGTTGCGTGGATAGCCCACCCTGAGGATCGGCCCGTGATACCCGAACGCCCGGCCGAGGGTCTCAGCACTGAACTCGTTGGCGGCCACCAGGAAGTCCCAGGCCGCCGCCTCGCGGTCGTACAGGGCCAGGAAGGCGTCGCTGATCGAGCCCGCAGGCATGTCGTGGGCCAAGCGCTTGAGCGGTGTGCCGTGCCACGTCTGGCAGTACACCTGGTCCGGGCCCTTGCGGAAGTAGGGCGGGAAGTTCGTGTTGTTCACCAGGTACCGGCTGGTGGCCAGCGCCTCGAGCCATTCCGGCGAGCCGTGCAGAAGAGCCCGAGCGCCCTCCGGGACCGCGAGGTCCGGTCGGCTGACGGTCCACAGGATCTCCAGCGAGGTCCCCCGTCCCACCAGTTCGTCGTGGATGCCCTTCGGGTTGTCGCCGACCATCTTGCCCGCGAAGGACTCGAAGAGGACGGCGTCACGCAAGGGCTGGCCCTGGGCCCTCTGGAAGCGCATTGAGCGCTCGAGCTCGACCCGTCGCCGGCGCAGCGCACCCCGCACCCGCGCGGGCGTGAGCCTGGCTGCGGTGCGATTGCGTGTCACGCGTCGCTCCTGTCGCGAATCAGGTGCCGCGCGGGCGTCTGCCGGGTGAGCGGACCCAAGGAAGCCAGCCTCACACACTCCGGGTCACTCATCGAGGAGGTCCTTTCGCCCGGGAGGGTGCCTCACGGTCGGTGGGTCATGCCGCCCACGACTCTAGGTTCACACGGCCCCGAAGGCGCGCCAACGCGCGAGGCGCTGGTCCGAGGTGACCTGGTGGGACAGCGCCCGGACTGCCCATCGGGTGGGGACCCAGCAGGGCGCTCAGCGCTACAGCCAGGAACCGCGATGACCTTCGTCCCTACCGCCCCTCGCCCCATCCGGCGAAGACTGAGGGTGGACGAGGGAGATGGTTGCCATGCGTCGGCGGTGGTTCGCCGCAGCAGCAGCGGTCCTGCTGGTCTCCGGGTGCACGAGCCTTTCGGGTGGGGCCGTCGGGTCCGACCCAGGGCCCGAGCGGACGCCGTCACCCAGTTGGACCCCGGGAACCGTCGTGCCCGCAGTTGCCACGTGCGCAGACGGTACGACCACAGGCCGATCCCGACGTGCGGACCTTCCGCCACCTATCGGCCCCGCGGCGATCGACGCCCAGTCCGGGCAGCTGGTGGTCGTCTCCTCCTTCTGGGATGTCCGGACCACGAGCTTCGACGTGTGCACCAACACCTGGGCGTCAGCCAAGAGTGCGCCGTGGACGCAGGCGAGTTGGGGCGGGCCTGCCGTGGTGTACGACCCCGGTACCGACGCACTCCTCGCCCTCACCGTCAGCGAGAAGCATCCGACCGAGGTCAGCACGTACTCGTCTGCGACCCACGAGTGGGCCGACACGACCGTGCCACAGAAGTTGCTCTCGTGGGCGTACTCGGTGGACCGCGACCAGTGGGCTCTGCTCAAGCCCGTCGCATTCCCCCCTGGCCTCGAATCCGCCTCCCTGACCCACGGGGTACTGGATCCGACCAGCGGGCAGGTGCTGTTCCTGATGGAGGCCGCGGGCTCCCGAACCCTGTGGTCATACAGCCCCGGCTGGGGGACGCTCACGCAGTTGGGCGGACCGGTCCCCGCAGGACGATCCGGCGATCCGGGCCTGATCCTGGACGACAGGGCGCGTCGCCTGGTCCTGATCCTGTGGGGCTCCTCTCCCGGGATCCCGGGTGAGACCTGGACATTCGACCTGCTCAGTCAGAAGTGGATCGACCAGGGGGCCGAGCCTCCGGAGCTTCCGTTCGAGGGGTCCAGCCGGTTGTTCGAGGAGTCCCGCAGGGAGGCCGCATTCGATCCCGTGTCGCAGCGGACGTTCGTCCTCCTGAACGGTCAGTTGGCGACCTACCGGACGGGCACCGACCACTGGGATGCCGTCTACCCCGGGAATGGGTGGCCGTCGAAGCTCCGGTTGGCCGAGGCAGAGGGCGGCGGGTTGGCCGGCCCGTTGACCCGGACCGGCCACTCGTTGGTCTACGACCCGGTGAACCAGCGCATCCTCGTGTACGGAGGGACCTGGCAGACGACCAAGGGCGAGACGCAGACCGGCGACGTCTGGGCCTACGACGTTCCCACCAACGCCTGGACTGAGTTGGTGGGGCCAGCCACCCCCGACCGGTTCCGGGAGTGAGCGGACCGCGGGAGCGGCCGACCGGGACCGCTACTTCAGCAGTTGCCGACCCATCACCATGCGCTGGATCTGGTTGGTCCCCTCGTAGATCTGGGTGATCTTGGCGTCGCGCATGTAGCGCTCCACTGGGTTGTCGCGGACGTAGCCAGCCCCGCCGAACACCTGCACGGCGTCGGTCGTGACCTCCATGGCGATGTCCGACGCGTAGCACTTGGCCGCCGCGCCGAAGAACGTCAGGTCGGATGCCCCGCGCTCGCTGCGTGCCGCGGCGGCGTAGGTCAGCGCCCGGGCTGCCTCCACCTTCATGGCCATGTCGGCGAGCAGGAACTGCACGCCCTGGAAGGCGCCGATGGACTTCCCGAACTGCTTGCGCTCCTTGGCGTAGGCGACAGAGGCGTCCAGGGCGCCCTGGGCGATGCCGAGCGCCTGCGCGCCGATCGTCACGCGTGTGTGGTCCAGCGTGCGCATGGCCGTCTGGAAGCCGGTTCCCGGCTCGCCGACGATCCGGTCGGCGGGGATCCAGCAGTTGTCGAACAGGATCTCGCGCGTCGGCGAGCCGTGGATCCCGAGCTTGCGCTCCGGCGTCCCCAGGGCGAAGCCGGGGTCGTCGGCATGGACGACGAAGGCCGAGATGCCCTGTGGCCCGACGCCCTGCTCGGTCACGGCCATCACCGTGTAGTACGTCGAGATCCCGGCATTGGTGATCCACGACTTCTGGCCGTTGAGGACCCAGCCGCCGTCGCCGGCGACCGCGCGGCACTTCATCGAGCCGGCATCGGATCCCGCCTCACGCTCGGACAGGGCGTAGGAGAACATGGCCTCGCCGCTGGCGACCTGCGGCAGGTAGCGCCCCAGCAGGTCATCGGATGCGCCGACGATCAACGGCATCGTGCCCAGCTTGTTCACCGCCGGGATCAGGGAGCTCGAGGCGCAGACACGCGCCACCTCCTCGATGACCAGGCATGCCGCCAGGGCATCGCCGCCCTGACCCCCGAACTTCTCGGGGATGTGGATCGCGTGGAAGTCGTTGGCCCGAAGTGCCTCGTAGACGTCCCACGGGAACTCGCCGGTCTCGTCGATCTCAGCGGCCCGCGGCGCGATCTTGTCCTCGGCCAGCTCGCGGACGGCCGCCCGGAGCATCTCGTGCTCCTCGGGGAGGGTGAAGGCGTTGAAATCGGGGTTCGGGGTGAGTGCCATGCCTCACAGGCTACGCGCGCCGGATGACCCCATCCCCGCCGGGCGGCACCTCCACCCCGAGCGGCTGGATCGACCACCGGTAGGGCGATCCCGGACCGGAGGAGTCGCCCAGCCGGTCGGCTCGCCGGCCGGAACTAGGATTGCCGGCGTGAGCGAGCCCATGAGGATCACCGTCATCGGCACCGGCTACCTCGGTGCCACCCACGCCGCCGCGATGGCCGAGTCCGGGTACGACGTCCTCGGCGTCGACGTCGACGCCGAGAAGATCTCCGCCCTTGCCCGTGGCGAGGTCCCGTTCTACGAGCCCGGGTTGTCCGAGCTGCTCGAGTCCAACGTGGCTGCCGGTCGCCTGCGGTTCACCACGGACTTCGCTGAGGCAGCGGAATTCGGCGACCTGCACTTCATCGGCGTCGGCACCCCCCAGCACCCACGCACCAACGCGGCCGACCTCAGCCAGATCGACGCCGCGATCAGCTCACTCGCCCCTCGCCTGACCCGCCCGTGCACAGTGATCGGCAAGTCGACCGTCCCCGTCGGGACAGCCGAGAACGTCCGCACGCGCCTTCAGGCCCTTGCGCCCGCCGGTGCGGACGTCGACCTGGTCTGGAACCCGGAGTTCCTGCGCGAGGGGTTCGCCGTGGCCGACACCCTGACCCCCGACCGCATCGTGATCGGCGTGGCCAACCCGGCCGGGCCCGGCGAGGCGCCGAGTCGCGACGAGGAGGTCATGCGCCGCGTCTACGCCCCGATGATCGAGTGGGGCTCGCCGTTCCTGGTCATGGACTACGCGACCTCGGAGCTGGTCAAGGTGGCGGCCAACAGCTTCCTGGCGACCAAGATCTCGTTCATCAACGCGATGGCCGAGGTGTGCGAGGCGACCGGCGCCGACGTCACGCAGCTCGCGCAGGCCATCGGGTACGACGAGCGCATCGGGTCGAAGTTCCTGCGGGCCGGGATCGGCTTCGGCGGCGGGTGCCTGCCCAAGGACATCCGCGCCTTCATGGCCCGCGCCGGTGAGCTCGGCGTCTCGGACGCCCTGAGCTTCCTGCGCGACGTGGACGGGATCAACACCCGTCGGCGCACCTCGACCGTCGCCCTGGCCCGCGAGCTCGTCGGCGGCCGTTTCGTCGGCAAGCGGATCGCCGTGCTGGGCGCGGCGTTCAAGCCCGACTCCGACGACGTACGCGACTCCCCCGCACTGGACATCGCCGCCGCGATCTACACCGCGGGCGGCGACGTCGTCGTGCACGACCCCCAGGCCATGGCCAACGCGCGCGCGGCCTACCCGAAGATGGCGTACGCGACTGACGTCCGCGAGGCGCTCACGGGCGCGGATCTCGTGCTCCTGCTCACCGAGTGGCGCGACTACACCGACCTCGACCCGGCCACTGTCGCCGCCCTGCCGAACACGCCATCGATCCTCGACGGACGCAACTGCCTCGACGTCGCCCGCTGGCGGGCCGCTGGCTGGACCTACCGCGGCCTGGGGCGCCCCAACGCCTGACCGGTGCTCGGGGCCGGCCCTCCGCGCTGACCACGAGCCCCCGATCGGCGCAGTATGGAGGGGTGGACCTGTCCCTGGGACTGGTGGTCGTCGTCCTCCTGGCGCTGACCTTCGACCTGACCAACGGGTTCCACGACTCCTCGAACTCCCTGGCAGCACCCGTCGCCACCCGCGCGATGACCCCGCGCCAGGCGCTCGTGGTCACGACCACGTTCACCCTGCTCGGCCCGATCATCGCGGGCACAGCCGTGGCGGACACCGTCGGCGGCCTGATCGAGGTGGGCACCGACGACATCCTCGGGATCCTCCTGGCCGCACTGGTCGCCGCAGTGACCTGGAACCTGCTGACCTGGCGGTTCGGGCTCCCGTCCTCGTCCTCGCACGCCCTCGTGGGCGGCCTGGTGGGAGCGGCCCTGGTCATCGGCGGGGTCACCTCGGTCAACTGGGGCGGGTTCGACGGCTGGCGGCCCGTCGGGGTCCTCGGAGTGCTGGTGGCGCTGGCTATCTCCCCGCTGATCGGCGCCCTGGCCGGCTGGCTGACCGAGGCATCCGGCCGCCGCGCGCTCCGCCGCGCAGACCAGAAGGTGTCCGGTCCGCTCAAGAAGGGCCAGTGGGGGACCTCCGCGGCGCTTGCGTTCGCACACGGCACCAACGACGCGCAGAAGACGATGGGCCTGATCACCCTGGCCCTCGTTGCCGCCGGGACGCTGTCGACGTTCGTGGTCCCGCTGTGGGTCAAGGTCACGTGCGCCGCGGCGATGACGTTCGGCACAGCCCTGGGCGGCTGGCGCATCGTGCGGACACTGGGCCGGGGGATCTACCGGATCCGGCCACTCGACGGCCTGGCCAGCCAGGGGTCCAGCACCCTCGTGATCGGCGGCGCAGCGATGCTGGGCGCCCCCGTCAGCACCACGCACGTCGTGGCATCCTCGGTCGTGGGAGTCGGCGCAGCCCGGCGCAGGCGCCACGTCCGCTGGCCGGTGGTCCGCGAGATCCTGCTCGCCTGGGTCGTGACAATGCCCGGCTGCGCCGCCATGGCCGCAGCCGTGGCGCTCCTGGAAGGGGTCATCAGATGAGGTCTCACTGGTTCCTGCCCGAGACTCCCGACGTCCTGGGGACCCTCGCGGCCCAGGCCGACATCACCGTCACGGGGATCGCAGCCTTCGCCGCGTGGGCGCACGGCGACTCCGCCCGGGAGTCCGACGTCCGGGCCGCGGAGCACGAGGCCGACCAGGTCCGCCGCGAGCTGCAGACCCAGCTGCGCCATGCCTTCAGCACCCCGATCGACCAGGAGGACCTGTACAGCCTGTCCGAACTGCTCGACTCGGTCATGAACGCGACCAAGAACATCGTCCGCGAGGCCGACGCCCTTGGTGTCGCGCCGGACGCCCCCGTCGCCGCCATGGCCGACCACCTGGCTGAGGGGCTGGGCCACCTGCGGATCGCCCTGGCCCATCTCACCGGGGACGGCGACACTGCAACCAGCGAGGCGGACGCCGCCCTGGCCGCTGAGCGCCGGATGGAGAAGGTCTACCGCCAGGCGATGCGCGACCTCGGCGCCGTGGAGGACATCCGGCACGCCATCTCCCTGCGCGAGCTCTACCGTCGCGTCCTCGAGTCCGGCGAGCGACTGGCGGCCGTGGCCGAACGCGTCTGGTATGCGGTGGTCAAGGAGGGGTGAGGAACCCCCAGCTCACCTCAGCTGCCGAACTCCTCGCGCAGGCGCTCCCCCTTTGCCCGTGCCGCGTCGCGCAGACCGGCCCGGAAGGCGTCCATGTCCGGCCAGAGCCGTGGCTCGGCCACCCCGAGGATCCGCACTGCGAGCAGGCCGGCGTTGCGCGCCTGGCCGATCCCGACGGTGGCCACGGGCACGCCCGACGGCATCTGCACGATCGACAGCAACGAGTCCATCCCGTCGAGCATGGGCAGCGGGACCGGCACGCCGATGACGGGCAGGGAAGTGACTGACGCAAGCATCCCGGGCAGGTGCGCGGCGCCACCGGCTCCGGCGATGATCACCTTCAGGCCCCGCTCGGCGGCCGACCTCCCGTACTCGAGCATGTCCTCGGGCATCCGGTGGGCGGACACCACGTCCACCTCGTGGGGCACCCCGAAGTCGCGCAGGACCTGCGCGGCGTCAGCCATCACCACCCAGTCGGAGTCCGAGCCCATGACGACCCCGACCTGGGCCGCGGACACAAGGCGCTCATTCATCGATCACTCCCGTCAGGTAGTCGGCCGCGTGATGGGCCCGTGCGAGCAGCGACTCCAGGTCGTCGCCGGAGACCGTGACGTGGCCGATCTTGCGTCCCGGCCGGACGTCCTTGCCGTACATGTGGACCTTGAGCCCGGGATCACGGGCCATCACGTGCCGGTAGGCGGAGTACATGTCCGGGTGCTCACCCCCGAGCACGTTGACCATCACGGTGTACGGCGCGCGGGCGGACGGTGAGCCGAGCGGCAGGTCGAGGACCGCGCGCAGGTGGTTCTCGAACTGGCTGGTGACCGCACCCTCGATGGACCAGTGCCCGCTGTTGTGCGGGCGCATCGCCAGCTCGTTGACGAGCACCCCGTCCGGGGTGTCGAACAGCTCGACGGCGAGCATCCCGACCACGTCCAGGGCCTCGGCGATCCTCAGGGCAACCTGCTGGGCGGCCAGGGCGTGCTCGTCGCTCAACCCCGGGCACGGCGCGACGACCTCGGTGCAGATCCCATCGGTCTGGACCGTCCGCACGACCGGGTACACCGCAGCCTGCCCGGAGGGCGACCGGGCCACCTGTGCGGCGAGCTCACGGGTGAAGGGCACGTACTGCTCGACCAACCACTCGACGCCGGGAGCCAGCGGGTTCCCGGACATCACCGACTCCGCCTCGTCCGGGCCGTCGACCACCCAGACCCCGCGCCCGTCGTACCCGCCACGCGAGACCTTGAGCACCACCGGCCAGGCGTTCACGTCCGCGAACGCCACGACGTCCGCGGCCGAGGCCGCCACCGCCCACGCCGGGCACGGGACTCCGGCCGCGCTGATCGCCGAGCGCATGTGGACCTTGTCCTGGGCGTGCGCGAGCGCGGCCGGGCCCGGACGCACCTTGACCCCGGCATCGACCAGGGCGGCGAGGATCGGGCCGGGCACGTGCTCGTGGTCGAACGTCACGACATCACAACCGACCGCGAAGGCAGCGACAGCATCGGGGTCGTCATGCGCGCCCCAGCGGATGTCACCGCCGGCCCGGGCCGCGGACTCCGTGGGGCCGGCAGCCAGAACTCGCAGGCCGACGCCCAGGGCGAGGGCAGCCTCCTGGGACATCCGCGCCAACTGCCCGCCGCCGATCATCCCCACGACCGGGAACCCCTGGGCAGGGGTCGGCCCGGTCCCGGCTCCGGGGCTGGGCTGGGAACTCTGCGCCACGGACAGAACACTATCGGCAGCCGGTCGGCACTATCGTGGGCGCGTGTTGGGTCAGGGCGAGTAGGAGCACCGATGTCCACATCCACGCCGGAACCGCTTCCGGCGCCCGTCGGCCAGGACCTGCGCGCCCTCGCCGACGAATGGGGCCTGACCTCCAGCTCCGCGCGCCAGCCGATCCGCAGCTACATCCGCGAGCTGTGGACCCGGCGCGACTTCATCATCTCGATGGCCAGCAGCCGGAACACGGCGCAGTACTCCGACACGGTCCTGGGTCGCTTCTGGCAGGTGCTGGCCCCGATCCTCAATGCGATCGTCTACTTCTTCGTCTTCGGCGTCCTGCTGAACACCAGCAAGGGGATCGACAACTACGTGGCCTTCCTGGTGGCCGGCGTGTTCACCTTCACCTACACCCAGCGGGCGGTCACAGGCGGCGCCAAGGCGATCGCGAACAACCGCGCGCTGATCCGCGCGATCCACTTCCCGCGTGCGGTTCTGCCCCTGGCAGTGATCGTCCAGGAGATCCAGCAGCAGATCGTCTCGCTGGTGATCCTGTGCGGCATCGTGTTCCTGACGGGGGAGCCGATCACATGGCACTGGCTGGGACTGATCCCGGCGATGCTCCTGCAGACGATGTTCAACGCCGGGCTGTGCATGATGGTCGCCCGCTGGACCGCCGCCAGCCAGGACGTGACCCAGCTGATCCCCTTCGTGATGACCACATGGCGCTACCTCTCCGGCGTCTTCTACAGCATCTACGTCTTCACCGAGACCGCCCCCCCGTGGGTCCGCGACCTCCTGTTCCTCAACCCTGCGACGGTCTACATCGAGCTGGTCCGGGTCTCCCTGATGGCCAGCCACTCGGCGCCGGGATTCCTCTGGTGGTACGCAGCCGCATGGGGAGTCGGGACGCTCATCGTCGGCTTCTTCGTGTTCTACCGCGCTGAGGAGTCCTACGCCCGTGGCTGACCAGGTTGCGCCGGGGCAGCCCGGGACTCCCGTCGCGGAACGAGCTCCGACGGTCGTCTGCGACGACCTCAACGTCGTGTACAAGGTCATGTCCCAAGGGGGGTCGTCCTCGGCAGCGGTCTCGGCTCGCAAGCTGCTGCGCGGGCAGGGTCGCGGGGAGGTCTACCGACGGGTCCACGCCGTGCGGGGTGTCTCCTTCGTCGCGCGCGAGGGTGACGCCATCGCGCTGATCGGTCGCAACGGCTCGGGCAAGTCGACCCTCCTGCGCGCCATCGCGGGCCTGCTCCCGGCTGAGACCGGCGCGGTCTACACCTCGGGCAAGCCCTCGTTGCTCGGCGTGAATGCGGCCCTGATGCGTGACCTCTCCGGAGAGCGCAACATCCTCCTGGGCTGCATGGCCATGGGCATGACCCGCGAGCAGGCGGTCGCCCGCCGGGACTGGATCGTGGAGTTCGCCGACCTCGGCGAGTTCATCAGCCTGCCCATGACTGCCTACTCATCAGGCATGGCCGCCCGGCTGCGCTTCGCGATCGCGGCGTCGATGAGCCACGAGATCCTGATGATCGACGAGGCCCTTGCCACCGGCGATGCCGAGTTCCGTCGCCGCAGCGAGAAGCGAATCATGCAGCTGCGCGACGAAGCGGGCACGGTGTTCCTCGTCTCGCACTCCCTGGGCGTGGTCAGGATGACCTGCAACCGGGCGATCTGGCTGGAGAAGGGCGAGATCGTCATGGACGGCGAGGCCAACGTGGTGGTGGACGCCTACGAGGCGATGTACGACCCGGAGCAGGAGGCACAGGAGCGCAAGCGCCTGCGGGCCAAGAAGCGCCGCGAGCGCCTCGCCGCAGATGAGGCCGCCCTGAAGGTGGCCGAGGAGGCTCGGGCCCAGCGCGAGGCCGCGGCGGCTGTGGCGGCCGGGTCGACCGTCCCGAGCGTGCCGGCCGGACCATCGGCATCGGTCGACCCACCTCCCGTCCCCAGCGCCACGGATGCCCCAGTGCCGGCTGGGACCGGACCCGAGGGCGAGCCGGCCGACGTTGAGCGGCCCGCCTGACGGTGCTGGTCACCCGGATCGCCCCCACGCCAAGCGGCTTCCTGCACGTCGGCAACGCCGTGAACGCAGTGCTGACCCAGTGGATCACGCGCGCCCACGACGGCCGGCTCCTGCTGCGCATCGACGACTTCGACACCGGTCGGGCACGCCCGACCTACCTCGAGGACGTGTTCCGCACCCTGGACTGGCTGGAGATCGACATCGATGACGGCCCCTCGGGGCCGGCGGACTTCCAGTCGTCCTGGTCGATGTCCACCCGCATCGACCAGTTCCGCAGTGCGCGGGATCGCCTGATGCAGGGCGGGCACGACAGCGTCTTCGTGTGCCGGTGCTCGCGGCACGACCTGGACGAGCGCGGACGGTGCGTGGCCCGCTGCCGGGAGCAGCACCTGACCTTGACACCGGGCAACTCAGCGCTGCGGATGTCGGTCACCGACGGATCATCACGTGGGCTCCCCCTGCCCCCCGGGGACCACGTGATCTGGCGCCGCGACGACCTGCCCGCCTACCAGCTGGGCTCGGTCGTCGCCGACGAGGACCTGGGCGTGACGGCGATCGTGCGCGGGGTCGACCTCGTGGCATCCTCCGCCCTGCAGCTCCACCTGGCCCAGCTGCTCCCCGCGCCGGGCTTCCACGACGTCGACCTGCGCCACCACGCGCTTGTTGCCGCCACCGACGGCCACAAGCTGAGCAAGAGCGCGGGAGCCCAGGCCCATCCCCTGGAGCACACCGATCACCTGCGGGAGCAGGTGCGCGACTGGGCGGCGGCCCTCGGGGCGCCGATCGGGATCGCCCGGCCCTGAGCCGGGAGGTGCGCGTGACGCGCCGACGACCTCACGCCCGCGATCAGAGTTCCAGCGCCCGCTCGCCGGTCAGCGTGCTGTGGATCCGCGGGTTGTGCGCCTGGAACCAGTCGCCGGATGAGGTATGGATCAGCACGCCCGTGACCACCGCGGTCTGGACCTCCCGCTCGGGCACGGAGGCACCCTGGATCCAGCTCAAGAGGTCGCGGAGGTCCTCATCGATGACCCGCGCGACGATCTGTGTGAGCTCCACCGGCTCGGGGATGTCCCCGTAGACCAGGGCGGTGAGGACGCGCTCGCGCAGGAGGCTCATCTCGGGGTCGACAGGGTCATAGCCGAGCTTGAGCCGACTGGTGAGCAGCTCGTCGCGGAACGCCATGAGCGCACCGCAGGTGCGTGAGGAGCCCTCCTGGTGCTCGCGGCGCAGGTAGCCGAAAGTGCCCGCTTGGTCCACGCCGATATGGGCAGCGGCGACCACGACGTAGCGCACCGGCCACCCGGGCTCCCGTGGCGCGTGGCTGGCCATCGCGGCGATCCCGGTGCGCCCGATCGGTCAGCAGCCCTCCCAACGATCCCAGCTGGAACGCCGGGCCCCACCCGGCCTCGAGCTGGGCGACGAACGGGAAGCACACCTCGTCGCGACACGTGCCCACCGCAAGCAGGGCGGTCTCGGCGTCGAAGCCTGCGCTCGCGCACCGGTCGCGCCAGGTGGCGATGAACTCCCTGGCCGGCACCGCCCCCGGGAACTCGTCGCGGATCTGCCTCGCGAGCGTCCGGGTAGGCATCGCGGCCTCAGCTGGTGCGGTCCACCGAGATGGTGAACGCGGCCCGGAAGGTGCCCCCTCGGGGGACGACCTCCATCGGGTCCTGTCCGGAGAACGGGTCGCTGGCCGCAGTCATTGGCTCGATGCAGATGTGGTCGCGGTGCGGCGGGCCGTACAGGATCGCCCAGTCGTAGCCCATGTCGAACCGGATCGACATCCTCCGGCCGTTGCCGCGGATGTAGGCGGTCGTTCCGTTGGCGACATCGGCGTACAGGTCGTCCAGCGCCCGGTCGCCGAGCTTGCCGATGATCGGCTCGACCTCCTCGCGGGTGCCTGTCGGCAGCTTGGTGGAATCCAGCGGGCAGCGCTGCGTGAAGGGGAAGTAGACGTCCCACTCGCTGCGCTCGAGGCCCGGGATCGACAGGTACGGGTGCCAGCCGAATGCGATCGGCACCTCGTCCTGGCCGGTCGCGATGATCGCCGTGCTGAACGTCAACGAGGTCGCCCGAAGTGTGACCTTGAGCTCGATGTGGTGCTCGAACGGGAACGCGGCGAAGTCGATCCGCTTCTGGTCGAAGACCAGCCGGGCGGTGATCCACGCCTCGTCGGCGTTCGCCTCGACCTCGACGATGTCCCAGTCGCTGCTGCCCCGCAGCAGCCCGTGGATCGGCTGGCCGTAGACGTCGAACCGGAGGTTGGGCGTGTTCGGGTTCACGTCGATGCGCCGCACGCCCCCGCCCTCGTGGACGACGGCGTAGGCCATCTTGCCCAGGCGGTTGGCCCACGGCGCGAGGATGGGGACGCCGAACGTCCGTCCGGTCTCGATGTATCCGGCCAGGCCGTAGCGCTGGCCGAGCATCTCCTCGCCGTCGTGGGTCATCGAGTTGCAGACCATGCCCGCCTTCGGCACGAACGAGGCCGTGACGTTCGCCGGCGAGTGCAGGGTGACGACCTCGAGCTCGGGGAACTCCGGATGGGGACCGCGGGTGATCTCGTACACGTCGATGAGCCTATTGCCCACCGAGCACCGAGGCGCACCCCGGCCGGCGGGTCACTCGACGGGCATCCCCAGGTCACGGGCGATCAGCATCCGCTGGACCTCGGAGGTGCCCTCACCGATCTCGAGGATCTTGGCGTCGCGGTAGAACCGGCCCACGGCGGAGTCGACCATGAACCCGAACCCACCATGCACCTGCGTGGCCGCGCGCGCGTTGTCCATCGCCGCCTCGGAGGAGTACAGCTTGGCGATGCTGGCCTCGCGGGCGAACGGCAGCCCTGCGTGCATGAGCCCGGCCGCCTGACGCCACGCCAGCCGGGACAGGTGGGCTCGGACCTCCATGTCGGCGATCATGAACTGGATCGCCTGCCTGCCCGCGATCGGCTGGCCGAAGGACTCGCGCGTGGCCGAGTAGGCCAGCGACTCGTCCACGCAGCCCTGGGCCAGGCCCGTGGCCAGTGCGGCGATCGCCACCCGGCCCTCGGCCAGGATGGACAGGAACTGCGCGTAGCCACGCCCGCGCACGCCCACGAGGTTGGCCAGGGGCACGCGAACGTCGGTGAAGCTCAGCTCGTGGGTGTCCGAGGCGTTCCAGCCGACCTTGGCGTACTCCGGAGCCACCTCGAAGCCCGGAGTCCCGGAGGGCACGATGATCGCCGAGATCTCGGGGCGGCCGTCGGCACGGGTGCCGGTCACCGCCGTCACGGTCACCAGACCGGTGATCGCCGTCCCGGAGTTGGTGATGAACGACTTCGACCCGTTGATCACCCAGTCGTCACCGTCGATGACCGCCGTCGTGCGCACGCTGCCCGCGTCCGAGCCGCTGCCCGACTCGGTCAGGCCGAAGGCGCCGAGCATCTCGCCGGCGGCCATCCTCGGAAGCCACGTGGCCCTCTGCTCCTCGGTGCCGAAGCGCAGGATCGGCATGGCGCCCAGGGACACCCCCGCCTCCAGGGTGATCGCGACGGACGAGTCGACCCTGGCGAGCTCCTCGATCGCGACGCACAGCGCGACGTAGTCCCCGCCCATCCCCCCGTACTCCTCGGGGATCGGGAGGCCGAACAGCCCCATCTCGCCCATCCGGCGCACCAGCGGAAGCGGGAACTCCCCCCGTCGGTAGTAGTCGCCGATGACGGGCGCGACCTCGTCATGGGCGAAGCGGGCAACCACCTCACGCAGCTCGTCGTGCTCGGGGGAGAGGTCGAGATCCATGGGGCGCCTCCTGGGGCTGTGGTGACAGTTCCCACGGTAGGCGATGGTGGTGAGACACTTCACAGGGCAGGGTGGTGTGCGCGGTCACGTGAATGGGTAACCAGCGCGCATGACACAGGCGCAGGCACAGGCACAGGTGGTGGGGTCGACCGTGGACGGACAGGCACAGGGCCGCGTGTCCGGTGCAGCACGGCGCCTGGGCAGCGAGATCGCCAAGTTCGGCACGGTCGGCGCCATCGCCTTCGTCATCGACGTGAGCCTGTTCAACATCCTGCGCGCGGGAGTGCTGTCCGACAGCCCGCTGACTGCCAAGACGATCAGCGTGATCGTCGCCACCGCGTTCGCCTACGTGGCCAACCGGAACTGGACCTACCGCGACCGTGCGCGGACCGGCTACGGCCGGGAGACGGCGCTGTTCTTCGCGACCAACGCCGCCGCCCTGCTCATCTCGTGGGCGTGCCTGGCCTTCACGCACTACCTGCTCGGCCTCGACAGCCAGCTCGCCGACAACATCAGCGGCAACGTGATCGCCGTCGGCCTGGGCACGATGTTCCGGTTCTGGGTGTACCGCACGTGGGTGTTCCCGACCGAGGATCCGGTCGTGGCCCCGGCAGCGGACCCCTCGCCGAGCCTCTGACCTCAAGGACCCCAGGCGTCGCGCCGACGTCAGCCTGCCGCCGGGACCCTCGACCTCGGTCCGGCGCCGGAGTGAGACCGAGGTCGCACGCACCAGGCCCAACCCGCGCACCGGGCGCGGGGCCAGGTGCCGCAGGACGTAGGCATCCGGGTCAGCCAGGGCACCCTCGGTGGCGGAGTCCACGAGCGTGGACCCGGGCCGGGCGATGGCGGTCAGCCGACTGGCGAGGTTGACCGTGCCCCCGTAGTAGTCACCCATCCGGGAGATGAGGTGCCCGGTCGCCAGGCCGATCCGCAGGCTCAGCGCCTCAGCACCCGGGGCGGTCAGCCCATGCATCTCCGTGGCAACGGCGATCGCGTCCTCGGCACCGGCGCAGACGAACATCACCTCGTCGCCCAGGGTCTTCACCAACCGCCCTCCGCGACCGGCCACGATGTCCGCCGCGCCGGACTCGAAGGCCTGCACCATCTGCGCGACGTCCTCGTCGGCCATCACGCGGGTCAACCGGGTGAAGCCGGCTATGTCGGCGAACCCCACGGTGGCCAACGTGGGTTCGGAGGCAACCTCAGGATCGTCTGCGACGAACGCCAGCCCCCGCCCGATGGCCGCGGCCAGGTGGCGCCGCCACGCATGCACCAGCAGCGACTCGAGTCCGGGCATGACCCGCGCCATGCCCTCGCCCACCGCGGGGAGGTCGACCGGCGCCTCAGTCTCGGACAGGACCCGTGCCATGGTGTCGACCTGCCAGTCGGCCAGCCGGGAGGCCGTCTGCCCCATGCTGCGCACGACCTCGATCGTGGTGGCCTCGTCGAGGGTCCCACTCGTGACCCAGCCTGTGAGCAGGCACAGCGACTCGACGTCGGTCGAGGTGAAGGCCGGAGCCGTTCCGACGTCGGCGAAGCCCATGGCCCGCCAGTAGGGCCGCGCCTGCTCGACGGTGAGCCCCGCGGCAACGGCGGCCTCCTCGCGCGTGAACACCGCCGGATCCCCGAGGACGATCTCGGCGATCCGCGCGACCTGCTGCTGGCGCGGATCGGGCTGCCCGTCCTCAGGCGGGAGTGCGGCGGTGGCATGTGCCGATGCCTCATCGCCGAGCGGGACCTCGTCGGCGGGCTCGGTCACGTCAGCGCGTCTGGGCGTGCGTCACGTCACCGACCACGACCTCGACCTGGGAACCCTCGGAATCGACCAGCAGTGCGCCGGTCGGGCTGATCCCCGCACCCACCCCGACAAGTTCCTCGGCGCCGGGGCGGACCACGCTCAGGGGGGAGCCGATGGAGATGCACCGCTCCCGGTAGGACTCCAGGAGCCGATCCAGGGAGGCGGTGTCGGTGCCGACGGCGTCCCACGCCGTGAACCAGTGCTCGATGCGCGACAAGGCTCGGCCGATCAGCTTGGCCCGCCGCGGGCGCATGACCCCGGCCAGCGTCAGCGACGTGGCACCTGGCACGGGGAGGTCGGACTCCGCGAGGTCGACGTTGATGCCGACGCCCAGGACGATGGCCCCGGTCTGCGCATCGCGCTCGGCCAGGATGCCGCCCACCTTGCCGCCGCGTCCGCTCGGGGCGTCCTCGTCGCGGATCACGAGGTCGTTGGGCCACTTCAGGGATGCCCGCACGCCCGTCACGAACTCCAGCGCCTCGCAGACGGCAACACCGGCCAGCAGGGGAAGGACCCCCCACTCGTGGTCCGGGCCGGTGGGGTGCAGGACGACCGAGAACATGGCCGAGGTCCCTGACGGCGCCTCCCAGGACCGGTCCAGCCGGCCACGCCCGGACGTCTGCAGGTCGGTCACGAGCACGACGCCCGACGGGCAGCCGGCGCTGGCCAGGGCGACGCCGACGGTGTTGGTGGAGGCGATCTCGGAGAACACCGTCACGCTGCGCCAGGAACCGCCGCCCTTGCGGATCGACTTCACGACAGCGGCGGTCCCCAGGTCGACGGGCCACTGCTCGACGTAGGCCACCCCCGAGGATCGGGGTCGACCGTCGGGACCGGGGACGAGCGGGGCGGGGGTGGGGGCAACCGGCCCCGGAGTGGTCTCAGACACAGGGATAAGGTACTTCACGAAGTGCTTCTTCGAGAGGGACGAGATGAGCGCCAGCGCACCTGAGCCGAGCACACCTGAGGCCACCAGCGACCTGACCACGACCGCGGGCAAGCTCGCCGACCTCGAGCATCGCCGGCATGAGGCGATCCTGGCCGGCAAGGCCAAGCGGATCGAGAAGCAGCACGCCAAGGGCAAGATGACTGCTCGGGAGCGGCTGCGCCACTTCCTCGACGCGGACTCGTTCGTCGAGATGGACGACCTCGCCCGGCACCGCTCGTACAACTTCGGCGGCCAGAAGAACCGGCCCTACGGCGACGGCGTGGTCACCGGGACGGGCACGATCGACGGCCGACCGGTCTGCGTGTTCGCCCAGGACTTCACCGTGTTCGGCGGCTCCCTGGGCGAGGTCTTCGGCGAGAAGATCATCAAGGTGATGGACCTGGCCCTCAGGAACGGCTGGCCCATCATCGGGATCAACGACTCCGGCGGCGCGCGCATCCAGGAGGGCGTGGTCTCCCTGGCGATCTACGGCGAGATCTTCCGCCGCAACGTCCACGCATCCGGGGTCATCCCGCAGATCTCGCTGATCATGGGCCCCTGCGCCGGCGGCGCGGTCTACTCCCCGGCCATCACCGACTTCACCGTGATGGTCGACAAGACCTCGCACATGTTCATCACCGGCCCGGACGTCATCAAGACCGTCACCGGCGAGGACGTGGAGTTCGAGGAGCTCGGTGGCGCGCGCACCCACAACACCAAGTCCGGCGTCGCGCACTACATGGGCGAGGACGAGCACGATGCCCTGGGCTATGTCCGGGCGCTGCTGAGCTACCTGCCGGCGAACAACCTCGAGCGGCCGCCGGTATTCGGCGAGGAGGCCGACCTCACGCCCACCGAGACGGACCTGGCCCTCGACACCCTGATCCCGGACTCCCCCAACCAGCCCTACGACATGCACCGGGCCATCGAGGCCGTGCTCGACGACGAGGAGTTCCTCGAGGTCCAGCCGCTCTTCGCCCCGAACATGGTCATCGGGTTCGGCCGGGTCGAGGGGCATTCGGTCGGGATCGTGGCCAACCAGCCGATGCAGTTCGCCGGCACGCTGGACATCGACGCCTCCGAGAAGGCCGCGCGCTTCGTGCGCACGTGCGACGCGTTCAACATCCCCGTGATCACCTTCGTCGACGTCCCCGGCTTCCTTCCCGGCACCTCCCAGGAGTGGGACGGCATCATCCGCCGCGGCGCCAAGCTGATCTACGCCTACGTCGAGGCCACCGTCCCCAAGGTCACGGTCATCACCCGCAAGGCCTACGGCGGCGCGTACGTCGTCATGGGCTCCAAGCACCTCGGTGGCGACGTCAACATCGCGTGGCCGACCGGCCAGATCGCCGTGATGGGCGCCCAGGGCGCGGTGAGCATCCTGTACCGCAAGGAGCTGGCCGTGGCTGAGGATCCCGCGGGGATGCGCGCGGAGCTCGAGGCCGAGTACAACCTGCAGCTGGCCAACCCGTACCTCGCCGGCGAGCGCGGCTACATCGACCGCGTGATCCTGCCCCACGAGACCCGGGCGCAGGTGACCCAGGCCCTGCGGGTCCTGCGCAACAAGCGCGAGACCCTTCCCCCGAAGAAGCACGGGAACATCCCGCTGTGAACGCCGACGGCGGCACCGAGCACGTGGGCGAGCGGCCCACGCTGCGGATCGTCCGCGGGGACCCGACACCTGAGGAGCTTGCGGCGGTGGTGGCCGTGCTGGCTGCCGCCTCGGCGGGCGACGAGTCAGTCGGGCCGGCCGGGCCGGGCGCGCAGTGGGCGCCGCCTGCCCGCCTGATGCGCCAGGCGGTGGCGCCGACCGGGTGGTGGGAGTCGTCGCTGCCGCGGTGAGCTGACCACGGACGCCGACGGGCGTGGCGGTGCGTCAACCTCTGATCGTCGCCGCCGTCGTGTCCTGCCTGCCTGCCATTAGGCTGCCGCCGTGATCTCCGAACGGCCCTTCGCGGATGGTCGGCACACGGCCGTCTTCGTGTTCAACGAGCTGAAGGCCGACGGCGGACGACTGACCCAGTTCTGGTTGGCGCGGCTCACCGCCTTCGCCGAGGCTGGCTGGGCCACACATGCCGTGCTGATCAACAAGGACGCGCACCTGCAGCGCACCGTCCAGCGCCTGGTCGAGGACGGCCGGTTCCCCGCCGACACCGGCCTGCACCACTTCGCGCTTCGCGATCGCCGGATCCGGGCGTCCTGGTGGGGGCCGCTGCCTCCCGGGGGGTCGATCGACCCACGGGTCGGTGACTGGCTCGACTGGCTGACCGCGCAGGTCCCCGGTGCGGTGGTGTTCGCCGACTCACCGGCCGCCTATCCGTACCTGGCCGCGATGACCAACCCGACGGTGGCCCTCGTCGCCGGGGTCCACCTCAATCACCTGACGGCGCCGAAGCACGGCCAGGAGCCGGCCCTGTCGGCGATGACCCCCCGGTTCGCCGAGCGGTTCGCCGACCAGCAGGCAGCCTTCGACGCCCTGGTCGTGCTCACCGAGGCGCAGGCACAGGACCTGCGGACCCGGTTCGGACCGGACACGCCCACCCTGGTCATCCCCCCGGCCGTGGCGCCACCAGATCCGCGTGTGGGCCCTTCGCGCGAACCCCGGTCCGACGATCCGCGGCGGCGCCGGATCGTGTCGTTCGGCCCGCTGGAGACCGCCTCACGACATCACGACGTGCTGCGTGCGGCCCAGCCGGCGATGGCCGCGGACCTCGGCCTGACTCTCGACGTGGTCGGCGAGGGCGACGAGGCCGACGCCCTGCTCGCGCTGGCTGGGGATCTCGGGCTGGCAGGGCGGGTCAGCATCGTCACCCCGACGGCGGACGACTTCGCCCCGTTCACGGACGCCGTCCTCACCGTGTGGGCCGGTCGCCGCGAGTCCTTCCCCCTTGCCATCCTGCGCTCGCTGGGCGCAGGTGTCCCGGTCGTGGCCTACGACGTCCGCTACGGGCCCGCGGAGCTCGTCACCGCACCCGAGGCCGGCGAGCTCGTGCGCTCCGGGGACGTCGATGGGCTGACATCGGCGATCAGCCGCCGGGTCGGGGCCAGCGCGTCGCCGGCCCAGCCGGGCCCGAACGACGAGGTCGTCGTGGCTGCCGCATCGGTCCTGCGCCGCACCGACCCCCGCGCGGTCTGGGCGCGGTGGACGGCCCTGGCCGCGGAACTCGCCGACCGCGCGTGCGACCACCGCGCGCCCAGCCTCGTCGTCGAGTCGCTGACCACGACGACCCGGGTGCTGCGCATGCCGGGCGTCCTGGCCGACTCCTCCACCGGGCTGACCGCCTGGTCATGCGAGCTCCCCGGCCTGGCCGAGCCCGCGGGCTGGCTGAGCGACCCGCCGCCGGTCAGCGGGGTGGAGGACGTCGAGGACGAGGACCTGCCCGTCCACCCGCACGCCGCCGGGCCGACCCGCGAGGTGGTCGCGCAGATCCGCTCCAACGCCCTGGCATTCGTCGCCAACGAGACAGGGCCGTTCCGGGTCGAGTTCACCGACGGGAGCACCAGGGTGCCCCTGCTCACGACCGGGTTCGAACCGAGGATCATCGCCGCCCGCGTGGGCAATGCAACCCTCGAGCGCCAACCCGACGGCAGCGTGTGGGTCAGCCCGCGACCAGAGCTGCTGCTGGCCACCAACGTCGATGGTCGCCTGCTCGTGCGGATCGGCGAGGACGGGGCCGCCAGCGACATCACCCACGCCCTGGACTGGGTCGTCGACATCGACTGGGCCGACCTGGCGCCCACACCGGAGGGCGCCACCTTCACCGGCGTGCTGCGGGCGACGAACATCGCCCCGGCGGACGACTCCCCGCCGGCCATCTGCGTGGCCGACATGGGCGGCTTCTCCCGGACGGTCGGCCTCCTGCACTACACCGGGGATCCCACCGTCGAGGGTCTGGACTGGTCCGCCCCCGTGGCTGGAGTCATCGAGACCGACCCGCTGGTGGCCACGACCGACCTGGCTCGCGGGGCGCTGGCCCTGCACGTCGGGTTCCGCGGCCTGCTCGTGCCCATCGGCGGGCTGTGGACCCACGGTCAGCGCTCCCCGATGCACCTCACGTGCCCGCGCGGCATGGTGACCCTTCTGCCCTCACCTGGGGGTCGGGTCCTGGTCGCGCCCGGCAAGGGGTACCGCGCCCGGACCTCGGGGGCCATCCGCGGGGTCGCCCGCCGTGGCTGAGCCCACCCAGCCCACCCGCCCGGCCGACACGGGGCACCCTGTCCATGCGGGGCGCCCGGTCCTCGTCCTCGGATCCGCCTCCCCCGCCCGGGCCACGCTGCTCAGGGCGGCAGGGATCACCCCGATCATCTGGCACAGCCGGGTCGACGAGGATGCCCTGATCGCCTCCGCCCGCGACCTCGTGTCCGACCCACCCGCCCTTGTCCAGATGCTGGCCACCGCCAAGGCCCGCGACGTTGCCGACCAGGTCCGTTCGGGGGACGTCCCGGGCGTTGCGGCCGGCGCGCGGGTGCTGGTCATCGGGGCGGACTCCATGCTCGACTTCGACGGCCAGGTGCTCGGCAAGGCTCGCACCGCCCAGGAGGTCCGCGACCGCTGGGCAGCCATGTCCGGAGGGACGGGGGTGCTGGTCACCGGCCACACGGTCATCGACCTCGACACCGGGCGCGAGGCGCACCGCGCGGTGGCCACGACGATCCGCTTCGGCCGCCCGGATCCCGTGGAGCTCGAGGCGTACATCGCCTCGGGGGAGCCGCTGGCCGTGGCCGGATCATGCACGATCGACGGTCTCGGGGGGCCTTTCATCGACGGGATCTCCGGCGATCACTCGAACGTGATCGGGCTGGCACTGCCGACCCTTCGCGGGCTGGTGACCGAGCTTGACATCCGCTGGACCGACCTCTGGGACCGCGCCTGACGGGTGGCCGCGAACCGGCCGGACCACCCTCCGTAGGATGGCTGGCGAGTCGCCCGGAATCGGGCCCCGGAGTGCGTGTGAGGGGTGCGGGAATGAAGAAGGTTCTGATCGCCAACCGTGGTGAGATCGCCATCCGGGTGGCCCGCGCGTGCCGGGATGCGGGCATCGCGTCGGTCGCGGTGTATGCCGACCCCGACCGCGACGCGCTGCACGTGAAGGCAGCCGACGAGGCCTTCGCCCTGGGCGGCACCACGGCCGCTGAGACGTACCTGGTCTTCGACAAGCTCCTCGACGCCGCCCGCCGCAGTGGGGCCGACGCCGTGCACCCCGGGTACGGGTTCCTGTCGGAGAACGCCGACTTCGCCCAGGCCGTGATCGACGCCGGGCTCACGTGGATCGGGCCGCCCCCCTCGGCCATCCGCGACCTCGGCGACAAGGTGTCCGCGCGGCACATCGCCGCTCGCGCCGGGGCCCCGCAGGTCCCGGGCACCGCGGATCCGGTGTCCGGCGCCGACGAGGTGGTGGCCTTCGCCCAGGAGTTCGGGTTGCCCATCGCGATCAAGGCGGCGTTCGGCGGCGGCGGTCGCGGCCTGAAGGTCGCCCGTTCGATCGAGGAGATCCCCGAGCTCTACGACTCGGCAGTGCGGGAGGCGGTGGCCGCCTTCGGCCGCGGGGAGTGCTTCGTGGAGAAGTACCTCGACAGCCCCCGGCACGTCGAGACCCAGGTCCTGGCCGACAAGCACGGCAACGTCGTGGTCGTGTCCACCCGCGACTGCTCGCTGCAGCGCCGCCACCAGAAGCTCGTGGAGGAGGCGCCCGCGCCGTTCCTCACCGACGAGCAGGTCGAGAGGCTCTACAGCTCGAGCAAGGCGATCGTGCGGGAGGCGGGCTACTACGGCGCCGGCACCTGCGAGTTCCTCGTCGGCAAGGACGGGACGATCTCCTTCCTCGAGGTCAACACCCGTCTGCAGGTCGAGCACCCGGTCACCGAGGAGGTCTCCGGCATCGACCTGGTCCGCGAGCAGTTCCGGATCGCCGACGGGGAGGAGATCGGCTACGACGACCCGCCGCTGCGTGGGCACTCCATCGAGTTCCGGATCAACGGGGAGGACCCGGGCCGCAACTTCCTGCCCGCCCCCGGCGCCCTGACCGTCTGGCACCCGCCGGCCGGACCCGGGATCCGGGTGGACGGTGGCTTCCAGCAGGGTGATGTGATCGGCGGCAACTTCGACTCGCTGCTGGCCAAGCTGATCGTCACCGGACATGACCGCCAGCAGGCCATCGAGCGCTCACGCCGGGCACTGGCGGAGTTCGAGGTCGAGGGCATCGCCACCGCGATCACCTTCCACCGCAAGGTGGTCTCCGATCCGAGCGTTCGCCCCGGCCGATCCTGACGAGGCCTTCTCCGTCCACACCCGGTGGATCGAGACGGAGTTCGTCAACGACATCCCGGCCTACGCCGGGGCGGCCGTGGAGCTCGTCGAGCCCGAGGCGCGGTCGTCGGTGGTCGTCGAGGTCGGCGGCAAGCGCGTCGAGGTGAGCCTGCCCGAGGGGATCTCGTTCGGCGGCGGTGGCGGATCGGCGACGAAGAAGGCCGCCCCCAAGCGCGCGTCCAAGAAGGCCGGCGGCGGTGCCACCGGTGACTCACTGGCCGCACCCATGCAGGGCACAATCGTCAAGATTGCCGTCGAGGAGGGCCAGGAGGTCGCAGCCGGCGACCTGGTCGTCGTCCTCGAGGCGATGAAGATGGAGCAGCCGCTCAACGCCCACAAGGCCGGTGTCATCACCGCGCTGACGGCCGAGGTCGGCGCAACGGTGCCCACCGGCACGGTTCTCTGCGAGATCAAGGACGCCTGAGCGCTCTGGACGCGCTCGGTGGGACCGGCTACCTGTGCACGGGCGCGAACGGGCGGATCTCGTCCTCTCCGGGTTGCACGACCCCGCACGATGACTCGGGAACCTCTCGCCAGGCACCCTCCAGGTCGCCCAGGGGCTCGGAGACGATCAGGCGGGTCTCGTCGGACACCTGATGAAGGATGGGGTTGTCCGGATAGGTGTCGCGCAGCATGGCGACGTTCGTGCTGTGGAACAGCGAGCGAGACCGGCCCTCGCTCGAGTATCGGAAGGCCCAGATGCTGGTGCCATCGGTTGTGGCCACCGTCATCATGATCGGATCCTGCACCCCACGGCTGCGCCCTGTGTCCTCGATGAACCCGACCGTCCGCTCGACGGCGCTCAACGGGTCGTCCTGCAGGCCCATGGTCAGCGCCAGGTAGAAGAACATCTCAGAATCGGTCGAGCCCTCGATCAGGGCGTAGAGCGACGGGTCGACGGCGAATGCCAGGTCGCGCTTGACCGTGGCGAACTCGCGGATGAGGCCGTTGTGCATCCACAACCAGTTCTCGTACCGGAACGGGTGGCAGTTGGTCTGCTGTATCGCACCGCCGGTCGAGGCCCGCACGTGCGCGAACACCAGGGGGGAGACCAGGTGCTTGGCGAGGTCGGCGAGGTTGCGGTCGTTCCAGGCCGGTTCCGTGCTGTGGAACACCCCGGGGGTGTCGCCCACCCCGTACCAGCCCAGGCCGAATCCGTCACCGTTGGTGGTGGTGGCCCCCATCCGCGAGTGCAGGCTCTGGTCGATCAACGAGTGCTTCGGCTTGAGCAGGAGCTCGGACACGGGGATCGACGATCCCGAGTAGGCCATCCAGCGACACATGCTCCACCTCCGGGTCCGGGTACCTGCAGTCCTATCAGCAGATGCGGGGCAGTTGCTCAGCCAGCGGCAGGTCGACCACGCGGGTTCCGCCGATCCCGGTGCGCGCGACCACGACCCCGGGGTGCTCGGCCGTGACCGAGCCGATGCGGGTGGCGTCCCGGGCGACATCCGTGCCCCGCATCACCGCCAGTGCCTCCTCGGCGTCCGCGCCGCGCACGAACACCACGACCTTGCCCTCGTTCGCGATGTACAGCGGATCCAGGCCGAGGAGGCCGCAGGCCGCCCGGACGGCCTCGGGCACGGGCACGTCGCGCTCGACGATCACGATGCCGGTGCCGCTGGCGTGGGCGATCTCGTTGAGGGTCGCCGCGACGCCGCCGCGGGTGGGGTCGCGCATCATCGACACCCCGACACCGGCGGCCAGCAGGGCCTGGGTGACTGGCGTGAGGGGTGCGGAGTCGGTGGCGAGGTCCGCGCCGAACTCCAGGCCGTCGCGGACGCTCAGCACCGCGATCCCGTGCATGCCGATCGGGCCGGACAGCAGGACGGCATCACCGGGGCGCACCTGACTGGGGCCGAGCACCAGGCCGGAGGGGACCAGCCCGATGCCGGCGGTGTTCAGGTACACCCCGTCGCCGTGCCCGGAGTCGACGACCTTCGTGTCGCCGGTGACGATCGAGACCCCGGCGGCCCTCGCCGCTGCGCCCATCGTCTGCGCGATGATGCCCAACTCGTCGAGGGCCATGCCCTCCTCGAGGATCGCCCCGACCGACAGGGCCAGGGGCAGGGCTCCGCTGACGGCCAGGTCGTTGACAGTGCCGTTGACCGCGAGGTCTCCGATGTTGCCGCCGGGGAAGAACCGGGGGCGCACGACGTAGGAGTCGGTGGTGAACGCCAGGCGCAGGCCCCGATCCGCGGCCGGTGCGCCGAGGTCCAGCACCGCTGCGTCCCCGAGCTGCGTGAGCACGTCGGCCAGGGGGGTCCCGCCGAAGGCCGGGAGGAACAGGTGCTCGATGAGCTCGGCGGACAGGCGCCCCCCGCCGCCGTGGCCCATCACGACGCTGGGGTGGTCGCGCAGGGGCATCGGGCACGACCAGGAGGTGATGTCCAGGGGTTGACTCATGCCGGCTGCTCCAGCCGCCGGAACTGGAAGTAGGCGGCGCACGCACCCTCGCTGGAGACCATGGGCGCGCCCAGGGGCGACCTCGGCGTGCACGCCGTGCCGAACGCCTCGCACTGGAACGGCTTGATCAGGCCCTGGAGCACCTCACCGGCCCGGCACTGCTCCGACTCGCTTGTGACGATGCCCGCGACGTCGAACCGACCCTCGGCATCGAACTCGGCGTACTCGTCCGCGAGCCGCCACCCCGAACGCGGGATCACGCCGATGCCGCGCCACGACCGGTCGCACACGGTGAAGACGTCCTCGACCACTGCCTGGGCCACCGGGTTCCCCGCCGGCGCGACTGCGCGTGGGTAGGCGTTCTCGAGCTCGGCGCGGCCCTCCTCGAGTTGGCGGACCGTGCGCCGGATGCCCTCGAGGACGTCGAGCGGCTCGAAGCCGGTCACCACGATGGGGACGCGGTACTTCTCCACCAACGTCTCGTACTGGGCCATGCCCATGACGGTGCACACGTGCCCAGCGGCCAGGAAGCCCTGGACACGGCACGAGGGGGACTCCATGATCGCGGTGATGGCCGGGGGCACCAGGACGTGGGAGACCAGCACGGAGAAGTTGGTGATCCCCTGCCGCCTGGCGACCTGCACGGTCATCGCGTTGGCCGGGGCCGTGGTCTCGAAGCCGATGCCGAAGAACACCACCTGCTTGTCGGGGTTCTCCTGCGCGATCCGCACGGCATCCAGCGGCGAGTAGACGACGCGCACGTCCCCGCCGGCGCTCTTGACCCGGAACAGGTCGCCCTCGGAGCCCGGTACCCGGATCATGTCGCCGAAGGAGCAGAAGATGACCCCCGGCGTGGCCGCGATGGCCAGCGCCCGGTCGATGGTCTCCAGGGGGGTGACGCACACCGGGCAGCCTGGACCGTGGATCATCTCCACGCCCTCGGGGAGGAGCTGGTCGATGCCGTTGCGGACGATCGTGTGGGTCTGCCCACCGCAGACCTCCATCAACGCCCACGGGCGGGTGACCGTCGCGGCGATGTCGTCCAGGAGCCGGCGCGCGAGCTCCGGGTCGCCGAACTCGTCGAGGTACTTCACGGCGATCCCCGAGAGCCCGGTTCGGACATGGGGTCAGGCCCGGCACCCGCCACGAGCTCCTGCTCCAGGAGTCCGACGCTGCGCATGAGCTCGAGGGTCTCCAGCGCCGACGCCTCGTCGAGCTTCGTGAGGGCGAAGCCGACGTGAACGATCGTGTAGTCGCCGACCTCGACCTCGGGGACGTACGCGAGGCAGACCTCCTTGCGGATGCCGCCGAAGTCGACGGTGGCCATGCGCATGCCGTGCACCTCCCACACGGTGTCGACCCTGCCGGGGACCCCCAGACACACGGTCGACCTCCTCGGGGACGTCAGCGAGCGGACCAGGCTGCGGCGACCGCTGCCTGACCCAGCGCGAGGCCACCGTCGTTGGGCGGCACCACGCCGTGCACGAGCACTGTCAAGCCTGCCCGGCGCAGGGACCCCTGACAAGCCGAGGAGAGCACGTCATTGGCGAAGACGCCGCCGGTGAGCCCGACGGTGTCCATGCCATACCGGTCGCGGACGAGCAGGACCGCGTCGGTGAGGGCCTCAGCCAGCGCCAGGTGGAATGCGCGGGAGGACCTCGCCGGATCGAGGCCGGCCGCCCGATCGGCCACCGCCTGGGCGATCCAGCCCGACGGGTCGAGGATCACGTCGCCCCCCGGGTCCGTGTGCACCACGGGGCCGTACGGGCCCGTCGCGGACCGCCAACCGGCCGCCTCCTGCGTGGTGGAGGCCGCCAAGGCCTCCAGCTCGATCGCGGCCTGCGCCTCGTACTCGACCTCGTGTCGGACGTCGAGCAGTGATGCGATCGCGTCGAAGAGCCGACCCATGCTTGTCGTGGGCGTGCAGTGCGAACCCGTGGCGAGCATCCGCGCGAGCGCCGCACCCTCGGCCACCGTGCAGGCTGCGGCACTCGCGGTGCCCTCCCAACCGAGCCCTGCCGCGTGCAGGTGCGCGGCGGCAGTGCGCGCGGGGTGCCTGATCGCGGCATCCCCACCCGGTAGGGCGATCGGCCGCAGGTGCCCGACCCTCTCGACGTCCGCGTAGCTGCCCAGGAGGAGTTCGCCACCCCAGATGGTGCCGTCGGCGCCGTACCCGGTCCCGTCGAGGACGACGCCGAGGACGGGTTCCCCGAGGGGCACCCGGTGCTCGGCCAGCAACGACGCCAGGTGCGCATGGTGGTGGCCCACCTCGAGATGCTCGGCCCCCCGGGCCGAGGCCTGGTCAGCAGCCCAGCGGCGGGACAGGTAACCGGGGTGAGCGTCGGACACGATCACCTCGGGGGTGACCCGCTGCAGCGCGCACAAGGTCTCCACCGTGCGCTCCAGCATCGCCAGGGTCTCGAGGTTGGCGGTGTCGCCGATGTGCTGGCTGAGCCACGCCGTGCGGCCACTCGCCACGCACAGGGTGGTCTTGAGCTCGCCTCCCATGGCCAGCATCGGCGGGCCGGCCACGGGGAGGGTCAGGGGCATCGGCGCGTACCCCCGGCTGCGACGCACCGGCTGGGGCGACCCGGTCACCACGCGGGTCACGGAGTCGTCGCAGGCCACGTGGATGGGGCGGTCGTGGTGGACGAACATGTCTGCCATGCCCGCCAGGCGCTGCTCGGCCTCGGCCGGGTCGATGCAGATCGGCTCGTCGGCGAGGTTCCCGCTGGTCATCACGAGGAGGCCGGGGGCTCCGGCGTCGAAGAGCAGGTGGTGCAGGGGGGCGTACGGGAGCATCACGCCGAGGGTCCCGGTGCCGGGCGCCACGTCGGCGACGAGAGAGGCGTCGAGCGCGGGGAGGATCACGATCGGCCGGGCAGGGGAGGTGAGCAGGGCCTCGGCCGTGCCGTCGATGACGGCCACCTCCCGTGCCGTGGCCAGATCGGCGGCCATGAGGGCGAAGGGCTTGGCCCCACGCTGCTTGCGGGCGCGCAACGTCGTCACAGCCGACGCATCGCGGGCGTCACAGGCGAGGTGGTAGCCGCCGATCCCCTTGATCGCCACGATCCGCCCCGCCCGCAGCGCCTGGACCACCTGGTCGACGGGCATCGACAGTCGGGGCCCGCACTCCGGGCAGGCAGTCGGCTGGGCGTGGAACCGCCGGCTGGTCGGGTCGGTGTACTCGGCCAGGCACGGTGGGCACAGCGGGAATCCGACCATGGTGGTGTTCACCCGGTCGTAGGGCAGACCGGTGGTGATCGTGTAGCGGGGGCCGCAGTGGGTGCACGCGATGAACGGGTAGCCGTGCCGACGGTCGGCGGGGTCACGCATCTCGGCCACGCAGGTGTCGCAGACGGCGGTGTCCGGGGGGATCGAGGTGGCACCCTCACCCGAGCCGCTGGCCACGATGCGGAAGAGGGGCACCCTGGGATCCGGCGAGGTTGCCCCGGCGGCGCGCGACTCCGCCTCGATCGCGTCGTCCTCGACCGGGTCGAGCACCTCGACCCGGACCTCCTCCACGACCGCCAGTGGGGGCGCCTCCTCGCGGATGCGCCGCTCCAGCTCAGCCAGCACCAGGGACGGCCCCTGGGCCTCGAGGAACACCCCGTCCGCGTCGTTTCCCACGAAGCCGGACAGGCCCAGGTCCACGGCCAGCGTGTGGACGAACGGCCGGAACCCGACGCCCTGGACGACCCCACTGACCCGCATCCGACAGCGGCTGACGGGATCGCTCACTGCTCGGTCCAGGTCACGCGCGCATCACGTCGAGAGGACGACGATCGACCGGGCCGAGACCGTCACCGACGCGCCCACGGCCGGGGCGTCGGCCACGGCCACCACGTGCTCGGGCGCGCTCAGCGTCGTGTCGACGATCCGACGCCACTGCCCCGGGGCTTGGACGCTGAACTCGAGAGGATCCCAATGCGCATTGACCATCACGTACAGGTCGCCCTCGCCGTATCGCGCCCCGGACAGGTGCCAGGCGAGGCTGTGCGACCAGGGCGCGGTGTCGGGTGGGCCGGTCGTGCCGAACCAGGTCACGTCCCCGCGCCAGAACCGGCTGCGGGCGATCGCCCGACGCGACTTGCGCAGGGTGATCATCGCCTTGAAGAACTCGTACAGGTCGCGGTGGGTGTCCAGGCGGTCCCAGTCCAGCCAGGTGATCTCGTTGTCCTGGTTGTACGGGTTGTTGTTGCCGCGCTGGGTGTTGGCGAACTCGTCGCCCGCGACGATCATCGGGACCCCGTTGGACAGCATCATCAGCGCGGCGAAGTTCTTCATCTGGCGCATGCGCAGGGCCAGGACCTCCGGCGGAGCGCCCTCGTCGCCCTCCCATCCGCAGTTCCAGCTGCGGTTGTCCGACGAGCCGTCCGTGCCGCCATGGCCGTTGGCCTCGTTGTGCCGCTCGTTGTAGGACACCAGGTCGTACAGGCAGAACCCGTCGTGGGCGGTGACGAAGTTGATGCTCTGGTAGGGCCGGTACATGTCGTTCGGGCCGTCGGGGAACAGGTCCGCACTGCCGTACACCCGCGACATCAGCGCCCCGACCAGCCCGTCGTCGCCCTTGACGAATCCGCGGACGTCGTCGCGGAACCTCCCGTTCCACTGCCGCCACATGATCCCCGGGAAGCCCTTGCCGAGCTGGTAGGCGCCGAGGTCCCAGGCCTCCGCGGTGACGCGCAGGTCGTGGGTGCCGGCGAGGATGCCGATCTCGTTGATCATCGGGGGCATGTCGCCCTCGACGCCGCCGTCGGCGTCGCGGGTGAGGATCGAGGCGAGGTCGAAGCGGTACCCGTCCACGCCCATCTGCTCGGCCCAGTGCGCGAGGCTGCGCAGGACCAGCGCACGGGTGGCGATGTCGGCGGCCTGCGTGGTGTTCCCGCAGCCGGTGTCGTTGTCGTACGAGCCGTCCGGGCCGACGATGTAGTACGAGTCGTTGTCGATCCCGGCGAGGTTGTAGGTCGGGCCGGTGTGATCGCCCTCGGCGGTGTGGTTGTACACGACATCGAGCCACAGCTCGATGCCCGCCGCGTGCAGGGCGTCGGCCATCGCGCGGAACTCGGCCACCGCGTCGGCGTGCGCGTACCCGGAGTGCGGGGCGAAGAAGTTCATCGTCATATAGCCCCAGTAGTTGCCCTCCTGGGGGTCGTACTGGTGAACCGGGAGCAGCTCCACGACCGTGACGCCGAGGTCCTTGAGGTGGTCGATCTTCTCGATCAGGCCACGGAAGGTCCCGCGCAGCTCCTCGGCCACCCCGCTGTTCGCCCGCGCCGTGAACCCCTTGACGTGCACCTCGTAGATGACCATGTCGTGGGTGTGCCGGGGGCCGGGGGCCGGAAGCGGCTCATCGGCCCAATCGGCCGTGGGCAACACACCCAGCGCAGTCCGGCCATCGTTGGCGTCCTCCCCGCGCGCGGCCTCACGCGAGAAACCGGGCGGGAAGTGCAGGCGTCGCGCGTACGGGTCGGACAGCACCTTCTGGGGCACGAACCGGTTGCGCCCGCCGGAGGGCCCACCCATCCGGTAGGCGTAGTAGGCCGCACCCGGGACCCGGGCGGCGCTGACCAGGCAGTGCCACAGCCGACCGGTCTTGTGGACCAGCGGGTCGAGGTGGAACTCCAGCAGCGGCGTGGTCACATCCTGTGCCGCGTAGACCAGGAGGGTCACCTCCGTGGCTCTGCGGGAGTAGATCGAGAAGTTCCACGCCTCCAGCTCCGGCACCCAGGTGGCCCCCACCGGAACAGCCGCGCCCTCCTCGCGCTCCCACGCATCGATCGTGCGCAGGTACCCCATCTGCTCGACCATGTCGACCTCCTCCCGTGAGGCTATTGGGTCCCCCCGACGGACGGCTCGCCCACGAGCAGGCGGATCAGGCGGATGCCTCGGTGAAGGCCCCTCTCAGGGCGTCGATCGTGGGCGCATCGAGGCCCAGGCCGTCGGAGAAGTACCCCTCGATCGATCCGAACCTGTCGTGCATCTCGTCGAGGCCGGCCGTGAGGTAGGCCGGGTCGACCCCGAACACGGGCCTCAGGACCGCGGGGTCGCCGCCGGCCTCGCGGAACTGGTCGAACATCGGCGCCAGCGCGGGCAGCAGCAGGTCATTGGTGAGCAGGTACTCGGCCATGACCTCCTCGTCGGGCACTCCGAGCAGCATCAGCAGGGCCGCCGCCGCCCAGCCGGTCCGATCCTTGCCGGTCGTGCAGTGCACCAGGGCAGGACGTCGGTCGGCCACGGCGAGGTCGGTGAAGAGCGCGCGGTACGCAGTGCGTGCGCTGGGCAGCGCGATGATCTCCCGGTAGGCGGAGTCGAACAGCGACGTGACCCGGTCCCCGGTGAGCGCGGCAGTCGCGGTCGGCGGGTCGGCCAGGAGCGCCATGAGGTCCGCCGGCACGGCCATCGTCGAGTCGGCCAGGACGTCCAGCGGGTGGTACTCGGCCCCCTCGGGCAGGATGTCCGGAGCGGAGGCCTGCTCCGCCGTGGTGCGCAGGTCGAAGACGGACCTGATCCCGAGACCTGCCAGCGCGGGGACGTCGGGTCCGGTCAACCGGGACAGGTCCGTGGATCGGTAGAGGGCTCCGGAGACCACGCGGCCACCGTCGCGGGTCGACCACCCCCCGATGTCGCGCAGGTTCGGCACGCTGGCCAGGCTGAGGCTGGCGCCCGGTCGTGCCGACGACCTAGGGCGGCCAGCGTCGCCCAGGGGCGCGCCCATCGGGTCCGCGGACCGCCCTGACTCACTCCTCTGCGCCACGTCATCCACCTCAGTCGAACGCGCGCAGTTGGCGGGCCGCCTCGGCGATCGACCCGGTCAGCGACGGGTACACGGTGAACGTGGCGGCCACCTGGTCCACGGTCAGGCGCTGCTCGACCGCCAGGGTGAGCCCGAAGATCAGCTCGGAGGCGCGGGGGGCGACCACGACGCCGCCGATCACGATCCGGGTGCCGCGCCGGCAGATGACCTTGACGAAGCCGTCGGTGATGCCCAGCATCTTCGCCCGTGCGTTCGTGGCCAGCGGCAGCGTCACGACCTCGGCATTCACGCGACCGGCGTCGAGGTCTGCCTGCGTGTAGCCGACGGTGGCGATCTCCGGATCGGTGAACACGTTGGAGCTCACGGTCCGCAGGTCCAGGGGCGCGACGGCGCCTCCCAGCGCGTGCCACATCGCGATCCGTCCCTGCATCGCTGCCACGGATGCCAGCAGGAGGACTCCGGTGCAGTCGCCGGCGGCGTAGACCCCACGGGCGGAGGTCCGCGAGACCCGGTCGACCTCCACGTGCCCGGAGGCAGTGGTGCGGACCCCGGCGTCGGCAAGGCCCAGGTCCTCGGTGTTGGGCACCGACCCCACCGCCATCAGGCAGTGCGATCCCTCGACCGTCCGTCCATCGGCCAGCGTGACCAGCACCCCGTCGGCGGTGCGGGTGGCGGACTCTGCCCGCGATCGGCGCAGGACGGTCATGCCGCGGCGCTCGAACACGTCCTCGAGGACCTTGGCAGCATCGGGATCCTCGCCCGGAAGCACGTGCTCCCGGCTGGAGACCAGAACCACCTCCGAGCCGAGTGCCTGGTAGGCGCAGGCGAACTCCGCTCCGGTGACACCCGAGCCGACCACGACCAGCCGCTCGGGTGCCCTGTCGAGGGCGTAGACCTGCTCCCAGGTCAGGATCCGCTCGCCGTCGGGGAGCGCGCTGTCCATGACCCGGGGCCGAGCGCCGGTCGCCAGCAGGATCGCGTCCGCCTCGATCCGTTCGCTGCCCCCTGAGGTCATGTCGGCCACCACCGTGCCCGGGCCATCGAGGCGTCCGCGACCGGCCACCAGCCGAACACCCGCCCGCACGCAGCGCTGGGCGATGTCCTCGCTCTGGGCCGCCGCAAGGTCGCGGATGCGCAGGTTCACTGCGGCCAGGTCCACACCGACAGCCCCCGCGGCACCGGTGATCCCCAGCGCCTCGCTCTCGCGGACCTGTGTGGCCGACTCGGCCACCGCCAGCAGTGCCTTGCTCGGCACGCAGTCGGTGAGCACCGCGGATCCGCCGATCCCATCGGAGTCCACGAGCGTGACCGTGGCGCCCATCTGCGCCGCGACGAGCGCCGCCTCGTACCCGCCCGGGCCGCCGCCGACGATCACCACCGAAGTCATGGCGTCGATCATCGCGCATCAACCGCCCAGCGCGCGCCGGGGACGGCCGGGGTCAGGACAGCGTGATCCGATAGGCCCCGGTCGCGCAGCCGATGACGCGCCACCCGCCGGAGGGGTCCTGGGCCGCGCTGCCAGCCGGCACCTCCACCGAGCGCAGGCCGGTCACCCCGACCTGGTCGACCACCGCCGGCTGCGTCGATCCGGGGACCCAGATGTCCAGGGCGCAGGAGTCCGGCGTGCCGTCGACCGGCCCAGCTCCCGCGGTGTCACCGTCGACCTGGATCCGCCGGGCGTCGGACTCGATCGCCAGGATCCGCCCCGGCGCCGTGCGCGGGTAGGCGCGCTTCAGGGGCTCGATCTGCGCGTCACGGGTGGGCAGGGGCGTCCCCTCGGGGCAGGACACCCGGCGGATGTCGCCCGCCTCGTCGGAGGGGTAGACATGCGGGTCACCGCAGCCCTGCTTCCACACCCAGACGGCGGAACCCACCCGGAGTTCGTCCTCGGCGGCGCCGAAGCGGACGTTGAGCTCCCGGTTCTCCGTGGACTCCCCGAAGGTGCCCCATTCGCCGGACCACAGGGGGGTCCCCCAGTCCGAGGCGGCCCGGGCGGCCAGCGCGTAGCCCCGTTCGATGCTCACGGTGGTCAGCCCCAGGGACTGGTCCATCGTGATCGACTCGTTGTACAGGTGGGGGGCGAAGACGACCTGCGAGTCGGTGGTGAAGCCGTGCGGCGGGAGCGGGTCGACCCCGAATCCGGACCACCAGATGCTCGGCTCGAGGAACACCGGATGGGCGTACCCGCCCGGCGCCTTCTTCTCCCCCTCGCGGATGGCCTGGATCGCACGGGCGTGGTAGCGGCCGAGCAGCATCCCGCTGGTCAGCGGCGCCTGCTCGGCGAAGGCCGGCTCGTTGAGCAGGTCGTAGCCGACGACCGTCGGATCCCCGCCGAACTCACTGGCCAACCGGCCCCAGACCGCGATCAGCCGCTCCTGGACCGACTCGCGGTCGGCGTAGAACGAGGTGAACGCACGCAGCACGTTCGGGGCCAGGTCGCGGCCGGTGAACTGGCAGGGCGGGGCATCGTCGTAGTACGACGCCCAGTCCGGCGCCCCGTCCCAGCCGGTCATCGGGGAGGTCGCGCCCCTGCAGACGGTGCCCTCAGGTGCGACCACACCCTTGCCCCAGGCGTCCTGGTGCATGTCCAGGACGACGTGGATCCCGTGCAGCCTCGCCCAGGCCACGGCCTGCTTGATCCGATCGACGTAGGCGGCGTCGACCCTCCCGGGCGCAGGCTCCAGCGACGACCAGGAGAGCACCAGGCGCACGGCGTTGAAGCCCATCGCCGCGATATCGGCGAAGTCCTGCTCCGCCAGGGGCTCGACTGTCGGCACGTCGGGGTTGGCCGCGTAGTAGTCCCCCAGCTGGTTGACGTTGATGCCGCGCAGGATCACCTGGGCGCCGCGCTGGTCGGACAGGACCACCGATCCATCGGTGTCGCGCCGGACGGTGAGCGGTCCGGGCGGGGCCGGCTCGTCGCGCACGGGCACCAGCTGCGCGGGCAGGTCGACCGGGGCTGGGTCGGGGCCGGCCAGCGGCGGCACGCCGGTGTAGGCGTCCGTCTGGCGCACGACGATGAACACGGACCCGGCGACGATCGCGAGGGCGGCAAGCCCGGCGACCAGCGACCACTGCGGCCGGGGCGCCCGGGCGACCAACCAGAGCCCCAGCGCAGCGAAGGGAGCGAGAAGAAGGCCGAAGGAGAGCCCTTCGGCCAGGCGCAGGTAGGTCGCCGGGAGGATCCACAGGTCCTCCGAGCCTGCGACGTCGGTGCCGAAGAGCAGCTGGACCACGGACTCGGTCAGCGCGATGCACAGCCCGGCGACCAGCGACCCCAGGGCCCCGGCCAGCAGCCGCGAGGACGTCGGCCGCGGGACGTCGATCCGGCGCAGTGTGTGTCGCGCGCTCGACCCGAGGTAGAGCGCAACCAGCAGGATCGCGGCGATCTCCCCCGCTCGCCCCGAGGCCGCCGTCGGCGCCAGCAGCCGCCAGCCGGAGGTGTGCGCGTAGCCGACCGGCGATCCGGTCCACCAGTAGCCCGCGAGCCACCCACCGACCCACGCAAGGCCGAGGGCGATCAGGGCGGCCGGGATCATCGCGCGCGACGGGGCCTCGACCCGCGTGGCGACACCTGCCCGGCGGGCCGGCCCCGGGCTCCACAGCACCGCCGCCACCAGTGCCGGGACCCAGCCGTAGAAACCGGCCTTGATCCCGGTGAATCCTGTTGCCCACACCAGGTAGGCGGCCGACGGACCCGGCGGGAGCCCAGCCTCGGACCCCCCGATCAGGGCGGGCGCCATGAGCACCGCGGAGTAGAGGAGCTTGGCCACCATCATCGCGAGGATGACCAGCAGCCAGATGCGACTGAACACCCAGCGCCGCGGGGCTGCAGGGGTCGCGGCGGCGAGCAATCGCCGGCTCCACCACCACACCAGCACGACGATCAGGGGGGCGAGGACGACGTACTGCAGCCACGTCCAGGGCTGGCGAGCCATCTGCGCGCCGGTCCAGGCCACCGGGGCAGCCAGGCCTGAGGGGTCGAGGATCGCGGCCGCCACGATCACCGCGAGTGTCGTCGCCGCCGCGCCCCACGACGACCGGACATGCCGACGCCGGTAGCCCCCACCGGTCGAGGGCGACGCACCGGGCACGGCCGGCCCGGCGACCGCCGATCCTCCGATCGCTGCCGGCTGGGCGACTGAGCCCGAGCCGACGGGGGCCACGTCCGGCCGCGCTGGAGGCGGCGTCCCGTCGAGGAATGCGATGACGTCCGGGTCGAGGCCGTCGTAGGGGTCCAGGGACCCTCCGGAGGAATCGGGCATGACAGGATCATGGCCCACGACCCACATCGGTTACCCGCGGGTCGCAGGTCCGCGCAGATGGTCGCCACGACCTGGTCCTGTACTCGTGCCTGCCCGGGGAGCCGGCCTTCACCCCGCAGTGACCTCGTCACTGACCTTCCGGATGCGCCGGCCGCACCACTACTCTGTGCGACGTGGTCCTCTACGCGGCGTACGGGTCGAACCTCGACCCCCGGCAGATGCTCGAGCGGGCACCCCACTCCCCGGCGTACGGCCCGGGCTGGTTGGTCGACTGGAGATTGACCTTCGGCGGTGAGGATCTCGGGTGGGACGGTGCCCTGGCCACCGTCGTCGAGGACCCCGGCCACAGCGTGTTCGTCATGCTCTACGACATCGCCCCCGAGGACGAGCCCCTGCTCGACCACTGGGAGGGCTCCGAGCTGGGGATCCACCGCAAGCTGCACGTGCGTGTGCAGACCCTCGATGGCGACGAGATGGCCTGGCTCTACGTGGTGGACGCGTACGAGGGCGGCCTGCCCTCGGCGCGCTACCTGGGGATCATGGCCGAGGCCGCCCGGGCGGCAGGGGCACCCGACGACTACGTCGTGGACCTCATGAAGCGTCCGTGTCAGTAGCAGTCTGGGCGGGATCCTCCGTCAGGCCCGCTGCCGCCGCGGCCAACCGGCGCTCCAAGGCCGCGACCCGGGAGCTGAGCTCGGCCACCTCCGCAGATGTAGCCGCCGCCAGGCGAGCGACGTCTGGCCGGCGCCGACACGCCCGACCGGGCTCGTTCTCGCCCACCGGTCGCCGCCCGCGGACGAACTTCAGGTACCCGAGCGCCAGCGACACAGCCAGCGCCGCGACGAGGACGAGGAACCGGGTCACGGAGTTCCCGGATGCCAGCCCCCAGCCGACGCCGTAGAGCATGGTGAAGAGCCCCCCGAGCAGGATCCCGTTGCTGAGCACGGAACCCGAGTCGCCGAGCGCCAGAGCGAGGGCCATGAGCATCGTCGCCAGGACGATCAGGATCACGCTGGTGCTCATCCGCCACTGGCTGGACCTCTCCTCCGCGGCCCGCTGCAGTGAGGTGATCTGCACGTCGATGGCCTTCGTCCGAGCCTGCTCGGCGGCGGTCAACTGGTTCCAGGTACGGCACTCGCCCGGCGTCGGCGAGCTGCAGCCATCGATCGCCGCACGCTCGTCGTACAGCGCCTGGACCTGGTCCTGCGTCTCCTCGCCCGGGTTCGGGTGGAACGTGTACACCCCGACTCCGACCACGGCCGTGATCATCAGCCCGAGGAACACCGCGAAGATCGCCTGGAGGACCCCGCGGCCGATGTTGGGCGCCTGCGTCGTGTCATTCATGGGCACCTCCCGCGCGCAGGCTATCCCCGGGCAGGGCCATCAGGTGGCGGAATGCCCGGGCTCGCCCAACGCGTCGCCCTCGGTCGGTTACGAGGTCAGCCGCGCCCGCACGTCGTCAGCGACGGCACCCATCCGGTCAGAGGCCACTGACCGGGCGGAGGCGACACCCTCACCGCCCACCGGCGCCCGGACCTCGAGGTACGCCTTGATCTTCGGCTCGGTCCCGCTCGGCCGGATGATCACCCGCGCCCCGTCCACGCCCCGCGCGCCGCCCAGCATGTACTTCAGCCCATCGGTCGGCGGCAGGTCGCTCGAGCCGGCCTCCAGGTCGATCGCCTCGGTGACGTCCAGGCCGCCGAACCCCGTGGGCGGCTGCGCGCGCAGGGAGGCCATCAGCGCGGGGATCGCCGACAGGTCGGTGAACCGCAACGAGACCTGGCTGGTCGCGTGCACGCCGTGCACGGTGGCGAGGTCGTCGAGGACATCCTGCACACCGCGGCCCTCGGCCTTCAGCGCCGCTGCCATCTCGGTGACCAGCAGCCCGGCCGAGATCCCGTCCTTGTCGCGGACACCCGTCGGGTCGACGCAGTAGCCCAGGGCCTCCTCGTAGCCGAACGCCAGGTCGTCGGCGGCCCGCGAGATCCACTTGAACCCGGTGAGGGTCTCGCGGAAGCCCGAGGCCGGCGTCGCGGGCGATCGCCCCGAGCAGCTGCGAGCTGACGATCGAGTTCGCGTACGTCCCGGTCACAGGCGTCCCCGCGCGCACCCCGCGCTGCAGGATCCACCACCCGAGCAGGGCACCCACCTCGTCGCCGGTGAGCATCCGGAACCCACCGTCGGCCAGGGGGATCCCGACCGCGCAGCGATCCGCGTCGGGGTCATTGGCCAGGACCAGGTCGACGTGCGCGCCGCCGGCGAGGTCCATGGCCAGGTCCATCGCCCCGGGCTCCTCCGGGTTCGGGAACGAGACGGTCGGGAAGTCCGGGTCGGGCTCGTCCTGGGCGACGACCGCCAACGGAGCGGGGAACCCGGCGCCGGTGAGTGCCGCCCTCATCAGCGGGCTGCCGACCCCATGCATGGCCGTGTACGCCACAGAGATCTCGCGCGCACCGCCCGGCAGGGCAAGGCCGCACACGCGGGCGAGGTAGCTGTCCACGACCCCCTCGTCGAGGACGCCGTACTCATCGCTGCGCGGGATGGTGGCCAGGGCGCCGACAGCCTCGATGCACGCGGCGATCCCGGCGTCGGCCGGGGGCACGATCTGCGAGCCGTCGCCGAGGTAGACCTTGTAGCCGTTGTCCTGCGGCGGGTTGTGCGAGGCCGTGACCACGACCCCTGCGGACGCGCCGTAGGTGAGGATCGCGCCCGCGAGGACCGGCGTGGGCAGCGGGCGCGGGCAGACCAGGGCGCGGAAGCCGGCGCCGGCGAAGATCTCGGCCGTGTCGCGCGCGAAGACATCGGAGTTGTACCGGGCGTCGAAGCCGATCACGACCGGGGTGCCGGCCTGCCCCTGGTCGAGCAGGTACTGGGCAAGTCCGGCCGCAGCCCGGGAGACCACGACCCGGTTCATCCGGTTGGGCCCCGGACCGAGCTTGCCGCGCAGGCCGGCTGTGCCGAACTGCAGGGTGGCCGCGAAGGCATCGGCGATCTCGTCGGCCACGTCAGCGTCGCCGGCCTCGGCGGCGTCCAGGGCTGCCTGGAGGTCCGATGCCGTGGCGGGGTCCGGGTCCTCGGCGATCCAGGCCCGGACGGTCTCCGCCAGGTCCGGTGACAGCGCGCTCACAGCTGTCCCACCACGGTCGCCAGCAGGCCGCCCATGCGCTCGGCGGCCATCTTGCCGGCCTCGAGGACCTCCTCGTGGTTCAGAGCCTCGCCGGTCATGCCGGCGGCGAGGTTGGTCACCAGGGACAGGCCAAGGATCTCCATGCCGGCCTCGCGGGCAGCGATCGCCTCCAGGGTCGTGGACATCCCGACCAGGTCGGCGCCGAGGATGCCGGCCATCCGCACCTCGGCGGGCGTCTCGTACTGCGGCCCACGGAACTGCAGGTACACGCCCTCGGCCAGGGTCGGGTCGATCTCCTTGCAGAGCGCCCGCAGCCGGGCCGAGTAGAGGTCGGTCAGGTCGATGAACGTTGCCCCGCGCAGGGGCGAGGCGCCGGTCATGTTGATGTGGTCGCTGATCAGGACCGGTGTCCCCGGGACCCACTCCGGGTTCAACCCGCCGCACCCGTTGGTGAGCACGATCGTGCGGCAGCCGGCCGCAGCGGAGGTGCGCACGCCGTGCACCACGGCCTCCACACCCCTGCCCTCGTAGAAGTGCGTGCGCCCGAGGAATACCAGCGCCCTGCCCCCCGACGGCGTGGCGACGCTGCGGATCTTCCCCGCATGCCCGGCGACGGCCGGCGGGGCGAACCCGTGCAGGTCGGTGGAGGGGAACTCCGCCAGGGTCTCGCCGAGCAGGTCGACGGCCGGCAGCCATCCGGAGCCGAGTACCAGGGCCAGGTCGTGGCTCGGCGATCCGGTGAGCTCCGCGAGCTCGGCCGCGGCCTGGGCGGCAGCGGCGGTGGGGTCGTCGAGGGGCATCGGCGCATGTGTCGTCATGGCGGTGACGCTATCCCCCGCAAGCCCACCGGGGCAGCCCGAGCAGCGACTGCGTCACTTCGTGGGCCCTGGCAATCTCCCGCGCGATGGCCGTGTGGGGGGTGCCGGTCGCACACGAGGACGACGCCGAGCGAGCGGTCCGCGCCGGCCTTGAGCTGGTGGCGACCGTGACGAACCTCGGGCAGGACGTGGGGGCGCCGGGGCTCGCCCTGCGCGTCGGGATCGTGACCGGCGAGGTGGCTGTCACCGTCGGCGCCACAGCGGAGGGCATGGTCGCCGGCGACGTCGTCAACACTGCGGCGCGCGTGCAGAGCGCGGCCGAACCGGGCCAGGTCTGGGTCGATGACACCACCCGCTCGCTGTCCGCGGCTTCCATCGCGTACACCGACAGCCGGGATGCATGCCCTGAAGGGGAAGTCCGAGCCGATGCGGCTGCACGCCGCCCGGGCAGTCCTGTCAACGGTGGGCGGAGTGCAGCGGATCGACGGCCTCGAGGCCCCGCACACGGGCAGGGACCGGGAGATGCGCCTGCTCAAGGAGCTGTTCCACGCCACCGTGGAGACCCGCCGGCCGAGGTTGGTGGTCGTCGACGGCGAGGCAGGCATCGGCAAGTCCCGGCTGATGTGGGAGTTCGACAAGTACGTCGACGGCCTCTCGGAGGTGACGGCCTGGCATCGAGGGCGGTGCCTGTCCTACGGCGACGGGGTCGCGTTCTGGGCCTTGGCTGAAGCCGCGCGCACCAGGTTGGGCCTGACCGAGGCGGACGCCGGTGACGTGGTGACCACCAGCCTCGATGAGGCCCTCGCGCTCTACGTCCCCGACGCCGACGAGCGGGCGTGGGTGCGACCCCGGCTCGCCGCACTGGTCGGCGCCGAGTCGACCTCCGCCTTCGATCGCGAGGAGCTGTTCGCGGCCTGGACCACCTTCTTCGAGCGCGTCAGCCAGCGCTCCCCCGGCGGGCTCGCGTTGGTGGTCGAGGACGCTCAGCATGCTGACGACGGCCTGTTGGACTTCCTAGACCAGATGATGGCGACCGCGCAGGCCGGCATCTTCGTCGTTGCGCTGGCGCGTCCCGAGCTCATGGCCCGCCGCCACGACCTGGGAGGTCGGCGCAAGACGGTGATCCGCCTGGACCCGTTGGGCGACGCGGAGATGGCCACTCTCGTCGACGGTCTGGTCATCGGCCTGCCCGACGAGGCCCGCGACTCCCTGGTCCGCCGCGCGGAGGGTGTCCCGCTCTTCGCCGTCGAGACTGTCAGGGCCCTCATCGACCGTGACCTGGTCATTGCGCAGGACGGCCGGTACGTGCCGGCCCCTGGGGCCACCCTGGATGTCGAGACCATGGGAGCGCCGGCCTCCCTGCAGGCGCTGGTCGCTGCGCGACTGGACTCACTGTCCGCCGAGGAGCGGCGTGTCGCGGCCGACGCCAGCGTGTTGGGGGCGAGCTTCACCCGGGCCGGGCTGACCGCCCTGCACCAGGGGGACGACCTCGACGCGATCCTGGCGGCCCTCCAGCGCAAGGAGATCTTCGGCGTCCAGACCGACCGCTTCTCCGGAGAGCACGGCCAGCTCCGGTTCGTCCAGACCGTCGTCCGGCAGGTGGCCTACTCCACCCTGTCGAGACGGGACCGAAGGGCCAGGCACCTGGCCGCGGCGGCCTTCCTCGCCGACCAGGTCGACGACAAGGACGACCTGGCCGTCGTCGTGGCCCAGCACCTGCTCGACGCGGTCGATGCCTCCTCGCCCGACGACACCGATGTTCCCACCGTGACGCGCCGCGCTGTGGCCCTCCTGGAGCGGGCCGGGGCGCGGGCCGCGGCGCTGGGTGCGCCGGCCGAGGCGCTGCGCCTCCTGGAGTCCGCACTCACGCGATGCGATGACGCCAGTGACCGGGCGCGGATCTCGCTGAGCGCCGCGCATTACGCCCAGGAGGCCGGAGACGTCGACGCGACCACGCGGCATGCCGAGGTGGCCCTGCACCTGTTCGACGAGTTGGGCATGCCCATCGACGCCGGTGTCGCGGCGGCGTGCCTGTCCCAGGGGTTGCTGCTGCGCCAGGGCGCGGGGATGGCCCGGGATCTCGCCCACACCCGCTGGGTATCCCTCCGGGACATCGAGGGTGCTGATCGCGCGTTGCTGCCGCTCGCGACCGCCCTCGCCGAAGCACACAAGACCCTGGGGGACATGCCAGCCATGGCCGCCTACGACGACCGCCGCCTGCAGCTCGCCGAAGGGCTGGGCGACCGGGATGCCCTGGCCCATGCGCAGCTGGGACTGGCGATCCGACTGGCAGCCATCGGCGCACCGGAGACCGGGATGGCCCTGTTGGTGAGCGCGGCCGACATCGCCCGCGCCAGTGACAACCCAGGGCGCCTATCGCATGCCCTGAGCAACATGGCCTCCTTCCAGATGAGCCACGACCTGAAGGCGGCCCTCGAGTCGAGCGCCCAAGCGGTCGAGGCAGCCCGTCGATCGGGGTCGTCCCTCTGGCTCGACTTCGCCCGCGCCAACCGGCTGCTGGCCCTGTGGCGGGCAGGACGCCTCACGGACGCACGCGAGCTGGTCGTGGAACTGGCTGACAGCATGCGGGATTTCGGCATCGCCTCCATCGCGGCCGCCGTTGCACTGTGGATCGGCGATGCGACCGGTGCGCAGTTGGACATCTCGGTCGATCCCGCATTCGAGGAGACCGACGACGAGCAGGCACTGGCCTGGTGGGACTACCAGCGGATGGAGCTCACAGCCCGTGATGGGCGGCTCGACCGCGCGGTGTCCCTGGCCGAGCGCTCCATGGCCGAGATCCTCACCAACGGCATCGACGACGACCTGGCTCACCTCTGGCCGGGGATGGTGACCACCGCGTTGTCCGCGGGCGACCTGGATGCGGCCCAGCGACTCCTCCAGCCCGTCGCGACCGCTTCCCCCGTGCTCCGCTCTCCCATCCTGGCTGCGCACCTGGCCAACCTCCGCGGGCTGGTGGCAGCAGCCCGGGGCGACGATCCCGCCGCGATCGAAGCCGACCTGCGAGCTGGAGTCGCCGGGCTCGACGACTTCGGGGCCGTCGGGCTCGCTGCACGGGCGAAGGAGGACCTGGCGCGATGGCTGGCTGCCCAGGGCCGGGGCGACGAGGCAGCTGACCTCCGCGAGCAGGCACGCTCGACGTATCAGGAGATCGGCGCCCTGGGATGGCTCACGCAACTGGACACACAGCTGCCCAACCGGGTTGGGGCGGGGACCGGCGCTGCCTGGAGCGCGGCCGCCGGCACGGAAGGGCTCGCCCTGAGGCAGGGGTGATGGCCGCGCGCGGGACGCGGCAGGACGCCCCTGGAAGCGGCCTCCCATCGGTCGGCGTGGAATCGGCTCAGCGCGTGTTGCGCCGCCAGCCCTGACTAGTCTGGGTGCGACCCCGGGAGTGAACCCGCGGCCACCCGACCGACACCGGAGGCACCTCATGGATTCCGAAGACGTCGCCGCAGTTCTGGGTTCCGTCGACATCTTCAGGGGTCTGCGCCCGAGGGTCCTCAAGCGACTGGCCCAGGCCGGAAGGGTCGTGGTTGCTTCCCCCGGAGCGGAGATCATCCGGGCTGGGGAGTCGGTCTCGACCTTCCATGCCCACTCCCCGCTCCACATGCATGTGATCCTCGCCGGGGATGCCGAGGTCCAGGTCAACGGCCACGTGGTCGACAGACTCGCCGTCGATGACTACTTCGGGGAGCTGGCCCTCATCGATGGGCAACCGCGCTCGGCCGATGTGTTCGCCGGACAGTCGGGGATCACGACGTGGTCGCTGGGCAAGCTGGAGTTCGACAAGGTCGTCGAGGAGCATCCCGAGGTTCTGCTGCCCATGATGAAGGTCGTTGTCGCACGCCTGCGTCGGGCTGAGGCTGCCCAGCGCTGAGGATCACCGCTGGAGGGTGGCTGTACGGGCGGGCAGATACGCTGCCGCGGCAACCGCCGGAGTGCTCGACACGGCGGTCGGGTATCAGGGAGGAGCCACATCCATGGGCGAGCCCGCCGGCACCCACATCCCGGTCACCTACGACAACTGCGCCCAGGTCGAGGGCCCGTTCTACCACGGGACGAAGACCGCGCTCGAGGTCGGCGTGGAACTCATCCCCGGGTACGGCTCCAACTACCAGGGGGGCCGGGTGTCCAACAACATCTACTTCTCCGCCCTGGTGGAGACGGCCGCCTGGGGCGCCGAGCTGGCCACCGCACTGGCAGGTGGCGGCGGACGGGGCCACATCTACGTCGTCGAACCCCTGGGCTCGTTCGAGGACGACCCCAACGTGACCAACAAACGATTCCCCGGCAACCCGACCCGGTCGTACCGGACCCGCCATCCGCTGCGCATCACCGCCGAGCTCGTCGACTGGCAGGGCCACGATCCCGCAGTGCTCAACGGCATGCTCGACCACCTGGCGCAGCTGCGGGAACAGGGTCTCGACGTCATCGAGGACTGAACCCCGAACCGCGCCCGTCAGGTCCTCCGGACCGTCCTGTCGAGCCGCCAGGCGAGTGCGAGTCCCACAACCAGCACTGCGACCGCGGCCCAGATGGCGATCGAGGTGGCGGCAGCGAAGGCCGCGGGTCCGGAGTCGCCGGCCGCGGTCGCGGTGGTGAGCGCTGCGGCCAGGGTGGTTCCGCCCACGGCGCTGCCCAGGGCGGCGCCGAGCTGTCGGACGGTGCTCTGGATCGCGGACCCGGCACCGGACTCGGACGGTGGGACGTCGCGCAGCACGGTGGAGGTCAGCTGGGCGGAGGCCAGGCCCAGGCCAAGCCCGTAGGGGATCAGGGCGGCCGCGATCGCCCACGGGGAGGCCGTGGTGGCCACGATCATGGCGGTCGCTGCGGCCCCAGCCGCCTCGAGCGCCAGGCCCAGCATGACCACGCGCGTGGTCCCGATGGTCGCGGCGAGATGCCGGGCTGCGGCCCCGGACAGGAACGCGCCGCCTGCCATGGCGGCCAGGACCAGGCCGGCGGCCAGGGTGTCCAGGCCCAGGGAGGTGACCAGGAACAGCGGGAGGACGAACAGCAGGGCGAACTCGCCGACGGCGACCAGGGTCGCGGTCAGGTTGCCCAGCAGGAAGGTCGGGATCCGGAACAGGCGCAGGTTGGTCACTGTGGGCAGGCCGCGGCGCTGTCGGCCGGCCTCCCACAGCACGAACGCGATCAGGGACAGTGCTCCGAGGGCGAGCGCCACCGGGACCGGGGACAGGGCAGCGGTGGCCGGCCAGGTCCACCCGAACAGGGTCAGGGCACCGGTCGGGCGCCACCAGCCCAGGGAACTGGCTTCGATGAGCCCGAAGACCACGAGCCCGAACCCGATCGCGCTGAGCACCGGCCCGGCCACATCGACACCGAGCTGATCGTCGGCTCGTTCCGAACGGGTCTCGTCCACCCAGCGGAGCGCCCCCGCGAACACGGCCACCCCGATCGGGACGTTGACCCAGAAGACGAGTTGCCAGCTGCCCACCTCGGTGAGCACCCCACCGAGCAGCGGTCCGAGGGCCGCGGCCCCGGACATGACCGCGCCCCACACACCGAACGCGGCGGCCCGGTCCGGGCCCCGGAAGGTCGCATTGACCGTCGACAACGTCGCCGGCAGGACCATCGCGCCACCGACGCCCTGGACCGCCCTCGCCAGCAGCAGGGTCCCAGCACTGCCGGACAGGGCCGCCAGGATGCTGCCCAGGACGAACACGGTGAGCCCGATGAGCAGCATCCGGCGCCGTCCCCACCGGTCGCCGAGCCGGCCCGCGGTGAGCAGCAGGGCAGCGAAGACCACCGCATACAGGCTGTTGACCCACTGCGCCTGGGTCAGGTCCAGGTTCAGGTCGGCGATGATCGCCGGCAGGGCGACCGCGACGATCGTGCCATCGAGCACGATCATGCCCAGCGCGGCGGCCAGCACCCACAGCCCGGCCCACTGCCGGCGCGAGGCTGGGGCCGCAGGAGTGGCCCCGACCAGGATCAGCTCAGGGCTCGCCTGGCTCGGTCCAGCGGTCATGACCGCCCCGCCAGCTGCGCCGCGGGACCGGAATCGACGGCGGCGCGAGCGGTGTCGCGGATCCGCCCACCGAGAACCAGGAACAGGAGGACGAACCCCACTGCCAGCACGATGTGCCCGCTGCCCGCGACACCGGCCAGGGCCGGGGCATCAGCACTGGCCGAGCCGGCCACCTGGAGGCTGCCCTTGACCGCCAGTCCGCCGATGGTCAGCGCAAGGCCAGCATTCCAGGCCCACACGAACCAGCCCAGGCGCCGGTCCGCGCTCAACGTGAAGAGCCGCTCGAGGGCCAGGGTGACCAGCAGCACGAGGGTGCCGAGGGCCAGGGCGTGCGTGTGCACGAGGCCGAGTTGGGTGAAGCCGGTGAAGTCGGCGGCGCGGGTCACCTCCCGGTAGGCCAGGCCGCCGGCAAGGCCGATCGCGGCCCAGGCTGCGGCGCTGCGGAACAGGACGGTCTCAGGATTCTTGAGCATGATCTCCCTCTCGTTTTCGCGACACTCTGTCGCTAACAGCCTCCAGAGTATGCTTGGAGACACGCTGTCGGCAACTTCGCGACATAGGTGTCGCCAACAGGGAGGTGAGTCGTGCCGAAGATCGACGCCCCCACCGTCGCCGAGCACCGCGCCCAGGTCCAGGCACGTCTCGTGGACGCGGCCGAGGAGATCCTGCGAACCGGCCAGCCGGAACGGCTGACCGCGGGAGCGGTCAGCTCCGCGGCAGGCATCGCCCGCAACAGCATCTACCGGTACGTGGACACCGTGGACGACCTCCGGGCGTTGGTCGTGGCCCGCTACCTGCCCGCCTGGCTGGCAGCGGTCGACCAGGCCATGGCGCAGTCCGAGGACCCCGGCGACCGGGTCGTCACCTGGGTCCGGGCCAACCTCGAACAGGCCGCCGCCTCCGGGCACGGCTGGCTCATGGAAGCGGTGCGCGCAGTCCCCCACCGCTCCGACGAGACCCTGGACCAAGCCCACTCCGGGATGCGCGACGCGCTGGCCGACGCCTGGTTCCACCTGCTCGACGGCGATGAGCAACGCAGCACCCTCGCCGCGGCCTTCACCCTCGGGATCCTGGAGGGCGGCTTCCGCCAGCTCGACGCCGGGCAGCCCGTCGCGCTGGTCCTCGAGATGGGGACACGCGCCGCCGAGAGCCTGGTACGCGGGCTCACCGCATCAGACCGCTAGCTCCGGATCGACCGACGAACGGGCGCGCTGACGCCGACAGGGACGCTCAGCTCCCGGGGCGGTCGACCTTCGGCCGGGACGAGGGTCAGCAGGGTGGCCTGTGGATCATCGAGGAGGAACAGGGCGTCGCCCTGCTGTGCGGGGTCACAGAGCCGGCGATCCAGGGCGCGAGCCCACACCGCTCACGGGGCCTCGCGTCCAACGTGGTTGGCTCCTGCTGCCGGCGTAGAGTCGAGCTGAGCGCGTGGCCGGCTCGCCCCGGCCGCACCTCATCGGCAGAGGGAGCCGGCGATGGAGTGGGAATCGATCAAGGGCTGGGTAGCGGTCGTGATGCTCGTGCTCGCCGCCCTGTTCGCCTGGTGGTACAACTCCGGCGGCGACCAGGCCAACAACATCACCAAGACCCGCAACCGCGGCATCTCCGGCGAACGCGGGGACCCCTACCGCGATCAAGGCGGGATGTAGGACGACCAGGGATCGCATCCACGCGGACGGCGGACCCGAGATCTCTGGCAGTGGCGTGACTTGGCCTTCGTTGGCGGCCGTGTTCGGCCGACGCGATCACCACGGATCAGACAGTGGCTCCCCGGACCCCCTCCGCATACGAGGGGACGTCCGATTGCAGCCACCGACCCATCACGAACATCGTCGCTGCAGCGAGCAAGGTTCCCAGCGAGAACCCGATCGCGTACACCCATTCGATGCCGCCGCTGTCATCGAACAAGCCCGTCACCATGTTCACGAACTGGCTCACCGGACCGATCAGCCACGCCACAGGCATCGCCCAGTCCCACAACGACTTGTGTCCCGCGATGCCCGAGTCCCTGCTCGCGCAGGTGCTGTGCGAGCAGCACCATCGCGACAGCAAGCCCGGTGCCGTATCCGAACAATCCCCACGCCATCATCGATGAGACCACCGCGAACACCGCGAACCCGAGGGCGAACCGACCCTTCGCGCCGCCGAGGCCGCCCGTTGCCCTGAGCGCCCCATACACCGCGACCGCTCCCCCGCCCGTCGCCAACGACGTCAACGCGATCCACACCACCGAACGCGCACCCTCGGCATCGGTCTCGGTCAGGATGGACCACGCCGTCAAGGCGGTCAGGGCCACGAACGCCACCGCACTCACCAGCGCCCCGATACCGCCTACCTTTGATCGCGTCATCTGGCTACCCCCAGGTGGTCAGGAACTCCTGCCCTTCGACGTCAGTGTGACACCGACGGCGAGGGAACCGTACGCCGCGGCTCCTATGATCCACAGGTGCCCACTCCGGTGCTCGCCACCAAGCTGTTCCCGCCGACACCGCGGACTGGGCTGGTGGCACGGCCGCGGCTTGCCGAGCAGCTGGACAGCACCTTGAACCGCGGTCACCGACTCACCCTGATCTCCGCTCCCGCTGGCTTCGGGAAGTCGACGCTGCTCAGCGACTGGGCAGCGCGCCGCGCTGACGCCGACGTGGCGGTGGCGTGGCTGTCCCTCGACGAGGGGGACAACACCCTGTCGCGGTTCCTTGCCCACCTGTGGGCAGCACTTTCCAGCGTCGGGCTCGACCTGGACGCCCAGGCGCTGGACGCCCTGATTGCCGCGCCCCCGTCCGCGGCTATGACCGCGGTCGTGAACGAGGTCGAACACGTGGGGCGGCGGCAACCGGGCAGCCACTGGCTGCTCGTGCTCGACGACTACCACGCGATCGTGGCGCCCGAGGTTCATGAGGCCATGACCTTCCTTCTGGACCACATGCCAGAGCAGCTGCATCTGCTCGTGGCGACGCGCTCGGATCCCCCGTTCCCGCTGTCGAGGCTGCGCAGCCGCGGGCAGTTGACAGAGGTTCGGGCTGCGGGTCTCCGCTTCGCGCCGGCGGAGGCGCAGTCGTTCCTCACCGAGGTGATGGGCCTGGACCTCGCTGACAGCGACGTGCAGGCCCTCGAGGAGCGCACCGAGGGCTGGATCGCCGGCCTGCAGCTGGCGGCCCTGTCCCTGCGTGGACTTGCGGAGCACGGGGCAATCGTCGACTTCATCGAGGACTTCACGGGAAGCAACCGCCTGGTCATCGACTACCTGGTGGACGAGGTCCTGGCTCGCCAGTCCGCCGAGGTGCGCGGATTCCTGCTGCGTACCTCGATCCTGCAGCGACTGACCGGTTCCCTGTGCGACGCGCTCACGGGACGGACGGACGGCGGCCGCGTCCTCGAGGAGCTCGACCGCGCCAACGTGTTCGTGGTGGCGCTGGATGGGCAGCGCTCCTGGTACCGGTACCACCACCTGTTCGGCGACGTCCTTCGGGCTCGCCTGATGGCTGAGCATCCGGAGCAGGTACCTGCCCTGCATCGGGCGGCGAGCGGTTGGTGCGCCGCTGAAGGCCTCGTCGCCGACGCCGTCCGCCACGCCCTGGCCGCAGGCGACGACGAGCGCGCCGCCTACCTGATGGAGTCGGCCCTGCCGGAGCTGCGCCGTACCCGGGCGGACAGCCTGATGCTGGACTGGATCCGGGCGCTGCCCGAGCCCGTGGCGCGACGGCGCCCCGTGATCAGCATCGTGTCCGCATGGTCGCTCATGATGACCGGAGACCTGGCCGGCATGGAACGTCGGCTCGACGACGCCGAGGCCGCTCTGGCCGCCGGCGCTCACGACCAGGAGCTCGCGGCGAGCTGGGCGGACACCGAGGACCTGCGCACCGCACCGGCGACCCTGTGGGTGTATCGCGCGGCGTTGGCGCAGGCGCGTGGCGACGTCCCCGCCACCGTGGCCCACGCGCGGCACGCGATGGACCTCGCCGGAGCCGAGGACCACTTCGTGCGCGGGGCCGGGGGCGGAATCCTCGGCCTGGCTGCGTGGGCGAGCGGTGACGTGGAGGAAGCCCTGACCACCTTCTCGGAGGCGGTTCGCAGCCTGCACGCGGCAGGCAATCTGGTCGACGAGCTGGACAGCACCGTGGTGCTCGGCGACATGTGGCTCACAGCGGGCCGTCCACACCAGGCGCGGCGGCTGTATGAGCAGGCCCTGGTGACGGCGACCCAGGGCGGGGAGCCGTACCCGCGGGCCACGGCCGACCTGCATGTGGGGCTGGCCGAGCTCGACCGCGAGTTGAACGACCTTGCAGGTGCAGCGGCACACCTGGAGACCGCGAGGGTGCTGCGGGAGCACAGCACGATCACCGAGAACCGCTACCGATGGTTCGTGGCCGCCGCGCAGGTCCGCGCTGCGTCCGGGGACCACGTCGGCGCTGTGAAGCTGCTCGACCAGGCCCAGGCGCTCTACCGGCCGGGCTTCTACCCGGAGCTGCGTCCCATCGCTGCCATGCGAGCCCGCGTGCATATCGCGGCCGGAGACCTCGGCCCTGCCGAGGACTGGGCGCTGGACCGTGGCGTCACGGCCAGCGACGACGTGACCTTCCTGCGGGAGTACGAGCACCTCACCCTCGTGCGGCTGCTGCTGGCCCGGCACCTTCGCGACGCGGCTGCGGGTGCGGGTGCCACGCACAGCGCGGCTCCACTGAACGATGCGCTCGCGCTACTGGAACGGCTCCACGACGACGCCATTGCCCCGACTCGAGCCGGCAGCCTGTTGGAGATCGGCATGCTGCGAGCCGTGACCCTGCACGTCCGGGGTGACCGACCGGAGGCGATCGCCGAGTTGGAGCAGGCACTGGTCGACGCGCCGGAACCGCAGGGCTACCTGCGCCTGTTCCTCGACGAGGGGGCCCCGATGCTTGCACTGCTGCACGACGCCGCCGCCAGCGAGGGCAGCGGTGGGTCCGATGTGTTGCTCAGGCACGCCCGACGACTTCTCAACGCCGCCGCCAGCGCGCAGCCGTCGCACGCGGTGGCGCCCGGCGGGATCCCTCTCGTCGACCCGCTCAGCGAACGGGAACTCGAGGTCCTGCGCCGGCTCGACAGTGACCTCACCGGCCCCGAGCTCGCCCTCCAGTTGTTCGTGTCGCTGAACACGCTGCGCACCCACACCAAGCGCATCTTCACCAAGCTCGACGTGAACAGCCGCTCCGCCGCCGTCCGCCGCGCCCGCGAGCTCGGGCTGCTGTAGCGGCCCACGGCAGCCGGGAGGCGGCCCCGCTGGCTCCCAGAGCGCGGGCACAGTCACATCGTCGGTCACCACATGTGGTGACGCCGATGGTCGAGCCCGCCGCCGTACGTTCCGGACATCCCGAGGCATCCGCCGCGGACCACCGAAACTGCCAAGGAGCCGGCCATGACCATCACACCCACCACCCTCACCCGGGCCGCCGGCGTCGCCGCGGTCGCAGCGGGCCTGCTCTTCATCGGCATCCAGATCAACCACCCCCACTCGGACGTCACCTCCGTCACAACGACCGAGTGGGCCGTGCGCAACTCGTTGAAGGTGCTGATGGCCACCCTGGCCCTCGCCGGCATCACCGGGATGTACCTGCACCAGGTGAAGCGGATGGGGCTCCTGGGCCTGGTCGGGTACCTCGTCTTCGCTGCCGGCTACATCACCATCATCGGCGTCACCTTCGTCGCGCATTCGTCCTCCCCGCCATCGCTGGGACCGACCCCGGCTACGTCAACGACGTCCTCGCTGCAGCCACCAACGGCAGCGCCAGCGGTGACATCGGCCTGATGCAGTACCGTTCTCAACGTCTCCGGCATCACCTTCCTGGGCGGGGGCCTCATCTTCGGCATCGCGCTGTACCGGGCACGCGTTCTGGCCCGCTGGGCGGCCGTCCTCCTGGCCGTCGCCAGCGTCCTCACCGTCACGCTCGCCGTCCTGCCGGACGCCTTCTACCGGTTCCTGGCCTTCCCCAACTCGATCGCCATGATCGGCCTGGGGTACTCGCTGTGGAACATCGCTCGCCCCAGCCACGACCCGCAGGCGACAGCCGTCAGCACTCGGCCCAGTCGCGACGGCACTCGTGCAATGAGCCAGCCCACCGCTCACGGGACCCGGTCGGCGCCAGCGCGTCGCCCGGGGTCCCGGCGGGAGTCGAGCTGGCGGGTCCCCGTCGCGCTCGTGGCCCTGACCACCATCCCGCTCGTTGCCGGGTCGCTGCGTCTGCTCGAGGTTGCCGGCGGTCCGCAGATGCTGCCCACCAACCCTCGCATCGATGCCTCGCCCGCCCCCCTCGTCCTGCACGTCGTCGCCGCTGCGGTGTTCGCCGTGGTCGGGGCATTCCAGTTCCCCACCCAGTTGCGCCGCCGCCATCGCGCCTGGCATCGCCGAGCCGGGCGCATCCTTGTCGGCGCCGGTCTGGCCGTCGCCGGCTCCGGGCTCTGGATGACGCTGTCCTACCCCGACGCCCCCGGCGGCGCCCTGCTGTGGACCGTCCGGCTCGTGGTCGGCTCCGCGATGGCCACCTGCATCGTCCTGGGCTTCACGTCGATCCGGCGCCGCGACGTCGCCGCGCATCGAGCCTGGATGATCCGCGCGTATGCCCTCGCTGTGGCTGCGGGCACCCAGGCGTTCACCCAAGGCCTCGGCGAGGGCATCTTCGGAACCAGCGACCTCAGCACCGCGTTGTCGGTCACGTCCGGTTGGGTCATCAACCTTGCACTCGCCGAGTGGATCATTCGCCGATCCGGAGTCCGCCGGGCGCGGGGAGCGCGAGCTGCGTTGGTGGGGGCCTGACCATGAACTGCCCCGGCCCCGCTGCCCCGATGTGGTACGAGCTGCGCATCGAGGGACACCTCGACCGGCACTGGTCGGCGTGGTTCGGCGGCCTCGCCGTCACCCACGACGACGACGGCAGGACCACCCTCCGCGGCGTCGTCACCGACCAGTCGGAGTTGCACGGCCTGCTCGCCAAGGTCCGCGACCTCGGGGTCACTCTCGTGTCGGTCACGCTCCTCGACACGGGGTGCCGTGACGCTGGAACTGCGCGGACCGTTCACCCCCCACGTCGGTCGCCAACGCCGCCATGAGTGGTCTTCGGACCCTGTGGACACGGTGCCCGTCGGCGTAGCGTCGAGTCGATCCACGTTGTCAGGCGCTCGCAGGCGGGTCCCACCTGGTCGTAGGGACCCTTTGGATGGTCGTGGCGATGGCTGGGCCAGCCAACCGCACCAGGAGATCCCCTCACCGCGAAATGAAGCAGAGATCGTGCTGCGCGAGGGCAACCCCGAGCCGACCGAGTCCCTGGTCGACAGCCACCGGAAGCGTGAACCCCATACTGCGACCCCGGCGTGGGCAACGGGTATGGCCAGGCTATAGCCTTGACGGGCGTCCCCTGGCCGTTGCTCCCCCGTCGCGGCCGGGGGACGTCCCCAACTCAGTCCCTGCCATCAGAATCCCGGCTCGCTGAGTCGTGGATCCCGGGCTCTGGGGGACGGACAGCACCCCCGTGGCTGTCCGTCCCACCGGTCGCGTTCACGTCGCGACGAACCTGCGCCTGCCGATCGTCGCGAGGCGGCGCCCCTGAGTCCCGGCGGGCAGCACCTGCGGAGGGCATATCCGGGCTGTACCCTCCGAGGCGTGGACGATCCAGGACCGGGGGCTGGTCAGCATCCTGTGCCGTCGGACTGGATGATCCTGGCCGATTCATCGCTGGCTGCGTTCCTGCGGATGCTGGCCGACAATCCCGACCCCGACACGGTTGCCGTGTCCATCGCACAGGGAGTGATGTCGGCCTTCCGACCGATTGTCACCGCGATCGGGTTCATCCACCTTGACCGTCAGGTCCTGGCGGTCGTCGGCGCGTTCGGCCGCGACCCTGAGATCCGCCACCTCTACTCCGCGGTGCCCCTGGACACCGACATCCCGGCCACCATCTGCTACCGCACGAACGCGATCGTGACCACACCCTCGGCACGACTGGCCGTGGACTACCCTCTTGTTTCGCCCTACGTGAACTCCGGTCAGGGCCCACAGCACGGTGAGGCCACGGCGTTCCCGATCCGCTACCGCGGTGCCGTCATCGCCGTCCTCGGGCTGGAGTTCGACCATCCCCTGGCCGAACCCTGGTTCCTGCGCTCGGCAGTGTCGACCATTTCCGGCCCGCTGGCCCTCTGGGCAGCGCTGCGCATCCGGCTCGACGACGGCCCAGACACATACTGGTCCCGACGCCCGGACCGGCCCCTCACCGTGACCGAACGACAACAGCGGATCATCGCCCTCGTGCGTGAAGGCCGGACCAACCCACAGATCGCCACCGAGATCGGATTCTCGGTGCCCACGATCAAGTCCGAGCTGGCCCGGCTCTGCGTGCTGCTGGGCGCCACCAACCGGTCCGACCTTGCTGCGAAGGCCGCGCGAGCCGGATTCTGAGCCGCTTCCACGCCACCAGCGGACAGCGAACGACGGCACCTGCAGCGCACCGCCGAGGTGGCGCATCTGGGTGACGTTCAGCGCGGTTCCTGCCGGGTCTCCGACTACCGGGGGATGGACGTCGTCGCCCGGTCGTCATCGGGGTCCGAGGGCGACGAGACCGAGCGCGGCCTCATTCCGCCCGTCGACGCGGACCAGGTCGTTGACCATGCCGTCGAGGAACGCACCCACCATGCATGCTCCCAGGCCGGCGGCCTCGGCCGCGAGGTAGATGTTCTGGGCCACGTGACCACCCTCCCAGCAGACATACCGGTAGTGGCGTGCGCGGTACTTCCAGCGCGACCTCTGGAACACCCCGGTGAGAACGAGCACGGCCGGGGCCTCGCGCAGGAAGTCCTGGCCGAGACCAGCGACCATGAGGTCGCCGGCGACCGACCCGCGGCGTACCGGCTCCAATGCCTGGGCCCGGACGTCGACGTGGTAGATCCCCGGGTCGAACCCCTCGACCCGGCTCACAGCCACGTAGGTCTCCACGGGGTACAACGCGCCGGCCGACGGGGCCGTGCGGTAGCCCTGCGTGGAGGTGATCCCCGTGGCCGCGTGGATCACCCAGGCCAACTCCTCGGCGGTCATGGCCCGGTCGGCGTACTCCCGCAGGGATCGCCGCTGCTCCAGCGCCTGCGCCACGCTCATGTCCGGCGGGGAGCCCACGGCGGGCAGGGCCACAACCGCGGCGTCGCCGACCCGCAGGTAGGGGGCTGGTCGGCGGCCCCAGTCCACCAGGTCACTGAGCAAGCCGCGCAGGCCGAGTGAGCTCTGCCGGTGGTAGAACAGGCCGACGTCACCACCCGGGTAGGGATCGGGCGACACCCCTGACTTGGCCGCCCAGCCGACGACCACACCAGCCACACCAGCGCCCATCGCCGTGATGGCCACCCGACGCGACGGGTGGGACTTCGCCCGACCCGGCGCTGCCCGAGCCGTGCCGGCCCCGCCCCCTGAGGCGGTCGCGCCGACGGCGGCGCCGGTCTGGGGTTCGGCCACGAACGGCAGGTTCGCGGGCTCTGCCGGTGGATGGATCAGCACGGAAGGCTCGGGCTCGCGGCGTCGTCGATCGACGCCGCGAGAGGGCAGGAACCAGCGCCAGCGCAGCCCCACGTGGATGACGATGAGCACCGCGACGACGTAGCCCGCCCACCGGTGCGCGGTGAACTCGTTGAGATCCAGCTGGTCAACGAGCAGACCGGTCAGGACCACCACGACCGCCGCCGCCAGAAGGAGCACATTGAGGATGTACCTGCCACGTCTGCCATCCATGTCCAGCCCTCCCACTCCGCCGCCGAACATCGCCTAGCATCCACCGGTACCAATGGACGTGTCCCCCGCGACGTGGCGATCTTCGGGGCTGGGCCTCCGGGTCCGACATCCAGGAGGTCGTGGGAACAACTCGGTTGGAGGCGCCGAGTTGAGCCACCAGTGTGCTCCCCCCGATCGTGTCCGTCGAGATCCCATGCGCAGCGGCCGGGGAGAGGCGTCAGGCTGGAAGGGCGGGCCGGGAGGTGGGCGGCGGATGGCTGCAGGCGGCCATGCCGGCCCGCGCGGAGGCCGCGGTCCGAGGAAGATCAGCCGGCAGAGCGGTCACCAGCAGGTCGAACGCGTCGGCCACCAGGCTGGCCGGCCTCGACCGGCCCGCGAGCACGGACTCGGCCCAGCCGACGTGATCGGTCACGATCCGGTCGTCACCGACCAGGGTCGCAGCAAGGACCGTCCGCAACGTGAGCGTCAGCATCCCGCGAGCCTCCCCTATCGAGGTCTCGCCATCGACGAGGTGAGCCCCACGTGCGACAGCCAGCTGCGTGGCCGCCCCAACCACGCGGGGGAGCTCCCGGGTGGCCAGGGCGACCTCGGCAGCAACGTCCGGCCGCACGGCGTCAGGACGAGGGAAGCCAGCCGGGGCCGAGATCGCATCGTCGAGCAGGGCAACGCCGGTATCCATGTCCTCGGCCCCCATGTCCGCCCCCAGCGCCATGCCCCAGACACCGCGCGGCCCGAAGCCCCGTCCCCCGCACACGATGATCTTCCCAGCCGCGCGCAGCGCGGTGATCGTGCGCCAGGCGCCAATCAGCGAGCTCGGCATCGAGCACGACACCGCGACGACACCAGAGGACTCCGACCCCAGGAACCGGGCCAGCTCGACGGCCGGGACCGACGGCCCCACGAAGTCCACGTCGAAGCCACGCAGCCGCAGGACCTCGCTGACCAGCCGGCCAGGAAGGACATGCCACTCACCCTCGGCACACACCACCGCGACCCGACCACGCTCACCGCCCGCCGGGCGGAGCGCATTCGGCAGGGCGTGCTGAGCCACGGCGTGGATGACAGCCTCGGCAACCGCAGAGGCTCGATGCTCCCGGGCGACGTCCCACCGGCCGTCCTGCCACGCCAGACCGACCTCAACCTGCCCAACACCGACGAGCTCGGTGAGTACGGCGTCGGCGGGAACTCCCCGGTAGAGCAGGTCGAAGGCCACCTCAGTGGCCCTCCGCCGATCACCTCGGCCAAGCGCGTCCACGTAGTCCCTGCGCGACTCGAGCAGGTCCACGTCCACGACGGTGGGTGGAGCCATGGCGTCCTCCCTGGGGCCGCATCCAAGAAGCAGCAGGCACCCGCACACAACGATAGCCACACCCAACCCCAGACGCCCAGAGCGCTGGTCTCCCTTGTCGACAGCGGGCACGCCCCGGTCGGGGCGATGACCGGCACGACCAACGTCCGCTCAGGCGGTGAGCCCGGATCGTGGGCGCCCTCGCCGCCGGGAGGGGAGCGGGGCCCGCTCGGCCGCGGGTGGCGGCCCGGCGGGCGATGGTCGGGGCCGTGGGACCACAATGCCCCTCATGGCACTCACCCGTTCCGAACTTGCCCACATGGTCGACCACACGCTGCTCAAGCCGGAGGCGACCCCTGACGACGTCGCCGCCCTGTGCGCGGAGGCCAACGACCTCGGCGTGTTCTCGGTCTGCATCTCGCCCTCCTTCCTGCCTCTGGCCCAGGGCCTGCTGTCACCGGAGATCGCCACCTGCACGGTGGTGGGATTCCCCAGCGGCAAGCACCACGCGGACATCAAGGCGGCCGAGGCTGCTCGGGCTGTGGCCGACGGCGCCGGGGAGGTCGACATGGTCGTGGACGTGGGCGCGATCAAGGCCGGGCTCTGGCGGATCACCGAGAAGGAGGTCCTGGCCGTTCGCGCTGCAACCGACGGTGTCCTGCTCAAGGTGATCCTCGAGACCGCCGCGCTCACCGACGACGAGATCGTGCGTGCCTGCATCGTCTGCCAGGAGGCAGGCGCCGACTTCGTGAAGACCTCGACGGGCTTCCACCCGGCCGGGGGCGCCTCTGCGCACGCGATCTCGCTGATGGCCAACACCGTCGGCGGCACTCTGGGTGTGAAGGCCAGCGGCGGCGTGCGCACCGCCGCCGCGGCCCTGGAGATGGTTGCTGCGGGGGCCACCCGGCTGGGGCTGTCGGGGACCCGGGCGGTGCTCGACGGACTGGACAGCGCGGACGCGGGCGCGGCGGCCGCGGCGGGCGATGGCTACTGACGGGACGGTCGACCACCGACGAGTCATCCTGCTGGCCGGACCCAGCGGATCTGGGAAGTCCACGATCGTGCGCTCCGTCGGCCTGCCCATGGTGTACCTCGACGACTTCTACAAGGCGGGGACTGATCCCACGCTCCCCCGGCACCCGGAGCTGGACATCGTCGACTGGGACCATCCCGACAGCTGGGACCGGCAGGCCGCAGTCGACGCCCTCGAACGGCTCTGCCGCGAGGGACGAGCGGAGGTCCCGGTGTACGACATCTCCGCCAACGGACCGGTGGGGACGCACGTCGTCGAGGTGGGCTCGCAGGCCTTCGTCGCCGAGGGGATCTTCGCCCCGGAACTGGTCTCCGAGCTGAAGGAACGCGGAATCCTGCTCGACGCCATCGTCGTGCAGCGCGACCGGTGGAAGAACCTCGTCCGCCGCGCCGCCCGCGACCTCAAGGACCGGCGCAAGCCTCCCGGGATGATCCTTCGCCGCGGGATGCACCTCTACCGCGTGGAGCAGGAGGTGGTCGACCACGCGACCGCCGCGGGCTGCCGACCGCTGGGCGCCAGGGAGACCCGCGAGGCGCTGGCCCGATGCCGCCAGCCGACCACGGCCACGGCCTGACGGCAGGGGCACCGGAGGAGCGAGGGAGCAGTCAGCCCATCATCATGTCGCTGAGCGCCATCGAGGCGTACCCCGGCTTGATCACCTCGTTGATGATCCGCAGGCGCTGGTCGAACGGCAGGAATGAGGACTTCATGGCGTTGACCGTCAGCCACTGCAGGTCAGCCAGTCCGTAGCCGAAGGCCTCGGAGAGCAGGTGCATCTCCTTGCTCATCGAGGTTCCGGACATGAGCCGGTTGTCGGTGTTCACCGTGACCCGGAAGCCGAGGGTGCGCAGCAGCCCGATCGGGTGGGTCGCGATGGAGTGCGCGGCCCCGGTCTGCACGTTCGAGCTCGGGCACATCTCCAACGGGACCCGACGGTCACGGATGTAGGACGCCAATGCCCCGAGGTGGACCGAGCCGTCGGGCTCGCGGGTGATGTCGTCCATGATGTGCACGCCGTGGCCCAGCCGCTCGGCACCGCACCACTGGATCGCCTCCCAGATGCTCGGCAGGCCGAACGCCTCGCCGGCGTGGATCGTGAAGTGGGCGTTCTCGCGGCGCAGGTACTCGAAGGCGTCGAGGTGCCGGGTGGGCGGGTAGCCCTCCTCAGCACCGGCGATGTCGAAGCCGACCACGCCGGCGTCCCGGTAGGCGACCACCCGCTGCGCGATCTCGGTGCTCCGGGCCGCGGTGCGCATGGCCGTGAGCAGGGTCCGCATGACGATCGGCCTGCCGGCCGCGGCCGTCGCCTGCTCGCCCTCGGCGAAGCCGGCCAGGACCGCCTCGATCACCTCCTCGAGGGTCAACCCACCCTCGATGTGCAGCTCGGGGGCGAAGCGCACCTCGGCGTAGACGACGCCGTCTGCGGCCAGGTCCTCGGCGCACTCCCGCGCCACCCGACGCAGAGCGTCAGCGCTCTGCATGACCCCGACCGTGTGCGCGAACGTCTCCAGGTAGCGCACCAGCGACCCCGAGTCGGCCGACTCGCGGAACCAGCGGCCCAGCTCGACCGGATCGGTGGTGGGCAGCCCGGCGTACCCGCTCTCGGCCGCGAGCTCGGCCACCGTCTCCGGGCGCAGGCCGCCGTCGAGGTGGTCATGGAGCAGCACCTTCGGTGCGCGCTTGCAGGTCTCGAGGTCCAGAGTCATACCGACAGGTTATCCGCGCCGGCGCAGGTCCTCGACATCGAAGGCGTCCGGCAGGACCTGACTCATCGGGAGGATCCCGTTGGTCGTGTGCACCAGGCAGTCAGGTCCGCCGTGCTCCCACAGCAGCTGCCGGCAGCGACCGCAGGGCATGAGGTCCTCCCCATGCCGGTCGACGCACACGACCGCGACGAGCCGGCCGCCCCCGGAGGCGTGCAGCGCGGAGACCATCCCGCACTCGGCACACAGGGTGATCCCGTAGGAGGCGTTCTCGACGTTGCACCCGGACACGACGCGGCCATCGTCGACCAGCCCGGCAACACCGACCGGGAAGTGCGAGTACGGCACGTAGGCGTGCGCCATCGCGGCAACGGCCGCGGCCCGGAGCCCAGTCCAGTCGATCCCGGCACGGGTCCACCTCGGAGTCGCTCACGACTTGATGTACGGGATGCCGTCGGCGGCCGGCGCCCGAGACCGGCCGGCCAGCCCGGCGACCGCGAACAACGTCGCCAGGTAGGGCGCCATCAGCATGAACTGGCTGGGGATGGGGGTCCCGACGATGCTCAGCACCTGCTGCAGCTGGTCGGCGAAGCCGAACAGCAGCGCCGCGCCGATCGCACCAAGCGGGGACCACCGGCCGAAGATCATGGCGGCCAGCGCGATGAAGCCCTTGCCGGCGGTCATGTTCTTGCTGAAGGCCCCGACCGAGCCGAGGGTGAAGAACGCACCACCCAGCCCGGACACCATGCCGCCGAGCAGGACGTTGCGGAAGCGCAGCTTGTTCACGTCGATTCCGACGGTGTCAGCGGCCTTCGGGTGCTCGCCCACGGCGCGCACGCGCAGGCCCCAGCGGGTCCGGAACAGTGCGATGTGCACCGTGGCCGCGATGACGTACATCAGGTACACGATCAGGGACTGGTCGAAGAAGATCGGGCCGATGATCGGGATGTCGGACAGGATCGGGATCGCGATCGGCTGGAAGACCGGCGGGCTGTTCCAGGTCTCGGCCTCCTTGTCCAGGACCGAGGAGTAGAAGAACGAGGTCAGGCCCAGGACGAGGGTGTTGACCACCACGCCGACGATCACCTGGTCGACGAAGTACGTGACGGTGAAGACGGCCAGGATCCAGCCCACCAGCAGGCCGGCGACCACAGCGGCGATGAGCCCGGCGAGCAGGCTGTTGGTCAGCGAGCCGACCACCGCGGAGAGGAAGGCCCCGGCGAGCAGCTGGCCCTCGATGGCGATGTTCACCACGCCGGCACGCTCGCACAGGACACCGGACAGGGCGCCGAAGATCAGCGGGACGCTGAGCAGCAGGGACCCCTGGAGCAGGCCGGTCAGCGGGATGGACTTGCCCGACACCACCCAGGTCAGGAAGGACATCATGAATGCGATCCCGAAGGCCGCGATCGCCCACCCCGGGGTCGGCTTGCGCTTTCGTGCCCACATCAGGGACAGGCCGGCGATGCCCAGGCAGACCAGCCCCATCAGAAGGGCGAACGCCTTGGAGGGGACGGTCAGGTCCGGCAGCGTGATGGTGTCGCCGGGCATCGCCAGGACGAATGTCGTGGTCTCGCCCGAGGTCCCCCTGACTCCGAAGAAGACGGTCGCGAGCAACCCCAGGACGCCCATGATGATCGGGGCCTTGTAGGAGACCGGCAGGAGCACATCCGGCTCGGCGGCCGGTGCGGCCGGTGCAGCAGTGGTGTCGATTGCCATCGTGATCGGCTCCTTCTACTCGGCGCTCGGCGCCCGGAGGCGGAAGATCTTGCGGACAAGGGGTGGTGCTGCCAGGAACAGCACGATCAGCGACTGGACGACCAGCACGATGTCGATGGGCGTCGAGGTTGCGGCCTGCATCGACGAGCCGCCGGCCCGCAACCCGCCCATCAGGATGCCGGCGAACACCACCCCGATCGGGTTGCTCTTGCCGAGCAGCGCGACGGTGATGGCGTCGAACCCGATCTCACCGGCTATCCCGTTGCCCATCGCGTACTCGGTGGCGCCACCGAGGATCTGGTTGGCGCCGGCCATGCCCGCCAGGCCACCGGCGATGATCATCACGCCGGCCAGCGCACGCTTCACGTTGATGCCCGCGGTCCGGGCCGCGTTCGGGTTGGCCCCGACCGCACGGAACTCGAACCCGATCGTCGAGCGCTCCAGGAGCCACCACACGAAGGCGGCAGCGGCGAGCGCCAGCAGGAAGCCCAGGTTCAGCCGGTAGTCCTCCCCCAGGATCCTGGGCAGGCGCGCCGACGAGAGCACTGGCGGGCTCAGGGGGTCGTCCCGTCCCGGTCGCTGGAACGCATCCTTGGTGAGCAGGAACTGCAGGAAGTAGATCGCGATCCAGTTGAGCATGATCGTCACGATCACCTCATGGGCCCCGGTCTGGGACTTGAGCACACCGGCGATCCCACCCCAGATGGCACCGCCGAGGATGCCGGCGAGGATGGCCACGATCAGGTGGATCGGGAAGGGCATCGAGACCGCGAAGCCGACGTAGCCGGCGAGGATCGCGCCCATGATCAGCTGGCCCTGCGCGCCGATGTTGAACAGGCCCGCGCGGAACGGCAGGGCCACCGCGAGGCCCGCGAGGATCAGGGATGTGGACGTGTAGAGGGTCTCGGTGAAGGGCTTGAGCGCGTCGCCCACCGTGTAGGCGCCGAAGTTGATCACCGAGCCGGAGAAGAGCGCCCTGTAGGCCTCGGACACCGAGGTCCACGCGGCGCTGATCGTGTCCATCGGGGCGGAGAAGAAGTACTTGCCCGCAGCCCGGACGTCAGGGTCCGCGAAGGCGATGAGGAGCCCGCTGATCACCAGCGCCAGCAGGAACGACAGCGCGTAGAGCACGAGCTGGTCGATCCACCCCCGACGGCTCTTCTTCGGCTCGGGGACGGGCGCGGTGACCTCGGTCATCAGCTCGGTGCTGCTCACTGCGCGACCTCCTGCCCGTTCGCGGGACCCGCGCCGTGTGCGGCTGCATCCTGCGGCACCCCGGCCATCATCAGGCCCAGGACTCCGCGCGGTGTGTCCGGCGGGACGATGCCGATGATCTTGCCGCGGTACATGACCACCACCCTGTCGGCGAGGGCCGCGACCTCGTCGAGCTCGGTGGAGACGATCAGGACGGCCACCCCGGCGTCCCGTTCGGCGATGACGCGCTTGTGGACGAACTCGATGGCCCCGACGTCGACCCCGCGGGTGGGCTGGGAGGCGATGAACAGCGACACGACCGGCTTCGAGAGCTCCCTGGCGAGCACGACCTTCTGCTGGTTGCCACCCGACAGCGACGTGGCCGGAAGCTGCACGCCGGTGGTCCGGACGTCGAACTCCTTGGCCTTCTCCTCGGCGTTGGCCGCGATCACCGACGGCTTCATCATCAGGCCCTTGGCGAACGGCGGCTGCTTGTACTGGTCGAGGATCATGTTCTCGGCGATGGAGAACTTCCCCACCAGTCCGTCATCGGAGCGATCCTCGGGGACGAACCCGATCCCCGAGTCCAGGATGTGGCGCGTCGAGCGGCCCACCAGTTCCGCGCCCTTGAGCTTGGCCGACCCCGTCACGGAGTGCTGCAGTCCGAGGATCGCCTGCGTCAGCTCGGTCTGGCCGTTTCCCTGGACCCCGGCGATGCAGACGACCTCCCCGCTGCGCACGTCGAGGTCGACGTTGTCGACCACGGCCTGGCCCGTCTCCGAGCGCACGGTCAGTCCGCGCACCTCCAGGACGACGTCCTTCGGTGCCGCCGCGGCCTTGTCCACCTTCAGGCTCACCGCCCGGCCGACCATCATCGTGGCGAGCTCGGTCTCCGAGTCGGTGGGCAGCGCCGTGCCGACGACCTTGCCCCGGCGGATGACCGTGATCCGGTCCGCGACCGCCTTGATCTCGCGCAGCTTGTGGCTGATCATCACCACGGACCGGCCGCTGGCCTTGAGCTGCCGGATGATCTCGAGCAGCTCGTCGGTCTCCTGGGGCGTCAGCACCGCGGTCGGCTCGTCGAGGATGAGGATCTGGGCGTCCTTGACCAGGGCCTTGATGATCTCCACGCGCTGCTGCACGCCCACGGGCAGGTCCTCGACCAGGGCGTCGGGATCGACCTCGAGGTTGTACTTCTGCGACAGCTCCAGCACCTGGTTGCGGGCGCCCTCGATGTCGAGGAACGCCCCCTTGGTCAGCTCGTGGCCCAGCATCACGTTCTCCGCGACCGTGAAGACCGGCACCAGCATGAAGTGCTGATGGACCATGCCGATCCCGGCATCCATCGCGTCGCCGGGGTCGTGGAAGTGCACCTCCTGGCCGTCGATGAGGATCTTGCCCTCCTCCGGCCGGTACAGCCCGAACAGGGTGTTCATCAGCGTGGACTTCCCGGCACCGTTCTCGCCGAGCAGGCAGTGGATCTCGCCCGGCTCGATGACCAGGTCGATCGAGTCATTCGCCGTGAAGGTGCCGAACCGCTTGGTGATTCCCTGCAGCTCCAGTCGCACGCTGCTACCTCCGACTCCAGGTGTGGACTGATCGCACCCTAGCGATCAGTCAGCCTCCAACTCCTGCTCAGCCATCGGCGATTCGCCATGATTCGCCCCGGACGCGACGAAGCCCCCCGGCGCTGCGCGCGGGGGGCTTCGTCGAGCGATCAGGGAGTATCAGCTGCCCTGGGGCGAGTTGGTCGACTCCACCTTGATGGTGCCGTCGATGATCTGCGCCTTGAGCTCCTCGATCTTGGCGGTCAGCTCGGCCGGGACCTTCGACTCGAAGTCGTGGTACGGGGCCAGCCCGACGCCGTCGTTCGCCAGCGTGCCGATGTACGGCGCGTTGCTGTAGGCACCGTTCACGGTGTCCGTCGTGGACTTCTCAACGGCGTTGGCGATGTTCTTCTCCACGGTCGTCAGGAAGACGTCCTTGTACTGGGAGGCGGACTCGTAGCCGTCCTGGTCGACCCAGATGATGGAGACCTTGCCACCCGAGGCCTGAGCCTCAGCCGCAGCGCCGAGCCCGGTGCCGCCGGCGACGGGCATGATGATGTCCGCACCCTGCTGGATCAGGTTCTTGGCCAGGTTCTTGCCGTCGGTCGGGGAGTCGAACTTGCCGGCGAACAGGCCGTCCTGCTTCTCCTTGTCCCAGCCGAGCAGCTTGACGTCGGTGCCGTTGTCCTCGTTGTACTTGGCGATGCCGTCAGCCATGCCGTCCATGAACACCGCGACAGTCGGGAGCTTGATGCCGCCGAACGTGCCCACCGTGCCGGTCTCGGTCATGCCCGCCGACAGGTAGCCGGCCAGGTAGGCGGCCTCAGCCGTGTTGAACAGCAGCGGCTGGACGTTGTCGATCGGCTGGGGGCCGTCGGTGTCGGGATCGCCATCGGGGTTCTCGTCGACGATCGCGAAGCGCTCATCCGGGTTGGCCTTGGCCGCGGTCGCGGTGGCGTCGCCCAGCGAGAAGCCGACGGTCACGATGTTGCCGCAGTCCTCGGCCACGAGGCTGTTGACGTTGGGGGTGTAGTCCGACTCGGACTTGCTGGTCACGTACTTGACCTCGATGCCGGTGGCCGCGGCGGCTGCCTCCAGGCCCTTCCACGCGGAGGCGTTGAACGAACGGTCGTCGATGCCGCCCTGGTCGGTGACCATGCACCCCAGGAATGCGGCGGCAGCAGCGCTGCCAGAGGCGGCCGGGGCCGAACCCTCGGCGGCGTTCTCCTCCGGGGCCGAACCACAGGCGGCAAGTGCCAGCGCTGCGACGGCGCCCACGGCGAGCAAACGAGTCTTCATACGTTCTCCATATCCATTCAACGAGGCGCCCATCCGGCGCCAGACCACGTCAGGTCACGATTTTACCCGCGCGATCCGGGAGGTCCTGACCATCGAGCCCGTGGCGAGGGACACGATTCGATCACGATTCCGCGCCGAACGTCCCCACGGCTTCGCCGGAGGTCCTGCGCTCTGCGCTGCTCTGGGCCGCAGCATCTCCGGCTCAGAAGACGTCGTGCGGGACGTACTCACCCCACACGTCGCGCAGCGCCGTGCTCACCTCGCCCACAGTGGCCCGCGCCTTCAGGGCCTCCTTCATCGGGTAGAGGACGTTCTCCGAGCCGCGCGCGGCCTCCCGGACGGCCTCCAGGAGCGCGCTGATGTCGCCCCGCTCGGCACGCAGCTTCTCCAATCGGGCCCGCTGCTCAGCCTCGATCGCCGGGTTGACCCGCAGGGGCTCGTAGGGCTCGTCGGTGTCGATCGTGAACTTGTTCACACCGACGACCACCCGCTCCCCGGAGTCGATCTCGTTCGCGATCCGGTAGGCCGAGCGCTCGATCTCGGACTTCTGGAACCCGTTCTCGATCGCCGCGACAGCCCCGCCGAGCTCGGTGATCTTGTCCATGAGCTCCTGCGCCGCGGCCTCGACCTCGTCGGTCAGGGACTCGATGGCGTAGGAGCCCGCGAACGGGTCGACCGTCTTGCACACGTCGGACTCGTAGGCGATCACCTGCTGGGTGCGCAGGGCCAGGCGGGCGGCCTTCTCGGTCGGCAGCGCGATGGCCTCGTCGAAGGAGTTCGTGTGCAGGCTCTGCGTCCCGCCGAGCACCGCAGCCAGGGCCTGGATGGCCACGCGGACCATGTTCACCTCGGGCTGCTGGGCGGTCAGCTGCACACCGGCGGTCTGGGTGTGGAAGCGCAGCATCATCGACTTGGGGTTCTTCGCGCCGAACTCCTCGCGCATGACCCGGGCCCAGATCCGCCGTGCAGCGCGGAACTTCGCGACCTCCTCGAGCAGGCTGGTCCGCGAGACGAAGAAGAACGCAAGCCGTGGGGCGAAGTCATCCACGTCCAGGCCGGCGGCGATGGCCGCCTTCACGTACTCGATGCCGTCGGCGAGGGTGAATGCGATCTCCTGCGCGGGCGTGGCCCCGGCCTCGGCCATGTGGTAGCCCGAGATCGAGATGGTGTTCCACTTGGGCAGCTCATCGGCGCAGTAGCCGAAGATGTCGGTGATCAGTCGCAGGGAGGCCGCCGGCGGGTAGATGTAGGTGCCGCGGGCGATGTACTCCTTCAGCACGTCGTTCTGGATGGTCCCGGTGAGCGCCGAGCCGGGGATGCCCTGCTCCTCGGCGACGATCTGGTACGCCAGCAGCAGGACGGCCGCCGGGGCGTTGATCGTCATGGACGTCGAGACCTTGTCCAGCGGCAGGCCGTCGAACAGGGTCCGCATGTCGTCGATCGAGTCGATGGCCACACCGACCTTGCCGACCTCGCCCGATGCGAGCGGGTGGTCGGAGTCGTAGCCCATCTGCGTCGGCAGGTCGAATGCGACCGACAGGCCGGTCTGGCCGGCGCCGATCAGCTGGTGGTAGCGGGCGTTCGACTCCGCGGCCGTGCCGAACCCGGCGTACTGGCGCATGGTCCAGGGCCGGCCGGTGTACATCGACGGGTACACGCCACGCGTGTAGGGATACTCCCCCGGGGCACCGATCAGGGCGGGGTCGGCACCGGCGCGCGACTCGGCGTCGTAGAGGGGGGCGAACGGACGTCCGGACTCGGTGATTGCCATGGCCCCAAGGCTAGGCCCGGGCAGCACGGGAGTCGTGCCGCACCCCGTCCCGTCCAGGAGGGACCAAGGACCCGGACCTTCGCGGACTGCGGGGGCATCCTCGCCCATGCACCCGAGCGGCTCGGGACTAGACTGCCCATCATGTGGCGGATGCCCCGCCACGTGCGCCCACTCCCGACCTAGGAGGCTCCACCGATGGCCAGTGCGCCTGCGGGGACCCTGTACCGCGGAGGTGAGGGGATGTGGTCCTGGGTGGCCCATCGCATCACCGGTGTCGCGGTGTTCTTCTTCCTCCTCGTCCACGTCCTGGACACCGCCCTCGTGCGCGTCTCCCCGGACGCCTACGACATGGTGATCGCCAGCTACAAGACCCCGATCGTCAACCTCTTGGAGGTCGGCCTGGTCGCCGCGGTCCTGTACCACGCACTCAACGGCATCCGGATCATCCTCGTGGACTTCTGGGCCGAGGGCCCGCGCCACCAGAAGGCGATGTTCCGCTCGATCGTGGTGATCTGGCTGCTCATCATGATCCCCGGGGCCTACTTCATGCTCAAGCACACCGTCGAGGCCCTCTTCGGGAGCACATCATGAGCCTTGAGATCGCCGACCCGCGCAGCGCGAGGACCTCGCGGAGCAGCAGCAACTACGAGCGCTACTCCTGGATCTTCATGCGGATCTCCGGCCTGGTGCTGGTGTTCCTCGTCCTGGGTCACCTGCTGATCATGAACATCCTCGACGGCGGGGTGCAGCGCATCAACTTCGGCTTCGTGGCCGGCCGCTGGTCCAGCCCCTTCTGGCAGGCGTGGGACCTCCTGCAGCTCTGGCTGGCCATGCTCCACGGAGGCAACGGCATGCGCACGATCATCAGCGACTACGCCGAGAAGCCCAAGACGCGCTTCTGGCTGCTGACCCTGCTGACGGTTGCCATCGTCTTCACCCTCGTCCTGGGGACCCTGGTGATCTTCACCTTCGACCCCAACATCGCCTGATCGGAGAGTGGCGCGAGCCATGCAGAACCACACCTACGACGTCGTGATCGTTGGCGCGGGCGGCGCCGGGATGCGCGCAGCCCTCGAGTCCGGTCCCCGCGTGCGCACCGCGGTGCTCACCAAGCTCTACCCGACGCGCTCGCACACCGGTGCGGCCCAGGGCGGCATGTGCGCCGCACTGGCGAACGTCGAGGAGGACAACTGGGAGTGGCACACCTTCGACACGATCAAGGGTGGTGACTACCTGGTCGACCAGGATGCCGCCGAGATCATGTGCAAGGAGGCCATCGACGCGGTCATCGACCTGGAGAAGATGGGCCTGCCGTTCAACCGCACGCCCGAGGGGCGCATCGACCAGCGCCGCTTCGGCGGTCACACCCGCAACCATGGCGAGGCCGCCGTGCGCAGGGCCTGCTACGCCGCCGACCGCACCGGCCACATGATCCTGCAGACGCTCTACCAGAACTGCATCAAGCAGGGTGTGGAGTTCTACGACGAGTACTACGTCCTGGACCTCCTGCTCAACGAGGTCGACGGCGAGACCCGGACCGCCGGAGTGGTGGCCTACCAGCTGTCCACCGGTGAGATCCACACCTTCCAGGCCAAGTCCGTGGTGTTCGCCACCGGCGGTTTCGGCCGGGTGTTCAAGACCACGTCGAACGCCCACACCCTCACCGGTGACGGCATGGCCATCGTCTACCGCCAGGGCCTGCCGCTGGAGGACATGGAGTTCTACCAGTTCCACCCCACGGGCCTGGCCGGTCTCGGCGTCCTGCTCACGGAGGGCGCCCGCGGCGAGGGCGGCATCCTGCGCAACGCCTCCGGCGAGCGGTTCATGGAGCGCTACGCCCCCACCATCAAGGACCTCGCCCCGCGCGACATGGTCGCCCGCGCGATGGTCCAGGAGGTCCGCGAGGGCCGGGGCGCCGGTCCGCACAAGGACTACGTCTACCTCGACCTCACGCACCTGCCGGCTGCGCAGATCGAGGAGAAGCTGCCCGACATCACCGAGTTCTCGCGCACGTACCTGGGCGTGGACCCGATCACCGAGATGGTGCCGGTGTTCCCGACCGCGCACTACGCGATGGGCGGCATCCCGACGAACGTGAACACCGAGGTCCTGGCCGACAACGACCGGGTCGTCCCCGGCCTGTACGCCGCTGGCGAGTGCGCGTGCGTCAGCGTGCACGGCGCCAACCGCCTGGGCACCAACTCCCTGCTCGACATCAACGTGTTCGGCCGGCGGGCCGGGATCGCCGCCGCGAAGTACGCCGAGACCGCTGACTTCGTCGACCTGCCCCCGGTGGGCGCGACCCGCGTCGAGGCCATGGTCAGCCAGCTCGTCAACAGCACGGGAACCGAGCGGGTCGGCGACATCCGCCGGGCCATGCAGGAGACCATGGACTTCAACGCGCAGGTCTACCGCACCGAGGAGACGCTCACCCAGGCGCTCAACGACGTGCGCGCCCTGCGCGCGCGGTTCGCCAATGTCGCCATCCACGACAAGGGCGCCCGGTACAACACCGACCTGCTCGAGGCCATCGAGCTGGGATTCCTCCTCGACCTCGCCGAGCTGCTCGTGGTCGGGGCGCTGGCCCGCAAGGAGTCGCGCGGCGGGCACGCCCGCGAGGACTACCAGACCCGCGACGACGAGAACTTCATGGTGCACACCATGGCCTACCGCGATGTGGGCCCGGACGGATCGGTGTCGATCCGCCTGGACTACAAGCCCGTCACAGTCACCCGTTACCAGCCGATGGAGCGCAAGTACTGATGGCCACCGACGCCCCCACCGCCCCCGCACCGGCCCCCGCCGCCACCGACATCCCGCAGCCGTTCCCCGTGACGGTCCGGGTGCGCCGGTTCCTGCCCGACGAGGGCCCGGAGCCGTTCTGGCAGGACTTCACGGTCGACGTGTTCCCGACCGACCGGATCCTCGACGCCCTGCACAAGATCAAGTGGGAGCAGGACGGGACGCTCACCTTCCGGCGCTCGTGCGCCCACGGCATCTGCGGCTCGGACGCCATCCGGATCAACGGCCGCAACCGGCTGGCCTGCAAGACCCTGATCAAGGACCTCAACGCGAAGAAGCCCATCATCATCGAGGCGATCAAGGGCCTGCCGCTGGAGAAGGACCTCGTCGTCGACATGGAGCCGTTCTTCAAGTCCTTCCGCGAGATCATGCCGTTCCTGATCACCACCGGGAACGAGCCCACCAAGGAGCGCGTGCAGTCGGCCGAGGACCGTGCGATCTTCGACGACACCACCAAGTGCATCCTGTGTGCGTGCTGCACGACGTCGTGTCCGGTCTTCTGGACCGACGGTCAGTACTTCGGGCCGGCGGCCATCGTCAACGCGCACCGCTTCATCTTCGACAGTCGTGACGAGGGCGCCGAGCAGCGCCTGGAGATCCTGGACTCCAAGGAGGGCGTCTGGCGCTGCCGGACCACCTTCAACTGCACCGATGCCTGCCCCCGCGGCATCGAGGTCACCAAGGCGATCCAGGAAGTCAAGCGCGCGCTGATCTACCGCGGCTGATCGGTCGGTCCACGCGAGGCCGGTCGCCAACGGAGGCCGTGCGAGGTCGGCTGCTGGTGGGGATGTCCGATTCCGGTCACCCCGTGGCCGATTCGATCGACCCGTCGGCGATTGCCGTGTGCGCAATGCCGCGTCATTCCCCGGAACGGCGCGTGCGCGCGCTTAGCCTGTGACGCGTTATGAGTGCTACTTCCCGCGTGCTTGCCGCGCTCACTCTGTCCGCCGCAGTGCTGCTGCCTGCGCACGCCGCCGCGGGACTGCCCACCGTGGATCCGAGCCCTGCGCCTGCCGCGAACGCCTCCTCGACCGTCCCGGCCGCCGAGGCGAAGAGCAGGCCTGTGGTGAACGCCGCCGAGGGAACCTCGGCGCTGCCAGACGTGGCGACGAAGGGCTGGGTCCTGGCCGACATGGACTCCGGCGACATCCTCGCGATGCAGGACCCGGACCGGAAGCTGCGCCCGGCCTCGACGCTGAAGCTCCTGACGGCGCTGACGGTGGTCCCGCGGCTCGCCCCGGACCAGCCATACCGCGCCGTCAAGGCCGACGAGGTCGCTGAAGGGAACCGGGTCGTCCTCTACAACGGGCTGACCTACAAGGTGTCTGACCTGCTGCACGCGGCCCTCCTGCCGAGCGCCAACGACGCAGCACAGGCCCTGGCCCGCGCGAATGGCGGCATCGACGTCACCGTGGAGCAGATGAACGCCGAGGCCGCCCGATTGGGTGCGAAGAACACCACTGTGAAGAACCCCAGCGGGCTGGACGCCGACGGCCAGTTCACGACCGCCTACGACCTGGCGCTGATCGGCCGTGCAGCGTTCGCCAACCCGGAGATCGCGTCCTACCTGAAGCTGCGCTCCGTTGAGTTCCCCGGGAAACGGGAGGGCGGCAAGCGGGTCATCTACCCGATCTACAACCACAACCGGACGGTGAACGACGGGTTCGAGGGATCCCTGGGCGGCAAGTCCGGGTACACCAGCCAGGCCCGCCGCACGTACGTGGGTGCTGCCGAGCGAGACGGTCGTCGGCTCATGGTCAGCCTGTTGAACATCGGCGGCAACACGTACACGACGCCCGAGAGGCTCCTGGACTGGGGCTTCGCGAACGTCGACAAGCTCAGCCCCGTCGGCACGTTGGTCGACCCCTCAGCCCCGGCCCCCCAGTTCGACCGCACCATCGCCGAACTCCCGGCCAAGGGCAAGCTGCCGGTCAACCGTGAGGTGGCCGCAGCCAAGGCCGACGACGCTCCCACAGCACCGATCCAGTCCCGCTCCCTGAGCCAGTGGCTGCCGTCGATCCCGATGCCGGGTTTGCCCTCGCCCCTCACTGTGCTGACCCTCATGGCAGCGGTCCTTGTCGCCCTGCGCGCCCGGGTCTACTGGATCGGCCACCGCAGCCGGACCGCGTGGACCAGCCTGGACCAGTGGGCGACGAGTCAGGCTCGTTCCTCGAGTCGACGCGGACCAGCTGATCGTCGGGTTCGCACCGCGGCCCCTGAGGAGACGAGCGCCGACGAGAGCCTCATCGGCGCCTCGCAGTCCTGACCTCACGTTGCGGTACGCGGGCCGACGCACGGGGCCGGTCTGGCATTAGGGTGCACACAGTCCAGGGGCTGGCACCCGCTATGTGCCAGCCCCTGGTCCGTGTGACGGGAACCCGCTATGTGCCCGTCGGTCCGTGATCTTCAGTTGTGCGCTCTCCCGATGGTGATCAGGCGATCGCAGCGTGGGTCAGGGACTCCTCGATCGCCTCGTCGGTGATCGGGTTCCGGGACTTCAGGGCGTGACCAGGAAGGCGCTGAGCGCGGTGCCGGCGGCGATCGCGGCGATGTAGAGCAGCGGGTTGGAGATCAGCGAGATGACCCAGATGCCGCCGTGCGGTGCCCGAAGCTCGCACCCGAAGGCCATGACCAGGGCGCCGGTGAGGGCGCTGCCAGCCATGAGCGACGGGATGACCCGCAGCGGGTCGGACGCGGCGAACGGGATCGCACCCTCGGTGATGAACGAGGCACCGAGCAGCCATGCGGCCTTGCCGTTCTCACGCTCGGCCTCGGTGTACAGCTTGGGCCGGAGCACCGTCGAGGACAGCGCCATCGCCAGCGGGGGAACCATGCCGGCAGCCATCACGGTGGCCATGATCTGCAGGGCCGGGCCGTTGTTGTCGGCGATCGCGGTGGTCAGGTTCAGCGTGGCGAAGACGTAGGCGGTCTTGTTGACCGGGCCGCCCATGTCGAAGGCCATCATCAGGCCGAGGATGGCGCCGAGCAGGATCAGGTTCGCACCGCGAGAGTCCGTTGAGCCAGTCGGTGAGGCCGTTCTGCACAGCAGCCAGCGGCTTGCCCAGGACAGTGAGCATGAGGGCGCCGTTGAGGAAGGTCGCCACCAGCGGGATGATCACGACCGGCATGACGCCGCGGATCGCCTTGGGCACGTTGAGCTGCGACATCCACCGCGCGATGAAACCACCGGTGAGTCCGCCGACGATGGCGCCGAGGAAGCCAGCACCGATCGTGCCGGCCGCAACACCAGCGACGAAGCCGGGCACCAGACCTGGCCGGTCGGCGATGGCGTAGGCGATGAACCCGGCGAGTACCGCGTTCAGGAAGCCGAATGCGACGGCGCCGAGGATGAACATGAGCCCGGCCCAGTCGTGGAGGTGAACAGGCTGAACTGGTCGATGAACCCGGGGACGTCGCCGTTGACCTCGACGATCTCGTAGCCGCCGAGCATGAAGCTCAGGGCGATCAGGATGCCGCCGCCGGCGACGAACGGGATCATGTAGGAGACACCGGTCATCAGGTAGCCCCGCAGGCGGATGCCCCAGTGCCCTTCCTCGACCTTCGTCGCCATGCCACCGGAGCTCGCGGATGCCGCGGCAGCGGCAGCCGTGCCCGCGGGGACCGGACCGGCCTCGACGGCGGCCACTGCCTCCGCGATCATCGCGGGGGCGTCGTTGATCGCGCGCTTCACGCCTGACGAGAGCGTCGGCTTGCCGGCGAACCGGCCCTTGTCGCGCACCTCGACGTCGTTGGCGAAGATCACGCCATCAGCGGCCGCGATCACGGCGGGGTCGAGCTTCTTGAAGCCGCCCGAGCCCTGGGTCTCGATCGAGATCTCGTGGCCGGCGTCCTTGGCCGCCTGCTCGAGGGCCTCGGCGGCCATGTAGGTGTGGGCGATTCCTGTCGGGCAGGACGTCACCCCAACGAACTTCATCGACTTCTTCTCCTTCGGAGTCGGCGCGGGCGCGGCTGCCGCCACGGAGGCTGCTGCTGCCGTCACTGGCGCGGCGGCCGCAGCGGGTTCCGCGGGCGCTGCCGCGGCATTGATCGTGTCGACCACGACCTGGGGGTCGGTGGCCTTGAGCAGCGTGTCGCGGAACTCGGGCTTCATCAGGGAGCGCGACAGGCTGGCCAGGATCTGCAGGTGCTCGTCGCCGGCGCCCTCAGGCACCGCGATGAGGAACACCAGATGAGCTGGGCCATCAGCGGCGCCCCAGTCGATCCCGTTGGTGGAGCGTCCGAACACGACCGTGGGCTCGTCGATCCCGGTCGAGCGGGCGTGCGGGATGCCGATCCCGCCCTCGATGCCGGTCGGGAGCAGCTCCTCGCGGGCCGCTACGTCTGAACGCAGTTGTGCCGGGTCACTTGCCCGACCAGCGGCCGCAGCCACGGCGACGAGGCGATCAACGGCCGCGTCCTTCGTGGTGGCCGAGCCGTCGAGATCCAACTCGACGAGCTGAATGGTTGATACCTGCATTGAACTGACCTCCATTTGGTGTGCATTCATGGGGTACTGCGGGGGCGTTGCGTCATTCGGATGCAGTGGCGATGGCGCTCACCTCCACGGCGGTGGGGTCGATCAACCCGGCTGACGGAATGCCCGTCCCGGGGGTCTGGACTGCTGCGGTGGCCCAGGCGATGCCCATGCGAAGGGCGTCCGGGCCCGAACCACCCGCGTGCAGGAAGCCGGAGAGAAGGCTGTCGCCGGCGCCGACCGTGCTCTGCACGGAGACCCTGGGTCCCGTGCCGTGCCAGCTGCCGTTGCCGTCGACGAGCACAGCGCCCTTGGAGCCGAGGCTGCAGATCACGGCGGCGGCGCCACGGGCGCGGGCCTCGTCGCATCCGGCCAGGACTTCGGCCTCGGTGGTCAGCTCACGTCCGAGGATCTCGCCGAGCTCCTCCTCGTTGGGCTTGATGAGGTCCGGCTTGGCCGCGAGCCCGTCGGCGAGGGCCTGACCGCTGATGTCGAGGCCGAACTTCGACCCGGCAGCGCGCGCGACCTCGGCGACGCGCAGCACGACGTCGGTGGACTGCCCGGTCGGCAGGCTGCCTGCGACCACGACCCACCCGCCCTGGGTGGCCAGCTCAGCCACAGCCCCGACAAGGGCATCGAGCTCGGCAGCCGAGAGCACGGGGCCGGCCTCGTTGAGCTTGGTCGTCGTGCCGTCGGGCTCGACGACCGCCACGTTCGCGCGGGTCCGCCCGGCGATCGGGATGGCCCGGTGCGGGATCCCCGCCTCGTCCAGGGCGGAGATCAGGGCGTGTCCCATCGGCCCGCCGGCGGGGAGCACGGCGATCGAGTCGGTGCCGTGGGCGGTCAGGAAGCGGGTGACGTTGACACCCTTGCCTCCCGGATCCTCCAGGGTGGAGTCAGCCCGCAGGACCTCTCCGCGAACGAGCGTCTGGAACGCCATCGTGCGGTCGAGGCTCGGGTTGAACGTGACTGTGACGATCATGCGCGTACCACCTGGGGTCCGGCCGCCTCGATCTCGGAGACGGCCTCATCGGATAGGGCTGAATCGGTGACGATCACGTCGATCTCGGCGAGATCGGCAACGTGGGCGAAGTGGTCGGAACCGAACTTCGTGTGGTCGGCGAGCAGGACGCTGCGCCGGGCCGAGGAGACGAAAGCTGCCTTGACCGCAGCCTCGGCACTGTCGGGAGTCGTCAGGCCCCGGTCGATCGAGAAGCCGTTGATGCCCAGGAAGGCAACATCGACGAAGACCGTGCGCAGGTACTCCAGCGCCGCGTTCTCCACGCACGCCAGCGTCCGGCCACGCACCCGGCCGCCGACCATGTGGACGGTCAGGGCGCTGCGGTTGGCCAGCAGCGAGGCGATCGGGAGGCTGTTGGTCACGACGGTCAGGGCGCGATCCGCGGGCATCAGCTCGGCGAGGCGGTAGGTCGAGGAGCCGGCATCGAGGGCGATTGCGCCCTCCTCCGGCAGCAGCGCGAGGGCACGCTCTGCGATCCGGGCCTTCTCCGCGGTGTGCACCGACTCGCGCACGGCCAGGGCGGGCTCGAACCCGAAGAGGTCGACCACGATGGCCCCACCGTGCACCCGGCGCAGCAGGCCCGCCCGCTCCAGGGCGGTCAGGTCGCGGCGCACGGTCTCCGGGGTCACGTCGAAGGACTCAGCCAACTCGGCCACCTCGACGCGACCGGCCACCCTCGCCCGGCTCACGATCGCCGCCTGCCGTTCCTCTGCGTACATCTGTTTACCTCCGTTTGCTTCCGTATAGGTGTAGTGAACACCCATACTCCCACGCATGTCAACACCAAGCGGAAAGAAATCAACATGATGTCGACGAAGGTGCGCCTGCATGGATACCTCCTGAAGGAAGATGGGGTCAGTGACGCGCTGCGCGGCTGTCGATCGCAGCTCAGCTGTTCCAGCGGATGACGGCTGCTGACTCCTTCTCGTGGCCCATGACGGACACGCTGGCCACCTCGAGGGGGAGGCTCTGGCCGAAGACCATCGGGAAGTCCAGCCAGGAGAGCGCCAGCACTCGCGATGCGTGGCCGTGCCCGAAGCAGATTGCGCGCTCCGCGCCGGAGGCGCGCACCCGGGTGGCCACACGGGTCAGTCGGGCCCGGACCTCGGCGGCGGACTCGCCACCGGGGCAGCCGTTGAACCAGATCCTCCAGCCGTGGTGCTCCCGGCGGATCTGCTCGCTGGTCAGGCCCTCGAAGTCGCCGTAGTACCACTCCGCGAGGTCCTCGTCGACCTCGAAGTCCTCGAAGCCGGCCAACCGGGCCGTGCGCTGGGCGCGCAGGCGAGGGCTGGACAGGACCAGGTCGAAGTCGGCCGGGTCGAGCCGGGAGTGCAGGGACGTGGCCTGTTCCACGCCGCGTTCCGTGAGGTCCAGGTCGGTGATGGAGGTGTGCTGGCCGGACTTGCTCCACTCGGTCTCGCCGTGTCTGACGAGGTACAGAAGGGTCATGCGGTGTCTCCTTGCGTTCGGCCCGGGGGCGATGGCGACGGGTGGGACCGTGACCGCGGGTGATCCGGTCACTTCCGTATCTGTCCGTTAGTACAGGACCATAGCACCCATACAGATGCAATACAATAGACTCGGATACAAACCCACACCCGATCTGGCAGTGGCCCACACCTTCCCTACCCGGCGGCCGCCGTGCCAGACTCGCGAGAACCAGATGAGAGGAGCCCCTGATGAGGATCGCCCTCGCCAGTGACCACGCCGGATTCGCGTTGAAGGAGGAGATCAAGGAGGTCCTGGCCAGCCAGGGCCACGACATCGCCGACTTCGGGGCGCCGAGCACCGACGCAGTCGACCTGCCCGACACCGTGTATCCCGCCGCCCTGGCCGTGGGCGCCGGAACCGTGGACCGAGGGATCTTCGTCGACGGCGTCGGCTACGGCAGCGCGATGATCGCCAACCGGGTGCACGGGGTGTACGCGGCCGTGTGCCAGGACCCCTTCTGCGCCGAGCTGGCCCGTTCGCACTCGGACACGAACGTCCTGTGCCTCGGGGGCAAGATCATCGGGTCAGCGCTGGCCCACGAGATCGTGCGCGTCTGGATGGCCACCGAGTTCCTCGACGAGGAGAAGTACCGCCGGCGCGTGGCCAAGGTGCGGGAGATCACCGAGCGGCACCTGCGCCCGCTGCCGATCTGAACGTCCTGCATCCAGCGACAGCACCGCTCGGGACGCGTAGCCGCCCTCCGGTCGTGACTCAGCGGTCGGTGCGCGACAGGTGCTGGGCCAGGTAGATCGGCCCGATGGAGACCAGCACGAGGAAGGCCGCCACAACGGCCACCAGCGGACCCTGGCCGGGGCGGAAGAGGTTGGTGAGGATCCAGATGGGAAGCGTCTGGATCCCGGGGCCGGCCGTGAAGGTGGTGACGATGATCTCGTCGAAGCTCAGGCCGAAGGCCAGGACAGCGCCGGCAACCAGCGCGGAGCGCAGCATCGGGAAGGTGATCGACCAGTAGGTCCGGGTGCGCGTGGCGCCGAGGTCCATCGAGGCCTCCTCGACGTTCGGTGCGAGCCTTCGCAGCCGGGCCACCGAGTTGTTGTAGACGACCACGATGGTGAAGGTCGCGTGCGCCACGATCAGCGACATCCACCCGAGCCCACCGAGGTAGCTGGTGAACATGATGTTGAACGCGATGCCCGTGACGATGCCAGGCAGGGCCAGGGGCAGGATGAGCAGCAATGAGATGACGTCACGGCCGAAGAAGGCGTACCTGCCCAGAGCCTGGGCGGTCAACGTCCCGAGGATCAGCGCGATGAACGTCGCCACCATGGCCAGGCCGACCGACGTCAGCAGCGCGGAGTGGATGGCATCGTCGCCGACCGCCTGCTGCCACCACTTCGTGGTGAATCCCGGGGGCGGCCAGGTGAGGGAGCCCGAGGACGAGAAGGAGTCGATGACCACCACACCCAGCGGGATGTAGATGAAGGCCAGGACGGCTGCGGTGAACAGTGCGAGGAAGGCCTTGAACGGTCGGGTCAGGTGCATGCTCGCCCTCCCTACAGGCTTTCCAGGGCGCCGGTGCGCCGGATTGCCAGGAGGTACACGACCATGATCAGGACGGGGATGGTCGCCATCGCCGCCGCGAACGGCAGGTTGGTCACGTAGTTCTGCTCGACGACGTTGCCGATCATCGTCACCTTGCCCCCGACGATCTTGGCTGTGATGTAGTCACCGAGGCTCAGGGAGAACGTGAAGATCGAACCGGCAGCGAGCGCAGGCATGATGGACGGGATCACGATGGAGCGCATCGTCCGCCCCGGCTTGGCGCCGAGGTCGGCCGAGGCATCCAGGATCGAGTCCGGCAGCCGCTCCAGGCCTGCGTAGACAGGCAGGATCATGTACGGCAACCAGAGATAGGTGAGCGTGAGGATGATCGCCGCGGTGCCGAACCCGGGGCTGCTGCCACCGAAGGGCGCCAGCATCCACGCCACAACTCCCGTGTTCGGCTCCAGCATGGCCCGCCAGGCGTAGACCTTCACCAGGTACGAGGCCCACAGGGGAGTGACGAGCAGCGCGATCAGCAACGGCCGCCACCGCCTCGGCGCGATGCGCGCGACGAAGAACGAGACGGGGACGCCCAGCACGACGCACAGCACCGTGACTGCCGCCGCGATGCCGACCGTGCGCAGCACCAGGCCGCGGTAGGCCGTGGTGGTGAACAGGTTCGAGAAGTTGTCGAGGGTGAACTGGCGCGTCACCTGGCCCGAGAAGTCGTCGATGGTCCAGAACGCCGTCACGAAGAGCAGCGCGAGCGCGCCGAGGTAGCCCACGACGAGCCAGAACATGGGGAGCACCAGGAGCGCGGAGATGCGAAGGCCCGGGCGGCGATGCAGGGCAGCGGCGCCGCGGCGCGTCATGCCCGCCTCCGTTGCGACGGCCATCTGGATCTCCCTCCCCTGGTTCGTGGGTCATGGCTGTGGTGCGTCCGGGATGTCCGTGGGGGGCGAGTGACCCGCCCCCCACGGACTGCGGCTATGGCTCAGGCGCGCAGGGCGCTCCAGGCCTCGCTCCACTTGGCGTACGGGACGCACTGGACGTCGGTACGGCCGTCGAGGCACTTGGTGCTCGGCGTGTTCCAGTAGTACACGTCGCTCCAGTAGTCCTCGGTGTCCGCGTGGAACTGCGCGCAGTGGTCGGTGTTGGCCGTCTCGGCGCACGACTTGGCGTTGGCCGGGGCCTCACCGAAGTACTCCGCCACCTGGGCGTTGGTCTTCGGGGAGACGATCCAGTTCAGCCACTCGTAGGAGCAGTTGATGTTCTTCGTGTCCTTGGCGACCATCCAGGTGTCCGACCAGCCGGTCGCACCCTCGGAGGGCTTCACGGCATCGACCTTCGTGCCCTCGGCCTGAGCCGCGTTCACGATGACCTGCCAGGTCGTGCCCAGCACCGAGGTGCCCGACTTGAACGCCGCCATCTCCTTGAGGTAGTCCGACCAGTACTCGCTCACCAGCGGCTTCTGCGCCTCGAGGACGGCGATCGCCGCATCGAACTGCTTCTGGTCGAGGGAGTAGGGGTCCGTGATGCCCAGGTCGGGCTGGGTGGCCATCAGGTACACGGCGGCGTCGGCGATGAAGATCGGCGAGTCGTAGGCGGTCACCTTGCCGGCGTACGGGGAGGCCGGGTCGAAGGTGTCCTTCCAGGACGTCGGGGCCGGGGTGACGGTCTCGGTGTTGTACATGAGCAGGTTGGCACCGCGTCCGTGGGGGATGCCGTAGTTGACCCCATCGACGGTGTTCCAGGGCTTGTCCTTCAGACCCGGGAAGATGTCGGCGTAGTTCGGGACCAGGCTGGTGTTGACCGGCTGGACGCTGTCGCTGGCCACGAGCCGCAGGGTGGCATCACCGGAGGCTGAGACGACGTCGTACCCGCCGCCCTGCATGAGCTTGACCGCCTCATCCGAGGTGCCGAACTCCTTGAGGTTCACCTTGCAGCCGGTGTTCGTCTCGAACTCGGTCACCCAGTCGACGCCGTTGTCCGGATCCTGCACGACATAGCCGGGCCAGGCGAGGATGTTGACCTGCCCCTCGCCCTCGCCGACGGGGCCCGCGTAGCTGGCAGGCGCCGCGGCATCGGAGCCCGAATCGGATGACGAGCTGCAGCCTGTGGCGAACAGCACCAGCGCGGCACTCGCCGCCGCGGTCTTGAGCAGACGCGAAGTGCGCACCTGCCACCTCCTTGTGTTGGGGTCATCCGCCGCACGCCGCGGCGGAAATCTGGTGGGGATCGGGTTACGCGCCGATCCGGGTCTCGAACTCGCGGCTCCAGACGAGGGTGACCTGTTGGCCGCGAAGCTGGCTGGCATCGGTGCGGGGGCGGTCGACGTTCTGCTCGAGCGCGGCCAGCTCTCCCCCGACCGCAAGGTCGACCAGGTAGCGGGTGGCCGAGCCCACGTAGATCACTTCGCGGACCACGCCGCTGACGGCGTGCTCCCCTGGGCCGGGTTCCGCGGCTGCATCGGCCAGGCGGATCTTCTCGGGGCGCACGGAGATCAACTCGTCGCGTCCGAGCACTGCCTCGGCCGACTTGCCCTCCAGGAGGTTCGAGGTGCCGACGAAGCCAGCGACGAAACGCGTGCGCGGCTGCTCGTACACCTCGGTGGGCGTGCCGACCTGCTCGATCCGGCCCGCGTTGAACACGGCGATCCGGTCGCTCATGGTCAGGGCCTCCTCCTGGTCATGGGTGACGAAGACGAAGGTGATGCCGACCTCGCGCTGGATCGCCTTGAGCTCGACCTGCATCTGCTCGCGGAGCTTCAGGTCCAGGGCGCCGAGGGGTTCGTCGAGGAGCAGCACCTTGGGACGGTTGACCAGGGCGCGAGCAAGGGCGACCCGCTGCCGCTGGCCCCCGGAGAGCTGGTTGGGCTTGCGCCCGCCGTAGGACCCGAGGCGAACGGCCTCGAGCGCTTCGGCCACCCGCGCCTTGCGCACGGGCTTCGACACCTTGGCAACCTTCAGCCCGTACTCGATGTTCTGGGCGACGGTCATGTGACCGAAGAGGGCGTAGTCCTGGAAGACGGTGTTGACGTTGCGGTCGAACGGCGCGAGTGCGGTGACGTCCTGGCCAGCCAGCTCGATCGTGCCTGCGGTGGGCAGCTCGAAACCGGCGATCATGCGCAGGACCGTCGTCTTGCCCGAGCCAGACGGACCGAGCAACGTGAGGAACTCCCCGTCCATGACGTCGAGGTCAACGCCGTCGACGGCGGCCACAGCAGCGTCCCCATGCCCGAACTGCTTGCGCAGCCCTCGCAGGGAGACCGCCACGCTCGGCGTTGCTTCCATTCGATCGCCTCAGGACTTTGGGGTGCATATCGTCGGGACCTAGGTCCCGACTGGACGGAGCGCACTCTAGAGGTCGGCACGCACAGATCCAAATCCGACACGACGAAATCCGTGACCAGAAGTGGCCCACGCAGCCGGATCAGCATGCGCGGGGGTTGATCCGGCACGGTTAGCGTCGGCTGGGGAGCGCTCCCCCGGCGATCCTGCCAAGCCGAGCCAAGCCCAGGCCAACGGCGGCCACCACCTACCGGCGGCCTGGCGGGACGGGGTCGCCAGGGGCTAGAGCCGCCCCGCCTCGTGGACCCGGCGCAGGAAGTCCCGGGTCCGCTGGTCCTGGGGGTCGTGCAGCAGCGACTGCGGGGCGCCGCGCTCGACGATGGTCCCCGCCGACAGGAAGCACACCTCGTCGGCCACCTGCTCGGCGAACCCCATCTCATGGGTGGCGATGACCATGGTCATCCCCTCCGCCTTGAGCTCGCGCACGGTGGACAGCACCTCGTTGACCAGGACCGGGTCCAGCGCGGAGGTCACCTCGTCCATGAGCATCAGCCGCGGCGACACCGCCAGGGAGCGCACGATCGCCACGCGCTGCTGCTGTCCCCCGGAGAGCCGGTCGGGGTACTGCGAGGCCTTGTCCGCGAGGCCGAAGCGCTCCAGGAGCGCGAGTCCCTCGGCCTCCGCCTGGTGTTTCGCGACCTTGTGCACCTTGCGCGGGGAGAGCGTGATGTTGTCCAGGACCGTCAGGTGCGGGAAGAGGTTGAACGACTGGAAGACCATGCCGACCTTGCGCCGCACGTCGTCGGGCTCGACCTCGGGGTCGGTGATGTCCCACCCGTCCAGGCGGATCACCCCGTCGTCCACGGACGTCAGCAGGTTGATGCAGCGCAGCAGCGTGGACTTGCCCGACCCCGACGCGCCGATCAGCACAGTGACCGTGTGCTCGGGCACCTCGAGCGAGACGCCCTCCAGGACCTGCTCGGAGCCGAACGACTTGTACACACCATCGACGCTGAGCACCGGGGTGGGAGCCGGGGTCGTCATGCGCCCACCTGGGCGTTCTGGCGCTGGATCGAGCGGTGCATGAACCGGTCGGTGAGCCGCGTCAACGGGATCGTGAGCAGGAGGAAGAGGATCGCCGCCACCACGTACGGGGTGTAGTTGAACGACCGCGAGGACTCGATCTGGGCGGCGCGGATCGCATCGACCACACCCAGTACCGAGATCAGGCCCGTGTCCTTGAGCAGCGAGACGAAGTCGTTCATCAGCGGCGGGATGACCCTGCGGACCCCCTGCGGGAGGACGACGTAGCGCAGCGCCTGGCCGGAGGTCAGGCCGAGTGATCGGGCAGCAGCGCTCTGGCTCGGGTGGACCGACAGGATGCCGCTGCGCAGCACCTCCGCGACGTAGGCCGAGTACGTCAGCACGATCGCCGCGGTGCCCAGGACGATCACCGAGGAGGTCACCCCGGAGAGGTCCAGCGCGGGGACGCCGAAGCCGATCAGCAGGATCACGAGCAGTGTCGGGACCCCTCGGAACAGGTCCACGTATCCCGTGGCCAGGATCCGGAACGGGGCGAGCGCCGGGGCCCGGGAGGTGCGCGCAAGGGCGAGGGACAGGCCGAGGATCGAGATGAGCACCGTGGCGACGATGGTCAGCTTGATGTTCAGCAACAGCCCCGCGAAGACCGCCGGGAGCACCTCGCGGGCGTACTGCTGGTCGAAGAACGTGCTGCGGACGACGCCCCAGCCCGGCGAGGTGACCACGACGACCACCAGCGCCCCGATGACCAGGACGCTGGAGACGGTCGCGACGACGGTGCTGCGACGCGCCTGCTTCGCACGCACGGCACGCCGGCGCAGCTCCTCGTCACTGGGGCGATGGGGGCCCTCCGGCTGATTCACCGGAGTGCTACTGGAGGGCGGGTGCGCCCGCGTCCGAGCCCAGCCACTTCTGCTCGAGGGTGTCGAGGGTGCCGTCAGCACGGAGCGCATCCACGGCCTGGGTGGTGCACGCCGTCAGTGCGCTGTTGTTGGGCAGCAGGATCCCGAACTGGTCGGTCGTGGCGCCCTCTGCGGCGGGCAGCTGACCCACGATGACTCCGTTGTCGAGCTCCGCGGCGACCAGGTAGAACGCCGTGGGCAGGTCCACGACCAGGCCGTCGATCTGCTCGTTCTTCAGCGCGCTCACCGCGGCCGCGTTGTCGTTGAACACCGCGACCTCCTCGCCGGTGGCCAGCCCCTGCGCGGCGTCGAGGGACGTCGAGCCGACTGCGGCGCCGAGCTTGGCCGACTCGAGGTCAGCCAGTGTCTTCGCGCCGGCGATCGGGGAGCCCTCGTAGGACACGATGGCCTGGTTCACGTCGTAGTACGAGGAGGAGAAGTCGACCGCCTTCTCGCGGTCCTCCGTGATGGAGAACTGCTGGATGTTCCAGTCGAAGTCCTTCGCGCCCGGGGCGATGGCCACATCGAACGTGGTGCGGGCCCACTGGACGTCGGCGGGGTCGTAGCCCAGCTTCTCGGCGGCGGCGTAGGCCACGGCGGCCTCGAAGCCCTCGCCGGACTCAGGCGCGTCGTCCTTGACCCACGGCTCGTAGGCGGGCTGGCCGGTCGCGATCACGAGCTTGCCCGGGGTCTGGGTCTCCAGGGTCGCCTTGTCGCAGCTGGCGCCGGACGCAGAGGCTGAGGGCTCCGTCGCGGTGTCGGACGCGGGCGAGCAGGCCGCCAGAGCCAATCCGGCAACGGCGAGGGCAGCAAGGGTACGGGTGCGGTTCACGGGGTCCTCCGGTGTCGAGTGCTGGGGAGAAGGGTACGTGCTCAGGCCCCGGGGGTCCGAATCCCCGTGGGCGAGGAGGTCGCGTCGACGGCGGCAATTGCCGCCTCGTCCACCGCGACGGGCTTCTCGGGCAGGAGCGCGCGCACCGCCAGCACCATGCTCGTGAGCAGGGCCACGATCCTCACCGTCTGCACCGCCACCCCGATGACCCCGCCGTCGACGATGTCGATGTACGAGAACGGGTAGAGCACCTGGGCGGCGATCGCGGTGATGGCGACGGGGATCGTCGCGGTGCGCATCCGCGGGGATCCTGCCGCCCAGACCAGCGCCGCCATCCCGACCAGCCACACGTTGTACTGCGGGGACAGGACCCGCGAGGTGACCATCAGCCACAGGATGGCCACGAACGCGATGTCGGCGACGGGGGCATGGTCCAGCTTGCCCAGGGCGCGCGCCAGGATGAGCAGGAGCAGGCCGATGCCCGTGATCGGGATCAGCCAGGGGGCGATCGCGTCGGCCAGGGGGACGCCCACCTCGGAGGATCCGTACCGGAAGGCCTCGGGCACGCCCTCCCTGCCGACGAACATCCGCGCCCACACGAACGGGAGGGCGGCCACGGACTCGGTCTGCAGCCCGCGGGCCTCCCCGTTGCCGAGGAACCCGCTGATGACGCCTGGGAACGCCCACGCGGCCGTGACCACCACGACCCCTGTGGCCATCGCTGCCCCGAACGCACCCTTGAGCCAGGCGCGCCGGCTCAGCGCCAGCGCCATCACGGCGGGCCAGACCTTGAGTCCGCCGCCGATGGCCAGGATCGCGCCGGCGGCCACCGGAACGGCCAGCGCCAGGAGCCCGGCCATCGCGGCCAGCGTCGGGATCGAGTCGTAGCGCCCGTAGAGGATCGGCCCGAGCAGCAGCGGCGCTGCCAGCCAGACGGCGTATCCGTTCCAGTTGTCGCGCCGCATGGCATCCCTGGAGAGCAGCAGGCTGATCGCGATGTCCACCGCGACGAAGAGCAGGAGGAACAACCAGGGCTGGGAGCCGAGCATGCCGATCCCGCCGAACACGAAGGCCGCCAGCGGCGGGTACTGCCACATGGGATCCGAGGAGGGCACGCGGCCCTCAGCCAGCCCCTCACCCCAGCGCGAGTAGACATTGAGGTCGTCGAAGATGTGCTTCCAGTCGTGGTGGAACATCATGCCGACGGCCATGAGCAGCACGAAGCCCCGGGTGACGAGCCACCAGGTCACGCGGTACCGGCGCTCTGCCAACCGCGGGATGCGCGACTGCAGGAACACCTCCCCAGTGTGCCCGAAACGACCGTGGGCGAAACCCCCTGCGCGCCACGAACGCATGCCCGGCATGGAATCTGCTCCCAGTTCGGCGACCTGCTCCCCGCTCGACGGGAGCGGATCGTCAGGACGGGAGCGGATCGGCCGGTGCCCCGACGCACGACCGGGCTACGGCTCCTCCGTTGGGTTGATCACCGCGGGGTCGCTGGGCACGTCGGATTCCTCGACCTGGGGTGAGGGGGCTCCCGTCACGTCGCACGGGTCGATGCCCTTGGCGGCCAGGACGGCCGCTGCGGCATCGTTGAGCCGCTCCGGGGTCACTGTCCCGTCCTTGAGGGCCTGGCGCAGAGCCCGACGGCCCTCGACCGAACCACCGGGTCCGACGATCCCGAGGTCGCCGCCTGCCGCGATGAAGCCGACCAGGGCACCACCCTGGGTCGGCTCGCCGGAGGCGGCCATGCCCAGGGCGTCGCTGACGATGAGTCCATCGAAGCCCAGTTCGTCGACCAGGATCCCCTCGATCACGCGCCGGGACTGGCTGCTCGGCTCCTTGGAGTAGCCGGGGATCGTGGTGTGGCCGACCATCACCGCGACATCGACCGCCTGCGGGATCGCCTCGAAGGGCAGGAGGTCCCGTTCGCGCAGGTCGTCGATCGGCGGGCCGACCGAGAGCTCGTAGTGGGTGTCCCCCGTGGAGCTGCCCTGGCCGGGGAAGTGCTTGAGCACCGGCAGCAGTCCGGCCTCCGCGTACCCCTGGGCGGCGGCCGTGCCGTACTCGGTCACGACCTGTGGGTCATCGGAGTAGGAGCGCGAGCCGATGCCTGGGCCGTACCCGACGTCCACGACGGGGGCGAACACGAGGTCGACGCCCCAGTCGGCCAGGGCGGCACCGTGCTCGGCGTACATGGAGCGGACCTCGTCCGGGGTCATCGTGTTGGCCTGTCGACGAGCAGAGGGGATCGGGCCGATGACGCCGGTGTAGCGCTGGACCTCCCCACCCTCCTCATCAGCGGCCAGGAGGGCCCCGTACTGGTTGCCGGTCGTCGCCGCGTCGAGGGCCGCGGCAAGTGCGGGGGTCAGTCGACCGTTGGACAGGATCCCCGCGATCAGCCCGTCATCGAGCCATCCCTGGACCCGGGTGACGTCGGTGGTCGTGACGAGCATCGTCTGGCCGATGCGCACGTCCTCGGGAAGCTGCGCAACGCAGGCAAGCGTGGGGTCGACGAAGGGCTCCGGGCTGGTCGAGGCCGGCGCCGGGGATGAGGGCGGTGGCTGGCTTGGCCGTGCCACCGGATCCAGGGGAGCAGCGGATGGGGCGGTCCCGCACGCTGTGAGCACGAGTGCGCAGGCGGCAGCACACCGCCAGATCCCGCGACGACGACCCATCGGCCAAGCATGCCATCCACACCCAGCGGGCCAGCCTCATCTCGGAGTCACGGACCCGCGGGCCGCCCGGCGATGTACGCAGCCTCAGGAGTCCGGGTCCCGCAGCCGCCACGCTCTGAGGACTACTCCTCGACTTCGACGATCGGGGCGTCCGCGGAGTGCTTGCGCACCGACTCGATGCCCTCCAGGGCTGACTTCTTGGAGGCGTAGCCCTGGCTGGCGGCGATGGTCTGGCCGTTGCTGGCCTTGAGCCGGAACCGGAACTTGCCCGCGTTGTCCGTGTAGAGCTCGAACTTGCCCGACATGCATCTCCCCTTCCTGGGAGTCGTGGTCTGCCGTGAGTATGTCGCCACAACTGCCCCGGATGCGCTGCGAGCAGCCTTCGGCCATCCGGGCGAATCCCCGTGCCATCGACCCGAGCCGGGCATACCGTGGGACAACCGCCCATGTGCGGCAGCGAAGGGAATCACCATGGATGCCGATTTCGCGCGAGAGCGTCGGCGCATCCTGCTGGCCCTGATCATGGCGCTCACAGCAGGGTTCCTCCCGATCATCATCGGCACATGGCTCGCCGCGACCAGGACCGGGCAGGAATGCCCCACGCCCACTGACCTGGGCACCTTCGGGTTCAGCCTGGCGTTCGGCGCCATGTCCTGCCTGGCGATCGTGGCCCTTGCCGTCGTCGTCATCAACCGGTACCACCGGACGCTGATCCGGGCAGCCACCCGTGACCGGGTGACCGGGGCGTACAACCGGCAGGCCTTCGAGCCCATGGCCTCGGATGCCATCAATGCGGCCGCGCGCAGCGGTGAACCGCTGTCCGTCGTGCTCTTCGACCTCGACGACTTCAAGCGCTACAACGACACCCACGGTCACAACGCGGGCGATGCCGCCCTCCGCGAAGTTGCCCGGGTTGCCATGACCGTCGTGCGCCGCAGCGATGTCGTCGGACGGTGGGGCGGGGACGAGTTCCTGCTGCTGCTGCCCTCGTGCCCAGCCGCAGCGGCCAGCCGGATCGCACGCACACTCGCCGCGGCGGTGCAGACGGACGATCCGCAGGCGGCGGGGTTGCCCGCGGGGATCTCCATCAGCACGGGTGTGGCAGAACTCAGGCGGACCGACCGCATGGCCGACCTGGTCGCCCGCGCCGACGAGGACATGTACCGCCGCCGACGTGCCGCCCGTGCGGCGAGCCAGCGGCCGGCCCCCCAGTCCCCCAGCACACGCTGAGCCCTGCGTCCGGTCGACCTAGGAGCGCCGGAAGGCAGCCCTGGTCGAGCGCCGCAGTTTGGCGACCCGCCACTCCCGGGCCTCCCCGAGGCGCAGCTTGAGCAGGTCCGCCGCCTCGCGCGTGCTCAGCCGCTGGACGGCAGGCAGGTCGAGCTTGTTGATCGACTGGTCGGAATCGGGCGCCACCGGCTTGCCCGCCATCGCCCCCGAGATCGCCCCGAGGACGGCTTCGGCGGCGGCGTGAACCGGCAGGCGCAGGGCGTCGGTCGGGGGATTGCCGGCCGGGATGGGGTCGGCGAGGCTGGCGAGGTTCCCGTGCACGGTGATGCCCAGGACCGCGACCCGGTCGGCGGTCGCCCCGCCCACCTCCTGGGCCGCCCGGACCGCCCACTCAGGGGTACCCAGCGACTCCTCGTCGGGCTCAGGGGTGCGCGACTCGACCATCCGGAGGATGGCCCCCCGGCGGACGAGCTTCTCGTACTGCGGCCAGTCCCAGCGCTTGGCCCCGCCGAGGTTGACCTGGCGCAGCATCTCCGCCTCGGCCGCGGTCATCGAGCGGTTGCTGGCGCTGAGGTCCGGGTCCGGTACGAGCAGCCCGCTGGGCAGGGCGAGCAGATGCTCGAACGTGCGGAACAGGTAGTCACGGTCGCCCTCGTCGAGGACGACCAGGCTCACCCTGTCCGGACCAAGCCGCTCGGCCCAGCGCGCCATGATCCCAGCGTGGTCGTTGCGCCGCCAGAAGTTGGGGGTCGGCGGGCACTCCGGAGGGTTCGCGAAGACGTTCTTGAGCCAGTTCTCGTAGCGCATGGCCAGCCCGTACTTCAGGTACTGCTGCCATGATGAGGCCAGCAGGCGCGACATCGGGCGCAGCGTGAAGACCGCGTGCAGACGCTCGGCCCCCAGACGATCCACGATCCTGTCCAGGGCAGCGTCGTCGGCCAGCGCGAACCCCTCACTGGAGATCACGACCCGGCCCTCGTGCGCGGCGGCAGCCCTGGCCACCCGACCCCAGTACTTGGGCTCGGTGCGGCGTCCGCCCCGCTCCTCCCACCCCCAGGTGCGCTTGGTCACCACCATTGCCGCCCTGTGGTGCGATCGCCGGCTGCCCGGATACAGCACGCCGGCCTCGAGCAGCTGCGGGCGGCTGCTCGCGAACGCGGACTGCAGAGCCGTGGTACCCGTCTTGTGGAACCCCGCGTGGAACATGATTGTTCCGTCCGGCAGGGGCTCGAGACGGGGCGGCATTCAACCTCCAGGGAACGATCGGCAACACGGGCAGGGTACCTGCGCAGGGCGTCCGCCCTCGGGACCCCGCCGATCGCGCCGCGAGATGCGGGGAACCGCGGTCGTCAGGCCTCGCCGGGCGTGACCTCAGGATCAGTCGGGTCCGCCGACGCGGCTGACTGGGCTGCCAGCTCACGCCGCGCCTGATCGGCCATGAAGTCCTCGTGTGCAGCTCGAGCCGCCTTGCGTGCCGCGTCACGCTTCTCCTGGATCGCGTCACGGACGTGCCGGCGCTGCTGGGTCTCGGGGACCGAGTATCGGACCTCGGTGTGCACCAGACGATCCAGGAGCGTGCGCCGTCTTGCGTCGAACAGGCTGAACACGCCGGTCAGCAGCCAGATGATCACCCCCAGAATCCCCACCCATGCGCGCAGGATCGAACGTACGAGAGCCGGCCTGCGCCCGTCCGGAGTGCACACCCTGATCCCGACAACCGCCATGCCGAAGGTCCGTCCCAGGGCCCAGTAGCACAGCGACAGGTAGATGGGGATGGCGCACAGGGCGATGACGTAGAGCAGCGCTGTCAGCCATTGCGGGAGTTCCCCGAAGAGCGACTCGAGGAGGCTGACGGTCGTGGCCAGCACCTGGGCCGTGATGTACCCGACGCCGGCGAGGTCGATCACCACACCAAGCAGGCGCGTGGCCGCACCTGCGTACATGTAGGACCTCCCCGGAGGGGCGGGGTGGACAGGCATGGCTCGCCACAGGGCACGCTGGGTCGCGAGGTCCTCGACGGCCAACCGCAGGGGCTTGGTGTCCTCCTCGGACTCCTCGGCGAGCACCAGCTGCAGGCCGGACTCAGGTTTCGGGCGGGGAGGGCGACGAAACACCTTGCGGACGACTCTCTCCGTGAGGTTGTCGGCATCGGCCAGGGTGCCACGGAACCCCTCGATCGCGTCCAGGAACAACCCCTGGCTCTGCTCCCTGATCAGGTCGCGCACGGCGGGGTCGTCGACGATGTCGTCCAGGATCAGCGGGACGACCTCGGTCCGGATCTTGGGCATCAGGGCATCGACCAGCTGCGGCGCGACCTCGTCGGTGATCTTCGGCATCAGCGCGTCCACGAGCTGGGGCGCCATCTCGTCACGGATGCGGGGCATCAGCGAGTCCAACAGCTGCGGCGCGACCTCGTCGGTGATCTTCGGCATCAGCGCGTCCACGAGCTGGGGCGCCATCTCGTCACGGATGCGGGGCATGAGTGCATCAACCAGGTCCGGGGCGATCTGGTCGCGGATCTTGGGCATCAGCGCGTCGATCAGCTGAGGGGCGATCTGCTCCTCGATGCGGGGCATCAGGGCCTCGATCAGCTGTGGCGCGACCTCGTCGCGGATCTTGGGCATCAGCCCGTCGATCAGCTCGGGGGCAACCTGTTCCTGGATGTAGGGCACGAGGCCCTCGACGATCCGCGGGACGAGCTCAGCCTCGAGGTAGGGGCGCAGGTCCTCAAGCAGCTTGGGCAGCAGATCCGCGACGAGCCGCGGGGTCACCCCGTCGACCACCTGCGGCACCGTGACAGCCACCAGGTGCGCCGTCACGCCATCCACGATGTCGGGGACGGTGTCCGCGACGAGGTGGTCGGTGATGCCCTCCAGGACCTCCGGGACGACCTTGTCGGTCAGGTAGGGCGTGAGCCCGTCGACGATCCTGGGGATCGCCTCCTGGATCAGGTACGGCTCGAGGTCCTCGATCACCTGCTGGGCGGTGGCTCCCGTGACGTCCATGGCCGCCTCGGTGACGGTGTGGCCCACTCGGCCCACCGTGGCGTCGAGGGCGCCACCGACCGCGCGACGCATGCCACCGCGCAGTCCCGTGTCCGGCGGTCCATCGGCCATGTGAGCAGGCTATGCCCGTGAGGGCGCCGAAGGTCGGCGTGAGGGACGGGCCACGAGCACGTGTCCCCCGCCCCTGTGACGCCATGCGGCCCCGCCAGCGCTCAGGCGTCGAGCTCGGGGAACTCGTCCTCAGCGGTCCCGGCGCCCTCCGAGCCGGGCACACCCCCCACTGCGCCGGCGATCGCCAGGCCCTGGGCCACGGCCGGTCCGATCAGGACCGCGAACAGGACGGTGCCTATTCCGACCGTCCCCCCGAGGAGCCAGCCGACGACCAGGACGACCAGCTCGATCCCGAGCCGCACCCGACCGACGGGCCATCCCGTGCGCAGGTGGATCCCGGTCATCCAGCCGTCGCGCGGGCCGGGGCCGAGGTTGGTGGTCAGGTAGAGCCCGCTGCCCAGCCCGATCATGCCGATGCCGAGCAGGACCAGGGCGAGCTGGGCGGGCCACTCATCCGGAGTGGGGATGAGGGCCACACCCACCTGCAGCGCCACCGCGATCACGACTGCGTTGGCGATCGTGCCGAGCCCCGGCCGCTCGCGCAACGGGATCCACAGCAGGAGGACCAGTGCGCTCACCAGGAAGGTCGCCATGCCGATCGACACGGGCAGGATCGTGGACAATCCCTGGGCCAGAACGGTCCAGGGGCTCACGCCGAGTCCCCCCTGGACGATGAGGGCCTCGCCGGTCCCGAACGCATAGAGGCCGACCAGCAGGACCACCAGGCTGCCCGGGGTCGGTGACCAGCGGGACTCCGATCGCCACCGGGTGATCGGGACGGTGCGCGCCGGTCGCAGCCACCCGAGGATCTCCACCCGCCGGACTATAGGCGTCCGGGCTGGTAGACCTGTCCCATGCGCCATCCCCTCCCGACCGGCATCGAGTTCCAGCTGATGGTCTCCGGCAAGCCGTACCTGTCCAACGACCCGGAGCTGGTCGCGGCCCGTGCCCGGGCGCGCTCCCTGGAGTTCCGGTTCAACCACACGCCCCCCGAGGAGCCGGCCACGCGTTCGCAGCTCCTGCGCGAGCTGTTCGGCAGCACCGGCGAGTCGTTGGAGATCGAGCCCAACCTGCACGTCGACTACGGCTTCAACATCCACCTCGGAGACCGGTTCTACGCCAACGCCAACTGCGTCCTGCTCGACGTCGCTGAGATCCGGATCGGCGAGGACACGATGCTCGCCCCCGGGGTGCAGCTGCTCACTGCCACGCATCCCGTGGACGCCGAGGAACGGATCTCGGGCCGCGAGCTGGGCTTCCCGATCACGATCGGCGACCGGGTATGGCTCGGGGGCGGGGTCATCGTCGGTCCTGGTGTGACCATCGGCGACGACGTGGTCGTCGGGTCCGGGACGGTCGTGGTCAAGGACCTCCCCGACCGGGTCGTCGCGGTGGGGAACCCGGCCCGGGTGGTGCGGGAACTGTGAGCCGGGTACGTGAGGAGGACACGGTGGCCGGGTCGGCAGTACCAGGCAGTGGTCTTCGACCAGGACGGCACCCTGATCAACACGTTCATCCCGGCGATGCACGCCTACTCGGTGGCTGTCGGCCGGGAGATCACCCTCACTGAGCTCGAGCCAGTGGCCCACCTTGGTGCCGCACGCAACCTCGTCAGCGCACTGCTGGGCCACGAAGCCACGGACGCCGAGGACGACGTGTTCCACGATGCCCTGGCCGCGGAGGTGGCACGGATCGAGCCGTATCCGGGGATCGTCGACCTGCTCGTCGCGCTGCGGGACGCCGGTGTGGCGACCGCTGTCGCGACCAACTCCGATGCGAGGTCGGCCGCGGTCGTCCTCAGTGCGCATGGCCTGGACGCCCTGTTCGACACGGTGGTCACCGTCGACCTCGTCAGCGGCCCCAAGCCCAACCCGGAGATGATCCATCTGGCCATCGAACGGCTCGGTGTGTCCGCCGGTCAGGTGGTGTTCGTCGGTGACAGCCCGGGCGACATGATCGCTGCACGGGCGGCAGGCGTGCTCGCGGTCGCAGCGGGGTGGGGACACCAGACTCCCGGCATCCCACGGGAGCACATCGACGTGTTGGCCAAGACCCCCGCCGACGTCGCGCGCATCGTGCGTGCCGGCATGTGATCGTGGGCCTGCCCGCACTGCCACACCTCCGGACCACATGGCAGGCTGGCCGTCCATGACCACCCCGTGGACGCCGGGTGACCCCGGCACGCTGTCCGACGGCCGCACGCGTGCGGCGTTCCGCCCCGACTTCCTCTGGGGAACCGCCACTGCGGCCTACCAGATCGAGGGCTCCCCGCAGGCCGACGGCAAGGGCCCGTCGATCTGGGACACCTTCGCGCACACGCCCGGGCGTATCGCCGAGGGCTCCACCGGTGACATCGCGTGCGATCACTACGTGCGCTGGCCCGAGGACGTGGCCCTCATGGCCGAGCTCGGGGTGAACGCCTACCGCTTCTCCATCTCCTGGCCCCGCGTGCTCCCCACGGGCGCGGGCGACGTCGAGCCACGCGGGCTCGACTTCTACGAGCGGCTCGTCGATGGGCTGCTCGAGAACGGGATCGCCCCGGTGGTCACGCTCTACCACTGGGACCTGCCGCAGGCCCTGGAGGATCGGGGCGGTTGGCTGGACCGGGACACGGCGCAGCGCTTCGCGGAGTTCGCCGACCATGTCGCGGGGCGCCTGCGAGACCGGGTCCACACATGGATCACCATCAACGAGGCGGTCGTCGTCGCGACGCACGGTTACGCGTTCGGCGCCCACGCGCCCGGGCGCGCCCTGCTCTTCGACTCGTTCCCGGCCACCCACCACGTCCTCCTCGCTCACGGACTGGCGGCCCAGGCCATCCGCGCCGCCGTCCCCGGGGCGCGGGTGGGCATCTCCCACAACCTCTCGCCGATCGTGCCCGACAGTGACTCCCCAGAGGATGCCGCCGCTGCTGCCGCACTCGATGCGATCCAGAACCGCACCTATCTCGACCCGTGCCTGCTGGGCAGCTACCCGGAGATGGAGGAGGTCGGGATCCCCACGGACCGCACCTGCGTCCGCGAGGGGGACCTGGCGACCATCGCCCAGCCCCTGGACGTGCTGGGCGTCAACTACTACAACCCCACCCGGGTCAAGGCGCCCGGGCAGGGCAATCCCTTCCCGTTCGAGCTGGTCGCGATGGACGAGTTCGAGCAGACCGACATGGGCTGGCCCGTGGTCCCGGACGGCTTGCGCGACATCCTCGTGGGCATCCACGAGCGGTACGGGGACGCGCTCCCGCCTGTGATGGTCACCGAGAGCGGTGCCGCGTTTCCCGAGGAGCTTCTGGAGCAGCCCGCTCCACACGTCGACGACCCGCGACGCGTGGAGTACCTGCGCGGCCACGTGGCAGCGGTCGGTGACGCGATCGACGCCGGCGTCGACGTCCGCGGCTACTTCGTGTGGTCACTCATGGACAACTTCGAGTGGGCCGAGGGGTACCGCCCCCGCTTCGGGCTGGTGCACCTCGACTATCCGACGCAGCGCCGCATCCCGAAGAGCTCCTACGCCTGGTACCGGGCATTCCTGGGCAGCAGGGCGTAAGCAGCGACCAGCCACCACGCGCTGGAGGAGTCGACCCGTTGGACGGGTCGGACGGCGTTGCCCAGCCGGGATTGCGTAGCCCCTCAGCCGGTGCCGACCGTCAATGTGTTGTTCGTCACGGGGATCCCGTTCTGGACGTAGGTGAAGCTGATGACCGTGGTGCTCTTGCCGTTGGGGGCGTTGAACACGTAGTCACCCTGCGGAGTGCTCCAGACGAGGTCGCCCCCTCCGGAGGTGATCTCCATCGATGTCAGGGTGGCCGGAGGGTCGAGCCCGCTCAGGAGGTTCGAGACGAGGGTGCCCTTCTTGGCCACCGACGCCGTCAGAGCCAGCGCCGGGCCGGCGACTGGTGGGGGGGTCGGTGCGGCTGTGGTGGGGGCTGCCGTCGTGGGCTCGAACGTCGGGGGCAGGGTCGTCGGGGGGGCAGTCGTCGGGGGGACCGAGGTCGACGGTGCCGGCTCCGGCGTGCTCGGCGTCGTCCGTGCCGGAGCCGCGGGGGCGGCCGTCGTCGCTGCCGGTGGCGCTGTCGTGGGCTCTTCGGGGGCAGGGGCGGCGGGGGCGGCCGTCCTGGGCTCCTCGGGCGCCGATGGGGCAAGCGGAGCGGTGCTGGCGGCCGCCGTCGGCGGAGCTGTGGGAGCCGCAGAGGCGGGTGCTGGGGCCGTCGGAGTCGGGGCCGAGGTCGTCGGTGAGGCGGGCGCTGGGGCCGTCGGTGCGGACGACGGCGCCGAAGCCCCCAGGGGAGTCGTCTCCCCGGTCGCGGCGGTGAAGACGTCGCGAACGCCCTGCTGGAACATGGCGATGCTGACGATGACCCACGTCGCGAAGATCGCCACGATCACGGCGAATTCCACCCTGGCCGCCCCGGACTCCTGGGGTCGGCGGAGCACACCCCATCGAACGTCGGAGGTCGACCTCACCCACTCTTAGTCGGCACGGCCAGCGATGACCTTGAGGAAGAGGACCGTCGGGCGTGCTCCCGCTCGGCCTCGCACCCTCAGCTCACGAGCATGACGATCCAGGGCGCCAGTGAGATCAATCCCAGCCCCACGTTGATCAGGACAAGGCGACGCCTGTGAGGTGGACGGGTGTTCCAACGCATGGCGAACGCAAAAGGCAACAGCACCAACCACGCGAACGTGGGGAAGAGCAGCAGGATCAGGAACGGCAGCGGGTAGAGGATCATCAACGTGTAGGTCCCGGGCCCGGCGAACTCGAGCTCCTCGTCCGCGGGATCATCCGGCCACCCGGAGCCAGCTCGGTTCCTCGGTCATCGTCCCCCCATCCACTCCAAGGCGGCATCCTCCGCGACGGGTCGCCCACGGTCTGGCGGTGTGGCGTCGCAGTGGTCCCGATCCGCTGTGCCAAGGACTCGCGGGACCACCGTGCGGACGGCCAATCGCAGCAAGACTGGCACACAAGCAGGTGGTCAGCCGCCCGAACGCGAGGATGGTGGGTCTGACCTGCGATGATGCTGGCGCGCCTGAAGGGATTCGAACCCCTGGCCTTCTGATCCGTAGTCAGATGCTCTATCCGCTGAGCTACAGGCGCACTGCCCCAACGGGGCGCCCCAAGGTTACCCGACCGGGGTGGGGATGGGGAAATCCCCACCAAGCCACCACCGACCCCCGAGCCGGGAAACGCGACGGTGGCCCCGGGCGGACCCGGAGCCACCAGCGTGCGTGCGGCGGAGGCGGAGGGATTTGAACCCTCGATGGGGCTCTAAACCCCAAACCCGCTTAGCAGGCGGGCGCCATAGACCTGACTAGGCGACGCCTCCCCGTCCGACGGACGCCCACAGGGTACCCGAACGGTCGTGGCGCGCGGTAATCGCCGGTCAGCCGGCCAGGCCCTCCACGAGGTCGGCGTACGCCGCCTTGGCGTCGTCGGCGGACATGCCCTTGATCTTGTCCCACGCGTCGTACTTGGCCTTGCCGACGGGATCCGTGAAGCCGGGCCTCTTGCCCTCGACATCGCCGACCGTGGCCTGCTTGTACAGCGCATACATCGCAAGGAGCGTGTCGTTGTCCGGGCGCGCCGGCAGGGTCTTCGATGCGTCGGCGGCGGCGGTGAATCGATCGTCGAGCTCGGACATGCAATCCTCCTGCGAGTGGTGATGACCGGCCCATCGTGGCATGCCGGTCCCCGCGTTGCCCGGCTGGACGGATGACACGCAGCACTACATGCGCGCCTCGGTCGACCAACCATCCGGTCGGCGCCCGGCGGATCAGTGCAGAGGTGCTGGCTCGTCCACCTCGGGGGCCGGCGCGGCCACGGGGGGACCAGCGCGGTGCAGCCGCACGGCCAGCATCCCAGTGGCGACCACGATGCCGAGGACGGCGACACCCGCCACCGCGCCCGGGATCCCGAGGACCTTCGAGATCACTGCCGTGTTGCTGACCAGGACCATGCCGCCGACGCACACACCCAGGATCGCCGTGGGTGCACGCCGGGCCAGACGAGCGGCGAACGGTGCGACGAGCGCACCACCGACGACGAGGCCCAGGACCGGCAGCCAGGGGATCCCGGAGTCCCCGGCACCGAACAGGAACCCTGCCGACGCCGCCACGGCCACGAAGAACTCCGCGGCGTTGACCGTCCCCACAACGCGATGGGGCTCGTGTCGGGTGAGGGTGAGCAGTGACGGCGTCGCCACGGGTCCCCAGCCGCCACCGCCCGTGGCATCCACGAATCCACCGACCAACCCGACCGGCCAGAGGTGTCGCGTGCGCGCGCTGATCTCCGGGAACAGGTTCCGGCCGAATCCGAAGCGCGCGATGATCACCAGGCCCAGGAGGAACAGGATGCAGGCCATCCACAGCCGAGCCGTGTTGGATGCCACCGTCGTGAGGATCACTGCTCCGATGAACGCGCCGATCGCGCCGGGGACCGCGATGACCGCCATGACCCGGAAGTCGACATTCCCCTCGCGCCAGTGGCTGATGCCCGAGACGAACGTGGTACCCATCTTCGCCGCGTGGGTGCCCGCCGACGCGGCGACGGCCGAGTAGCCCAGCAGCGTCAGCAGGGTGGCCGAGGTGACTCCGAAGCCCATCCCGAGGGTGCCGTCCACCATCTGGGCTGCGGCGCCGACGAGGGCGAAGACAAGAGCCGTGAGGAGCATGGGAGAACCATACCCGATCGGAATGATAGGGAATAGTGTGACGCGCGTGCCGTGCTCCGAGCCGACCCAGCTCGGCGGCCGGTCACTGCTGCCGCAGACCGACGGAGGCCGACCGGCGGCACCCGGTAAGCGGCGGGCTCCCGCACGGGCCCTGCTCAGCGAACGACGGGCTCCCAGCGGGGAGTCAGGAACGCCCCGACCATGAGCAGCACCGCGCCGAGGAGTGCGAGCCACGCCCCGGCCTGCATCTGCGAGACCAACTGGTCAGGCTGCGACCGACGGAAGGCCTCGGAGGCGAACCAGGCGATCTCCAGCCCGAGTGCGACGAACGACAACGTGATCGCCAGGCCACGCACGCGTACGAGGATGGCGATGAGGCAGAAGCCCGCGGCCACGACGATCGGCAGTGCGATCGAGGTCAACATCGACGACGCCTCGGGGCGCGGCAGGTCCCACGGAAGGACCGAGCGCCACGGCAACGTCGCCCCGTTGCGGTCATCGACCCACGGCAGGGCCATCCCCGCCACGATCAGGCCAAGTCCAGCCAGCCCCGAGAGGAACGCCGGCCAGACGCTCCGACGACCATCCACGTCAACCCCCCTGCGTCGTGCGCACCGCAGCCGATACGACTGCGGCCACAGCCTGCTGCAATTCGCCGTCGCCGGCAACCACCAGATCGGGTGTCAGCGGCTCCTCGTAGTCCTGGCCGACGCCTGTCAGGTTGGGCAGGTCCCCGGTAGCAGCCTTCGCGTAGAGGCCCTTGGGGTCCCTGGCAGCGCAGACCTCCACTGGCGTGCTCACGAAGACCTCGACGAAATCGCCGGGATCGAAGAGGTCGCGTGCCGCACGCCGGTCACCGCGGAACGGTGACACCAGCGCGACGATCACCACCGTGCCCGACTCGACCATGAGGCGGGCGACCTCAGCCACGCGACGAACGTTCTCGGCCCGGTCCTCGGGGGTGAATCCGAGGTCCTTGTTCAGGCCGTGGCGGACGTTGTCACCGTCGAGGACGAACGTGCGCACGCCCTGGGCGTGCAGGTCCCGCTCGACGGCGTCGGCGATCGTGGACTTGCCCGACCCGGACAGCCCGGTGAGCCACAGGACCCGGCCGTGATGGCCGTTGAGGCGCTCGCGGGCGGTGCGGTCGACGACGAACTCGTGGCTGCGCACATTGGCCGACCGCCGCAGCGCGTAGCGCACCATGCCTGCGGCCACGGTGTCGGCCGAGAGACGGTCGACGAGTACGAACCCGCCGGTGTCACGGCTGTGCACGTACGCCTCGATGGGCACCGGGCGGTCCGTGGCAACCTCGACACGGCCGACGTCGTTGAGCTTCAGGACGCGCGCGGCCTCCTCGGAGCCGGTGGTCACGTCGAGGCGGTGGCGCACGCTGGTGACGACCGCGGGGACGACCAGCGGGCCGCACACGAGCAGGTACGACCGGCCGTGCGCCAACGGCTCCTCGCCGAGCCAGACGACGTCGGCGGAGAACCGGTCCGCCGGGACCACCGCATCGCCGGTGGCCGCCTCGAGGAGGTCGCCGCGTGTCACGTCGAGGTCCGGGAGCAGCTCGACCGCCACCGCGTCACCGGCGCTGGCCCGATCCCGATCGACACCGGCGACGAGGAGCCGACCGACCCGCCCTCTGACACCGGATCCCGCCACCGACACCTCGTCGCCGACGACGAGCTGCCCGGTGACCAAGGTGCCGGCGACGCCGCGGAACCCGTCCGCGCGCACGACGGTCTGCACCGGTAGGCGGGCCGGCCGGGCCGCCGTGGCGGGCGGCGCGTCGAGCTCGTGGGTCTCCCCGATCGCCGTGAGGACGGTCGGGCCCGCGTACCAGTCGGTGCGCTCGGAGGCCGTCGTCACGTTGTCCCCAGCCAGGGCACTGACCGGGATGACCGTCACGCGCGAGAAGTCCAGCCGGGCCGCTGCACCGGCCACCGCATCGGCCAGCTGCGAGAACCGGACGTGGTCGAAGCCCACCGCATCGAGCTTGTTGACCGAGATGATCACGTGGTGGACGCCCATGAGGGCACAGATCGTCAGGTGCCGGTAGGTCTGGCGGGTCACGCCACGGGCAGCATCCACGAGCAGCAGCGCGACATCGGCGGTCGAGGCCGCCACGGCCATGTTGCGGGTGTACTGCTCGTGCCCCGGCGCATCAGCGATGACGACCCGCCGACCGTCCGGCAGCGCCATGTGCCGGTAGGCCACATCGATGGTGATGCCCTGCTCGCGCTCGGCCTCAAGCCCGTCGGTGAGCAGCGAGTAGTCGATCTCCCCGGTCGGGATCGTCGAACCCGCACGCCGGACAGTCCTGGCAAGCTCAAGGGTGTCCTCCGGCACGGAGTCGGTGTCGGCCAACAGCCGGCCGATCAGGGTGGACTTGCCGTCGTCGACGCTCCCGCAGGCGACCAGCCTGATCAGGCCCATCAGAAGTACCCCTCGACCTTCTTGGCCTCCATCGAGGCACCGCCCTCACCGTCGATCATCCGCCCGGCACGCTCGGACTGCCGCGAGCCCTCCATCTCGGCGATCACCTCGTCGAGGGTGGCCGCCGGCGACTCCACCGCCGCGCTCAACGGGTAGCAGCCCAGCGACCGGAACCGGACGAGCCGCTCGACCGGCGCCTCGCCGGGTTCGAGCTGCATCCGTTCGTCGTCGACGACGATCAGCTGACCGCCGCGGACCACGGTGGGCCGCATGGCGGCGAAGTACAACGGGACGACCGGCAGGCCCTCGCGGCGGACGTAGTGCCACACGTCGATCTCGGTCCAGTTCGACAGGGGGAACGTGCGCATCGTCTGGCCGGGGGACAGCTGGGCGTTGACCGTGTGCCACAGCTCGGGGCGCTGCCGGCGCGGCTCCCACCGGTGTCCCGGCATCCGCAGGCTGAAGATCCGCTCCTTGGCCCGGCTGCGCTCCTCGTCGCGGCGCGACCCGCCGATCGCCGCGTCGTACCCGCCCTCGTCGAGCGCGGCGCGCAGCGCGACGGTCTTCATCAGGCGGGTGTACTCCTGGGCACCGTGGCTGAACGGCGTGACGCCCTCGGCCACCGCGTCGGTGTTCGTGGCCACCCGCAGGTCCAGGCCGTACTGCTCGACCATCTGGCCGCGGAACGTGATCATGTCGCGGAACTTCCACGTGGTGTCCACGTGCAGCACCGGGAAGGGGATCGGCCCCGGCGCGAACGCCTTGGCGGCGAGGTGCAGCATGACCCCGGAGTCCTTGCCGATGCTGTACAGCATCACCGGGTTCCGGAACGCCGCCGCGGTCTCGCGAAGGGCCCAGATCGCCTCGGCCTCCAGGGCGTCAAGAACGGCCTCGGCAACCGGCTTCGCGGCCGACGCGGGCGGATCGGGCACGGCCGACAGGTCCAAGGTCACGCCCACGATTCTCGCCCATCCACCCATCCATCACCATCTCCCCCGCATCCCTCCCCGGATCGCGTCGGGTTTGAGCTGATCGCGTTCGTCGAAACCCGACGCGATCCAGCTGGGCACCCAGCAACCCCGACGCGATCCGGGCGGCGCGACGGGAGCCGCGCGCCGCGGGGGCGGCGGGGCGGGGCGCGTGTGGAGACGTGGGGCTGTCTGTTGGGCGCGAACCCTGACTGATGCGGCACGCTGTCCCCCGTGGAACTCGAGCGCACCTTGGCCATCGACTGCGGCGGGAGCGGGCTGAAGGGCTCCGTCCTGGATCACGAGGGGGCGATGGTCGCCGACAGGGTGCGGATCCCCACGCCCTACCCGATGTCCCCGCAGCGCTTCGTCGAGCTCCTCTGCGAGCTGGCTGAGGCCCTGCCTCCAGCGGACCGGGCCACGGTGGGCGTGCCGGGGATGATCCGCCACGGCCGGGTCATCACGACCCCGCACTACATCACGACCAACGGCCCGCACTCCCCCGTGGATCCCGAGCTGGAGCGCGCGTGGGACCACTTCGATGCCCAGACCGCCCTGGCCCGCGGCCTGGGCATCCCGACCCGGGTCGTCAACGACGCTGAGGTCCACGGGGCGGCAGTCGTGTCGGGTGAGGGCCTCGAGGTGGTGCTGACGTTGGGCACCGGCCTGGGCTGCGCGGTGTTCGACGACGGAAGCCTCGTGCCCAAGATCGAGGTCTCGCGATCACCGGTCCGCAAGGGCGTGCTCTACGACGAGTGGATCGGCGACCTCGCGCGCCGGGAGCTGGGAGCGAAGCGTTGGTCGCGGCGCGTGCGCAAGGCTGTGGACGGCTTGCGGCCCATGTTCGTCTGGGACCGGCTCTACGTCGGAGGAGGCAACGCGCAGCGTCTGACCCTGGACCTCGGCGACGACGTGACGATCGTGCCCAACGAGGCGGGCATCTCCGGCGGCATCCGGCTCTGGGAGCTGGGCCACGGGACCGTCAGCCACCCCGAGGACGAGCTTCGCGACACCCCGGACGAGGGCTGACCCTCCGCCCACAGCGCCGCTCTGGTGGGCGATTCGGTCGATCGAAGCGTCCGAATCGACTACCAGTTCACCTCCGAACCGACCACGGTCCTACGACCAAGGTCCGATGGTGGACCGGACCTCGCACGCCACAGACTCGAGGCACCACCCACCACCAGGAGGTCCCTCCCATGAACACCACCACCCGCCGCCTCGGATCCACAGCACTCGCCGTCCTCATGATCGGCGGCATCACCGCCACCGCCCCGGCCTCGGCCAAGGACGGGGACGGCCGGGTCATCGTCCGCGGCGACTGCTCATCGCGCGCGGACTGGAAGCTCAAGGCCAAGCCGGACGACGGCCAGATGGAGGTCGAGTTCGAAGTCGACTCCAACAGGGCGGGGCAGAGCTGGACCTGGACCCTGCGTTCTGAGGGCTCCGTGTTCGCCTCGGGCAGGCGCACGACCCGGGCGCCCAGCGGCTCGTTCAGTGTCGAGCGTCGGACGTCGGACGCCGGCGGAAGCCAGCGGATCTCGGCGACCGCCCGCAACTCGCGCACCGGCGAGGTGTGCCGCGCCTCGTTGACCATCTAGGTGTGGCTCCCCCCGCGGGACGGTCACGCACCCACAATGGGCGCGTGACCGTCCGACGCGAGGTGGCCGTCTCGGCCCTGCTGAGCACCGTGGCCGCCGCGTGCATCGGCATCGGGGGGTTCTGGGCAGCGCGCACCGTGGCCACCGACGAGGCGATCCACCAGGCGCAGGCGGGTACGGAGCTCCTGGCCAGCTCGGTGATCACACCCGCGGTCAGCGAAGGGCTGGCCAAGGGGGATCCGCGTGCCGTCGACCAGCTCGACGAGATCATCGGCGCCTCCGTCCTGAGCGACCGGATCGTCGCCGCCAAGGTCTGGCGCGACGACGGAACCGTCCTGTACTCCGATGACCTCGAGGGCATCGGATCGCGGTTCCCCCTGGTCGAGGACCAGGAGGAGGTGTTCTCCACCGGCGAGTCACATGCCGAGCTGTCCAACCTGTCCAAGGATGAGAACGCCGACCAGTCCGACTTCAACCAGCTGCTCGAGGTGTACGTCGCGATCGAGGATCCCGAAGGAACACGGCTGTTGTTCGAGACCTACCAGTCGACCGCAGGGATCGACGCGTCGACAGAGCGGATCCTGCGCGCCTTCGCCCCGGTCGTGCTCGGTGGCCTCCTGCTGTTCGGCGCCATCCAGGCGCTGCTCAACTGGCGCCTGGCGAGGCGCCTCCAGGGAAGCCAGGACGAGCGCGAGCGCCTGCTGGCGCAGTCGCTGGCGGCCTCAGACCACGAGCGGCGCACCATCGCCGCCGACCTCCACGACGGCGTGGTCCAGGACCTGGTCGGGGTCACGTACTCCCTGGACGCCCTGGCCGCCGAGGACGCTCCGCACTCCCGGGAGCTGTCTGCGGCGTCCATGTCGACGCGGCGAAGTGTGCGCAGCCTCCGCTCGTTGCTGGTCGAGATCTACCCTCCGAACCTGAGCCAGGTCGGGCTGGCCGGGGCGGTGGCCGACCTGGTCGCGGCCGCACCGACCGACGTCGACATCGACACCCGCATCGACTCGGCTATCGACCTGTCGGCGCGCACCCAGGAGGCTGTGTACCGAGCCATCCGCGAGGCGCTGTCGAACATCCGGCGGCACGCGCGGGCCTCGCATGCCGTTGTCCAGCTGGAGAACGGCGATCCGGGAACCGTCGTCCTGACGGTCACCGACGACGGCGACGGATTCGATCCAGCCGCCGTCGAGGCTGGGCACGTGGGTCTGCGCCTGCTGGCCGACCTCGCACACTCCCTGGGTGGGACGCTCACGATCACCTCATCTCCGGGGGCAGGAACCACGGTCCGGATGGTGGTGCCGCGATGAGCGATGACACTCGCGCCGATGGGCCGATCCGGGTCCTCGTGGTCGACGACCACGAGGTGGTCCGCGCCGGCCTGCGGATGCTCCTGGGCCGGGAACCCGGGATCGAGGTCGTCGGCGAGGCATCCGATGGATCCGCGGCGCAGGATGCGGTGGCCCTGACCGCGCCCGACGTGGTCCTCATGGACCTCTCGATGCCGGGGATGGACGGGGTCGAGGCGACGTCCCTGCTGACGGCTGAGCACCCGTCGGTCCGAGTGGTGGTCCTCACGACGTTCGCCGACCGCGAGCACGTGACCGCAGCTATCGATGCTGGGGCTGTGGGTTTCATCCTCAAGGACGCCGACCCCGGCGCGCTGGCGGACGCCGTGCGCTCCGCCGCCCGCGGTGAGGCGCCCTTGGACCCTCGCGCCGCGCTGGCCCTGATCGATCGCCGCCGGGATCCGACTGATCCGGGCGGCGGCACCGGCGCGGAACGGGTGACGCCGGCAGGCGGTTCGCCGACGCTGACCGCCCGGGAGTGGGAGGTGCTTGCGCTCATCGGCGAGGGCTTGAGCAACCGGCTGATCGCCCGCCGGCTCGGGATCGCCGAGAAGACGGTGAAGGCGCACCTGACAAGTATCTTCAGTCAGATCGGCGTCGCCGACCGCGTGCAGGCAGCGCTGTGGTGGTCGCGCCATGGTGGGCCGGACCACTCGTGACTGAGGATTCCGTTGGGCGGGGCCTCACCGAAGGACGCCGGTTCGGGAAGGCCCCGCGGACCTTCCGATCGGCCGGATCGCCCACACATCCCTGGGATCGGCAGCCGACGGCCAGCGGCCGGGCAGGCCTCAGCCGCCGACGGCCTTCAGCGCCTTGGCGCGAAGCCGTTCGCTGAGCTCGACGACGCCCGAGTCCTCGGCGGCAAGCAGTCGCGCGAAGGATCCGGGCTCGACCGGAGGCAGCAGGTCGGCGACGGTGACGTCGTGCGCGGGCGCCGTCAGGGGGACGACCTCGTCCCCGGCGCTGATCGCACCGGGCTCCACGACCCGGGCGTAGGCGCCCGGAGCGCGACGCTCGGTGAACCTCCTCACCCAGTGCTCCTCGCCCATCCGGCGTGCGAACGTGACGCACGGAGTCCGGGGGGCGGTCACCTCAAGGACCACGGACTCCCCGACGCGCAACCTCTGGCCGATGCGGGTCGCACTCAGGTCGATCCCCGTTGTCCGGAGGTTCTCCCCGAACAGCCCGGGTGGGATGTCCCGGCCGAGTTCGGCGACCCACCACTCGACGTCCTCGTCTGCGTAGAGGTACACGGCCTGGTCGGCACCCCCGTGGTGCTCGGTGTCCGCCTGTCGGTCACCAGCCAGCCCGAGCGGGCCCAAGGCGATCGGTCCGGCGATCGCCCGCTTGTCGATCGCCGTCGTCCCATCGGGGTTCGTCGGCTCGGGATGAAGGGTGTGGAACACGCACACGGCGCTGATGTGGGCCATCGCCGCAGCGTAGTGCGGTGCAGCGCCCGCTGGCTGCGTCGTCACCGGCGACCAGCCGTGGCCACCGATGCCGATCGGACGCACTCATGCGTCGCGGTCAGGCGTCCACCGCTCGACGAATGCCAGCACCTCATCGCCCTGCTCCGGGGTGAGACCGATGGCCTCGTCGGGGGCAACCACCAGCATCGGCGCAGGCAGGTCGCCGTACATCGACGTGCCGCGCCGATCGGCTCCGAAGTCGTCGACCCACACCAGCGGGTGGCCCGGGAACGCCGCTTGCAGCCCGGCGACCTTCCAGTCCGCGGTGCGCTGCGGGTGCTGCCCCGCAAGGACCTTCGAGATCTCCAGGACAGGCAGCTCGGGGATGCCACAGAGGTGGGCGTTGCGCAGGACCGCGCGCTCCCACGTCGTCGCCCACACGACACAGGCTCCGGCCGCGATCCATCCGCGGACCATCGGCCCGTGCGCCTCGTTGACGACCACCGCGTGCAGGAAGGGCCCGGGCCCGTCCGGCAACGGGCGGATGTAGGGGTGGTGCGGCCAGTTGTCCCGGTCGAGTTCGACGATGTGCAGCTCGTAACCGTCGGGCAGGTCGCCCCGGGCGGTGATGTTCAGGACCCCGTCGAAGTCGAGGCCGACGACCGGCTGGCCAGGGGCCACCATGATGCCGTGCTCGTACTCGGCCATGCCCTCCTCCTCGCCCGACCTCGGAACCCGTGTCGCGGGCGTGTTGGCGCGCACTCCGGGACCCGGCGCCCCTGACACCTCGCGCCCATCCTGCTCCGCCGCGCGCCGGGGCACCAGAGGTGCGGGCAGGATGGGCCCATGGACCGACGTCGACTGCGAGTGGGACTCATCGGGCTCGGGGACATCGCCGCCAAGGCCTACCTGCCTGTGCTGGCCGCCGATGCGGGCATCGAGCCGGTCCTGATCACCCGCGACCCCGCCCGACGCGCGACCCTTCAACAGGCATGGCGGGTTCCCGAGGGGTATCCGACGATCGAGGAGGCCCTGGCCTCCGCGGATCCGCTGGACGCTGCCTTCGTGCACGCGGCCACGCAGGCGCACGCGGGGATCGCCGTGACGCTGATCGACGCCGGGATCCCGGCCTTCGTCGACAAGCCACTGGCGCTCACAGCGCTGGAGGCTGACGCCGTCGTCGCACGTGCCCGGGCTGCCGGCGTCTCGATGGCGGTCTGCTTCAACCGACGGTTCGCGCCCGCCTACGCCGAGGTGGCGCGCTGGCCCGACCTCGACACGATCGTGCTGACGAAGAACCGCGCCGGGCTCCCGGACGACCCCAGGGTCGTGGTGTTCGACGACTTCATCCACGTCGTCGACACCCTGCGGTTCCTGGTCGCGCCCGAGCCCGATGACGTCCAGGTCGTGGCGCGCAGGGGCCCTGACGGGACGCTGGCCCGCGTCGCGATCACGCTGCGCCAGGGCGGTCGGCTCGGCGTCGGCATCATGGACCGAGACAGCGGCCAGACGATCGAGACGCTCGAGGCGATGGCCCCCGGTCGCTCCCGTCGGGTCACCGACGTCGTCGACGTGATCGACCGCGTCGGGGGCGTGGCCGAGCACCGACAGCCGGACAACTGGGCCCCCGTGGCGCAGCAGCGCGGCTTCACCGCCATGGTGGGTGCGCTTCTGAGTTCGGTGCGCAACGGTGAGGTCCTCGACGGTGGCGACGCCCTGGCCACGCACCTGCTCTGCGAGGAGATCCTGGCCAGCGTGCACAACCAGGTGCGCTGACCGCCCTCGCTGGCGGGCGGCACAGGCAGACGAAGGGGCCCGGCGGACCAGCCGCCGAGCCCCTCACCAGTCGTGCGACAGGTCAGCCGTTGACCTGCTTGATCAGCTCGGCATCATTGCCGCCCTCGAGCGCCTTGGCCAGGCCCTCGGCGTCGGCGCTGTCCACAGGCGTCACTGCCTTCTTGTTCGCCTTGGTCAGCGCAGCATCCAGGCGGTCGGCATAGGCGTCGTCGAGGATCGCGATGATGGCCGAGGAGTTGTTGGGCAGGACGTCCTCGATCTCCTTGGCGATCTCCTTCTCCTCGTGCTTCTTCACGATCCCACCGATGGCGGCACCGATGCCGGCACCGATGGCCGTCGCGGCCAGGAGCGGGGGGGCGAAGATGCCGATGACGACGCCGACGCCGCCACCGAGCAGGGCACCGCCGCTGACCAGGTGGGCCTTCTCCCGGACCGTGATCTTGCCGTCCGCATCACGGTCCATGATCACGGCGGCGACGAGGTAGGCCTCCACCTCGCGCAGCTCCTTGAGGGCCTCGTAGTCCTCAGTCGCCGACTCGGCGTTGTCGTATCCAGCGGCGTACAGGACCAGGTTGCGGTCACTCAGGTCAGTCACGTGTTCTTCCTTCTCATCTGGGGCTCACGCGCCGTGCGCGAGCCGACAATGTGCTCCAGCATGCTATTGCGCCGGCGCAGGGGCCGCCACCGCACCTGTGCCGGCGCGGGGAACCCGATACTTGTTCCATGCCCGTGCCCACGTCGCGCATCCGCCGCAGCGCCACGTTGGCCGGGCTCCCGGCGCGGGCCGTCGGTCGGGCGGTCACCATCCAGGCCAAGGGGGTCCTGGGACAGGACCGGGCAGCACTGCGCGAGCAGGCCCGCACCGCGACCGCCGCCGACACCCGGGCCACGCTGGGCCGACTCAAGGGCGGCGCCCTCAAGCTCGGACAGCTGCTCTCCACCGTCGACGCCCTGTTCCCCTCGGACCCTGACGACTCGTGGCAGCACGCCCTGGGCGCCCTGCAGGAGGACAACCCGGGCCTGCCGTTCGCCGAGGTCAGGCCGGTCCTGGAGGCGGAGTTGGGCGCGGGTTGGCGCTCGGAGTTCCGCGAGTTCGACGAGCATCCGACCGCCGCGGCCTCGATCGGCCAGGTCCATCGAGCGGTGTGGTCCGATGGGACGGACGTGGCCGTCAAGATCCAGTACCCCGGGGTGGCCGACGCGGTCGCCGGCGACGTCCGCTCGCTGGCCGTGGCCCTGCGGCTGACGTCGCTCGTGGCCCGCGGGATGGCGATGCCGCCGCTGGTGGCCGAACTTCGCACCCGTCTCGGCGAGGAGCTGGACTACCGCACCGAGGCCGACCACCAGCGGGCCTTCGCCACGGCCTATGACGGCGACGCCCACTACTACGTCCCACCCGTGCTGGCCGCCACCCGCGGCGTCCTGGTCAGCCACTGGATGGACGGAGTCGGACTGGCCCAGGTCGCCCGGGACGGCAACGCCGGCGACCGCAACCACCTCGGCGCGGCCTACCAGCACTTCTTCCTGACCTCGCCCGCCCGTGTCGGGCTGCTGCACACCGACCCGCACCCGGGGAACTTCCGGCTCCTCGACGACGGCCGGATGGGCGTGCTCGACTTCGGCTCGGTCCTGGTCATGCCCGGGGGGCTGCCGCCGACGTTCGGTGGGCTGATCCGGGCCATGACCGCCACCGATCCGGCCGCGGTCGAGCGCCGGCTGCGGGAGGGTGGGTTCGTCGCCCCCGGCCAGCACATCGAGGTGGAGAAGCTCATCGACTACCTCTCGCCGTTCAGCGAGCCGTCCCGCCACGAGGAGTTCACGTTCACCCGCGAGTGGCTGAAGTCCGAGTTCGGCCGGGTCAACGACCCCCGGAACCCGGACTTCACCGTGGCCCTGCAGCTGACGATCCCTGCCGACCAGCTGTTCACCCATCGCCTCTGGCTCGGGCTGGTCGGCGTGCTCTGCGGGTTGGGCGCGACCGTGCCCGTTCGCCCGGAGCTGGAGGCGCACCTCCCTGGTTTCGCCGACCCGGTGGTGTGAGGCTGACCAGCTGGTAGTCGATTCGGTCGATCCAACGGTCGTTATCGACTACCAGCATCGCCGGACAGCCCCAGCCGGTCGCGAACGAAGTCGATGCTGCGCTGCTCCTCGACGCTCGTGCGTCGACCGAGGATCGGCCATGCCTGGGCGACCTTCGCGGCCAGGTCGATCATGGCTTCCCTGAAGGCCAGGGACTCATCGGCCTGCGCCATCCCGTCGAGCAAGGTCCGCCCGGCCGAGAGCACCTCGTAGAAGGGGAGGCTGGCCCCCATCTGCCCGTCCAGTCGGTTCATGATCTGGCCGGGGTCCCCGGAGATCTGGCCCATCACCTGGCGCACCAGGCCATCCTGCGGGCGGTCCGCGCGCGTCCCGATGTCCTGGACGATGGAGGCGAAGGCCCGGCGCTCAGCTGGGGCCAGCCGGCCATCGGCGTAGGCGACCAGGAAGAAGACAGCGAAGGGGACTGCCAGGAGGACGTCCCAGTCGTCCGCGCTGAGGCCGCGCGTGTCGGTCATGGAGACGCGTCCTTCGGTGGCCCGCATCATCCCGCCCGCAACGGGGCCGGCCCCCGCAGGGCCAGGACGAGGTGACCGTGCCGCGCCAGCGCCCCGTCGGGGACCGTGACCACCTCGGCGCCACGGGCCAGGGCCGCCTCGATGAGCTCGTCGACGGCGTCGTCGAGGACGCCGAGCTCCTCGGGGTCCTCGACCAGGTCGAGGCCGCTCTCGGACAGGCGCGCAGCGGCCTCGTGGGTGCGCTCGACCACCAGGAGGTCGGGGTCGGACTGGTCGATCGCCTCCCATGCCGCCGCCAGTCCGGCGACGGCCCGCCCGTGCGCCAACCGCACGGACACCGTGTCCAGGGCCGCTGCCGCGCGGTCGCTCACGTGCACGGCGAGCGCAGCCCGTGCAGCCTCCTCCAGGTCCGCCACGGGGAGGTTCCCGTTGCCCGTGCGGACGACTGCGGCGATCCGACGGCCCGGCGCGATGCTCAGGTACTCCGCCGCCGTTCGTTCACTGGCGACCAGGACCACTGGCAGTCGGAACTCCTCCATGCGGGCCGCCACCCGGGAGTCGACCTCCCGGAGGAAGGCGCGGGTGCGTTCCTGCCGGGCTCCGTCGGAGCTGACCGTGGAGCCGGAGGTTCGCTCAGCCTCGCCGGGACGGATCATCGGGAAGTCGTGACCGAGGATCGGGCGGGTGTACCGCTGCCCGTAGTGCAGCAGCCGCGCAGCACGGCCGTCGATGACGAGGGTCAGGAAGGCCGGATCCTCAGCGGCCGATCGGAGCAGGTCACGGGTGGCGAAGGTCGGGTCCACCACGACCCTGTTGCGCGGGGCAACCCGCAGGTGGAGGAGGTGCGTCCCCTCCGGGCTGACCAGGATGGCCAGCCCGCGATCGGTCGGTCCCTTCTTCGCCATGGCGACGGTGGCCGCGAGGGCTGCCCGTGTGGCCGCCGCGGCCTCCAGGTCCGGCTCCTCGTCCAGCCGCCGAAGGGCATCCAGGGTCAGGGACTGCAGTGTGGCGCGGTCACTGGGCAGCAGTTGTTCGGACGGGGTTGTGGTCATCAGCACCGAGACGCTCATCGTATGGCGCTCGGCGGCCAACATGGCCACGTCTGCCGCTGTTGGCAGCCGCAGCTGGGGCTGCGGGATGGTGCTCGTGGGGGTGGGTTGCGACATCGTTCCTCCGGCGTGGGGGCCAGAGGTCTTCCCCGGCCACCGAGATGACCCCCGGTGCCGGTCCGATGTCGGATCGGACGTGCTGACGACAACCGGGTCCTGGGGTACTCCCCTCTAGATGAAGACCATAACATGCATCTTGGATCAGGGAAAGTGGGCCAGAACTTGCACTTCACCCCTGCACAGGGCACGATAGATGTATCATAATTCGTGAATCCACCTACTGGAAGTGAGTTGAGCAAGCGATGGACGTGCCGTTGACGATCTGGCTGGCGGTCCTGGGGGTGATCGTGGTCATGCTGGCCATCGATCTCTTCGCCCACCGGGACGCCCATGTGATCTCGGCGAAGGAGGCCGCGATCTGGTCGGCGGTCTGGGTCGCGATGGGGATCGGCTTCGGGCTGATCATCTGGGCCACAGCCGGCGGGGAGTTCGCCGGGCAGTACTACGCCGGCTACCTGATCGAGAAGTCGCTGGCCGTGGACAACGTGTTCGTCTGGGCGATCATCTTCAGCTACTTCGCGGTGCCGGCGCGCTACCAGCACCGGGTGCTGTTCTACGGGGTCGTCGGGGCGCTGATCATGCGCGGGCTGTTCATCTGGGCCGGGTCCGCCGCGATCAAGGAGTACATCTGGATCCTCTACATCTTCGGCGCGTTCCTGGTGTTCACCGGCGTGATGATGATGCGCCACCGCAACGCGCACTTCGATCCCTCGGGATCCCGGGTGGTCCGCCTGTTCCGGCGCTACGTGCCCATGACCGACGAGTACGAGGGCCAGAAGTTCTTCACCCGCCGCAACGGCGCGCTCGTGGCCACCCCGCTCCTGCTCGTGCTGGTCCTGGTCGAGTTCACCGACATCGTGTTCGCCGTCGACTCGATCCCGGCCATCTTCGCCGTCACCCAGGAGACGTTCCTGGTGTTCACGGCCAACGCGTTCGCGATCCTGGGCCTGCGCGCCATGTACTTCCTGCTCGCCGACCTGATGCACCGCTTCGTCTACCTGAAGCTGGGCCTTGGCCTGGTGCTGGTCTGGGTGGGGATCAAGCTGGTGCTGCAGGTCGACCTCTACAAGATGCCGACCTGGCTGAGCCTCGGGGTCGTGGCGACGATCATCACGGTCGCGATCGTCGCGAGCCTTCGGGCCACGCGCGGCCAGGCGCCGGTGCCGCACACGGATCCCGAGCAGCTGAGCTCCCCGCCCGCCGAGGGCGCCGCCAGCGAGACGGAGGACGCCGCCCCGACCGGGACGGCACCAGTGGCCCCCCACACCGCCGCCAACGAGAAGGAGCAGGTCCATGGGTGAGCCGACCCCTCCAGCCTCCGCCCGCACCTGGACGCTGCTGACCAACCACGGCCACGTGCTGGTCTTCGTGCACCGCAACCCCGATGCGCGGATCCGTGACATCGCGGCGACGGTGGGCATCACCGAACGGGCGACGCTGAACATCCTTCGCGACCTGGAGGAGGGCGGCTACCTGACGCGGGTTCCGCAGGGCCGGCGCACGCACTACGTCGTCAACGAGCACCGTCCGTTCCGCCATCCGGCTGAGGCCGACCACCGAGTCGGCGACCTGTTGGCGCTCTTCGCCTGATGGACACCTGGCAGCTGGCGGTCGCCAACCTCACGTCGCCGCCGGTGCTCGCCTTCCTGCTCGGGCTGCTGGCCACGTCGATCGGCGGTGACCTGCGCCTGCCCGAGCCGATCTACCAGTTCCTGAGCTTCTACCTGCTGCTCGGCATCGGCATCAAGGGCGGCGTGGCGCTGTCGCAGGCCCCCGCGGGCGAGGTGATCGGGCCGATCCTGGTCACCCTCGCCCTGGGGGTGCTGATCCCCGTGCTGGCGTTCGTGGTCCTGAGATGGACCACTCGGCTCGGCCCCGTGGACCGGGGGGCGATGGCCGCCCACTACGGCTCCACCTCGCTGGTCACGTTCACCGCCGCGGCGGTGTTCCTCACCAGCGCGGGGATCAGCTACGAGGGGTACGTCACCACCCTGCTGGCCGTCCTGGAGGTCCCGGCGATCATCGTCGGCCTGATGCTCGCGGGGCGGCACGTCACGCGCTCAGCCTCCTGGGGCGAGTCGCTGCGCGAGATCCTGACCGGTCGCAGCATCCTGCTGCTGGTCGGCGGCCTCCTGCTCGGGCTGGTCACCGGGAAGGCCGGCTACGAGAAGGTCGAGCCGTTCTTCGGCGGGCTGTTCGTGGGCGTGCTGACCCTCTTCCTGCTCGAGATGGGCGTGATCGCCGCCAAGCGGCTGCGCGACCTGCCCAAGGCCGGTCCGGGCCTGGTCCTGTTCGCGATCGGCTTCCCGATCGTGTCCGGCACGATGGGGATCGTCGCCGGGCTCGCGGTGGGACTGTCAACTGGCGGTGCAGCGATCCTCGGGGTGCTCACGGCCAGCGCCTCGTACATCGCGGCCCCTGCTGCCGTTCGCCTGGCCCTGCCCGATGCCAACCCCGGCTACTACCTGACCGCCAGCCTGGGCATCACCTTCCCGTTCAACCTGATCATCGGAATCCCGCTCTACCTGGGCATCGCCCAGGCGTTGAGCGGGTGAGAGGAGCACCATGCAGACCGAGGACATCGTCCTGGTGACCGTGGTCGCCGAGGCCGTCGTCGAGCACCGACTCGTCCGTGATGTGGCGGCTGCCGGAGCCCATGGCTGGACCGTCTGTGATGCGCGTGGCCAGGGCTCCCGCGGGGTCAGGGCGGCAGAGTTCGAGGGGTCGAACATCCGGCTCGAGACGCTGGTCTCCGCCGAGGTGGCCGACCGGTTCCTCGAGGTGCTCGCCCGGGACTACTTCCCGCGATACGCCGTCGTGGCATGGACGACCCCCGCACAGGTGGTGCGCGCGGCGAAGTACGTCTGACCGGTTCACCGTCTGCGTCCCGCGCTCCGGTTCGCGCTCCGGCCTGCACCTCGCGGTCTGGACTCCTCGCGCCCGACGTCCCGTCGGGACGTCCCGTGCCGACCCGCGCGCCCGTCCCGGGCGCCTCAGAGCCGGACCTGCGGGAGCGACCCATCGATCCCGCGGACTACTGTCGCCGACGTGACCGACGCCCGCTCGACCCCGCACGGTCGACACGACGACAGACGACGCCCTGGGCACCAGCGACGCCACCGACCTGATCGAGCGGCTCGCGCGGCGCGAGGTGTCGGCCGCGGAGCTGCGACAAGCCGCGATGGCCCGGGCCCGGGCTGCCAACCCGCACCTGAACGCCGTCGCCCACTGGTTCGACGATCCGGTCCGCACCGAGGTGGTCGTGCCCGACGACGCCCCCCTGGCCGGGATCCCCACGTTCATCAAGGACAACGAGGAGGTGGCCGGCTTCCCGACGACCCAGGGGTCACGTGCCGTGCCGGACATCCCGGCGCCGGCCTGCTCCCCGATCGTCGCCGCGCTCCTCGGGCTCGGGCTCGAGCCGCTCGGGGCGAGCACCATGCCCGAGTTCGGGCTGACGGCGAACACCGAGTCCAGCCGCTACGGCCCCACCCGCAACCCGTGGGACACCGACCGGTCGGCAGGCGGGTCCAGCGGCGGATCGGCGGCCATGGTGGCGGCCGGGGTCGTCCCGATGGCACACGCCAACGATGGGGGTGGCTCGATCCGGATCCCGGCGTCCTGCTGCGGGCTCGTGGGCCTGAAGCCGTCGCGCGGGCGACTGCCGATGAACCCCCTGAAGGAGCGGATCCCGGTGCGGATCGCGGCGCAGGGCGTCGTCACCCGCTCCGTCCGCGACACGGCGCTGCTCCTCGCGCTGACCGACCCCGCCCGCCCCGACGCCGGGCTGCCGCCCATCGGGCACGTCACCCGTCCGGGCACCGAGCGGCTGCGGATCGGGATGTGCGTGAGCACGCTGCGGGGTCTCCCGTTGAGCCCGGACACCGTGGCAGCGGTCCGCAGCGCGGGGGCCCTGTTCGAGGATCTCGGGCACCACGTGGAGGAGGTCGGGCCCCCGGTCGGGGAGGAGTTCGCGACGGACTTCCTGCGCTACTGGGCGCTGCTGGCATTCGTGCTGCACCACAGCGGGTCGGCGGCCTACGGCAAGGGCTTCGACGGGACGCAGGTCGAGGAGTTCACCAGGGGACTGAGCAAGATGCTCAACCGGCAGATCGATCGGGTCCCCGGCTCGATCCGCCGGCTGCGTCAGCTCTCACGCAACCCCGATGCCGGGTTCGAGAAGTACGACCTGTTCCTCTCCCCGGTCACGGGATACCCGGCTCCCCCCATCGGCTTCCTGGGCCCCGATGTCGAGTTCCGCACGCACCTCGTGCGCCTGATCCAGTTCGCCTCGATGACACCGGTGCAGAACGTGTCCGGCGCCCCGGCGATGTCCCTTCCGCTGGGCCGCTCCGCCGAGGGCCGCCCGATCGGCGTGCACCTGGCCGCACCGTTCGGCCACGAGCGACGGCTGCTGGAGGTCGCCCTCGAGCTGGAGCAGGCAGCACCGTGGCCGGTCCGGACGACACCCTCAGACGCCCCGAGTGGGGCCGGCGACATCGTCAGGGGTTGAGGCGGGCGTAGCCGAACGCCAGGGACGTCGCCAGGCTGACCCAGATCAGGTAGGGCAGGAGCGCGATCGCGCCGCCACGCGTGACCGACCAGGTCAGGACGACCAGCACCAGCGTCAGCACCGCCGCACCCGCCAGCGCGACCGCCGACGCGGTCAGCTGGTGAGGGACGTAGAACAGGTAGGCCCAGGACAGCGCGCAGACCACGCTGGCCGCGCCCACGGCCAGCCACGCGCCCACGACCCCGGGGCTGCCGCGCTGGGCGACGATCACGCCCACCACCGCCAGGGCGACGAAGTTGTAGGGCCAGATGAGCCCGAAGACGATGTCCGGCGGCTGCCAGCTCGGTCGAGTGAGCCCGGCGTACCACCCGGGGTTGGCCGACACCCAGACCCCGGATCCCACCGCGTACACGACCACGAGGGCCACGACGGCCACGGACGCGAGCACTCGCCAGGTGGTCATGGACGAAGGATGGCCCAGATCAGGCCGCCGCGCTGGCCAATCCGACGCCACGCGCGCCCCGCGCCACCGTCCTGCGCCTCGCGACCCGCGGTCGGCAGGCCTCGCCTGATCCCGTGGGCCGCGCACCGCCGTCCGCCCCACCCCGCCCGGGTCGGTCGGTCCCTCCAGCTCCGTCCCTCGCGTGGCCCGGCCTCAGAGGACCTGGTCGAGCCAGGCCGCCAGCCGGTCGGATGCGGCGGCCAGCGACTGGCTCCAGGTCATCGCGGCCCCGTGGCCGGCGTCGTCGCTGATCGTCTTGGCCAGGCGCACGGGAACGCCCAGCCGGGTGGCCGAGGCCGCGACGGCGTAGCCCTCCATGTCGACCAGGTGGGCGCGCTCGGCCAGGGCATCGCGGTCCTCCGGCGAGGAGATGAAACGGTCGCCGGTGGCCAGCACCACCCCGGAGTCGCCCAGCTCGAGCCGCGGGGACGGATCCGATCCGACCAGCGTCGCGATCGCCCGGCCGTTGACGTCGTGCTGGAGGACGGCCCCGATCTCGTGCACGATCCCCGCGGCGAGGGCACCGGGGCGTAGCGCACCGGCCGTCCCGAGGTTGAGGATCACGCTCGGGCGATGCGCCATGGCCGCCCATGTCGTGGCCGTGGCCGCCCGGACCTTGCCGACGCCGGTGACCACCGTGGGCACCCGGTGGGCGAACGCCTGGGCCTCCTCGATCACGGCGACCACGACCAAGGGCTGGCCGGGGCGCGGCGCAGGACCGTGCATCTCGAACACCCTCCGCAGGCTACCGCGCCCCCAGCGCCCACCGAATCCCGTCGGGTCTGAGCCGATCGCGTTCGTCGAGATCCGACGCGATCGGCCTCCGGACCCAGCGAACCCGACGCGATCTCCCGAGGGTTCGCCGCCCCGGGCCCCGCGGCGGGCGCGTGGGCGATGGGGGAGGATTGGGGCATCTCACGCCGACCCGCAAGGAGCATCGTGGCCCGCATGCTGCGCTCTACCCTGGCCTGCATCCTGCTCATGCTGATCGCCGCATGCGGCTCGGGGGCGGACCAGAAGGCTGCAGAAGCACTGGCTTCGCAGCTCGCGACAGCCCTCACAGCCGGCCAGCTGGGCGACGTGCCGATCCGGGGCGGCGGTCAGGCCGAACTGGACGCGGTCGTCGCCGGCATGGATGGCATCCCGGCGACGGTGACCGTGGACACGGTCGAGGTGGAGGGCGACAGCGCAACGGCGACGCTGGGCTGGCAGTGGGAGACCCGGGGCGAGCCCTGGAGCTACACGACGACGGCGCAGCTGGAGAAGGTCGACGACCAGTGGGCGGTCAAGTGGGCGCCGGCGCTGGTCGAGCCCTCCCTCACCGCCGCCGAGTCGCTCGACGCAAGGACGACAAGACCCGTGCGCGGCGACATCCTCGGCGCGGGGGGTGAACCCCTGGTGACGCTGCGGCCGGTGATGCGCCTCGGCATCGACAAGACGAAGGTACCCGCGGACGAGGCGGCGGACTCCGCCCGCGCCCTGGCGGAGCTGCTGGATATCGACGCAAAGGCCTACGAGAAGGCCGTGAAGGCGGCGGGCCCCAAGGCGTTCGTCGAGGCCCTGGTCCTGCGGGACAAGGACACCAAGGCCCTGTCCCAGGAGGCGGTGGAGGCCATCCCCGGCGCTGTCGGACTCGCCGACGAGCGGCCCCTGGCACCCACCCGGGACTTCGCCGGCGAGATCCTGGGGCGGGTGGGTCCCGCGACGGCCGAGATCGTGGAGAAGTCCGGCGGCTCGGTGAAGCCCGGCGACCAGGTGGGCCTGTCGGGACTCCAGGCGCGGTACGACGAGACGCTCGGGGGCACACCGGGGGTCGTCGTGACGGCGAAGGCCGGCGATCAGGAGCGCACGGTCCACACCACCGCGGTCGCCGACGGCCAGCCGCTGCGCACGACCCTCGACGAGGACCTGCAGAAGGCAGCCGAGGAGGCGCTGGACGGCGTCGGGCCGGCGAGTGCCCTGGTGGCGCTGCGTCCGTCCACCGGTGAGATCCTTGCCGCTGCGAACGGGGCCGGATCCGACGGCTACAACACCGCGACCTTCGGGCAGTACGCGCCGGGGTCCACGATGAAGGTGGTCACGGCGCTGGCCCTGATGCGGGCCGGAGTCCAGCCCAAGGACCTGGTGGCGTGCACGCGAGAGATCGTCGTCGACGGCAAGACCTTCACGAACTACGACGACTACCCCGCCAGCGGCATCGGGGACATCCCGCTGCGATCCGCAGTGGCCAACTCCTGCAACACGGCCATGATCTCGCAGCGCGAGAAGCTGACCGGCGAGGATCTCGCCGGGGCGGCCGCGGCACTCGGGCTCGGCGTGGACCACGACCTCGGCTTCCCGGCCTTCTTCGGGCAGGTCCCGGAGCCGGCGTCCGCGACGGAGCAGGCTGCCTCGCTGATCGGCCAGGGCAAGGTCCTCGCCTCACCCATGGCCATGGCGGCCGTCGCCGGGTCCGTGGCCGAGGGCAGGGCGGTGGTGCCCCGGCTCCTGCCGGACCTCCCTGCGCCCACGGCCGACCCGGCCGCCCCCCTCACGCCGGAGGAGGCCGACGCCCTTCGCGACATGATGCGCGCTGTCGTCACCGAGGGCACCGCGAGGTTCCTCGCGGACCTGCCCGGCGACCCCGTCGGCGCCAAGACGGGCACGGCGGAGTTCGGCACGGGCACCCCGCCGGACACCCACGCCTGGATGATCGCCACCCAGGGCGACCTGGCGGTCGCCGTGTTCGTGGAGGAGGGGCAGTCGGGCTCGCAGACCGCGGGTCCGATCCTGGAGGAGTTCCTGCGCAAGGCCGGGTAGGCCTCCTCGGCAGGCGCCGCAGGCCGCCGTCGAGTTCGCGACCGGCCGCCAGACGGGGTTACGCGGGGTGCGGTTGCGGCAGCCGGCCTGCTGGGCCGAGTAGGGGCCTCGACGATGCGCGCCGAAGGGTCGGATCAGCGCTCGGACAGGAGTCCGGCGATCGTGGTGTGCCCGCGCGCTTGGGCATGTTGGAGGGCGGTGACGCCGTCGTTGTCTGCGATGGTGGGGTCGGCTCCGGCGTCCAGGAGAAGGCGCACGATCTCCTGGTGGTCGGGGCCGCCGTCGCCGAGGATGACGGCCTCGAGCAGTGCGGTCCAGCCGAGGGAGTTGACGTGGTTGACGTCGATGTCGGTCTGCAGGATCCGTTGGACGTAGTCGACGTGCCCGCGTTCGCTGGCCGGGATCAGCGAGGTCCCACCGAACCGGTTGCGGACGGTCAGGTCGGGGTCGGCGGGGAGCAGCGCCTCGAGCATCGGGACGCTGCCGGTCACGCCGGTGACCAGCCAGGGGGTGTCGTGGCGGTCGTCGAGGGCGTCGGGGTCGGCACCCAGGGCGACGAGCAGCCGCGCGACGTCGACCCGGTCGTTGGCTGCCGCGAGCAGCAGCGCCGTGCGCTTCTTGGCGTCGCGCGCCTCGAGGTCCGCCCCGGCCCGCAACGCGAGCGCGGCCAGGTCGGGGTCGCCGGTGCGCGCGGCGCGCAGCAGCGCGGCATCGGGGTCGGGCATCTCGGGCGGGTCCAGGGCGGTGCGCAGGATGGACTCGATGCCGGGGTAGCCACGCTGCTGGGCCATCTGAAGGGGGGTCAGTCCCTCGTTGGCTGGAGCGGCGGGAGAGTTCGACGCCGCCGGCGACCAGGGCCCGGATCGTGTCGTGGTAGCGGCGGGTGTCCTGGCCCAGCCAGATGGCCTCGTGGATGGCCTGATAGCCGATCCGGTTCACGTGGTCCCGGTCGATGCCGGCCTGCAGCAGGCGTCCGACGACCAGGGCGTGTCCGCGTTCGGCGGCCCGGATCAGCCCGGTGCCGTTCCAGGAGTCCTTGTCGTCGATCAGGGCGCCGTGGGCCAGCGTGAGGTCGAGCAGGTCGAGGTAGCCCTCGCTGGTGGTGATCAGGTAGGCGGACTGTTCGGTGTTGTCCTTGGCGTTGACGTCCGCGCCGCGCTCGATGAGCGCCACGGCCCGGCCGAGGTCGTTGTCCCAGGTGACCGCACGCAGTTGCTCGTCCAGCGCGGCCTGCTCTGCGCGGCTGATCGGGGCTGCCTCCGCTGGGTCGGGCGAAGGCGTTGCGGGTGGCACCGGGGTGCTGGGTGCCGGCGCCATCGCGGGTGCGCTGGACGCGGGGGCACTCGGTGCCGAACCCGTCACCGGAGCCCGGTCGGGCTGCGGCGTGCCGACGCCGCACCCTGCCAGGGCCAGGACCGGCAGGGCCACGGCCACACGGAGGTGACGCGACAGTCGACCCATAAGGTCAGCCTCCCTCATGCTGCGGGTAGGGGCAACGAGACCTCAGCCCACGGCACGCGCAGCGACGCATCGGGTTCCGCGCTGATCTGCGCCGAGTTGATGACGCGTCAGTGAGCGCTGCCACGCCCGCCCCGAGGGCACCCGACAGGGCTCCGATACGACGCGGCAGGCGCACGATTCGCTGCGCCTGCGCGGATAGCGCCACGAACCCCGCCCCCAAGAACGCCGGGCGCTCCCGATGAGACCCCCGAAGCGCGCAGAACCCCCGTTCGTGGCAATGTCGTAACCAATGCCGGGGAGGTTCCGCAACCACCCCGCGCCCGCGCCGCGCGCGCGCGGCGGGGGTGGGATTTGAACCCACGGTGGGTTGCCCCACGGCGGTTTTCAAGACCGCTGCCCTAGGCCACTAGGCGACCCCGCCTCGGCGGGGGGACCGCGAGCGGACCACCAGCCGGGGACAATCATGGCGCACGGCCGCACGGACGGGAAACCCGCCCGGCGCCCGGCGCCCTCCCTGCCTCCCGGTGCGAGCCGAGGGCCATGACGCGGGACTGCGTCGCACCATCGCACCGCTGGACCGTCGCACCGTCGCACCGTCGCACCGCACCCGCGATCGCACTACGGTGGGCACCCATGGCCCGAGACATGCACACCCACGACGAGCGGCTGACCCGCATGGTGCTGACCGCCATGCACGACCGCCTCGCGATGGACCCGGTCCCCCTCGACCGGCCCGGCGATGTGCCGGCCCTCACCGCCCAGCTCGACGGGCTCATCACCGCGGGGGGCACCGACCCGCATCGCGTGATGGAGATGTGGACCGACGTCCTGGCCCCGCACGTGATGAGCTCGGACGCCGTCAACTTCCTCGCATTCATCCCGGCCGCACCGACCAAGGCCGCCCTGCTGTTCGACATGCTCGTCTCCGGAGCAAGCATCCAGGGGATCTCCGCGCTGGAGGCCGCCGGGGCGATCGCCGCGGAGAACCAGGTGCTGCGGCTCATCGCCGACCTTGCGGGCCTGCCCGCCAGCGCCGGCGGCGTGTTCGTGTCGGGCGGCTCGGCCGGCAACCTGTCGGCCCTCACGGTCGCCCGGGACACCGGCCGCAGGAAGCGCGGGCTGGGCCGCGGCGACCTCACCCGAGTAGCAGTCAGCGACCAGGCGCACTCGTCGATCAAGAACGCGCTGTCGATCCTGGACATGGAGGCGCTGGTCGTCCCGACCGACAACCACGTGCTGACCGGACCGGCCCTCGCCGCCGCCCTGGATGCCGACCCGGACGCCGCCAACGTGGTCGGCGTCGTGGCCACCTCGGGCACCACGAACGCGGGGATCATCGACGACCTGGCGACCGTCGGCGAGGTCGCCCGTGCGCGCGACCTGTGGTTCCACGTGGACGGGGCGTACGGCGGCGGCGGGCTGTTCGCCCCCTCGGTGCGCCCGCTGTACGCCGGGCTCGAGCATGCCGACTCGTTCATCGTCGACCCGCACAAGTGGATGTTCGCGCCCTACGACTGCGCCGCCCTGCTCTACCGCGAACCGCGCCTGGCCAAGGCGGTGCACACCCAGGACGCCAGCTACCTCGATGTGATCCACACCGACGAGGACGAGTGGAACCCCAGCGACCTCGCGTACCACCTGACGCGGCGCGCCCGGGGCCTGCCGCTCTGGTTCTCCCTCGCGGTCAACGGGACGGACGCCTACACGCGCGCCGTCGAGGCGTCGCTGGAGCTCGCGCGCTGGACTGCACGGCAGGTCGAGGCCAGCGAGCACCTGACCCTGCTGCGCGAGCCGACCCTGTCGATCGTCCTGTTCGAGCGCCACGGCTGGGAGCCTGCCGACTACGACCGCTGGGCCGCCGCGCTGCTCGACGACCAGGTCGCTCTGGTGACCTCCACGAAGTGGGAGGGCCGCACGGTCGGTCGCCTGGTCTTCCTGCACCCCCGAACGACCCGCGAGCTGGTGGAGCAAGGTCCTCGCCGAGATGGCCTGAGCTGGTCCGGTCGGAGTCGGGACCGACCCCGGCGGGGCAGCGAGGGCCGTCCGTCTCACCCCTGCGGGACCCAGGGGGCGGGCTGGCGTGACAGGAACGCCATCATCCCCGCGGCCGCCTCCGGGGAGGCGAACAGTCGCGCCGACAGGGCAGCGGTGTGCGCGAAGCCCTCCTCGCGGCTCATCCCCGGGACGACGCGCAGCAGGTCCTTCGTGTGGGTCAGGGCCTCGGGTCCGCCGGCCACCAGCGACGTCACCCAGGCGTCCACCACGGCGTCGAGCTCCTCGTCGGCGACCACCCGGTTCACCATGCCGGCGACGGCCATACGCGCGGCCGGGACACGGTCCCCGGTGAGCAGGAGCTCCTGTGCATCGGCGCGGTGCATCCGCGCGAGGCAGACCACGCTGATCACAGCGGGCGCCAGGCCCAGGCGCACCTCGGAGAACGCGAACTTCGCGGACTCCGCTGCCACCGAGAGGTCCGCGGCCGCGACCAGCCCGTTGCCCCCGCCCGCCACGTGACCCTGCACCCGGGCGATCACGGGCTTGGGGTTGTCCAGGATCGCGGTGAGGACCTCGACCAGCGCCGCCGGACCGGAGCCTGTGAACGACGAGGCATCAGCCGCCGACGCACCCCGAAGGTCCGCCCCCGAGCAGAACGTGTTGCCCGACCCGGTGAGGACGACGACCCGTACCGCCGGGTCGGCGCCAGCCGTCCGAAGGTGCTCGGCCAGCAGACCCATGCCCGAGGCGGTGAGCATGTTGCGCGCGTCCGGACGGTTCATCGTGATGGTCGCGACCTGGCCGGCCACCTCGAGCAGGACCTCAGGCGCCGGGGCCTCGGTCGCGGTCGGGTCGCTCACAGCCGCTCCCACCCCTCCAGCATCGCGATCACGCGCAGCATGACCTCGTCCGCACCGCCGCCGATCGAGATGAGCCGGGAGTCGCGCATGTAGCGCGCCGGCCAGTTCTCCTCGGCGTAGCCCATCCCGCCGTGGAACTGCACCGCCGTGTCGGCGACCTCGCGGGCCAGCCGGCCGGTCTTGAACTTGGCGATCGTCGCCATGCGGGTGACGTCCTGCCCAGCGGCATACCGCTCAGCGGCCGTGTAGTTGTACTCCTGGAGGATGTCGACCTCGGCAGCCAGCTCCGCGAGCCGGAAGCGCAGGTACTGGTTGTTGATCAGCGGCTCGCCGAACGCGTGGCGCACCTTCAGGTACTCGCCGGTCCGCACGATCGCCCGGCGCATCGCGGCCGTGGCCATGTAGGCGCCCATGAGCCGCTCGTCCTGGAACTGCGACATCTGCTGCTGGAAGCCCTTGCCGACGCGCCCGATCGTGTTGGCCACCGGCACCCGGACCTCGTCGAGGACCAGTTCGGCAGTGTCCGACGAGTGGTTGCCCATCTTCTCGATCTTGCGCCCCACGGAGAACCCCGGGGTGTCGGTGGGCACGATGATCTGGCTCATGCCGCGGTAGCCGGTTGCCGCCTCCTCGCCGGGCTCCACGGTGCGCGCCAGCAGGCACAGCCAATCGGCCTGGGTGCCGTTGGTGATCCACATCTTCCGACCCGTGATGACCCACTCGTCGCCGTCGCGCACGGCCTTCGTGCGGATCCCCGCCACGTCGCTGCCCGCATCCGGCTCGCTGACCGCGACCGAGGTCACCATCTCGCCACGCAGCGCGGGGGCGAGGTACTTCAGCTTGAGCTCGTCGGTGCCGTACTTGGCCAGGGCGGGCGTCGACATGGTCGCCTGGACCGCGATGGCCAGCGGCACCCCCGCGACGTCGGCCTTGCCGAGCTCCTCGCCGAGGATCATGTTGTAGATGTGGTCGGCGCCCTGTCCGCCGAACTCCGGGTCGACCTCGAGACCGAACAGGCCCAGCTCGCCGGCCTTGGCGAACACCTCGTGGGCCGGGAAGATCGCATCGGCCTCCCACTTGTCGGCGTTGGGGTTGATCTCGGTCTCCACGAAGCGCCGGACCATGGCGCGGAACTCGCGGTGCTCGGGGGTGAAGGTGATCATCAGGACTCCTTGCGTGCGGCGGGTGTGGCGGGTCGGGAGGCAGCTCGGGGGGCAGGGCGCGGAGCAGGACGAGGCGCAGATCGGGGACTCGGCCGCGACGTCGGGGCACCGGCCAGCGCCCTGCTGGCCGCGGGGATCTGGCCCTCGGCCACCGCGATCCGGGCGGGCATCCCCAGTCCCCGCACCCACAGCTGGGTGAGCGTGCGCGTGGCCAGGGCCTCGTCGTGGACCTCACCACGGCCCAGCCAGTGCGCGGCGAAGCCCTCGACCATCCCGCACAGGGCGGCCGCCGAGGTATGCGCGTCGAGGTCGGGGGCGGCCAGGCCCTCCTCCTGGAGCTTGCGGATGGCCGCCGCGACTCGCGCGACGTGGGTGCGCCGAAGGTCGAGCAGGACATCGGCGAACCGGGAGTCGCCAGCCGAGGCCTCCTGCGCCACCTGCAGCAGCTGCGCGTGACTGCGGTAGCCGTCCAGGTAGGCGCGGTTCGCCGCGTCCACGCGGGCGATCGGATCGCGCAGACGGGGGACGGTCATCGCCTCATGGAGGTCGGTGCGCACGGCAGCGAGCACCGCGAGCAGGACGTCCTCCTTGGTGTCGAAGTACGTGTAGACCGTGCCGTGGGCAACCCCGGCAGCGTCGGCCAGGTCGCCCATCCGGGTGCCGGCGAATCCCCGCTCGGCGAAGACCTCGCGCGCGGCCGCCACGAGCTTGTCCCGGGTCGCCTGCCCCCGGGCCGTCAGCGGCCTCATAGAACCTGACGCTAGCGTCAAGTTGACACGAGCGTCAAGTTGCGCGCCTACGCTCGTCGCCGACCTCGCGGCTGTTCCGGTCGATCCCGTGGGGGTTGTCACGCGGGCGGACCCATCCCTGCGCCCGTTCCGGTCGAAAGGGCGCCTACCTGGGGCGATCTTCCGACCGGAACGAGCGCGAGGTCGGCCGCGGCCGGACCACACCCCGCCGCCCACGTCCGGTTTCGACTGGAAGTGGCGCGAGGTTCTGGGGCACCTCCGCGCGGGCGCCCCTCCAGGGCTCCCCGCCCGCCCATGTGCGGCTCCCGCCGCCCACCCGTCCGCGGCCCCTCCCACAGGAGCGCCCGTTCCCGGCAGCGCCAGCCGCCCTGCAGCTGTCAGCGGATCCGGCGGGCGCGCAGGTGCTCGGCCAGGCCCTTGGCCTGGGGGTCCAGGGAGGTGGAGTCTGCGACGCCGCTGCCAAGCAGCCCACGGATCACCACATTGACCGCCCGCAGGTTCGGCAGCGGGTACACGTCGACGGCCAGGTCAGCGGCCTCCGGGCAGGAGCTCGCGGACCTTGTCCGCGGTGAGCCACGACTCCAGCCAGGCGTACCGGGCAGCAACCGCGGACTCATCCAACCCCGCGCTCGGCCCGACACCGGGCTCGGGGATCCACACACCCACGTTGGCGTTGCCACCCTTGTCCCCGGAGCGCGCACCCACGACGTCGCCGAGCACGGTTCCCTCCACGTACCCGAAGTCCGCGACCGCCCTGCCCGCTGGGGATCCCGAAGGTGCCCCTGCCTCGCCCGCCACCACAGTGCCGGCGTCGGCCGCCGAGGCGGCGGACCCTGCGGGCGCGAACCCCAGGGCGCCGGCTCCGTCGAGGGACTGTGCGCCCTGTGCGGTGGGTGCCGTGGAAACGCCGACCGCCGCCGCCGTCAAGGGAGCCGCTGCGGATCGCCCCTGCAACCGCTCCACAGGCTCCCCGTCCACCGTCACCTCGACCGTCACCTCGGTCCGGTCGATCAGCGTCGGCCAGTAGATGCCGTACGCGCTGCCCTCGGCCGGGGGCGCGGTCGGGAACATCCCGGGGTAGGCGCCGAGCGCGGACTCCACGACAGCCGTCGTGAAGGGCTTGCCGACCTTGCGCTGCTCCAGGTCCTTGACGGTGATCCGCAGATGACCCTGGGCCGCTGCGGTCGTGGCCGGGTCCTCAGCCGCCACGTCCTCGAACGCCACGTGCAGGGCACTGACGTCGAGGCTGCTGGCGCGGGCGAGGTCGCGGGGGCTCGGTGCGGGCCGACCACCAGCGGGATCTCCGAGCGCCTCGTCGAGCCCCACCCCGGCGACCATGCGAAGGGCCAGATCGGCCTTGGCATGGGCATCCCGGCCGGTGAGCACCAGGGACATGGTGTTGCGGAATCCCGCGAACAGGTTGACCGCGACCTTGAGCTTCTCCGGGGCAGGAGCCCCGCGCACCCCGCTGATCGCCACCCGGTCCGGGCCGGCCGTGGCCAGCTCGATCGTGTCGAACAGCGCGGTGACGTCGGGGTTGGCGTACTCCGGTCCGGCGATCTCGTAGACCAGTTGGGAGGTCACCGTCCCCACCGACACCAGCCCGCCGGACCCGGTCGGCTTCGTGATGACACTCGACCCGTCGGCGGCCACCTCGGCGATCGGGAACCCCGCGGGCCAGGAGGGGACCTCGGTGAAGAACGAGTAGTTGCCGCCCGTGGCCTGGGCACCGCACTCGATGACGTGGCCGGCGACCACGGCACCGGCCAGTCGGTCAAGGGCGACCGGGTCGCCGGCCGCCGCGTCGGAGTACGACCACCCGTGCCACCACGCGGCCGGGCCGATCACGAGCGCGGCGTCGGTGATCCGACCCGTGATCACGACGTCGGCGCCGGCCGCCAGGGCGGCGGTGACCGGCTCACCACCGAGGTAGGCGTTCGCGGTGATGGGCGCCCGGCGACCGAGCACCTCGCCGGTGTCCAGGTGCGGGAAGTCCTCCGCGCGGGAGCCGATGACGGGGAGCACGTTGTCGCCGGTGACGACACCGATCCGCGGGGACAGCCCGAGCGTGGTGGCGAGCTCGCCCAGGGCATCGGCGCAGCCCTGCGGGTCGAGCCCGCCGGCGTTGCTGACGACCCGAATACCCCGCTCCAGGCAGGTCCCGAGGACCTGCTCCATCTGGGTCAGGAAGGTCCGGGCGTACCCGGACCCGGCGCCGTGCTTCATCCGCTGCCGGGCCAGGATCAGCATCGTCAGCTCGGCCAGCCAGTCACCGGTGAGGACGTCGATCTCCCCGGACTCGACCAGCTCCGCGGCGGCCGACATCCGGTCGCCGAGGAACCCCGAGCAGTTGCCGATGCGAACCGGTCCACGTGCTGCTGAGTCCACCATTCGGGCAGTATGGCCCAGCCGATGGGCGATCCCGACGTGGGGTCGCGAATCGCGGACCCCGTGTCAGGACTCGGCGAACTCCTCGGAGTCGTACACCTCGATTGCGGTCCCGATCGGCCACTCCCCCGGCGCCAGCCCCGCCTTGCGCCAGAGCGCGGACAGGAATGCTGGAGGGTCTGGCAGCTGCTCCCAGACCGCCGGCAGGAACGTCGCCCGCCTGCGCCCAGCCTCGACCACCACCCCGGCGCCGATGGGGACACGCCGCACCAGCTCGTCGTAGGTCGAGCACGGGAACGGTCGCGTCGGCGAGAGCACCGAGATGTCGAGGACCATCCCACGAGCCCGCTCACGGGTCATGGGCGGGAACCGGGGATCGCGGAAGGCCGCGTCGTAGGCATGCTCGGCGACGTCGGCGATCAGTGGCTGGCGCGCCGACAGGGAGCCGATGCAGCCGAGGAGGTCTCCGGCCGCCGACCGGAGCGTGACGAACGAGGCACCGGGCGCGCGCAGGATGGGGTCCGACGTGGGCCAGGCATCGGCGTCGAACCGGGGGCGTCGCTGGGTCGACAGGGCCTCCTGGATGGTCGCTCGCGCCAGGGTCAGGAGGGTTCGTCGCGAGTCGGGCGAGATCCGAGCGCCGTCGCCGTCACCGGCGCTCGACCCGACCGGATCCTCAGCGGGCGAGGGCGCCTCGGCGGTTGGCGCGCTCCCACCTCGACGGTCCGAGCCCGACGATCCACCGCCCGCCGACTCCGAGGAGCGCGCCGCACGCCCCTCGGTGGCCCCAGCCGCGCCGGTGGTCACCGCGAACGCCGCATAGCCGACGACCCGATCGTGGTCGCCTGCCGTGTCGCCGGAGTTGCGCGCGTCGAGCAGGCGGACAGTCCACTGCTGCGCTGCGGCGGCGGTGAGGAGGCCTCGAAGGGGGTAGCGCCCGCACGCGTCGGAGGTGCCGATCGAGTCCGGGCGCCGATGCACGATCGACCCGATGGTGCGGGCGTCCTGGGCGACCGCCGAGGAGTAGTCGAGGTAGTGGGAGAGGTCGGTCGAGACCACCAGCAGCGTGCGCGGGAGGGCGGCGCACAGCGTCATGACGGCCGCCACGTCACCGGGCAGGTCGGCCCCGACGATCAGCGGGACGAGCGTCCAGCCATCGGCAAGGACCCTTTGCAGGAAGGGCAGCTGCACCTCCAGGCTGTGCTCAGGAGCGTGGGCCTGATCAGCCGGGATGACAGTGTCGAAGCGAGCCCGAAGGTCATCGGCCAGATCGGCGTCGAGCGGGACATCACCGAGCGGAGTGCGCCACGCGGTCGCAGTGCTCAGTCCGATCCCGTCGACAGGGACGTAGTGCGCCGGGCCGAGCAGGACCACCCGGTCGACAAGTTCCGGATCGATCGCGGCGTAGGCGAAACCGGCCGTCGGCCCGGAGTAGACGTGCCCGGCGTGCGGGGCGACCACCGCCACGAGACGCCCACCGGTTGCGGCCCGGGGAACCTCGACGCCACGCGGAGACGTCCCCGACGGACGGCCAGCCATGTCCTCACGCGCCTGCGCCAGGTACCGGTCCACCCCCTCGGCGAGCCGGTCGGGCCTGCCCGGGTAGAAGGTCCCAGCGACCGCTGGCTCACGGATGCCGCCCGGCTGCACGGATGCCTGCCCCCAGAACCTCATGTGCTGCCCTCCTCCCGTCACCTACGCCCTCACCCCCGCGGTAAGGCCCTCCCGACGCCAGTCCCCTGGCTCGCCCCGGTCCGCGGCGGCATCAGGGCCGCCCGACGACCTCGGCGATGCGCACGGGCAGGCGCTTGCGCCCCCACTTCCCGGCGGGACCGTCGAATCGCCCGGCGATGGGGGTCCCGCATCCCGCGCAGCGCCCGTCGTCGTAGAGCCGGTAGGCCCGGATGTCGTACCAGTCACGCTCGATCACAGGGCGGTGGCAGCCGGGGCAGACCGTCGCGTCACCCTCCGGGTCCCGGACGTTGCCCGTGTAGGCGTAGCGCACCCCGTTGGCCATCGCGATGGCCCGCGCGCGGGTCAGGGTCGCCGGTGGCGTGGCCGGCACGTCACGCATCTTCCAATCCGGGTGGAACGCACTGAAGTGCATCGGGACGTCGGGGCCGCAGTGCTCCACGACCCAACGGGTCATGGCGTCGAGCTCGGACTCGGAGTCGTTGTGCCCCGGGATCACCAGCGTCGTGAGCTCCAACCACGTCTCGGTCTGGTTGGCGACGTACTCGATCGTCTCGAGCACCGCGCGCCAGGTCGGCACCGCAGACACGGTGGTAGAACTCCGCGGTGAAGCCCTTGAGGTCGATGTTGACCGCGTCCATGTGGCGATAGAACTCGGCACGCGGCTCAGGCTTCATGTAGCCCGCGGTCACCGCCACGGTGCGGATCCCACGCGCCCGGCACGCGTCGGCCGTGTCGATCGCGTACTCGGCGAAGATCACCGGATCGTTGTAGGTGAACGCCACGCTCGCACAGCCCAGGCGCTCCGCGGCGAAGGCGATGTCCTCCGGCATCGCGGTGTCAGCGAGCGTGTCGATGTCACGCGACTTCGAGATGTCCCAGTTCTGGCAGAACTTGCACGTGAGGTTGCAGCCCGCGGTCCCGAAGGACAGCACCGACGACCCCGGCAGGAAGTGGTTCAGGGGCTTCTTCTCGATGGGGTCGACGCAGTAGCCCGACGACCTGCCGTACGTCGTCGACACGATCGCGTCGCCCTCGCGGGCGCGCACGAAGCACAGCCCTCGCTGCCCCTCGTGCAGGCGGCACTCGCGCGGGCACAGGTCGCACTGGATCCGCCCGTCGTCGAGCGCGTGCCACCACCGACCCGGCCAGGTTGCCGGGGGGTCGGTCGGGTGCGGGGCCAGCGTGCCCATGCGTCCAGCATCCTCCGCGCGAAGCCCGCACGCCACCCCCGATGGTCCTGCCCGCACCCCGACCGCCCACGGCCCCCGGCTGCCGGGGATTGCCAGAGGACCTGCGATGTGTACGCTTGGTGTATGGGACGCACCAACATCGAGATCGACGACGATCTGATTGCGCGCGCGATGACGAAGTACGGCCTGAGGACCAAGCGATCGGCCGTGGAGCTCGCCCTTCAGAGGCTGGTCGGACCACCGCTCACCGGCGGGGCCCTACTGGACTATGTCTTCGAGATCGAGGGCACGGGGTGGGACCTGCCCGAGGGCGCCCTGGACGACCCGGTCGAGACCGCCTGATGCTGCTGATCGACAGCTCGATCTGGATCGAGATCGCACGGGGCAGCACCAGCGGACTCAGGAATGCCCTGGCCGCGGCAGGCGAGCCCCTGGCGGTGACTGAGCCGATCGTCGGCGAGGTCCTGGCTGGTGCACGTGACCCCGACGCGGTCGAGGCGCGCATGGCTACCGTGAACCTGCGCGCGCTGGATCCGAGCCGCGACTACCGCGACGCAGCGATGCTGTATCGCGCATGCCGTCGTCGCGGGACGACGGTTCGCTCACTCAACGACTGCCTCATCGCCGCGGTAGCGCTGCGGTACGGCGATGTCGTTGCACATCGGGATGCCGACTTCGAGCGGATCGCCGAGGTGGCACCTCTGCGGACGCTCGACCTGCGCTGAGGCTTCTGGCGGCTCGGCGAAACCGCCGGCGCCCGGCGCCCGGCGCTCGGCGGTCCCGAAGTGCCCCCGCGCTGGGGCTGGCGCGTGAGCGCCCGCACGGCACCGCGCCGTGAGCAGCGGTCCCGACCAGCGCGAGCCCCCTACTCCTCCTCGAGGACCGCCACGACGTGGTGGGCGTCCACCGAGTCGCCGACCGCGACCCGGACCTCGGCCACGACACCATCCTCGTCGGCCTTGATCCGGTGCTCCATCTTCATCGCCTCGAGGATCACCAGCGTGTCGCCGGCGGAAACGCGGGCGCCGGGCTCGACCAGCACCGCCGTGACCGTGCCGGGGACCGGCGTGACCAGGCCGTGGTCGTGGCCGTGGTCGGAGGCCTCGGGATGGCGCGGGAGGACCCGCAGGACGGTTGTGCGTCCGAGCCCGGTGACCAGCACCCAGTGACCCGCGGGGCGGACGGTGAACCAGCCACCGACGCCGTCCACCTCGACCATCACGGTGCCCCCCTCGGCACGGGTCCGGTCCACGCGCAGATGCTCCGGAAGCGAGGGAATGCCGACCTCGAACGAGGACTCGGTGACCTCCGGTCCGGCGTCGAGGAGGGCCGCCCCGGCAGCCGCGCGCGCCGCCTCGGGCCCCAGGTCCACGATCGGATCGTCCGCCGTCGCGACGCCGTCACCGGCGAGGACGATGTCCACACCACCGTCGCGGTCGCGGGTGTAGCGCACCTCGACGGAATGATCGGCGCCGAGCTCGGAGTGGCCGAACCGGCGCACCTCGGGCACGGCCGGGATGTTGCGCCAGCCGGCCGGGGCGAGCGCCGCCCACGGCTGGCCCACACGCTCCTGCTCGGCCAGGCCGAGCGCGGCCGCGGCCAGGTGGAGCGCGAGCTCCCGGCGCTCGAGGACCGGCACAGCCACATGCGGGTTCTCATCGAGGAAGGCCGTCGTCGTGTCCCCGGACAGGAACCCGGGCGAGCGCAGGATCGCGGCCAGCGACTCGCGGTTGGTCGGGACTCCCGGCCACCCGCAGCCCCTCGAGGCTCGTCGCCAGCGTCGCCGCCGCGACCTCCCGGGTCGGTCCGTGGGCGATCACCTTGGCCAGCATCGGGTCGTAGAAGGCACTGACCTCGGACCCGGTCTCCACACCCGACTCGACCCGGATTCCCGGGGCGGGGTCGGCCTCGAAGCACTCGATCCGGCCCATGCCCGGCAGGTACCCGCGGGCGGGGTCCTCGGCGTAGAGCCGCACCTCGATCGCGTGCCCCGAGCGCGTGATCTGCTCCTGGGTCAGTGGCAACGGCTCACCCGCCGCGACCCGGATCTGCCACTCGACGAGATCCAGCCCGGTGACCTCCTCGGTGACCGGGTGCTCGACCTGCAGGCGGGTGTTCATCTCCAGGAAGAAGAACTCCTGGGCCTCGCCCTCGCCGGCCACCATGAACTCGACGGTCCCCGCACCGACGTAGTCGATCGCCCTCGCGGCAGCCACGGCGGCGGCGTACATCCGCTCGAGCGTCGCGGCGGTCGCACCCGGCGAGGGTGACTCCTCGACCACCTTCTGGTGGCGGCGCTGGATCGAGCACTCACGCTCGAACGCGTGCACGACGTTGCCGTGGGTGTCGCCGAAGACCTGCACCTCGACGTGCCGGCCGCGCTCGAGGTAGCGCTCGAGGAAGACGGTCGGATCACCGAACGCCGAAGCTGCCTCGTTGCGCGCGGCGGAGACCGCCTCGAGCAGCTCCTCGGGCTCGCGGACCAGGCGCATGCCCTTGCCGCCGCCACCGGCCGAGGCCTTGACGAGCAGCGGCAGCCCGACCGAGTCGCCAGCACCGGTGATGTCCGCATCACTGGCGTCGGCCGCGAGCTCGGCACCGGGCACCAGGGGCACGCCCGCCGCCGCCACGAGCCGCTTGGCCTCGACCTTGAGCGCCATGGCGTTCATCGACTCGGGTGTCGGGCCGATCCAGGCCAGCCCCGCATCAGCCACGGCCTGGGCGAACACCGGGTTCTCCGAGAGGAACCCGTAGCCGGGGTGGATGGCGTCCGCACCGGCTCTGCGAGCCGCGTCGAGGACCTTCTCGGCCACCAGGTAGGACTCCGCGGAGGTGCGCCCGCCGATGGCGACAGCGAGGTCGGCATCACGCACGAACGGCGCGCCCGCGTCGGGGTCGGAGTGGATCGCCACCGCCTGCAGGCCCATCCGGTGGGCAGTGCGGATCACCCGGCGGGCGATCTCTCCACGGTTGGCGACGAGGATCCGCCGGATCGGGCGGATCGTCAGGTTGTGGTGGTCGATTCCGACGTTCTGATCGACCGAATCGACTACCACAACGTCGGTCGGGGTGCTCTCGGGTGCCATCTCGCGCCTCACATCCGGAAGACGCCGAAGTTCGACGTCCCCTTGACCTCGTTGGAGTGGATCGCCGAGAGCGCGAAGCCCAGGACGGTCCGGGAGTCGCGCGGGTCGATGATCCCGTCGTCCCAGACCCGGCCGGTGGCGAACAGTGCGGTCGACTCGCGCTCGACCTGGTTCTCCAGGCCCTCGCGCATCGGCGCGAACGCCTCGTCGCTCCACGGGATGCCCAGCTTCTCGGCCTTCTGCTTGGCCACGATCTCCATGACGCCGCCGAGCTGCTTGGGGCCCATCACGGCGATCCGGTGATTGGGCCACGTGAACACGAACCGCGGGTTGAACGCGCGGCCGGCCATGCCGTAGTTGCCGGCGCCGTACGAGGCGCCGACCATCAGCGTGAGGTGCGGGACCGTCGAGTTGGAGACCGCGTTGATCAGCTTGGCGCCGTCCTTGATGATGCCGCGCTGCTCGTAGCGGGTGCCGACCATGAAGCCCGTGGTGTTCTGCAGGAAGATGATCGGGGTGTCGTGGCGGTTGCACAGCTGGATGAACTGCGCTGACTTCTGCGACTCCTCGCTGAACAGGATGCCGTTGTTGGCGATGATCCCGACGGGATAGCCCGCGAGCTCAGCCCAGCCTGTGACCAGTTGTGAGCCGTAGAGCGCCTTGAACTCCTCGAACCGTGAGCCGTCGACGATCCGGGCGATGATCTCGCGGGTGTCGAAGGGCACCCGCACGTCCGCGCTGGCGATCCCCAGCAGCTCCTCGGGGTCGAGCACGGGCGCGTCGGGGGCGGCCACGCGCGGTGCCGGACCCAGCTTGCGCCAGTTCAGGTGCCCGACGATCCCGCGCCCGATCCGCAGGGCGTCGAGCTCGTCCTCGGCGAGGTAGTCCGACAACCCCGAGACCCGGGCGTGCATCTCCGCACCACCGAGGTCCTCCTCGACGGCGTCCTCGTTGATCGCCATCTTCACCAGCGGTGGCCCGGCCAGGAACACCTTGGCCGACTGCTTCTGCATGACGATGTAGTCGCTCATGCCCGGCACGTACGCCCCACCGGCGGTCGACGATCCGAAGACGAGCGTGATCGTGGGGATGTTCGCCGCCGACATCTGCGTGAGGTTGCGGAAGCTCGCACCACCCGGGACGAACACCTCTGCCTGGTTGGGCAGGTCCGCCCCACCGGACTCCGTGAGGTTGATCAGCGGCAGCCGGTTGCGCATCGCGATGTCCATGGCCCGCAGGGCCTTGTGCATCGTCATCGGGCTCTGGGCGCCGCCCTTGACCGTCGGATCGTTGGCGCTGACGAGGCACTCGACCCCGTTGACCCAGCCGATGCCGGTCACCAGCCCGACGCCCAGCTCGTCCTTGGAGCCCCAGCCCGCCAGCGGGGAGAGCTCGAGGAACGGGCTGTCCGCGTCGAGCAGGGCGGCGATCCGCTCGCGGGGCAGCAGCTTGCCGCGATCACGGTGCCGGGTGACGGCCTTGGCGGCCTTCTCGGGGTTCGACGAGCCGCCGCCGGCGACCACCGTTGCGTTGAGGGTCTCGATCTCGGCCAGGGCCGCCGTCATCGCGTCCCGGTTGTCCCGGAACGTCTCGGAGCGGGGGTCCACCGACGTGCGCATCACCGGTTTCACGAAACTTGACGTTAGCGTCAAGTTGACACCAGCGTCAAGTTCACGGATGGCCCCACCGGAGTCGCCTGCACCGCGTTCCGCCGACCCCCCGGGCGATCCCGGCGGATGCCGCCCAGGCCCGGGACAGGACCGGCGACACTACCCACCGGTAGAACCCGCCAGTAACTGGATTGTGGGGGCCGGACGTGGCAATGCTTGCCATACATGAACGTTCCCTCACATGGAAGACAGGCGCATGTTCACCGTTGACGAGACCCCCGCCCACGTCGTTGCGACCCCCGCGGCACAGGCTCACCTGCGCACGCTGGCCGATGCCCGCGGCGACATCACGGTGCTGCTGACCGATCAGGGCGCAGCCGTCCTCAAGGCCGGGCAGCAGCCCCCCGCCGGAACGGTGTACCTGGGTCAGCTCGACGGTTCGGCGCACATCACCTGCGTCGCCGACGACTCCGCGAGCCGCGACTGGTGGCGCACACGGGCGCACCTCGACCTGTCCGAGGGCTTCGAGATGACCTATGACCTGACGAGCCTCAACGAGCGCGAGCTGTTCGAGGTCCTCGCCGCCGGTCCGCTGCCGCGCTACTGAGGGAGAGGCGCCCGCGCGGCGTGGGCTGAAGCCTTCCTCCCCACTCGGAACTACCGCGAGGTGGGCGTGCCAGAACCGGGTGGCGGGACCACGCCATCGTGGGCCTTGCGGATCACCACGACCCGGTCACCGGGCTGGAACACCCGGACCGCACCCCGGTCGAACCGGATGACCTCGTCGCCGCGCACGACCGCGAGGACGAGGTCCCCCGCAGCCTGGACATCGGAGGGCGTCAGCCCCAGCTCCGCGCGGCTGATCGGACGTTCCACGACCTCGAGCCCGCGACCGGTGTCCATGAGGTCCTCGATCATCTCCCCGACGTTGGCCGACAGCATCGACAGGCCCATCAGGTTGCCGGCGGACTCGGCGTGGGTGATCACGCGGTCGGCTCCGCTCTGTCGCAGGAGCTCCGCCGCCGAGGCCTCCCGGGCGGCCGCGACGATCGTGGCTCCCGGGGCCATGGCCCGCACGCGAAGGGTCACCATGATGGCCGTGTCGTCCTGGTCGGCCGCAACGATCACCCGGCTGGCGTCGGGCACCCCCGCGTCACGCAGCACCTGCTCGATGCGGGCATCCCCCACCACGCCGGTGACTCCCAGGCGGGTCGCCTCGGCCACTGCGTAGCGGTCGGAGGCGATGACCACCATGGTGCGCGGATCCAGGCCATGGGCGATCAGCGAGCGCAGGGCTGCCTGCCCCTTGACCCCGAAGCCGACGATCACAGTCTGGTCCTTCATGCGCTTCCTCCAGCGGTTGACCCGCGATCTCTCCCTGGCGGCCTGGGTGAGCACCTCGACCGTCGTGCCGACGAGGATGATCAGGAAGATGAACCGCAACGGGGTGATCACGAAGACGTTGACCAGGCGCGTGGCCTCGGTGACCGGGGCGATGTCGCCGTACCCCGTGGTCGACAGGGTGACGGTCGAGTAGTAGAGGGCATCGATGAACGTGACCTCGTTGTCCTGGCCGAAGTCGGCATAGCCGTCCCGCTCGGCGTACACGAGCAGGGTCGTGAAGATGACGATGCCCAGGGCGATGATGATCCGCACCCCCAGCGATCGCCGGGCGCTGAGCCGCCGGCTCGGGAGGACGACGCGCGACTCGCCGGACGTCTCCTCCTCGAAGAGGTTCCCCAGCTCAGCCACGAGTGAAATGTACGCGGTCGCCCGCACGCTGCGGGGGACCTGCCCAGCTGCCGGGGTGGGCCTACAGCGGGGCCGACCCCGTGCGCCCGTGCTGAGCCGCGATGCGGCGGGCGATGTACGGGGAGAACCACCCGTTGTTGCGCATCTGGAAGTCGCGGTCGCGCCAGTCGTCTCCAGTGACCCGACCCCGGCAGCGCGGCGCCCCGCAGGCGCAGTCGAACTCGTCGTAGGGGCTGGCATCGCAGGTGCCGTAGTCGAAGGTCAGCTCCTCCCCGGCCTGGAGGTTGTACTTGGCGACCAGCACGGTCTGACCCACCAGGCCGCAGTTCGGGTCGCACGAGTGGTTGACCAGGTCCCCGTCCTCCACCTCGGGCGAGGCCAGCAGGTACAGGTCGTCGGCGATCTGGATCGAGCGCGAGACCCGGCCCTCGTCGAAGTCGGGCAGCTGGCCACCGGTCACCACGTAGCCCCCGAACGCCGCCACGACCTCACCGGCGGGGATCGCCTCGAGGGCGAAGGACCCATGGCCGTGCTCGCCGACGTCGCGGACGGCGGCCTTGGGCGTGAGCCAGCTGTGCAGCATCCAGCCTCCTGGGGCGCGGGTCGCAAGGTGCGGGGGCGACAATGGTTCCATGACTGAGCAGCCCGACGAGAACATCAGGTGACGACCAGGGCGTGGGCCAGATCGTCATCGTCGGTCCCGACGGCCAACCGATCGCCACGGCCGAGGAGTCGAACGAACCGTCCGTGGCCGACCTGATCGAGCAGCCCGCCAAGGTCATGCGTGTGGGCTCCATGATCAAGCAGCTGCTCGAGGAGGTCCGTTCCGCGCCGTTGGACGACGCCTCGCGAGCCCGGTTGCGCGACATCCACCAGCGTTCGATCATCGAGCTGGAGTCCGGCCTGGCACCGGAGCTGGTCGAGGAGCTCGACCGGTTGTCGCTGCCGTTCAGCTCCGACACCGTCCCGACCGACGCGGAGCTGCGGATCGCCCAGGCCCAGCTCGTGGGCTGGCTCGAGGGCCTGTTCCACGGGATCCAGACCGCCCTGTTCGCCCAGCAGATGGCTGCGCGAGCCCAGTTCGAGCAGATGCGCCGCGCGGCGATCACCGCCGAGCCCGAGGAGGCGCCCTCACCCGGCCCTGACGGGCACCGTCGCGGCGGCACGAGCGGTCCGTACCTGTAGGCAGGTCCGTCGGCGCTGGCCCGGGTTCCCTCCCCGGATCCGGGATCCACACGGGGCTCCGGCCACATCGGACACCGTCCACGGCACCAGCGGGACGCGTAGGCTGTGCGTTCGTGATCGACCTGCGACTGCTCCGCGACGACCCCGACCTGTTCCGCGCCTCCCAGTCGGCCCGGGGTGAGGACCCCGGACTCGTCGACGAGCTGCTCGCAGCGGACGAAGCCCGGCGGACAGCCGGCACCCGCTTCGACGCGCTGCGCAACGAGCAGAAGGGCCTGGGCAAGGAGGTCGCCAAGGCCTCCCCCGAGGACAAGCCGGGACTGCTGGCCCGCGCCAAGGACCTCGCGGACGAGGTCAAGGCCGCCGATGCCCAGCGCGCCGAGGCGACTGCCCGCGCCGACGAGCTGGTGCTCGCGATCTCCAACCTGGTGCACCCGGAGTCCCCGCGCGGCGGCGAGGAGGACTTCACCGTCCTCGAGGAGCGCGGGACGATCCGGGACTTCGCGGGCGAGGGGATCACGGTCCGCGACCACCTCGAGATCGGCGAGGCGCTCCGGGCGATCGACGTCGAGCGCGGCGCGAAGGTGTCCGGGTCGCGGTTCTACTACCTGACCGGCATCGGCGCACTGCTCGAGCTGGCCCTGATCAACCTCGCGATGGCCCAGGCCACCGCCAACGGGCTGACCCCGATCATCCCCCCGGCGCTGGTCAAGCCCGCCGCCATGGAGGGCACGGGCTTCCTCGGCCAGGCCGCCGAGAACGTCTACCGGCTCGAGGCCGACGACATGTACCTCGTGGGCACCGCGGAGGTCCCGCTCGCCGCCTACCACTCCGACGAGATCCTGCCGGCCGACACCCTGCCGCGGCGGTTCGCCGGCTACTCCCCCTGCTTCCGGCGGGAGGCGGGGACCTACGGCAAGGACACCCGCGGCATCTTCCGCGTCCACTGGTTCGACAAGGTCGAGATGTTCACCTTCGCCACCCCCGAGGAGGCCGAGGCCGAGCACGCACGCCTGCTGGAGTTCGAGAAGCAGTTCCTGGACAGCCTGGAGCTGCCCTATCGGGTGATCGACGTCGCGACCGGCGACCTGGGCTCGAGCGCCTCGCGCAAGTTCGACTGCGAGGCCTGGATCCCGTCGCAGGGCCGCTACCGGGAGCTGACGTCCACGTCGAACTGCACGACGTTCCAGGCCCGGCGGCTGCGCGTCCGGGAGCGCGCCGCCGACGGCACCGTCCGGCCTCTGGCCACGCTCAACGGGACCCTGGTGGCCATCCCGCGCACGATCATCGCGATCCTCGAGAACCACCAGCAGGCCGACGGATCCGTGCACGTGCCCGCCGCCCTCCAACCGTTCCTGGGCGGGCTGACCTCCCTCGATCCCCCCGCCTGACCCTCCGCGCCAGCGCGGCTCGACTGCCCCGGCGGGCGGTCGCCGAGCAACCACCTCAGAGCCGTTCGGCGGCGCGACGGCAGCGGTCGTGGAAGGATCGACGCATGGCAGACCGCCCGCGGCCCAGCTCTCGGCCGAGCCCGGAGGAGCTCCCCGGTGCGGTCGAGGTCCTGCCCGATGACATCGGTGTCCGCGCCGGGGGCCACGTCGATGTGGACCTCGACGCGCCCATCCCTGTGCCCGACGACGTCGCGATGGTGGGCTCCGACCTGGACGGGACGCTGCTGGGCCCGACCCTCGAGGTCGGTCGGCGCAGCCTCGCGGCCATCCCCCGCCTGGCCGAGGCGGGGGTCGAGTTCGTGTATGTGACAGGCCGCCCACCGCGCTGGCTGCGGCCGATCATCGCCCAGACGGGCCACGCCGGGATGGCCGTCTGCGCCAACGGGGCGCTCGTCGTGGACCTCGCCGAGGAGCGCCTGGTCCGCCGGACCGCAATCGCGCACGACCTGGCCTCGTCGGTCGCCGCACGGCTGCGCGAGCTCGTCCCTGGGATCACGTTCGCCCTCGAACGCCTCATCGAGGGCGCGGACCACGCTCGCGATCTCGACCAGCTCACGGTCGTGGGCTTCGAGCCAGCGTACGACCCGCCCTGGGCGCGGATGCCCGGGGTCGAGAGCGGCGACATCCTCGACCTGATCATGCGGGGTGAGCCGGTGAAGATCCTGGCCGCACCACCGGCTGGGGCGGGCCATGACTCGGACTCCCTGCTCGCATTGGCGGAGGCGGAGTTCGCCGGCGCCCTGCACATCACCCACTCGGGGACCAAGGACGTGCTGATCGAGATCATGTCCGGCGAGATCGACAAGGGGGTCGGCTTCCTGGAGGTCGCCGCGCTTCGTGGGATCGATGCGCACCGGACGGTCGCGGTGGGGGACATGCCCAACGACGTCGCCCTGATCCGGTCCGCCGGGACCGGGTATGCGGTGGCCAACGCCCATCCGTCGGCCCGCGAGGCCGCGGACCACGTCATTCCCAGCAACTCCGACGACGGCGTCGGGCGCCTCCTGGAGGCGATCCTGGCGGCCCGCTCATGACCGTCGAACCCGCACCCGCACGACGGCGGTGGTTCGCGCGTCTCGGCCCCGCCGGCCCGCCGCTGCTCCTGCTGGCCGTCATGTGGGTCCTCGAGACCGTGGACGTCGTGCTGCGGGGGTGGCTCGACAACGGTGGGATCCAGGCACGTGAGTCTGATGGCCTGATGGGGATCCTGTTCGCGCCCCTCCTGCACGGGGGGTACAGCCACCTGCTGTCCAACACGATCCCGCTGCTGCGTCCTGGGCACCCTCGTGGCGGCCAGCGGGCGGGGCGTGTTCTGGAAGGTGACGGGCGTGGTCGTCCTCCTGGGGGGCTTCGGCACCTGGCTCATCGCCCCGGCCAACACGGTGACCATCGGGGCCAGCGGACTGGTCTTCGGCTACCTGGGGTACCTGCTGGTCGCGGGCATCCGGACCAGGCACTGGCGCGACCTGCTCATCGGAGTCGCCGTGCTGGTCGTCTACGGGACGCTACTGCTCGGCGCGCTGCCCTGGGCGGTGGCCGCCAACGTCTCCTGGCAGGCCCACCTGACCGGGGCGATCGCCGGGGGCCTGGCCGCCTGGTGGTTCGCGCCGCGCCGGGCTCCTTCCACCCCACGGGCCTGAGCGCCCCACGCCTGGCAGGGGTCAGTCCATCGACGCGCGGAACGGGTGGGCCGGGTAGGTGCCCAGGATGCTGACCTCGTGGGAGAAGAACTCCAGCTCCTCGAGGGCGAACGCGAGTCCGCGGTCGGCCGGATGGCCGTCCACGTCCGCGTAGAACTGCGTGGCGGAGAAGTGCCCGTCGAGCATGTAGCTCTCGAGCTTGGTCATGTTGACGCTGTTGGTCGCGAACCCGCCGAGTGCCTTGTAGAGCGCTGCCGGGACGTTGCGCACGCGGAACACAAGCGTGGTGATCAGCGGCCCGTCAGCGGGGTCCGTGTCCTCCGGCTCGCGCGCCAGGACGAGGAACCGCGTGGTGTTGTGGTCGGCATCCTCGATGTTCTCGGCAAGGATCTCCAGGCCGTAGGTCCGGGCCGCCAGCGCCGAGGCGATCGCAGCGCGCGACGGGTCGGCCACCTCGGCCACCTCGCGCGCTGAGCCTGCCGTGTCCGCGGCCACGATCGGCGTCAGGCCGAGCCGGCGGATCGCATCGCGGCACTGGCCCAGGGCCATCACGTGGCTCTCGACGGTCCGCAGGTCCTCGATCCGGGCACCGGGGACCCCGAGCAGCTGGTGACGGATCGGCAGGAAGTGCTCGCCGACGATGGACAGCCCGGCAACGGGCAGCAGGTGGTAGATGTCCGACACCCGACCGGCCAGGGAGTTCTCGATCGGGATCATCGCCAGGGGGGCGCTGCCGTCGGCCACGGCGGCGAAGACGTCCTCGAATGTCGGGCACGGGAGCGGGGTGGCGCTCGGATACACCTCGTTGATGGCGATGTGCGAGTTCGCGCCCATCTCGCCCTGGAAGGCCACGACGGTCACTGTCCACTCCCCACTGCTGCATCGATCGCCTGTTGCTCCTCGGCGGTCAGGCTACCGTCGGGCGTGCCCGCCGAGATCGTCCTGACGTACGTGCGCACGTCGGCCTTGCCGGCCAGCGTGGTCAGGACCAGCCCTGAGCCGGTGTCGTCGAGGAGCGCCACGCTGTAGGACAACCGGCCGCCGACGTCGGCGAAGGCGTCGTAGCGGACGAGCGCGACGTGCCGAAGGGCGGTCGGATCCCCCACCTCACCGTCCCGGGCGGCCAGATCCTCGACCTGCGCGCGCAGGGCCTCCACCTCGGCGCGCAGGGCCGAGGCCTCCGGGCCGAGCGCCGCAGCCACCGACTCGTTCGAGGGTCGTCGGGCCCACCGACGGTTCGCGATGGTGGCCAGCACGATCGCGGCGACCGCCAGCCCGAGCGCCAGGAGCGCGAGGGCGGAGTTCACGGCCGGGGACATGGATCGACAGGGTAGTCGCCAGCGGGCCGGAGGCGGAAAAGGGTTCGGACGTCACCGACGGGGGATGCAGTGACGTCCGAACTGATTGAACTGTACGCCACCACCCACCTGCTCAACAAGCCTCCCCGGCACAGGTGCTGCGTGAATCCCGTCACATCAGCACCATCCTTCCCGCCAGATCGTGGCACCACAGGAGGATCCATCCCGGATCAGCGTGCATGCGCGACCCGGCCGTCCCGCGCGAATGCCGGGCGTCCCGGCGCAACGGCAGCTACGGCCGACGTACGGCTGCCGACACGTCGCCCGGGCGGTTGGTGATGACCGCAGCGACTCCCAGCTCGCGGCAGAGCTCGACGTCCTCGGGCTCGTCGACGGTCCAGACGTAGAGCTGGCTGCCGAGTCGACGCACGCGCGCGGCATAGCTCGGGTGCGCCCGGAGGATGGCGATGTCCGGCCCGGCGATCGTGGCCCCGAACGGCAGGTCACCGGCGCGCATCCGCAGCGGGACACGATCCATCAGGAACACCCGGGGCACACCTGGAGCCAACGCCCCGAACCGGCGCACGGCCTGGGCGGAGAACGACATCACCCGCACGGGGTGGGGACCCTGCCGCGCCGGATTGGCCAGGCCGAACCGGCGCAGCTGCGCCACGACCGCCTGCTCGACCCAGCCGGCGTACCGCGTCGGGTGCTTGGTCTCGATCGCCAGCAGGATGGGCCGCGGGCTGCTGGTGACGAGATCGAGCAGCGTCGGCAGGGTGAGGATCCCCCCCGATGGGTCGGAGAGCACGTCCTCACCGGGCCACGACTCCAGGCGACGGTCGGCGAGCCGGCGCTCACGCAGCGGACGCCGCGTCGGGCGAGGGCCCTCCTGCTCGGCCCACGACCCGAAGTCATGGCGACGCAGGTCGGCCAGGGTCTTGGTGGACACCACGCCCCAGCCGTCGCTGGTCCGGTCGATGCGGCGATCATGCACGCAGACGAGGTGACCATCAGCCGTCAGGCGGACGTCGCACTCCAGCCCGTCGGCTCCCTGCTCGATGGCCAGCTCGTAGGCGGCCAGTGTGTGCTCGGCTCGCTCCGCACTCGCGCCCCTGTGGGCGATCACCAGGGGACGGCCGGACACGGGCCAAGCATGCCCGCTCGCCCGGCCCGCCGCGCGCTGTGCGGCGTCCCGGGGGCGTGTCATGGGCACCGCGGGGCTTGCGCAGGGTCAGTGCGGCGGGGTGTGTTCCGCCCATCGGGGCGGGACACACGGTTCAGTGCGACGCAGGGTCGATGAGGACGCCCGGGTTGAGCAGTCCGTCCGGGTCGACCGTGGCCTTGATCCGGCGCATCCAGTCGACCTGTGCGCTGGACCGCGCCAGGTGCAGTTGGCCCGACCTTGAGCCGGCCGATGCCGTGCTCGGCACTGATGCTGCCGCCGAGATCGGCCACCGTCCGCAGGACCCTGTCCGATGCAGCCCCATCCGCTCCGACGACCTGGACGTGCAGGTTCCCGTCGAGGGCGTGGCCGAAGAACCCGACCCACGGCTCGCTCTCCCCACCGGCCCCGTGGGCATGCCCCGACGGATCCGGGTCAGCTGTCGCCGCGAGGGGGTCGCGCTCGGCGACGCCCAGCACCCCTCGGATCGCCGATACCACGGAATCGAGGTCGGCCAACCGGACGCTCACGTCGAGCTTCTGCAGCCCCGGAAGGGACGCGTACAGCTCGGTCTGGCGCTCGCGCAGGGCCCACAGCCGCTGCCGGTCCGCGGGGTCCATCGCCACCGCGACCACCTGATCCGCGACCGGCTCGAAGCCCTCCGCGGTCCCGCCGTCGGCGACCTCCAGGAGCAGCAACCACGCCGCGCCCTCCGGCAGCGGGTCGGGTTGTCCCAGCGCCTGCGCCGCACGCGACACCCCCGCCGCATCCACGACCTCCGCGCCCAGGAGCATCGCCTCCCCCGACTGGACCTGTCGGGAGAGGCGAACGGCCTCGGCCAGGTCGGCGACAGCGAGCAGCGCGACCGAGGACTCCCGTGGCTGCGGGTGCAGCACAAGCTCGACCTCGGTGATCACCCCGAGCGTGCCCTCACTCCCGGCCAACAGGGCCGTCAGGTCGTAGCCGCAGTTGTCCTTGCGGGGCCGGCCGACCGTGGTGACGACCCGACCGTCGGCCAGGACCGCGGTCAGCCCACGCACCTGTTCGCGCATCATCCCGAAGGCGCACACGCCCATTCCGCCGGCGTTCGTCGCGACCATGCCTCCGACCGTGGCCGAGTCGCGGGCGGCGAGGTCGACCCCGAAGTGCAGCCCCGCTTCGTGGGCATGCGCAGCGAGCCGGGAGGCCGTGACCCCGGCGCCGACCACGACCGTCCGCTCGAGGACGTCCACCGGGTCAATCCGGTCCAGTCCCGTCGTGAGCAGCACCAGGGACGGCCGATCGGGCACGGACCCGCCTACGAGTCCGGTGTTGCCACCCTGGACCTGCACGGCCACGCCCGCCGACCGCGCCGCGACCAGCACAGCGGTCACCTGCTCGGTGGTTCTCGGGCGGACGGCGGCGAGGGCCGGGCCGCTCCAACGCCCCGTCCAGTCGACGCAGTGCCCAGCCAGGAGGTCGGGGTCCGTCATGACCGCGACCCCGGCCGCGCTCAGGCCGTCACGCAGGCTGCCCGGCAGGGATGTCGGCGGGCCGTCCTGACTCCCGCTGACCTGGTCGGGAGCGGGCCGAGCATCGTTCGGCGGATCGGAGGACGTGGTCACGGGGACATCCTGCCCAGACACGATCCTCCGGTCCCTGCCGAGGCCCGCACAGGGTTGCTCGCGTGCACCGCAGACCGTCGGCGCGCACGCTGCGGGACCTCGCGGGGGGTTGCTGCGCACCCGTGGGTGAACGATGGGGGAACGTCCACCGGGGCGGTCGGCGCCACCGCGCGTCGGCTGCGGCGTGATGTCAGGATGGCTCTCATGCACGGCGGGACTCGTCGTGCTGTCGAACGAGGAGGAGCCCTTCAATGCCCATCGCGTCACGTGAGGTCTATGAGGAGATGCTGAACAAGGCCAAGGCAGGCGGATTCGCCTACCCGGCCGTGAACTGCACCTCGTCGCAGACGATCATCGCCACCATGCGCGGCTTCGCCGAGGCTGAGTGCGACGGCATCGTGCAGTTCTCGACCGGCGGCGCGGAGTTCGCATCCGGTCAGTACGCCAAGAACATGGTCGCCGGGGCTGTCGCCCTCGCCGAGTTCGCGCACTCGATCGCAGACCAGTACCCGACCAACATCGCCCTGCACACCGACCACTGCCCCGAGAACAACCTCGATGCCTACATGCGCCCGCTGCTCGTGCTCGGCGCTGAGCGAGTCAAGGCCGGCAAGAAGCCCCTGTTCAACTCGCACATGTGGGACGGCTCGGCGATCGAGCTCAACCGCAACATCGACATCGCCGACGAGCTGCTCGACATGTCGATGGCTGCCAACACCATCATGGAGATCGAGATCGGTGCAGTGGGTGGCGAGGAGGACGGGGTCGAGGCCAGCCACGACGCCCACCTGTTCTCCACCCCGGAGGACGTCGAGGCGATGATCAACAAGCTCGGCCTGACCGAGCGGGCCCGGTACCTGGTCGCGGCCACCTTCGGCAACGTGCACGGTGTGTACAAGCCCGGAAACGTCGTGCTCACCCCGTCGATCCTGCGCACGCTGCAGGACAAGGTCATCGAGATGCGCGGCCTCGAGCCCGGATCCAAGCCGCTGGACCTGGTGTTCCACGGCGGTTCCGGTTCGTTGCTCAGCGAGATCCACGAGTCGCTGGACTACGGCGTCGTGAAGATGAACATCGACACCGACACCCAGTACGCCTTCACCCGCCCGATCGTCGACCACATGTTCAAGAACTACGACGGCGTGCTCAAGGTCGAGGGCGAGGTCGGCAACAAGAAGGTCTACGACCCGCGCTCGTACGGCAAGTCGGCTGAGGCTGGCATGGCTGCACGCGTGGTCAAGGCCGCCGAGGACCTGCGGGCCACCGGCACGAAGCTGTAACCAGCACGGAAACCCCACGAACGCGGCGCTCCCACACCGGGGGGCGCCGCGTTCGTCTGCTCCCACCTCCCCACCTCCCCACCTCCTCCCCTTGTGCTTGTGCTTGTGTCATGGATTCGGTCCGCGGGGTGAACCGAATCGATGACACAGCGGGGGGGCCTACGACATCGAGGGACGGCTCGTGGGACTGCGGGGCTGTTCGTGCGACGGCGGGGCGGCTCGCCTGTGGAAAACCGCTGGGCGGAATCACACCCACGACGCAGGATCACCGGATGACTCCTCGACTGACTGCCGACGCGCAGCGCCTCATCATCGACCAGCGCGGCCTCATCGCCGACTGGCAGTCCGAAGCTGTCGGCCTGAACCGGCGACGTCTGATGCGCGCGTGCCACTGCGGGTGGCGTCAGGTCACCCCGCACGTCTTCGCTCGGGAAACGTCGGAGCTCACGGCCTCCCAGACACGCCAGGCCGGGCTGTTGGAGGCCGGGCCGGGAGCCGCCCTCGCAGGGCGCAGTGCCCTGTTCGAGGCAGGGTGGAGGGGCGCCGATGAGGGCTACGTGGACGTTGCCCTTGATCGCGAGGTTCGCTGGCGCAGCAGGAGCCGGGTGCCGTGGCTGCGTCTGCACTTCCCGGTGCTGCCTCCCCGCATCACCGGACGCCCCAGCAGGACCTCCACGCCCCGGAGCGCCATCGACGCAGCAGCGTGGGCGAGGACTGCCCGCGAGGCGCTCGTGATCCTGGTCAGTTCCGCCCAGCAGCGACTCGTGACGCCCGATCAGCTGCGACGGGAGCTTGAGTCGCGCAGCCGCATACCGAACCGGCGCCAGATATCCGGCGCCCTGGCGGAGCTCGAGGGCGGAGCCACCAGCAGCAACGAGGCTGCCTTCCTGCGCGAATGCCGCCGGCGGGGCCTTCCGGCGCCCAGGATGCAGACCCGCCGCCGTGCCCGTGGGCGCAACCGGATCACGGATGCCGAGTTCGTCCTGCCCGATGGACGGCTCCTCATCGTGGAGATCGACGGGATCGGGCATCTCGAGGTGAGCTCCTGGCACGCGGACATGAGCCGGCAGAACGAGCTCGCACTCAGCACGGGGGCGCTCATCCTGCGGGTGACGGGGTGGGAGGTGCACCATGATCCGGATCCGTTCTTCGACATGGTGGTCGATCTCATGCACCCATTCCCCTGATTCAAGTGTCATGGATCCGGTGCACCTTGTGAACCGGATCCATGACACAACGGCGGCGCTGGCCGGGCGGCGGGAGGAGCCGGGCCCCCTACGGCGCTAGTGTGGTCTGGCACCACTGCCGTGGTGCTGTTCTGTGTGCCCTTCGGGGCGCGTGTGAGGGTGGAGGCACCTATGCCGGCGATCGTGATCGTGGGAGCCCAGTGGGGCGACGAGGGCAAGGGCAAGGCGACCGATCTCCTCGGCGGGCGCGCTGACTACGTCGTGCGCTATCAGGGGGGCAACAACGCCGGCCACACGGTGGTGATCGGCGATGCGAAGTTCGCGCTGCACCTGCTGCCCAGCGGGATCCTGTCGCCGACGTGCGTTCCCGTGATCGGAAACGGTGTCGTGGTCGACCTCGAGGTGCTGTTCGGCGAGATGGACGGCCTGATCGCCCGCGGTGTCGACCCCTCGCGGCTGGTGATCAGCGCCAACGCGCACATCATCACGCCCTACAACGTGACCCTGGACAAGGTCACCGAGCGCTTCCTCGGCAAGGCGAAGATCGGGACAACGGGGCGCGGCATCGGCCCGACCTACGGCGACAAGATGGCCCGGGTGGGCGTGCGGATCCAGGACCTCATGGACCCCTCGATCCTGCACCGCAAGGTCGAGGGCGCCCTGGTCAACAAGAACCAGGCCCTGGTCAAGGTGTTCAACCGCCGGGCCGTCGAGGTGGACCAGACCGTCGAGTACCTGCTCTCGTACGCCGAGCGCCTCCGGCCGCACGTGGTCGACACCGGGCTGCTGCTCAACGACGCCCTGGACCGGGGCGAGATGGTCGTCCTCGAGGGCGGCCAGGGGACGCTGCTCGACGTGGACCACGGCACCTACCCCTACGTCACCTCGTCGAACCCGACCGCGGGCGGCGCCTGCACCGGCTCGGGGATCGGGCCGACCAGGATCGACCGCGTCCTGGGGATCCTCAAGGCCTACACGACCCGCGTGGGCGAGGGGCCGTTCCCCACCGAGCTGTTCGACGACGACGGCGAGAAGCTGCGGACGATCGGCGGGGAGGTCGGCGTCACGACCGGGCGGAACCGCCGCTGCGGCTGGTTCGACGCCCCCATCGCCCGTTACGCCACCCGGGTGAACGGCATGACCGACTACTTCCTGACCAAGCTCGACGTGCTGAGCACGTTCGACGAGATCCCGGTGTGCGTGGGCTACGACGTCGACGGCACGCGCGTCGACGAGGTGCCCACGACGCAGACGGAGTTCCACCACGCAAAGCCCATCTACGAGGTGCTTCCGGGCTGGGGGACCGACATCTCCGACGTCCGGGACTTCGCCGACCTGCCGGCCAACTGCCGCACGTACGTCCGCTTCCTGGAGGAGCAGTCGGGGTGCCGGGTATCGGCCATCGGAGTGGGACCTGACCGCGATGCGACGCTGGTGCTCAACGACCTGCTGAACTGAGCCGATAACGAGGGCATGCGTTCGGTCCGTCTTGCCTCCCATGCCCTGATCGCCGCGACGATCGTCGTCGGGGCGGCCACCCCCGCCCTCGCCCAGGCCGCGCCGCGGGCCGTGGTGACACCCAGCGGGGTCGCAGCGCCGAGCGTGGCGCGCACCGATGGCCCGCAGGTCGCGCTGTCCAGCGGCGCGGCGTTCGCCCCCGGGTCGAGGGTCGCGAAGTTCAAGACCAACAACGCGTGCACCCGCGACTACTACATGATCCGCTCCTGGATGGAGAACTTCGAGGGCGCTGGCGGTGGCACGCTCACGCTGGCACCCGGCACATACCGGATCCCGAGCACGATCTACGTCCCGTCCAACACCACGATCCAGCTGTCGGCCGGCACCACGCTGGTCAAGACGAACCGCACGTGCACCAAGAAGTTCAAGGCCGCGTCCTCGATGTTCATGCTGGTGCCGCCGTCCCTGGGCAAGCGCCGAGGATCCGTGGGCGGGTACGGCGGAGCGTCCAACATCGCGATCCTGGGTGCCGGCGGCGGCCAGTCCGTGATCGACCTCTCGGGCATCCGCAACTCCCTGGGCATCATCGCCGGGCACAACCAGAACGTGCGCATCGAGGGCATCCGCTTCACGAACATGAACAACAACCACTTCATCGAGATGGACGCCAACGCCAACTCCGTGATCCGCAACAACGAGTTCCTCGGTGCCAGCGGGAACACGCGGATGTCGGCCGAGGCAGTCAACCTCGACACCCCGGATGGCCTGACCGACGGGTTCGGATCGATCTGGAGCAACCTCGACGCCACCCCGAACATCGACGTCCTGATCGAGGGCAACGTGTTCGCCAACATGGTGCGCGGGGTGGGCACGCACAACTTCTCGGGCGGTCGCTACCACACGCGGATCGCGGTCGTCGGCAACACGTTCACCGGGATGCGCAATGACGCGATGCGGGTCATGAACTGGCGGGACTCGGCGATCATCGGCAACACGTTCGACGGCGTCTGGTGCCCGAGCCACGGCAACGACTGCCGCGGGATCCTGGCCAGCGGCGCGGAGAACCTCACGGTGAAGGGCAACGTGTTCGCGAACATGGCCCGCGCGATCCAGTTCATGCCCTGGGCCAATGACGGACGAGCAGCGGCGTACGGGGTGACGTACAACGCGCTCACCGAAACCAACCTGATCGACCTCGTCGACAACAGGGCCGGTGCCGGGCTCCAACGTCCCGAGGCGATCATCAACCCCGAGTTCCGGGTGTTCTGGCCCGCCGGCATCGTGCGGTTCTCCGGCTTCTGAGCTCCCCGGGGCCAGGTAAGCCCCCAGGCGGCCCGGGCGGCGCCGCGCATACGCCGGTAGCGTGCCGGCCATGACCCACCTGTTCTCGGCCCTGGACCTGCGCGCGACCCACCTGCGCAACCGGATCATGGTCTCGCCCATGTGCCAGTACTCCGTGGAGGACCAGAGCGGGATACCGACGCCCTGGCACCTGGTCCACCTCGGCGGCCTGGCCCGCGGCGGGGCAGCGCTCGTGATGGCCGAGGCCACCTCGGTGGTTCCCGAGGGCCGGATCAGCCCACAGGACACCGGGCTGTGGTCCGAGGACCAGATGGAGGCCTGGGCCCCGATCGTGTCGTTCGTCCAGGGCCAGGGCGCGGTGGCCGGGATCCAGCTGGCGCACGCCGGGAACAAGGCATCGACCTACCGTCCGTGGAGCGGGAAGGGCAGCGTTCCGGCCGCGGAGGGCGGCTGGGCGACGGTGGGGCCGAGCAGCACGGGGTACCCGGGCTACGCAGCACCGCGGGCGCTGTCGACCGAGGAGTTGCCCGAGGTCGTCGCCGCGTTCGTGGCGGCCACGAACCGCGCCCTTGAAGCCGGGTTCGACACCGTCGAGATACATGCGGCCCACGGGTACCTCCTGCACCAGTTCCTCTCCCCCCTGTCCAACGACCGGACCGACGAGTACGGCGGCGACCTCGCCGGCCGGGCCCGCCTCCTGCGCGAGGTCGTGGCTGCGGTCCGGGCCGCGTGGCCCGAGGATCGGGCCCTGCTGGTGCGCATCAGCGCGACCGACTGGGTCGTGGGCGGGCACACCATCGACGACAGCGTCGTGGTGGCCGGATGGTTGCGCGAGCTCGGCGTGGACCTCATCGACGTCTCCAGCGGCGGCGTGAGCCCGCACCAGGACATCACTCCCGGCCCCGGCTACCAGGTCTCCCTGGCCGCGAGGATCCGGCACGAGGCCGGGATTCCCACCGCCGCCGTGGGAATGATCACCGACCCGACCCAGGCCGAGGCGATCCTGGCCGATGGGTCGGCAGACATGATCGCCCTCGCCCGGGTCCTGCTGCGCGATCCGCAGTGGCCCCTGCGCGCAGCGCACGAGCTCGGCGCCGAGACCCGATGGCCACCCCAGCTCCTGCGCGGACGGTTCACCTGAGCCGCGGCTGACACCTCGGTCGCTGGTGGTCGATTCGGTCGATTCAATCGACGGAATCGACCACCACGTCGAACGGAGCCCTCGGGTGACCGGTCGGCCCGGGCCTCACGGGACCTGTGTCCACACCGCTGCCGGGACCTACGTCCTGACCTCAGGCCGGGGGGCTCACCCACCTGCGGACCCCCGCAACGCAGGAGGTAGGTTCGGCAGCGACCGCTTCGGCGAGAGGAACAGTCGTGCGCATCGGTGTGCCCAAGGAGTCCAAGCCCGGCGAACGCCGGGTGGCCGCCACCCCCAAGACCGTCGAGCAGATCGTGAAGCTCGGTTACGACGTGTCGATCGAGTCCGGCGCCGGGGTCGGGGCCTCGTTCGACGATGCCGCCTACCGGGCGGCCGGAGCCGACATCGTGGGCGACGAGGTGTGGACCGCCGAGCTCATCATGAAGATCAACGCCCCCTCGGACGACGAGGTGCAGCGCCTCCAGAGCGGCCAGACCCTGGTCAGCCTGCTGGCTCCGGCGCTTGACCCGGACCTCGTCGCGGCGCTCTCGGCACGCGGGGTCACGGCCCTGGCCATGGACGCAGTCCCGCGCATCTCGCGCGCCCAGTCCCTGGACGTGCTGAGCTCGATGGCCAACATCGGCGGCTACCGCGCGGTGATCGAGGCGGCCAACGAGTTCGGGTCGTTCTTCACCGGCCAGGTGACGGCCGCGGGCAAGGTCCCGCCGGCCAAGGTCCTGGTCGTCGGAGCTGGCGTGGCGGGCCTGGCGGCGATCGGCACGGCGAGCAGCCTGGGCGCCATCGTGCGCGCCTTCGACGCCCGTTCCGAGGTCGGCGAGCAGGTCGAGTCGATGGGTGCGGAGTTCCTGCGGATCGAGGTGGAGGACACCGGACCCAGCGCCACCGGCTACGCCAAGGAGATGGGCGAGGACTTCAACCGCAAGGCCGCGGAGATGTACGCCGCACAGGCCAAGGACGTCGACATCGTGATCACCACCGCACTCATCCCCGGAAGGCCGGCACCCCGCCTGCTGACCGAGGAGATGGTCGCCTCGATGAAGCCGGGCAGCGTGGTCGTGGACATGGCGGCCGCCAACGGCGGCAACGTCGCCGGCAGCCGGCCCGACGAGCGCGTGGTGACTGAGAACGGCGTGGTCATCCTCGGCTACACGGACCTCCCCGGTCGCCTGCCCACCCAGGCCTCCCAGCTCTTCGGCACCAACCTCGTGAACCTGCTCAAGCTGATGACCCCGGAGAAGGACGGGCAGGCGGTGCTCGACCTCGACGACGTCGTCCAGCGCGGAATGACCGTCGTGAAGCAGGGCGAGGTCCTGTGGCCCCCGCCGCCGGTCCAGGTCTCGGCCGCACCGGCCGCCGCGGTGGCCATACCGCCGGAACCGGCGCCACCCAAGAAGAAGATGTCCGAAAGCACCAAGCTGGGCCTGCTGGGACTCGGCGCGGCGCTCTTCCTGCTGCTGTCGACGGTCACGCCGGCGCCCTTCCTCGGGCACATGATGGTGTTCATGCTCTCGGTCGTCATCGGGTTCTACGTGATCGGCAACGTGCACCACGCGCTGCACACCCCGCTGATGTCGGTGACCAACGCGATCAGCGGCATCATCCTCGTCGGGGCGCTGCTGCAGATCGGCCACGGCGACGTGTGGGTCTCGGTCCTGGCCTTCATCGGGATCCTGGTCGCCAGCATCAACGTCTTCGGTGGCTTCACCGTCACCGGCCGGATGCTCCAGATGTTCAAGCGTGAGGATTCGGTCCGATGACAGTCTCACTGAGCCTCGTCCAGGGCGCGTACATCGTCGCTGGGCTTCTGTTCATCATGGCGCTCGCCGGGCTGTCCAAGCACGAGACAGCGCCCGCGGGCAACCGCTACGGCATCGTCGGCATGACCGTCGCCCTGGTCATCACGATCCTGGCCGCCGTCCTCGGAGTCGAGACCGCCAGCGGTGCCGTGCAGACCGAGGGCGCAGGCCTCAGCGGGTTCGCGCTGATCGTTGCGGCGATGGCCATCGGGGGGGCGATCGGGATCTGGCGGGCCAAGCGGGTCGAGATGACGGGCATGCCCGAGCTCATCGCGATGTTGCACAGCTTCGTCGGCCTCGCGGCGGTCCTCGTCGGCTGGAACTCCTCCTACGAGACCGATGTGCTCTACCCGAGCATCCATGACGTCGAGGTGTTCGTCGGGGTCTTCATCGGTGCCGTGACCTTCACCGGCTCGATCGTGGCCTACTTGAAGCTGTCGGCGAAGATCAAGTCCGCGCCCCTGATGCTCCCGGCCCACAACGCCATCAACCTGGGCATCATCGTCGCGTTCTTCGTGATGACCGCGGCGTACGTGATCATCCCCGCCGAGGACGTGGTCGCGCGCCAGTCACTGCTGGGCGTGATGACCCTGCTGGCGCTGTTCCTCGGCTGGCACCTCGTGGCCTCCATCGGCGGCGGCGACATGCCGGTCGTGGTCTCGATGCTCAACAGCTACTCCGGTTGGGCAGCGGCCGCAGCGGGCTTCCTGCTCGACAACGACCTGCTGATCATCACCGGCGCCCTGGTCGGTTCGTCGGGTGCCTACCTGTCCTACATCATGTGCCGGGCCATGAACCGGTCGTTCATCTCGGTCATCGCCGGTGGGTTCGGCGTCGAGGCAGGCACGGTGGCCTCCGACGTCGACTACGGCGAACACCGGGAGATCACGGCCGAAGGTGCCGCGGACCTGCTGACCGAGGCGCACTCGGTGATCATCACGCCCGGCTACGGCATGGCCGTGGCGCAGGCGCAGTACCCGGTTGCCGAGCTGACCCGCAAGCTGCGCGAGCGCGGGGTGGACGTCCGCTTCGGCATCCACCCGGTGGCCGGCCGCCTGCCCGGGCACATGAACGTCCTGCTCGCGGAGGCCAAGGTGCCCTACGACATCGTCCTGGAGATGGACGAGGTCAACCCGGACATGCCCGACACCGACGTCGTGCTCGTGATCGGCGCCAACGACACGGTCAACCCCGCGGCCATGGACGACCCCGGCAGCCCGATCGCGGGGATGCCCGTGCTCACCGTCTGGCAGGCCAAGGACGTGATCGTGTTCAAGCGATCGATGGCAACCGGCTACGCGGGCGTGCAGAACCCGCTGTTCTTCAAGGAGAACACCCAGATGCTGTTCGGCGATGCGAAGGACCGGGTCGAGGACATCATCAAGTCGCTGTAGCCCACACCTGCGAACTCTCCGCCGGCACGGTCGGGCGGAACGAAGCCCGACCGCCGACCCGCCCGACCGTCGACCCAGCCGAACGATGGCCCGAGTGCCGAGCTGCTTCCCTTGTGCGGATCTGCTTCCGGAATTCGGGAAGCAGATCCGCACAAGGGAAGCGTCTGCCGGGTTGGGTGGCGGGTCCGACGCGGCGCAGGGGGGCGTGGGGCGGGAGTGGGACGTGCGGGTGGTCCGTTGCTGGGTGGGTACGGCGCGGCGGGCTCGGGGCGGGATGTTCGGCGGACTGGCCAGCACCCCCCTGCCGGGTACTAAAATCGTGGATCACGCGCCGCCCGATCAAGGAGAACGCATGTCCGAGCCCACCCCCGCCACGGATCCCGCAGCCGGAGCACGCGCCTACGAGCTCGACCGGGCCCACGTCTTCCACTCGTGGTCGGCGCAGGCACCCCTGGCCCCCATGACGTTCGCGGGCGGATCCGGCTCCTGGGTGTGGGACTACGAGGGCAACCGGTACCTGGACTTCTCCAGCCAGCTGGTCAACACCAACATCGGCCACCAGCACCCCAAGGTGATCGCCGCGATCCAGGAGCAGGCGGGGATCCTCGCCACGATCGCTCCCCAGCACGCCAACGCTGCCCGCAGCGAGGCCGCCCGGCTGATCTGCGAGCTGGCCCCCGCGAGCATGAACAAGGTGTTCTTCACCAATGGTGGCGCGGACGCCAACGAGAACGCGATCCGGATGGCCCGCCTGCACACCGGCCGCCGCAAGGTCATGAGCTTCTACCGCTCGTACCACGGCAACACCGGGTCAGCGATCGTCGCGACCGGCGACCCGCGCCGCTGGCCCAACGAGTTCGCCGACGACCACGTGCACTTCTTCGGCCCCTACCCCTACCGGTCGCACTTCTGGGCGACGAGCCCGGAGCAGGAGTCGCAGCGGGCGCTGGAGCACCTCGCCGATGTCATCCGGTTCGAGGGCCCCGGCACGATCGCGGCGATCCTGATTGAGACCGTGGTGGGCACCGCGGGCGTCCTGATCCCCCCGCCGGGCTACCTCGAGGGCGTCCGCGCGCTGTGCGACGAGCACGGGATCATGCTGATCCTCGACGAGGTCATGGCCGGGTTCGGCCGCACTGGCAGGTGGTTCGCGTTCGACCACTTCGATGTCCGCCCCGACCTGGTGACCTTCGCCAAGGGCTCGAACTCGGGGTACGTGCCGGTCGGCGGTGTGATCATCTCCGACGACATCGCCGCGACCTTCGACAACCGCGTGTTCCCCGGCGGCCTGACCTACTCCGGACACCCACTGGCCGCCGCATCGATCGTCGCGAGCATCACCGCCATGCGCGAGGAGGGCATCGTCGAGAACGCCGCCCGCATCGGCACTGACGTGCTCGGCCCCGGCTTGGCCGAGCTCGCCGCGAAGCACCCGGTGATCGGCGAGGTCCGCGGACTGGGGGTGTTCTGGGCACTTGACCTCGTGAGCAACCGCGAGACCCGGGCGATGCTGGCCCCCTATGGCGGCACCTCCGAGGCGATGACCGTCCTGGTGGCCGAGGCGAAGAAGCGCGGCCTGCTGCCCTTCACGAACTTCAACCGCCTGCACGTCGTGCCCCCCTGCACGGTCACCGACGAGGAGGCCCGCACGGGCCTGGCGATCCTCGATGAGGTGCTCACAGAGGTCGACCGCTACTACGAGGGCTGAGCGCCCGCACCGCCTGCGGGCCCCGCCACGGCAGCCCGACCGAACCGCCAGAAATGCGCGGGACTCAGCGTGCGGCCGGGCAGCGTGCGGCCGGTGCAGGGTGCCGGACTCAGCGTGCGGCCGGGGACGGCGGCGGGGTGGGGCGGGTGCGGCGCTGGACACGACAGCCACCGCTCGCGGCGGTCGCCCGCCAGCCCCTACCCTGAGCCCCATGCCCTCCGACGACCTCGACGCCGCCGCCCTCGAACAGCAGGAACGGGCAGCCGACCGGGCCCAGGCCGTCGCCCTGTTCAACCATGCCTGGAGCCTGCTGGACCTCCCCGAGCGCACGCCGGCCGAGGACTTCGACCTGATCCACTGCACGCACGCCTCCCGCTGGCACTGGGGCCGAGCGGGCGGTCCGCAGGAGTGGGCGATCGGCGAGTGGCAGTGCGCCCGTGCGTACGCAGTCCTGGGCCGCCCCGAGCCCGCCCTGGTGCATGCGCAGCGCTGCCTGGACCTGTGCGAGGAGCACCAGCTCGACGGCTACATCGTGGCCTCAGCCCATGAGGCCCTCGCGCGGGCATACATGGTCCACGGCGACCTCAACGCCGCTCGGATCGAGCGCGACATCGCCACGGAGCTGGCCGCCGCCCTCGACGACGTCGATGACCGGGCCGTCGTCGAGGGCGACATCGCCACGCTCGCCCTGTGAGCGGCACGCGAGGATCACGTCGCACCCCGAGCCCGACCGCCCGAGCCCTGGCGACGGCGGGCGGCGCGCTCCTGCTCAGCGCATGCGGCCGGATTGACGAGCTGACCTACCAGCCCGAGACCACTCCCGCGCAGTGGTGCGACCAGCGCCCCTGCATCCAGGTCGGCGACACGGTGCTGAACGAACCCCTCGGAACGTTCCTCGTGTTCCTGCTCGCCGGGCTGTGGGTCGCATCCGGCATCTACTTCCTGCGAACCCGCCGGGGCCAGCGCTCGCGCCAGTGGCTGGGTATCGCCCTGATCCTCGGGGGCGTCGGAGCGGCGCTCGCCGGCGTCAGCTACCAGGCCTTCAGCTACGAGCTCAAGTGCGCCGGACTCGACCTGTGCCGCCTCACGAACGGCTGGGAGGTGGGCTACAGCCTCACCCAGGCGTGCAGCGTCAGCGCCATGCTGATCGCCGTCGCCCACGCGTGCACGACCGATCGACTGCGCCGGGGCCTGATCATCTACGCGGTGGCCAACGCGGCGGTCTACCTGGTCGTCACGATCGTCGGCGTGCTGCTTCCCAGCGCCACCCTTCTCTCCTTTGCGGTGCTGATGCTGTTCGCGCTCCCCGGGATCCTCCTGGTGATCGTGGTGGCTGGCCGCCGCTACCTCGCCACGCGCGATCCGATGGACCGCTCCCTGGTGATCGCTGCGGTGTTCCTGGTCCTGGTCCAGGTCGCGTACTTCGCCTACTACGCCGCCGGGGTCACCGCCGTCCTCTGGGACGACGGATCGGGCTTCTACTTCTCCGAGAACGACGTCCTGCACATCGGGATGATCGTGTGGCTCTGGTACGTCGTGGCCGTCGTCGGCCGGCACCTGCGGGACGCCTCGACCGGGGCGGTGGGTGCCGACAGGTAACCTGCGGGCGTGGACATCCTCGTGATCGGCTCCGGCGGACGTGAGCACGCCCTGGCCCTGTCGCTGGCCGCCGACCCCTCCGTGGCGGCCGTGCACGTCGCCCCGGGCAACGCGGGCACGGCGGAGGTGGGCACCAACCACGCCGTTGCAGCCACGGACCCTGACGACGTCGTCCGCCTGGCCCGCGAGCTGGCCGTGGACCTCGTCGTGATCGGCCCCGAGGCGCCCCTGGTCGCTGGCGTGGCCGACGGCCTGCGCGAGGCCGGGTTCGCCACGTTCGGCCCTTCCGGGGCCGCCGCACAGCTCGAGGGCTCGAAGGCCTTCGCCAAGCAGGTCATGGCCGAGGCCGGGGTTCCGACGGCCATGGCGCACGTGTGCACGACCATCGAGGAGGTCGCACACGCCCTCGACCAGTTCGGCGCCCCGCATGTGGTCAAGGACGACGGGCTCGCGGGCGGGAAGGGCGTGGTCGTCACCGACGACCGGCAGGCCGCCCTCGACCACGCCGCCGCATGCCTGGCCCGCCCCGCTGGGCGCCGTGGTGGTCGAGGAGTACCTCGACGGCCCCGAGGTCTCGCTGTTCGCGATCACCGACGGGTACAGCCGCGGTCCCGCTCGTGCCCGCCCAGGACTTCAAGCGCGTCGGCGAGGGCGACGCCGGGCCCAACACCGGCGGCATGGGCGCCTACGCGCCACTGCCCTGGGCCCCTGCGGGACTCGTGGACGAGATCATGACGCGCGTCGTACGACCCACGATCGACCTGATGGCCGAGCGGGGCACGCCATTCAGCGGACTGCTCTACGCCGGCCTGGCCCTGACGTCGCGCGGGCTGCGGGTGGTGGAGTTCAACGCCCGCTTCGGCGACCCGGAGACCCAGGTCGTCCTTGCCCTGCTGCGAACCCCGCTGGCCGGCGTTCTGAACGCGGCGGCCCGCGGGACCCTCGACGAGGTCGGTGACCTCCAGTGGCACCCGGGCTCGGCGGTCACCGTCGTGCTGGCTGCCCCGGGCTATCCCGAGGCCCCCACGACCGGTGGCGTCCTGACCGGGGTGCCCGTCGGTTCCGACGCGGAGTCCGGGTGGGACGCGGCGTGGGTCGTGCACTCCGGGACAGCGCGGCAGGACGGCGAGCTGGTGGCCACGGGGGGCCGGGTGCTGTGCGCGACCGCGCGGGCGGCCGACCTTGCAGGGGCGCGCGAGCGTGCCTACGAGCTCCTCGACGGGATCTCCCTTGAGGGTGGCCACTACCGCCGCGACATCGCCCAGGCGGCCGCCGAGGGCCCACTGACCACGCCCTGACCGCGCTCGGCGCGCCCACCGCTCGTGGCGTGAACCATCGGAATCGGGTGCGCTGCCGGCGGACTGTGCTGCCGGGCTCCGAGGGGGGCTGCGACAATGGCGCCGTGACCACGATCCCCAACGTCCTGGCCCAGCGGTACGCCTCAGCGGAGATGGCCGCCCTGTGGTCCCCGGAGCACAAGGTCCGCCTCGAGCGCGACCTGTGGATCGCGGTCCTGCGCGCGCAGTCCGACCTCGGGATTCCGGTGCCCGACGGGACGGTCGAGGCGTACGAGGCGGTGCGCGACCAGGTCGACCTGGCATCCATCTCCGCGCGCGAGGAGGTGACCCGCCACGATGTGAAGGCCCGCATCGAGGAGTTCACCGACCTCGCCGGCACCGAGCACATCCACAAGGGGATGACCAGCCGGGACCTGACCGAGAACGTCGAGCAGATGCAGGTCCGCCTGTCGCTGCTGCTCGTTCGCGACCGGGTGGTGGCCACCCTGGCCCGCCTCGGCGCCCTGGCTGCGCAGTACGCCGACCAGCCCCTGACCGGGCGCAGCCACAACGTCGCTGCCCAGACGACCACGCTGGGCAAGCGGTTCGCCTCTGCGGCCGAGGAGCTGATCGTCTCCTATGCCCGGCTCGAGGACCTGATCGAACGGTATCCACTGCGCGGGATCAAGGGCCCTGTGGGCACCGCCCAGGACATGCTCGACCTCCTCGACGGTGACGCGAGCCGCCTGGCCGAGCTCGAGCAGCGGGTCGCGGCACACCTGGGCTTCACCGAGGTGCTGGACTCGGTCGGCCAGATCTATCCCCGCTCCCTGGACCACGACGTGCTCTCCGCACTCGTCCAGGTCGCTGCCGGACCGTCGAGCCTGGCCACGACGATCCGGCTGATGGCCGGCAACGAGCTGGTGACCGAGGGATTCAAGGAGGGCCAGGTCGGGTCCTCGGCGATGCCGCACAAGATGAACTCGCGCTCGTGCGAGCGGGTCAACGGGCTCACCGTGATCCTGCGGGGCTACGCCTCCATGGGCGCGGAGCTGGCCGGTGCCCAGTGGAACGAGGGCGACGTCTTCTGCTCCGTCGTGCGTCGGGTGGCACTGCCCGATGCCTTCTTCGCGATCGACGGGCTCTTCGAGACGTTCCTCACGGTGCTCGACGAGTTCGGCGCCTTCCCCGCCGTGATCGAGGCCGAGCTGCGCCGATACCTGCCCTTCCTGGCGACGACCAAGATCCTGATGGCGGCCGTGCGCGCCGGCGTCGGCCGCGAGACGGCGCACGAGGTCATCAAGACCCACGCGGTGGCCGTCGCCCTGGACATGCGCCGCGGCCAGGCCATGAACGACCTGTTCGACCGGCTGGCCGCAGATGGACGGCTGGGGCTGGACCGCGCTGCCCTGGAGGCCCTGGTCGCCGAGCCGATCGAGTTCACGGGCGCCGCCCGCGACCAGGTTGCGCGCGTCGTCGACCGGATCGAGGTCATCGCCGCGCAGCATCCCAGTGGCCGCCACCTACACCCCGGGGGCGATCCTGTGAGCGAGCCGACGACGGGCGAACCGGGCCCGCTGCCCAACATCCCGCCGGCTCCGGAGATCGCGGGGTTCACGCCGGTCTACTCGGGCAAGGTCCGCGACCTCTACCGCTCGCCTGAGGGCGCCCTGCTGTTCGTCGCCTCCGACCGGATCTCGGCCTACGACTGGGTGCTGCCCACGACCATCCCGGACAAGGGCGCGATCCTGACCCAGCTCAGCCTGTGGTGGTTCGAGCGGGTCGCCGACATCGTGGGCAACCATGTCCTGTCCGCCGAGGTGCCGGCAGCGGTGGCCCGGCGGGCGATGCTGTGCCAGCCCCTGGCGATGTTCCCCGTGGAGTGCGTGGCGCGTGGCTACCTCACGGGCTCGGGCCTGGCCGAGTACACCGCCTCCGGCGAGGTCTGCGGCGTGGCGCTCCCGGCAGGCCTCGTCGACGGCTCGCGGCTCCCCGAGCCGATCTTCACCCCGGCCACGAAGGCCGAGCTCGGCACCCATGACGAGAACGTCGACTTCGACGCCGTGGTTGCCACAGTCGGCGCCCACGACGCCCAGGAGCTGCGGCGGCTCACCCTTGCGGTCTACGGTCGCGCCGAGGAGATCGCCCGTGAGCGCGGCCTGATCCTGGCCGACACGAAGTTCGAGTTCGGGCGGCCCGCCGAGGACCCCGGCGCCTCGATCCTGCTCGCCGACGAGGTGCTCACCCCGGACTCATCGCGCTTCTGGCCCGCCGATGGCTGGCAGCCCGGCCGCCCGGGTGGGCAGCCGTCGTTCGACAAGCAGTACGTGCGCGACTGGCTGACCTCCCCCGCCTCCGGCTGGGACCGCGCGAGCAATCAGCCGCCCCCGCCCCTGCCCGACGAGGTCGTCGAGCGCACCCGGGGCCTGTACGTCGAGGCCTACGAGCGCCTCACCGGCCGGAGCTGGGCCTGACCACCGACCCACCCGCCAGACGCCCGATAGGTCACAGACCGCGCGTTCCGCGCCATCCGGACCACCGCCAGCGCGTTCCGCGCCGCATGCGGCCGGGAACGCGCACCCCGCATCGGAGATGGCGGGGAATGCGCGGCCTGGACACGGTCACGGCGAGAGGCCGCCCCTCGACGGGACGGCCTCCGCGGTGGTGCGTGTTCAGTTGTGTGGCGGTGACAGCTACGCGGCGGTCATCGCCTCGTCCACCTCGGCGTCGTCGGGCTCGTTGCCCGGCGTGCGCAGGTTCCACTTCCGGATCGCGAACCGGAACAGGAAGTAGTAGACGACAGCCAGCACCGCGCCCATCACCAGCAGCAGCAGTGGCTTCGTCGCCTTACCGAAGTTCAACACGTAGTCGAACGCACCGGCGGAGAAGGTGAAGCCCGCCCGTGCCCCGATCCCGTAGCTGATGGCCATCGACAGGCCGGTGAACACCGCGTGGACGGCGTACAGCACCGGAGCCACGAACATGAAGGAGAACTCCAGCGGCTCGGTGACACCGGTGAGGAACGCGGTCAGCGCAGCCGCGGGCAGGACGCTCGCGGCGACCTTGTCCTTGGCCTCGTGGACCATGGCGAACGCAGCTGCCGGAAGCGCGAACATCATGATCGGGAAGAAGCCGGTCATGAACAGGCCGTACTTCTCGCGACCCTCGGTCGCGTTGAAGAAGCAGTTCAGGTCGCCTGCCGTGCTGCCGGTTGCCGTCGGGCACTGCGGGGTCTGGAACCACACGAACGAGTTGATGATGTGGTGCAGGCCGAACGGGATGAGCAGGCGGTTCGCGATGCCGTAGGCGAACGCACCCACCGGGCCGTTGTCGTACATCCAGTTCGCCATGCTGTCCAGCGCATCGCCGATCGGCGGCCAGAGGTTGCCGAACAGGATGGCCCAGGCGATGCCGGCCACGGCCGTGAGCATCGGGACGAGGCGCCGGCCGCTGAAGAACGCCAGGGCAGCAGGCAGCTTCGTGCGGTGGTACCGCTGCCAGAGCAGGGCCGAGGTGATGCCGATGACGATGCCGCCGAAGACCCCAGGATCGACGGTGTCCGCCGGCGGGATCTTCACCTTGCCGTCGAAGTCCGAGTTGGCGACGGCGGCCTGCAGCTCGAGGTCCGGCGTCGCGTAGTAGGTCAGGACGTTCTTGAACACCAGGTAGCCGACCAGGCCGGCCAGGGCGGTGGACCCGTCGGACTTCTTCGCGAAGCCGATGGCGACGCCGAGGGCGAAGAGCATCGCCAGGTTGTCGAAGATCGCCCCACCGGCCAGGCTCAGGATCTGGAACGGCGCCCAGACCCCACCGAGCAGGTCATCCTGGCCGAGGCGCAGCAGCAGGCCGGCCGCGGGGAGGACTGCGATGGGCAGCATGAGGCTCTTGCCGATCCGCTGCAGTGTGGCGAAGGTCTTGGAGCCAAGACCCGGTTCCTTCTTCGTGGCGGCGCCCGCCGACGATTCACTCATAGCGCTACCTCCTCACTCGGGGACGATCCCGTCGCGGCGCCAACGTAGCACCGGCCACTGCTGCAACATCTGTTCACAGGAACAACACGCGCAACAGATTCCTGCCGGTCCCCGTGCCTGGCGGTTCGACCCATCACCTACTTGCGGAAACACCGATGCGCTGCCGGAGGACCCCTCCCCCGACAGCGCATCCGTGCACAGTTCCATCCCTCACCGCGCGCACGCGCCCCGCGCGGTCACCTCCTACAGCCCGAGCTCAGCGAGCTTGGGCAGGGCTGCCCGCGCCGCCGCCTTGGCCGCCGGGGCGTCCACCGCGTCGCTGGCCGCCGCTGCTGCGGCCTTGCACTCGTCGAGCGTGTGGGCAGCCAGAGCCGCGCGCACGCCCGGCAGGGAGCCGGCCGACATCGACAACGTGTTGACACCGAGCCCGACCAGGACACAGCCGAGCGCCGGATCGGAGGCCGCCTCACCACAGACACCCGTGGGGATGCCGTTGGCCTGGCCGCCCCTGACCGTCGCCGCCACGAGGTCGAGGATGGCCGGCTGCCACGCGTCCTGCAGCCGCGCCACGGACCCGATCTGGCGATCGGCCGCGAACGTGTACTGCGTCAGGTCGTTGCTTCCGATGGAGAAGAACTCCGCCACCTGGCCCAGGTGCCGCGAGCGCAGTGCGGCAGCGGGGATCTCGACCATCGTGCCGATCTTGGCGTGCAGGCCCGCCTTCTTGCAGGCCTCCTTGAACCACCGCGCCTCGTAGACGTCGGCCACCATCGGTGCCATCACCCACAGCTCGGCGTCCAGGCCCTGGGCGGCCCTGGCCAGCGCGTGCAACTGGGTGTGCATGATGTCCGGTGCCTGCATGCAGATGCGCAGGCCCCGCACGCCCATCGCCGGGTTCGGCTCCTCGCCGAACGGCAGGAACGGCAGCGGCTTGTCAGCGCCGGCGTCCAATGTGCGGACGACGACCTTCTTGCCCGGGAACGCCTCGAGCACGGCGCGGTACAGGCCGTACTGCTCGTCCTCGCTGGGTGCGTCCGTGCGGTCCAGGAACAGCAGCTCGCTGCGGAACAGCCCGACGCCCTCGGCGCCGTTGGCCACCGCACCGGCCACGTCCTCCTGGCCGCCGATGTTGGCCAGCAACGGGACCGCATACCCGTCAGCCGTCGCGCCGGGGGCGTTGCCCACGGCGGCCAGCGCCGCGCGTCGCTTCTCGTCCCTGCCGGCCAGCTCCGCGACCATCTCGACAGGCGGGTCGATGACGACCTTGCCCGAGGATCCGTCCACCATGACGTAGGTGCCCGGCGCCAGCTCGCGCACGCCCGGGCAGCCGACCACGGCGGGGATGCCGAGGTTGCGCGCCAGGATCGATGTGTGCGAGGTCGGGCCGCCCTCCTGCGTGGCGAACGCCAGGACCATCGACTTGTCGATGAGCGCGGTGTCGGCCGGGGCCAGGTCCATCGCGACCAGGATGCTGGGCTCCTTGAGCTCGGGGATGCCGGGGGCCGGCACGTCCAGCAGCAGGGCCACGGTCCGGTTGCGGATGTCGTCGAGGTCGGTCACGCGGGCGGCGAAGTACTCGCCGAGCGTGAGGAGCACCTCGCGGGTGGCACCGAACGCGTCGTAGGCCGCGCGGGCGGCGTTCGAGCCGGCATCGGTGCGCTGCTTGATGCCGACGGCGAGGTCGGGATCGCGGGCCATCATGGCCTGGGCCTCGAGCACGTGCTGCGCCTCGCCACCGGCCCGCTGGCCGCGGTCCTCGAGGTCGGCCGCGACATCCTCCAGCGCCTTGGCGGCCGCCGCGAACTCCTCCTCGGCGGTCCCCGTCCCCGGGCCCTGCTTGGGCTCGGGGACGGAGTCCACGACGCGCACGACCGGTCCGGCACCCACGCCGGGGCTGACCCCGACGCCCGTCAGGGTCGTCAGGTCAGGCATGGCCACCCTCAGGGGTCTCCAGGATCTCCTTGAGACCAGCCAGCAACTCGTCTGCGCCATCACCCTCCGCGGTGACGACCATCTCCTCGCCCGCCTTCGCGCCGAGGCCCATCACGCCCAGGATGCTCTTGGCGTTGACGCCGGGCTCGCCGGGACGCCCGATGGTCACGTCGCAGGACGACTTGGCAGCCGCGCCGACGAAGAGCGCCGCGGGACGGGCGTGCAGCCCGACGCCGGGGGGAAGGACAACGGTGATTTCAGCCACGATCAAACACCTCTCAGTTTGTGCTTTGTCAGCAGCCCTCGCGGGCGGGTTGTCGGTTGGTGCGCGTCCGGTCAGGCGATCTCGAAGACGGCGGTGCCGGCCTCGACCATCTGGCCGTCGGGGACGAGCTGGGTGATCTGGCCGGCTTCGGCCTGGATCGCGATCAGCGGGGTGATCACCGGAAGGCCACCGGCCTCGATGACCGAGGGGTCCCACTCGATGACCGGCTCGCCGGCCACAACGGTGTCGCCCTTGGCCTTGAGCAGAGTGAAGCCCTCGCCGTTGAGCTGGACGGTCTCCAGGCCAAGGTGGACCAGGATCGAGTAGCCGTCGGCCTCGATGCCCATGGCGTGCGGGAACAGGCTGGCGATGGTGCCCGAGATCGGCGCGACGGCAACGACCGGGCCACGCGGCGGATCGATGGCGAGACCGGGGCCGAGCATCGCCTCGGCGAACATGGGATCGGGGACCTCGGTGAGGTTCGCGACCCGACCGGGCATGGGGGACAGGACCTGCAGTGCCACGTTGACGCTCCCTTATTCGATGATGTCGTTGATGTCCATGGCCAGGCCGTCGGCCTCGCCACCCACGATGACCTGGAGGACCGAGCCGGCCGACAGCACGCCGAACGCACCAGCGGCCTTGAGCGCCTTCTCGTTGACCAGCGACGGATCGTTGACGACCGTGCGCAGACGGGTCGCGCAGGCCTCGATCTCCTCGATGTTGTCCGCCCCACCCAGGGCTTCGATGATGTCCTCAGCCTTGCCCATGCTTCCTCCGATTCGTGTGTGGGGCGTCCGCGCCCCGGCGTGGGGCCAGTCTGCCCCCTCCCTCCTGCCGATGTCCTGACAACGGGGAGGGCCCGGCGATCACCTGCCCGAAGTGGCCAGCAACTGGTCGATCGCGCCGTGGACCTCGACCCCCGCGCACTGCCCGACGCCCTCGAAACGGGTCCGTCCGGAGGCGTCCGCGAGCCTGACCTCCAGCGTCCCGTCGAGGGTCTCGGCCACGCGCTGGTGCATCTCGGTGCGGACCGGCGAGTGCAGCAGGCCCGTGGTCCGCCCACCGATCGTGGCGGTGAGATCGAGGCGGTCGCCACCAGGGGACTCCAGCGACCAGCGCACCTCCTGGTCGTCGACGACCAGGTCGACGGTCCGGGCGCGTGTGTAGCTGGTGAACCGGTGGAGGCCGGCGTCGCGGCCCTCAGGCAGGTGCAGGGCAACCAGGTCGCCGCGGAAGGCCGCGCTGCGCCAGGGGATGAGGGCGGTGGAGGCGACCAGGCTCACGCCGGTCTCCTCGAAGTGGTTGGACTGCATCCACACGTACGCCTTGGGGAAGGCCGTGCCCCAGTCCTTCTCCAGGTAGCCGCGGCCGCCGGCGAGATCCACCCGCCCGGCGCCGGTGTCGATCCAGCCACCGAGGGCATGGTCGAGGCTCACGACACCGTGGTAGCACTCCATCGTGGGCACCCACGCGTACCAGCCCATCGCGCCGGGCTCCCGGACGGTCACCGGCCATTGGGCGCCGGGGCCGAAGCGCACGTCTGCCGACAGTCCGGGGAGATCCACGACGATGCCCTCCGCGCTGAACCTGTTCGCCCCCACGCGGACGTCGAAGCTGCCGGGTGTTCGCCCGGAAGTCCGACAGCGGGAACCGGTGGTAGGCGGTGGCGCCCGTGATGCCATCCAGCACCTGGACGAAGGCCTCGGCGATCGAGCCGTCCTCGGACAGGAACATCCCCGGGATGACCGCCAACCGCGTGCTGCGGTCGGCGTTCACCAGCTTGACGTACCACCCCTCGAAGAACGACTTGCCGAGGCGGCCACGGGCATGGGTGCGCAGGGCCCCTGCACCGTTGAATCCGGCGGGGCTCATGATCGAGGCGGGGCTCTGCATGGACCCCACCCCACCAGCAGTCGGCACCGGGCACAACCGGAGCCCGGTCCCACGGGCTCCCACGAGCGCGCCGGTTCCGGTTCCCGAGTGACCGATCAGGCCCTCCCACGGCCTGGCCGAGGGCCCTGCCCGGGCGGGAAGCCGGTCCGAGGGACCTCCGGGCGGGACATAGGCTTGCCCCCTACGACAGGACGCCCGTGGGTGCGCAGGCACCGGGGCGCAGGAGGTGAACCCCATGAAGGTTCTCGTGCCGGCCGAGTCCCGGCCCGGCGAGAATCGCGTGGCGCTGGTCCCCGAATCGGTGGCGCGACTCACGGCCCTCGGCCTGACCGTCGCGGTCCAGACCGGTGCCGGGCTGCGCAGCTACGCGACAGATGACGACTACCGCCAGGCCGGGGCCGAGGTGATCGGAACCGAGCACGTCGCGGCGGCGCTCGGCGTCACCGACGTGGTCGCGACCGTGCGCCCGCTGCATCCCAAGGCCGTCGAGCTGCTCAAGCCCGGCGCGGTCAGCCTGTCGTTCCTGCAGCCGGTCGCCGACCTGGCCACCGTCGTCGCCGCGGCCAACGCCGGGGCCACGGCGCTGTCCTTCGACCTGGTCCCCCGCATCTCGCGGGCCCAGTCGATGGATGCCCTGACCTCGCAGTCGCTGGTCTCGGGATACCTCGCAGCCCTCGTGGGGGCGACCCGCCTGCCCAAGTTCTTCCCCCTGTTCATGACTGCCGCCGGGACCATCCCGCCGGCCAAGGTCCTGGTCCTCGGCGCCGGCGTGGCCGGGCTGCAGGCCATGGCCACGGCCCGCCGGCTCGGCGCGGTCGTCTCCGGCTACGACGTGCGGCCCTCGAGCGCCGACGAGGTCAAGTCGATGGGGGCGACGTTCCTGGCCCTGGACCTCGAGACCGCGCAGGGCGCGGGCGGCTACGCCACCGAGATGACCGAGGACCGCGCAGCCCGACAGATGGAGCTGCTGGCGCCCTATGTGGCCGACTCGGACGTCGTCATCACCACTGCCGCCATCCCCGGTCGTCCCGCGCCTCGGCTCGTCAGTGCCGAGATGGTCGCGGCGATGCGCACGGGCTCGGTCGTCGTGGACCTCGCCGCCGAGTCCGGCGGGAACGTGGAGGGCTCGCAGCCCGGTGCCGAGGTGCAGATCGGTGGCGCCCTGGTGTGGGGCGGCGCAGACGTGCCCAGCCAGCTGCCGGTGCACGCCTCGAAGCTGTACTCGGCCAACGTCGTGGCACTGCTCACCCTCATCACCACCGACGGGATCGTCGACGCCGACCTGGCCGATGAGGTCATCGACGGATGCGCAGTCGTGCACCGCGGGACCATCCGCAACGCCGCTGCGGCGCAGGCCCTCGGCCTGGCGGTCGCGACGGCGGCACCGGCGCAGGACGAGCCCGCAACGCTGCCAGAGCCAGAGGACCAGCAGGACGAGCCGACCGAGAGGGAGGCACCCGCCGAGCAGGAGGACCCGTTGGAGCCGCAGACCGACGTCGTGGCCCAGCCGGTCGAGCCGCTCGTCACGCCGGCCGATCCGGCCAGTTCCGACGCGCCGGAGGAGGAGTCCTGATGGAGGGCATGGCACTGCTCACGATCTTCGTCCTGAGCATCTTCGTGGGCTTCGAGGTCATCGCCAAGGTGTCCTCGGTGCTGCACACCCCCTTGATGTCCGGGGCCAACGCCATCCACGGCATCGTGCTGATCGGCGCGATCACCGTGGCAGGTGCCGCGGACAACAACAGCCAGTTCTGGTTGGCCATCGTGGCCGTCGTCCTGGCCTCGATGAACCTGGTCGGCGGCTTCGTCGTCACTGATCGGATGCTCGAGATGTTCGGCGGACCGAAGAAGAAGGCCGTCACGGACAAGGAGGCCGGCCGGTGAGCGGGACCCCCACCTGGGCGGCGCTGGCCTACCTGGTCGCTGCCGTCTGCTTCATCCTCGCGCTCAAGGGCCTGTCGTCGCCGAGGACTGCCCGCCGAGGCAACCTGATCGGGGCATTCGGTGCCGCCCTGGCCACGGTCACGCTCTTCCTGTCGGGTATCGAGCTGAACCGCCTCGGGATCATCCTGGCCGCCGTCGTGGTCGGCTCGGCTGTCGGCGCCGTGGCCGCGCGGCGGGTGAAGATGACCCAGATGCCCCAGCTGGTCGCCCTGCTCAACGGTGTCGGCGGTGGAGCCGCGGGCCTTGTGGCCATCACGGAATGGCTGCACACCCCGGACATGTCCGGGTTCACGCTGTTCGCCACCGCGCTCACGATCCTGATCGGGTCCGTGTCCTTCACCGGGTCGATCGTGACCTTCCTGAAGCTCCAGGAGCTCATGACCACCAGGCCCGTGGTGCTTCCCGCCGGCCGGTGGATCACGATCGGTGTGGCGCTCGGTGCGCTTGCCGCGGCGGTGTGGATGGTCACCGCCCCGAGCTCGGCCGCCCTCTTCACCCTGGCCGTGCTCTCGGCCGTCCTCGGTGTCCTGTTCGTGCTGCCCGTCGGCGGCGCGGACGTCCCGATCGTCATCTCCCTGCTCAACGCGTTCACCGGCCTGGCCGTGGCTGCCTCGGGCTTCGTCCTGGACAACGTCCTGCTGATCATCGCCGGCACGCTGGTTGGGGCCTCGGGCACGCTGCTGACCCGGATGATGGCCCAGGCGATGGGCCGCCCGCTGACCAACACCCTGTTCGGGGCGTTCACCGCGAAGGCCATCACCGCCGGGGCGGGGTCCGCCGCGGATCGTCCGGTGCGCTCCTGCTCGCCGGACGACGTCGCGATCATGCTCGGCTACGCCCGCAAGGTGATCTTCGTGCCGGGCTACGGCCTGGCCGTGGCCCAGGCCCAGCACACCCTGCGCGAGCTCGCCGACCTGCTGACCGACCGGGGGATCGAGGTCATGTACGCCATCCACCCGGTGGCCGGGCGCATGCCGGGGCACATGAACGTCCTGCTTGCGGAGGCCAACGTGCCCTACGAGCAGCTCAAGGAGATGGACGAGGTCAACCCCGAGTTCAGCTCCGCGGACGTGGCCCTGGTGGTCGGGGCCAACGACGTGGTCAACCCGGCGGCGCGCGACGACCGCAGCGCCCCCATCTACGGGATGCCCATCCTCAATGTCGACCAGGCCGCGCAGGTGGTGTTCCTCAAGCGGTCGATGCGCCCCGGGTTCGCGGGCATCGAGAACGAGCTGCTCTTCGACCCGAGGACGCAGTTGCTGTTCGGCGACGCGAAGGACTCCCTGACCAAGGTCGTCGGCGCGGTCAAGCACGTGTGACCGGATGGCAGACTTCGGGCCGTGAGGTCCTCCACCGCCGATGAGCGGGCCATGCGCCTCGCCCTGGCCGTGGCTGGTCACGCGCTGCCCGGCGGGGATGTCCCGATCGGTGCGGTCGTCCTCGACGCCAACGGGATCGTCATCGGTGAGGGGTTCAACCGCCGGGAGCTCGATGCCGACCCGACGGCGCACGCGGAGGTGCTGGCCCTGCGTGCCGCGGCTCAGGAGATGGGGCAGTGGCGGCTCGAGGGATGCACCCTGGTGGTGACGCTCGAGCCGTGCACGATGTGCGCCGGGGCGATCGTCCTGTCCCGCGTGGACCGCGTCGTGTTCGGGGCGTTCGACCCCAAGGCCGGCGCCGTCGGGTCTCTGTGGGACGTCGTGCGCGACCCGCGACTCAACCATCGCCCCGAGGTGGTGGCCGGCGTGCTGGCCGAGGACTGTGGCCGGGTGCTGCGGGAGTTCTTCGAGACCCACCGCGGCTGATCGGGGTCGACGGACTTCCGGGGCGGTCGGTGCCGGACGCGCGGCGCAGCGCCAATAGGGTGGCGGCCATGCGCACCATGCTCGCCGACCACCCGCTGGTCGCCCACAAGCTGACCACCCTGCGCGACGAGCGCACCGACTCCCCCACGTTCCGGCGCCTCGTCGACGAGCTGGTGACGCTGCTGGCCTACGAGGCCACGCGCGACATCCGGGTCGCCGAGGTCGACATCACCACCCCCGTCGGCCCCGCCACAGGGCATCGCATGGCCCAGCCGCGTCCGGTCGTGATCCCGATCCTGCGCGCCGGCCTGGGGATGCTCGAGGGGATGACCCGGCTGCTGCCCACCGCGGAGATCGGCTTCCTCGGGATGATCCGCGACGAGGTCACGCTCGAGGCATCGACGTACGCCGACCGGCTTCCCATGGACCTGTCGGGTCGGCAGGTGTTCCTGCTCGACCCGATGCTGGCCACCGGCGGGACGCTGATCATGGCGATCGACCTCGTGCTGTCCCGCGGTGCCCGCGACGTCACGGCGATCTGCATCCTGGCCGCCCCCGAGGGCATCGCCGCGGTGGATGCCGCGGTCGCCGACCGGATCCCGACCATCACCCTGGTCACGGCCGCGATCGACGAGCGGCTCAACGAGCACGGCTACATCGTCCCCGGCCTCGGTGACGCGGGCGACCGGCTGTACGGCGTGGTCTGACGGGGTTCACCAGGGCATGTGGGCGGGCCATCCGGGCGCGGCCCGCAGGGTCTGGCCCCCGCGCACCCGGCCAGCGTTGCCCGCGGACCCTCTACTCAGCGTCGTCGGACTCGTCGGTGACCAGTTCGCCGACCTGGCCGTACACCCACGGCTCGTTGTCCGGGTCGTGGCCGACCGGGACCCCCACCACGATCGGCACGTCGAACTCCAGCAGGCGCTGTTCCATGAAGCTCTCCGCGTGCTGGTCGCGCTCCCCCACCGCCGCGCTGAACGAGCCGAGCGCGAAGGCCTGGACGCCCATCAGCCCGCCGGACAGCTGCAACTGCGTGATCATCCGGTCCAGGCGGTAGACCGGCTCCCCGACGTCCTCGAGGACCATGATCGCGTCGTGGGAGCGCAGCGCGTGCGGCGTGCCGGCCAGGGCGGCCAGCATCGCCAGGTTGCCCCCGACGAACGGCCCCCGCACCGAGCGACGCGGGCCGGCCACATGGTCCACGTGTGCACGGAAGCCGGAGCCCTCCTGGAGCAGCGCGCGCACCCGTTCGAGGACGGCGGGCGCTGCGAGGTCACCCAGGGCGGTGATCACCGGGGCGTGGATCCCCATGAGCCCGTGCGTGACCGGATGGGCGAGATCGTTGGTCAGGCTGTGCTCGCGATAGAGCGCGGCGAGGAAGGCCGTGGCGTCCGAGAAGCCGAGGAGCGGGCGATTGGGCACGGCTGCAGGGTCGCGGGTCAGCCGGATCAGGTCCTCGAGCAGATGCATGGCACCGAAGCCACCCCGAGCGAACCAGATCGCCTCGACCTCGGGGTCAGTCATCGCCCAGCGCAGGTCGTCGAGCCGCTGCTGGGCTGTCCCCGCGGTGTGTCCGGCCACGGCCAGGACGTGCTGGCCAACCAGTGGGCGGTATCCCCATCCGTGCAGCACGTCGAGGCCCCGCCCGAGGCGCGCGGGCTGGACGGGCCCGGAGGGGGCGATGACGGCGATCCGAGCGCCCGGCGCAAGCAGTGGCCCGGGAAGGTCGGGCTGGCTCAGCAACATCTCAACTGGATCCTCCCCCGCGATGGTGGGTCCGTGGCGACGACCCCACGCTACGCCAGCAGCGTGGCTGATCCGCGGTGGGCCGGGCGACGCCGGGCGGCGATGGTGCGCGCCGGGGATGGCGAAGGGGCAGCCAGTCGACTGCCCCTTCGGCGCGGCGGAGGATACGGGATTTGAACCCGTGAGGGTGTTACCCCAACACGATTTCCAATCGTGCGCACTAGGCCACTATGCGAATCCTCCGCCGTCGATTCTACGGTGCGCCGTGGGGTTCCTCCGAATCCGAGGATCGCCGACCCTGCCCGGGCCATCCCCCGGTCCACTGCGCCGGGAGGATCCGGCCGTGGCCGGTCACCCCCGACAGGGGCGTAGAATGGTCGCCGACCCCCCGTGTGGCGTCACCCTGTGAACCTCCCCAGGGCCGGAAGGCAGCAAGGATAAACGGGCTCTGACGGGTGCGCGGGGGGTCACCTGTGCTCGACAGCGCACGCGAGGGTCGCTCCTGCCTCAGGCAGGGCCCTCCGCCCGGCGGGGCCCTCCGTCCGGCAGGGCCGAACCTGCTCCCCGGCCGGCTCCCGCCCGGCCCCGCGGGTCACTCCTGTTCGATGACCTGGGTGGTGTGTCCGGGCAGGACCCCGCCGGTCTGCTCGAGCAGCTCGCGCGCGGCCATCCGGCCCGCCTCGACCACGAGGTCCATCTGGTGCCACTCCAGGGTCCCCACCCCGAGCGGCGGCGGGGTCACCACCGTGGCGCCGCTCGCGCGAGCCGCCTGGACGGCACCGCCGCTGCCGATCATCATCACCCGCAGCAGGGTGTCTCCCATCGCGGGCATCCGCGGGGGGCCTGTGCGCGCCTTCCCGCCACCACCGCCACCCATCGCGATGTTCACGGCCACGATCGGTCCCTCGTCGCGCTCGGTCAGCAGCCCCACCGGGAGGTTGTCCAGCACGCCGCCGTCGACCATGAGCCGATCGTCAACGCGCATCGGCGGGAACAGGACCGGGATCGAGACGGAGGCGCTGATCGCCTCGGCGAGGTCACCGCGGCGGTGCTCGAAGGGCGCCCGTCCCAGCAGGTCCACGCTCATGCACCGGAACTGCCGGGTCAGCGCCTGGATCTCCCTGGTCCCGAGGCGGTGACGCAGCATGCTGCGGGTGCGGCGGCCCTTGATCAGGGAGACACTCGGGAACGTGTAGTCGCCGATCGGGTTGCCCCGGACGAAGTCGTCGTAGCAGACCTCGTGGAGGGTCGCGGCGTCCATCCCCGTGGCGTAGGCACCGGCCACGATCGACCCGATGCTGCTGCCGGCCACACGATCCACGTGGATCCCCGCGGCAGCGAACTCCTGGAGGACGCCGATGTGGGCGAACCCACGAGCCCCACCGCCGGCCATCACCATGCCCACCGACCAACCGCCGATCCGCGCGGCCACCATCCGCAGGTCGTCGTGCGGGACCCCGTCCGCGACGATGGTGACCTGCCAGGGGTCCAGCGCCTCGCACCAGCGCCGCAGCGTGTCCTCTGCCGGCCGGGTACCCACCAGGACGAGGTCGGCGCCTGCCCGCTCCCGCGCCGTCAGGTCCATCCGGCGGCTCCTGGCCGGCCACTGCGACCAGGACCACGTGGTCGGCCTGGCGCAGGCAGAAGTCCCGGCTCGGGTCGTCGGCGGCAGCGACCAGCAGGACCCTGTCCAGGGACCCTTCCGCGCGCTCGAGGGCCTCGGGGCCCGGCTCGGGCAGCACGTCCGCCCGCAGGCGGGTGCGCAGGTGCGCCAGCACCTCGGCGCCGACAGCCTCGACCGGTGCCCCCGGGTGCATCCCGACGACGGACACCACCACGGGCCGGGTCCCCAGGGCCTGTGCCGGGGGCCGGGCGTCGCTGAGCTGTTCGGCGAGCACCCCTGCCAGGGCGGGGTAGGCGCTGGCGTCCTGGGACATCGCAGCGTCGAACTCCGCGCGGGACACCTCACTGAGGATGCTGTCCCGGCGCGCCCGGATCGACGCCGAGCGCGTCCCGGCGGTGAGCAGCGCGAGCTCCCCGACCACGGACCCGGGCCCGAGCTCGCGCACCACCTCGTCGCCGATCACCACCTCGAGCCGCCCTGCCCGCAGGACGAACACGGAGTCGGCGGTGTCACCGGCGCGGAAGAGCCAATGGCCGCCCTGGAGGTGCCGGTCGTGCGCGGCCTGGTCCAGCGCGGAGCGCACCGACTCGGGAAGTCGGCTGAACAGCGGCACGGACCCGATCGACGCGGGTGCCTGCCCCTGGGCGGTCCCCGGCTCCGGCAGGTGCACCTCGATCCGTCGGCTCGAGGGATCATCCGGCTCCTCGCTGGCCGACTGGATCCGGCCGAGGAACATCGAGATGACCGCGACCGCCACGAAGCAGGCCACGGACATCCACCAGCCCTCGCGGAAGGAGTCCACCGAGGTCGCCGGGGTGGGCGTGCCGATGATGACCACCAGCAGCGCGATCCCCAGGACGCCGCCCATCTGCCGGGTGCTCGACGCGACTGCCGACGCTGTGGCGTAGCGACCGCCCGGACACGGCCGCCAGAGTGGCGCTGCCCAGCAGCGGCAGGGTCATGCCGACCCCGATGCCGCTGAGGATCTGCCCGGGGAGCCACTGGGTCAGGAAGGCGGGGGTGGTGCCCACCTGGGTGGCGTACCAGACGTAGGAGCTGGCCCAGATCAGTGCGCCGGGGACGATGAACAGCCGGTACCCGCGCTTCGCGGCGATCGGACCGAGGACAGCGGCGACCACCGCGGCGATCAGCGCCGCAGGCACCAGCGCCATGCCGGCCCGCAGGACGCTGTAGCCCCAGACGTAGGACAGCCACAGGATGTTGGTCAGCAGGTAGGCGTAGAAGCCCATCCCGGCCGCGATCGTGGCGACGTTGCCGACCTTGAAGGCGCGGACCTTGAGCAGTTCGGGGTCCAGCAGCGGCGAGCGGTGGCGCCGGGAGCTGAGCACGAAGAAGACCAGCAGGAGCGCAGAGACGACGAAGCAGCCGATGACGGCCCAGCTGGTCCAGCCCCACTCGTCGCCCTGGACGATCCCCAGGGTGAGCAGCCCGAGGGCGAGGGCGAACAGCGCCGCCCCGCCGAGGTCCGGCAGGGTCCGGCGCCCCGGTGCCCGGCTCTCGACGAGCGAGCGCCGGGCGATGACCCAGGCGGCGATCCCGAAGGGGAGGTTCACGAGGAACGCCCAGCGCCAGTCGCCGAGCTCCACGAGCAGGCCGCCGATCGGCGGGCCGAGGCCGGAGGCCAGTGCTGCCGACGCGCCCCACAGCCCGACCGCGTGGGTCCGGCGCTCGGCGGGGAAGGCCGCGACGACCAGCGCCAGCGAGGCCGGCACCAGCATGGCCGCGCCGAGGGCCTGCACCACGCGGGCCCCGATCAGGAAGCCAACCGAGGGCGAGAGGGCGCAGATCACCGAGGCGACCGTGAAGACCAGCACCCCCCAGACGAACGCGCGCCTCCGGCCGATCAGGTCGCTCATCCGGCCGAACGGGACCAGGAACGCTGCGAACACGATGTTGTAGGCGTTGAGGATCCACGACAGGTTGCTGATCGTGGAGTCCGGGAACGACTCGCGGATGCTGGGGAACGCGACGTTGACGATCGTGGCGTCGAGGAAGGCCAGGAACGCACCGAACGAGGCGATGCCCAGGACGGTGCCGCTCGAGACACGACCGCGCTTGACGGTCTCGAGTGCCCGGGAATCGGGGCGTACGTCCGCGCTCATCTGCACCTGTTCTCTCGTCGACCTCGGACCCGTCAGGGGTCCACGGCACACCAGCTCCCGCCGAACGGCCAGCTCGGTCGACCCACAGACCGCCGCCGAAGGGCTTCCTCAACCACCCGGTGCCCCCCGGGGTAGGACAGGCGCCGCACGGAGCGTAGTGCTCGCGGCACCCGCAGCGCACGTTGTGTGATGCCCCGGGCCGCCCTGCGATCAGGCCGCGGTCAGCACCAGGCCCGCGTCCGTGCCCTGGGCCCCAACCTCGACCTGCACCGTCGAGCCGTCGCGGTAGTCGCCCGACAGGATGCCTCGGGCCAGCGGGTCGCCGATGGCGGTCTGGATCAGCCGGCGCAGGGGACGTGCACCGTAGAGCGGGTCGAACCCGTGGTCGGCCAGCCATTCACGCGCGGCCGGCTCCACCGCGAGGGTGATCCGACGGTCGGACAGCCGACGGGCCAGGGCATCGACCTGGATCTCGACGATCGCCGCGAGGTCCTCACGGCTCAGGGCGTCGAACATGATGGTGTCGTCCAGGCGGTTGAGGAACTCGGGCTTGAACGCCGTGCGCACCACGGCCATCACCGCGTCGTGGCGCTGCTCGGTGGTCAGCGTGGGGTCGATCAGCGCCTGGGAGCCGAGGTTCGAGGTGAGGATCAGGATCGCGTTGCGGAAGTCCACTGTTCGGCCCTGGCCGTCGGTCAGGCGGCCGTCGTCGAGCACCTGGAGCAGCACGTTGAAGACCTCGGGGTGGGCCTTCTCCACCTCGTCGAGGAGCACGACGGAGTAGGGCCGACGGCGTACTGCTTCGGTGAGCTGCCCGCCCTCCTCGTAGCCGACATACCCGGGGGGTGCCCCGACGAGGCGGGCCACCGAGTGCTTCTCGCCGTACTCGCTCATGTCGATCCGGGTGATCGCCCGCTCGTCGTCGAACAGGAACTCCGCCAGCGCCTTGGCCAGCTCTGTCTTGCCGACGCCGGTCGGGCCGAGGAAGAGGAAGGACCCCGTGGGCCGGTCAGGGTCGGCGATCCCGGCGCGCGCGCGACGCACGGCGTCGGACACGGTCCGCACCGCCGTCGCCTGGCCGACGACACGGCGGCCGAGCTCGTCCTCCATCCGCAGCAGCTTGGCGGTCTCGCCCTCGAGCAGCCGCCCGGCGGGGATCCCGGTCCAGGCGCCGACGACCTCGGCCACGTCGTCCGGGCCGACCTCCTCGCGGACCATCGCCGACCGGTCGTTGGCCTCGGCTGCCACCGTCTCCAGCTGTGCCTCGAGTGCGGGCAGCTCGCCGTAGAGGATGCGTGCGGCCGACTCGAAGTCGCCCTCGCGCTGGGCCCGGTCTGCGGCCATCCGCAACTCGTCGATCTGGATCTTCAGGTCACCGACGCGGTCCAGGCCGGCCTTCTCCTGGTCCCAGCGAGCCCGCAGTGCAGCGAGCTGCTCCTCCTTGTCAGCCAGGTCGGTGCGCAACTTGGCCAGCCGGGCGACACTGGCCTCATCGGTCTCCTTGGCCAGGGCGAGCTCCTCCATCCGCAGCCGGTCGACCTGGCGCTGGAGCTGGTCGATCTCGACGGGCGAGGAGTCGATCTCCATCCGCAGCCGCGACGCCGCCTCGTCGACGAGGTCGATCGCCTTGTCGGGCAGGAACCGGCTGGTGATGTAGCGGTCGGACAGCGTGGCCGCCGCAACCAGGGCGGCGTCGGAGATGGCGACCTTGTGGTGCGCCTCGTACTTCTCCTTCAGCCCGCGCAGGATGCCGATCGTGTCCTCCACGCTGGGCTCGCCGACGAACACCTGCTGGAAGCGCCGCTCGAGGGCCGGATCCTTCTCGATCCGCTCGCGGTACTCGTCCAGGGTGGTCGCCCCGACCATCCGCAGCTCACCGCGGGCCAGCATCGGCTTGAGCATGTTCCCGGCATCCATGGCCGAGTCCCCGCCAGCCCCGGCACCGACCACGGTGTGCAGCTCGTCGATGAAGGTGACGATCTGGCCATTGGAGTCCGCGATCTCCTTGAGCACCGCCTTCAGGCGCTCCTCGAACTCGCCGCGGTACTTCGCGCCGGCGACCATCGACGCCAGGTCAAGGGAGATCAGGCGCTTGCCCCGCAGCGACTCCGGCACGTCGCCGGCGACGATGCGCTGCGCGAGTCCCTCGACGACTGCGGTCTTGCCCACCCCGGGCTCGCCGATCAGGACCGGGTTGTTCTTCGTGCGCCGGGACAGAACCTGGATGACGCGGCGGATCTCGGCGTCCCGGCCGATCACCGGATCGATCCGGCCCTCGCGGGCGCGGGCGGTGAGGTCCAGGCCGAACTTCTCCAGGGCCTTGAAGCTGCCCTCGGGGTCGGCGGAGTCCACCCGACGGCCCCCCCGCGCAGCGTCCAGCGCGGTGCTGAGGGCGTCTGGGGTCACACCAGCGGCGGCCAGCATCGGTCCGGTCGCCGAGTCGGGCGCGGCAAGGGCGATCAGGACGTGCTCGGTCGACACGAACGAGTCACCGCGAGTCCGCGCGAGGTCGCCGGCGGCCTTGAGCACCTTGTATGTGGCCTGGGCGAGGTCGGCGCTGGCCACGGTCGCTCCCGAGGCGACCGGCAGTGCGGCGATCGCGCGTTCAGCCTGTCGGGCGAGGGCATCGACATCGGCGCCGAACCCCTCGATCAGGGCAACGGCGATCCCGTCACGCTGGTCGAGCAGCGCCCGCAGCACGTGGACGGGCTCCACATGGGCATTGCCCCGGCCGGCGGCGTCGCGCACCGCGGCCTGCAGGGCCTCCTGGGTGCGGGTGGTGAACTGGTCAGCCATGGCGATCCTCCTTCAATGATCTGCCCACCGCTCCCGCCCCCTGCTGTCTGCTGCAGACGCTTCCCGTGCATCGATCCGCTTCCGGAATTCGGGAAGCAGATCCGGAAAGCGGAAGCGCTTGCGGGACGGCGGTTGGGCTGCGGGGGTGCGGTCGGCGGGGTGCGGGGTCGGCGGGGTGCGGGGTGGGGGTCAGTGGCGGCGGTCGGGGCGCCAGACGACCAGGGCGGTCGAGCGCTCGCGGCCCTCGAGGGCGTCCAGCCGGCGGCGCATGCTGTCCAGGTGCTCCTCGAGCTCGAGGATGCGCATGATGCCGGTGAGGTTCACCCCGTCCGCGGCCAGCCGCTGCACCTCGCGCAGCCGTGCCACGTCGCGCATCGAGTACAGGCGATTGCGCCCGCCGGTGCGGTTCGGGGAGACCAGGCCGAGCCGGTCGTACTGGCGCAGGGTCTGGGGGTGCAGCCCGGCAAGGGATGCCGCGATGGAGATCGCGTAGACCGGGGTGTCGTCGTCGAAATCCATCAGGTGCCTCCCTTGGTGCTCGTGGGGATGGATGTCAGGTGTGCCCGGGGGTCGGGCTCGTCGGCAGCCGCGACGTAGGCGGCCAGGGCTGCGCGGGCCTCGTCGGACAGGGCGCGCGGGACAGCGACCTCGACCGTGGCCAGGAGGTCGCCCATGGTTCCGTCGCGACGCGTGGCACCCCGGCCCCGCACCCGGAAGGTGCGGCCATTGGCTGTCCCGGCCGGCACCTTCAGCGTGACCTTCCCGCCGCGGGGCAGAGGGACGGGGATGTCGGCGCCGAGGGCGGCCTCCGCGAAGGTGACCGGGACGCTCACGGTGACGTTGTCCTTGGCCCTCCCGAACACCGGGTCGGCGCTGACGTGCACCACGATGAACAGGTCGCCCGGAGGACCGCCGTTCTCGCCGGGTGCGCCCTTGCCCTTGAGCCGGATGCGCGCACCGTCGGTGACGCCCGGCGGGATCCGCGCGCTGACCGGGCGGGCGGAGCGGCCACGGCCCGAGCCGGCACACGTGGTGCAGGGGGTGTCGACGACCATGCCACGCCCGAGGCAGGCACGGCACGGCTCTGAGAGCGCGAAGCCGCCCTGGCTGCGCACAGCCTGCCCGGTCCCGTTGCAGGTGGGGCACATCCGGGGTGCGGTTCCGGCCGCTGCCCCCGTGCCGGAGCAGGACGAGCACGGCTCGTCGGTGGTCAGGCGCAGGGACACGGTGACCCCGTCGAGGGCCTCGGCGAACGAGATCGTCGCCTCGCTCTCGACGTCGGCACCGCGGCGGGCCGGGCGCGCGGTCGCACGCTGGCCGCCGCGGTTGAACAGCCCGCCGAGGACATCGCCGAACACCCCGCCGACGCCGCCGCCGGAACCCGCCGGCCCACCAGCCCCGCCGCCCTGCTGACGCATCTGGGCCAGGAGGTCGTCGAAGTTGATGCCACCGGCCCCGGAGCCGCCGCCCGAGGTGCCGCCGGAGCCGCCGAAACCGCCGGGGAACCGGACGCCCCCGCCACCGAACAGGGAGCGGGCCTCGTCGTACTCCTTGCGGGTCTTGGCATCCGAGAGAACGTCGTAGGCCTCGGAGACCTCCTTGAACTTCGCCTCCGCGGCTGCGTTGTCCGGGTTCTTGTCCGGGTGGTGCTTGCGGGCGAGGGTGCGGTAGGCCTTCTTGATCTGATCGGCCGTGGCGTCCTTCTTGACGCCCAGGATCTTGTAGAAGTCCTTGTCGATCCAGTCCTTCGTGCTCACCGCACCCCCACCTCCTCTCGAGCGTTGTCGGTCAGTCCGTGCCGGCGACGGACACGCGAGCCGGACGCACGACGCGACCGTTCATCTCGTAGCCCACCTGCAGGATGGTGACCACCGTCGGTTCGGTCACGCCCTCACGCTCCTCGCGCATGAGCGCCTCGTGCCGCGTCGGGTCGAACGGCTCGCCGACCGCGCCGAACGGGGTCAGGCCCAGCCGTACGACCGCGGCCTCCAGGGCCTCGCCCACGCTGCGGAACCCGCCGACGAGCTCGTCGTGGTCGCGGGCACGACCGATGTCGTCGAGGATCGGCAGGAGCTCGACCAGGGCCGACTCGACCGCGCGCTCACGCACGAGCTCACGGTCCCGCTCGACGCGCTTGCGGTAGTTGGAGTACTCCGCGTGGACGCGCTGCAGGTCGGTGGTCAGGATGGCCACCTGCTCAGCAACGGCACCGGATCCACCCGCCGCCGCGGCCATGTCGGCCTCTGCGGCACTGAACTCAGCCTCGATCGCGTCCGCGTCGAGCGCCTCGGCCAGGAGGGCGTCGACCTCCGCGGCCTCGACCGTGGACGGCTCGACGACCTCACCCTCGACGAAGTCGCCCTCAGGCGCTTCCAGGGGCTCGACAACATCGCCCTCGAGGATCTCGGCGTCCACGACATCCGGGTCGGGCGGCCCCGCCGCCGGGGGCACTGAGCCCTCCGGAGGCGGGGTCTGCTCGGGACTCTCGGTCACTTCTGCTCGCCCTCGGTCGTGCCCTCGTCGTCGACGATCTCGGCATCGATGACGTCCTCATCGGCGTTGGCAGCGCCCTCATCGGAGCCGCCGGGGTTCCCGTCGCCGGCGGGTGCTGCGGCCTGCGCTGCGGCGTACATCGCCGAGCCCAGGGCCTGCGACGCGGTGGCCACCTTCTCCGAGGCGGTCTTGATCGCCTCGATGTCGGTGCCCTCGAGTGCGCGCTTGAGCTCGACCATCGGCTCGTCGACGTTGGCCTTGGCGTCAGCCGGGACCTTGTCGGCGTTGTCGCGCAGGAACTTCTCGGTCTGGTAGACCAGCGACTCCGCGGTGTTGCGGACCTCGGCCTCCTCGCGGCGGGCGTGGTCCTCGGCCGCGTGGGCCTCGGCGTCGCGCATCATCCGGTCGATGTCGTCCTTCGGCAGCGCGGAGCCGCCGGAGATCGTCATCTTCTGCTCCTTGCCGGTGGCCAGGTCCTTGGCCGAGACGTGCACGATGCCGTTGGCGTCGATGTCGAACGTGACCTCGACCTGCGGCACGCCGCGCGGGGCCGGCGGCAGGCCGGTCAGCTCGAAGGTGCCGAGCTTCTTGTTGTAGGCCGCCATCTCGCGCTCGCCCTGGAACACCTGGATCAGCACGGACGGCTGGTTGTCGTCGGCCGTGGTGAAGATCTCGGAGCGCTTGGTCGGGATCGTGGTGTTGCGCTCGATGAGCTTGGTCATGATCCCGCCCTTGGTCTCGATGCCCAGGCTCAGCGGGGTCACGTCGAGCAGCAGGACGTCCTTGACCTCGCCCTTGAGCACGCCGGCCTGCAGGGAGGCGCCGAGTGCGACGACCTCGTCGGGGTTGACGCTCTTGTTGGGCTCCTTGCCGTTGGTCAGCTCGCGCACGACCTCGGTGACGGCCGGCATGCGGGTCGAGCCGCCGACCATGACGATCTGGTCGATGTCGGCGACCGAGATGCCCGCGTCCTTGATGACGGTTGCGAAGGGCGCCTTGGTCCGGTTGAGCAGGTCCGCGGTGAGCTCCTCGAACTTGGCCCGGCTCAGGGTCTCGTCGAGGTGCATCGGGCCGTCGGCGCCGGCGGTGATGTAGGGCAGGTTGATGCCGGTCTGCATCGAGGAGGACAGCTCGATCTTGGCCTTCTCGGCCGCCTCGCGCAGGCGCTGGCTGGCCATCTTGTCCTTGCTCAGGTCGATGCCGTGGGCGTTCTTGAACTGCGACACCAGCCAGTCGACGACGCGCTGGTCCCAGTCGTCACCACCGAGGTGGTTGTCGCCGGAGGTCGCCTTGACCTCGACCACGCCGTCGCCGATCTCCAGCAGGGACACGTCGAACGTGCCGCCGCCGAGGTCGAAGACGAGGATGCGCTGCTCCTGGTCGGCCTTGTCCAGGCCGTAGGCCAGGGCGGCCGCGGTCGGCTCGTTGATGATGCGCGAGACCTTGAGGCCCGCGATCTCGCCGGCCTCCTTGGTGGCCTGGCGCTGGGCGTCGTTGAAGTACGCCGGGACGGTGATGACCGCGTCCGTGACCGACTCGCCGAGGTAGGCCTCCGCGTCACGCTTGAGCTTGCCCAGGACGCGGGCGCTGATCTCCTGCGGGGTGAAGGCTGTGTCGTCGATGCGCACCTTGAAGGTGCCGTCGCCCATGTGACGCTTGATCGAGCGGATGGTGCGGTCCGGGTTGGTGACGGCCTGGCGCTTGGCGACCTCACCGACGAGGACCTCACCGTTCTTGGCGAAGGCGACAACAGAGGGGGTCGTCCGCGCGCCCTCGGCGTTCGCGATCACGACGGGCTCGCCGGCCTCGAGGACGGCGACGCAGGAGTTGGTGGTACCGAGGTCGATGCCGACAGCACGACTCATGGAAGGTGGTTCCTTTCCGTTCGGATGCCCGGCGGCGACGCCGTCGGGCGCGTTATGACTGTCCTATCGTCCCCCGGCTTGGAGTTTGTGTCAACCTGCTGCTCATCTAATCTGAGTCACCTCGACTCAATGTGATCGGGGTCACTCACTGAGCACGCGCGCACCTCGTCACGCTCGAGCCGGCCACGCCGCTCAGGGAACCGTGCGCACTGGACCTGGCGTCGATGTGATCCGGATCACCAGTCCGGCGCCGATGAGCGCGCATCGCGTCCGGCACCGGCGCTACCTTCGCGCGATCACCACCTACCGGAGGGATGCGCCATGGGACGCGTGTGGGCCTTGGCCCTTGGATTGATCCTGGCTCTGTTCGCCCTGTTCCTCTCCGGGCCCCTCGACGGAGCCCGGATCCTGCTGACAGCCTCCGTATGCGTGGGAGGCGGCGCAGCGGCAAGCTACCTCGGAGGTCCGAGCCACATGCTTGCGCGGGGCATCTGGCTGTTCGTCGGAGTGCTGTTCGGCGCCATCGGCTACGTGCTCGGTGCCAGCATCTTCCCCGACACCAACGTCGGCCTCTTCTTCGGCGGCGTCGTGCCGATCACCCTGACTGCCCTGGCCACCATGTGGACCAAGCGCCAGACCGACTTCCTGGCCGGCATCCTCGGGGCCGGTGCCCTGACCGGCGTATACGCGTTCCAGTTCAACCTGGACCCCCAGAGCCTCAACTACTCCCTGCCGGTCGCGATGGGACAGACCATCTACCCGCTGGCCCTGGGCTTCCTTGCCGGGATGGCGGTGCAGTGGCTGACCAAGTCCGACGCCCAGGCGGAGGCCGAGAAGCACGCAGGCTCGGTCGAGTCCGAGCCGGCGAACGTGTCCGACGGGACTGTCACCGAGGTGTCCGCATGAGCCGCGGAACCTTCCGGGCCGCCATCGCCGGAGCGACCGCCCTCACCCTCGCGTTGGCTCCCACCGCGGCCATCGCCAACGACGACGCCCCGGACGAGCCCCTGGAGGTCCGCGGCTCGTCGAACTCCATCGGCCAGAGCGTGCAGATCCGCACCGATGCCGACGGCAACCCCAACAGCAGCACCACCGACTTCCGCTGGTCGGTGACCCAGATCGGCGCCCAGGGCGATCCCGGGGCGGACATCACCGTGGCGGTCCCTGAGGAAGGCCTGTTGCTGCACAACCTGCAGGAGTTCGGGATGATCCCGCAGGAGGACGGCAAGGGGCTGTTCGACATCAGCCTCAACGACACCGGGTTCGGCACCGCGCGCTCGGTGAGCCTCGTCCCACCCGAGGACTTCGAGCTGCCTGTTGAGCTCACCACCGAGTTCACCCTCGACGGCGAGCCGATCCTCGCCCAGGACCTCGTGGGCAAGGACGGCGTCGTCACGGCCAGCTACACGGTCATCAACAAGACCCGCGAGACGCTGACGGTGCCCATCACGAGCGTGACCGGCGAGGAGATCGAGAAGGAGGTCGAGGCCGACGTCCCGATGGTCGTCGAGGCCGTCACCCTCCTGCCCGACCGGTTCTCGGCCCTGAACACGGGCGCCGGACTGGGTGGCGCAGACGGTCGCGGGAACACCCAGGTGAAGTGGATCGCCCTGCCGTTCGCGCCCTTGAGCAAGGACGGGACGTCGACCTTCGGCTGGGCCGCGAACGTCACGAACGCGGTCATCCCCTCGATGCTGGTCCAGGTCCTGCCGATCTACATCCCACCCGGCGAGGGTGGCGCGAAGGACCCCGCCAGCGAGGCGGCGCGCCAGGCCGCCTTCGAGGCTGTCCCTCCCCCGGACGTCAGCGGCGACGTGAACGCCATCAAGGGGGGCGTCGCCGACGTCATCTCCGGGCTGGAGACGCTGACGGCCGACGACGGCAGCCCCGATCCCCTGACGACCGTCGAGGGGAATGTGAACGACTTCTTCACGGAGTTCGGCACCAACATCGAGACGATCTCCACACTGGTGGATCCGAACAACCCCGACGGCGCCACTGCGCTTGTCGGGGAGTTGCAGGCGACCGTCGACGATGCCCTGGCCACAATCACGCAGATCGAGGAATCAGGGGTCATCGAGCAGATCGACCAAGCCGCGAACGCGCTCACCCCCGAGAACGCTGCGTTGCTCGTCGAGCTGAGCCCAACGATCACCAGGCTCGCCGACAACTCCGAGGCCATCACCAAGCTGGCCGACTCGGCGGAGGACATCCAGGCAATCGCCGACAACGCCGGGCTCATCGCCACCACGATCAAGACCGGCTGCGTCGATCCGCCGGGCGAGACCGCGCCCTTGCTGCCCCCCGAGGTCTGCGACCAGAAGGACAAGCTGATCGCCATCCTCGAGGCCCCCGAGCTGCAGACGGCCGCGAAGATCCTCAACAGCCCGGAGTTCCAGAAGGCCGCGGACATCATCGCGTCCCCCGAGTTCGCGAAGGCAGCGGAAGCGCTCGCGAAGGTGGCACCCATCCTGGTGCCCCTGTCCGAGAGCCTCCAGGTGCTCGATGAGCAGTTGCCCGGGGTCATCACGACGCTGAAGCCCGTGCTCACCGCGCTTCAGGGCGTTCTCGCCAAGCTGGAGACGTCCCTGACGGGCCTGTCGGAGCAGATGGCCATCATCGGGGAGGGGATCGCCAGCAAGAACGTCGACCTGCCGACCCTCGACGCCGTGCTGGCTGAGATCACGGCGTCCATCCTCGCCTCCGAGGGTGGCCAACAGGTCACCAGCGGGCTCGACCAGGTCAGCGGCGGCATCGCGGGAGTGAAGACCGAGATCGGCAGCTACGTCGCGGAGCTGGCGGTTGCCCTGCAGGCCGCGAAGGCTGAGGTCGGCGCAGCCGTCGAGTCTGGCAAGGAAACCGCAGGTGCTGTCATCGACAAGGCCGACACCCTCAAGGCGGAGGTCGCCGGGCTGGTCACCATGGCGCACGAATGCCCGCTGCCGTACGGGTGTGACGTGACCGAGGCACCCGATGGCACCAAGCTGGCCGGCGCCTATGAGTTCCGGATGGACCCGGCCGACACCGAGGCCCCGAGCACCCTGCCCCGCGTCCTGCTGGGTCTGGTCCTGCTCCTGGTCGCCGGCTTCGTCGGTGCCAGGTTCGTCACCCAGCGCCGCCAGGCCGCGCCTGCCACCGCGGGTGGTGGCTCGGGACCGGATGGCCCGGATGCGGGTGCACCACTCGCCGGCGGGTACCCCGACGGGTCCGATGCTGGTGGATCCTCTGCGGGCCTCGCGGCAGCCGGTGCGGCGGGGGCCGGTGCCGCCGCTGTCGCACTGTCCGACGCTGACGAGGGCGACGCCACGGCCGCACTTCCGGTGGAGGCCCCGCAGGAGGTGCCCGGGGCGGCGGACTCCGCAGAGGGAGCGGTCGGTGATCTCGCCGACGAAGCCCAGGGGGCCGCCGGCGAGGCAGTCGACCAGGTCGATGAAGCGGCCGGCGACGTGGCCGAGCAGGCCGAGGGTGCCGTGGCGGGCGGCGCAGCCGATGAGGCCGACGACGCCGTCGATTCGGCCGATGGTGCGGTGGCCGAGGCCACCGTCGGCGCGGGAGACCTGGCCCAGGAGGCGGGGGACACCGTCGAGGGCGCTGCGCAGGACGCGACCGGGATCGACCTCCCCGGTGGCGAGGACGGCGGGGAGAACAGGCCCGGGTAGGGCCTGCCCGAACTGCATGGCTCGGGGCCGTCGGGAGATCCGGCGGCCCCGGGCCATTCCATGGGCCGCCAAACCCGCCCGGATTGCCCACCCCTCGGGCGAATCGGCTATGTTACCGATCGGTAGGGTCCCACGTGCGGGACCGCGTCGAACTGGGGCGAGAATTGGCCGGGCGGGGCACCCCCGGCCAGGAGGTTGGCGGACATGGATTCGATGGAGCTGATCCGGGCGACGGTCGGCCTGATCATCATTGTGGTGGCCGGGTTCCTGGCCCTCAAGCGCGCGTGGTTCCTGCAGGGGCTGGTCCGATCCGGGCAGCCGGCTCAGGGCCGCACCGACCAGGTCGGCGCCCGCGTCCAGGTCGAGGCCACCGAGGTCCTGGGGCAGAAGAAGCTGCTCAAGTGGTCGGTGCCCGGCGTCGCGCACGTGTTCGTGTTCTTCGGGTTCCTGATCCTGACCCTCACGGTCATCGAGGCGTTCGGTGAGCTGTTCTTCGCGGGCTTCGCGTTCCCGATCATCGGCACGTGGCCGATCGTGCGCTTCCTCGAGGACCTCTTCGCGGTCCTGGTCCTCGTCGGCATCCTGGTCTTCGCGGTCATCCGGTTCCGCAACAACCCGGCCAAGGAGGGCCGCTGGTCGCGGTTCTTCGGCTCGCACACCTCCGGCGCGTGGCTCGTGCTGTTCATGATCTTCATGGTCGTGGCGACTCTGCTGTTCTACCGCGGCGCCAAGATCAACGCCGACGGCCCTGAGGGCATGGACGGGGCGTTCGCCTCGCACGGGGTGGCCGCCATCCTCGAGCCCCTGGGCGAGACCGCCAACGAGTGGCTGCTGACCCTCGGCCTCTGGGCCCACGTCGCGGTCATCCTGGGCTTCCTGCTGATCGTGCTGCACAGCAAGCACCTGCACATCTTCGCGGCCCCCATCAACGTGTACTTCTCGCGGCGCCCCGATGGCCTCGGGCCCCTGCTCGAGATGTACTCCGGCACCGAGAAGATCGACTTCGAGGACCCCGCCGACGACGCCATCTTCGGCCGTGGCCGCATCGAGGACTTCACCTGGAAGGGCCTGCTGGACATGGCGACCTGCACCGAGTGCGGTCGCTGCCAGAGCCAGTGCCCGGCGTGGAACACCGAGAAGCCGCTGAGCCCGAAGCTCATGATCATGAACCTTCGCGACCACGCGTTCATCAAGGCGCCGTACATCAAGGCGACCCAGAAGAAGCTCGACGGCAAGAACGTGGAGTTCGGCGAGGTCGACGACGAGGTCCTGGCGACCATGTCGGAGAAGGTCCAGGCTGAGGTCGCCCGTCCGCTGATCGGCGAGCGCGACTTCGATGCGCACCGCGACACCGACGGCTACGACGCCTCCGGCCACCGCTCGCACGAGGGCCCGGTCATCGACGTCGACGCCCTGTGGTCGTGCACCACCTGCGGCGCGTGCGTCAACCAGTGCCCCGTGGACATCGAGCACATCGACCACTTCATCGACATGCGTCGCCACCAGGTGATGATCGCCACCGAGTTCCCCAACGAGCTCAACAGCCTGTTCAAGAACCTCGAGAACAAGGGCAACCCGTGGGGCATGAACGCCTCGAAGCGCAACGACTGGATCAGCGAGGTCGACTTCGAGGTCCCCGTGTTCGGCATGGAGGGCGAGGACGAGATCCCCGCCGACGTCGAGTACCTGTTCTGGGTCGGCTGCGCCGGTGCCTACGAGGACCGTGCGAAGCAGACCACCAAGGACGTCGCCGAGCTGCTCAACGTCGCGGGCGTGAAGTACATGGTGCTCGGCGAGGGCGAGACCTGCACCGGTGACCCCGCGCGTCGGGCGGGCAACGAGTTCCTGTTCCAGATGCAGGCGATGCAGAACGTCGAGGTGCTCAACGAGGTCAAGGCCAAGCGCATCGTCGTGACGTGCCCGCACTGCATGAACACGATCGGTCGCGAGTACCCGCAGCTGGGCGGCAACTACGAGGTCGTCCACCACAGCCAGCTGCTCGCCACGCTGCTGCGCGACGGCCGGCTCAAGCCGCTGACGCCCGTGGACGAGACCGTGACCTACCACGACCCGTGCTACCTGGGCCGGCACAACAAGGTCTACGTTCCTCCGCGCGAGCTCGTCGCCTCGGTTCCCGGCGTGAAGCTGGTGGAGATGGACCGTTCTGCCGACAAGTCGTTCTGCTGCGGCGCCGGTGGCGCCCAGATGTGGATGGAGGAGCGACTCGGCACGCGGGTCAACCAGAACCGCTCCGACGAGGCGATCGCAACGGGCGCCAACAAGATCGCCGTCGCCTGCCCGTTCTGCTCGGTGATGCTCCACGACGGCGTGACCGTGCGGGCCCAGGAGGCCGGCGAGGACGCCCCCGTGGTCGAGGTGCTCGACGTGGCCTCGCTGCTGCTCGGCTCGGTCAGGGCGCCGGTCAACGACTGACGTTCCCGTCGACGCAGGGGTCCGGCCATGGGGTCGGACCCCTGCGTGGTTCAGGGCCGCCGCCGATTCAGGTGCCCGACCCGCTGGGATCGGGGGACGGACCGGCACCGGCCATCGCAGGGCCCTCGTCATCCAGGCCGCGCAGCGACGGCAGGGCTGCGATCAGCAGGGAGAGCCCCACCAGCAGCACGCCGATGATGGCGTAGACCAACTGCACTCCCCATGCCTCGACGGCGATCCCGGCCAGCAACAGCCCCAGCGGAGGGGCGGCATAGAACAGGGCCGTCTGCACGCCGTACACGCGGCCCTGCACGTGGGCCGGCACACGGGTCTGCACCAGTGAGTTGAGCAACGGGTTCATGGGTCCCCATCCCAGGCCCAGCAGGAATCCCGCCGCCACGAACACCGGCAGTGGCGGCAGGAAGGCCATGGGGATGATGGCCGCGGTGACGGCGAACATCACCAGCACGACGATCCGGTGCTTGGACATCCGAACTGACAGCCACCCGTACGAGAAGGACCCGATCATGCCGCCGGCGGCCAGGGCCGTGAGCGTCAGGCCGTAGCTACCCGGCTGGCCGATCTCCTCGAAGTGCACCGGCATCAGGATGGACTCCGTGGGCAGGTAGACCATCGCCAGCACGGCGATCGCCAGGGTCAGCACGCGAAGGGCCTTGTCGTGCCAGAGGATCCTGGCCCCGCGCACGATGGACGACCAGAACTTCTCCGCGTCGTCGCCCGCCTCGTGGCGGGACTCGCCGATGGCCTCGGTGACCCGGATCCCGCCGACCGCCACGATCGCCAGCACGAACGCGGCAGCGGTCACCCAGAACGTGGAGATCACCCCGATCGTGCTGATGCCCAGCGCAGCGAGGGCAGGCCCGATCACCCATCCGGCCGCGAACACGCCCTCGTGCACGCCGTTGATCCGGTCGATGTAGAAGCGCCCGGCCAGCGCCACGTCGGGGATGAGGGACTTGCGTGCGGTGTACCCAGCAGGGTCGAACGTCGCACCGAGGACGGCCAGCGCCAGGATCATGCCCAGCGTGAGGACGCCGGCGCCCTCGGCCAGCGGGAAGAGGCTCACGGAGAACGCGGAGAACGCGTCGGAGGCCATCGAGACCCGGCGGCGGCCGAAGCGGTCCACCAACGCCCCCACGAAGGGCGAGACGAAGATGCCCGGGATCGCTGCCGCGGCCGCAACGAGCCCTGCGTCGGCGGCGGACCCGGTCTCCTGAAGGACCAGCCAGGGGACCAGCACGGCCACCGTCGAGTTGGCCACGCCGCCGAGCAGGTTGGCGACCTGCAGCAGGACAACTGGGGCACGACGGGCAGGCACGACGAAGTCCTAAGGTGGCGGCGGAACCGCCAGCGTACGCGCCCCCGACGAATCGCGTCGGGTGTCAACGGATCGCGTTGGTCGAGACCGAACGCGATCCCCTGTCGGGCCCAGCAGACCCGACGGGATCGAACCAGGGATCAGGAGCCGGAGGACCGTCGGGCGTCAGAGGGTGGGCTCGTCCCCGGCTTCGTCGGTTGCGTCCGTTGCGGGCGCGTCGCCCGTCGGGATCGGCCACCTCGCTGTCGGGCCCAGCCGGTAGAGCGTGAGGTTGCCCTCCGAGGAGGTGAACAGCTCCTCCCAACCCGGGCCGGGCAGGGGGCCGAACGCCTGATCGACCGGCTGCAACGCCCGCCGGCAGTGCCAGCACGTGCGGTCCTCGGCGCTGTAGATCACCACGTACTCCCCGGGCTGGGGGTACTCCGCAGCTGAGGACGGCGGGAAGCGCACCAGCCGGTTGAGCGAGCGGAAGCTGCCCGCCTCCCAGCGCGGGTCGCCGAACGGACTGGTCTGGTAGGCGGGGAGCACCCGCTGGGTGCCCCAGTCGGCCCAGACCTTGGCGTCCGCCAGCTCCCCACCCTGCGAGGCGAGGTGGGCACGCAGCTCGACCATGGCGTCGCCGCCGTTGGGCGCGAACCCCGGATACGACGTGGCGAAACGCACGGCCGGCACAACCACCCCAAGAGCCAGCAAGCCGCCCGCCACTGCCGCTCCCACCTTCAAGGCGCCCCGCGAGCTGCGGATGAGGATCGCCATCGTGCCCACCGCGGCCAGCATCAGCGGGACGATGAACGACAGCCAGTAGCGCGCCACGTCCAGACGCACGGAGGGATGCCCTGGGTTGAGCGGTCCGCCCTGGAGCCAGAGGAGAGCCACCGTCAGCATCCCCCATGCCCAGATCCGACCCAAGTGGGCGCGGAACACCACCCCACCGACCGCACCGACGGCCAGGCAGGCCAGGAGTGCCGGACCGCCGGAGACCTCCAGGATCGAGCGGGGCAGGATCGTCATGTACCACCACCGCGACTGCCCGACGTAGCCGGCGTCGGAGCTGACCTCCGACTCGGAGATGTCTGCCCCCAGGATGATCCGGAACTTGAGGAACGGGTCGTCGTAGACAACGGCGCACAGCAGAACATCGAGCACAAGCCAGGCGAGGGCCGGTGGGGCGACCCACGCCAGGGTCACCAGGGGCCGGCCGATGCGCCACAGCACCCAGCCGATCACCGGCCACGCGAAGATCGCGGTCTCGCGGACCTCGAAGCTCCACCCGGTCACGAACCCGCAGGCCACGAGCAGGGCGGGGACCCGCCACCCCCAGCTCCGGCCGGCCTCCCGGGCCTCGTCGGCGGCGTCCGCGGCAAGGGTCGCCAGGAGCAGGGCCAGGCCGATCAGGGTGGTGGCGGTGAGGTCGGTGTACCCACGGGTCAGGTTGACGAAGACCAGCGGCGTCCCGAGGGCGAAGGCCGCCGCCAACACCCCGGTGGAACGTGAGACGTAGCGCGTGCCCAGCAGGTAGAGGACGGCCGCCAGGACGCCCGTGCTCAGAACCGGCACGATGTAGTAGGTCGCCGTGGCGTCGCCCCAGATCCGGGCGAACGGGATGATCGGCAGCAGGAAGCCCCACCGCGACAGGCCCGAGGGTCGCCATGTGCCATCCGGGAAGGCCAGCGCACCCTGCACGTAGTGCCACGGATCGGTCGGGACGAGGGCAGAGCGGTAGATGAGGGCGATCCCCATTGCCACCACGGCCACCAGCGCAGCCCACCCGAGGTCCCGCAGGTGGATCGTCCGGCCCCACTCCAGCGATCTCACAACCGCTGCTCCGCCCAGGTCCAGTACCGCGCCAGTGCCCGACTCACGGGTGCCGGAACACCTGGTCCGAGCCCGGCCGGCGGGTCGAGCGGCCCGCGAAGCAGACGAGCGAGCTCGCGGTCAGGAACCGTGCGCCCCGCCTGGATCCCCCGTCGACGGTCCGCCAGCGACCTGCGATTGGTCACCAACCAGCGCCAGCCGTCCACCTTGTCCCGGGCCCAGCCGTCACGGACGGCCACCAGCAGGACGCCGCCCTCGACCACGAGGGCGGGTAGGGCCAGGAACCGGCGGGTCCGTCGCTCGGGCAGCAGCATCAGGTTCATGAGCCGGTTGCGCTCGAGCAGGTAGAACTTCGCCGAGTTCCGGGCGAAGTCGTAGTGATGCAGCACCACGGCCCGCGGCTCGTGGACCACCCGGTACCCCGCCTGCCACGCCCGAAGTGACAGGTACACGTCCTCGCAGTAGGCGACGTAGTCGGCGTCGAAACCGCCGAGAGCGTCCCACACCTCCCGCCGCACGGCGAAGGTCACGCCCGTGATGGAGGCCACCTCGGTGAGCTCAGCATGCTCGGCGGCGGGCTCCCCGAGGCTGCCCACCCAGGAGAACATCAGGTAGTGAACCGGATTGCCGGCTGTGTTGAGCACCCCGGGGTCCTCGGCCAGTCGGATGCTGGCCGAGGCCAGCCCGACGTCGGGCTCGGTGACGCGCTGGACGAGTGCGGCCACGGCACCCGGTTGCACGAAGGCATCGGAGTTGACGAAGACCAGCACGTCCCCGGTCGCGTGGCTCGCGGCGTAGTTGCAGCCGCCCGCATAGCCCAGGTTCCGCCCGGCAGAGAGCAGGCGAACTCCGGGCATCCCGCCCACTGCTGCCACCGGCCCGGGCGCCGCATCGTTGTCCACGACGACGATGTCGTCGACGCCGTCAGCGACCAGTGCCGCGATGCATCCCTCAAGCGTCGGTTCTGCGCCGTGGGCCAGGACGATCGCTGTGGCCCTCACGGACTCACCCTAACCGCCGGGCCCGCCGATCACGTCCGACCTGCCCGAACACCCCGCGGGTTACCATGGGCGCACCAGATCCAGGCGTTCCGAGTCGCAGCGGGGGTGGGCGATGCGCAGAAGGGGATGGGTCACCCTGATCCTCCTGGCGCCCCTGGCACTGATCGCCATCGGCACCCAGGTGGCGCTGCTGACGGGACTCGTCGGCGTCGCGCAGACCGCCCTCGCGGGGCGTGCCCGCGACAGCGCCGGCCTCGACCGGGGGATTGGGACCATCAGGACCGCCGCGAACATCCTGGACAGGACCTGGTCCTCCCCGGCCGCCCGGGCCCTCGAATACAACCCGATGACGCTGGGGGCGATGGACGACCTGCGTGCCTCGGTGCACGCGCTGGCTGTGAGCACCGAGGCGCTGGACCCACTCGCTGAGATCGGCACGGCGACCGTCGGCTTCGACGGAGAGCCGCCCATCGTCAACGGAGCGACCATCGACCCCCTGAAGGCCGCCGCACTCGCCGGGCCCGTCGCGGACGTCCACGCAGCCCTGGCGGCAACGGGCACTGCGTTGGCCGAGGTACAGGGATCGGGGCCACTCGGGCGGCCCGTCGGCGCGGTCGCCGACTCCATCGCCGGGTCGGTCGCGGACCTGACCCAACTGGCGGGGGCCGCCGAGATCGCGATGCCGGACGTCGCCGAGGCGCTCGGATCGACGGAGCCCAAGCGCTACCTGGTGGCGGCCCTCAACGACGCGGAGGCGTTCGGCTCCGGGGGTGCCCCCCTGTCGGCGTTCGTGGTGCAGGCGGACAAGGGGGCCCTGTCGGTCCCGATCTCCGGCCAGCTGGAGTCGAAGTTGTCGCCCAACAACCCCCCGATCGACTGGAAGCACGCGGGCGGGCCACCGTGGTACCGGGAGGGCAAGCGGTACCCGTTCGTGAACTCGAACTTCCATCCCGACTTCGGCACCGCCTCGGTGGACATGCGCAGGGCGTGGGCCGCTCTGGGGTATCCCGAGGTGGACGGGGTCATCACCGTGGACATGAGCGCCCTGGCCTCGATCCTGGCCTGGACAGGCGCCGTCGAGTCGCCCGGCTTCGGGACGATCAGCTCGGAGAACCTCCTGCGTACCGTCCTGGTGGACGCCTACCGGCAGTTCAACAGCCCTGAGGGCGTGATCGAGCGACATGCCCGCAACGAGGAGCTCACGAAGGCGCTCGTGAAGCACCTGACCCAGCCGCTGAATCTCATGTCCGCGGTCCGGGGCAGCATGGACGCGATCCCGCCCCGCCACATGCAGGCCTCGTTCGACGCCCCCTACCTTCAGGACGCCGTCGATGAGCTCGCAGCCGGTGGGGAGCTCGCACAGGGGACGGGCGACCTGATCGCTGTGCACTCGCAGAGCGCCCCCAACAAGCTCTCGGTGTTCCAGGATCGTCGCATCACCCAGGAGGTGCAGCTGACGGCCGAGGGCGGCGCCACGGTCCGCCGCACCGTCTCGTTCACCAATGCCGTCCCCGAGGGCCTGGAGGGCGATCCCACGACCTACGCCGGCTACCTCGCCCTGCGGGCACGTATGCGGGTGGCGTACCGGCTTCCGCTCACGGCCACGGAGGCCCGGATCACCACGGGCAACTCCGTCTCACTCGTGCCCGTGGCCCGCACAGGCCCCTTCCCTGACGAACGGGGTGGGCAGGTGCTCTGGCAGGGCCACGAGACCGCGCCCGGTGACACCACGACCGTGGTGATGGAGTACTCCCTCCCCGCGGGAACCTTCGAGCCGGGGACCTACGAGGTCCACGCCGATCCGCAGGCATTGGCCCATCCGGCCGAGCTGAAGGTCAGAGTCCAGCCCGCGCCCGGAATGACCCTGCCCGCGACACCCGGGTGGACCGAGTCCGGCGCGGGCCTGGAATGGTCCGGGAACCTGGACCGCCCGGTGCACCTGACGGTCGGCTGATGCGCATCGCCCTGCTCGGGACCCGCGGTGTGCCCGCGCGGTACGGCGGCTTCGAGACCGCCGCGGAGGAGATCGGCCGCCGGCTCGTGGAGCGCGGCCACGACGTGGTGGTCTACTGCCGCAACCCCGGCCAGACCCAGACCGAGTTCCTCGGCATGCGACTGGTCAACCTCCCCGCCGTACGCCACCGGGCGGCCGAGACCCTGAGCCACACGGGCCTGTCCGTCGGGCATGCGATCGCCCGGGAGCATCCCGATGTCGCGATCGTCTTCAACGCCGCGAACGCGCCCTTCCTCCCCGCCCTGCGCGCAGCCCGGATCCCCGTGGCAGTACATGTCGACGGGCTCGAGTGGAAGCGCGCCAAGTGGGGCGTCCGGGCATCGGGCTACTACCGTTGGGCGGAGGCTCGCAGCGCCCGCTGGGCCGATGCCGTCATCGCTGATGCCCAGGGGATCGCCGATCACCTGAGAGACGTGCACGGCATCCACGCCCGCTACATCCCCTATGGCGCCCCGATCGTGGCCCCGGACGCCACCCGGCTGGCCGAGGTCGGCGTCTCGGCGCGCCAGTACCACCTCGTGGTCGCGCGCTTCGAGCCCGAGAACCATGTCCGGGAGATCGTCGCAGGCTACGCCGCGTCGAGGGCACAGATGCCGCTGATCGTTGTCGGCGACGCCCCCTACGCCGATGACTACCGGGCCCAGGTCCAGGCGGCCGCCGGCGGCGACCCGCGCGTGCGGTTCCTGGGCAGCCTGTGGGACTCCGACCTGCTCGACGCCCTCTACGGGCACGCCTTGACCTACCTGCACGGGCACAGCGTCGGAGGGACCAACCCGTCGCTCCTGCGGGCCCTGGGTGCCGGCGCCCCGGTCTCGGCCTACGACGTGGTGTTCAACAGGGAGGTGGCCGGCGGCGCAGGCGTCTACTTCACGACCACCGAGGACGTGGCCGCGCTGTGGCGGATCGACGGGCGCCGAGCGCGCCCCGGCGGCTGCGATCGAGCGCGGATCAGCTGGCCAGGCGGATGTGGCCACCCGCTACCGATGGTCGGACGTGGCCGACGCCTACGAGCGGCTCGCGGGCGAGCTGCTCAGTACGCGCCGTGGCCGGTGATGACCGCCTTGGCCGTCTTGGCCAGGATGACGACGTCCAGCGAGATCGACCAGGTCTCGATGTAGTGCAGGTCCATACGCATCCGGTCGTCCCAGGAGACCTCCTTGCGCCCGGAGATCTGCCACAGGCCGGTCATGCCCGGCTTCGTCAGGTGCCGGCGATGTTCCGCGTCACCCAGCAGAGCCAACTCATCGGGAAGCATCGGACGCGGACCGACCAATGACATGGACCCGCTGATCACGTTGAACAACTGCGGCAGCTCGTCCATGCTCCAGCGCCGGAGCACCCCACCGACCCTGGTGACCCGCGGATCGTCTCGGTAACGGTCGGCCACCTCGTCGTCGAGGTCGCCGATCACGTCGTCGCGGATGGAGTCGGCCCCGACATGCATCGTGCGGAACTTGACGCACCGGAAGGTCTCGCCGGACCGCCCGATCCGGTCGCTGATGTAGAGGACCCGCCCCAACGAGTCGAACTTGATCGCGATCCCGATCAACAGGTAGACCGGGGCCAGGATCACGACGAGGGGGACCGCGATCACCAGGTCGACGATCCGCTTGAGTGCACGCTTCGGCCCGGTCAGGCTCGGCTCGTCGAGGTGGATCAGGGGCAGCCCGGCGGCGGGCCGCACGGACATGCGCGGGCCTGCCACGTCGGAGAGGATCGGGGAGACGAGCAGGTCGATCCGGGGCCCCTCGAGCCGCCAGGCGAGGCGCCGAAGCAGGGCGGGATCGACGGCGGTGGACTCAGCCACCGCCACGGCATGGACGTTGTGGGCGTCGATCCAGTCCATGACGTCGTCGAGCCAGGCGTCCACGACGTGGTCGCGCGCGTCGGACCGGGAGTCGGCCACGCCCACCCGCGGGGGCTGGACGGTGCCGATCACCTTGAACCCGGCGACCGCGTCGGTCGCGAACGACTCGGACAGCGCGGCGCTGCGCAAGCGATCACCGACGATCAGCGTGCTCTGCTGGAACCGTCCCTCGAGACGCTGCCGGCCCAACCAGACGCGCAGCAACCACCGACCCAGCAGGACCAGCATCGTGCCGATCAACAGCGAGGGCAGGACCAGGCGCAGCGGCGGGGCTGACTTGGCGACGTAGGACGCGATCGCGATCGCGGCCAGCATCGTGACCCCGGCGTTCACGACCCGCTTGAACTCCTCGTTCCCGACGCCCAGGTACCTCGCCTCGTAGCCGCCACGCAGCAGGATCAGCAGCACCCACCACACGATCATCGCCGCGCCGGTCAGGGGGGTCTCGACCTGGTCGATCAGGTAACCGGAGTTGATCATGACCGCGATGTAGAGGCTGATGCTCGTGCCCAGGATGCCCAGGTCGAGCAGGAAGGCGCGGAAGGCCACGGAGAACATGGGGTCGACCTCGGAACGACCCCGTGCCTCGGGGCGCTCCACGACGGTGGCAACAGGGAGACGCCTCTCGGCCTCGTCCCCGGCAACGCGCAGCACCGGGGGCTTGGAGTCCCCAGCGCGAGCTTCTCTGCCTGCCATGCTGCCTGCCATCTCCCCTCCCACCAGCGTAGACGGCCCAGCAAGTCACGAGACTAGACACCTGTGGCGCCGTTTCCAAGCCCAGCAGCCGGTTCGCGCCATCGAGGTTCGGGCGGTCGCGCCCGTCGAGGTGGGTATCCTGCACCCCTGACGAGGGAGGACAGATGCCCGTTATCCGCCGTTTAGCGGTGTGCGCTGCCGTGGGTCTGGTGGTCATGGTGATGGCCGCCTGCACAGAGTCCTCCTCCGCCCCGGCTGACCCCAGTACCCCGAAGGCGGACCCGACGACGGTCGCCCCCGTCCCGGCGGGGGAGCCCGTCGCCCGGGAGCTGTTCGGCACGCACGTGGGCAACCTGGCCTCCGGGGCTGAGCCACTGCCGCCCACCGCCGGAGCGATCCGCCTCTGGGACTCGGGTGTGTCGTGGCGCCAGCTCGAACCGGTGGAGGGCCAGGTCGACTGGGCGCCCCTGGACTCCGCGGTGGCCCAGGCCGAGAAGATCGGCGTGGCGGACATCCAGTGGGTGCACGGGAGCCCGCCCCAATGGGCAGCACTGGATCCCGAAGCACCCGGCATCTACGGCCCCGGGACCTCCTCCGCGCCCGACCAGGAGGCCTACCTGCGCTTCCTGCGCCAGGTGGCAGAGCGGTACAAGGGCCGGATCACCTCGTACCAGGTGTGGAACGAGGCCAACATCAAGATCTTCTACCGCGGCAAGCCCGACTACCTCGCTGAGCTGACCCTGCGGGCCAAGGAGGTCCTCGCCGAGGTCGATCCGGACGCGCTGCTGGTGGGGGCCAGCACGACGGTCCGCTCGGCAGGGCCGGTGAAGCCCTGGTACGGCAAGTACTCCGCGGCCCTGGCCGAGCGCGGGTGGCCGGTCGACGCCATGGCCGTGCACCTGTACCCGCTGGCCGACCAGGGCGCGGGAACGCGCGCGGCCTACCTGCGGCTCATGCGCGCGTGGCTGGCCGAGCGCGGCTGGACCGGCCAGCTCTGGGACACGGAGATCAACTACGGCGACCGCCGCAGCTTCGCCAAGGAGGAGGTCGTCGTCCCCCAGGAGGTCGCAGCCGGGTGGGTGGCCCGCACCTACATCGACTCCCTGGCCCTCGGCGTCGACCGCGTGTACTGGTACTCGTGGAACGACCACATCCTGGGGATCGACCAGGTGGACGCGCAGACCGGCGAGATCCTGCCCGCCGGCCAGGCCTACCTGACGGTGCAGGACTGGTTCGACGGGGCGTACTGGCAGGGGTGCACCGGCGAGCTCATGGAGCCGACCGGGGAAGACGGGGCGCTGACGACCTGCGATCTGGCCACCGGGGACGGACTGCCGGCCCAGATCCTGTTCAGCCACAAGGGGCCCGCCACCATCCCGATGCCCGCGGGAGCGGCGCAGGTGTGCCGTCTGGACGGGACCTGCGAACCCATTTCCGGGGACTCACTGAAGGTCACGGCCAACCCGATCCTCGTCCGCTTCTCGGGGTGAGGCGACCACGGCTATGCCCGCGATAACGGGCACCTAACCCCGCGGCACGCCAGCACGGGGAGTTGACTGGTCCTCGTCGGCCGGGCACTGTGGCACCACCGATTCCGATCCAACCGTGGGGGGTCCACATGAGGTTGATGTTCAAAGCCCTGGTTCCGGCGCTCGCCGGCGGGCTGATCGTCACGATGGCACCCGCGGCCAGCGCCGCGCCGGTCGTCCCCGACTCGCTGTTCGGCCAGCATGTCTCGACGCTCCCGGGCGGCGTTCCCGGCACGCTGTCCAGCGTGGGCGCGATCCGACTGTGGGACAGCGGGGTCTCGTGGCGGGACCTCGAGCCGTCACGCGACGGCTACAACTGGGCTCCGCTTCTGGCTGCCGTCTCCAATGCGAAGACGCTGGGCGCCAGCGAGATCATGTACACGATGGGCGTGACCCCGCAGTGGGCGGCGTCCAACCCGAACTCGTCGAAGGCCCTGTACGGTCCGGGCTCCAACAGCCACCCGGCCAGCACCGCCGACTACGTGGACTTCATCGACGACATGCTCAGGGCCGTCCCCGGGATCACCGCGGTCCAGATCTGGAACGAGGCCAACCTCCAGGACTTCTACCAGGGCACCCCGGCGCAGATGGCCGCAGCTGACCAAGGCGGCCGCACCGGTGATCCGAGCGCGCGGCGCGAAGGTGGTCGCGGCGAGCACCACGATGCGCAAGACCGGTCCGACCCAGAAGTTCGGCAAGAGCTACGGGGCCGCGATGAAGAAGGCCCGCGCCTGGTCGTCGGTCGATGTCCTGTCCGTGCACCTGTACCCGCCGGCCAAGGAGGGCCCGGCCACGCGGGTCGCCTACATCAAGAAGACCAAGAGCTACTACAGGAAGTACGGCGCCGGGAAGAAGCCGCTGTGGGACACGGAGATGAACTTCGGCGACCTTCGCAGCTACATGAAGGTCAAGCGGGCCTACACCGGCACCGCGGCGCAGACCTACGTGGCTCGCACCTTCATCGACTCAATGCGCTACGGCGTGCAGCGGGTGTTCTGGTACGGCTGGGACTTCAACGTGCTGGGCACGGCGATGACGCAGGGTGGGACCCTTCGTGAGGGCGGCGTCGCCTTCCAGGAGATCCGCTCCTGGATGTCGGGCAAGCAGTGGCTGGGCTGCAAGGTGAAGTCCTCGGTGACGCTCTGCAGGGTCGTCGGGCCGACGGGCGTGCAGTACATCGCCTACGCCTCGAAGGCCAAGACGATGAAGGTCCCGGCCGGGGTACGCGTCGTCGAGCTGCTGGATGGCACGCAGCAGTCGGTCGGTTCGACCTACCGGATCACGCAGCAGCCGGTGCTGCTGCGCGGCTGACCTGACACCCGAAACACCAGGGAGCCCCCGGCCGAGCGGTCGGGGGCTCCCTGGTGTTGCGGGTTACTTCGGGTTCTGCGCGTACTGGGATGCCATCGGACCGGACTGGCCCACGTACTTGGAGTTGAGGTCCACGTGGCCGTAGGGGCGCTCGGCGGGGGCGTCCAGGGCGTGGAAGCTGAGCTGGCCGATGCGCATCCCCGGCCAGAGCTTGATCGGCAGGGTGGCCACGTTGCTCAGCTCGAGGGTGATCTGGCCCCGCGGCCAGCCGGGATCGACGAACCCCGCCGTGGCGTGGATCAGGAGCCCCAGCCGTCCGAGGCTGCTCTTGCCCTCCACCCGCGCGACCAGGTCGTCGGGCAGGCCGATCGCCTCGACCGTGGTTGCGAGCACGAACTCACCCGGATGCAGGATGAAGGCTGTGCCCTCGGCGACGCGGACCCGCTCGTTGAGGTCGGCCGGCTTGTCATAGGGGTCGATGACCTCGGTCGTGTGGTTGCGGAACACGAGGAACTCCGGCCCGAGCCGCACGTCGACGCTCGCGGGCTGGATCTGCGCGTCGTCGAGTGGGTCGATGATCAGGCGCCCCTCGTCGAGCAGCCGTCGGATCGTGCCATCGGAGAGGATCATGCCCCGGATGCTATCGGCGGACTCAAGCGCCCCCGCGCACATCCCAGGATCACGTCGGGTCTGCTGGGGTGTCTGGCTGATCACGTCGAGTCTCGACGAACGCGATCACCTCGAACCCGACGTGATGCGGCGCCGGTTCGCGCGGGGGTGGGGCGTTTGAGGCTGGGGCACCCGGTGGGGCATAATCTGGGCGTGTCGTCGAGGAGTCGGCGGTGCACGCGGGTGTAGTTCAATGGTAGAACATCAGCTTCCCAAGCTGACAGTGCGGGTTCGATTCCCGTCACCCGCTCTCATGGTGGAGGCCCCCTCGTGGGGCCTTCGCCATGAGGGCGGAAGACCATGGAATCGGGAGGAGCGGCCGCCCAGCGGACGCGACGGATCCCGTCACCCGCTCTCATCTCACCTCATGGCTCTCACCTCCTGGGATCTCCGGGTCGCGTTTCCTGAGAGACTGCCCCCATGAGCCATCCGCACCCCGAACTCGGTCCCCCGCCCCCGCTGCCCAAGGGCGGACTGCGGATCGTCCCCCTGGGAGGACTCGGTGAGATCGGTCGGAACATGACCGTGTTCGAGTTCGACGGTCGGCTGCTGGTCGTCGACTGCGGCGTGCTGTTCCCCGAGGAGACGCAACCCGGGGTGGACGTGATCCTGCCGGACTTCACCTGGATCCGGGACCGACTCGACGCCATCGAGGCGATCGTGCTGACCCACGGGCACGAGGACCACATCGGCGGCGTCCCCTACCTCCTGCGTGAGCGCCCGGACATCCCGTTGGTGGGCTCGCGGCTGTCGCTGGCGTTCATCTCCTCCAAGCTCAAGGAGCACCGGATCACCCCGGTCACCAAGCAGGTCGCCGAGGGAGATCGCCGCAGCTTCGGTCCGTTCGACTGCGAGTTCGTCGCGGTCAACCACTCGATCCCCGACGGGCTGGCCGTAGCCATCCGCACCCCCGCCGGGATGGTCCTGCACACCGGCGACTTCAAGATGGACCAGTTCCCCCTGGACTCCCGGATCACCGACCTGCGCGCCTTCGCCCGGCTCGGCGAGGAGGGCGTCGACCTGTTCATGACGGACTCCACCAACGCCGACGTCCCAGGGTTCACCATCTCCGAGCGCGACCTGGCCCCGGCGATCGAGGAGGTGTTCCGCACCGCACCGCGGCGCATCATCGTCTCCAGCTTCGCCAGCCACGTGCACCGGATCCAACAGGTCCTCGACGCCGCCCACCACCACGGCCGCAAGGTCGCATTCGTGGGCAGGTCGATGGTGCGCAACATGGGAATCGCCCGCGACCTGGGCTACCTGACGATCCCCGAGGGCCTGGTGATGAACCTCAAGGAGATCAAGAACCTGCCGGACAACCGGATCACGCTGGTCTCCACCGGGTCGCAGGGCGAGCCGATGGCGGCCCTGGCGCGGATGGCCAACCGCGACCACGAGATCCGCATCGGCCCGGGCGACACAGTCCTGCTGGCCAGCTCGCTGATCCCGGGCAACGAGAACGCCATCTACCGGGTCATCAACGCCCTGACCCGGTACGGGGCCAACGTCGTGCACAAGGGCAACGCCAAGGTGCACGTCTCGGGTCACGCCAGCGCCGGCGAGCTGGCGTACTGCTACAACATCGTCAAGCCCGGCAACGTGCTGCCGATCCACGGCGAGTGGCGCCACCTGTCGGAGAACGCCTCGATCGCGATCCGTACCGGCGTACCGGCCGAGAACGTGGTCATCGCCGAGGACGGCGTCGTCGTGGACCTCGTCGACCGGCGGGCGCGGATCACCGGCAAGGTGCCGGCCGGGTACGTCTATGTCGACGGGATGACCGTCGGCGGAGCCACGGAGGCGTCACTGAAGGACCGGCGCACCCTGGCCGAGGAGGGGCTGGTCACGATCGTGGCCATCGTCGACGCCGACACCGGCCGGCTGGCCGAACCCCCGGACTTCCTGACCCGTGGTCTGGTCAACAGCCAGACCATGTTCGCCGACGTCGTCCCGCACATCGACAAGGCCCTGGCCAAGGCCGCCGCGGACGGAATCGGCGACCAGCACCAGCTCGAGCAGATCATCCATCGGACCGTCAGCCGCTGGGTGTTCAAGACCTACCGGCGCAACCCGGTGATCATGGCGATCGTCATCGACGCCTAGCTCTACTGGCCCTGGGCGGCCACCTGGATCTCCTGGCCGCCGATCCACACGCGGCGGGGGAACCAGTCGGCGTCCCACCACACGAGGTCGGCCAGGGCGCCCGGTGCGATCCGTCCGATGTCGCTGCGGTTCAGCGACCGGGCGGCCACCTCGGTGCAGGACGCCAGCACAGTGGCCGGGTCCATGCCCGCCGCGACCATCCGCCGAATGCCCTCGTCGAGGACGATCCCGGCGCCGGCGATCGTCCCGTTCTCGCGGCGACCGAGACCGAAGTCGTCGTTCTCGACCGGCTGGCCGCCGAACATCAGCGGGGTGTGGTTGGGCAGCCCTGCGGTCACGATGGCGTCGGTGACCCCCACGGCGCGACCCGGCGCGGCGGCGAAGACGATCTTCACGGCGGCGGCATCCACGTGCTGGCCATCGATGATCGTGCCGATGAAGAACCGCTCATCGGTCATCACCGCACCGGGCACCCCGGGCTCGCGATGGCTGAACGGGCGCTGGGCGTTGAAGATGTGGGTGGTCATGGTCGCCCCGGCGTCCGCAGCGGCCCAGACCTGCTCCGCGGAGGCGTCGGAGTGCCCGACGGACACGATGATTCCCTCGCTCACCAGCCGCCGGATGGCATCGAGGGCGTGGTCGCGCTCGGGTGCGAGGGTGACGGTGAGCAGCGTCTCCTTCGTCGCCGGATGCCCGAGGAGCACGTCGAGGGCCTCATCCGTCGGGTCGAGCATGCACTCGGCCCGGTGTGCGCCCTTGCGCGCCTCGGAGATGAACGGCCCCTCGAGATGCACGCCCAGGATCCGGCAGGTCGGCTGCCCGTCCGCGGCATCGCGGGCTGCCTTCGCCCGGCTGAAAGCCTCGTTGAGCTCATCAAGGGGCGCCGTGATGATGGTCGGCTCCAGACCGGTGACCCCACGGGAGGCCAGTCCGGCGAGCACCTCCTCCCACTGCTCGGGCGTGGCATCGGCGAAGTCAGCACCGAAGGACCCGTTGTTCTGCAGGTCCATCAGCCCCGGTGTCAGCACACCGGACCCGAGGTCGATGTCGGCGGCAGCGTCGTCGGAGACGGCTGTGATCCGATCACCGTCGATCGTCAGCGTTCGGGGTCCGACCAGGCGGCCGTTCTCGAGCACCTGGGCGCATCTGATCGTGGTCATGGGCCATCCACTCCTCTGTTGTCCCGGATCTGTCGACCGACCGTACCGCCGGTCGCCGCGCTGATTCAGCGCGGCGAGGGCCAATCCACCGGGCGCTCGCCTGCGAACAACTCCCGTGCTGACCCTCGTGGCCATCGGCTTCGTAGCCGGTCTGGTGACCGCCCTCTCCCCCTGCGTCCTCCCCGTGCTTCCGGGGATCCTCGCGGCATCCTCGCTGACCGCCGGTGCGGCCGTGGTGGGTGGCCCGGGCCCGGGGACCGGCCCCGTCTCGGTGGCGGCTGCACCTCAGGTCAGCCGCCGACGGCCGTACCTGATCGTCGCCGGACTGCTCACGTCGTTCACCCTCCTGACCCTGCTCGGCGCCACGCTGATCTCGGTGCTCGGAGTTCCGGAGGGCCTGCTGCGGGGGATCGCCCTGGTGACCATCATCGGCGTGGGCCTGGGCCTGCTCATCCCGGGGATCGGTCACCAGCTGGAGAAGCTCTTCTACCGCTTCCCCAACCGTGGCCCGGTTCGCGGCAGCTCGGCGTTCGTGTTCGGCCTGACCCTTGGAGTGGTCTTCGTCCCCTGCGCCGGACCGGTGCTGGCCGCGATCACCGTCCTGGCTGCCTCCCAGGGCCTCAGCACCGGGCTGGTCGTCCTCACCCTGGCCTTCGCCGCCGGGCTGGCGATCCCGTTGCTCCTCGTGGCCCGCCTGGGGGTCGGCGCGGGTCGTCGGCTCGCAGACCGGATGCCCACCGTGCGCAAGGTCGCTGGCGCGGTCTTCCTCATCACGGGCCTGGCGATGGCGTTCGGGCTGGCTGATGCCGTGCAGCGCGCGGTGCCGGGTTACGTGGCGGCGGTCCAGCAGCGGCTGGAGGACAACGACACCGCCCGCGGCGCCCTGGACGCGCTGCGATCCGACCCGCGACCCGCCGCAGCTGCCGGTGCTCCCGTCGGGGAGCAGACGTTCGACGAGTGCGCCCAGAACTCGGCCGTGCTCGCCGACTGCGGGAGGGCTCCCGAGCTCACCGGCATCGTGGACTGGTTGAACACTCCCGGCGATGCGCCCCTGTCGTTGGCCGGTCTGCAGGCCGAGGGCCGTGTCGTCCTGGTGGACTTCTGGACCTACTCCTGCATCAACTGCCAGCGCACCCTTCCCTACATCACCGCCTGGGATGCGGCCTACCGCGACCAGGGCCTGACCGTCATCGGGGTGCACTCCCCGGAGTTCGCCTTCGAGCGCGAGGTGGCCAACGTCGCCGAGCGGGCGAAGGACTTCGGCGTCAAGTACCCGATCGCGATCGACAACGACTTCCGGACCTGGCGCGCCTACGACCAGCGCTACTGGCCGGCCCACTACCTCATCGATCGCTCGGGAACCGTCCGCCAGGTCCACTACGGGGAAGGTGCCTACAAGGAGACCGAGGCCCTGATCCGCGAGCTGCTCGCCGAGCAGGGCGCTCCGGTGGCCCAGAGCGCAGTGACCCCGGGAACCCAGGACGCGAACCAGGCCCAGACCCCCGAGACCTACCTCGGCTTCGCCCGGGCTCGCGGCTACACCCACGAGATCACCGAGGACGGCCCCGCCGAGTACGCCACCGATCCGGCTGCGACCGGGTCAGCGGATGGAGTCACGCTCCGCGGCACCTGGACTGTCCGCGACGAGCAGGCTGAGGCGGGCCCGGATGCCGGGCTGACCTTGGGCTACTCAGCGGCCAAGGTCTTCCTCGTCCTCGGCGGGGAGGGGACCGCCACCGTCACCGAGGGGACGACGACCCGCGAGATCGAGGTCTCCGGGGCGCCCACCCTCTACGAGCTGCGTGCGGGTCCCGCACAACGCTCCACGCTCACCCTGGACCTCGAGGAGGGGTTGTCGGCCTACGCCTTCACCTTCGGCTGAGCCACACCACCGACCAATCCGGCGCCCGCTGCACAGCGAACTCCCATCGACGACCCGCTCCCGCGGTCACCTGACGAGAGGCACCACGACATGAAGCGAACCATCCCCGCCGCCCTGGCCCTGCTCCTCGGCCTCACCCTCGCCGGGTGCGCCTCCGACACCGCCACCGAGCCTGCAGCCGCCTCGGAGTCGGCCATGGCCAAGGACCCCAGCGCCTCGGCCATGGAGAAGGACCCGAGCGAGTCCGCGATGGCGACGGACCCCAGCGAGTCCGCGATGGCCGAGGACGCAGCCATGGCCAAGGAGGGCGCGTGGATCGATCAGGCGGCCTATCAGGCCGACACGGCCAAGTTCCACGAGGCCGGCGATGTGGTCCTGTTCTTCAACGCCTCCTGGTGCCCCACGTGCAAGGCGACCGTGGAGAGCCTGGATGCCGACGGAGTGCCGGCTGGGCTGACGGTCGTGAGCGTGGACTACGACGCCGCAACCGACCTGAGGAAGCAGTACGGGGTCACCGTGCAGCACACGTTCGTGCAGGTCGATGAGCAGGGCAACCAGCTGGCGAAGTTCAGCGGAGCCCCGTCCGGCGAGGCGATCGCCTCCCAGACCGCCTGACCGATCCGACCGCTGACACCATCCACGAGGGCGAGGGACCATGATCGAACTGTTCGGGGCGCTGGTCGCCGGGGTGCTGACCACCCTGGCGCCCTGCGTGCTGCCCCTGCTGCCGATCATCGTCGGGGGCTCGATGGCGGGGGCGCTTGCCGAGGAGCGTGCGGAGTCCGGTGCCGGTGCCGTCGCCGGGGGCACCACCACTCAGCAGGCCGTGAAGGAACGCTCGGCGGTCACCCGAGCCCTGGTCATCACGATCTCCCTGGGCCTGTCCATCCTCGTCTTCACCCTGGCGCTCAAGGCGACGACCGCCCTGATCGGCATCCCGCCGCAGACCTGGCAATGGGTCTCGGGCGGGGTGCTCATCGCGCTGGGGGTCGTCGGCGCGTTTCCCGACCTGTGGGAGCGGCTGTCGGCGCGACTTGGTCTGCAGTCCCGGTCCGCGACAAGGCTGGGGGCGGCGCGCCGGCGGGACGGGCTATCCGGCGAGATCCTCACCGGTGCTGCCCTCGGCCCGGTCTTCACCTCGTGCTCCCCGCTCTACGGGTATGTGATCGTGACCGTCCTGCCGGCCGAGCCCGTGCGCGGGCTGGTGCTGCTGGGCGTCTACATCGTGGGGCTGTGCGCCACGCTGCTGCTCATCGCCCTGGCCGGGCAGCGGGTGGTGGCGCGCTTCGGCTGGGCGGCTGACTCCCACGGCTGGTTCCGCCGTGGCCTGGGCATCGTGTTCATCGTGGTCGGGTTGCTGGTCGCCAGCGGCTGGATGAAGGCGCTCGAGACCTGGATCGTGGTCAACGCCCCGTTCGCCCCATGGAACCTCGACTCCCAGTTCATCCGGTGATGCGACCATGCACCTCGTGACCCAGCGCGCCGCGGAACCCTCGCCCAGTGAGCTGGTCGCGCGCGTCGCGCTTGGCGACGAGGACGCGTTCCGGATGCTGTACCGGTCCCACTCGTCGGCCGCGTACGGCCTCGCCCTGCGGGTCACCCGCGACGAGCACATGGCCCAGGACGTCCTGCAGGAGGCCTTCGCCGACCTGTGGGCGCAGGCCTCCCGGTTCGATCCGCAGACCTCCTCGGTGCGGTCCTGGATCACGATGCTCACGCATCGTCGCGCTGTGGACCGGGTCCGCCGCGAGCAGGGCGACCGCGACCGGGTCTCCCGCTGGGCGACCTCCACGCGCGAGCGCGACCACGACTCGGTGGCCGAGGTGGTCCAGTTGCGAGCCGAGCACCGCCGCGTCCGGGCGGCCATGGAGGGCCTCACCCGCCTGCAGCGCGAGTCCCTCGAGCTGGCATTCCTCGGCGGGCTGACGCACACCGAGGTCGCCGAACGACTCGACATCCCCCTGGGGACCGCCAAGACCCGGATCCGCGACGCGCTGCGGTCCCTGCGCACAGAGCTGGAGGGCGACCTGTGAACGACATCCACGACCTGCTCGGCGCCTACTGCACCGACGCCCTCGACGCCGACGAGCGAGCCGCCTTCGAGCAGCATCTGGCAACCTGCGCCGAGTGCCGCGACGAGGCCGCCGACTTCCGTGAGGTTCTCGCCGCCCTGGCCGACGCCCATCCCGTCCGCCCGCCGCGCTCGCTGGAGGACGCGGTGATGGCAGGTGCACGCGCCGGGGGCGGTTCGGTCACCACCGAGGACTCCCCGACCACCGGCCCGTCGGACTCGACCACCCCCGCGACGGCGAACGGCCCCTCGTCAGCGACCGTCTCCCCTCTGGTCCCGGCGTGGCGTCGCGCCGCCCCGTGGATGGCTGCCGCCGCCGCAGGAGCCATGCTCTTCGCCGGTGGGGTGGGCCTCGGGCGCAGCCAGGCTCCGTCGGAGTCGGCCACGCAGGACGAGGACATGTCCGACGTCGTCGCGGTCGCCTCCGCGGCTGACGCGCACGTGCTCCCGGTTGAGATCATGGGCACCACCTCCCGCGTGGTGATGAGCGGGGAGATGGACAAGGCCGTGTTCCTGGCCTCCGAGCTCCCCATGCCGGCCAAGGGCATGGTCTACCAGGTGTGGAGCGTGGCCGAGGACGGCCAGATGACCTCCGCCGGGTCGTTCACCCCGGACGCCGATGGGCACCTGGTGGCCGTCCTCGAGGGCAGTGCGGCGGGCGTCGACAAGTTCATGATCACGATGGAGCCCCCGGGCGGGTCGCAGCACCCGAGCGGGGAGATGCTCGCCGAGATCGACACGTAGCAAGGGCGCCCGCTCCCCCGCCTGGTGGTAGTCGATTCGGTCGGTTCACTCAACCGATTCGACTGCCACGTCCCCTGTCCGGACCCAACGACTGGCGATGAACGCCCCAAGCGCCACCCCGGCAAGGTCGGCCAGGACGTCCGCCCCCTCTGGCGAACGATCCGCGAGCAGGGCACCCTGGACGACCTCGCTGAGCGGTGCGTGCACCGACATCAGCCCGATCACCCAGCCGCGCGGAACGCCTGCCCCGATCAGGGCGACAGTGGGCAGCGCGAACACGGCGACGTGCACCAACTTGTCCACGGGGATGCCGCCGGTGTCCACTGCCGGGGCGCGGGGCGCGTACAGCACCGCGAACTGCAGCCCCAGCGCCAGTGCCGCGAGCCCGGCGCGCCCCCGCTGAGACATGGGCGCAGCCTATCGGTCGGGTAACGTCGCGCCCGATGTCCGCGACGCGTGCTGCAGGTGCAGGAGGGAGACGGCGATGACCGTGAGTCCTGATGAGGCGGCGGACCAACGAGTGGGGGGGCCGGCCACGGCCGCTCCCATGGCCGACCGGCCAGGGGACTCCCCGATCGCGCGGCAGATCATCGTGCTGTCCCTCATCGCAGTCGCGGTCGGGCTGCTGGCCGGGGCCGGGGCGACGATCTTCGTCGGCGTCGAGCACCACCTGCAGATCCTGCTGTGGACCGACCTCCCCGAGGCCCTGGGCCAGGAGCAGGCGCCGTACTGGCTCGTGATCGTGCTGCTGTGCACGGGCGCCCTGATCACGTTCCTCGCCGAGAAGCTGCCCGGCGAGGGCGGTCACACCCCGCTGCACGGCTTCGGGCTCGACATCGGGCCCGGCGAGATCATCTCGGTGGTCATCGCCGCGCTGGGCAGCCTGTCGTTCGGCGCCGTTCTTGGCCCGGAGGCGCCCCTCATGGCCATCGGCACCGCCCTGGGTGCCGTGGCCTTCCGTGACCCGACCAAGCCGATCCGACAGGTCATGATGATCGTCGGCGCCATGGCAGCGATCGGTGCCATCTTCGGCAACCCGCTGGTCACCTGCGTGCTGATGCTCGAGTTCGCCATGCTGGCCGGCCCCCGCATGGCCACGCCGCTGGTCCTCATGCCCGCACTGGCCGGGATGGCGGCCAGCTACGTCCTGCAGGTGGGGGTCGAGCAGTGGTCGGGGCTTGGTGAGTCGCAGCTCGCGGTCTCCGGCCTGACGCCCTACCCGGAGGTCCAGTTCGCCGACCTGGCCGTGTCGGTCCCGTTGGCAATCCTCGTGGCCGTCGTGTCGATGGCCGCACGGCTCGGCGCCGAGCGCGTGGCCGAGCTGGCGGCCCGCTCACGTCTGGTCACCATGGTCGGGGCGGCCGTGGTGGTGGCCCTGGCCGCGATCGCCGTCGATGCCATCACCGGCGGGGGCCTCGAGCTCGTGCTGTTCTCCGGACAGTCCGCCATGCCCGACTACCTCGCCCTCACCTCGATCGGCACCGCCCTGGTCGTGCTCCTCGGCAAGTTCGTGGGCTACACCGCGTCCCTGGGCAACGGGTTCCGCGGTGGCCCCATCTTCCCGGCGGTGGCCATCGGGGTGATCATGGCCACCAGCGCAACCCTGCTGGTCGGCGGCACGTCGACCTCGGCGCTGGCAGCGGTCGGTATCGCCGCAGCCACCGCAGCCTGCATGCGGATGCCGTTCACGGCCCTGCTCCTGGGCGTGATGCTGACCTACCCCGCCGGTGGTGCGACCACCGTCCTGGCGATCGTGGGCACGATCGTCGGCCTGGCCACGCGCCTGGCCGGGGAGCGACTCGCCCCCACCTTGGCGCCCGGCAGCCACTGATCCTCCCCTCCGCGCGCCACGGCTCGGGACCGGATGCCCTCCCCTGGGCGGGTCCACCGGCCTGATCCCCGGGATCGACCACAGGGTGGGCTCTGTGGCGTTTCGTCCGGATGCCCCCCGGGGGAACTTGCGTTTGTTACCCACCAGTAGCATGATGAGGTTACTGACGGGTAACCGCCTGCGTTGGGCTGTACCCGAAACCACCGCCGCGAACACCGAAGGAGATCGGATGTCCCACTACAAGGCCAATCTGCGCGACATCGAGTTCAACCTCTTCGAGGTCTTCGGTGCCGCTGACCGGCTGGGCTCCGGCCCCTACGCCGAGCTCGATCCAGGCACCGTCAAGGAGGTGCTGCGCGAGGTCCGCACGCTGTGCGAGGGCCCGCTGGCCGAGTCCTTCGTTGACGCGGACCGCAACCCGCCGAAGTACGACCCGAAGTCGATGTCCGTCGAGATGCCCGAGTCCTTCAAGAAGTCCTACGCAGCACTCATGGAGTCCGGCTTCTGGCGTCTGGACCTGCCCGAGCACCTCGGCGGCTCCGGCGCCCCGCCGTCGATCCGCTGGTCCGTCGCGGAGATGATGCTCGGCGCCAACCCGGCCATCTACATGTACATGTCCGGCCCCGGCTTCGCGTCGATCGTCGACGGCCTCGGCAACGAGGAGCAGAAGCAGTGGGCCCAGATCATGATCGACCGCGAGTGGGGCGCGACCATGGTGCTGACCGAGCCCGATGCGGGCTCCGACGTCGGCGCCGGAACCACGAAGGCGTTCCTCCAGGAGGACGGCTCCTGGCACATCGAGGGCGTGAAGCGCTTCATCACCTCCGGTGAGCACGACATGGCCGAGAACATCATCCACCTGGTCCTTGCCCGCCCGGCGAACGTCGAGGGCCTCGGCGGCGTCGGCACCAAGGGCCTGAGCCTGTTCTTCGTCCCGAAGTACCACTTCGACGCCGAGGGCAACCCCGGGGAGCGCAACGGTGCCTTCGTGACCAACGTCGAGAAGAAGATGGGCCTCAAGGTCTCCACGACCTGCGAGATCACGTTCGGCCAGAACGGGGTCCCGGCCCAGGGCTGGCTGATCGGCGACGTCCACGACGGCATCGCGCAGATGTTCAAGGTCATCGAGTACGCCCGGATGATGGTCGGCACGAAGGCCATCGCCACGCTGAGCACCGGCTACCTCAACTCCCTGGAGTACGCCAAGCAGCGCGTCCAGGGCGCGGACCTGACCCAGATGATGGACAAGCGCGCTCCCCGCGTCACCATCACCGCCCACCCGGACGTCCGCCGCAGCCTGATGCTGCAGAAGTCCTACGCGGAGGGCATGCGGGCGCTGATCCACCTGACCGCCTACTACCAGGACCAGATCCACATGGCCTCCGTCGGTGCGACCCCTGAGGTGGACGTCGACATGGCCGAGCGGGTCAACGACCTGTTGCTGCCGATCGTCAAGGGCGTGGGCTCGGAGCGCTCCTACGAGCTCCTCGCGACCTCGCTGCAGACGCTCGGTGGTTCTGGCTTCCTGCAGGACTACCCGATCGAGCAGTACATCCGTGACGCCAAGATCGACACCCTGTACGAGGGCACCACGGCGATCCAGGGCCTGGACTTCTTCTTCCGCAAGATGGTCCGCGACCAGTTCAAGGCCGTGATGTACCTCGGTGGCCAGATCGCCGAGTTCGTCAAGGGCGACGAGGGCGGCTCACTCACGCACGAGCGCGAGCTCCTCGGCAAGGCCCTCGAGGACACGCAGGCCGTGATCGGCGTGCTGGGCGGCTGGGCGATGGCCTCGCAGACCAACCCCACCGAGATCTACAAGGTGGGCCTGAACACCACCCGCCTGCTCATGATGATGGGCGACCTGGTCGTCGGCTACCTGCTGCTCAAGCAGGCCGAGGTGGCCGAGAAGGCCCTGGCAGCCGGCGCCTCGAACAGGGACGTGCCGTTCTATGAGGGCAAGGTCGCGGCCGCCAAGTGGTTCGCGGCCAACCGCCTGCCGCTGCTCGCCTCGGAGCGCGCCGTGGCTGAGGCGACCACCGGTGAGCTGATGGACGTGCCGGAGGCCGACTTCTAGAAGACCTCCCGGGCGACCCCCGGGACTCGGAACCCCTCGGGGGGACGAACCCGATCGGGCCCCATCCGCGTGGCGCACACCACGCAGGTGGGGCCCGATCGCTGTCCCGGTGCGCCGGTGGCAGATCGCCCGCCCAGCCCCGGGTCAACTGCCGAGCCGTCCGGATTTCCGAGCATCCGCCCTCGGAGATCCGGACGAACTCCACGTCGGGCCGCGGGAAAGTGGACGAAGGAGCAGGGGGGCGCGGCGGCACCCGAACGCGGTCCGCTCGACGCGGACTGATCGGAAGGGGCGCTTGTGAGGGCGGGTCAGAGGGGGCGGTGCATGATGTGCAGGCCGACCGGGCCCTCGGTGGGGTGGTCGAAGGCCTCGGGGACCGTCGCGAGGACGTGGAATCCCAGGGACTCCCACAGTGCGATCGCGCCGGTGTTGGTCGCCACGACCGCGTTGAACTGCATGGCCCGGTAGCCCGCGGCCTTCGCGTCGGCCAGGACGCGCTCAGCCAGGGCCCGACCGACCCCACGCCGCCCCGCCGCCGGATCGACGACGAAGCTCGCGTTCGCCACGTGCGACCCCCGCCCTGGCCAGTTGGGGCCGAACTTGGCGGTGCCGAGGATGCGACCCTCCTCCTCGGCTACGAGCACCACCCACGGCTCGGCCAGCATCCACCCAGCCCGGCCCTCGTCCGAACCCATGTCCTGGGGGTAGGTGTAGGTCTCCCCGGCTGCCACGATCCCGGCCATGAACGCCCAGATCCCCGGCCAGTCCTGCGCAGTCGCCCTCCGGATCAACACGCCCCGGAGCGTAGCGAAGTCGCGGCCGTCGCGGCGTGACCACGCGTTCGTCCGGATCTCGGAGCACGGCCGCTCGGGAATCCGGACCAACTCAACGGTCGTCCGCGGAATGGCGGACCACGCGAGACCTCCGGCTGGGGCGGCGGGTTCTCTCCAGGTGGCCGGATCGTATACCCTTGGGGGTATGCGTCGACTCCTTGCACTGCTCGCCATCCTGCTCGGTACCACCGCCCTGCTGGCGGGATGCTCCTCGTCCGGCGGTTCCGTCCAGAACGTCTCCCCCGATGAGTTCATGACCACGGCCGCCCAGGCGGGGACGGTCGTGGTCGACGTGCGCACCCCTGGCGAGTACGCGGCCGGTCACGTCGATGGCGCGATCAACGTGGACGTCGAGTCCGCGGACTTCGGCACCCAGATCGAGGCCCTGCCCAAGGACACGCAGTACGCCGTGTACTGCCGCTCGGGTCGCCGGTCCAAGCTCGCCACCGACCAGATGGCCGAGGCGGGCTTCACGTCGCTGGTCAACCTCGAGGGCGGAATCGCTGACCTGCAGGCTGCCGGCGCCCCGATCGTCACGGGCTGACCCACCGCACGACGCGGCGACTCGCTCGGACTCGCCAGCGCGCGGGACTCGCGGGCGCTCAGCCCATCCGGCGGTCCTCGAGCGCGGGAAACGCCCCTCGCCAGGCGGCAACCCGGTCGGGGTCGATCTCGACGGACAGGATCTCCTCGCCGGTGCCGGCCTCGGCGAGGACCTCGCCCTGCGGATCGATCACCATCGAGCATCCGGCGATCGGCACGCCCCCGTGGGTCCCGGCCTCGTTGCAGGCCAGGACGTAGGCCTGGTTCTCGATGGCCCGGGCCCGGGCCAGGACCTGCCAGTGCGCGACGCGCCGCTCCGGCCAGCCGGCTGGGATCACGAACGCCTCAGCACCGCCGTCGACAAGGGCCCGGAACAGCTCGGGGAAGCGCAGGTCGTAGCACGTGGCCAACCCGGTCGGCCCCAACGGACCATCGACCACGACGACCTCACCGCCGCTGGTCATGACCGAGGTCTCTCCTCCGTTGAACCCGAACAGGTGGACCTTGCGGTACGAACCTGCCAACTGCCCATCCGGGCCGAATGCCACCTGGGTGTTGAAGTAGTCGATCTCCCCGGAGTCCGACTCGACCCGCTCGGCGAACGAGCCTCCGAAGACCATCGCTCCCGAGTCGGCGGCCACCTGGGCCAGCGCGCGGCACAGCGGCCCGTTCAGCGGCTCCGCGTGCACGGGCATGAGGTCGATTGCGAATGCACCGATCGGCCACAGCTCGGGCAGCACAACCAGGTCGTGATCGGCAGCCACTTCCGCGGTCATTGCAAGGACCCGGTCGATGCGCTCGGCGACGGGCTCGTCGTCGGTGATGCTCACCTGGAGGAGGGCGACGCGAACGGACATGTTCGTCAGGCTATCCCGCGGCCAGGGCTGCCCGCAGCCGGGCTTCGTCCACGTGCCAGATCCCGACCACCGCACCATCGACCAACGTGACCGGGATCTGCTCCCAGTAGAGGTCGGCGAGCCCCGGGTCATCGAGGATCGAGACCTCGTCCCACGCCACGGCCAGCTCGGTGCACACCCTGTCGATGACGACCCGCGCCTGGTCGCACAGGTGGCATCCGGGCTTGCCGACCAGCTGGACCCGCGAGGTCACTCCCGGACGTCCTTGAGCTTGCCCTTCGTGATCTTCCCGGTCGCCGCCCGGGGCAGCCGCGTGGCGAACTCGATGAGGGAGGGGCACTTGAACCTGGCGAGCCGGGCCTCGCAGAAGGCCCGGAGGTCGTCAGGTTCGGGCACGCCCTTCTTCAGGACCACCACGGCCTTCACGGACTCCCCGGTCAGGGGGTGCGGGACCCCGATGACGGCGACCTCAGCCACAGCCGGGTGCGTGGCCAGCACGGCCTCAACCTCCCGGGGGTAGACGTTGAACCCGGAGACGATGATGAGGTCCCGCCGGCGGTCCACGAGTCGGTAGTCGCCGTCCTCATCGATGATGGCGACGTCCCCGGTGTGGAACCAGCCGTCAGAGTCGACGCCGCCGGACCCGTCGGGCCAGTACCCCGACAGGACCGACTTGGCCTTGACCCACACCTCGCCCGGATCGCCCTCGTCGACCTCCTGGCCCGAGGTGTCGCGCAACGAGACCTGCACACCGGACAGCGGCCGACCGACCGAGCCGGGCTTGGGACGCCGGGCCACGAGCGTGGAGGTGACCACGGGGCAGCACTCGGTGAGGCCGTAGCCCTCCCAGATCGGCTTGCCGGTGATCGTCCGGAACTGGGCGAAGACATCCGGGGGCAGCGCCGAGGCACCGCTGATCAGCAGGCGCACGCCGTCCATGGACTCGCGCAGGGACCCCTCGGCGCTCCAGGAGACGTACATCGGCGGGGCGCCCGCGATGTTGGTGACGCCGAGCTCGCGGACGGCCGCCAGGGAGGATCGCGACTCGAAGCGATCCAGCAGGACGCACGTCGCCCCCACCTTCGCCACGAGTCCGAGCCCGGCGTTGAGCCCGTAGATGTGGAACATGGGCAGCACGAGCAGCAGCCGGTCGTCGGCCTCCATCGCAGCCGGCCGACGGATCTTGGCCAGGGCGTCGATGTTGGCCCGCATCGCGCCGTGGCTGAGCATCGCGCCCTTGGGCTGGCCCTCACTGCCGGAGGTGTACATGAGGACGGCGAGATCCTTGGCCGCGGTCTTCGGGGGCGCGAACGCACCTCGTCCTCCTGGCCCGGCGCCGACCATCTCCGCGCCCTCCTCGGAGTCCAGCGCGATGACCCGTGTCCCGTGCGCCCGCTTCGCGACTGACGCCCCGACCTTCGCAGCGCCAGCGTCATGAAGCAGCACCTCGGCCCCGGCGTCGTTGCACAGCCGAGCGACCTCGGTGCTCGTGTACCCCGTGTTGATCGGCACCGCCACCATGCCGGCGCGCAGCACGCCGAAGTAGGCGATGGCGAACTCCGGTCGGTTCCCGATCATCAGCGCCACCCGGGAGCCCTTGCCCAGACCGGCGTGGGTGAGGGCCCGTGCGGCCCGGTCGACCCGTTGATCGACCTCGGCCCAGGTGAGTTCCGTGGTGCGGGTCACGAGGGCAGGGTGGTCCGGGCGGGCCGTGGCCGACTCGCGCACGAGGTCAGCGATGTTCGTCACACGAGCAGTGTGGCATGTCGAATCCGGCTAGGCTCGCCCCGTGGCTGAATCCCTGAACGCCCCGGATGACCGGGCGACGTCGGAGGATGTGGATGCCGACGACACGGTCGAAGCGGGTCGCCCCGAGGTCATGAGCCCGGAGGCAGAGCCCGCACCGGATGCGGAGTCCGGGCCTGAGGCGGCCGACGGCCAGGACGCCACCCCGGACGGGGCCGAGTCCTCCGAGGACACCGCTGAGCCCTCCAGCGCGTGGCTGACCGAGGGGATCATCGCCCTGGAGCCGGAGAACGCCGGACCGGGTGCGGCGGCGTTCTTCGACATCGACAACACGATCATGCGCGGATCGAGCATCGTGGCGCTCGCGAAGGGCATGGCCGACCGGGACTACTTCACCACCGGCGAGGTCGTGGACTTCACCTGGAAGCAGCTGAAGTACGTCCTCTCCGGCCGGGAGAACATGGACGACATGGCCCAGGCCACCGAGAACGGCCTGCTGTTCGTCAAGGGCCGCGAGCCGCGCGAGATCGAGGACATGGCCGAGCAGGCCTACGACGAGCGGATGGTGGGTCGCCTGTGGGCCGGCACCGTCGAGCTGGCGGAGGCGCACAAGGCCATGGGCCACGAGGTGTGGCTGGTCAGCGCGACCCCGGTGGAGGTCGCCGACGTCATCGCCCGGCGCCTCGGGCTCACCGGAGGGCTCGGGACCATCGCAGAGGTCGCCGACGGGCACTACACGGGCAAGCTCAGCGGCGTCCCCCTGCACGGCGCCGCCAAGGTGGAGGAGATCCAGCGTCTTGCCGCCGAGCGCGGCCTCGACCTGAGCCGGTGCGCGGCGTACTCGGACTCGTCGAACGACATCCCGATGCTGTCCTCGGTCGGCTGCCCGGTGGCGATCAACCCGGACGGAGCCCTGCGATCCCACGCGAGGTCAGCCGGATGGCCGATCCGCGACTACCGGATCCGCGGCAAGGAGTCGGTCCGCAAGGGCGTTCCGGCAGCCGCCGCCGCGGGACTCGTTGCGGGCGCCGCCGTGGGCGTGGCCAAGGGGATCGCGGTCTACCGGGGCCGGAGCGGCTGAGCTGCCCGCGCGGCGCCTGAGTCGGGCGCAGGCGATCTTGCGGCCGGCGAACCTGAGCGCTCCCGGGTCAGCGGAAGATGCCGCGTCGGCGGACGAGCATGCGGTACAGGTTGTGCTGGATCGTCTCGCGCACCTGGTCGGTGATCTCGAACACGAGCATCGGATCCTCCGCTGCCGAGTCACCGAAGCCCTCGGCGTCGATCGGCTCACCGAACTCGATGACCCACTTCGAGGGCAAGGGGACCACGCCCAGTGGGCCCAGCCACGGGAAGGTCGGGGTGATCGGGAAGTAGGGCAGGCCGAACATGCGGGCCAGCACCTTCACGTTGCCGAGCATCGGGTAGATCTCCTCGGACCCCACCACCGAGCACGGCACGATCGGGACGCCCACCTTCAGGGCCGCCGACACGAAGCCGCCGCGGCCGAAGCGCTGCAACCGGTAGCGCTCCGAGAAGGGCTTGCCCGTGCCCTTGTAGCCCTCGGGCCAGACGCCCACGAGCTCACCGGAGCGCAGGAGCCGCTCGGCGTCGGCGTTGCACGCCAGGGTGGCGCCGGCCTTGCGCGCCAGCATCCCGACGAACGGCATGTCGAAGACGATGTCCGCACCGAGGGGGCGCAGGTGACGATGGTTCGGATGGGTGTCATGGATCGCCATCTGCACCATCACGGCGTCCAGGCCGATCGTGCCCGCATGGTTGGCCACGACCAGGGCACCACCCTCGGCCGGCACGTTGTCGATCCCGCGGACCTCGACCCGGAACCAGTGCTTGTAGAGCGGGCGCAGCGCAGCCAGCAGGACGCTGTCGTTGAGCTCGGGATCGAAGCCGAACTCATCCACCTCGTACTGGCCCAGGGCGCGCCGGCGCAGGAACTCCAGCGCCTCACCGACCTGATCGGCCCAGCTCGCGCCGTCGCCGATCACGGCCACCTCGCTGCTGGCCGGCTCGTCGGCGCCGGGCATGCGCAGGACAGTCGCGTCATTCACGCCGACCACCCGGACAGGATGCGCCCGGCCACCGTCTCGGCACCCGTGACCAGCTCGGGGGTGATGACGTTGTTCAGCCGACGGGCATGCACGAAGTCGTCGAACGTCTCGGCGGTCGTGTACCGCGGGGTGTAGCCGAACTTCTCGCGCAGGCGGGTCGTGTCCACGGCCCGGCCATGGGTGAGCAACCGGATCTGCTCCGGGCTGAAGTCGGCGAACCCCCCACGACGGACCCAGCGACCCGCGACGCCCACCAACGGGGACCACACGGGAACCCCGACGCGCCCGGCACGGCGGATCGCCTGCGAGAGGGCAAGGACGCCATCGCCGGCGACGTTGTAGGTGCCGGCGTGGTCCTCGACGGTCGCCCGGCGGAGCACCTCGAGGCCGTCGTCCTCATGGACGAACTGGAGTCGGGCGTCGTAGCCGAGGACGGTCGGGATGACGGGCAGCGAGAAGTACTGGGCCATCGGCGTGTTCGCCGTCGGCCCCAGGAAGTTGGCGAACCTCAGAGTGGTGACGGTCAGGTCGGGCCGACGACGGGCCAGACCGCGCACGTACGACTCGACCTCGACCGAGTCCTTGGCCCAGCCGGAGGTGGGGAGGCTGGTCGGCTCCATCTCCTCGCTGAGCATCGCGGCGTCAGCCGCACCCGCCCCGTAGACGGAGGTGGACGACTTCACCACCAGCTTCTCCACCGATGACGCCTTCTGGCATGCTGCGAGCAGCTGCATCGTCCCGATGACGTTGATCTCCTTCATCGGGGTGCGCCCGCCGGCCTGGCGTGGGGTGGCGATGACTCCCATGTGCACGACGGTGTCGACATCCGCGGTGGAGATCACCTTGCCGATGATCGGGTTGCGGATGTCGGCGCGCACGAAGTCAGCCCCACCGATGTCCCCGGTGGGGGTCACGACATCCACGCCGATGACCCGCTCCACCTCGGGGTCATCGGTGAGCAGGCGCGCCATCCTCCCGCCGAGGTAACGGGAGACCCCCGTCACGAGAACGACACGCGCCATGGTGCTACTTGGCGTTACGGCGCTGGACCCGCGTGCGCTTGAGCAGCTTGCGGTGCTTCTTCTTCGCCATCCGCTTGCGACGCTTCTTGATCACAGAACCCACAGGGAGACCTCACAGACTTGCCGGAAATTACCGCCCATGCTACCGGTCGGGCGCACCAGCCGGAAACCACGCCGGTCACCTTCGGCCCCTCGAGGAGGGCTGCGGACTCAGGCGGTGTCGACGAACGAGCGGCGCAGGTAGTCGTCGACCACGTACTCGGGGATCCGGACGGAGCGGCCAACCTTCAGTGCGGGAAGCGCGCCGGAGTTCACCATGCGGTACACCGTCATCTTCGACAGGCGCATGATGGCAGCGACCTCGGCGACAGTCAGCAGGCGAACCTCGCCCAACGGTCGATCGGTCATCGGATCACCTCCCCTCACCGGGTTTCGAATCACCTCATCGTACGCCTGAGTAGGTCCTGAGGAAATGGGGCGGAGCATGCTGATGTGAACGCGCTCTCCGCGACCGGCGGATGAAACCGCGTGCTCAGAACGCCCCGAACGGGTCAGCCATCAGGCCCCAGTGCGGGAAGACTGCCCGCCGGGTGTCCATGATGGCGCGGTCCAGCGGATCCTCCGGGTGGTAGCTGCGCTCGAACGGCTGCGCCCAGGGGTCGTTGCCATCAGTCATGCGACCGGGGGCCGCGCGACCCAGCAGGTCCAGCACGAACACCCGGAAGGCCTCGGGGGTGGGGGTCTCGGGAGCGATGGGTCGATGCAGCGCCTCGGCGATCAGGTGCGTCCACGCCCTCGGGACCACGTCCACGACCTCGTATCCACCTCCGCCGACAGCGACCCAGCGCCCACCGGCCAGGCGATGGGCCAGCCGATGCACGGCGGAGTAGGACGTGCGCTGGCCGTCCACGCTGAGCAGCAGGTGAGCCATGGCGTCCTCGAAGTGCGAGTCGCAGCCGTGCTGGCTGACCAGGAAGTCGGGTGCGAACTCCTCCACGACCGAGGGGACGACCGCATTGAACGCCCGCAGCCACTGGTTGTCGGCGGTCCCTGCGGGCAGCGCCACGTTCACCGCCGTACCCTCGGCCCCCGCAGCACCGATGTCACCCGGCCAGCCCGTTCCCGGGAACAGGGTGCGGCCGCTCTCATGGAGGCTGATGGTCAGCACCCGCGGGTCGTCGTAGAACATCGCCTGCACGCCGTCGCCATGGTGGGCGTCGACATCGATGTAGGCCACTCGCTGCACCCCGCGGTCGAGCAACCAGCGGATGGCCACCCCGACGTCGTTGTAGACGCAGAAGCCGGCCGCGCGGTCCGCCATGGCGTGGTGCATCCCGCCGAACAGGTTCACGGCGTGCTGCGAACGCCCCGAGTGCACCTCGTCGACCGCCCTGATCGTGGCCCCGCACAGGTGTGCGGCTGCCTCGTGCATGCGCGGGAACACCGGCACGTCATCCGTGCCCATCCCGAACTTCGGGTCGCCGGGGTCCCCTGTGTGACCGGCGGTGCGCACGGCGGTCAGGAAGTCCGGCACGTGGACCTTCACCAGGTCATGGACCCCCGCGGGCTCAACGTCGCGGATCACGTCGACGTTCGGGACCTGGAGGAGCCCGAAGTCCTCGGCCAGGCGCAGGGCGAGCTGAACCCGGATCGGGGCCATCGGATGGCCCTGCCCGAAGTTGTACGCCGACAACGAGGGGTCGGCAATCACGGCCACCCGATCGCTCACCTGCCCACCGTAGTCCCAGTGCGCTGCCGGACGGCGCGCGGAGGCGGTCCACAATGGGCATAGCCACCCCGCAAGTGAATAGCCTCGCGACATGATCCTGCGTCGGGCCCGCAATGAGCCACGGCGCAGGATGCTCCGGGCCCGACGTCAGCTCGAGGCCGAGACCCAGACCAGTGAGTTCTTCCCAGCGCCCGGTGCGACGACCCACGGTGACTCCGAGGTCCTTGCCCGCACGAGGGCCAGGCAGGCCCGGATCGCGCGTCGCTCGCCGGCCCGGACGATCACCCTGTCATTCGCCATCCTGTGCGCGCTCGGGGCACTCCTGCTCATGCTGCCGATCATGCGGGCGGGCCCCGGATCGGCCAGCCCGGGCGTCGCTCTCTTCACGTCCGTGAGCGCGAGCTGCGTCACCGGCCTGGCAGTGGTCGACACCGGGACCTACTGGAGCGTCGCGGGCCAGATCACCATCCTGATCCTCATCCAGATCGGCGGTTTCGGCATCCAGGCCCTGGGCACCCTCTGGATCCTCCTGCTGAATCGCCGACTCGGGGCGGCTTCCCGATTGGCGGCACAGGCCGAGACCGGCGCGCTCACCCAGGGCGAGGTACGCCAGGTGCTCCGAGCGCTTGCGGTGATCACGTTGACCGTCGAGTCCCTGGTCGCCCTGATGCTGGCAGCACGGCTCTGGTGGCACTACGACGCATCCTGGGCGCAGGCGGCGTGGCTGGGGATCTTCCACAGCATCAGCGCCTTCAACAACGCGGGGTTCGCCCTTGCCTCCGACTCCCTGGTCTCCTACGGCCAGGACCCGTTGATCCTGGGGCCGATCGGCCTGGCCATCATCATCGGCGGACTGGGGTTCCTCGTCGTCCTCGAGCTGTACCGCCGTGCCAGCGGGCAGAGCAGCCTGGTGCCGCGACGTCGGTCGACGACGATGACCCACGATGAGGTGGTCGCCCGAGGTCGCTCGCTGTCGCAGCGCTCCCGTTACCGCCTCGGGGCCTTCCACCCCGAGCGGTTCGGCTTCGCCAACCCCATCCCGCTGTCGCTGCACACGCGGCTGATGCTCGTCGGCACGACGATCATGATCGCCGTCGGCACATTCGGCTTCGCCCTGTTCGAGTGGGCCAATCCCCTGACCCTGGGCCCCATGTCCTGGTGGGAGAAGGCCCTCCAGTCGGTGTTCTCCGGCGGGATCACGCCCAGGACCGCCGGCTTCAACACCGTGGACTACGGGGTGGTGATCCCCGAGACCCGCCTGCTGACCGACGCGCTGATGTTCGTCGGCGGCGGCAGCGGCAGCACCGCCGGCGGCATCAAGGTGACGACCCTGATGATCCTGTTCATGGCCGCGCGCGCGGAGATCCGCGGGCACCAGGACGTCAATGTGCTGGACCGCCGCATCCCCAACACGACCGTCCGCGTCGCCATCTCGGTCGCGATGATCAGCCTGGGCGCGGTGCTGGTCGGCACGATGGCCCTGCAGGGCCTCACCGACCTGGAGCTCGACCTCGCGCTGTTCGAGGTCACCTCCGCGCTGGCCACCGTCGGGTTGTCGGCCAACGTGACACCCGGCCTCGGGGCGGCCCCCCAGCTGCTGCTCATCGCGCTCATGTTCCTGGGCCGGGTCGGCCCGGTCACCCTCGCGTCGTCGCTGACCCTGCGCAACACCGCCCGCGAGTACCGGCTGCCCGAGGGCCGCCCCATGATCGGCTGATCGTGATGAGAGGAGAGTCCGATGGATGCTCGCGAGGTTGAGCCGGTCGTCATCCTGGGTCTGGGCCGCTTCGGCCAGTCCGTGGCCCAGGCGCTCACCCGGGAGGGGTGCGAGGTCCTGGCCGTGGACCGTGACCCCGACCTGGTCCGCGAGATCAGCAAGCGAGTGACCATGGCCGTGCAGGCCGACGTCACGAGCCGTGAGGCCCTCGAACAGCTCGGCGTCGGCGAGTACACCCGGGCGGTGGTGGCGATCGGTGACGCAGTGGAGTCCTCGCTGGTGTGCGCGCTCGTCCTCAAGGAGGACCTGAAGATCCCCGAGATCTGGGCCAAGGCGATCAACGCCCAGCAGGCCAAGATCCTGCGCAAGATCGGCGTCACCGAGGTGGTGTACCCCGAGCTCGAGGTGGGCAGGCGCGTCGCCCACACCCTGCTCGGCCACCGCACCGAGTACATCCCGACCCTCGACGGGCTGGCGTACGCCGCACTGCCCGTGCCCCCCGGTCTGGGCGGCCGCCGGCTCGCAGACGCCCGGGAGCTGGCTGAGAAGGGGATCCTCGTCCTTGGGGTCAGCCGCAGGGGGCGCGGCATGCCGGAACTGCCCACCCCGGACACGGTCCTCGGCGCCGGCGACGTCCTCGTCGTCTGCGGACCGGAGGACGAGGTGTCGCCGATGCTGGCCTAGGCAACAGCGCCGAGGGGCGAGGTTCGGTCAGGACCGGCCGAGCTCCGCCGATCGGTCGCGGCAGGCGCGCATGGCGTTGGCGAAGGCGGCCTTGACCGCGGCGTCGTCGAGCACGTGCAGCGCTGCGGCCGTCGTTCCCCCGGGGGAGGTGACGTTCTCGCGCAGCACGGTCGGGTGCTCGCCGGTGTCGCGCATCATCGTGGCGGCCCCGAGCAGGGTCTGGACCGTGAGGTCGTGCGCCAGCGGCCGCGGCAACCCCAGCATCACGCCGGCGTCGATCATGGCCTCAGCCACGTAGAAGATGTAGGCCGGGCCTGACCCGCTGACCGCGGTGACGGCGTCCTGTTGGGCTTCGGGGGTCGTCCGCACGGCGCCGACAGCGCCGAGGACGCGCTCGGCCAGCGACAGCGACTCGGGCGGGCAGCCGGGCGCCGGGGACATGACAGACATACCCATCCCGACCAGGGCCGGGGTGTTGGGCATGACCCGAACCAGCGCCGTACCAGCCGGCAGGTGCGCCGCCAGGGTGGCGGTCGACAGTCCGGCAGCCAGCGAGACCACGGTGGTGCCGGCCTGCAGGTTGGGCGAGATGTCATCGAGGACGGTGGTGACGTCGTGTGGCTTGACCGCCACGACCACGAGATCGGCCCCGACAACGGCCTGCGCGGATGGGCGGAACTCGATGCCATGGCGCTCCCGCACCGCATGAGCCGTCGGTTCGTGGGCCTCGGCGGCGACGATCCGCGCGGGATCCCACCCGGAGTCGAGCATGCCCGCGAGCACTGCCTGCCCCATCCTCCCAACACCGAGCAGGGCGACCCGTGGGAACTCGCTCACGTCACTCACCGGCCGAGCGCCGCGCGGGCAGCCTGGCCGATGGAGTTGGGCTTCAGGGCGATCCGGCGCGACATGTAGCGGGCCCAGTCCGGGCCGAATGGGACGAGGATGCCCACCCGCTCCCCGGTCGAGACGAGCTCGGCGGCGGCATCAGGACGGACGCCGAGGCGGAACTGGAAGGAGTAGTGCCCGGGCTCCCGGTCGGAGCGCACGGCAAGGGCCGTGGCGATCTCGATCAGCCGACGGTCATGGGTGGCGATGGTGGTCCGGGCGCCCGCCGCCATCAGGAGCTTGGCGCAGCGAACGTAGGCCTTGTCCACCTCATGCCCTGCGGTGAACGCGAGCCCCTCGGCCTCGCCGGCCTCCTGTCGCACGAGCCGGACCCGCGCACCAGCCCGGCCCAGGTCTCCGCAGTCCGCCTCGGAGCGCAGGAGGTTCGCCGCGATCGTCACCCCGAGGTCAGGGTGCTCCCCGGCAAGGGCGGCGTGGATCGACAGCGTGTCATCCAGGTGCTCGTGGGCGACCCCGTCGAGGGTCACTGTCATCCCGACCTCCTCGGCCGCCGCACACAGGATGGCGAGATCGGCGGTGACCGAGGCCGCGTCGGCCCCACGGGACAGGCCAAGTGCGGCCACGTCCACCATGAGGTCCGCCCCGGCCGCGAGGTCCGCGGAGTCCAGGGCCTCGATCGTCTGCATGTGGACCAGCAGGCAGGAGGCCAACGCCTGGGGATCGGGCAGGTAGGCGACCGAGGCCGACATGCCGGAGGCTGCCACCACCTCGACAGCGGATACCGCCGCCGCCACCGTCTCCCCGGGGACGAACGGGCTCACCGCGTTGCGGGTCGCCGGCATCTGGTCGATCGCCGATGCGAACGAGTCCCGGTTGGGCATCCTCTTGAGAAGACCGCTGAAGTCGACCATGGCTCCACCTCCGCGCCGAAGGCTACGCGGGCCACCACCACCTCGTCGCCCCGGAGGTGCCGCCAGCCGGTCCGGGCCACCTCTCCGCTCGCGGCCGCACGTTGAGGACCGATAGCCTTGCCTGCACCACGGGAAAGGCAGGGCAGGTGAAGATCCCCAGTCTGTCCGGGCTGCCAGGTGCGGCCACGGTGACCGGAATGCTGCAGGGCATCGAGTCGCGCGTCGTTGGCGCCCTCGAGGATGTCGACTGGGTGAACGTCGCCCAGACGACCGACAAGTCCCTCAACGCCGGACGCATCCAGTTCAAGACCAGGCGCCAGGCCCTGCGCCCCACTGTCGTCGTGACCTATCGGGGGTGGTACGCCGACGGCGTTGCCCACCTGACAGCCCGCACCATCGAGAAGCCGCTGTTCACCGCCGGCGAGATGTCGATGGGCCTGGGATCCACCATGCGCGCCAACCTGCGCCGCTTCACCGTGCTGACGATGTCCGACGTCACCGTGCACGCATCGATGGGCTCGGCCTCCGGCGACTTCACCAGCGACACCGACGGGTACCTGCACATCGAACTGCCGGTCGGCCCCCTCTCCCCCGGGTGGCATGTCGTGGACATCGATCCAGTGGACGGCTCCGTCGCCCACACGACGGGGCGCGTACTGGTCCCTGACCCCCGTGGGGGCACAGCGATCGTCTCCGACATCGACGACACCATCATGAAGACCGGCCTCACCCAGGGGTGGACGGCGCTGGGGCGCACGCTGTTCCGCGACGTCGCCGACCGCAAGCCCGTCCTCGGGATGTCCACGCTCTACGCCGGCCTCGCCCGAGGCGACGGATCCCAGCGCACGGTCCCGTTCTTCTACGTCTCGACGGGTTCGTGGAACCTCTACGACTACCTGGTGGCGTTCACCAACCTGCACCGCTTCCCCCGCGGCCCCCTGTTCCTGACCGACTGGGGCCCCACCTCGGATCGGCTCATGCGCGACGGCCGGGAACACAAGCGCGCGACGATCCGCGCACTGCTCGAGGGCAACCCGGACTACACGTTCGTCCTCATCGGCGACGTCGGTCAGGGCGACCCGGAGACCTACGAGCTGATGGCCCGGGAGTACCCCGGGCGGATCTCAGCCATCTTCCTGGTCTACGTCGGATCCCACATGGCCGAGCGCAGCGAGCAGGTGGCCGCCCGCGCCGCCGCACTGCGCGAGGAGGGCATCGGTATGTACTACGTGGAGAACGCCGTCGAGGCTGCGACGGTGGCGTGGCAGCTGGGCCTGGTGGACCAGGCGACCACGATCGCCGTGGCCCGGGAGTTCGACGGACGCTGACGGCACGTCCGGCCCTCCGTGCCGCTTCCGCGCCGACGACGCGTGGTGCCTCGCCTGCCGACCCTGAGCTTCCCGGGCACCGGGCCTCCGACGGGTCCTACGTCCCCTGGTCCTCGGTGGGCATCGGCTCGGGGGGCACCTGCGCGTGCTTCGGGCCCGCCGCAGGGACGGGCGCCGCCGGTTTCTTCTGCGCAGGCTTCTTCGTAGCGGCCTTCTTCGTGGGCGCTTTCGCGGGTGACTTCTTGGTAGCTGCCTTCGTCTTGGTGGCTGCCTTCGTCGCGGCCGTCTTGGTGGCTGCCTTCGTCGCGGCCGTCTTGGTGGCTGCCTTCGTCGTGGCCGCCTTCGTCGTGGCCGTCCTTGTCTTCGTCCCGGTCGCTGCCCTGGTCGCCGCCTCCGCGGCTGGGCTGGTCGCGGCCTTCACGCTCGGGGCGCTGCTGGGCGCCGCCTTGGCGGGCGAGGCGGGGGCCGGGGTGCGCGTCGTGGGCGCGGTCCTCGCCGACTGGGCCGAGGGCCGACTCCGCGCGGCAGAGGCAGGGGCGCTCGCCGGCTTCGGGGGCAGGCTGCGGGCCGCTTCTGCCGCAAGTCGCGACGCCTCGGCGGCACGCGTCGCCGCCGGGTCGGGGTCGAACTTGCGAGGTTGCCGGCTCGCGGCAGGCGCCTGCCCGGAACCCGCCGACGACGTGGTTGACCGGGCGCGGGCCCGAGCAGAGCCGGGGATCGGGCGACGTGGGTCGAGCAGGTCCTGGATGACCGGTGCCACCATCCGGATGACCTCCTCGTCGCTGGCCGACGCCAGTGGTTCGAGGCGGACCCCGTAGCGCATGGTTGCCACACCCATGAGGTAGCTGGTGATCAACGCCGAACGCATCCGGGCATCGGGAACGCCGATCATCCCCGCCACACGATCCACGACCCCGGTCTCGATGAATTCCTGGAGCCCCGTGACGGCCTGCCCGGCGGAGACCCCCGTCCGCGCCAGGGAGATCAGGTCGTCGCGCGCAGCCGGATCGCGCAACGTGTCGAGGGTGAAGCGGACCAGGCGCTCGCCCATGCCCTCGATCCCGGGAGCCATGAGGGCTGGGATTGCCGACACGGGGTCGACCGGGAGGCGCATCGCAGCTGCGAACAGAGATTCACGGCTGCGGTAGTACCGAAGGGCCACATCCTCGGTCACCCCCGCGGCCGCGGACGCAGTCCGCATGGTCAGCCCCATGTATCCGCGCTTGGCGACGATCTCGCGTGCGACGGCAAGAAGTGCGTCCCTCGGGTCATCACTCACGCGCTCAGACTAGGGCCGCGCGCGGTCCCCCGGCACGACAAGCGGTGCGGCCAGATTCAGCCGGGCGAACGCCAGCGCCTCAGCGAGGTCCGCCTCCCGCTCGGCTCGGTTGGCGGCCCGGCGCGTGGTGACCTCGAGCACGACCGTACCCGTGAAGCCCTGGAGAGCCAGTCCCTCGAGGACCTCGGCGCACTGCTGGTTGCCGCGCCCCGGCACGAGGTGCTCGTCGCGAGCAAGGCCGGTTCCGTCCGCGAGGTGGATGTGCGCGAGCCGGTCGCCGAGGTCGGCGGCCATCGACACCGCGGACGTGCCGGACACCGCTGTGTGCGACAGGTCGAGCGTGACGTGCGGGTAGTCCTGGTTCCGCGGGTCCCAGTCGGGCTGGTAGGCCGCCCACTCCCGGTTCCGCGCACGCCACGGGTACATGTTCTCCACGGCGAACACGATGTCGGTCTCGTCGCGCATCCTGGCCAGGCCGAGCTCGAACTCCTTGGCATAGTCGCGCTGCCATCGGAAGGGCGGATGCACCACGACGGTCGAGGCCCCGAGCCGCTCGGCGGCTGCCTGCGAACGCTGGAGCTTCTCCCAGGGATCGGTGCTCCACACCCGCTGTGTGACCAGCAGGCATGGCGAATGCACCGCGAGCACCGGGACCCCGTAGTAGTCCGACAACGCCCGCACCGCATCGGGGTCCTGGCTCACGGCATCGGTGAACACCATCAGCTCGATCCCGTCGTAGCCCAACCTGCGAGCGATCTCGAACGCCGCAGCAGTGGACTCGGGATAGACCGACGCGGTGGACAGCGCCACCTTGGCAGCAGGGACGCGGACAGCCGGCGCCTGGACGTCCGACACCAGGATGGAGCGAGCAGCGGCTGGTCTGGTGGCTGTGCCCACCCCGGGGGGCTTCTCGGAGGCGGCCTTGGCTGAGGGGCGCTTCGGAGAAGCGGGCCTCGAGGTTGCCGCCCCGATGGAGGCGTTCTTCGTCGTGGGGCGCTTCGGTGCGGAGGGCTTCCTGGTGGCCGACTTCGTCGCGGCGGGCTTCGTCGCGGCCGGCTTCGTTCCGGGGCGCTTGCGGGCGGCTCTCTTCGCAGGTGCGCCAGGAGCCTCAGCGGGCGGCCGAGGAGCCTCGGCCGGCGGATCGACGGCCGGCGCTGGTGCCTCAGGGGCCGTCCCCTGAGGGTCATCTCCCCGACGCGCTGGCACATCCCAAGCCTATGCCCTCGGTGCAGCGGGACCCGCGCACCCGTGGGCCGGAGAACGCCTACGCTTACGGCCATGGTGGAAGTGCCCCTCGGGGGTGCCCGGCACTGGGTGGAGTTCCCCGATCCGGGCGAGTCTGACCAGGACGCGCAGGTGCACTACCGCGCTGACCTCACCTGGCTGACCTCGAACTGGACCTGCATCTACGGAAACGGGTGCCAGGGGATCTATGCCGATCGGCCCGACGACGGATGCTGCACCCTGGGAGCACACTTCGCCGACGAGGAGGACCGGGACCGCACCGAGCGGCTGGCCCGCCGGCTGACCGCGAAGCAGTGGCAGATGCGCGGCACGGGCAGGGCCGACGGGGTGATCGAGATCGATGCCGACGGGGACCCCAAGACGCGGGTGGTCGACGGAGCGTGCATCTTCCTCAACCGGCCCGGCTTCGCCGGCGGCGCCGGGTGCGCGCTGCACAAGCTTGCCCTGGACACCGGTGTTCCGATCACGCAGACGAAGCCCGATGTCTGCTGGCAACTGCCCATCCGGCGGACCTACGAGGACGTGACCCGTCCCGATGGGACCTCGCTGCAGGTGATCGTCATCGCCGAGTACGACCGTCGCGGGTGGGGCGAGGGTGGGCATGACCTCGACTGGTACTGCACCACGGCCCCGGCAGCCCACGTGGGTGCCGAACCGGTGTTCCTCTCGTCGCGCGACGAGCTCGTGGAACTCATGGGGCAGGCGGCCTACGACGTGCTGAGCGAGCACTGCCGCGCCCGGCAGCTGGCGCTGAGCGCGCTTGCTGCGCGCAGCCTCCCGCTCGTCGGCCTGGCCCCGCACCCAGCCGGCGGGCAGTAGCTGCCTGGGCCCGGACTCCCAGCGACCCGTACCGATCTGGAGCTCCCTTGCAGAAGGGGTCCGCACCTCGAGTCCAGCCGCGTGCGCGACCTACAGCTCGGGGACGACGGCCAGGGCCCTCGGGCCCGATCGGGGGGCCTGTCGAACGAGGTCGGGTCGCGACCACGGCATCAACCGCAGCGCCCCGGAGAGATCATCCACGGGATGCAGGCGGACGCCGAGGTCGCCCACGGAGGCGCTGTCACCACGCGGCAGGATCACATCGGTCATCCCCAGTCGCGCCGCCTCCATGACCCGCTGACGGGCCCCCGGCACGCGGCGCACGTCTCCGGCGAGGCCCACCTCGCCGAAGGCGACCCATCCCACCGGCACCGACATGTCGCGCACCGATCCGTTCACGGCCAGCGCGACCGCGAGGTCGCAGGAGGGCTCGACCAGGCGCGCGCCACCCACCGGGGCGATGTAGGTGTCGAACCGCGACATCGGCACGGACTCCCGGCGCTCGAGGACTGCGAGCACCATCGCGATCCGGGCTGCCTCCATGCCCGACGTGGTCCGCCGCGGGACCGACCCGGCCGCCGGGACGACAAGGGCCTGGATCTCGGCCAGCAGCGGGCGGCGGCCCTCCAGGGCCACGGTGACGCACGTCCCGGGCACCGGCTCGGCGCGGTCCGTGACGAAGAGTCCGCTGGGATCGGCCAGGGCGACCAGCCCCTCCTCGCCCAACTCGAAGCAACCCACCTCGTCGGTGGGTCCATAGCGGTTCTTGACGGCGCGCACCATCCGCAGGCGGGCGTGCCGGTCGCCCTCGAACGACAGGACCACGTCGACGAGGTGCTCGAGGGTGCGCGGGCCGGCGATCCCCCCGTCCTTGGTGACGTGGCCGACGAGGATGCACGCCATCCGCCGCTCCTTGGCCAGCCGGATCAGGGCCGAGGTGGCCTCCCGAACCTGGGTGACGCCGGAGACAACGCCGTCCACGCCGGAGGTGGTCATCGTCTGGATGGAATCCACGACAAGCAGGCCCGGCGACACCTCTTCGGCGTGCGCCACCACGGCGGCGACGTCGGACTCCGCCGCGAGGAACACCTGCGGATTGACCGATCCGACGCGCTCTGCGCGGGCGCGGACCTGCTCGACACTCTCCTCGCCGGTCACGTAGAGGGCGCGCACTCCACGGGCAGCCACCGAGGCCACCACCTGCAGCAACAACGTCGACTTGCCCACGCCGGGCTCCCCGGCCAACAGGATCACGGCACCGGGGACAACCCCACCGCCGAGCACTCGGTCGAGCTCGGTGATGCCGGTCGGGCTGGCAGCGGAGCGGGTGAGGTCGATCTGGTCCATGGGCTGGGCCGAGCTCGAGACGGGACCAGCCTGCGGGGCGCGGCTGCCGGCGCCCGCCTCGGTGACACTGCCCCAGGCCTGGCACTCCCCACAACGACCCACCCACTTGGGCGCACGCCATCCGCACTCCGAGCATCGGAAGGCTGTCTTGACCGCACTGCTGGACGTCATGGCCGCGACGCTACCGGCCCGGTACGACATCGCCGGGACACCCGGGCCCGCCACTGGCCCGCGTCACCGGACCTCCGTCACCTACACTCGCCCGGGGAGCACACGATCACGGAGCATTCATGGCAGCAATCGATCCGGAACTGGCAGCCGCGCTCGCACGGGTGGCACCAGGCACCGAGTTGCGCGACGGGCTGGAGCGCATCATGCGCGGACGCACCGGCGCCCTGATCGTGCTGGGTCACGACAACGGGATCGATGCCCTGATCAGCGGGGGCTTCCCCCTGGACATCGACTTCACGTCCACCCGCCTGCGCGAGCTGTGCAAGATGGACGGTGCCGTCATCATCGACTCCGCGACGTCGAAGATCGTGCGCGCGGGCACCCAGCTGGTCCCGGACCCCGCGATCCCCACGGGGGAGACCGGAACGCGCCACCGCACCGCCGATCGGGTCGCCCGGCAGACCGGGTACCCGGTCGTCAGCGTCAGCAAGTCGATGCACATCATCGCCCTGTACCTGAAGGGCCGGCGCTACGTCCTCGAGGAGCCGGCAGCGATCCTGTCCCGGGCCAACCAGGCCCTGGCCACCTTGGAGCGGTACAAGCAGCGCCTCGACGAGGTGTCCCGCAGCCTGTCGGCCCTGGAGATCGAGGACCTCGTGACGGTGCGCGAGGTGTGCGCCACCCTGCAGAGGTTGGAGATGGTGCGCCACATCGCCAACGAGATCCGGGCCTACCTGCTCGAGCTCGGCACCGAGGGTCGACTGGTCTCCCTGCAGCTGGCTGAGCTCGTGGCCGGGGTGGAGACCGACCGGGAGCTGGTCGTGCGCGACTACCTGCCTCGCAAGAAGTCCAGCCGCAAGGAGCGAACCGTCACCGACACGTTGGAGGCCCTGGACCTCATCGGGCCCACCGACCTGCTGGACCTGACGTCCGTGGCCCGGGCCCTCGGCTATTCGGCGAGCACCGACGGCCTGGAGACCAACGTCAGCCCGCGGGGACACCGAGTGCTGTCCCGGGTCCCCCGCGTTCCCGAGGCGGTGCGTGACCGCCTGGTGAGCCACTTCGGCACGCTGCAGTCACTTCTCGGAGCCTCGGTCGAGGACCTGCAGGAGGTCGAGGGGATCGGCGAGAACAGGGCTCGGTACATCCGCGAGGGCCTGTCGAGGTTGGCGGAGTCCTCGATCCTCGAGCGCTACGTCTGAGCGCCCGGAGGCCTGACTGGACGGCACCGATCCGGAGGTGGTCCGCAGCTCGTGGCACCGCTCCCATCGCGGTTGCGGGCCACTGATCGGGGGCTGACAGCGGCGCGGTGGTCAACGTCAGTAGCTGGGTTTGTCCGGCTCGATCTGGTTGACCCAGGCAACGATCCCGCCGCCGACGTGAACAGCGTCAGCGAAACCCGCGTCCTTGAGCACTGCCAGGACCTCGGCGGAGCGGATCCCGCTCTTGCAGTGCACCACGATCGGCGTGTGCTGGGGCAGGTCGGCCAACGCCGCACCTGAGAGGAACTCCCCCTTGGGGATCAGCTGGGCGCCGGGGATGGCCACGATCTCCCATTCGGCGGGCTCACGGACGTCGATGAGCAGGAAGTCCCGGTCGCCGGTCTCGCGCTCCTCGAGCATGTCGGCGAGTTCGGTGACGGAGATGGTCGAGCCGCGCACCGCCTCGGAGGCCTCCTCGGACACCGACCCGCAGAACGCCTCGTAGTCGATCAACTCGGTGACCGTGGGGCTCTCCCCGCACACGGCGCAGTTCGGGTCCTTGCGCACCTTCACGGTGCGGTAGTTCATGTCCAGGGCGTCGTAGATCATCAACCGCCCGAGCAGCGGCTCCCCGATGCCGGTGATCAGCTTGATCGCCTCGGTGACCTGGATCGACCCGATCGAGGCGCACAGCACGCCCAGGACACCACCCTCCGCGCACGAGGGCACCATGCCAGGCGGCGGGGGCTCGGGGTAGAGGCACCGGTAGCAGGGCCCGTACTCAGCCCAGAACACACTGGCCTGCCCGTCGAAACGGTAGATCGATCCCCACACGTACGGCTTGCCCAGCAGCACACAGGCGTCGTTGACCAGGTACCGGGTCGCGAAGTTGTCGGTGCCATCGACGATCAGGTCGTACTGGGCGAAGATCTCCATGACGTTGGAGGAGTCGAGGCGCTCGGCGTGCAGCTCGACGTCGATCAGCGGGTTGATCTCACGGACGCTGTCGCGCGCGGACTCAGCCTTCGATCGGCCGACGTCGGACTGCCCATGGATGATCTGGCGCTGCAGGTTGGACTCGTCCACGGTGTCGTAGTCGATGATCCCCAGAGTTCCAACCCCGGCCGCCGCCAGGTACATCAGCGCCGGCGAACCCAGCCCACCGGCGCCCACGACCAGCACCTTCGCGGCCTTCAACCGCTTCTGCCCCGCCATCGCGACGTCCGGGATGATCAGGTGCCGGCTGTACCGGCGGACCTCCTCCACGGAGAGGTCAGCCGCGGGCTCTACAAGCGAGGGAACATGCATGGGGATTCCTTGGCCGAAGGTTGCTCGATGGGAAGCACAGCCTAACCAGTTGGCCGCCATCGGCTGACCCCGGACTCCCGACTCCGCCCAGAGACCTACTGGACGGCGAAGGCCACTGGCTCGGACTCGACCGAGCCGTTGCGCGCGACCACCTTGTAGCCACCTGCCTGGGCCTGCGGCTGGTTGGCCGGGCAGCCCTTCTGGGTTACCGTCCCCGGCCAGGTCGCCGAGGTCGTGAACGGCTTGCCCGGCTCCAGGGCCTGCACGTCCTTGGCCTTCGACGGGTTGCAGAAGTCCGAGGACCACACCAGGACCGATCCGGAGGTGATCCGCAGCTCGTTGGCACCCGCCCCCACGTCACGGTTGCAGGCCGCCGATCCGGTGTTCGTCACGGTCAGCGTGAGCCCCATCCCGCCCCCAACCGTCGTGGTCGCGCTGGCTGTGGCCACAGCGACCGCGATGTCCGAGTCGACGCAGGCGGCGCTGGCTGAGGGGCTGGGGCTCGGCGACGGGCTGGCCGAGCCACTGGCCGACGGGGCGGCCGACGCTGACGGGTCGGCGGCACCTGCCGAGGCGTCGTCATCCGGCGACGGTGACATCGTCAGGCCGAAGCTCGGTGACTCACTGGGAGAGGCTGCGGGCGTCCCATCGTTCGACCCGAACGCCATCTGGAGCAGCCACCAGCCCAGCCACAGGACGACCAGCAGGCCGACGATGACCGCCGCGCGCCGACGCCAGTAGGTGCTGGGCTCCTCCGGGCCTACCGGGTTCACGACCGAACTCACAGGAGAACCGTAACCTGAGCCCGGACATGACCCGGCCCGCAGTCCCCGTTCCCAGGGTCTGCGGGCCGGTCACACCTCGGTTCAGCTCTCGGCGACCTCGCCGCCGGCGCCGGCCGGCTCGACGGGCGGGGCATCCGGGAGGGTCACCTTGTCCGTGCCGGTGAGGGTGAAGGTCGCCGAGGGACCACTGCCCTCGACATCGACCACCACGATCTGGCCCGGGCGCAGGTCGCCGAACAGGATCTTCTCGCTCAGGGCGTCCTCGACCTCACGCTGGATCGTCCGGCGCAGCGGCCGGGCACCCATCGCGGGGTCGTACCCACGCTCGGCGAGCAGCTCCTTGGCGGCCAGCGTGAGCTCGATGCCCATGTCGCGCTCGCGCAGGCGCTCCTCGAGGTTGTTGGCCATGAGGTCGACGATCTGGATGATCTCGTTCTTGGTGAGCTGGTGGAACACCACGATGTCATCGATGCGGTTGAGGAACTCGGGACGGAAGTGCGACTTGAGCTCCTGCTGCACCTTGGACTTCATCCGCTCGTAGCCATCGGCGTCGCCGTCCCCGGCGAAGCCGAGCATCACGCCCTTGCTGGCATCCCGGCTGCCCAGGTTGGTGGTCATGATGATGACGGTGTTCTTGAAATCGACCACGCGGCCCTGGGCGTCGGTGAGACGACCCTCTTCCAGGACCTGGAGCAATGAGTTGAAGATGTCGGGGTGCGCCTTCTCGACCTCGTCGAACAGGACCACGGAGAATGGCCGGCGGCGCACCTTCTCGGTGAGCTGCCCGCCTTCCTCGTAACCGACATAACCGGGGGGGGATCCGAATAGCCGGGAAGCCGTGTGCTTCTCGGAGTACTCGCTCATATCCAGGGCGATCAGCGCGTCCTCATCGCCGAACAGGAATTCGGCCAGGGTCTTGCTCAACTCGGTCTTTCCGACCCCTGATGGGCCGGCGAAGATGAATGAGCCACCGGGTCGCTTGGGGTCCTTGAGACCGGCGCGGGTGCGGCGGATCGCCTGGCTCAGCGAATGGATGGCGTCCTGCTGGCCGATGACGCGCTTGTGCAGCTCGTCCTCCATGCGCAGCAGGCGCTGGGCGTCGTCCTCCGAGAGGTCGGTGACCGGGATCCCGGTCATGAGGGCCAGGACCTCGGCGACGAGCTTGTCGTCCACCTCGGCCACGACGTCCATGTCGCCGGCCTTCCACTCCTTCTCGCGCTGAGCCTTCTCGACCTGCAGCTGCTTCTCGCGATCGCGAAGCGAGGCGGCCTTCTCGAAGTCCTGAGCGTCGATCGCGGACTCCTTCTCCCGCCGCACGTTCGCGATGCGCTCGTCGAACTCGCGCAGGTCCGGCGGGGCGGTCATCCGACGGATGCGCAGCCGTGAGCCGGCCTCGTCGATGAGGTCGATCGCCTTGTCCGGCAGCTGCCGGTCGGAGACGTAGCGATCCGACAGGCGTGCCGCCGCGGCCAGCGCACCGTCCGTGATGGAGACGCGGTGGTGGGCCTCGTAGCGGTCGCGGAGCCCCTTGAGGATCTCGATCGTGTGGGCGACGCTGGGCGCCTGCACCTGGATCGGCTGGAAGCGTCGCTCGAGGGCGGCGTCCTTCTCGACGTGCTTGCGGTACTCGTCGAGCGTCGTGGCGCCGATCGTCTGCAGCTCGCCGCGGGCCAGCATCGGCTTGAGGATGCTGGCGGCGTCGATCGCTCCCTCGGCCGCGCCTGCGCCGACGAGGGTGTGCATCTCGTCGATGAACAGGATGATGTCGCCGCGGGTCTTGATCTCCTTGAGCACCTTCTTCAGGCGCTCCTCGAAGTCACCGCGGTAGCGCGATCCGGCCACGAGCGCACCCAGGTCGAGGGTGTAGAGGTGCTTGTCCTTCAGTGTCTCGGGGACCTCGCCGCGGACGATCATCTGGGCCAGGCCCTCGACCACAGCGGTCTTCCCGACACCGGGCTCCCCGATGAGGACCGGGTTGTTCTTGGTGCGCCGGGACAGCACCTGCATCACCCGCTCGATCTCCTTCTCCCGGCCTATCACGGGATCGAGCTTGTTCTCGCGGGCGTCCTTGGTCAGGTTCCGCCCGAACTGGTCGAGGACCAGCGACGTGGACGGGGTGCCCTCCTGCGGACCGGTGCCCGACCCGGAGGCCGGCTCCTTGCCCTGGAAGCCCGAGAGCAGCTGGATGACCGTCTGGCGGACCTTGTTGAGGTCGGCCCCGAGCTTGACCAGCACCTGGGCGGCCACGCCCTCGCCCTCCCGGATGAGGCCCAGGAGGATGTGCTCGGTGCCGATGTAGTTGTGCCCGAGCTGCAGCGCCTCGCGCAGGGACAGCTCGAGGACCTTCTTCGCCCGCGGGGTGAAGGGGATGTGCCCGCTGGGTGCCTGCTGGCCCTGGCCGATGATCTCCTCGACCTGCTGGCGCACGGATTCCAGGGAGATGCCCATGCTCTCGAGGGCCTTGGCGGCAACGCCCTCGCCCTCGTGGATCAGGCCGAGCAGGATGTGCTCGGTGCCGATGTAGTTGTGGTTGAGCATCCGCGCTTCCTCCTGCGCGAGCACCACAACGCGACGAGCGCGGTCAGTGAACCTTTCGAACATGGGGCTCCACTCCGTTCGTGCTTCCCTCCCGCTCGCACGGGATGGAACGAAACTGTAGCCGCAACCCCCGACACGCACACGGCACCACGGCCCTGAGCACCCGGTGGGAGCAGCCTCTCACCGAGGAAACAGCGACCGGGCCGGACGCGATACCCGCGCGCGCTATGCCCTCGGCGAACGCAGCCAGGTGGATCCTGGGCGCCGCCGACTCGGCCCGACGGCTAGTGGGCGGCCTCGTAGCGAGCCCGGAGGTCGGCCGAGATGCGACCGCGCGTGGACACGGGGATGCCGTTCTCGGCTGCCCAACGACGGATGTCGGCGGTGTCCTCGGACCGCCGTGCGGGCCGACGACGGGTCTCGGCCGCAGCGGGGTTGCTCACGCGGCGACCGGCGCCGATCCACGGGGCGAAGGCCTCGCGCAGCTTGTCGGCATTCTTCTCGGAAAGGTCGATCTCATAGGACTTCCCATCCAGGGAGAACAGCACGGTCTCAGCGCCGGGGGTGCCGTCAATATCGTCCTCAAGAAGGACCTGAACCTTGCGCGCCATTTCGTGCTCCTGAATTCGACGTCGGAAAATGACCGGATCCCAGCATAGGTCAGATCGCCCCGCATTGGAATCCGGGGACGACACCGGAATGAAACTGACCGACAATCGAGGTGCCCTGCGGCAATACGGCCCGGCACGACTCCAATCTGGGAATCCCGTGCGCGAGAACCGCGAGGGCAACCTGCAGATTCGCCTCCGGGCGACATCCGCCCGAGGTCGCGCGGTGCGCCCGGTGCGGCGGTCCCCGAGGCTCGGTCGGCGTCCGGGCTCGGATCGCGAGCCGGTGCGCGGCGCCCGGGTCCTCATTACGCTGGGTTCCCATGAGCCCCCTGGCCGCGCTGACGTCCGCGCCCGAACTGCGTGACGACATCCGCCGCCTCGGCGACCTGCTCGGCGAGGCACTGATCCGCCAGGAGGGAGAGGCGACCTACGAGACCGTCGAGCGCATCAGGGCCCTGTCGCGCGACGACCCCGACGCAGCCGCCGCACTGATCGACGAGCTGCCCCTGGCCGAGGCGACCACCCTGGCCCGGGCGTTCTCGCTGTACTTCCACCTGGCCAACATCGCCGAACAGGTTCATCGGTCGCGGGCGCAGACCGCGGCACGCGCCAGCACCGGTGGCCCCCTGGCCGAGGCCGGGGTGGCGATCCGTGCCGCCCTGCAGGCCGGTGAGGTGACCGCCGCAGAGGTCGCCGACGGGTTCGCCCGGATCAACGCGCGCCCGGTGTTCACCGCCCACCCGACCGAGGCGTCCCGCCGATCGGTGCTGGTCAAGCTGCGGCGCATCGCCGAGCTCCTCGATGAGCCGCGCACCGACCGCACCGACCGAGCGATCGCCGAAGCGATCGACCTCCTGTGGCAGACCGACGAGCTGCGCCTGGGCCAGCCCGAGGTGACCGACGAGGCGCGCAACGCCCTGTTCTACCTCGACGACCTGGCGGCGGGGGCCGCCGGTGACGTCGTCGGCGAGTTCGCCGCCGCCGCACGGGCCAGCGGGCTGGACGTACCCCCAGGTCGTCCCGTGCTCACTTTCGGGTCCTGGATCGGAGGCGACCGCGACGGCAACCCTTTCGTGACACCGGCTGTCACCGCCCGGGTCCTGGCCATCCAGCACGACCATGCGGTCCGCGACCTGTTGCCACACATCGAGGACCTCAGCGCCCGGCTCTCCGTCTCGGAGCGGATCGCGCCGGTCGCAGCCGAGTTCGCCGAGTCGCTGGCCGCCGACCTGGCTGCCCTGCCCGACCTGGACCCACGCTTCGCCAGGCTCAACGCCGAGGAGCCCTACCGCCTCAAGCTCACCTGCATCCACGCGAAGCTGCGCAACACGCGCGCCCGGCAGGCGGAGGGCCGGCCCCACGAGCCGGGACGGGACTACCGGACCACATCCGAGCTGCTGGCCGACCTGGAGCTGATCCGGTCGTCCCTGGCCGCCAACCGCGGCGGCCTCATCGCCGCCGGATCAGTGGCGCAGACGATGCGGGTCGTGGCTGTGTTCGGGCTCTCGCTGGCGACCCTGGACATCCGCGAGCACTCGAATGCCCACCACCACGCCGTCGGCCAGCTGCTCGACCGGCTCGGCGAGCTCGACACCCCGTACGCCCAGCTCACCGCCGAGCAGCGCTTCACGGTCCTGGCTTCCGAGCTGTCGGGCAAGCGTCCGCTGGCTCCCGCACCGCCGCCCCTGGACCCCGCCGGGCTGACGACCTACGAGACGTTCGTCGAGATCGGCCGGGCGCTGGACCGGTACGGCCCGGAGACGTGCCAGTCGTACATCATCTCGATGACCAAGTCGGCTGCGGACGTGCTGGCTGCCGTGGTTCTGGCGCGCGAGGCGGGGCTGGTGGACCTCCCCGCAGGAGTCGCCCGGATCGGCTTCGTCCCCCTGCTCGAGACGGTCGCCGAGCTCAAGGCGGCCGGCACGCTCGTGGGCCAGCTCCTCGACGATCCGGGGTTCCGGGAGCTGGTGCGCCTGCGGGGGGACACCCTCGAGGTGATGCTCGGCTACTCGGACTCCAACAAGGACGCCGGGGTCACGACCTCGCAGTGGCAGATCCACCTGGCCCAGCGCCGGCTTCGCGACGTGTGCCTCGCGCACGGCGTCGTCCTGCGGCTGTTCCACGGACGTGGCGGCACCGTGGGCCGTGGCGGCGGTCCCACCTACGAGGCCATCCTGTCCCAGCCATGGGGCGTGCTCGACGGGCAGATCAAGGTCACCGAGCAGGGCGAGGTCATCTCCGACAAGTACCTCCTCCCGAACCTGGCCCGGGAGAACCTCGGCCAGACCCTGGCCGCCACCCTTCGGGGCACCGTCCTGCACCGGGCGTCGCTGATCGATGCGACGACCCTGGCCGCCTGGGACGACCTCATGGACCTGATGTCGCAGGCCGCCTTCAGCGCCTACCGCGCGCTCGTCGACGACGCCGATCTGCCCGCCTACTTCTCCTACGCCACACCCGTGGAGCAGCTCGGCGACCTGAACCTGGGATCCCGCCCGGCGCGCCGACCCACCACGGCGGGCGGGCTCGACGGGCTGCGCGCCATCCCGTGGGTGTTCGGCTGGACGCAGGCCCGCCAGATCGTCCCCGGCTGGTTCGGTGTGGGGTCGGGCCTGGCGGCGGCCCGCGCTGCGGGGCACGCCGACACCATTGCGCAGATGGCGCAGGGGTGGCCCTTCTTCGCCAACTTCCTGTCCAACATCGCGATGACCGCCGCGAAGGCCGACCTCGCGGTCGCCGACCGGTACGTCCAGCGGCTGGTCCCCGAGCACCTGCAGCGGTTCGCGACCTCCATCCGCGCCGAGCACGCTCTGACGGTCGCCGAGCTGCAGCAGGCCATGGGCACCGAGTCGCTGCTGGGCAACCAGCCGGGGCTGGCCCAGACGTTGATGGTCCGCGACGCCTACCTGCGACCGCTGCACCTGTTGCAGGTCTCCCTGCTGGCCCGGGTGCGCTGGCACGAGGGCGAGGGCACGGCGGTCGAGCCGCAGCTGCGCCGGGCCCTGCTGCTGACCGTCAACGGCATCGCGACGGGCCTTCGCAACACGGGCTGACCCGCTTCGGGGCCAGGAGATCCAGCGCCCGCCCGGCGGTTCCGCGCACACCCCGTCAGGGCGGGTCGGGGCAACCCGGGGCACGCCTGGTCAGAGGATGTGCAGCATCCGGTGGTTGCCCAGGGTGTTGGGCTTCACCCGCTCGAGGTCCAGCAGCTCGGCAACGCCCTCGTCGTAGGACTGCAGCAGCTGCGCGTACACCTCGGGGGTCACGGGGGCACCCTCGATCTCGACGAAGCCAGCCCCCGTGAAGAACTCGGTCTCGAAGGTGAGGCAGAAGACCCGTGCGACGCCAAGGGCCCGGGCGCGGTCCAGCAGCGCCTCGACGAGGGTCCTCCCGATCCCCGAGCCGGTCAGGGCGGGGTCGACGGCCAAGGTGCGCAGCTCGCCGAGGTCCTCCCAGATGACGTGCATCGCCCCGCAGCCGACGACCTGCCCGTCGAGCTCAGCGACGAGGAAGTCCGGGACGTCCTCGAAGAGCGTGACGGTCGCCTTCGACAGGAGGATCCGGCGCTGGGAGTACAGGTCGACCAGCTCCCGGATGCGCCGCACATCCGAGGTGCGGGCCGGGCGGATGAGGACGTCCATGGTCGCAACCCTAGAGCCGAGGACCCCGACCGCCGCACCCGAGACGCCGACCACAGTCGGGAGCACACGTCATCCGCCCAGCCAGCCGTCAGGCGGGCCGGCAGGGCATGTACACGAGGGTCCGGGGCTCGGCGACCTCAGGACCGTCGAGGTAGGACTCCCAGGGGGGGCCTGTCGCCGTCCAACGGTTGGCGGCAAGCCATTCCTGACCCTTGCGAACCTCCCCCTCGATGTCGTCGTAGGGGCCGCGGTGCAGGACCACGAGCGCAGGTCCTCCCGGCAGCTCCCCGGCCTCGACCCGTCCGGTCGGCACGACCGACCCCTTGGTCGGGAAGCCGGCCTCGACATCGAACCCGCGGTCGCTCATGCCGAACCGGGCGAAGGGCGGTCCAACGACCTCCATGCGCTGCTCAGCCAGGACGTCGATCACCTCCCCGTAGGCGCGGGCCAGGAAGGCAGGGATGCCGTCGACTGCCACATGGGCGCGGATCACCGCTGCTGGCTGCGCCGCGAGCCGTTCGATGTGGCACTCCATGCACCCCAGCCTGCCAATACCCGGACCGCCGAGTCGACCCCGGAGACGACCGGCCCCGCACCTAGACTCGACCACCATGGACGCCCACCCCTCACCGCCGGGCGGGCACCCGATCCGCGGTGTGATCTTCGACCTGCACGCGACGCTCGTGCACGCCGGCGAACCGGCCGGCTGGCTGGCCGCCGCGCTCGCGCTCCTGGAGCAGGATCCGACCCTGGGCGGGCGCTTCGACCCGGCCGAGTCGGCACCGGAGGTGCTGCCGGACGTGGCCGACCTGGCTCCCTGGGCCGAGCACATCTGGGACCATGCGCGTGAGGTCGACCCGCACAGCGAGCGGGACCTCTCCCCGGCGTTGCACCGCCAGGTGTACGACCGGATGCTCGAGTGGATCGGGATCATCCCGCCGGCGCTCGGGGACGCCCTGTACACCACGATGCTCGACCAGTGGGTGGCCTACCTCGAGGCGCCCGCAGTGCTCACATCCCTGCGCGAGCGCGGGGTGGCGACCGCGATCCTGTCCAACGTGGGCATGGATCCCCGACCAGTCCTGGAGCGCACCGGGCTCGCCGGCCTCTACGACGCCGAGGTCTTCTCGTTCGAGGTCGGAGTGGTCAAGCCCGACCCGGCCATCTTCGCGATCGCTGCCGGACGGCTGGGCCTGCCCGCCCACGAGCTGCTCATGGTGGGGGACACCGTGGACGACGACGGGGCTGCGGCCCACCTCGGCATGCGCACGCTGATCCTCCCGCGGACGCGGGGAGCCACGCACGGACTGGAGCAGGTGCTCCGATTGGTGGGGTGACATGACAGACCCGAAGTCAGACCCGACGGCGGACGAGGCGACGGCGCCCGAGACCGAGGCGCACCGTTACGACCGCTGGGTCGCCCGGACCGGGCCGTGGCTGGACCGCCTCGCCCTGGTGTTCCTCGTCACGTTCCTGATCCAGTGGCTCTACCTCAACCCACCCTCGTGGGTGACCAACATCCTCGAGGCGATCCAGTTCCTCGTGTGGGCGGCCTTCGCGATCGACTACGTCAAGCGACTGACCCTCGTGGACGACAAGTCGGACTTCATCCGCCACCACAAGGCCGACCTCCTGATGGTGCTCGTCCCGATGCTGCGCATGCTGCGCGTCGCCCTGTTGCTGCGCAAGTCCCTGCGGACCATCTCCACGGAGCGGATCGCGAGCTCCTTGTTCACGATCGTGGCACTCGTCGTGGTGACGGCGGCTGTCCTCCAATGGAACATCGAGCGGCAGACCCCCGGAGCCAACATCCAGACATTCGGCGAGTCGCTGTGGTGGGCCGTGGTGACCACCACGACCGTCGGCTACGGCGACTTCTACCCCGTGAACACCACCGGCCGCATCGTGGGCGGTGCACTCATGATCGTGGGCATCGGCCTCATCGGCACCGTGTCGGCGACCATCGCGAACTGGTTCCTCTCCCGCAAGGTCGAGCCCACCTCCGGGTGGCGCTGAGGGATCCGCCAGCGATACGCCCGGAGCCGACGTCTCACGCGGGCGCTACCAGCGACGAGGTCCGGCTCATCCTCGAGCGCCTCGATGCACTGGCCGCCGAGCAGGCATCGCTGCGCGCGCTGCTGGAGTCCGGCGCGGCGGGGCCGACCGGGCCGGCCTGACAGCGGGGCTTACACGATCCGAACCTCTCCGGCATGCGCGGTGCACCTCGACGCGACAGTGTCGGTCTCATGGCCGGTGTCCCGCCGGCCGCAGGTTGGAGGCACCTCATGAAGCGCAGCGTGTCCGCAGCGGTGGCCGGAGTCGCCCTGGCAGCCCTCATCGGCGTCGGGGTCGCAGCGGCGTCCGACGAGACTGGTCCCGCAGGACGGCTCGCCGATGTGCTCTCGGGCCTGGTGACCAAGGGGACGATCACCCAGCAGCAGGCCAACGAGGTCAGCGAGGCCCTCACCGACTCCTGGGAGCAGGAGCGTGCCGCGCGCGAGGCTGATCGTGCGGCCCGCAAGGCCGAGATCGATGCCCTGCTGCAGAAGACCCTGGGCATGGACTCCGACGCCGTCCGTGAGCAGATCCAGGGCGGGAAGACATTGCGCGACATCGCCGGGGACTCGGCCGACGAGTTGGCGGCGGGGATGGTCGACCTGGTCGGCAAGCGCCTGGACGCGGCGGTCAAGGACGGCCGGATCACGCAGGCACAGGCCGAGGAGACGCTGAGCCGGGCCAAGGCTCGTGCCGATGCCTGGGTGGCCGGCGAGGACACCGGGATGATGGGCCGCGGACTTGGCCTCGGCCTGCTGTTCGGGCCCGGGATGGGCCCAGACGAGGACTTCGGTCCCGGGGCAGGGATGGGGCCGGGGATGCGTGGCATGCACCGCGGAGGCTTCGGCCCAGGACCCATGTGGGACGACGATGACGCCGATGGGTCAGGGACATCCGAGTCGTCCAGCGCGTCGTCGACGAGCTGGCGGATCTGAGCGGGTCCGTCAGCGGCTCCCCGCTCCGGCTCGTGAGCCGGGACGGCGCGCGGGTCACCCCTCGCTGACGTCCGCCTTCGGGATCCGGTCCTCGACGATGGCGCGGAGGAACGCCTCGTAGTCCCTCTGGTTCTGGTCCGCGTACGAGTCGGCGAACTCCTGCATGGCGCGGGCGAACGTCCGCCCCGACCCGAGGTAGGCGGCGATGGCGTACCGGTTGCCGCTGCGGGCATGGGCACGGGCCAGCGTCCAGCCGCAGACCCGCGCGTAGACCTCCATGGCCAGGTCGTCCATCCCCTCGAGGTCCGGAGAGGTCTTCCAGTCCCACATCTGGCGCACGTAGAAGTCGCGCCACACACCGTCGACACCCGGGACCCGGGTCCAGCCCAGCAGCATGTCGCTTGATGCCTGCATCAGCCGCTGGCCCTCCACGACGCGGCGGCCGTGGTTGTCGTACTGGCTCGTCGTCCCCACGGATTCAAGCACCGAGGCATTGGCCTCCTTGAACTGCAGCACGAGGTCGTCCGAGGGGTCATCCTTGCCCACGAGCAGGGCGATCCAGCACCGGGTTCCGACGGACCCGACGCCCACCACCTTGCGCGCAGCATCGACGACCCGGTAGCCGTCGATGAGGACCTTGAGGTCGTCCGGCAGGGACTTGCGGTACTCGTCGAGGATCCCCTGGACAGCCGAGCGGACGTCGGTCTCGTCCATCCCCGCGAGCTGGCCGATCGGCTCCACGAACGGGGGATCGCTGATGATCTGGAGATCCCCGTCGGGCCCCAGGGTGGTGTAGCGCGACACCGCCTTGGCGCTGGTCTTCTTGCGGCCCTTGGCCAGGACCCGCTGGAAGGAGGCGACGCGCTCCGGGTCGGCCGTCCCCGCCCACCTGTTCATGATGTCCTCGGCCTGGATCCGCGCGTACCACACGTCGAGCCGGGACATGCCCGCGAACTCGGCCATCGCGCTTCGGTACTCCATGGCGACCGTCGCGACGATCTCAGCCCTCTGCTGGGGGGTGAAGCCGTTGTGCCGACCCGCCACCTCGAAGCTGGCCACCAGGCGCTTCACGTCCCACTCGAACGGCCCGGGCAGCGTCTCATCGAAGTCGTTGAGGTCGAAGACCAACGTCCGCTCGGCTGTGGCGAAGCCGCCGAAGTTCGCCAGGTGCGCATCACCAGCCAACTGAACGGTGAGCCCCGTGTTGCCCTGGGTCCCCAGGTCGTTGGCCATCAGCGCGGCGGCACCGCGGTAGAAGGTGAACGCTGAGGCGGCCATGCGGGCGTTGCGCAGCGGCACCAGGTCCTGGACGCGGCCCTCTGCCTGTTCCTCGAGGATCGACACCGGGTCGCGCCGGCCCTCGGGGGTCACCCAGGCTCCCAGCTGGGAGCGGGGAACCTCCTTGCGCGCGGACTTGCCGGCAGCCGTCAGCTCAGGGGCGATCGGTGGCTTCTTCGCCGCCGCCGGGGCCTTGGCAGGCTGCTTGGCCGCCGGGGCCTTCTTGTCGACGCCGCTCTTCTGCTTGGACATGTCATCCTCCCGATCGACTCGGATCGTACCGGGCGGTTGCGCCGTTCACCCGGTGACGTTCTTGGCGTAGATCAGATCCAGGCCGATGAGGGTCAGGTCCGGCTCGTGATGGGTGATCGTGCGCGACTCGGCCACGACGATCGGGGCCAGCCCGCCGGTCGCGATGACCGCCGTCACCTTCCCGCCGAGCTCGTTGATGATCCGGTCGACCAGCCCGTCGACCTGGCCGGCGAACCCGTAGAGCGCACCGGACTGCAGGGCCTCGACGGTGTTCTTCCCGATCACCGAACGGGGTCGCACGAGCTCGACCTTGCGCAGCTGGGCCGCACGGGCGGCCAGGGCCTCCAGCGAGATCTCGATGCCCGGGGCCAGCGCCCCACCGAGGAACTCCCCCTTGGCGCTCACCACGTCGAGGTTCGTCGACGTACCGAAGTCGACCACGATCGCCGGGCCGCCGAACAGGTGGTGGGCGGCCAGGGTGTTGACGATCCGGTCGGCGCCGACCTCCTTCGGGTTGTCCGTGAGCAGCGGGACACCGGTCTTGGTCCCCGGCTCGACGATCACCGTCGGGACGTGGTCCCAGTAGCGGGCGAACATCGCGCGCATCTCGCGCAGCACCGAGGGCACCGTCGAGCACAGGGCGATCCCCGTGACCTCCGGGACCTCCGTGAGCAGGCCGCGGAAGGTCAGGGCCATCTCGTCGGCGGTGCCCCGGGCGTGGGTGGTGATGCGCCATGAGTGGGCGAGCTCGTGGTCCTCGAACAACCCGAGGACGGTGTTGGTGTTGCCGACGTCGACGGTCAGGAGCATGGGTCAGCCCTCCACGGGGCGCAGGTCGGCCCCCAGGTCAAGGACGGGTGCGGAGTGGGTCAGGGCGCCCACCGCGAGGAAGTCGACGCCGGTGGCGGCGTACGCCTGCGCAACGTGCAGGCTCAGGCCCCCGGACGACTCCAGCTGGCAGCGGCCGGCCACGAGCGCCACAGCCTCGGCGGTCTGGGCGGGTGAGAAGTTGTCGAGCAGGACCAGGTCCGCCCCGGCGTCCACCACGTCAGCCAGCTGCTCCAGGGAGTCGACCTCCACCTCGACCGGAACCCCGGGGAATCGGCGGCGGACCGCCTCGAACGCCTGCGATACACCCCCGGCCGCGACGACGTGGTTGTCCTTGACGAGCGCGGCGTCCCACAGGCCCATCCGGTGGTTGACGCCACCGCCGCAACGGACCGCGTACTTCTCCAGGGCACGAAGGCCGGGCGTGGTCTTGCGGGTGTCGCGGACGCGGGCGCGCGTGCCGGACAGGGCATCGGCCCAGGCGGCGGTGGCGGTGGCCACGCCGGACAGGTGGCACAGGAGGTTCAGCGCCGTGCGCTCGCAGACCAGCAGCGAGCGGGTCCGGCCCGTGACGGTGAGCACGACATCCCCGCGCTGGACCCGTTCTCCGTCGGCGCGGACGATCGTCACCTCGCTGCGGGCATCGGACTCGATCTCGAACACGCGCGCCGCCACCGGGATCCCGGCCACCACGCCAGCGGCTCGCGCGGTCAGGTCCATGGTGGCGACCTGTTCCTCGGGCACGGTCGCCACCGAGGTGACGTCGACCCCTCCCCCGAGATCCTCGGCGAGCGTCGCGCGGATCAGGGCGTCGATCGCGTCGGGGTCGAGTCCGGCCGCGGCCAGTTCGTCCAGGGTTCCCATCGGTGGCCTCCTCAGGTCCCGGGGGTGCGGTAGTCGTGCGGCGGCACCGGTTCTCGGCGGGTGTGCACCACCCCGTCGGGATCGGCCGTGGCCACGAGGCGCACGCGCCACTCCCGGTCGTCGACGTCGGGGAAGTCCTCGCGCCAGTGCGAGCCGCGGGTCTCCTGACGGGCCAGTGCGTGGGCGGTCAGGACCGAGGAGATGGCGTGCAGGTTGGTGGTCTCCCACGCATGCTTGCTGCGTCCCTGCGGCAGGTCGCCGACGACCATGTCGGCAAGGCCGTCGGCTGCGGCGGTCAACGACTCGGCCGTGCGGATGACCCCCACGCCGTCGGTCATGAGGACCTGCATCGCCCGGCGGTTGGCATTGGCGACCAGGCCGCGATGCTCGGAGCGGACGACAGGATCCCCACGGCGGGGCAGACCCTCGGCCAGCACCGACACGATCCGCTCGGGGAAGACCAGGCCCTCGAGCAGGGAGTTCGAGGCCAGCCGGTTTGCGCCGTGCACGCCGGTGCAGGCCACCTCCCCCGCGGCGTACAGCCCGGGGATCGTGGTCCGCCCCAGGAGGTCGGTGCGCACGCCACCGGACGCGTAGTGCTGGGCCGGGGCGACTGGGATGAGGTCGTGCGCCGGATCGATCCCGTGCCGTCGGCAGGACTCGAGGATGGTCGGGAACCGCGTCTCCCAGCGGTCACCGAGGGCGCGGGCGTCGAGCCACATGTGCGCCCGGCCCTGCTCGCGCATCCGGCGGGTGATCGCCTTGGCCACGACGTCGCGGGGGGCGAGGTCAGCCAGTGGATGCAGGCCCTGCATGAACCGCACGCCGTCGTCGTCGACCAGGAAGGCGCCCTCGCCGCGCACCGCCTCACTGACCAGCGGCTGCTGCCCGGTCGATTCGGGCCCGAGGTACATGACCGTCGGGTGGAACTGCACGAACTCGAGGTCGGCGACCTCTGCGCCGGCCCGAAGTGCCAGGGCCATGCCGTCGCCGGTCGCGACGGCGGGGTTCGTCGTCTGCGCGAAGACCTGTCCCAGCCCACCGGTCGCGATGACGACGGCAGGGGCGAGCACGGCGCCGACCCCGTCATGCTGGCCCTCGCCGATGACGTGCAGCGTGAGCCCCTGGACGCCCCCGTGGGCGTCGGTGAGCAGGTCGAGGGCCAGGGCGTGCTGGACCAGCTCGATCCCCGGGTCGTCGGCGATCGCGGCCACCAGGGCCCGGAAGATCTCCGCACCCGTCGCATCCCCGCCTGCGTGGGCGATCCGGTCGCGCAGGTGCCCGCCCTCGCGGGTCAGGGCGATGCCGCCGCTGGTGTCCTGGTCGAACCGCGCCCCGGCGGCGATCAGGTTGCGCACGGCGGCGGGGCCCAACGTGCACAGCTCGTGGACCGCGGCCGGGTCGCACAGCCCAGCACCTGCCACGAGGGTGTCGCGCTCGTGGTCGGCCGGGGAGTCGCCGTCGGCCAGGGCGGCGGCGATCCCGCCCTGCGCCCAGCGGGTCGCGCCCTCCTCGACCCAGGACTTGGTGACCACCAGGACCCGGTGGCCGAGCCGGCGGATGTTCAGCGCGAGCGACAGCCCGGCGACCCCCGAACCGATCACGACGACGTCCGCCGAGGTGAACCACCCCGGGTCCGGAGCAGCCACGGAGGTGGGGATCACCAGCCGGTCCGCGCCCAGCCCCGCAGTGCTCATCTGCGCAACGTAACCGGTGTGTTGTCGATCAGTCGCGTCTGGCCGACCCGCGTGGCCAGCAGGAGCCGGGCAGGGCCGACCTCAGGAGCCGGGCCCAGAGCCGGATCAGTGAGCGCGACATAGTCCGGAGCCAGCCCCACACGCATGAGTTCGAGCTCCGCGGCACCCACGACGGCGTCGGCGGACCGGCCGAGGTCAGCGGCCGTCACGCCTGCGGCCAGGGCCGCGGGGACAGCCGTGGCCAGGGCGCGCTCCTCCTCCGACAGGTAGTGATTCCGGCTCGATCGCGCCAGCCCGTCGGACTCGCGGACGGTGGGGACGCCATGGACCTTCACCGGGAGGTCGAGGTCGGCGACCATGCGGCGCATCAGGGTGAGCTGTTGGTAGTCCTTCTCCCCGAAGAACGTGGCATCTGGCCGGGTCATGTGCAGCAGCTTCATGACCACCGTCAGGACCCCGGCGAAGTGCCCGGGGCGCACCGCCCCCTCCAGGATCGAGCCCAACTGGCCCGGGTCGATGCGCACCTCCGGGTCACCGGTCGGGTAGAGCACGTCGGCCGCAGGGGCGAAGACGAGGTCGACGTCCTCGGAGGCGCAGATCCCGAGGTCGGCCTTGAGGGTGCGTGGGTAGCGCTCGAGGTCCTCGCCGGCGCCGAACTGCAGGGGGTTCACGAACACCGTCACGGTGACGTGACCGGTCGGGCCCACCTCGCCGCGGGCCGCGCGGATCAGTGCGACGTGCCCCTCGTGCAGGGCGCCCATGGTGAACACAGCCGCGCGTGCGGCCCGGGCCGAGCGCACGGACGGCACGGGCAGGCTCGCGTACGCGTCATCCAGGGACTCCCGGGTGCGCACAACGCGCATCACCGGCGGCGGTCCGGCCTTCGCTTCGGTCTGGCTCATGCTGCTCCTCCCACGATCGCCCACCACGGCACACACCGTTCGAGGATCGATCCTGCACCACGCCGGCCGCCCGTCGGCACGGGGCGGCCATTCCCGTCGCCGACCCTAGTGCGTCGCGCACCAACTCGTTCCCCCAGCCCGTGCCCGCCCGCCACCTCCTTCGCGAGATCCGCTTTCGCGCGGCCCAAACCGAGGTTGATCCGGATTCGCGAGCGCGAGCAGTCGGAAATCCGGACCGGTTGGAAGTGGGCTGCGGAGGGCCGACGAGGCCCCGACGGGCAGGGGTGGACGGGCAGGGCCTCCGACGCGCGGTGGCAGCCTCCGGTCGCTCGCGACCCGGTGATCCGCCTAGCCGAGGACGTCGAGCAGGGACTCGGCCGTCGCCGGGTCGAGTCGGCCCGCAGCCAGCGCCCTGTCGGCCGTGAGGCGGGCCATCGCGACGTAGGCTGCCCGGGCCTCCGGGGCTGCCCGGGACAGGGCGTCGAGGTGGGCCGCGACCGTGCCCGCATCCCCGCGAGCGACGGGACCGGTGAGGGCTTCGTCGCCCATCGCCAGGACGTTGTCCAGGGCCGCCGTCAGCAGCGGGCGGACCAGCCCGGAGGGGTTCTCGATCCCTGCAATCGACAGCAGGTCCAAGGTCTGGGCGATGAGCGTCACCAGATGGTTCGCCCCGTTGGCCAGAGCCGCGTGGTAGAGCGGGCGCGCCTCCTCCGGGACCCACATCGGGTCGCCACCCATCTCGACGACCAGCGCCTCGGCGACCGGGCGCAGCACCCTGGGCGCCGTCACCCCGAACGGACAGCCGGCCAGGCGGTCGAGGTCCGAGCGCGAGCCGGTGAAGGTCATGACCGGGTGCAACGCCATGGGCAGAGCGCCCAGTCGGGTGGCCGGCTCAAGCACCGCCGCGCCGTAGCGCCCCGAGGCATGCACGAGGAACTGCCCGGGGGTGACCGCCCCGGTGTCCGCCAGCCCCGCGACCAGGTTGGCCAGGACATCGTCGGGAACAGTGATCAGGACGAGGTCGGCGGCGGCCATGACCGCGGCGGCGCTGAGCAGGGGGGTCCCGGGCAGGAACTCCGCCACCCGGCGCTGGGAATGCTGCGAGACCGCGTGCGCCCCGACGAGTGGGTGGCCGGCCCGGGCGAGGGCGGCGGCCAGCGGCGCACCGGCCCGACCCACACCGATGACCCCGACTGCGAGTCGGGGGGCGGGGTTCGGCTCCTCGGGGGAGCGATCAGCACTCATCGGATGGCAGCCTGCCACCGCGCACCGCCAAGCGCCCGCTGGGGCTGGGTTGGTGTGCCGGGACCCGTAGCCGGCCCGGGCCTACCGGCCGGTGGCGCGTGCGGTCGGGATCCGGCCGAAGGTCGGTGCCCAGACCGATATCCGCCCGCCGGGGAGGCAGACCATGAGCCCGCCATCCATCCCTCGGATCTCCCACGCCTCGTGAGCGGCCTCCGCGGCTGCAGCGAGCCGGTACTCGCCGAGCCCCACGTGCAAGCCGCCTGCCTCGTCGACGCGGAGCTCGGTCACGAGCCGCCCGACCCAACCGGCGACGAGGGCAGCGGCCCGCGCGCCCTCCAGGGTCAGGCCAGGGCCCTCGGGCCGCTCGAACCGAACGGGCCCGGATATGACGATCAGATGGACCGGGTCTGCGGCGATGGTCAGCACGATCCGCTCCAGGGAGGTGTCCGCCTGCGTCAGCTGCCTGCCGACCAGTCCGGCGAGCCGTCGCGAGGAGTCACCTGGATCGATGATGCCGCGCGGTTCGCGGGTGCGCAGCGGGGCTGTGGATGCCGCGCCGGCGCCGCGGCGGGGCGGGTTCATCACCTCGGTCATGGACAGATCCTCGCCGATGGACCCCCGCCTTCGAGGGAGCGTCGCGTGTCGCTATGGCGAACCTTGGCCCAACTCCGTGGCCGCCTCCGCCGAGATGGGGGCCGCCGGCGTCGGGGCCGCTTCAGCTGGTGCGGGGCCCGATGCGGGGGCTGCCAGGGTTGGGGCCGGGGCCGCCGGGTCCCTGTCGCCTGAATCCGAGCGGGCGGGCTGCGGCGCCCGGGGCCCAGTCATCCAGCGATCGCCCGGCCCGGTCGCGCGGCTGGCGGCGGCACGCACCAGTTGCTCCTCGGCGATCCGGCGGGCCTCGCCCGTCGATCGGTGCAGGACGACGATCGACACCGGCCCGGGTGTTGAATCCACCTGCACCGAGGCCAGCCCGAGCCGCCGCTGCCACGGGCCCTGCGAGATCCCCACTGACTGCGTCCGGGCGTGCGGGATCACCGCAACCCGTCGCGTGAGGAAGCCACGCCGCGCCGCGAGCACCCGCTCGTCGTGAGCGACTCCGAGGTTCTTGTACTGCAGCCAGGCGCGGCGGCGGGCACGGTCGGGGGCTGGCGTGAAGTCCAGGATGCCGGGATCGACTCCGGGCATGACCCTCGCGATGATCTGGCGAGCCACCTCGTGCGGCGCCACCGGAAGGAGCACATGCTCCTGCTGGCCGTTGTCGTCGGCCCGGGTTCCCGCGACGTTGAGGGAGACCCGCACCCAGCCCTTGCGCCGCCACAGAAGCGGTTCGGAGATCTCGATGGCCTGGACCCGCCCGGGCGGGACGGTCTGGCTCTGCACGTTGATCAGTCCGTGGCGCAGCCTCAGGCCATCGGGTGAGTCCGCGACCGTGAACCCGAAGAAGCGGCCGAACTGACCGAAGACCGCTGCCAGCGGGAGGCCGCCGGTGACCAGGATCAGCAGCAGCCCCGAGGGGCCCTCAGTCGCCGTGACAGTGAGCACGACGAGGAGCGAGATCGCGAACACCACCATCGTCTCGCTGCGAAGGAGCAGGCTCACGACCAGGTCGCCGGTCGGCACGGTGGCGAGGATGGCTTCCGGCGCCTCCCCCACGTCTGGGGACATCCCCGCGGCACGGGCGATGATCTCGGCACGCAGGGCCTGCGCGTCGGAGTCGGTGAGGTACGAGAGCAGGACCCGCGAGTCCCCTCCACCCGCCACCTCGATGCGCACCTGCGACAACCCCACGACCCGACCGAGCAACGGGCGGGTGGTGTCGACGCTCTGCAGGCGGGAGAGGGTCAGGCGCCGTTCGTTGCGCTGCAGCACCCCGGAATCGAGGCGGAAGTCGCCGGACTCGTCGAAGAAGTACTCCGTGCGGGTCCAGGCCAGGTAGTTGACGCCCAGCGATATCAGCATGAGGACAGCGAAGGCACCGAGGATGAGCACCAGCCCCAGCAGCCCACCAAGGTTGGCGGCGAGGTCGCGCAGGTTCCCTGAGCCGAACACCACGAAGATGCCGACGAGCACACCGAGGGAGCGCACGGAGGCCACCAGGGGAGTCAGCGGGTGGGTCCGTCGGCGCGGGGTGCCCAGGGCAGCCGGGCTGACGGCCGAGGAGCTCGGCGCTGCTGGGCTGGCGGTGGCCGGGATCGCGTCGCCAGGTCCCGAACCAGCGTTCGGGGGCTCGGTCACAGCCCGGCGCTCCGCTGCTCGCCACGGGCCGCGAGCCGGTCACGAAGGCCCGCGGCCTCCGCGGGAGGCAGGCCGGGGATCGTGGCGTTGGTGGTCGCGGCCGCGGTGTGCAGCTGGACGGTCGCTACGCCGAGACGCCTGTCCAGCGGGCCGGCGGTGATGTCCACGAGCTGCATCCGTCCGTATGGGACCACCACGAGCCGGCGGAACATGATCCCGCTGGTGACCAACAGGTCGTCCTCGCGCTCCGCGTAGCCGAAGGACCGTACCCGACGCCCGATCAGCCACCACATCCAGATCAGCGCGACCAGCCACACCCCCATCAGGATCAGGGCGACGGTGCGCGCCCCCGGGACGAATGCCAGCAGGACCAGTCCCACCAGCAGGAGCAGCATCAGCAGCACCAACGTGATCCGCCGGGCCGTGGCCAGCTTGGGGGACACCGGGTGCCATGCCTCACCGGGAGGGGCGAATGCGTCGTCGACGGACAGGGGCTCGACCATGCGGCCAGCGTAGGCCAGCGGCGTAGGGTTGGCCGATGCACGCTGCGCAGGGGCCTGTGGTCCATCGGCTGGTCGATGCCGCGCGCCTCCCCGGTGACATCGCCCTGGGCCCGGACCACCCGTCTCTCGACGGACTGCCGACGATCTCGCTGGAGATCGCCGACGGTGTGGTGATGGCGGCCGAGTGGATCCCGGGTACCGTCCACCGGGGTGCTGAGAAGCTGTTCGAGTCCCGCGACTACCGCCAGATCCTCATGCTCGTGGACCGCCACGACTGGCTGTCGGCGTTCTGCTCGGAGATCGGCGTGGTCGTCGGCGTGGAACGGGCGCTGGGCCTCACGCCACCCGAGCGGGCCCAGCACCTGCGGATCCTGTTGTGCGAGCTGACCCGGATCGCCCACCACCTCGCGTTCCTCGCCCCGCTGCCAGGGGACCTGCCCGACTCCTGGCGCGCTCGCGCGTGGGGATGGCGCGAGGAAATCCTGGACCTGATCGAGGCGGCCACCGGCCATCGCGTGCACCCGATGTTCTGCCAGGTCGGCGGCGTCCGGGCCGACGTGTCGGACGAATGGGTGAGCCGTGTGTCCGATGCGGCCGTCGCGTGGTCCGCCCCTGGGCCCGGCGCGGCCCTCGCCGAGCTCGACGGCCCTGACCTGGCCGCCGTGCTCGACACCTCCTACGCGGGCGTCGCGGTCCTCACCGCAGGGCAGGCCCTGGGCTTCGGGGCATCCGGGCCGGTCGCCCGGGCCAGCGGCGTCGACCTCGACCTGCGCCGCGACGATCCCTACCTGCCCTACCCCACGTTCGAGGTGCCCACGGGCGCAGACGGCGACTCGCGTGCTCGCATCCGCATGCTGGTCGATGAACTGGCGCCGAGCATCGGCCTGGTGGCATGGGCGGCCGAGCAGCTCACCGGGTCGGTGGGCGCACCGGTCGACGTCCGGCTGCCCAAGGTCGTGCGCGTCCCCGAGGGCTCGACCTACAGCTGGACCGAGAACCCAGCCGGGATCAACGCCTACCTGCTGGTGTCGCGAAACGACCGGACTCCCTGGCGGTTGAAGCTGCGCAGCGCCGGCTTCGGGAACGCCGCTGCGATGGGATCCGCGCTCGAGGGGACGGCCGTGGGGGATCTCCCGGCCGCGATAGCCAGCTTCCTGATCGTCTGCGGGGACGTCGACCGGTGAACGCCTGACCCCTCGGCGGACGTCAGCGCTCGGGGTGCTCGCGAAGGTAGGTGGCGAACACGGCGACGAACAGTGGCTCGAGGTCGCCGACCCCCGTCCGGCTGAACGCCTGCTTCGCCGCCTCGATCGTCTCGATGAACGAGCCGGCGGTCTCCCCCAGCGAGCCGCCCTCGTCAGCCGTAGCCGTCAGGGCCGGCGTGTGGGCCATCAGGTCGGTGAAGAACTTGAGGTCGTGGTACTGGCGAGCACGCTCGAACGCGGTGTCGCGCAGGTCCTCGTAGGGCCAGTCCTCGTAGGCGAGATCGGGATGCTGGGTGGCGTGGTCGCTCATGGGGCACACGTTAGTCCACGCCCTCGCGGGGAGTGCGCCACTGACCGGCCTCGGGCGGACTGGCGGATCAGGACGCGGCTCCGGCCGGACCCGGATCTGATCCGGGAACCCGGGTCTTCGCCTCGTCGGTGTCGTCGGGCAGCCGGCAGTTGTGCTCGAGCCACAGTGAGAGCGCCGCCAGGATGAAGCCGCCCAGTGAGGCGAGGGCCGCGGCCAGGAGCCGCTCACGGCCGGCGGCGACTGCTGTCTCATCCAGCAACCGGAGGGCGACCCCGCCGTAGATCCCGAAGACGACCGCGCCAGTGCGCGATCCGGCCAGGGCCAGGGCCGTGGTGCGTGCCGCCATCAGCGGGGCCATCCGGGGCGCGCCGGGCTTGGGGTGCAGCCGTCGCCGCGCCACCACCGCCCACGCCCCCACGAAGCCGGCAACCACCCAGATCATCACGACAGCCAGCCACGGGACGGCGGGGAGCCGGCCATTGCCATCGACCCATGCCGCGAATCCCCAGCCGAGCAGCGCTGCGATTCCGGCGACCCCGAACAGCCACGGGATCGATGTGGGCTTCATTGCCACCAGGGACCCCCCTCGACCTGCTCGACCGCCTGGTCCGTGACGAGGGAGGCCCACTCGGAGACACTCAGTTCCGGGCCCGTGGCCGGGGCGAGGAGGAATCCGGGGTCAACCTCGGCCCACGGGGCCAGCACGAACCCGCGCTGATGCGCCCGAGGGTGCGGGAGGGTCAGCTCGGGTTCGTCGCTGCGCTGGTCGCCGACGGCCAGGAGGTCCACGTCCAGCGTGCGCGGTCCCCAGCGGACGTCGCGCACCCTGCCGGCGGCATCCTCCAGCTCGTGGGCGAGGTCCAGCAGGGCCCGTGCCTCCAGGTCGGTGTCGACGAGGACCACCGCGTTGAGGTAGTCGGGCTGCTCCGGACCGCCCACGGCCGCGGTGCGCCACAGGCTGGAGACCTGGGCCACCGCGACATCGGGGTGCGCGGACAGGCTCGCCACCGCCGCACGCAGCGTCGACCGCGGGTCGCCGAGGTTGGCGCCCAGCGCCAGGGCAGCGCGGGTCATCGAGCCCTCGTGATGCTGACCGACACATCGTCGAAGGGCACGGGGATGGGTGCGTGCGGCTTGTGCACGGTCACCTTCACGGCCCGCACGTAGTCGAATGCCAGGCAGCGCTCGGCAATGGCCACGGCCAGCGTCTCGATCAGGTTCACCGCCGGACCCTCGATGACCTCGACCACCGCCTGCGCGACACCGCCGTAGTCGACCGTGTGCTGCAGGTCGTCGGTCCGGGCGGCCTTGGAGATGGAGTGCACCCCGAGGATCACGTCGACGCGGAACTCCTGCCCGTCGCGTCGCTCCTCGTCGAAGACCCCGTGGAACCCGCGGGCGCGCACGCCCTTGAGGCTGATGCGGTCGAGGTCCCGGCTGAAGGTGTCGGTCATGCGGGCCTGCCTGTCTGGGCGGAGTCCGTGGGGGCGTCGGCGTCGCGGGGCATGGCCGCTCGCCACGCGCCGGCGACGGCGATCGCGTCGCGCGAGCCGCGGACGTCGTGGACGCGCACCGCCCACGCCCCGGCTGCGGAAGCAAGCGCGGTGACGGCGTCGGTGGCGGCGTCGCGTTCCTCCACGGACCGGGGTACCCCGGGCTCGCCGAGGAGCTCACCGAGGAAGCGCTTGCGGCTGGCGCCGATCAGCACCGGATGCCCGAGTGCCGCCAGCTGGGGCAGTGCCGCGAGCAGGGCCCAGTTGTGCGCGGAGTTCTTGGCGAATCCGAGACCTGGATCGAGGATCACGCGGGCGGGATCCACACCCGCGGAGGCCAGCTCGGCCAGACGGTCGGAGAGCTCCCCACACACCTCGGCGACGACGTCGTCGTAGGTGGCCAGTCGCTCCATGTCGGTCGAGTGGCCCCGCCAGTGCATCGCGATGTAGGGGACGTCCACGCTGGCGACCCAGGCGTGCATCCGGGGATCCGCGAGCCCTCCGGAGACGTCGTTGACCAGGCTGGCCCCCGCCAGCACGGCCGCCGCGGCAACGTCGCTGCGCATCGTGTCGATGCTGACCACGACCCCGTGGCTGACCAGCCGCTCGACGACGGGGATGGTGCGACCGAGCTCCTCGTCGGCGGAGATCCGCTGCGCGCCGGGCCGGGTGGACTCCCCCCCGACGTCGATGAGGTCCGCGCCGGCAGCAACCTGTGCCAGGGCGTGGGCCACGGCGACGTCCACCTCGACGAAGCGGCCGCCGTCGGAGAAGGAGTCCGGCGTGACGTTGAGCACCGACATGACCAGGGTGCGCCGAACACCGGCCAGCGAGTCGGGCAGCCCGAGCGGGTGCATGCCTAGGCCTTCAGGATCAGCGACATGACCTCGGCCCTGGTCGCCGGCTCCCTCAGGCCGCCCCGCACGGCGCTGGTGACGGTGCGTGCCCCGGGCTTGCGCACACCACGCATGGACATGCAGAGGTGCTCGCACTCGATGACCACGATGACGCCGCGGGGCTGCAGGGCCCGCACCATGGCGTCGGCGACCTGGGTGGTGAGCCGCTCCTGGACCTGGGGACGTTTGGCGTAGACGTCGACCAGTCGGGCGATCTTGCTCAGGCCAGTGATCCGCCCGTCCCGGCTCGGGATGTAGCCCACATGAGCCACGCCGTGGAACGGCACCAGGTGGTGCTCGCAGGTGGAGTAGACCTCGATGTCCTTGACCAGCACCATCTCGTCGTGGCCGAGGTCGAAGGTGGTCGACAGGATGTCCTCGGGATCCTCGCGAAGCCCGCGGAAGATCTCGGCGTAGCTGCGGGCGACCCGGTCCGGGGTGTCACGCAGCCCATCCCGATCGGGGTCCTCGCCGATCGCGATCAGCAGCTCGCGCACCGCCGCTGAGGCGCGCTCGAGGTCGATCGGCTCGGTCAGGGGCTGCTGGGCGAACCCGTGGACGGGGTCGACGCCGTTCACTGGTCCGACCCAGGCGGCCGGACCTCACCTGTCGGGTCAGCGGGGTCACCGGGGGCGTGTCCGGCCGGCGGGGAGCCCTCAGCGTGGCGGTCAGTGACGGGTGGTGGGGTGGGGGGCGCCGCGGACGGGTGCGTGGCGCCGGGGCCGTGGGACTGGCCGCCGTTGCTGCCCGCCGGGCCGGGGGTCCCGGGGGTTCCGGGCGCTCCAGGTGCCGGGTCCCACCCCGTCGAGCTCCCGATGGACGGTCGCCGGGGCGCCGTTGGAGCCGGACGGAATCGGATTGGGGTACGTGCCGTCAGGGGCGGGCGGTCCGTAGGACCCGGGGATCGGCGAGCCGTAGGTCCCGCCGGGGGCGGGCAACCCGTACGCGCCGAGCATGGAGCCGCCGACTCCGATCGGATCGCCGAGCCGCTCGGGGACGTCCACCGGAGGGCGGTCCGAGGGGGCGCGCCGCTCCGAGCCCGTCCAGGCCGGGCGCGAGGGCCGCAGGCGCAGCTCCTCGAAGATCGTGGCCACCTGCTCCTTGTTCAACGTCTCCTTCTCGAGGAGCTCGATGACGAGCCTGTCCAGCACGTCGCGGTTGTCGACCAGGATCTCGAAGGCCTCGTTGTGGGCGTGGTCGATGAGGCTGCGGACCTCCTCGTCGATCGCGGCGGCGATCTCCTCGGAGTAGTCGCGGGTGTGGCCCATGTCGCGACCGAGGAAGACCTCGCCGTTCTCCTTGCCGTAGCGGATGGCACCAAGACGCTCGGTCATGCCGTACTGGGTGACCATGGCCCGGGCGACAGCGGTGGCCTTCTCGATGTCGTTCGAGGCCCCGGTGGTGGGGTCGTGGAAGACCAGCTCCTCGGCCGCGCGCCCTCCGAGCATGTACGCCAGTTGGTTGAGCATCTCGCTGCGGGTGGTCGAGTACTTCTCCTGGTCGGGCAGGACCATCGTGTAGCCGAGCGCCCGGCCGCGCGGCAGGATCGTGATCTTGTGCACGGGGTCGTTGCCGGGAAGTGCCGCGGCCACCAGGGCGTGGCCACCCTCGTGGTAGGCGGTGATCCGCTTCTCCTTGTCGTCCATGACGCGGGTGCGCTTCTGCGGACCGGCGATCACACGGTCGATCGCCTCGTCGAGGGCCCGGTTGTCGATCAGGGCCGCGCCGGAACGCGCCGTCAGAAGGGCGGCCTCGTTGAGGACGTTGGCCAGGTCCGCGCCGGTGAAGCCCGGAGTGCGCCGGGCGACTGCCTGGAGGTCGACCCCCGGGGCCATCGGCTTGCCGCGGGCGTGCACCTTGAGCACCTCGTGGCGGCCGAGGAGGTCCGGCGGGGAGACCTGGATCTGCCGATCGAAGCGACCCGGGCGCAGGAGCGCGGGGTCCAGGATGTCCGGCCGGTTGGTCGCGGCGATCAGGATGACGCCGCCGGACACGTCGAAGCCGTCCATCTCGACCAGCAGCTGGTTCAGGGTCTGCTCACGCTCGTCATGCCCACCGCCCAGCCCCGCTCCACGATGGCGGCCGACGGCATCGATCTCGTCGACGAAGATGATCGCGGGGGCGTTGGTCTTGGCCTGCTCGAAGAGGTCGCGGACACGCGAGGCGCCGACGCCGACGAACATCTCGACGAAGTCCGAGCCGGAGATGGAGAAGAACGGGACACCGGCCTCACCTGCCACGGCGCGGGCCAGCAGGGTCTTGCCGGTGCCGGGCGGGCCGTAGAGCAGGACGCCCTTGGGGATCTTGGCGCCGACGGCCTGGAACCGGGCCGGATCCTGGAGGAACTCCTTGATCTCCCCGAGCTCCTCCACGGCCTCCTCGGCGCCGGCGACGTCGGCGAAGGTGGTCTTGGGCAGGTCCTTGCTCAGCGGCTTGGCCTTGGACTTGCCGAAGCTCATGACCTTCGAGCCGCCGCCCATCTGGTTCATGAAGAAGAACAGCAGCACGAGGACGAGGAAGATCGGGAGCAGCGAGACCAGCATCGTCACCAGGAACGACTGGCGCGGGACCTTCACGTTGTAGGACTCGAGCGTGCCCTTGTCCACCTCGGCCTGCATGCGCTCCTGGAGCTTCACGCCCTGGCCGTCGATGTACTCGGCGAACTTCTTGGACCCGTCTGTGTACTCGGCCTCGATGCGCTGGTCGACGTCGACGAGCAGGGCGGTCCTGATCTCGCCCTTGTCCAGGGAGGTCATCATCGCTGAGGTGTCCACCTGGCGCGGGCCGGTGACGTCGCTGACCAGGCTGCTGCCGATGAGCAGCAGCAGCGTGGCGATCAGGATCCAGAAGATCGGACCACGTAGGAAGCGCTTCACGTCCATCCTTGCCCGGGTCACCCCGACCGTCCCTCGGGCCGTGCGTGCCGCCCCAGCCCGCACTCACCCGCCGGGCCGCGCGCCCGTATGAAGAAACTACACCGATCCACCGACACCGGCTTCCGCGGTTCGCGCTGGGCGTATGCCCTTACGGGATGCTGATGTGGGCGTCGGCGCGATCGGCGGCTCAGGCAACGGCGCCTGGCTGTTGCTCGATCGGGCTCGTGACTCTCGACCAGCGCCTCAGCGTCGGCGTAGACCGTCGCTGGTCTTGGCGTTGAACTTCGGCCCGTACATGTACGCGCTTGCCCGTGTAGCCGTAGGAGTTCAGTGAACCGATTGCTCCGCCCGACGCCGGTCGTGCGATCGAGCCCGTGTCGAGCCACGGGCCGCCGGACGACCCGCCGGTCATGTCACAGGCCAGCCCCCACGTCGCGTCCGCCGTTGTATGGCGTCGTCGAATGATTGGTGCCCGAGCAGTAGGTCAGGTCCGAGCCCGTGTACGGCCCAGCCTGCTGGGTAGCCGAACGCGCTCAACGCTGTAGACCCGGCGGCACTCGTCGATGATCGACTGGGTACTGCACCGACTGCTCGTCGAGGTCCATTGCGCCTCACTCGCCTTCCCCCCGGGCCGACGACGGCGAACGCGAAGTCGTGTCTGGTGGCCGGTGTCGTTGAACGCCGGCGGCGAGGCGAACTCCTTGTGGACGACGAGCGCCGTCGCCGTCCAACATCCGTAGCTCGCGTGCGTCGAGCACGCAGACGTGTCCAGGACTGGATTCGAGTCGAAGTCCGGGATGAACAGCCAGTTTGGAGGCGAAGCCCTTTCGGTCCCTGTCGTAGGCGCAGTGCGCCGCCGTCAGCACGACCGGCGGTCCTCGCGTCGTGTCGAAGCTTCGATCCTCAGCGACGCTCCGAGCACACGTACTCCGGACTCCCCAGCGTGAAGTAGACCTTGCCCGTCCGCGTCTGGACCTGCTGCCGTCAACCCAGGGTCCACGAGCGAGCCCGTGACCTGCCGACGACGGGACCGTCGCCGCGGTTCCACCGGCAGGCCTTGCCCGCTTCGGCGTCGGGGCCAGCTCGAACGAACCGTCCTTCTGGCGGACGAAGTCGCGGGGCTTGGCGGCCTTCATCCGCTCGGGGGTCCAGTACTCGACGATCCGGTCGTGCTCGGACTTGGCGTTGTCCTCCTTGGCCGGGGCTGCTGCGGAGGCGAGGGCCGCCGGGGCGAGCGCCGCAGTCAGCGCTGCTGCGACGATCAGGGCGAGCGAGCGGGAGCGGGACATGTCGGGCCTTCCGGGCTCAGAGGTGAGCGCAGGGTATCCATAGCGGCAGGCGCGTGTCACGCTCCGTGCTGGACCCTGGGCACGTGATCACCCGTCCGGATGAATCCGACGCGTGGGATTAGGCCATCTGAGTGACGAACCGGGACCCGGGAGGCCCGAGATGCCCCTGACCTCAGCTGTACACGTGCGGGGCCAGGGTCCCGATCTCGCGCAGGTTGCGGTACTTCTCGGCGTAGTCCAGGCCGTACCCGACGACGAACTCGTTGGGGATGTCGAAGCCGATGTACTTGGGCTCCAGCTCGACCTTCACGGCCTCGGGCTTGCGCAGCATCGTGAGCACCTCGACCGACGCCGCCCCGCGGGCGGTCAGGTTGCGCATCAGCCAGGACAGCGTCAGCCCTGAGTCGATGATGTCCTCGACGATCAGCACGTGCCGGCCGGTGATGTCGGTGTCGAGGTCCTTGAGGATCCGCACGACGCCCGAGGACTTCGTCGACGATCCGTAGGACGACACCGCCATCCAGTCCATCTGCAGGTGGATGCTCATCGCCCGGGCGAGGTCGGCCATGACCATCACCGCGCCCTTGAGCACCCCCACGAGCAGGACGTCGCGGCCCTCGTAGTCGGCGTCGACCTGGGCGGCCATCTCGCGCAGGCGGGCCTGCAACGTCGCCTCGTCGAGCAGGACCTTCTCGAGGTCAGTACCAATGTCCGCAGCGTCCACGAGGGTCAGACTCTCACAACCAGGGCACCGTCCTCCTTGCGGGCCCGTCGGTCGCCGGGCAGGGCCACTTCGGCTCGCACGGAGGCCCCAGGTTCGAGCAATGCGGCCACGGAGCGGATGTGACCGGCCGTCAGCGAGCCGACGGGGCAGCCGGCCCCGATCAGGAACCGGCGGACCACGCGGTGCACGATCGCGGGGGGAAGGCGTTCCCCCGCGGTGGTGAGGGCCGCATTGGGCAACACGGCGGAGGCCGGGCTGGGCGGCAATCGTGGCTGCGCCGGCAGCCTGCTCCGTGATCTTGGAAGGTTCTTGCTCCTCTTGCGGCAATGACCTTCCAAGATCAGGCGAGCCAGTGCCCGCCGAAGGTGCCGGGGTGTCGGACGCGGCCGCTGTGTTGTGCGTGGCGCGCCCTAGAGCCTGCGCCCACACTCGCTCGGCCCAGGCGTCCAGGGCGTCGGCGTCCTCGCGCGCCTGGGTCGCCGTGCGGGCCAGCGCCTCGACGATCCCGGGACCGAGCGCCTCCTCGAGCACCGGCAGGACCTCGTGGCGGACCCGCACGCGGGCGAACCCCGCGTCTGTGTTGTGCGGGTCGGTCCATGGTTCGAGCCGTGGGTCCGCGGTTGCGGCCTCGAACGCGGCCGCGAGCACCACGTCCCGCGGCAGCTCGAGCAGGGGCCGTCGGTAGACCCCGGCCCGTGCAGCCATCCCGGCCAGCGACCGGGTGCCCGAGCCACGGGCGAGTCCGAGCAGCACGGTCTCGGCCTGGTCCTCACGGGTGTGCCCCAGGAGGACGGCGGCGGCCGATGGCTCCTCAGCCGCCAATGCGTCCAGCGCCGCGTAACGCGCCCCGCGCGCCGCCGCCTCCACGCCCCCGGAGCCCGATCCCTGGGGTACGTCGACAGCGATCACCCGGGCGTCAAGGCACCCCAGGATCCGCGCCTGCTCGGCGGCCCGTTCCGCAACCTCCCCCGAGCCAGCTTGGAGCTGGTGGTCGATCACCACCGCCTCGCACAGCAGCCCGAGGTCGGCGCCCACCGCGACCGTGGCAGCCGTCAGCGCGAGGGAGTCAGCTCCCCCGCTGAGCGCCACGATCACCCGCTCGCCGGGCTCGAGGTCCGCAAGGCACGCCCGGACCGCTGCGCGCACTGCGGCCCGCGGGGGCCGCCGATCGGCCATCAGCCCAACACGCGGCGCACCCACGCCGCGGGGTCCTCGATCTCCACCGCGGAGGGCAGGTTCTCCGGGGAGTCCCAGATCTGGGCGAAGCCCTGGTCACCGGCCGTGGCGATCACCGAGCGCACGAAGTCCGCGCCGCTGGTGTACTGGCGCATCTTGGTCTCCATGCCCATCATGCGGCGCACGAAGCCGTCGACCGTCCCCGCCTGCGAGCGCCGTGCTGCGAAGCGCTCCCGGATCTGGGCGACCGTGGGCACGTGGTCGGGGCCGACCTCGTCCATCACGTAGTCGGCGTGACCCTCGAGAAGGGACATCAGGCCGGTGAGCCGGTCGAAGATCTCGCGCTGGGCAGGGGTCTGGAAGGCCTCCATCAGGCTGGGCCCCGGTCGTCCGCGGGCTGCCCCGACGACGGACTGGGCGACCGCTCCGAGGCGGGCCATGAAGTCGGCCACCGACAGGTCGCTGATGGAGACGAATGCCTGCACCTCGCTCAGGAAGTGGTCCTGCATCCACGGGACCCCACCGAACTGCGCCCGGTGGGTCTCCTCGTGCAGGCAGACCCAGTAGCGGAAGTCGCGCTGCACGAGCTCCAGCTCACGCTCGACGAGCACGATGTTCGGCGCGACGAGGAGCAGTCGACCGGGCTTGCCGGGCGCGGAGAACGCCTCGTACTGCCCGAGGACCTTGCCCGACAGCCACGCCATCGCCCCGCCGAGCTGGGCGGCGGTGAGCCGAGAGCCGACTGCCTCGATCCCGGGGTTCGCCGGCTTGTCGGCCCGCGCGGAGACGAACGGGTCCAGTGCGACTCCGAGCCCGGCGATGTTGGACTGGATCCACTCCCCACGGTCCACCACCACGGCTGGCGCGTGCTCGGGGTCGGCATCGAGGCCGGTGAGCGCCCGAACCGGTTCGCGGGCCAGTTGGGCGAGCTCGCGCAGCTCTGCGACGACGCCGTGCGCCTCGCTCGGGGTTGTGGTCGGCCCCTTGGGCATGAACCGCAACCCGATCTGCTCGGCCAGGGCCCAGTCCACGAGGTTCGCCACGTGGGAAGCATAGGCGCGCTGGCTCGCACTGGTTCAGGGAGCGGCCGCGGGTCGTGGGGCCCTGCGGTCAGGGGGCCTCGCAGTCGCAGCTGACGAGGGCGGCAGCGGCACGATCGAACGCGGCACGCGCGGCCAGGGCGCCGCCGGGGGTCGATCCATCCACGAAGGCGAAGGCCAGGAGGCGACCGTCGGGCCGGCTGGCATACCCGACGAGCGAGCCAACTCCCGTCAATGTCCCGGTCTTGGCACGCACGACCCCACGCGCGGGCCGTTGACCCGGCGGGCGGAACCTCGCAGCCAAGGAACCCGTCGCCCCGGCCACCGGCAGACCGGAGTGGATCGACCCATAGCCGAGCGACGTCGCCGCGAGGAGGTCGGTCAGGGTGGAGGGCGCCAGCCGGTTGCGCCGCGAGAGCCCCGATGCGTCGGCGAACCGGGCGCCGGAGTCATCGACGCCAACTCCTCGAGCACGGCAGCCGCGCGGTCGGCGACCCCCGCGAAGCTGGCGGGCTCACCGCTGGCGGACGCCCCGAGGCGTCCCAGGATCTCGGCGTAGTCGTTGTCCGAGGTCGAGAGCATCCGCTCGACCAGCACTCCCACGGGGGGCGACTCGACGTACGCGAGGGTCGCGGCGTCGCCGGGAACCGCCACCTCCTTGGGCTCACCGCGGACCGTCACGCCGGCTGCGGCCAGTTGCTCGGCGAAGACCTCGGCCGCCCGGGCAGCTGGATCGGCGACCCGGCTGACCCCCCGCGGCGTCCGGCGGCCCTGATCCACCACGAGCGCGCTGACCGGTGCGACGATGCCGGCCGCGGGGAAGGAGCTGGCCCAACTGGGATGCATCGCCGGCCCGGTGAACAGGGAGGCGTCGTACCCGACCTTGACCCGGGTGATCCCCTGCAGGGCAAGGGCGCGGGCTGTCGAGGCGGCGAGCTCCTCGAGGGATGCTGGCGTCAGGCTCGTCCCGGCCCTGCCGACCTTCGCCGCGGTCGACCGCAGGCTGGGATCGCCGGCCCCGACGATCACCACACGTGGGGTCGTGGCCTCGGGATCGATCACGACCACGCGCGTGCGCAGCCTGGCGTCCGTGCCGAGGGCGTCGAGCACCGAGGTGGCCGTGACCAGCTTCATGGTCGAGGCGGGGACGGTCGGGTCATCGGACGCGTCGTAGAGCACCTCGCCGGTCGCGACGTCGATGACGTGTGCGGGGCTGCGCCCGGGTCCGAGGGCGCCGCCGGTCAGGAGGGGGGCGAGCGCCGCCTCGACCGCATCCGGGTCGAGGGCGGCGCCAGCGGGGCTGGTCGAGGAGGGCTCGACGGGATCGGACGAGGAGGTCCGACGCCCCCGGGGCCGGGGAGTCCGACGCTCCCGGCTGCCCAGACGAAGCCGAGCCTGGTCCGCCTGACGAGGAACCCCCCGGACCTGCCGATCCCGCCTGAGCGGCGGTGGCATCCGTCACGAACCCGAGTCCGATGGGGACGAGCACCGGGGCGGCCACCGGGTTCCGAGGATCGGTCTCGGCCCCCGAATGCAGCCGACCCGATGCCGAGAGCGGAGTAGGAGCGAGCAGACGGCGCAAGGACGGGTTGGCTCGCCGCTGCGGCCTGCGCCCCGGCGCCACCGGCAGCCAGGAGCAACGCCCCCACCACGAGATGGGGGATCCGGGGCCGTGAACGCTGCACGCCCCGACCCTACGTGGCCCGCCGACGCACCCGGCCTGCACTGGTAGTCGATTCCGACGTTCTGATCGACCGAATCGACGTACCACAACGCAGCGTCCCCCAAATGAGTCCGGCCGCCGGAACCGACCGTGCACCGCGACCATGACCGCCGACACGGAATCCCCAAGAAGTCAGCGCGCCCGGTGGACTGGCGGAGTCGCTCGCGCCACCATCGCCCTGACAGCCTCGAACCGGCATCCGGCGGGTGCGGAACTCGAGCGGCAGGACGATGAACAGGAGCACGCGGTGAAGAAGGCCCTCCTCTGGATGCTCGGGATCGTGGGCGTGCTGCTCGTGGTCGCGATCGGCGCGCTGCTCTGGGTGGGGATCCCCGCCAAGGCCTCGAGCATGGCGGCCAAGACCGTCTGCTCGGCCGCGTTCGTCGCCGGGCGACCGACGAGCAACGACCTCTTCGCCGAGGACGTGCTGCCGGCCAGTCCCGTTCTGGCCGTCGTCTCCACCGATATCGACGAGACAGCGCACAGCGTCACGGCGCGGTTCCTTGGGCTGTTCCCGCGCACCGCATCCCTCGTCACCGACAAGGGATGCGTCCTTGGCGCCGACCCTGACGCCACCGCCGTGGCCTACAAGCCGGCCGCGGACACGACGGCGGCGTGGCCCGAGGGCGACGGCGCTCTCAACCCGGCCGAGTGGCCCGCCGGGGTCGATGCGGCTGCCCTCACCGCGGCGGTCGACTCCGCCTTCGTGGGCGCCGGGGATCCCGCGGCGGCCAACGCCCGCGGCGTCGCCGTCGTTCACGATGGCAAGCTCCTCGTCGCCAAGGAGGCACCCGGCTTCGAGAACGGCACTGCGCTGCACGGGTGGTCGATGACCAAGACCCTCACGGGCATGCTCTTCCACAAGCTGGCGGCCGAGAAGGGCCTCACGCCCGAGACGGCTGTGGTCGATGCCTTCCCTGCCGGAACGGAGCCGGCATGGGTCTCCGAATGGCGGACCGATGGTCGCGCGCGGATCACGATCGCCGACCTGCTGTACATGCGCGACGGGCTGGCCAACACCGAGAGCTACGAGATCTGGGGCAACGTGCCGCAGATGCTCTACGCCGAGCCCGACATGTCGACCTGGGCCGCAGACCGGCCCAGCGAGGTCCCCGCTGGCGAGCGCTGGCAGTACCTCAGCGCGACGACGAACATCCTCTCAGCAGTGGCCAGGGCCCAGTTCGCGTCGGACGCCGAGTACTGGGCGTACCCGCGGACGGCACTGTTCGACCCGGTCGGGGCGAAGTCGGCGACGCTGGAGAGCGACACAGCAGGCACCTGGGTCGGCGGGAGCTACGGCTGGGCCAGTGCCACGGACTGGGCGCGCTTCGGCCAGCTGATGATGGATGACGGGAAGTGGCAGGGCCAGGAGGTACTCCCGCCGGGGTGGCTCGACCTGGCCACCACGCCTGCCGTCGCCGAGGGCGAGGGCAACGGCTACGGGGCGCAGACGTGGCTCATCGGGGACCGGAAGTCCGGGGACTGCCGCGACAACCCCGGAGTGCCCGAGGACACGATCGCCATGGAGGGCCACTGGGGCCAACTGGTTGCGATGGTGCCGTCCAAGGATGCCGTCGTGACACGGCTGGGCTGGACCGTGGCCGACGGCGTCTACGACGACTGCGAGTTCCTCGCCGAGGTACTGGCCGCGCTCCCGTAGCGCGAAGAAGCAACCCGGGGCCGCCGGAGGCTCCGCCCTCGAAGGCAGGTCCACCGGCCGCTCGCGGTAGGGTCGGCACATCCTGCACTGGCGTGCCGACCCCCTGGAGGCGACGTGGACCCGCTGACGTTCGACGTGGTGATCGAGATCCCCGCCGGGAGCCGCAACAAGTACGAGGTGGATCACCACTCCGGCAAGATCCGGCTCGACCGTCGCCTGTTCACCGCGACCCGCTACCCGCACGACTACGGGTTCATCGACGACACGCTCGGCATGGACGGCGATCCCTTGGACGCACTGGTCCTGCTCGACGAGCCCACGTTCCCGGGCTGCATCATCGAGTGCCGGGCGATCGGCATGTTCCGGATGAGCGATGAGGCCGGCGGCGACGACAAGGTGATCTGCGTGGTGGCCGGCGACCCACGCATGGACCACATCCGCGACCTGCACCACATGCCCGAGTTCGACCGGCTCGAGATCCAGCACTTCTTCGAGGTCTACAAGGACCTCGAGCCCGGCAAGTCCGTCGAGGGCGCCACCTGGGAGGGCCGGGCAGGCGCCGAGGCCGAGATCAACGACTCGTTCGCGAGATACGTGCCGCCTGAGCACCACTGAGCACGACGGGCGCTAACGTGCCGCCTGGGGGCGGCGAGCTGGGTTAAAGCGGTTCACCCGTTCAGCCGAATGAGATTCCAGGGAAGGGTGCCTGCCTGCGCCCCTCCACACGGATCCGGTGGGACGGGAGGGGGCCAGGGTGCACCAGCAGCCCGACTATCTGGCGCGCATGTCGCGCTCCTCCCACGACGTCGTCGCGATCATGGAGCTGGGCGCGCAGGTGACCGCCGAGCGGACATCGAGCGCTGCTGCGATCCTCGTGCGCCAGTCCGGACGAGTCCGCCTCGGGGCGCTGCACGACGGGGACGCCGAACGGCGGAATGTCGTCGCCGCGGCTCTGGAGTCGGTTGCGCTGGACGGACCGGAGAGCCCGTTCAGCGCGGCGCTCGAATCCGGGCAGAACGCGATCCTGGGCATCGACGGGCTGGCGTTCAGCGGAGCGCGGCCCGAATGGGCCCGCGAGCTCGACCGCCTCGGGATCGCCGCACTGGGGATCACCCCCCTGATCGCCGGCGACCGGGCCCTGGGCGTGCTGGTCACCGCCCGGCTGACCACTGACGATCGGATGAACACCGAGGAGCTCGCCGACCAGGCACAGGTGGCCACGCACCTCACGACGTTCCTGGACACCGCCACCGCCCTGACCCAGATGCGCCAGTCCAGCCTCGTGGTCGATGCGATGCCCGACGCCATCATCGGGTTCTCCCGCGACCGCGAGGTGATCCTCTGGAACGCCGGGGCGGAGCGCATGTACAGCATCCCGGAGCGCGAGGCGCTGGGGCGCAAGCTCGACGACCTGATCACCACGGAGTACGGGCCCACCAGCCAGGGCAGCGGCGGGCCGGCCATCAGCCTGATCAACAAGGGCAGCTGGACGGGCAGGGTCCGCCAGCGCACGCTGCACGGCCGCGTTCTCCATGCGGACGTGTCGATCGCCTCGATCGTCGAGGACGGGCGGCTGCGTGGTGCGGTGTCGATCAACCGGGACGTCTCCAGCCTGATCGAGGCTGAGGCGGCCAAGGCGGAGAACGAGCGCCGGATGCAGGCCCTGCTCGACGCCTCGCGCGCCATGACCGCGGTGTTCGACCGTGACGGCATGATCATCGCCGTGAACGCGGCGTGGACCGCGGAGGTCCGCCTGGGCGGCGTCGGCCCGGACGAGGTCGGGATCGGGGCGGACTACGTCGCGGTGATGCGCCGGGCTGCCAGCGCCTCGGATGATGCTGCGGCCGTCGCCGCCGGCGTCGAGGCCGTCCTGGGTGGCCGGTCCTCCACCTTCGAGTGGGACTACGACGTGACGGAGCAGGACGGCTCCCTGCGCGCGTTCATGGTGTCGATCGCCCCCATGCCCGGGGAGCAGGGTGGCGCCTTCGCGACCCACACCGACATCACGACCCGCAAGGTGATGGAGCGCCAGCTGGCCCACCAGGCCAGCCACGACCCCCTGACGGGCCTGCGCACCCGGCGCCGCGTCGAGCAGGAGCTGGAGCCGGCCCTCGCACGCTCGGTTGTGACCGGGCGTCCCGTCGGTGCGGTGATCGTCGACCTCGACCGTTTCAAGGACGTCAACGACACCCTCGGCCATGAGGCCGGCGACGAGGTGCTGGTACAGATGGCGGCCCGCCTGCGGGGCTTCGGCGCGGCAACCGTGATCGGTCGTCTCGCCGGAGACGAGTTCGTCCTCATCGTGCCGGATGTGCGCGACCGGGCTGAGCTGGCCCGCCTGGCCGGCGACCTGGCCCGCGTCATCACAGCGCCTCTGTCCCTGGGGGATCGCGAGCTGTACTTCGGGGTCAACATCGGTACCGCCCTGTCCTCGGACACCGAGTCGGGGCCGGACCTCGCGGCGAACCTCCTGCGCGCCGCGGACACGGCCATGTACCGGGCCAAGTCTCGCGGGCGCAACAGCATCGTGGCCTACGACGAGGGTCTGCGCGCGGACGTGGGTCGGAGGGTGCAGATCTCCTCCTGGCTGAACCACGCGCTGGACCGCGGCGAGATCTCGGTCGCCTACCAGCCGCAGTTCCGCTGCCTGGATGGGCGGCAGGTCGGTGTCGAGGCGCTGATGCGCTGGCGGCATCCGGAGGCCGGCGACATCAGCCCCGCGGAGTTCATCGCCATCGCCGAGGAGTCCGGGGCGATCCTCACGATCGGCGCCTGGGTGCTCGCACAGGCGTGTCAGCAGGCCGCCGAATGGGCCCCGATCAGCGGTCCGGACTTCTCCGTCGCGGTCAACCTGTCGCCCCACCAGCTGATCGACCCCGGGCTGCTGGACATCGTCCGCAGCGCGCTGCTCCGCTCGCGGCTGCCCGCCACGGCGCTGACCCTGGAGGTCACCGAGGGCGCCCTGATCGACGACCCGGAGGCCGCCACCGAGGCACTCGCCCGGTTGCGCGCGCTCGGTGTGCGCATCTCGCTGGACGACTTCGGGACGGGGTACTCCTCGCTGGCGTACCTGGCGAAGTTCCCGGTCGACGAGCTGAAGGTCGACCGCGTGTTCGTCCGGGACATCGAGCGTGACCCCCGGACACGGGCGCTGGCCGAGGGGATCGTGCGGATCGGGCACGCCCTGGGCATGCGCGTGCTCGCCGAGGGCGTCGAGACCCCCGGGCAGCTGCGGATCCTGACGGGCGCGGGGTGCGACTTCTACCAGGGCTTCATCGCGGCCCCCGCAGAGACTGTGCCCCAGGCCACCGAGCGGCTTCGGGATCGGACCCTCGGGCGTGACATCCCGGTCGATGCCGCGCTGGCCGCCGGTCGCACGATCAGCTGGGAGTAGCGCGTCGTCCACAGATCCGCGCGCTGGGTCTGTTGCGGAGGCCGGGTGATGCCTACGGTGTGCTCCATGGCTACCAGGTTCACGGGATTCCCCGCAGATGCATTCGGCTTCTACGCCGACCTCGAGCTGGACAACACCAAGGCGTTCTGGGCGGACAACAAGCATCGGTACGAGGCGGCGGTCGCCGGCCCGATGAGCGCCCTGCTCGACGACCTCGAGGATGAGTTCGGGGCTGGACGGCTGTTCCGGCCCTACCGCGACGTCCGGTTCAGCGCCGACAAGAGCCCGTACAAGGAGCACCAGGGCGGCTACGTGCAGGTGGGCCCGGCCTGTGGGTACTACGTGCAGGTCAGCTCGGCGGGGCTCATGGTCGGGGCCGGGTGGTACGACTCGACCGGCGAGCAGGTCGCCCGCTACCGGGCGGCCATCGACGCCGGGCTCACCGTCCCGGCCCTGCGCAAGGAGCTCGCGGCGCTGAAGCGCGCCGGGATGGAGGTCGGTGGCGACCAGGTCAAGACCCGCCCGCGCGGGGTGCCCGCCGATCATCGGGACCTCGACCTGATGCGGCACCGCACGGTCCTGGTGTCGGCCACGTTCCCGTACGACGAGCCGTGGCTGAGCACACGCTCCGCCGGCACGAAGGTGCGCAACGCGTGGCGGAAGTCGCGCCCGCTGATCGAGTGGCTGGCCGACAACGTCACAGGCCGGGGAGACGGCTGAGGCTCGGCGGGCAGGTGGGGCCGCCCGGATCGGGTTCACGGGGGCGGCTTGGTGCACCCGGTTCGCACCGATCGCCCGGGCTCAGTCCCGGTCGAACCGGAGCGTCGACCTCAGTCGGCGGCGAACCCGGGCGGCAGGTCCTCGGCATGCAGCACGACCAGCTGCTGCGTGGCACGGGTCAGCGCCACGTAGAGGTCGTGGCCGCCGCGTGCCGACTCCGCCAGGATCGCGCCGGGTTCCACGACGACGACCTGGTCGAACTCCAGGCCCTTGGCCTCGGCCACGGTGAGGATGCTCACGCGGGTGTCCAGGGCGGAGTGACCGACGCCGAGGGTGCCCGAGGACAGGGAGTCGCCCAAGGATCGGGCCATCGGGTCACGCAGCGCGAGCGGGACGATCACCGCGGTCCGTCCCTCGTCCGCGATCCACCTGGTGACCTCGTGGCCGACGGCCGCGGCGAGCTCGGGGCCAGGAACCCGCGTGATCCGTGGGGGCATTCCGTCACGGATGGACGACGGCTCGGTGACGGCGCTGCCCGACGCCCTCAGGACGCGGGTGGCCAGCTCCATCATCGGGGCAGGCGTCCGGTAGTTCACCGTCAGCTGCTCGACCGACCATCGACCCGGTGCAACGCGGTCGAACGCATCCCCCCACGTACGTGGGGCCGCCGAGGATCCGGCCTGGGCCAGGTCACCGACAACGGTCATGGACCGGCTGGGGCAGCGGCGAAGGAGCAGCCGCCACTGCATCGGGGAGAGCTCCTGAGCCTCGTCGACGACCACGTGCCCGAACACCCACGTCCGATCCGCCAGCGCGGCATCGACGACAGTGCGACGGACCCGCCGCGAACCGGAGTACCGGTCGATCAGCGCTCCGGCCGTGAGCCCGGCCACACCGGTCATCTCCAGCACGCCGCGGGCGTAGTCCTCCTCAAGGGCACGTTCGGAGGCGGCCACGGCCGCGGCCCGACGGGCCGGCTCATCGTCCTCGCCGAGCAGTTCGGCGGCCTCGTCGAGCAGGGGGACGTCGCTGACCGTCCACGGCTCGCCGGCCGTGCGCTCGAGGGCCTCGCGATCACGGGGCGACAGCCGGGGGCCGGCTGCCGCCAGCACCCGGGGATTCGCCCAGAGCTCGGTGATCACCTGCTCCGGGGTCAGCGGCATCCAGCACAGGTTCACCTCGCGGCGCACGTCCGGGCTGTCGCGCAGGTCGGCCAGGAGGATCTCCCGATTGGAGTCCGGGTCCACGCCCCGCGCCTCGGCCAGCACCTGCGCGAGCCGATCGAGCAGCGAGGTGACGAACGTCAGACGCGCCCGGTTGTGCGGCTTGCGCGAGGCGCGAGCACGGTCGCGGGCGGCGGCGACCATGCCCGGGGTGAGGGTGATCCGCGTTCCCTCGACCGTCAGGTGCCTGGCTGAATCGGGGACCCGCTGGCGGTTGCGGATCGCCGCCGCAACCACCTCGGCCATCCGCAGGTCACCCTTGATGACGGCGACGGTGTCCGAGACCTCCGGCTCGGCCTCGACGGCGGGATACAGCTGCCCCGGCGTCGCGAGGACCGCGCTGGACTCCCCGAGCCCGGGCAGCACCTGGCTGATGTAGCGCAGGAACAGGGGGTTGGGTCCGACCACGAGGACGCCGCTGCGTGCGATCTGGTCGCGGTGCGTGTAGAGCAGGTAGGCCGCCCGGTGCAGGCCGACCACGGTCTTGCCGCACCCCGGGCCGCCCTCGACCACCAGGATCCCGGGCATGGGCGCCCGGATGATCCGGTCCTGCTCGGCCTGGATGGTGGCCACGATGTCGCCCATGCGACCCGTGCGCCGGGCCGCCAGCGCAGCCATCAGGGCGCCGTTGCCCTCGTAGGAGGATTCCGACCCGACAGCGTCGAGGTCCAGCACGTCGTCCTCGACCCCGCTGACCTCCCGGCCGTCCAGAAGGATGTGCCGGCGTCGAGCCACACCCATCGGGGTCGCAGTGGTGGCGCGGTAGAAGGGCTCTGCGGCGGGGGCGCGCCAATCGGTCAGCAGGAGGTTCTGGCCCTCATCGGCGAGGCTGAGCCGGCCGATGTACACCGGCGTGCCTCCGGCGGAGAAGTCGAGCCGTCCGAAGCAGAGCCGCCGCTCGGCTGAGACCAGGGCACCCACCCGCTCGGTGTAGACCCGGATCATGGCCTCGCGCTCGACCTGTGCGGCCGGTGTCCCAGCCGTCGGGGCGCGTTTCGCACGGTTCAGGTCCCGTGCGGCCTTGGTGGTGAGCTCGTCGAGACGGTCGTACATCGTCGCTACCACGGGCTGCTCGGCGCGCACTGCGCTCGAGGGCTCGTTCGGCGAGGGCATCGATACATCCTAGTGACGCCCAGCGTCGGCCGCAGGAGCGACGCCCAGGTTGGCGCGGGGGTCGCGACAGCACACTCGACGAGGCCGCTGCGCGCGGGCGGTTCTCCGAGAAGCCCCTGAGCGTGTGGCACAGTGTGCGCATGCAGCGGACGCTGGTGGCCATCCCCGCGTTGAACGAATCGGCCACGATCGGCAACGTCATCGACGAGGTGGCCCGTGCCGTGCCGTCCGTGGACATCTTGGTGGTCGATGACGGCTCAACCGACGCCACCGCTGCCGCCGCGCGCCGCGCTGGCGCCCAGGTGGTGTCCCTGCCGTTCAACGTGGGCGTCGGCGGAGCGATGCGCACAGCCTTCCTCTACGCACAGCGCAATGACTACGACGCTGTCGTCCAGGTCGATGCCGACGGCCAGCACATCCCCGCCCACATCCCCGACCTCCTGCACGCCCTGGAGGGGGCGTCGGTGGTGGTCGGTGCCCGGTTCACCGGCCACGGGGACTACTCCGTGCGCGGACCCCGGCGTTGGGCCATGCGGGTGCTCGCGCGGTCGCTGAGCAGGGTCTGTCGAGCCGACCTCACGGACACCACCTCGGGCTTCCGCGCGGCGGACCGACGCGCCATCTCGCTCTTCGCCAGGCACTACCCCGCCGAGTACCTCGGGGACACAGTCGAGTCACTGGTCATCGCCGCGCGCTCCGGGTTGCAGGTGACCCAGGTTCCGGTCGAGATGCGTCCTCGGCAGGGCGGCACGGCCAGCCACTCGCCGATCCGCGCGACCCTGTACCTCGGACGTGCCCTGCTCGCCCTGTACGTCGCGCTTGCCCGGCGCCCAGTGGAGGTACCTGCCCTGGAACCGGCGGAGGCGCTATGAACGTGAACTGGGTGGGCCTGGCCGCCGCAGCGCTGCTGCTCGGGTTCGTGATCGAACTGCTGAGGCGGGGGATTCTCCGGGAACGATTTGCCGCGCTATGGTTGTTCGTCAGCGGGCTGTTGATGCTCGGCGGCGCTGTTCCCCGGGATCCTGACCCGAGCTGCCGGGGCCCTCGGGTTCCAGATCGTCTCCAACCTGCTGTTCTTCTCGGCCATCCTCTTCCTGCTCCTGGTGGCGATCCAGCTGAGCAACGAGGTCTCCCGGCTTGAAGCCAGGACGCGACGCCTGGCTGAGGACCTCGCCCTGCTGAGCGCCCAGATCCAGGCACACCCCACGTCACGCCCAGAGTCCGGCCCGGACCGGGTCGAGGGCTGAAAGGACCGCCCCGGTGAACGACGAGCCCAGCAGCACCGGCAACCCGCCGTCCCCGGAGGCGAAGGACACCAGCTCCACGCTGGAACGCCCTGCCCCCCACGACATCGATGCCTCAACGCCCACCGCCGAGGTGACCCTGCCGAACCTGCCATGGGCGATCACGGAGCCGGAGGACGACCGCAGCCTGCCACCGTGGTTCCGCCGCGCGGTCATCCTCATCCTCATCCTCGTGGCCGCCTCGAAGATCGTCACGTGGGGCTTCGGCCAGCTGAGCTCCTTCTGGTACACGCTGTTCTTCTCGTTCTTCATCGGCCTGGCGATGGAGCCGGTGGTGAACTACCTGCAGAGACGCGGCATCCGCCGCGGCGTGGGCACGTTCATGGTGATGGGCGGACTGATCCTGTCCGCGGTGGCGTTCTTCGCCGTGTTCGGCGCCCTGCTGGCTGATCAGCTCGCACAGCTGATCAGCAGCCTGCCCGACCTTGTCTCGACGGTGCTCACCTGGGCCAACACGAAGTTCGGCACCCAGCTGGACCCCAACCAGATACTGAACAACTTCGGCCTCGGCGCCAAGGACATCGCCAACATCGCGCAGAACCTCGGCGTGGGCCTGCTGAGTGTCCTGGGCACTGCCGTCAACTGGGTCTTCTCGCTGTTCACCATCATGTTGTTCTCGTTCTACTTCGCCGCCGACGGCCCCCACTTCCGCCGCACGGTGGCGTCGTGGTTGCCGCCCCACAGGCAGAGGACCTTCCTCACCGTGGTGGACATCTCGACGCAGAAGGCGGGCGGCTACGTGATCTCCCGCGGGTTGCTGGCGATGATCAGCGCGGTCTTCCACGGGATCGCGTTCTTCCTGCTCGACCTGCCGTACTGGCTGCCGATGGCGCTGTGGGTCGGGCTGGTCTCCCAGTTCATCCCGACGATCGGCACCTACCTGGCTGGCGCGCTGCCCGTCATCATCGCCCTTGTCGAGGGCGAGCCGATCAAGGCACTGGTCGTGCTCATCGTGGTGGTCGGCTACCAGCAGGTCGAGAACTACTTCGTCGCCCCCCGCATCACACGCACGACGCTGGAGATCCACCCCGCTGTGGCCTTCGGCTCGGTGATCGCCGGCGCTGCCCTGTTCGGCATCACCGGGGCCCTGCTGGCGATCCCCGTCGTCGCGACGGTGCAGTCGGTGATCACCGTCTACGGGCGGCGGTACCAGCTGGTCGAGGAGTTCGGTGGCGTGCCTGGGGAGAGTGATCGCGAGCGTGTGGAAGCGGCGATGCGCGCGGCCGACCCGAAGTACTCCGGCACCGCGGCTGTGCCCCGGGGGCCCATCCCCCCGGCCGAGGGCTGACGTCGGGCATCCCCTCAAGGAGGCGCGACATGGGCAGCGACTTCGAGGCCAGGGCGTCCCTGATCGGGCCCCCACATGAGATCGCGCCCCGACTCCTGGGGGCCACGCTCACCAGCGACCTGGGCCCTCGCGTGACCGTGCGGATCACCGAGGTCGAGGCCTACGCCGGCCTCGGTCAGGACCCCGGATCGCATGCCCACCGGCGTCGGACCGAGCGCAACGCCGCGATGTTCGGACCCCCAGGGCACGCCTACGTGTACTTCACGTACGGGATGCACTGGTGCCTGAACGTGGTGGCCCATCCGGAAGGCGATGCCGGGGCCGTGCTGATCCGGGCGGGCGAGGTGGTGGCTGGCGTGGAGACGGTGCGAGGACGACGACCAGCCGCCCGGGCCGATAGGGACCTGGCTCGAGGGCCTGCTCGGCTGGCCGGCGCCTTGGGTGTCGGCGGCGCTCAGGACGGGATGGACCTGCTGGATCCCACCAGCCCGTTGCGGTTGGACCCGCCTGAGGGAGGTTCGACGAGGGGTGCGGTGAGCTCGGGTCCCCGCACGGGGGTAGCGGGAGCGGGGGCACCCACCCCGTGGCGCTTCTGGCTGGACGGCGAGCCGAGCGTGAGCCCGCACCGCCCCGCTACGCCGAGGGTCAGACCCCCAGGAGGAGGACCGGGACGGCGTTGACCTGGATCTTCTGGCCCGGCGTGACGCCGATGACCTGACCCGCGAGGTTCTGGAAGGTGGCCACGCCCGCCGGGATCGTCAATTTCCGCGTCTTGCTCGTGGCATAGACGATCGTGGTCCGCGCACCATCCGGGCCCTGCAGCTTGCAGGAGCGGACGGACTTCTTCACCTTGCAGCCCAACCACGTCTTACCGATCATCCAGTCCTGGACAGTGTGGAACGCAACCCCGGACTCGGTCTGGGCTCCGGAGGCCGGATCGATCATGTCGATCCCGAACAGGTGGTAGTCCCAGCCGTACCAGAACACCCGGGGAACCCCCAGACGCATGGCATCGATGTAGGTCCGCGCCACCATCCCGGCTGCCACATCCCCGCTGTAGGTGATCTGCTTGAAGCCGCTGAACATCCCACGCCGGTCGCCGTAGTTGACCTCGGTGTCCCAGATCGGACCCTTGTAGCCGTACTTGCGGTAGAACGATCGCGCCTTGGTGATCGTCTTCTCGCGCTTGGCAAGGTAGTTGGGGGTCTTGGAGTACGGGTGGATGTTGACCGCGTCGATCGGCCAGCGTGCCTTCTTCAGGCGCTGCGCGTACTCCTTCCAGAACTTCGGCCGCCGGGTGAACACGCCATAGGTGGAGCTCGAGCTGAGGACCTTGGCCCCCGGATCCACCGACTTGATGGCGCGGGATCCCTGGATCGTCAGGTCCGCGAGCTGCTTGGCGGTCCCGCCGAAGAAGACCTTCAGCGAGCCCTCATTCCAGACCTCGTAGGACGTGATCCGACCCTGGTACCGCTGCGCCATGGCAGTCGCGAAGTCCGTGAAGTAGGCCATGTTCGCCGGGGGGGACGACGCCCCGAGCCCGTAGAAGCCCTTGAGCGCGGGCTTGGCTGCCGCCCACTGAGGGGTGACGCCGAAGACGTACTGGACCTCCAGCGCCCCGGCGTTGCGGGCGTTGTCGACGGCCCGGTCCAAGGCACCCCACTCGTAGACGCCCTGCGCCGGGTTCAAGGCGGCCCACGTCACCCCGGAATCCCACAGGCGAATAGCACCCACGCGGAAATTCGGTTGGCTATTGCTAATGCCATGATAATGCACGCCAAACAATTCCATAGGAACAACAGGGTGGGACTTGGCCTGGGCGGCCGTGACAGGCACCAGCGTGCTCACAAGCACGAGGGACAGCACACCCACAATTCCGCGCGCAAATATCCGCCCCACCCCAGAATTCATACCCCCATGGAATCACGGGACGCATGGCAGGTCAAACTCCACCGCGTTTCCGGGTCAGCCGGCGCGCCGCTTGGGCCGCACGGATGCGCAGGGCCCGACCAGGGACGAGCATCGCCCGCCCCGTCCTCGATGGGGCCAACACCCACGGGCCGGCCGCATCCAGGGCCAGGACCCTCCCCGGGTCGATCTCCACCGGGGCGGCCATCCGCAGGGAGCGCCCCACCGCGAGCCAGACGAGGGCGGGCAACCCGCCGGCGCCCTTGAGCTCAGCCAACGCCTGCGGGTCCCACTCGATCGCTCCCCCGACTGCCCCGGGTGACGTGTCCGACACCGCCCGGCGCTCGCCTGAACCGGCCGACGCGCACCGCGCGGTCACCGGCCCCCGCCGCGACCGCGAGCTCGGTGCCGTCGGTCAGGGCAAGCCCCGGCAGGAGGGTGACATCCAGCGTCGTGGTCTCCGAGGAGGACCCCACCACCCTGGCCCGGGCGATCGGGACCTCGGAGAGCACAGTGACGTCCTCGCCGACCGACGCACGCAGGCTCGTGAGGCGCCCCGTGACTGGGATCGGATCGGGGGCGACGACTCGCCGCACCACACCCGCCTGCTCGTCCCAGCCCACCACCACGGCCCCCCCGTCGGTGGGCGCGACGGTGACCGGCAGCCCGGGCCCGATCACCGGGAGGCTCTCGCCGTCCTGCGTGCGCGCCGAGAGGGCCGCGGCCTCAGGCCACTGGGCCACTGCCGACCACGGCAGGGTGGCGCGCACGTCCTGGGCGAGGGAACCGCCCTGTGCGCTCAGCGCCGCAGACCCCGGCGAAGGGTCTCGCACCCACTCGAGGGGCACCTCCACCCCCCCGACGATGCCCACCTGCCCAGGGCGCCCGTCCGCACCGATCAGGACACCCTCCACATCGAGGCCGCCGCGTCGCACGCGCAGGTCCTCCACGAGCAGCTCGCGGGACGGGACCTCGATCCGGGATGCGACGTCGATGGCCAGGTCGAGCCACTGCACCGCCACAACGTCGGGGTGCAGTCGCTGCGCAGCAGCAGGGGCGGCCGACGACATCCGGGCCCAGGTCTCCGGGTCGCCCAGAACCTCGACCAGCGCCTCGGCCAGGTCCTCGACGGATCCATCGGCGACGACCCGACCGTTCACCCCGTCCTCGACCAGCTCCGCGGGGCCGTAGTCGACGTCGTAGGTGACCACGGGGGTCCCCGCGGCAAGGCTCTCGGCGACCGCAAGCCCGAATCCCTCCCGGCGCGAGGTCATGAGCGATACAGAAGCGCCTGCCAGGACCTGGATGGGGTCCTCCGTGAAGCCGGGGAAGGACACGGCCTCCTGCAGCCCCAGCTCGCCGCGCAGCTCGAGGAGGTGCTCGGCCTCCGGCCCGCGACCGTACACCTCGAACTGGATGCCGGGAACCGTCCGACGGGCGATCGCCACCGCCCTCATGGCGTGGTCCACGCGCTTCACGGCGTCCAGGCGACCGAGCTGGACCACCCGCAGCGGATCACGCTCGGGCACGAGGTCGGATGCGACGGGGTCGATCATGTTCGGGATGACGTGGACCTCGAGCCCGGGGAGGTCCTCCTGCAGGTCCGCCGCCTGGCGGCGGGTGAGGGCCACGACGGCGTCGGCCGCCCCGGCGAACGGCAGCAGTCGCCCCGACAGCCGCGGCTGGCCGACCGGTCCGGCGTAGCGGGATCGGACCTGGCGGGCACGACGGCTTCGCCCAGCCCCCTGCCCCGGATTCCCCGCGGTCGCGCTTCCTCGTCGGTGGGCCAGGTGGACGGTCATGATCCGTCCGACATAGGGGTTGCGCATCATCGCCACCGGCGCGTACGTCACGGGGGAGTCGGCGAACACCACGACCCCGGGGAGCCGGCCCACCAACCAGTCGAGCCAGTCGGCGACCCGGTCGTCGCGGGTGAACGTCTCGTCGGTGCGGCGGCTCCAGGACGGCCGGAACCGCTTGTCCCGGCGCTGGTAGTGGTGCACTGCCGTCGCCTCGGGGAGCCACCCCCGGGCCCGCCAGGCATCGAGGGTCTCGTCGATCTCCGGCTGCGGATGGATCGTGGCGATGTGCGTGTCCCACCCGGCCTCATGGAAGACCGTCAGCCGGCGCAGCCACGCGCGGGTCAGGCCGCCCTTCTGCTCACGAAGGTTGCTGAAGACGAACAGCGCCACGGACTGCCCAGTGAGATCGGGACGGGTGTCGGGCACAGGGCTGAGGATATCGGGCGCCAGAGGGGCAGCCCGCGCCGCGAACCGCCCCCCACGCTCTCGGTCGCCGGAACCACCGACCTCCCACCGTTATCAAGTCGTTACAAACTTCTGCACAATTTGTGCATCCGTCCGAGACGCCCGGGCCGAAGTGTGGGATGAGAGCCGCAGAGCGTGGCTCGCGACAAGACCCGGGAGACCTCATGAACATCAAGATTGCAGCCGCTGGTGGCATCGCCGCCCTCCTCTTCCTGTCCGGTTGCTCCAGCAGCTCGGACGAGGCCACCGCACCGGCGACCAGCGCCGCTGCCCCCGCAGCGAGCGAGATGGCCTCGGAGCCGGCCATGGCCGAGCCCGGCACCATCGTCGAGGTCGCGGCGTCGAACCCTGACTTCGAGACCCTGGTCGCCGCGGTGACCGCCGCGGGCTTGGCCGAGACCCTGTCAGGTGAGGGCCCGTTCACGGTCTTCGCGCCGACCGACGAGGCGTTCGACGCCCTGCCCGAGGGCGTTCTCGATGCCCTGCTGCTCCCGGAGAACAAGGACGCCCTGACCTCGATCCTGACCTACCACGTGGTCTCCGGTGAGGTCATGGCCGCCGACGTCACCGCCGGCGACGTCCCGACCGTCGAGGGCTCGACCATCGCGATCACCACCGACGATGGGGTCAAGGTCAACGAGGCCAACGTCACCGCGACAGACGTGGATGCCTCCAACGGCGTCATCCACGTGATCGACGCCGTGCTCGTTCCCCCGACCGTCGACGTGGCGGCGCTCACCTCCTGACAGCCGGAGGCCCGCCCCACACGGCAGACGCGCGCGAGGACCCGTCGGACACTGTCCGGCGGGTCCTCCGTCGCGCGGGCAACTCACCGAACGGCCGCGCCGGCTGCCTCCTCAATCCGCCGAGCTCGTCGCGCCGGCCGGTTCACCGTCATCCGGATCTCCGAGCATCCGTGCTCGCGAATCCGGACAGCATCGCCATCGGGCCACCCGAAAGTGGACCGCGTGGCCGCCGGCTCCGTCAGTGCTCGCCCTCGCGCTGGCGCGGCTTGTCGCCCTCGGCCGCGGCCAGCTCGAGGTTGCCGGCATGGTCGGGGACGAACGTCTGGGTGTTGCGCGGAGGGCGCTGGTAGCCCGTGGTCGGCGGCCGGTGGGGCAGCTCCAGGCGGGCCCGCTCGACGTGCGTGTAGGGGATCGTGCTCAGCAGGTGGTGGATCGCGTTGACCCGAGCCCGGCGCTTGTCGTCGGACTCCACCACGTACCAGGGCGCGTTGAGCGTGTCCGTGTGGACGAACATGTCGTCCTTGGCCCGGGAGTAGTCCTCCCAGCGCGTGATCGACTCGAGGTCCATCGGGGAGAGCTTCCAGCGCCGCATCGGGTCGTCCAGGCGTGAGCGGAAGCGCGCCTCCTGCTCCTCATCGGAGACGCTGAACCAGTACTTGCGAAGCAGGATCCCGTCCTCGACGAGCATCCGCTCGAAGATCGGGGCCTGGTGCAGGAAGCGGCGGTACTCGTCGGGGGAGCAGAAGCCCATGACCCGCTCGACGCCCGCGCGGTTGTACCAGGAGCGGTCGAAGAGGGTGATCTCCCCCGCGGCCGGCAGGTGCGGGACGTAGCGCTGGAAGTACCACTGCGAGAGCTCGCGCTCCGTGGGGGCCGGCAGGGCGACGATGCGCGCGACGCGTGGGTTCAGGTACTGCGAGATCCGTTGGATCGTGCCGCCCTTGCCGGCGGCGTCGCGGCCCTCGAAGATGACCACGAGTCGGGCGCCGGTGGTGCGGACCCACTCCTGCATCTCGACCAGTTCTGCCTGCAGGCGGAACAGCTCGAGCTCGTAGAGCGCCTTGTTCATGCGCTTGACCTTGCGGCGGGCGGCCGCCTCCTCGACGTCCTGCGGCTTGCGCAGGTGCCCGCCCTCCTCCAGCAGGTGCTCCAGCTGGTCGTCGGTGAGGGACTCGACGTGCTCCTTGTGCGCCTTCTTGCTCATGACGCTCAGACTAGCCATCGAGGTCGCATGAGGGCGGGACTCGGCCGACTCCGGGGGACGTCTTCTCCTCGTGTGGGCCGCAGTGCGTCAATCGCGGGCCCGGTCTCCCCACAGGCCGGGCGATGCCGTCACTATGTCCCCATGACCACCGAGATCGCCCGCGTGCCCGGGCTCCCCGGGTTGGGCAACACCGTCGCGTTCCTGAGGGACGCCCGAACGCTGCTGATGGACGCCCAGGCCGCCTACGGCGACGCCTTCGAGCTCCACGTCCTGGGCCAGCCCGTCACCCTGCTGCTCAGCCCGGAGGCGACCAAGGAGATCTACATCGATCGGGCGGAGAACTTCTCCAGCGAGATCGGCTGGTCGTTCACCATCGGACCGATGTTCCACCACGGCCTGATGCTGCGCGACTTCGACGACCACCACCTGCACCGCCGCGTCATGCAGTACGCGTTCCGTCGCCAGGCGCTGGCCGGGTACATGGAGCAGGTCAACAGCCTCGCACGCCGGCATGTCACCGCGGCGGTGGCGGGCGCGGGGCCGGACGGGATCGACGTCTACCGGATGACCAAGCGACTGACGCTGGACATCGCGACCCAGGTGTTCGTGGGCCTCGACCTCGGGCCGCAGGCCGATGTGGTCAACGAGTCGTTCGTCGCGATGATGCGGGCGTCGGTGTCGCCGATACGACGCAACATCCCGGGCACCCCGTTCGCCCGGGGCTTGCGGGCGCGGCGGACCCTGCAGGAGCTGCTGACAGGGCTGGTCCTCGAGCGCCGCGCCGAGCCGGAGCACGCCGACCTGCTCTCGCAGCTTGCCCACGCCACCACCGAGGAGGGCCGGAGCCTCACGGTCGACGAGGTGGTCGACCACATGATCTTCCTGCTGCTGGCCGCCCACGACACGACGACCGCCACGCTCACCGTGATGCTCTGGCACCTGTCGCAGAACCCCGAGTGGCAGGACCGCGTGGCCGCCGAGGTCGCGGTCCTGGGCGGCGGGGACGTCACGATCGAGAACTACAAGTCCCTGGTCGAGACCGAGCTGGTCATGAAGGAGTCGCTGCGCCTGAGCCCGCCAGTGCCGTCCTCCCCGCGCGGCGTGCTTCGCGACACCGAGGTCGCTGGCGTGCCGTTGCGAGCGGGCCAGATGGTCGCGCTGGCCAGCCTCGCGCTGCACCGGCATCCCGACTGGTGGACCTCGCCGGAGGAGTTCGACCCGATGCGTTTCGCCCCCGAGCGGGCTGAGGATCGCGCGCACTCGCACCTGTACGTGCCGTTCGGCGGCGGTGCGCACATCTGCCTGGGCAACCACCTGGCCGAGCTGATGACCAAGGCAGTCATGGCCGCGGTCCTGGCCGAGCACCGGGTCCGGGCCCGGCCCGGCCAGAGGATGGAGATGGCGGCCATCCCGATCCCGAAGCCGAAGGGTCAGTTGCTGCTCCAGCTGGCGTGAGCGCAGTAGGTGACGCGGCTGGATCGCCGTTCTGATGGCGAGTCCCGCCCCGAACCGGCTACCGGCTACCGGCTACCGGCCCGGCTACCGGCTGAGCGTCACCGCCACCGACGTCGCCTCGGTGAGCCCCATGCGCGAGGGGACCCGCACCCGGTAGGTGCCGCGCGGCAGGTCCACGATCCGCGTCTCCAGGGCGCCACGTGTGCGGTAGGTCGACCTGAGGGGGCGCCATGATCCGTCTGGGCGCTGACGCTCCACGCGGAACGTCCAGGCGCCGGCGCTGAGGTCCGGGTCGATGTCCACGCCAAGCTTCGAGCCCGCTGCGAGGGACCCGACGGTGACCACCGCGGAGGGGATCGGCACCCCGCCGGGCAGCTCAGCAGCGGCCCGCACGGCTCGATCGACGCGGAGCAACCCAATGCCGAACGCGTCATCGCGGCCCTTGGGCCCGAGATCCCGCGCGGTCGTCAGGAGGATCTCGTCGACCTGCGCCCGGCTCAGCGAGGGGTTCGCGGCCCGCACCAGCGCCGCCCCAGCGGCGACGAAGGCGGCTGCGATCGAGGTCCCGTCCTCGCGGCCCCACCCGCCGCCGGCCTCGGTGGTGACCACGCCCTCGCCGGGCGCGACGAGGTCGATGAAGCCGCCCCGACTCGCGAACGTCGACTCCCGCAGACCTCGTCCGACACTCGACACCCCGAGCACCCCCGGGTAGGCCGCGGGGTAGACGGTCGGGCTGCCCTCGTCGCGACGGTTGCCCGCGGCGGCGACCACCGTGACCCCCTCGTCGAGGGCGTAGCGGATCGCGTCGGCCTGGGCCGGGCTCTCGGTCTGGCTGCTCAGCGAGAGGTTGATCACCTGTGCGCCAGCGGCCACTGCGGCGCGGATCCCGCGCGCGGTGCGGTTCTGGTCACCCTCTCCGTCGGCGGCCAGCACCCGGATCGACAGGATCCGGACGTCGCTGGCCACGCCGGCGATCCCGGCGCCGTCCATCACGCCGGCCACGATCCCGGCGATGCGGGTGCCGTGCCCGAAGGGGTCACCGGTGAGGCCGTCGCCCACGAGGTCCACGGCGGGCAGCAGGCGGCCGGCGAGGTCGGGATGGGCGTCGTCCACGCCGGAGTCGAGCGACGGCCACGGTGACGCCTGCGCCCCGGGTGATCCCCCATGCGCCCTCCGCGCCGACGGCCATGAGCCCCCACTGGGAGGAGCCCAGGCGTTCGCCGCGGATGGTGGGCAGGATCTTCTGGAGCCCGCCGGAGGGGCTGATGTCCGAGGTCGGACGAGAAGCAGGGGAGGCCGACTGACCTGCTGCGAAGGCCGAGACTCGCTCGTCCGCGGCACCCGCAGGTGCGGTGATGCCAGCGAGCAGCGCAACGACGGCAATGCCCGCTCCCGTTGCCGCGTGGACCCTCACGCACGGTTTGTAGCACGCGCTCACCACAACAGGGCAACCAGAAGTGGTTAAGGCTCTGCTCGAGACGAGTGCGCAATCCTGATGTGGCCGCCGATCCGGCTGCCGCGAGGTTGGATCCGTGACGCCGGTTGGGCTCAGTCGGTCAGCCGCTCCGGGATGTGGATCTCGCGCTTCATGATCTTGCCGGTTGCAGTCAGCGGGAGATCGGAGGTCACCCAGACGATCCGCGGGTACTTGTAGGCCGCGACCCGCTCCTTGACGAAGGCACGCAGCTCGTCCTCGGTGGCGCTCGCCCCGGGCTTGAGCGTCACGGCCGCGGCGATCTCCTCGCCGAGCTCACGATGCGGCACACCGACCACAGCTGCGGTGGCCACCGCCGGGTGCTCGTAGAGGACCTCCTCGATCTCGCGCGGGTACACGTTGAAGCCGCCGCGGATGATCATGTCCTTGGACCGGTCGACGATGTAGTAGTAGCCCTCGTCGTCGCGCTTGGCGAGGTCGCCGGTGCGGAACCAGCCGTCGTTCATGACCTCGGCGGTCGCCTCGGGCTTGCCCAGGTAGCCCTTCATGACGTTGTGGCCCTTGATCGCGATCTCCCCGATCTCGCCCTCGGGGGTGTCGTTCCAGTCGGAATCGATGAGGCGCATCTCGACCCCCGCGACCGGGGTACCGATCGAGCCGGGCTTGCGCTCGCGGTCGGCGTGGTTGAACGAGGCCACCGGGCTGGTCTCGGACAGTCCGTACCCCTCGAGGATGATCGCGTTGAAGGCGGCCTCGAACCCGTGCAGGACCTCGACCGGGAGGGAAGCGCCGCCTGAGGCGCACACGCGCAGCGAGGACAGGTCGTAGTCGGCCTTGTTGGGGTGCTGCAGAAGCGCGACGTACATGGTGGGCACGGCGAGCAGGATCGTGACCTTGTCGCGCTGCAGGACCTCCAGGGCCTTCGTCGGCTCGAACCGGGGGATCAGGGTCAGGTTGGCGCCGACCGAGATGGCTGCGTTCATCCCGACGGTCTGGCCGAACGAGTGGAACAGCGGCAGGCCTCCGAACACGACGTCGTCCGGGCCGACGTCGACGAGGCCGACGGAGATCTCGGCGTTGCGCCGCATGTTGGCGTGGGTCAGCTCGGCGCCCTTGGGGGTGCCCGTCGTGCCCGAGGTGTAGAGCACGACCGCTGTGTCCTGGTCGTCGCGATCGACGAGGGCGACCGGCTCGTGGGCCATCACCTGGCCGAGGAACTCCGCCGGGACGACGGGGATGAACTCCGCGCCCGCCTCGGCCGCTCCCTTGCCGGCCTCCTCGGCGACGCCGTCCCAGGCGAAGAGGGCCCGGGCCTCGGAGTCGCTCAGCACGAAGGCGACCTCGCGGGACTTGTACAGGGGGTTCATCGGGACCACGACGCCGCCGGCCCAGAGGATGCCGTAGTAGACGATCGGCATGTGCGGGATGTTCGGCATCGACACCGCGACCCGGTCACCCGGCTGGACGCCCGATCTCCTGGAGCCAGCCGGCGACCCGGGCTGCGCCTTGGGCGAGCATCCCGTAGGGGACGACGGTCTCGTCGAGCGTGATGGCGGGGGCGGCGGGGGTCGACTCGGCAGTGCGGGCGAGGTTGCTGGCGAGGTTCATGGGCGTCCTTCCCGGGGGTGGGGGTCGCGGCCGGGGCTGGGCGGTGGCCGGGGGATTTCACTGTAGGGCGGTGCGGGCGCGTGTCTCGCGGTGGGGCGCTGGGGTTGGGTACGTCGGGGTGCCGGCGGGCCCGGGACGGGGCGGCTGGCGGGGGCGGGGCCGTGAACGGCGAGCCGGGGCTGGCGGCGCGACGCGGGCCCGAGCCAAGGGAGACGACAGGGGCCGGATCGCCGGTGCGGAGCGAGACGCGGTGGGACGGCCGCGGGTGTGCCGGAAACCCAGCCCCACCCAGCTTCTCCTCAGGCTGGCAGCGCCTCGAGGCCGGCCTCCAGATCGTCGGCCAGCGACGTCGCGAACGTGCTGGTCACGTGCTCGGCGTCGCGGAAGGTGATGAGCCCGTTGACGACGCTGAGGCATTCGGCGCGGTCACCGCAGACCGTCTTGCGCAGGTCGACCACGTCCGACCCGCTGGCCTTGGCGGCTGCGCGTTGGGCGGAGTCGTCAGGACTCGTCTCGACCAGGCCGTAGCCGCAGGCCTCCGGGCCGTCGGCCTCGATGCAGTCCGGGACGTCGAACCCCGGGGCCTGGGTGTCGCGGATGAGGACGGTACGCGCACCCATGTCGGCGAACGCCCGCAGGTCCTCGGCCAGGGCCCGAGCCAGGCGGTCGGCGGACGCGACGCTGCTGAGCGGCTCGCCGTCGTCGCCGGCGATCCGGTAGCCGTCGGACCGCGCGGCGACCAGCACGAGGATCGGCTCCTGACTGCGGATCAGCTCCATCGCGTGGGCGTGCCATGCCGCGCACTCGGTGTACTCGCCGCTGAGGTCCGCGTCCAGGACAGGCTCCCCACCCGGCGGGCAGTCCGCCTTGGTGACGGGCAGCAGCCGCCAGTCGTGGCGGTCGGCGACGTCGACCGCGGCCCCGAACCACTGCGCGGCGTGGGAGTCCCCGTAGAGGACGACGGTGTCGCCGTCGAAGAAGCCGAACGTGCAGGCCTCGGGGTCAGGGGCCGCGGTCTGCTCGTGGTGGGCGTAGCAGTCGCTGTCGAGGAGCTCACCGGTGTCGGCACGCGCCTGGGCCGGGGTCATCGTGAGCTCGACGGGCGTGGTGGTCGGCGGACGCATCGGCGTTCGGGGCGCTGGGGCCGGCCGGAGGTGTGCTTCGATCGACGATCCTGGGCCTGAGGACAGAGCCGGTCGGACGGTCCAGGCCCCGACGCGCTGGGCTCCGCAGTCATCGGGGATCCGCCCGCGCAGGCCGACGCCACCAGGAGCAGGGCGGTGAGTCCCGCGACCCAGGTCAGGCGCCCGGCAGGGCGGCGAGTCGCGCCTGGGTGGACCACGGTCGGACACCTCCCCCCTGATGTTGGCGTGCCGTCACGCACGGCTCCTGTCAGGATGCCCGTCCACACTGCCGGCGGGCAAGGTGCGGAGATCCCGCGGGCGGGCATGGACGGTGGCGACGCGGGGGAGCCCTCCGTCGCTCGCGTGGGCATACTGGCGGGCATGGCTGCCCACGACCACCCGCTGTTCACGCGCCTCTACCAGGTCATCGCCGACCTGGGCGAGCACTCCGAGCTGGGTGCCGCGCGCAGCGCGGTGCTGGCCGGGGCGCACGGGCGGCTGCTGATCGTGGGCCTCGGACCGGGGCACGACCTGGACCACCTGCCGGAGGCGGTCACGTCGGTTGTGGCCATCGAGCCCAGCGACTCGATGCGTGCCGCGTCCCTGCCACGTGTTGAGGCCGCCCGGGCTCGGGGGTTCGAGGTGGAGCTGATCGACGCCGTGGGTGAGGCGCTGCCCCTGCCGGACGACTCGGTGGACTGCGTGCTGTTCGCCTACGTGCTGTGCTCGGTGGACTCGGTTGAGGATGTCCTGGCCGAGGCGCGGCGGGTGCTGCACCCGGACGGGACGGTGTGCGTGCTGGAGCACGTGCGAGCCGAGTCCGGGACGTGGACCGAGCGGATGCAGCGCGCGGTGTCAGTCGGCGGGCTGTGGCCGGCGACTGGCCGGCGGATGCCGGTGCACCCAGGACACCCGGGCGGCGCTGGCCGAGGCCGGGTTCCACGTGGAGGACCTGAGCGAGCGGACGCTGGTGAACGTCCCGGTGGTCAACTGGACGTTGATGGGATCGAGCCGGCCGTAGGGCCGTGCTGGCCCGGGGCGGAGCAGTCGGCCCACCCAGAGGCAGCCCCCAACGCGGCGGACGCACGAAGAAGAACACCCCACCGACATGAACGAAGTCGCGGGACACCTGTTAACGATGTCCCGCGACTTCACAATGGAGCCGCCTCGGGTGTGTGACTGACGCAGGGTGGTGACGGCCTAGGCTCGGCTCTTCTGTAGCAGTCTCTCGTAGGGCGTTTGGCCGTCGAGAGCTCCGTGGGGGCGTTGGAGGTTGTAGTAGTCCTCCCACTCGCGGAGTTTGTCGTTGAAGACTCCGGTGTCGTCGATCATGACGCCCTCGAGGAGGCGGTAGAACTCCTCGGCATCGATGCGGTGGGAGCGTTCCACCTTGCCGTTGAGCCTGGGGGTGGCCGGGCTGGATGTAGGTGTGGCCGATGCCCTTGTCGAGGACGTGCCAGTGGAACGCGGACTGGAACTCGGCGCCGTTGTCGGTCTGGATACGTTCGACGCGGAACGGCAGGCGTTCCAGGACGTAGTCGAGGAACTGGATCGCGGTCTTCTGGTCGGCCCGGGGGTAGATCCGCAGCACCCGCAAGCGGGTGCAGTCGTCGATCGCGGTGAACTGGTAGTACTTGCGCCGCCGCCCGGCCGCGGAGCTGGTCGGCTCGATGAACTTGACGTCGATCTGGACCTGCTGGCCGGGCAGCTGCTTCTCGTAGCGCTTCCACCGCTGCTGGTGGCGCTTGTGGCGCTGGAGGTGGGCAGCCGGTTCAGGTCCAGCCGCTTGAGGATCCGCCACACGCCCGAGGTGCTGATCTCGACGTCGTGATAGCGCTTGAGGTACATCTGGATCTTCAGCGGGCCGAAGTGGTAGTTCTGCCGCAGGTAGATGATCTTGGCCACGACGTCCTCGTGAGTGGCTTTCGGGCTCTCGTGGGGCCGACTGGATCGGTCCTTCAGCCCTTCCAGGCCCTCGTCCTCGTAGCGGTGCTGCCACCGGTAGAACGCGGTCCTGCTGATGCCGAAGTAGCGGCACGTAGCCGCCACGTTCTTCGTTACCTCGTCGGCGTGCCGCAGCACCGCAAGCCGGCGGTTAGCCCGCCGGGTCAACTCCCGCTCGTTCCATACTCGCTCTGAATCAGTCATGGGTAACTCCCTCTCATCAGGAGCCCCGACTGTCAACACCCTCCGTCAGTTCTAGATGGCGAC
>CAVOXR010000015.1:0-713257 GCA_963700475.1 uncultured Actinomycetes bacterium
GTGCCATCAGACGACCTGCCGGGCCTGCAAGAAGCGCACCTGGGCCGGCTGCGGTCAGCACAAGCAGCAGGTCATGCGCGGCGTGCCCAAGGACCAGCGCTGCAACTGCACGGCGGCCGAGAAGGCAGCAGCCAACAGGGGATTCTTCGCGCGGCTCTTCGGCGCCTGACCGGAGGCAACATTCCGCTCCGGCGTGGTCGAAACGCCTCCGCGCTTCCCCTGTCAGCGGTTGCGCAGCAGGTCGTCGATCCTGGCGGCGAGATCGTCCGGGATCACCGTGTCCGGGTCCTGCCGGGCGTGGTCGTGGGCCAGTGCGCCACGAGTGCCGACCAGGGCGGCGTACAGGGGCGGACAGGTTGCGCACCCCGACAGGTGTGTCTCCAGGGCACGCGCCGGCCCGGCTCCCAGAGCCCCGTCGAGGTAGTCACTGACCTGTGACCTGGCCTCCCAGCAACGCATCGGAACTCCCTTCTGCTCCCGCGGGGTGTCGTCGGCCAGGGTGCTGACCAGCATCATCCGACCGCGCCGCAGCCGCTGCTTCGCTGCGGGGACACTGATGGCCGCGATCTCCGCGATCTCCGCGACGGTCAAACCCTCGGCGTCGTGAAGGACCACCGCAGTGCGGTAGATCGTGGGCAGGTGGGCAAGGGCGTCGAGTAGGTCGTCGCGGGTCTCGGCCCGTTCGACGACAGTGACGGCGTCCACCGTGTAGGTGTCATCGCGCCACCGGGCCTCGACCAGCTCGGCCACCTCGTCGCTCGGTGCCTCCCGGCCTGACCGGAGCGCATCCACCCACAGGTTGTGCATGAGGCGGCGAAGCCAGGTCGTCAGCGCAGACCTCCCATCGAAGCGGTCGGCAGCCTGCAGGGCGCGCAGCAAGGTGTCCTGGACCAAGTCGGCAGCGTCGTGCTCATTGCCGGTGAGAAGGAGCGCGTACCGCAGGAGTGCCGGCACTGTGCCCGGCAACTCCGCCCGCACCTGCTCGGTGTCCATGGTCGCGAGGGTAGTTGCCGGGCCGGGGTGCATCTACTCCTTGTCGGCCCGAGCAGTGCTCAGTCCGAGGATCCGGTAGAGCGGGCAGAACCCGACTGCTGCGGTCACGACCAGGATCCCGCCCACCACGACCAGCAGGATGCCACCCACGGATCCCATCCCCACGACGACCGCCACGATGAGGGCGATGGCGCCCACGATCCCGCGGATGATCCGGTCGAGCGTGCTTTCGTTGGTTGTCATCGATCTCTCCCTGCATCGCGCCCCAACCCATTGCCGGAGCTACGTGACTCAGACGGAACACGCACCCAAATGGATACCGGGAGGGGTATGTGACTCCCATCACAGGTCGACCATGCCCCCACACCTACCGCCCGGCCGTCACCTGTTCGACGTCTTCACGGACGTCCTGTGCCCCTTCTCACATCGTGATGACGATCTTCCCGGCGAACGCTCCGCTGAGGTAGTAGCCCATGGCCTCGCGACCCTCGTCCAGGGAGAACACCCGATCGATCACCGGCTTCACCGAGCCCAGGCTCATCAGGCGCACCAACCCGTCCATCGCCCTGGGCCGGTTGGCCCGGTACAGCACCAGGCTGACGCGCCGGCCTGCGGACAGTCGCAGGGCCTGCCCCAGCGCGGCCGCCCCGACCAGCCGCCCCGTGCTCCCGCCGACGACGCCACACGTGCCGCCCGGGCGCAGCGCGCGCCGGTAGTCGGCAACCGATCGCCGGCACACCACGTCCAGGATCAGGTCGTACTGGTCGCCGCTGCGTGTGAAGTCCTCTGCAGTGAAGTCGATCACGTGGTCGGCGCCGAGCTCGCGCATCACGTCGAGCTTGCCGGGACCGTCGACCCCGGTCACCTCGACGCCGGACGCCTTCGCGATCTGGATGGCGAACGTGCCCACCCCGCCCCCGCCACCGTTCATCAGGAGGCGCTGGCCCGCGCGCAGCGATCCGCCCTTCGCAAGCCCCGCGACGGCCAGCCCACCTGCCTGGGGCACGGCCGCCGCCTGCTCGAACGTCAGGAACCCCGGCATGGCGGTCAACGCGGACTCAGCCGCCCGGGCGTACTGCGCGAACGCGCCGAACCCGCACCCGGAAAGGTCACCGAACACCGCATCCCCGGGGCGGAACCGGGTGACCGAACCTCCCACCGCCTCGACCACACCGGCGATGTCTGAACCGAGGGTCCGGCGCCTGGGTCGGCGCAGCCCGCTCGTCCGGTTCACGATCGGGGTGCCGCGCATCAGGCCCTGATCCCACTCGTTGATGGAGGCCGCATGCACCCTGACCAGCACCTCGCCAGGGCCGGGGTGCGGGACCGGCACCTCCGCGACCTGCAAGGCCTCCAGGCCGCCGTACTCCTCCTGCACGAGGGCCCTCACCGGGTCTCTCCACCTGCGTGATAGCCGAAGAGCTTCCGGCGGCCCGGACCGGGGCATTCGACCGCCATCATCAGCTCCCTCCCGGAATCGCGAGGCACGTGGGCCGGTGCGTCGTCGACCCGTCGGGCACTCGGGCAAGCGACTCCCTCATTCAGGCCGACCCAGCCCCGAGCCTCGGCTCACCACCTGCCGTCACCGACGGGGCGGCGAACCCCTTCCAGATCAACAGGACCGCCAGGACCATCTCCTGCAGACCGATCGGAGCAGCCAGCACCTGCAGCGGGAACGGAGCCTCGACACCGAACACCTCAGCCACTGCCATGACCAGGAGCAGCAGCCCCCCAACCAGGCCCCACACCGACAACCAGGCGGGCACGAGCCGGGACCGGTACAGGAGGGCGTTGAGCAGCACCGCGCTCACACTGAAGGCGAGCATTGTCCCGACGAAGTAGGTCGACCCCCGTGCCGACAGCAACGCGCTGCCCACCGGTTCCACACCGACGCCGCCGGCACTGCCCCAGTCCTGGCTCAACGCCAACACCAGCAAGGCGCTGGTCGAGGCCATCAGGATGAACACGGCCTCCACCGTGCGCAAGGCCACGTAGCCGACCGCCAGTCCCTCGCCATGCGGGCGAAGCACCGGCAGCAGCAGCGCGGCGATCCCGATGACCGACAGGGCCAGGATGAACTCCAGCAGGACTCCCAGGACGATCTGACCCTCGTGGGCCGCCGCTGCGACGAGGTAGTCCGGATCGTCCAGCAGCGCCATGACCAGCGACCCACCGATGATCGAGGCGGCCGTGGCGACGATGAACAGGATCCCCACAACTCGGGCGGTGCCGCGGTGTGCGACCTCCTCGACGGGGGTGGTGACGGTGACGCTGCGCGTCAAGTTCGCCATGGCACTCATCTCCCTTTCCGATCCAAGGCCCACTCCATCGGATCGCTGAACGGCCCTCCCATCAAGAGGACAAAGACCTTTGACCCCTTCATCGCCATCCCGGCGGCCAGGACGTCGGGCGGGCGGGCCGAGGTTCTGGATTCCGGATGGGATCGAACCGGCATGGCCAGCTTGGAAGGCATGCGACATGTGGGTAGGTTTCGCACCCCGGGCTTCATGAGTCGCCCATCTGGGTCAATGACTCGTCCCGGTTCCTGGCCGAGCCGTGGTACCCAGACGTGCTCGGTCCCCGCGGGCCGCACCTGGACGTTCCCGCGGCGTTCGCTCGCCATGGGGTGCTGATCGTCGCCTCTGAGTTGGAAAGCGTTTGAGGAGGTCGCGATCCGCATGCTGCTCGACCGCACACTCATCACGGAGTTGCTCCACGACCTGGCTCATCGGCTCGCGGTGGCCGGTCAGCCGGCAGCCATTCGGCTGGTTGGAGGTGCTGCGATCGCTGTCGGCTACTTCGATCGGCGGGCCACCCTCGACATCGACGCGGTGTACCACCCGGCTCCAGTGCCCAAGCGCGGGTCCGGGCGCTGCTCGACCAGGAGGGCAGCCCGCAGCGCGCCCTGGCCGGCCGGGCCCACGCCCAGAGCGCTGTGATGTTCGGTGTGTGAGACATCTTGACGACCCGACTGCGCGTCGGGCACTATGTGTGATTGATCGACTACGTTGCGTGGCCGCCCGAGGTTGCGTGACGGGTGGGTGGTCGGCCGTCGGTTGTGTGAGGAGGTGCGCGGATGCTGCAGTCCAGGCTGGCTACTGCCGAGTGGTATCCGCGGCCTGGCTCTTGTCCAGTTGGTGTCGGTGTCGCCGCATGCCGGGTACGAGGCGAGGAGTGGTCATGAGTGGCGTACGGGTTCCACGGTTCGTGCATCGGCACCGGTCAGGGTTGACGATCGGGGTGGGCCTGGCGGTCATCGATGACCGTGTACGGGTCGGTCACCAGCGCGATGCAGGTCGACGCTGTAAGTGTGGTCCCGACCGGGCGGCTCCTGGCGTCGAACTGCATGCAGTGCCACGGCACGAACGGCATGAACGGGTCGTTCAACCAGCTCGCTGGCATTCCGGTCGAGTCGATGATGGAGAAGATGCACGACCAGCAGACCCACTCGTCGATCATGGGCGCGCAGGCCCGCGGGTACACCGATGACGAGCTGCTGACGATCGCCATCTACTTCGCGTCCCTGCCGAAGCCGTGAGGAGCTGCTCATGACCGAGTTGAGCCGTCGTCGCTTCCTCGGCCTGGCCGGCGCCGCTGCGGCTGTCGGTGTGGCCGTCCCCTTCGCGGCTCGCGAGGTGACCTCGGCGGACGCCGCGGTCGCTCCCGTCGTCGTGGTCGGCGGCGGCATGGCCGGAGCGACCGTCGCGAAGTACGTGCGCCTGTGGAGCGCCAGGACGATCCCGGTCACGCTCATCGACGCGAACCCCGACTACACGTCCAGCATCATGAGCAATCTCGTCCTGAACGGGCAGCGGACGCTGTCCAGCCTGAAGTTCAACTGGTCGACGCTGAAGTCCACGTACGGCGTGAACACCCTCCGGGGGCGGGTCACGGCCGTGAACCCGGCCACGCGGACCGTCACGTACACGAACACGTCCGGACAGCCGATCACTATCGGGTACTCGCGGCTGGTGCTGGCGCCCGGCATCGACTTCCTCCCGATCCCCGGGCTGACCGGGACCGCCGCCAACCAGGCGAAGGTCGTGCACGCGTGGCAGGCCGGGCCCCAGACCCAGTCGCTGCGGGACCAGCTCGTCGCGATGCCGGTCGACGGGACGTTCCTCCTCACGATCCCCAAGGCGCCCTACCGGTGCCCGCCCGGGCCGTACGAGCGGGCCTGCGTCGTGGCCGACTGGATCAAGAAGAACCGTCGGTCGACCGGGTACAGCAAGCCGCAGGTGTACGTCCTGGACGCCAACGCCGGCATCCTGGCGGAGCCGCACAACTTCTCGACCGCGTTCAACAACATCCACGCTGGCGTCGTCTCGTATGTGCCGAACGCGACCGTGGTGTCGGTGGACGCAGACGCGGGGAAGATCGTGACGACCGCCGGCGATTTCACTGGGAACGTCCTGAACGTGATCCCGAACCACACCGCCGGCAAGATCGCCCGGGACGCTGGCCTGGCGACGGCGCCCGCGGCCGGCGGTGGCGTGTTCTGCCCGGTGAATGTGCTCACGTACGAGTCGACGGTGGCGCCGGGGGTGCACGTGCTCGGGGATGCGTCCGCGACCACGCAGCCGAAGGCCGGGCACGTGGCGAACTCCGAGGCCAAGGTGTGCGCGGACGCGCTGGTGCGGCTGCTGTCGTCGCCGGCGCTCCCTGTGGACTCCGCGCCAGTGACGAACTCGGCCTGTTACTCACCGATCACCGCCACCACCGCGTCGTGGCTATCGGTCGTCTACCACTACGACCCGGTGTCGCAGACGATGAAGGCGGCCCCGGGGCAACCGGTCGAGGCACCCGCGATCACCACCGGCAACTACAGCCAGATGAACACGTGGTTCAAGGTGCTGATGTCCGACACGTTCGGCACTTGACCCGCTCGTCGACCGGTCCCCTTCGACAGCGCTTCGAGGACATCCCCCGGATTCCGCGCGGCGCCCGGGCCAGCCTCGACAGGTACATCGCCGCCGTCGGCGAGGAGTCCTACGAGATCAGGAGGACGACACCGATCCTCAGGAGCTGACCCGGCAGCCTCGACCCTCGGCGAGCGGTGTCCCGAGCTGGGGACACGACCCGGGCCCTGCGCACACCCGAGGCCCGGATCCCGTGTCCCGAGCGTGTCCCCACTCCAGGTCATTCGGGACACGAAACGGACGTTACCGGTCATTCCGTGCGCCACCGCAGACCCCAACGAAACAGCCCCTGACCGGCGCGTAAGCAGGACAGGGGCTGTTTCCGTGTGGAGCGGGTGACCGGGATCGAACCGGCATGGCCAGCTTGGAAGGCTGGGGCTCTACCATTGAGCTACACCCGCGTGCCCCCGTGATCCCGGCCACCGTGCGGCCGGGCGTCTCAAGGACGAGGAACAGGGTACCCCCTGTTGTGGACTAGACTGCAGCGGCAGTCACGGGGCGTAGCGTAGTGGCTAGCGCGCCTGCTTTGGGGGCAGGAGATCGGGAGTTCGAGTCTCCCCGCCCCGACCGATCAACCGTTCCATCCCTGCAACCTGCTAGGAGTGCGCCGCTGTGAAGAGCGACGTCGAGACCCTCTCGCCCACCCGCGTCAAGCTGACCGTGGACATGCCCTTCGATGAGCTGGCCCCGCAACTGGACGCCGCCTACAAGCGCATCGCCGCCCAGGTGACCGTCCCCGGATTCCGCAAGGGCAAGGTCCCCTCACGGGTGATCGACCAGCGGTTCGGCCGAGCGCTCGTCCTCGAGGAGGCTGTCAACGAGGCCGTCCCCGCAGCCTTCGAGAAGGCCGTCGCCGAGAACAACCTCAAGCCGCTGGGCACCCCCGAGTTCGACGTCCAGGAGCTCAACGACGGCGAGAACCTCGCGTTCACCGTCGAGGTGGACGTGCGTCCGGAGTTCGACCTGCCCGACCTTGACGCGTTCGTTGTCGAGGTCGACGGTGCCGAGCCGACCGATGAGGAGGTCACCGAGCAGGTCGACGCCCTTCGCGCCCGCTTCGCCACGCTGACCGACGTCGAGCGTCCCGCCCAGGACGGCGACGTCCTGCTGGTGGACCTGTCCGGCGCGTGCGAGGGCGAGGAGGTCGAGGACCTGATGGCCTCGGCGCTGAGCTTCGAGGTCGGCGGCAAGGAGGAGCCCCTTCCGGGCTTCGACGATGCCGTTCGCGGTGCCGTGGCCGACGACGTCCGCTCGTTCTCGTTCCCGGCAGAGGCCGGCCAGTACGAGGGCAAGGACATCGACGTCACGGTGACGGTCACGACCGTCCGCGAGCGCGAGCTGCCCGCAGCCGACGACGACTTCGCCCTGATGGCCAGCGAGTTCGACACGATGGACGAGCTCACCGAGGACGTCCGCACCCGGCTGGTCCGGATGAAGCGCGTCGAGCAGGGCGTCCAGGCACGCACGAAGCTGCACGAGCAGCTCGTGGACTCCGTGGACTTCCCGCTGCCCGAGTCGCTGATCGCCCGCGAGCTCGAGGAGCACTTCCACGACGGCCACGGCGACGAGGACCACAAGGCCGAGTTCGAGTCCGAGGCCCGTGGGCGGATCAAGAGCGCGATCCTGCTCGACCGGATCGCCGAGGAGAACGAGCTGACGGTCGCCCAGGAGGAGCTGTCCGCCTGGCTCATGCAGCAGGCCCCGCGCTACGGGATGACCCCCGACCAGTTCGCCAACGAGCTGGTCTCTGCGGGCCAGGTGCAGATGGCCGTCACAGAGGTGCGCCGCGCCAAGGCGCTGGCCTTCGTGATGGAGAAGGCGAAGATCGTCGACCCGTCCGGTGCCGAGGTGGACCTCGATGCGCTCAACGCCGACCTGGCCGCAGCCATGGCAGCCGGAGGCCTGCAGGGTCTCGGCGGCTGATCGCTCGCACGCAGCCCCGCACCGACGCACGTACAGGCCCTCGCACCCGGTCAATCGACCGATCGCGGGGGCCTGGTGCGTTGGCCCCCCGGCAGGTGTCCGGGACCGAGGGGAGCGCCCTACCCACGCCCTGAGCGAACAACCGCGGCGCCGGGGAAGCCCCTGTCGGACCCCCGGGTTATGGTCACTGCAGACGCGATCACCGGGCCGCTGGCCCGCATCCGGATCGCCCCAACCAGCGGAGGTCACCCGTGAACGGACTGCCGTACCCCACCCCGTCGCAGCCTGAGCTGCGCTCCCCGGCACCCACCGGTCCCGGTTTCGACGACTCCGTCTACCAGCGCCTCCTGCGGGAGCGGATCATCTTCCTGGGCTCGGTCGTCGAGGACCAGGTGGCCAACGCCATCTGCGCCCAGATGCTCCTGCTGGCCGCTGAGGACCCGGACAAGGACATCTACCTGTACATCAACTCGCCCGGTGGCTCGGTGTCCGCCGGCATGGCGATCTACGACACGATGCAGTTCGTCAAGAACGACGTCGCGACCGTCGCCATGGGCCTGGCCGCCTCCATGGGCCAGTTCCTTCTGTGCGCCGGTGCGGAAGGCAAGCGCTACGCCACGCCGCACGCGCGGATCATGATGCACCAGCCGTCCGGCGGCATCGGTGGCACGGCCTCGGACATCAAGATCCAGGCCGAGCAGATGCTCTACACCAAGAAGAAGATGGCTGAGTTGATCGCCCAGCACACCGGGCAGACCCTGGAGACGATCAGCAACGACTCCGACCGCGACCGCTGGTTCACCGCGGACGAGGCCAAGGAGTACGGCTTCGTCGACCACGTGGTGCGCAGCGCGCGCGACGTCTCCGGAGAGGGCGGCACCGCATGAGCCCGCTGCGCCATTCCGCGACCGACCCCCGAGACCAGGAGCACCTCGTGACCCGAATCCAGCAGCCGTCGGCGCGCTACATCCTGCCGGAGTTCCGTGAGCGCACCGCCAACGGCGAGCGCATCATGAACCCGTACGCGAAGCTCTTCGAGGAGCGCATCATCTTCCTCGGGGTCCAGATCGACGATGCCTCGGCCGACGACGTCATGGCCCAGCTTCTCACTCTGGAGTCGATGGACCCGGATCGCGAGATCTCGATCTACATCAACTCACCCGGTGGCTCCTACACCGCCATGACGGCCATCTACGACACCATGCAGTTCATCAAGCCGCAGGTGCAGACGGTGTGCCTGGGCCAGGCTGCGTCGGCGGCGGCGGTCCTCCTGGCGGCGGGCGCCCCTGGCAAGCGGTTCGCGCTGCCGCATGCCCGCGTGCTGATCCACCAGCCGTACACCGAGGGCGGTGGCCAGGGCTCGGACATCGAGATCCAGGCCAACGAGATCCTGCGTATGCGCGTGGAGATGGAGGGCATCCTCGCCAAGCACACCGGCCGCACGCCGGAGCAGGTCGCCAAGGACATCGAGCGTGACAAGATCCTGACCGCGGACGACGCGGTCGAGTACGGCGTGATTGACCAGGTCATCGCGTCCCGGAAGATGGCGACAGCGCTCTGACGCGTTCTTGGTACGCGCTGGGCGTAACCCGAACGGCGGGATTATCCGGAGTGGGGCCTGTGCGGCCCCGCGTTCGGGAGGTACCTTCGGAGTCAGTCGAGGAGAGGAACCAACGTGGCCCGCATCGGTGACGGCGGCGACCTGCTCAAGTGCTCTTTCTGTGGGAAGAGCCAGAAGCAGGTCAAGAAGCTGATCGCCGGCCCCGGCGTGTACATCTGCGACGAGTGCATCGACCTCTGCAACGAGATCATCGAGGAGGAGCTGCACGAGTCCTCCGACGTGCAGTTCGACGAGCTGCCGAAGCCGCGGGAGATCTGCCAGTTCCTCGACCAGTACGTGATCGGCCAGGACACAGCCAAGAAGAGCCTGTCCGTCGCGGTGTACAACCACTACAAGCGCGTCCAGGCCAGCGGCGGCTCCGACCGGCAGCGTGACGAGCAGGTCGAGCTGGCGAAGTCCAACATCCTCCTGCTCGGCCCGACCGGCTCGGGCAAGACGCTGCTCGCCCAGACCCTGGCCCGGATGCTCAACGTGCCGTTCGCGATCGCCGATGCCACCGCCCTCACCGAGGCCGGCTACGTCGGTGAGGACGTCGAGAACATCCTGCTCAAGCTGATCCAGGCCGCGGACTACGACGTCAAGAAGGCCGAGACCGGGATCGTCTACATCGACGAGATCGACAAGGTCGCCCGCAAGAGCGAGAACCCGTCGATCACCCGCGACGTGTCCGGCGAGGGCGTCCAGCAGGCGCTGCTGAAGATCCTCGAGGGCACGACTGCCTCGGTCCCGCCGCAGGGCGGGCGCAAGCACCCCCATCAGGAGTTCATCCAGATCGACACCACGAACGTCCTGTTCATCGTGGGCGGTGCGTTCCCCGGCTTGGACAAGATCATCGAGTCGCGGATCGGCCGCAAGTCCATCGGGTTCATGCCCGAGGAGCTCGACCCGCGTCTCGAGGGCCGCGGCACGTCAGCCTCGGAGATCTTCGCCAAGGTGATGCCCGAGGACCTGTTGAAGTTCGGGATGATCCCGGAGTTCGTCGGCCGGCTCCCCGTCTTCACCTCGGTCAACAGCCTGGACAAGGACGCCCTCGTGCAGGTGCTCACGGAGCCGAAGAACGCGCTCGTGCGTCAGTACCAGCGCCTGTTCGAGCTCGACGGGGTCCAGCTCGAGTTCAGCGATGACGCCCTGGACGCGATCGCCGAGCAGGCCACCCTGCGTGGGACTGGGGCACGTGGACTGCGCGCCATCCTCGAGGAGGTCCTGCTCAACGTGATGTACGACGTGCCGTCCCGCAAGGACGTCGGGCGCGTGGTCATCACCGGTGAGGTCGTCAAGGACAACGTGAACCCGACGCTGTTGCCGCGCGAGGCGCCGGCGGCGCCTGCACGACGCAGCCGCCAGGAGAAGACCGCCTGACCCGAACGGCGTTTGGTGCCCCGTTGCGGGTGGGCTCGTGAAACGTGGGCGCGCAGCCGCGTGCTACCGAGTCGACCGTCGGAGGGAAGTTGAGCGCGCACCGGCCCTGACGGACTGGCCGCTCGCGCTCAGCTACCGAACCGCTACGCCCCGGTCACCGTCGAGCGCAGCTGGTTGGTCAGCGCCTGCGCTTCCTCCACGGACATGGCCACCGAGTACGTCTGGCCGCGCTTGCCGCTGGCCGACCACACGCAGAAGGAGCCTGGCTGCGCGTTGGGGATGGCCTCGACTGCCGCGCACGTGATGCCCTCGTTCGCGCCTGTTCCCGCGACCGAGGCGGCGACAGTGGCCCCGGTGCGCTCGGCCCAGGCGGCGATCTGCCCCACCGCCTCGGCCGGGGCGCCCATGGTGGTGCCCATCGCGGCCATCGCCAGTGGGCCCTCAGCGACAGTTCCGTACGCGTTGGTCACGGTCACTCCGGCTGGGCGCAGGCCGAACCCCAGGAGGGTCTCGAGCTCGGATCCGACCGCGGGATTCGTGATGGTGACCAGATCGCCCACCGTTGCCGGGAGGGACAGCTCGGTGGCCGGGACGACGACCGGATCGCTGGAGGCCATGACCTTGGGGCCGACGACCGCAGCGGCGCCGATGGCAACAACCGCGATGAGCCCGAGGGTGGCCGCCTTGACCGGGAAGGATCGACGGGGCTTCTTCGCCGGGGCGCTCGCTTCGGTAGGCGGCGTCCCTGCGGGAGCTGGGAACTGGCCGGCGGCGATCATGTCAGCCCACCACGAGAGGAGGGCCACGTGCTCCGGGCTGAGCTCGGCCCTCTCGGGGGACTTCCACTCGCTGCTTGGCCCCTCGGGCGCGGGGGTCTCCGACGGGGCGGTCGGGGCTACGGCCTGGGCGGCAGGGGGTTCAGTGAGTGTTCGCGTGTCCGCCTCCGGGGCGTAGGCGGTAGCCGTTGCCATCCCGCCCGCTGCCTGAGGCTCCGATGTACGGGGAGCGGGCAGTGCCGGTGCCCCATAGGCGGCCATCGCCGGCCCTGCCCCGCCGGTCGCGGTCGAGGCGGGCGGCGGGGATGCCGGCCAGCCCTGCCCGTACGCAGGTCCGGCCGTCGAGCCGGGGACCGGGGCCTGGGCAGGCGCGGCGGCCGGCGCCGCCGTCATTGCTGCCAGCCCTGCAGCCGGTGCAGCCGGGTACCTCGAAGGCTCGGGCGCGTAGCCCTGGTCCGGGTGCCCGTATCCGGCCGGCACGGCCGGGGCCGGGGCGCCCGCCATCCCAGCGCCGACCAGACCAGCGCCAGCCATGGCGTAAGCGGGCTCGGGCGCGGACACCATGTGCGTCGGCGCGGCCGGCGGCGCGGAGGAGAGAGCAGCCCACTGCTCCGGGACCTGCGAGGGGGCTTGCGGTTCGAGGGCCTGCGAGACAGCCTCATCCACCGCAGCTACGGGGGCATCGGCGATCAGCTCGGGTGCCGGGTACTCGGGTTCGGCTGCGGCGGGCTCGGCCCACTCGGGCAGCGACCGTCCGGGAAGGATGGTCATCCCGACCGTGTCAAAGGGCAGTGCAGCCCCCGTGGTGGGGGACGACTTCGTAGACCTGCGACCCATGGCGGACTCTCCTCGGTGCTGGCGCCTTTGCTGGGTCATCGGACCCACAGGGCACCGGCTTGAGCACCGGGGGCCACCGTCGTGAGGGGACGCCTGTCAGGCGGTGGTCTCGGCCAGGTCGATCCGGGTGCTCGGCTCACCCTCGCCGATGCGCAGGTCAGCGATCCGCCCGGCGGCCGAGATGTCGGTGCGCGCGCTGCTGACACGGGCTGCAGTCTCGACCGGGCGCAGGACCTCGGCGTAGGAGACCTCGGCGCGCATCGAGACCTTCGCCTCCGACTTGGCCTTGCGGATCGCGCTGAGGACGTCAGCGACCTCCGCGACCAGGATCGGCTGGCCGTCCTGGGCGATGCTGGCGACCTCGTCGGAGGTGGGCCAGGCTGCGTGGTGCACGGACCCCTCCTGCCACCAGGCCCAGACCTCCTCGGTCACGAACGGCAGGAACGGCGCGAAGAGGCGCAACTGCACGCTCAGGGCGGTGGCCAGCGAAGCCCGCGCGGACGCGGCGGCCTCAGGCCCCTGGGCACCGTAGGCGCGGTCCTTCACCAGCTCGAGGTAGTCGTCGCAGAACGACCAGAAGTAGGTCTCGGCCAGCTCGAGCGCGCGGGTGTAGTTGTAGTCCTCGAACGCCGCCGTGGCCTCGGTCACGACCTCGGCGAGGGCCGCCAGCTGCGCGCGATCCAGCGGGTGCGTCACGGCCTCCGGCTGGTTCGCCGCGGCCGCGTCCACTCCCTGCCCGAGCACGAAGCGGCTCGCGTTGAGGATCTTGATCGCCAGGCGCCGCCCGATCTTCATCTGGCCCTCGTCGAAGGCCGTGTCGGTGCCGGGTCGCCCAGAGGCCGCCCAGTAGCGCACCGCATCCGAGCCGTGCTTCTCCAGCAGGTCGACCGGGGTCACCACGTTGCCCTTGGACTTCGACATCTTCTTGCGGTCCGGATCGAGGATCCAGCCGGAGATGGCCGCGTGCGCCCAGGGCAGGCGATCGTCCTCGAGGTGCGAGCGCACGACGGAGGAGAACAGCCAGGTCCGGATGATCTCGTGGGCCTGCGGGCGCAGGTCCATCGGGGAGACGGCGGCCCACAGCTCGGGGTCTCGCTCCCAGCCGCCGCAGATCTGCGGGCTCAGGCTCGAGGTGGCCCAGGTGTCCATCACGTCGGGGTCCCCGATGAAGCCGCCCGGCTGGCCGCGCTGGGCCTCATCGAATCCCGCTGGCGCCTCGGCAGAGGGGTCCACGGGCAGCGCCGACTCCTCGGGCGTGATCACCTGGTGGTAGTCCGGGTTGCCATGGGGGTCGACGCGGTACCACAGCGGGATCGGCACGCCGAAGAACCGCTGGCGGCTGATCAGCCAGTCACCGGCGAGCCCGGAGACCCAGTTCTGGTACCGGATGGCCATGTTCGCCGGGTGCCATGACAGCTGCTCGCCACGGGCCAGCATCTCCGCGCGCAGGTCGGCATCCCGGCCACCGTTGCGGATGTACCACTGCCGGGTGGTCACGATCTCCAGCGGGCGCTCGCCCTTCTCGAAGAACTTGACCGGGTGGGTGATCGCGCGGGGCTCGCCGTCGAGCCACCCCGCGGATCCGAGCAGCTCGACCACCTGCTTCTTCGCGGAGAAGGCGGTCATGCCGGCGATCGACGCGTAGGCCTCACGGCCCGACTCGCGGGTGATCCAGTCGGGGGTCTCGGGCAGGATACGGCCGTCCCAGCCGATGATCGGTCGGGTCGCCAGGGCGAGCTCGCGCCACCACGTGACGTCGGTGGTGTCGCCGAACGTGCAGATCATGGCGATGCCGGAGCCCTTCTCAGGGTCGGCGAGATGGTGGGCGACGACCGGCACCTCCACGCCGAACACCGGAGTGGTCACGGTGGTGCCGAAGTGCTTCTGGTAGCGCTCGTCGTCGGGGTGCGCGACCAGTGCCACGCACGCGGCGAGCAGCTCGGGGCGGGTGGTCTCGATGTGCACCGCGCCGGAGCCGTCCGAGTACGGGAACGCGATCCGGTGGTACTCGCCGGGCATCTCGCGGTCCTCGAGCTCGGCCTGGGCCACAGCCGTGCGGAACGTGACGTCCCACAACGTGGGCGCCTCCGCCTGGTAGGCCTCGCCGCGGGCGAGGTTGCGCAGGAAGGCCTTCTGGGACGCGGATCGGGCCTTGGCATCGATGGTCTGGTACGTCTGCGTCCAGTCCACCGAGAGGCCGAGCTGGCGGAACAGCGCCTCGAACGCCTTCTCGTCCTCGAGGGTCAGCTGCTCGCAGAGCTCGATGAAGTTGCGCCGGCTGATCGCGACCTGCTTCTTCGGGTCCGGCTTCTCCGGCGGCGTGAAGTCCGGGTCGTGGTGCAGCGTCGGCTCGCAGCGCACGCCGTAGTAGTTCTGCACGCGGCGCTCGGTCGGCAGGCCGTTGTCGTCCCAGCCCATCGGGTAGAAGACGTCGAAGCCCTGCATGCGCTTGTACCGCGCGATGAGGTCGGTGTGCGTGTAGGAGAACACGTGGCCGACGTGCAGGGATCCCGAGACGGTGGGCGGCGGGGTGTCGATCGAGTACACCTCGGAGCGCGGCCGGGTGCGATCGAAGCGGTAGGTCGCATCGGCCTCCCAGCGCTCGGACCAGACCGACTCGATCCCGTCGATGGACGGCTTCTCGGGGATGCGTGCGGCGGGGGCGTCCGGCGTCTGGCTCATGGGGCGCGATTCTACTGGGGCTCCGAAGGCCGGCCTCACACGCCGAATGCGGGGATCAGGCCAGGCGACGGGCGTAGGTCAGATCCAACGCCATGAGGGCCAACCCCTGGCCGACCACGGCGAGGCCGTGCCCGCGTGCCGCCTCAGGGGAGACCCGTCCGCCGAAGGTGGTCCGGTGGTGGGCCACATGCGCGCCCGCGGCGACGTAGACCACATCGAGCCCCGCGTTGACCAGCAGCGTCCGGCGCAGGCCGGCCGCCTCGGCCGGATGGGTTCGCGAGCGCCACACGCCGAATCCTGCGATCCCCAGGTTGATCGCGCCCCACGCAGCGGTCTGCTGCCCGAACGCGCGCGGCCCCGGGCGAGATGACGCGACGGAGACGAGCCCGCCGACCACCACGCTCGACGCGCCGAGGACCGCCAGCGTCCGCGTGAGCGAGGCTGCGACTGCGGGCCCCCGGTCGGGCGTTGTGGCCGGGGGCATGGGGGCGAGCGGCTCGGTGGTCGTCGCGGTCATCCGGGTCCCTCCGGTCGGGGTCCCCAATCTAGGGCCCGCGCTCGCGACCTGCTGCTCGGCAGCGCCCCCGCGGGGATGCGACGATGGCCCCGTGACCACTGACCCCACCGACCGGCTGCACCGCTTCGGCGAGGTGCGCCACGAGCTCGAGGCGCGCTGGCCCGAGTCGCAGATCTCCCCGACCCTGGACCGGATCCGGACGCTCACGCAGTTCCTCGGCGACCCACAGCGCGCGTACCCCGTGATCCACGTGACCGGGACGAACGGCAAGACGTCGACGGCGCGGATGATCGAATCGCTGCTGCGGGCGTTCGGGCTGCACACCGGCCTGATCACCTCGCCGCACCTGTCCGACCTGCGTGAGCGGATCCGGATCGACGGCGAGCCCATCAGCATCGACGCCTTCCTCGACATCTACGACGAGGTGGCGCCCGTGCTGGCGATGGCCGACGAGGCCAGCGAGCTCGAGGGCGGCCCACGGCTGAGCTTCTTCGAGGTGATGACCGGCCTGGCGTTCGCGGCGTTCGCCGATGCGCCGGTCGACGTCGCCGTTGTCGAGGTCGGCATGGGCGGGACCTGGGACGCGACCAACGTGGCCGACGGCCAGGTCGCGGTGATCATGCCGATCGGGATGGATCACTCCGACTACCTGGGAGACACCCTGGCCGATATCGCCGGGGAGAAGGCGGGGATCATCAAGCCCACGTCATCGGTCGTCCTGGCCGCGCAGGACGACCAGGCCATGGAGGTGCTGGCCGCTGCTGCGTCCCAGATGGAGGCGCCCACGTCCGTCGAGGGGATCCACTTCGGGGTGCTCGAGCGGCTGGTCGCCGTCGGTGGGCAGCAGATCACGCTTCGTGGGCTGGGCGCGGACTACGAGGAGGTCTTCCTCCCGCTGTTCGGCGGCCACCAGGCGCGCAACGCGGTCGCTGCCCTCGCCGCCGTCGAGTCCTTCTTCGGCATCACGTCGTCGCCGAACCGGGCCGACGCGGCCGACGCGGCCGATGCGGTCCCGGGCACCACCAGCCCGATCGACATCCGGGATGGGGCCGGGGCCGAGGGCGTCGCCACCGACATCCCCGTGCCCATGGCCGGCCGGCGCCTGGACCCGGTCGTGGTCCGGGCGGGGCTGGCGGCCGTCACGTCGCCGGGCCGGCTCGAGATCGTGCGCCGGGCGCCCACGGTGGTGGTGGACGCCGCCCACAACGTAGCGGGAGCGCAGGCGCTGGCTGCGGCCGTCGCGGACTCGTTCGCGTTCACCTCGTCGGTGGCGGTGGTCGGCATCCTCGCGGACAAGGACGCCGGCAGGCATCCTCGCCGCCCTCGACCCCATCATCGACATGGTCGTCATCACCCGGTCGAGCTCGCCGCGGGCACTGCCCGTTGCGGAGCTGGCCGCCATCGCCGCCGAGGTCCTCGGCGAGGAGCGGGTGGAGGCGGTCGAGCGCCTCGACGCTGCCCTGGAGCGTGCGATCGAGCTGGCGGAGGTCGGGTCGCCGGCCGGGGTCGGCGCCGGCGTGATCGTCACCGGGTCGGTCACGATGGCCGGTGAGGCGCGACTGCTCCTCGGTGCCGAGTCGGGGCATGAGTCCGGAGCCACGAGGTCTGAGCACGGCGCACCCCGCGGCCGGGCGCCGGAGGGCTGGGAATGAGGGTCCTGACCTCCAGCGTCCTGATCATGCAGGCGATCGTCCTGCTGCTGGCCATCCCGGTGGCGGTCGTGGCCGGAGGGCAGCCCGCGTGGGTCGGTTGGCTGTTCGCGGTCCTCGCCCTGGCGTGCGCCGTTCTGCCCGGGATGTTCCGTCGCCCGTTCTTCGTCCCCGTGGGCTGGGGCCTGCAGGTCGCGACCATCGCGTGCGGCTTCCTCGTCGGCTGGATGATGTTCGTGCTCGGTGCGGTGTTCGCCGCCCTGTGGTGGACCGCCCTGCGCCTGGGCCGCAAGGCCGAGGCCGCCCAAGCCGCGAGCTGACCGCTCGCCCCACCAGGGTTGACGGGTGGTGGCCCACCCACCCGTCCACGCCGCACCCGCGCCCGCGCCCCGCCCCCGCTCCTCGCCCTCCGCCCACGGTCCGGCCAGCTCCCGATTCGTCCGCTTTTCGGACGATCGACGCTCCGAAAGACGGACGAATCAAGGGTCGAGCCGCGCGAAAGCGGACGAATCGGGAGAGGGGTTCGAAGCGGCGTTCGGGCGGCAGTCGGGTGGCGTTCGGGCGGCGTTCGGGGTGGTGACGGGCGTCGGGGGCACCCTCGTGCGGCAGGTAGGCTTGGCCGCCTTGAGGGCGGAGGCTCCGCCCGCCTGCGCAGGAGGCACGAATGACCGAGCGGACCCTGGTCCTGATCAAGCCCGACGGGGTCGCCCGCAACCTGATCGGCGAGGTGCTCGCCCGCATCGAGCGCAAGGGCCTTCGGATCGTCGCCCTGGAGCTGCGGACGCTCGATCGTGCGACGGCCGAGGCGCATTACGGCGAGCACGCCGCCAAGCCCTTCTTCGCCGACCTGGTGGACTTCATCACCTCCGGCCCCCTCGTCGCCGCTGTGGTCGAGGGCCCCGACGCGATCGTTCAGTGGCGGGCCATGATGGGCGCCACCAACCCGGTCACCGCCGCCCCCGGCACGATCCGCGGAGACCTCGCCACGGTCATGCAGGAGAACGTCACGCACGGGTCGGACTCCCCGGAGTCGGCCGCCCGCGAGGTGGCGCTGTTCTTCCCCGGCCTCGCCTGAACCACCCGATGCGCCCTGCACCGCCCGCCCGAAGGTCGGAACGGCGCGCGCCGAAGCCCGAGACCCACGCACTGACCGAACGATCCGAGGGGTGAGCGCGGTGGCCGACATCAACCGGCACCTCTTCGCCGGGCGCGACCTCGCGATCGACCTCGGCACCGCGACGACGCTGGTCTACGTGCGGGGTGCGGGGATCGCCCTGGTCGAGCCCTCGATCGTGGCGGTGTCCGCCGACACCGGCGCGCTGGTCGGCGTCGGCAACGACGCCAAGGCCATGCTCGGCCGCACCCCGGAGCACATCGTCACCGTCCGCCCGCTGCGCGACGGTGTCATCGCCGACTTCGACAACGCTGAGCGGATGCTTCGCTACTTCGTGGGGCGGGTGCACAAGCGCAGCTTCTGGTCACGGCCCCGGATCGTCGTCGCCGTCCCGAGCGGGATCACGGGCGTGGAGCGCCGGGCCGTGCGCGACGCCTGCTACGCCGCGGGGGCCCGCGAGGTGCACCTGATGGAGGAGCCGATGGCAGCCGCGATCGGCGCCGGCCTGCCCGTCCATGAGGCGACCGGATCGATGGTCGTGGACATCGGGGGCGGCACCACCGAGGTCGCCGTGCTGGCCCTTGGCGGGACCGTGACCTCCATGTCGGTGCGCGTCGGCGGCGACCGCCTCGACGAGGCGATCATCAGCTACGCCAAGAAGGAGTACTCCCTGCTGATCGGGGAGCGCACCGCCGAGGACGTCAAGATCGCCGTCGGCTCGGCGTTCCCGTCGGCCGACGAGCCCGGCTCCGCGCTGCGCGGCCGCGACCTCGTGACCGGCCTGCCGCGAACCGTCGACGTGACCGCCGAGGAGATCCGCTGGGCCCTGGACGAGCCGGTGCAGGCCATCGTCGATGCGGTGGCCTCGACCCTGGACCGCACCCCGCCCGAGCTCTCCGGCGACGTCCTCGCGCGCGGGATCGTGCTCACGGGCGGGGGTGCGCTGCTCGCCGGCATGGACACTCGTCTGGCCAGCGAGACCGGCATGCCTGTGGTGGTCGCCGAGAACCCGACACATGCGGTCGTGCTGGGCGCGGGCCGCGCGGTCGAGTCGTTCGACGCGCTGTCGCGTGTCCTGATCGCGGAGCCGCGGCACTGATGGCCTGGCGCAGCACGCGGGTGCTCGTGGGGGCCGTCGTGGCGGTGGCCGTGCTGCTCATCCTGATCGACGTGCGCGGCTCGGGGCCGACCGACGCGCTGCGCGGGATCGCCGGTGCCGTCGCGGGTCCACCCGAGCGCGCCCTGGGCTGGGTCCGCACCCACGCAGGCGGGTGGCTGGGCGGCTCGGCGGAGGAACAGGCCCGGATCGCCGAGCTGGAGGACGAACTGGCCAAGGCGCGGGCCGCCGCGGGAGCGGCCGCAGCCGGCGCCCTGGCCGAGGCGGACACCCGAGCACTGGCGGCGCTGGCACCCTCCGAGGGCTTCACCCCGGTTCCCGGGCGCGTGGTCTCGGTGTCCGCCGCCCAGGATCCCGCGCGTTCGGCGGCCATCTCTGCCGGTTCTGGCGACGATGTCCGTGCGGGCCTGGCCGTGGTCGGCGCCATGGGCCTGGCTGGCATCGTCGACTCGGTCTCGCCCCAGCTGTCCACCGTTCGCCTCGTTGTCGACCCGTCCACCGAGATCGCCGCGCGGGTGGCCTCCTCCGGCGAGGTGGGGGTGTTCCGCGGGACCGGCAGCGCAGGGCGTTTCGAGCTCCTCGACCCGCTCGGGCGAATGGCGCAGGGCGACCTCATCGTCACCATGGGGACCCCGGGGGGTGAGCTGCCCGCGGACCTCCCCCTGGGAACCATCGCGGTGGTGACCGGGTCGTCGGCCGCGCTGACCCGGGCCGCGGAGGTCACCCCGGCGGTCGACGACTCCACGCTGGACCGCGTGGCCGTGCTGGTGCCCGAAACTCAAGCGGACGGCCGGTCGTGAGCACGCCCGGCGTGGTCGCGCGGTGCCTGGGTGGTGCTCGCCCTCGTGCTGGTCGCGCTGGCGATCGTGCAGGTCAGCCTCGTGGACTTCCTGCCGACCCCGTGGGCGGTTCCCGACCTCGTGGTCGTCGCCGTCCTGGCCGTCGCCGTCGCCCGAGGGCCGCTCATCGGCGGACTGGTCGGCGCTGGGGCGGGGCTGATCCTCGACCTCATCCCACCGGCCGCGGGTCCCCTCGGTGGCTGGATGCTGGTGCTGGCGCTGGCCGGCGCCGTGATGGGCCGGGTCGCTGAGACCTACCAGCCGGGGCCCTTCACCGCCATGCTCCTGCTGGCAATCGGGGCAGGCGCCGTCGTGGTGGCGCGAGCGGCCGTGCTGTGGTTCGCGGGATGGTCGGTTGACGTGTCGGTGCTCGGTGCGGCCGTCGCGAGCGCGGCTTGGGCGCTGCGTCCTCGCCCCTCTCGCGCTATTGCTCGTGACCCGTTCGAGCAAGCCGGCCCCGCCGACCCCGGTCCGACTCGCGTCGCCCGGGGGGCCGGCTCGGCCGGGGGAGTGGGAGCGTCGTGACCGACCGCGTCCATGCCCGCCTGCTCATCCTCGCCGTCCTCGTGATGTCGCTGGTCGGAACGCTGGCGGCGCGGGCGTTCAGCCTGCAGGTCGTGGACGCCGATGAGGCCCGCGCAGCCGCTGAGGACAACCGGGTCCGGGAGCTGGTGATCCCGGCCGCGCGGGGCATGGTCCTCGACCAGCAGGGCCGGCCCCTGGCCGCAAACAGGATCAGCCTCGACGTGTCCGTCGACCGACGTGAGCTACGTCGACTCGACGACGACGGCGCAGCCGTGCTGGACCGCCTCGCGGACCTGCTCGGGGTGCGCGCGGACCTCCTCACCGCCCGGCTGCAGAACTGCGGCACGCCCGGCGCACAGAAGCAGCCCAACTGCTGGAACGGCGCGCCCGGGGCCGATCCGGTGGTCGCCCGCGATGTGGGGATCGACGCTGCGGGGCAGGTCATGGCCGATCCGACGGGCTATCCGGCCGTCGCGATCGACCGGGTGCCGGTGCGGCAGTACCCGGGGGAGTCGTTGGCCGCGCACACGCTGGGCCATGTCGGAGTCGTCACCGCCGAGGATGTCGCGGCCGACCCCGAGCTCGACGGGCGCACCGGCCCGCGGCCAGGCAGGGCTCGAGCTCGTCCACGACGAGGCGCTGCGCGGCCAGCCGGGGCTGCGAGCGCGTGACCGTCGACAGCGCCGGGCATCGGGCGTCCGGCGGCGTCGAGGTCCCCGCGGTGCCGGGCAGGACCCTGGTCACGACCATCGACGCCGAGCTGCAGGCCGTCGTCGAGGAGCAGCTCCGGGCCGCGATCACCCGCGCCCGTGGGCGCATCGACGGATCACCGGCACGCCCTACACCGCCGACGGCGGGGCCGCGGTCGTGCTCGACGTGCGCACCGGGGCCGTCCTGGCGCTGGCCTCGGCCCCGGACTTCGACGCCAATGTGTGGACCGGGGGGATCGCCGACGAGGACTACGCGGGCGCTGACCGATCCCGATGCCGGGCAGCCGCTGCTCAACCGCGCGGTGCAGACCGCGCTCGCCCCCGCCTCGACGTTCAAGGTCGTCAGCGCGGCTGCCGCGCTCGAGGCCGGGCTACTCCACGAACGCCGCCTACGACTGCCCCAGCAGCTACTCGGTGGGCGGTCGGGCGTTCCAGAACTACCGCTCGCGTGCCTACGGACCGATCTCGCTCACCCGCGCGCTGGAGGTCTCCTGCGACACGGTCTTCTACCGCCTGGCCCACGAGCAGTGGCGGGCCGACGGCGGCTCGAAGCCCGTCGACGACCCGGGCGACCTCATCGCCACGACTGCGTCCGACTTCGGCTTCGGCCGGGCCACCGGGATCGACCTCCCGGGCGAGACCGCGGGTCGGGTCGCCTCGCGCGAGGCCAAAGCCGCCCAGTGGGAGCAGCGCCGCGACGAGTGGTGCGCGCGGGCGAAGGACGGGTACCCGGAGGTGCAGGATGCCGACCGTGCCCGCTACCTGACGCGCTTGGCGAAGGAGAACTGCACGGAGGGCATGCTCTGGCGGGTCGGTGATGCCCTCAACGCCTCGATCGGGCAGGGCGACACCGCGGCGACCGTCCTCCAGGTGGCCACGGCCTACGCGGCCATCGCCAACGGCGGCACGCTCCATCGACCACACCTGGCGCGGGCGCTGCTCGACGCCGACGGGTCGGTGGCCGAGGAGTTCGCCCCGGAGGTGGCTGGGCAACGTGTGCCGGTGCCCGCGGAGGACCTCGCGTTCCTGCGCCGGGCGCTGCGCGGGGTCATCGACACCGGTACCGCCCGGCGGCCGTTCGAGGGCTTCCCTCTCGAGGAGGTTCCGATCGCCGGCAAGACCGGCACCGGTGAAGTGTCGGCCGGCAGGCGACGTCGTGGTTCGCGTCCTTCGCGCCGGCCGATGACCCCCGGTACGCCGTCGTGATCATGGTGTCCCAGGGTGGCACCGGAGCAGGCACGTCGGGCGCCAGTGTGAGGGGCATCTACGAGGCGCTGTTCGGTGTGCGCGACGGGTGCGCCGATCCGACGCGCAGCGTTCTGGTTGGTGGCGACGTCGCCAGGGCCTGCCGACGATGGGCGCGGATGGCGTGCCCGTCGCGCCGGACCAGGGATCTGGGTCGCCGTGACGCTTCTTCGCACCGCGCCGCCGATGGGTGCCCGCACCAGCCCGCCGCGGCTGCGCCAGTGGGACTGGCTCCTGGTGCTCTCCGCGGTGTCGCTGTGCCTGCTCGGGGCTGCGCTGATCTGGTCGGCCACCTCGGCCCGGCTCGTCGCGGCCGGACAGTGGTCGGGGACGTCCGCCGTCCGCCAGGTGATGAACCTGATGCTCGGACTGGGCTGCGTGCCGGTGGTGTCCCGGCTGGGCCACCGAGCGATCGGCGCTACACGCCCCTGCTGTACGCCGCCAGCCTCGCCGGGCTGGTGCTCGTCCTCTCACCCCTGGGCAGCACGATCAACGGTGCCCAGGCCTGGATCCGGCTGCCCGCCGGCTTCACGATCCAGCCCTCGGAGTTCGCCAAGGTCGCGATCATCGTGGGTGTGGCCCTGGTGCTCGCCGACCGGAGCCCGTCGGACGCGCCCGACCTGGCGCACGCTGGTGCGTGCGCTTGCCATCGCGGTGGTTCCCGTGGCGCTGATCATGCTGCAGCCCGACCTGGGCACGGTCCTGGTGATCCTGTCGATCGTCGTCGGGATGCTCGCCATCGCCGGTGTGCGCCTCGTGCACCTGCTGGTCCTCGCCGCCCTGGGCGCGGTGGCGGTCGCGGGGGCGTTCCTCCTGGGACTGGTGGACGACTACCAGATCGACCGGCTCACGGCGTTCGCGCGACCCGAGGAGGGGGCGCGCACCTTCGGGTACAACACGCAGCAGGCACGGATCGCGATCGGGGCCGGCGGCCGCCCGGCCGCGGCTGGGCAATGGGAGCCAGACCCAGGGCGGGTTCGTCCCGTTCAACCACACGGACTTCGTCTTCTCGGTGGCCGGCGAGGAGCTCGGGTTCCTGGCGTGAGCGCGCTGCTTGGGCTGCCGGCGGTGGTGCTCTGGCGCGGCCTGACCATCGCGCTGCGCGCCCGCGACCTGTTCGGCCGCCTCGTCGCCAGCGGGGTCGTGCTGTGGTTCGGGCTGCAGGCCTTCGAGAACGTCGGCATGAACCTCGGGATCATGCCGGTGACCGGGGTGCCCCTGCCGTTCGTGTCCTACGGCGGGTCCTCGATGTTCGCCGCATGGATCGGGATCGGACTGCTGCTCAACATCCACGCAGGGGCGACGGCGCGAGGACTGAGCGGGGAGTCGGCGGACCGACCGGATCGCCGGGCTCCTGGAGAACCGGCCGGCCCGGCCTCAGAACGCCACCTGCGGTGGGGCCTGGTGGGCGTCCGGGGCCTCGTAGAAGTCCCGCTTGTGCACCGCGGCCATGCGGGCAGAACAGCATCCACGGGAACGTCGCGACGGCGGTGTTCAGCGAGGCGATGGCGTCGTTGTAGTACTGCCGGGCGAAGGCGAGTTGGTCCTCGGTCTCTGCCGAGCTCCTGCTGCAGGGCGATGAAGTTCGCTGACGCCTTGAGGTCGCGTAGGCCTCGGCGACCGCGAGGATGTTTACCAGGGACGTGTCCAGGGCGGCCTCGGCCGCGGCCTGGTCCGCGACGGAGCCGGACTTCGCCGCTGCAGTGACCGCGGCACGGGCCGCCGTCACCTCCTCGAGGACGCCGCTCTCGTGCGCGGCGTATCCCTTGACGGTCGCCACCAGGTTGGGGATCAGGTCGGCCCGCCGCGTCAGCTGCACGTCGATCCCGCCGAGGGCCTCCTGCGCCCGTATGTCGAGCCGTCGCAGCTTGTTGAAGCCCACGATCATGATCCCACGACCACGAGGATCACGACCAGGCCGATCAGCCAACCCATCACGACATCCACCTCTCATCGATCGTGATCGAGTCACCACGAACCGCCGCCGCCCCCGCCGCCGCCACCGCCGAACCCGCCGCCGCCCCCGCTCGAGGAGGACGACTGCGAGGCGGTGTACGCCGAGATCGACTCGGACACCGCGGAGTTGAACGAGTCGAACTGGGAGCCAGAGTAGAAGTTCGCCGTACTGCGATCCCACGTAGGACGGGTACCAGCCCGGGATCGGCGGCTCGGACTGCGTGCTCACCCGGTACTTCTCGGCCCAGCGATCCGCGACGCCGAAGGCCACCGCGTACGGCACGTAGGCGATGAACAGGTCCTTGCGGGCTGCGAAGTCGAACCGGTCCTCCGCCGACGGGGTGGACAGCAGCCGCTCGAACCCTCCGGCCTGCGACCACACGATCCGCCCGGCGGGGGTGCGGCGGTGGCCGACCCCGGTCGCGAGCAGCGTCACGCCGCCGATCGCGAACGCGGCGAAGGGAAGGCCCCGCATCGTCGCCCAGCCCAACCCGCTGAACCCCAGGGCGGCCAGCAGGACCGCCAGCACCCCGCGAACCGCCCCAGGTACTCGTTGGGGCGCTGTGCGCACCAGGCCGGCGCTGGAGGCCCAGCTGCTCACGGCCGCGGCGGAGTCCTGCCCCGGCCTCGCGCAGGGTCTTGCCCGCGGAGATGGACCCGTCGGCCGAGAAGGCCGCCCCGGTGTGCGCAGGCCCAGGGAGTTCCCCACCGCCTGGGCGCCCGGGTCGAGCACGCCCCACTGGGCGTCCTGCGCCCGCCCGACGATCCGCCACGTGTCCGCGCCCGGGTTCTCCAGGGTCACGAACCCCCGGTCGGCCAGGTACAGGACTGTTGCCACCAGCGCCGCCGGCCCGTGCGACTCCGAGGCCATGTAGACCGTCTGGACGCGGGCCGAGGCCCTCGGCGGCGCGTACATGACGGGAAGCCGGGGACTCCTCCGGCCGGTCCGCCCCCACGCGACCCCGGCCACCAGGGCCGCCCGGAGCCGACCAGTACCACGGGAGCGCGCCGGACGGAGCGACCGAGGATCGGGTCCCATCGGTGGACCACGGCAGGCCCGGACGGTCCGGGCGGGCGCTGCCATGGAGGCGCGCACGGTCATGCCGGCCGCGGCGGGATGTCCGTGGCGGTGAGCACCAGGTCGCGGGCGCCCCCGCCCGTGATGCCGCAGGGCCCCGGGCCGCCGTCCGTCCCAGCGGAGCACTGGACCTGTCCGCTGGGCTCGGCAGCGAGATCGCGATGCGCGCTGTGCGGATCGCCATTTCCCAGCCCTGGGACACGACGTTCCAGTGGGCGCAGCCGGGCTCGCCGGTGTTTTCGCCCTCCGACGATTCGAACCTCCCGGCCGCACCGCGGCGGGCCGAGATCACCCCGTCGATGGCGTAGATGATCGTGTAGGTGTGTCGCCGGGGTCGAGGTACACGTCCGGTCGCCGATTTTCGCGACCAGGAACCCATCGCCGTCCTCCCAGTACGTCTCGTATCGGCATGCGCCCCGTCCACCGTCATTCCGCGGATCGTCGGGATGTGCCGCGCATCGGGTCGCTCGGGTCCGACACGTCCCAGTACCGGAAGATCCCGTGTAGCGCCCGGGAAGTCGGCGGTGATCTGCTGTTCGACCGCCATGTGCCCGTCGGCGGCGACGGTCGACGCCGATCGCATGTCAGTGATGACGACGGGTCGTCGGCCGGCCCGGGGTGGTGGAGGCCAGGGAACCGGCCAGGGGCCAGAGCAGCCCGACCGTCGCCAGGAGGACCAGGCGACCTGCTACATCGCCGGTGCCCGCTGCTCGTCGGACCAGACCTACCACGCTAGAGAGTGGGCCGGCAACGACCTGACCGAGCATCTGCGTCATCTGCCGTCGTCAGAGCAGCCTCGTTCCATCCCCGACGCACCCTGCCGAGGTTTCGATTGCAGGAGGACCACCGCTGTCACCGCGCGTCCAGCTGTATGCCCCGGTCGATGGGGCTGGGAGGTCTGCGAGTGGTCCAGGCCGACGATCGCGGCTCCGTCGCTGCTCGGACAGCGATGGGTCCACGCGCCGGTCTCGCCCGTCTCGTAGATGTGGGCCGGCGGGCCGACGATGCAGCGGGTCGGGGTGCCGAGCGGTCGTCCTTGTCGGGTAGTCGAACCTCGGCGAGCACGTAGCGCATCGCGTCGATCCGGGCGCGCTTCTTGTCGTTGGCTCACGACCGTCCACGGCGCGATGTCGGTGTCGGTGTCGAACATGTCCTCCTTGGCCGCGGTGTAGTCGTCCCACTTGTCCAGCGAGGCCAGGTCGGTCGGGCGAGAGCTTCCACTGCCGCACCGGGTCGACCTGGCGGATGGTGAAGCGGGTGCGCTGCTCCGCGCGGCGACACCGAGAACCACAGCTTGATCAGGCTGATGCCGTCATCGCCGAGCATCTGCTCGAACTAGCGGCGCCTGCCGGATGAACTCGTCGTGCTGCTCGGCGGTGCAGAAGCCCATCACGCGCTCGACGCCGGCGCGGTTGTACCAGGACCGGTCGAACAGCACGATCTCGCCCGCCGCGGGCAGGTGGTTGACGTAGCGCTGGAAGTACCACTGGGTGCGCTCCTCGCTCGGTCGGCTTCTCCAGCGCGACGACGCGGGCGCCGCGCGGGTTGAGGTGCTCCATGAAGCGCTTGATGGTGCCGCCCTTGCCCGCGGCGTCGCGGCCCTCGAACACGATCACGTGCCGCGGCCGGTGTCCTTGATCCACGTTCTGCAGCTTCAGCAGTTCGATCTGCAGCAGCCGCTTCTGCTCCTCGTACTCGTGCGCGGGTCATCCGCTCGTCGTACGGGTAGCCCTCCCGCCAGGTGTCGACCGGGACGCCGTCGGGGCCGAGCAGCACCGGGTCGTCGACCTCGTCCCACGTCTGTCGCGGTCAGGCCGAAGTGCAGCAGCGTCCTCGGCCGAGGTCCTGCAGCGCGTCGATGATGTCCGACAGGTCCATCATCGACTCGATGTCGAACTCCTGGGCATCGCGATCGCTGCTCATCGGACCCGATCATGGCCTGCGGTGGGCCAGGGCACGTCCGGCGCGGCATGCTTGCGAAGGCCGTCGATCTTGGAGCGGATCGTTTGCATTGCCGTATCGATCTCGGGCATGCGCCTGGGTCCAGACCCGCCGCTATCCTGCGGATTGGGCATCGCTCTGGAGCACTGGACCGGTTCCGCTCGGTGGTCTGCAAGGACTTCCTCGGCCAGGCCGCGTACTGAAGCCGAACTGGCGCTTGGACTTCCTCAAGGGCGGGCGCCTGCCCTTCGTCCTTTGGCTGATCGCCTGGACCGACGCCTCGACCATCACCGCCTGGACACTCCCTCGCCCTGCACGGCGAGCCCCGGCCTGATCTGGCTGGTCAAGGACGCCGTCATGCCCAACGCCGCTGGCAGAACGCACCGCATCGCCCTGGGCGGCGTTCATCGGCTTCGCACTGGTCCTCGGCCCGTACTGGCTCGCCCGATCCTTCCTGGTCGCCGAACGGACGCGCGGCACCCGCGTCGCTGCTGCGCCTCCGCCACCATCGCGTACGCGCTGGGCATTCGTCCTCATGATGGCCGCGACGGTCGGAAGATCTTCACCCTGCGGTACAGCACAGCCTCGTCGCGACGAATGGTTCCGCGCGCGTGCGCCACCCTCAGTTCCTCGGAGGGTGGTCCTGTACGGGTCGTTCGCCCTCGTCAGCAGGGCGCTGGATCCCCTGGCTGGTGCTGGCGTAGGAATGGCTGGCGCTGTTCGTGCGAACATGTTCGGCGAGGAGGCCACATGGCGGGCTACCGGGATCGGATCGCCTACAAGGCCCGCACGGGAATACTGCTCCCGCCGCTGGCCGACCTGTTCCCGCGGCGGATGCCGAGGCCACCCCGCGGCCCTGCTTCGGGGACCTGCCGCCGGTGGACGCCGAAGGCCAGACCTGCGCTGCCAAGTCAGGCTGACCCGGCGCGGGCCAGAGCCCAACCTGGCGCCGATCCAGTGGAAGTTCGTCGAGGCGATACCAGGAGCCGCTGGACCGACGGTTGAGCCCGGTGGGCAACTCCGCGACAGGGGCGGATTTCTGCGGATCCGTCTACCCTTTGTCGGGATCCGTCAACCTTCAAGTCGTTCCAGCGCCGCATGTTTCGACTGCAGCTCGAGCCGTTGCTGCCCAAGGTCAGCAAGCCGATCCAGTACGTGGGCGGCGAGCTCGGCGCGGTGGTCAAGGACTGGGACGCGGCCGTGGTCCGCTGGGCGCTGATGTACCCGGACGCGTACGAGGTCGGGCTGCCCAACCAGGGCGTCCAGATCCTGTACGAGGTGCTCAACGAGCAGCCACGACGTGCTGGCCGAGCGGACGCTACGCGGTCTGGCCCGACCTCGAGCAGCTGATGCGGGAGCACGGCGTCCGCAGTTCACCGTCGACGCCCACCGGCCGGTCGGCGCGTTCGACCTGTTCGGCGTCTCGTTCTCCACCGAGCTCGGTTACACGAACATGCTGACCGCGCCTGACCTCGCGGGGATCCCGCTGGCGGCCCACGACCGCGGCGACGACCACCCCTGGTCGTGATGGGCGGGCACGCCGCGTTCAACCCCGAGCCGGTCGCGGACTTCGTCGACGCCGTCGTCCTCGGCGACGGCGAGGAGGCCGTACTGGCGATCAGCGAGATCGTCCGGGCGTGGAAGGCCGAGCACCCCGGGTTCGGCGAGGTGGCGACGGGACCTCGCTGCGCCAGGCCCTGCTCGAGCGCCTGGCCACGAGCGGCGTGGTCTACGTGCCGGCGTTCTACGACGTGGAGTACCTGCGCCGACGGCCGGATCGAGCGGGTCGTGCCCACGAACGCGGCCGCGTCCCGTTGCGGGTGCCCAAGCACACGCTGATGGACCTCGACGAGTGGCCGTACCCGAGAAGCCGCTCGTCCCGCTGGCCGAGACGGTGCACGAGCGGCTACGCGTGGAGATCTTCCGCGGCTGCACCCGGGGCTGCCGGTTCTGCCAGGCCGGCATGATCACCCGGCCCGGTCCGGGAGCGCTCGATCAGGACCGTCGGGCGAGATGGTCGAGGACGGCCTGCCGAGACCGGCTTCGAGGAGGTCGGGCTGCTCTCGCTGACGCAGCGCGGACCACTCCGAGATCGCCGACAGCTCTCCAAGGGCCTGGCCGACCGGTACGAGTCCGAGCAGGTGTCGCTGTCGCTGCCGTGCACCCGGGTCGACGCGTTCAACGTCGACCTGGCCAACGAGCTGTCGCGCAACGGCCGGCGCTCCGGGCTGACGTTCGCGCCCGAGGGTGGCAGTGAGCGGATCCGCCAGGTGATCAACAAGATGGTCACCGAGGAGGACCTGATCCGCACGGTGCACCGCGGCCTACTCCGACGGGCTGGCGCCAGGTGAAGCTGTACTTCATGTGCGGCCTGCCGACCGAGACCGACGAGGACGTGCTGCAGATCGCCGAGCTCGCGAAGAAGGTGATCAAGGCCGGCCGGGAGGCCTGCCGGCACCCGCGACATCCGGTGCACGGTGTCGATCGGCGGCTTCGTGCCCAAGCCGCACACGCCGTTCCAGTGGGCGGCCCAGCTCGACCACGAGAGCACCGACCGGCGCCTGCACGCCCTGCGCGACGAGATCCGCAACGACCGCCACTCGGCAAGGCGATCGGGTACCGCTACCACGACGGGCGGCCGTCGCTCGTCGAGGGGCTGCTGTCCCGGGGCGATCGCCGGGTCGGGCCGGTGATCCTGGAGGCCTGGCGCGACGGTGCCCGGTTCGACGGCTGGTGCGAGCATTTCTCGTACGACCGGTGGATGTCGGCCGCCGAGCGTGCGCTCGCTGACAGCCGGTGGACGTCGGACTGGTTCACCACCCGGGAGCGCGACGAGCACGAGGTGCTGCCCTGGGACCACCTCGACTCCGGGCCTGGACCACGACTGGCTCTGGCAGGACTGGCAGGACGCGCTGGCGGGAGAGAGGTCGACGACTGCCGCTGGACCCCGTGCTTCGACTGCGGCGTCTGCGCCACCTCGGCACCGAGATCCAGGTCGGGCCCGGCGAGGCCGTAGCTCCTCCCGCTGCCCACTAGTCCCGTCCGGGTGGAGGTCTGATGGCCACCAGAGCGAACACCACCGACCGGAGATCGTCCCCGCGGTCCAGCGGATGCGGATCCGCTACGCCAAGCGCGGTCCGCTGCGATTCACCTCGCACCGCGACTTCCCGCGGGCGTTCGAGCGGGCCTGCGCCGCGCCCGGGTCCCGATGGCCTATCTCGGCCGGGTTCTCCCCGCACCCCAAGATCTCCTACGCCAGCGCCGCCCCGACCGGGGTGGCCAGCGAGGCGGAGTACGTGGAGATCGGTGTGGTGCGCCGCGGTCGACCCCGGGGCCCTGCGCGCCGAGCTCGACGCGGCCCTGCCGCCCGGCCTGGACGTGCTCGAGGTCGTCGAGGCCCGCCGCTGCGGACCTGGTCGACCGGATCGACGCCAGCCGGTGGCGGATCGAGCTGCCCGGCGCGGCGTGCGACGAGCTCGCGGCCGCGTGGCAGCGGGTCACGGACGCGGAGATCGTGCCGGTGCAGCGGATGATCGAAGCAGGGCCTGCGCACGCTCGACCTCGCGCCCGGCGCTCGTGGCGGCGAGGTCGCCGACGCCGGACCGCTCGGGGCCTGGGCATCGAGTTGAACCGTCGTGCGGCAAGGTGACTCCCACCGTCCGACCCGAGGACGTCCTGGTCGCGCCTGCGGGAGATCGGCCGACCTGGAGCCGCCGGATCCGGCCCGCGTCGATCCGGCTGGCCCAGGGTACGCTGACGGCCGACGGGCTGGTCGGTGATCCGTTCGCTGTCGATCGCGCGGCGATGGAGGCGGCTTCGGCGTAGGTCCACCGGCCCGCGCGGGATGCGCGTCCGGTGGACTGCCGCTGTGGCAGAATTCGGCCGCAGTCACCCCGTCCATCGGAGTGGCCCGTGTTCGATGCGTCGCACCGATCAGGCCCTACGTGCTGCCGAGAGCTGGCACAGGGAATGGTCAGGCCGCGACCGGCTGGGGACGAGTTCCGTCACCAGCCGGGCCCGCTGACAGCGCGGAGCCGTGGTCGACGCACGCACCACGTGCGCACCCCGGCGGTACCAGAGGCTTCGCCGGACCGTGCGCGCACGGGTCGGCCATACGTCGGGAACTGCGTGGCGGGGATCGCTGCGTGGTAGCCGTGAGGAGACCGCCGTGGTCGCGACCAGGATCCGCAGCCCACCGAAGAAGCGCAGGCCGGCACTGAGGCGCCCGCCAGACGCGCCCGCCGGCGCCGTCGGGCTGCCAGTCGCCCGCAGGCCCGCCCGTGATCCCCGACAGCGACCAGGCCGAGCTCTTCGCGGCACCTGCCCAGGCCGACGAGCCGGCCGCGGAGGTCGAGGTCAGGTCGCTGAACCCGCGAGGCCGAGGTCGAGGTCGACGCAGACTGCCCGATGCCGCGGCTCCGACGGTGGCCCGGTCGAACGTGCGTGCGGACGAGGACGCCGGAGCACGTGGAGTCCGCCGCAGCGGAGGCCGAGCCGTCGGCCCCGCCCGACTGCGCGCCGTCCCGTCGCGCGACCCGGGGCGTGACGACGGTGGCCTTCTCCGCCGAGCCGGAGCCCGAGGCCACCCGGTCGTCGCCGCCGCCGAGGTGCCGGTCGCGGCCCTGTTCCAGCCCCCGGACGAGACCAAGGCCGCCGCCGTCGCCGCCGGCCGCCGGTGGACTCCGAGTCGGCTCGGAGGGCGCTGAGCCGACCGGCGATGCTCCGGTCCGACCCCCGAGCGGCGGGGAGCGGTCGAACCGGTCCGGCGAGCGCGTCGAGCGCGACGACGCCGACGCGGACACCGAGGATCGTGGCGGCCGAGCCGCGACGCGCGGGACGAGGACGACCGCGATGACGACGGCGCGCCGCGACGTCGTCGGCGCCGGGGTCGTCGACGCCGGCGCCGGGGCGGCGCGGGCAATGGCGAGGACACCGCGTCGACCGAGGATGAGGGCGGCGAGGAGAGCGCCGAAGCAGGCGCCGACTCAGGCCGGCCAACCGGTCGGTGGTAGGTCCACCGACCAGTCCGACCGGTCGACGAGGCCCGAGGACGAGTCCGAGGACGACTCCAATGACGACTCCGACGACGAGTCCGAAGGTGGCGAGGGCGCGGAGTCCTCGAGCACCCGCCGCCGGCGCCGTCGGCGTCGCCGTGCAGGGGTCGCCGAGGAGATGCGAGGACCTGTCCGCCGAGGACCCGCCGTCACCGTGGTCCAGGTCCGCGAGCCGCCGCCCCCCGGACGAGGTCCACGGGTGCGCGGCTCGACCCGGCTCGAGGCCAAGCGCCAGCGCCGCCGGGACGGCCGTGAGCAGGGCGCCGGCGCGCCCCGATCCTGACCGAGGCGGAGTTCCTGGCCCGCCGGGAGGCCGTCGACCGCGTGATGGTGGTCCGCGAGCAGGGCGACCGCACCCAGATCGCGGTGCTCGAGGACGGCATCCTCGTCGAGCACTACGTCAACCGGCCAGTCCTCGTCGATGGTCGGCAACGTCTACCTGGGCAAGGTCCAGAACGTGCTGCCCACGATGGAGGCCGCGTTCGTCGACATCGGCCGGGGCCGCAACGCCGTGCTGTACGCCGGCGAGGTGAACTGGGAGGCCGCGGGCCTCGAGGGCCAGCCCAAGCGCATCGAGCAGGCGCTGAAGTCCGGCGATCCGGTGCTCGTCCAGGTCACCAAGGACCCGATCGGCCACAAGGGCGCCCGGCTGACCAGCCAGATCTCGCTGCCGGGCCGCTACCTGGTCTACGTGCCCGAGGGCTCGCATGACCGGCATCTCCCGCAAGCTGCCCGACACCGAGCGCTCGCGGCTGCAAGAGCATCCTCAAGGACATCGTCCCGGACGGCGCCGGCGTGATCGTGCGCACGGCAGCCGAGGGCGCCACCGAGGAGCAGCTGACCGCCGACGTGACCCGCCTGCCGGCGCAGTGGGCCGACATCACCAAGAAGGCGAAGTCGGCGTCCCCGCCCGTCGCTGCTCTACGGCGAGCCGGACCTGGCGATCAAGGTCGTCCGCGACATCTTCAACGAGGACTTCACCACGCTCCTCGTCCAGGGCGAGAGCACGTGGCAGACCCTGAGCGACTACATCGGATGGGTCGCGCCCGACCTGCTGCCCAAGCTGGAGAAGTGGGTCGAGCCGACGGACCTGTACGCCTCGCACCGGATCGACGAGCAGCTGGCCAAGGCCCTGGACCGCAAGGTCTGGCTGCCCTCGGGCGGCTCGCTGGTGATCGACCGCACCGAGGCGATGACCGTCGTCGACGTCAACACCGGCAAGTTCACCGGCCAGGGTGGCAACCTCGAGGAGACCGTCACCAAGAACAACCTCGAGGCCGCTGAGGAGATCGTCCGCCAGCTCCGGCTGCGCGACATCGGCGGGATCATCGTCGTGGACTTCATCGACATGGTCCTCGAGAGCAACCGCGATCTCGTCCTGCGCCGCCTGGTCGAGTGCCTGGGCCGGGACCGGACCAAGCACCAGGTGGCCGAGGTCACCTCGCTCGGGTTGGTCCAGATGACCCGCAAGCGGATCGGCCAGGGCCTGCTCGAGGTCTTCTCCACCCAGTGCGAGCACTGCGCCGGCCGGGGGCACATCGTCTCCTCGGAGCCGGTCGGGATCGACCACCAGCCCGCTGAGGAGTCGAACAACCGCCGCGATCGGGGTGGGCGCCGCACGGCGAAGCCGGTGCCCCCGGCCGTGCTGGGCGGCAAGCAGACGGGCAAGACCCCGCCGCCGCCGAAGTTCGACGAGCACGGCCACCTCGAGCACGACGAGCACGCGTCACACGAGGATCAGAACGACTCCGAGGGTGTGGTCGACTCTCGAGGGCGACGACCAGGTCGAGTCTGAGGCGCCCGCCCAGGAACTGGCGCTCTGAGGCCGCGGAGTCCCACGAGGGCCCGAGTCCCGACGAGGGCCACGAGTCCGACGGACGGGCCACGAGTCCCACGAGGGCCACGAGTCCGACGAGGGGCGTCCACGAGGGCCACGAGGCCGATGAGGGCCATGAGTCCAGCGAGGGCGCACGAGGTCCTCCGAGGGCCACGACTCCCACGAGGGGCACGACGCACGGCGATGCGACCGAGCACGACTCGAGCGAGCAGCCCGATCCGACCGATCACCGCGACGCCGATGGGCAGTCCGGCTCGCCCGAGCACGCCGAGGACCTCGACCGGGTGGACGCGGTTTGACCGTATGCCCGTCGGATCCGTACCCTAGAACCCTGGCGCGCGAGCGCCGCACGCATGTGCGTGCCCGTCTTCCGGGTGCGTCCAGCCCCGAACCGATCTCAGGAGTGCCGCCCGTGTACGCCATTGTCCGCTCAGGCGGCCGTCAGGAGAAGGTCGCCGTCGGCGACGTCATCGAGACCAATCGCGTGTCCGCTGAGCCCGGCGACAACGTCGAACTGCCCGCGCTGCTGCTCGTGGACGGCTCCACCGTCACCTCGGACTCCGAGACGCTGGCCGGTGTGACGGTGTCCGCCGAGGTCCTGGCGCACACCAAGGGCCCGAAGATCGAGATCCTCAAGTACAAGAACAAGACCGGCTACCGCAAGCACCAGGGCCATCGTCAGGCCCTGACCCAGCTGCGCGTCACCGGCATCGAGAGCGGGAAGTGACCTCATGGCTCATAAGAAGGGTGCATCCAGCACGCGCAACGGTCGCGACTCGAACGCGCAGCGCCTCGGCGTGAAGCGCTTCGGCGGCCAGGTCGTCAAGGCCGGCGAGATCATCATCCGCCAGCGTGGCACGCACTTCCACCCCGGTGAGAACGTCGGCCGTGGCGGCGACGACACCCTGTTCGCCCTCGCCCCCGGTGCCGTGCAGTTCGGCACCGCCCGCGGGCGTCGCGTCATCAACATCGTCGAGGTCCCGGCTGGCTGAGGCCGGACCACTTCAGCGGAGGCGGGCCCGGTTGGGCTCGCCTCTTCTGTTTCCCGAGCACCGTTCAACTCCCCTGTCCGCCTCCCTCCCGCTCCTTTGTCCGAACCTCCCCGAATCGCGGGAGGATGGCGCGGAACTGGGAGGGGCAGCGAGCGGGGGTCACCGCAACAGACACGAGAGGAGACAGGCCCATGGCGACATTCGTCGACCAGGTGGTGATCCACGCCACCGCCGGCAACGGCGGGCATGGGTGTGCCTCCGTGCACTCGGAGAAGTTCAAGCCGCTGGGCGGGCCGGACGGTGGCAACGGCGGCCGTGGCGGGGACGTGATCCTGGTGGCCGATCCCGGGACCCCGAGCCTGCTGGAGTACCACCACTCCCCGCATCGGCGCGCCACCAACGGCGTCCCGGGGCAGGGCGGGCACCGCAACGGCGCCAACGGCTCCGATGTCGTGCTCCCGGTCCCCGTCGGGACGGTCCTGACCGTCGATGGCGAGCTCCTGGCCGACCTGCCCGTGGCCGGGGTCTCGGTCGTGATCGCGCGCGGTGGACGCGGAGGTCTGGGCAACGCGGCCCTGGCATCGGCGCGGCGCAAGGCCCCCGGCTTCGCCCTGCTCGGCGAGCCGGGCGAGGAGGTCACGGTCACCCTCGAGCTCAAGACCGTGGCCGACATCGGCCTGGTCGGGTTCCCGAGTGCCGGCAAGTCCTCGCTGATCGCCGCGATGTCCTCGGCCCGGCCGAAGATCGCCGACTACCCCTTCACCACGCTCGTGCCGAACCTGGGGGTCGTCACTGCCGGGTCGACGGTGTTCACGGTCGCCGACGTGCCCGGGCTGATCCCGGGGGCGTCCCAGGGCAAGGGCCTGGGCCTGGAGTTCCTGCGCCACGTCGAGCGCTGTGCCGCACTGGTCCACGTGCTCGACTGCGCCACCCTCGAGCCCGACCGTGACCCGATGAGCGACCTCGACATGATCGAGGCCGAGCTCGCCGAGTACGGCGGGCTGGCGGACCGGCCGCGCCTGGTGGTGCTCAACAAGATCGACGTCCCCGAGGGTCGTGAGCTCGCCGAGATGGTGCGTGCCGACCTCGAGGCCCGGGGCCTGCCTGTGTTCAGTGTCTCCGCGGTCTCCCACGAGGGGTTGCGCGAGCTCTCCTTCGCGATGGGCCGCATCGTCTCCGAACGGCGTGCTGCGACGGCCACGCCGGTGGCCGAGCGGATCGTGATCCAGCCCCGGGCAGTCGACGACTCGGGCTACGAGGTGCTCCGCGAGGGCGATGCGTTCCGTGTGCGTGGGGCGCGTCCCGAGCGGTGGATCCGCCAGACCGACTTCTCCAACGACGAGGCCGTGGGCTACCTGGCCGACCGCCTGGCGCGACTCGGCGTCGAGGACGACCTCGTCCGTCTCGGTGCCAAGCCGGGCGACGAGGTCCGGATCGGCCCCGAGGACAACGCCGTGGTGTTCGACTGGGAGCCGACCGTCCGTGGGTCCGGACCGGGCCCCCGCGGGCAGGACCAGCGGATCCTGGCACCCGAGGCGCGCCAGCACGGCCGCACCCGGGCTCAGCTCGAGGAGGGCGAGGACCCCGAGGCCGCGTGGGCGCCCGACCCCGTGGACGAGAGCCCGGCGACCCATCGCCGGCGCGCCACCGTCGCTACCGGCAGCCGGCGCGACGCGACGTCCGCCGCAGAGGGTGAGACCCCTTCCCCGCCCGCCGATGCAGGGGATCAGGCCGCGGCTGGTGCCGGGGTTCCGACGTCCGGACCAGCGGGTGATCTGAACGCAGTTGATGCGGGGCAGGGCGGCTCCTGATGGCCGCGGCGCCGGCTCAACCGTCATCGCGTGAGGAGATCCGTGCCGCACGGCGCGTGGTGGTCAAGGTCGGCTCGTCGTCGTTGACGCTGCGCCCGGGGGGAGCCGGAACGGGTGCCGCGGCCAGCGGGTCCGTTGGCCCTGGTTCGGGCGGTGCCGACGGCAACGGTGCGGCCGCAGGGGCATCGGTCGCACGCGGTCCACGTCCCGGTCCCGACGTCGACTCCAGCCCGCGCGACGGCTCGTCGGTCCTTGCCGGCGTGTCCGCCGGGATCGATGTGGCCCGCGTCAACGAGCTCGTCGACGCCCTGGGCGACGCCGGGCATCGGGGCGCCCAGCTCGTCCTGGTGTCCTCGGGTGCCATCGCCACAGGCATCGCCCCGCTGGGCCTGCGCCGGCGCCCGCGCGACCTGGCGTCGGCCCAGGCCGCGGCTTCCGTGGGCCAGGGGATCCTCATGGCGCACTACCACGACGCCTTCGCCCGCCACGATCGAACCGTCGGCCAGGTGCTGCTCACCGCCGACGACCTGATCCGCCGGGCGCACTACCGCAACGCCCAGCGCACCCTCGAGCGACTCCTCGAGCTCGATGTCGTGCCGATCGTCAACGAGAACGACACCGTGGCCACCGCGGAGATCCGCTTCGGGGACAACGACCGCCTCGCCGCGCTCGTGGCCCACCTTGTCCGTGCGGATGCCCTGATCCTGCTGTCCGATGTCGACGGCCTGTACGACGGGCCGCCCGACAGGGGTGGCAGCCGGCTCATCCCCGAGGTGGCCTCGGCCGCCGACCTCGAGGACGTCGTGGTCGGCGGGACCGGGGCCGCGGGTGTCGGGCTGGGTGGCATGGGCACCAAGGTCGAGGCCGCCCGGATCGCCACCGAGGCGGGCATCCCCGTCGTCCTGACCTCGGCGGCCAACGCCGCCCGTGCGCTCGCGGGCGAGCCGGTGGGCACCTACTTCCACGCGACTGGCGACCGATCGGCCTCTCGGATGCTGTGGCTGGCCCACGCGACCTCGAGCCTCGGCCAGATCCACCTGGACGCCGGGGCCGTGCGCGCCCTCCAGGAGCGGGGCGCCTCACTGCTCCCGGCCGGGATCACCCACGTGGTAGGCGGTTTCGTCGCCCGAGACCCGGTGGACCTTGTCGGGCCCGATGGTCAGCTGGTCGCGCGCGGGCTCGTCGCCTACGACGCCGTCGAGCTCCCGGCCCTGCTGGGCCGGTCCACCAAGGAGCTCGCGGCCGCACTCGGCCCGGAGTACGAACGCGAGGTCGTCCACCGCGACGACATGGTCCTGCTCCGCTGACCCCGCCGCCCGCCCCGGCAGCGCCGCCCCACGCCCCGACCGCGGCTCTCACTCGATCGGTCCGCTTTCGCGCGGCTCACCTCCGGGTCCATCCGCTTCTGCGACCGCCCGTGGTCGGGATTCCGGATCGATCGCTGAGGCGTTGGGGCGGGGGGGCGGAGGAGAGCGGGCCGGAGCGGCGCGCGGGGTGGCGACGGGTGGGATTCCGCGGTGTGTGGGCGCGGCGGCGTGCCGGACGCGGCGGTGTGTGGGCGCTCCGCATCGTGGGGCCCCGGTGAATCGGTGCTCGTCTACCCTTGGCCCATGTCCGTCACCCCCACCGCTGACGCCCCCACAGGCCCCACCGCCGACCGCGACCTGGCCGCCGCCGCCGAACGCGAGCTCGTCCTGGCCACGGCCCGCCGGGCCAAGGAGGCCGCCGTCACGCTGCGGCAGCTGACGCGCGCCCAGAAGGACCTCGCCCTGCGCGCCATGGCCGACGGCCTTGCGCGGCTCGACCGACCTGATCCTGGCCGCGAACGCCGTGGACGTGGACCGCGCCGTCGCGGCCGGGACTGCGCCGGGGATCGTCGACCGGCTCACGCTCACCGAGGCGCGGCTGTCCGACATCGCCGATGCCCTCGAACTCGTCGCCGAACTTCCCGACCCGGTGGGCGAGGTCGTGCGCGGCTGGACCCAGCCCAACGGCCTGGAGATCCGTCAGGTGCGTGTCCCGATGGGGGTCGTGGCGATGGTCTACGAGGCCCGCCCCAACGTCACCGTCGACGCAGCCGGCCTGAGCCTCAAGAGCGGCAACGCGGCCCTGCTCCGCGGATCGTCCTCGGCCTACGACTCGAACACGGCCCTCGTCGACGTCATGCGAACCGCGCTGGTGACCACCGACGTGCCTGTGGACGCGATCCAGCTCGTCCCCGGACGCAGCCACGAGGCTGTCATGGCGCTGATGACCGCCCGCGGCCTGGTCGACCTGCTGATCCCGCGCGGCGGCGCCGGGCTGATCCGTAACGTGGTGGACAACTCGACGGTCCCGGTCATCGAGACCGGCGTGGGCAACTGCCACGTCTACGTCGATGCGTCCGCGGACATCGACAAGGCCGTCGCGATCCTGGTCAACTCCAAGACCCAGCGCACCAGCGTCTGCAACACCGCCGAGACGTTCCTCGTGCACAGCGCCGTCGCCGACAAGTTCCTCCCTCCCGCGCTGGCTGCCCTGGCGGAGAAGGGCGTGACGATCCACGGCGATGAGCGGATGGCCGAGTTCGCCGATGCCGCAGGGATCGACTTCGTCCCGGTCACGGACGAGGACTGGGCGTGCGAGTACTACTCGCTGGACATCGCCGCCGGGATCGTCGACTCCGTGGACGAGGCGTGCGCCCACATCCGGCGCTGGTCGAGCGGGCACACCGAGGCCATCGTCACCGAGGATCTCGGCGCATCGCGGCGGTTCATCGGCGGAGTCGACTCGGCTGCGGTGATGGTCAACGCCTCGACCCGGTTCACCGACGGCGGCGAGTTCGGGCTTCGGGGCGGAGATCGGGATCTCGACGCAGAAGCTGCACGCGCGCGGGCCGATGGGACTGACCGAGCTGACCTCCACGACCTACCTGGTCCACGGCGACGGACACGTCCGCAGCTGACGGGCCAGAGGTGGCGTAGGGGCGGCCATGCGCCGTGGGCGGCCCCTGATCCGGTAGGCTCGCGGCGCTGACCACTGGGAAGGGGATGTTCGATGGTGAACGCACTGGTTCGGCTCTCCGAGGGGTCGGCTGTCGAGGATCACCCGCTCGTGCCGCCGTGGGTCTTCGGGGCCCTCGCGCTCGTCCTGCTGCTGGTCCTGCTGTTCGTCGTGACCCGGTTCAATCCCGACCGGTGAGCCGCGCGCACAGATGACCGTGCGCCTGGGAGTCATGGGGGGCACGTTCGACCCCATCCACCATGGTCACCTCGTTGCCGCCAGCGAGGTCGCCCACCTGTTCTCACTGGACGAGGTCGTGTTCGTCCCCACCGGCCAGCCGTGGCAGAAGGCCGAGAGGCCGGTCACTGAGGCCGAGACCCGCTACCTGATGACCGTGATCGCGACCGCTGACGACCCGAGGTTCACCGTCAGCCGTGTCGACATCGAGCGCGAAGGGCCGACCTACACCGTGGACACGCTGCGCGACCTGCATGCGCAGCGCCCCGACGCCGAGCTGTTCTTCATCACCGGCGCGGATGCGCTGGGCTCGATCCTCACGTGGCGAGATCCGCACGACGTGCTGGACCTCGCGCACCTCGTGGCAGTCACGCGCCCGGGCCATGATGTCGACGCGGCGCACCTGCCGGAGGGCTCGGCCACCATCGTGGAGGTCCCAGCGCTGGCCATCTCCTCCACCGACTGCCGGCAGCGGGTCGCCCATGGGGCTCCTATCAGCTACCTCGTGCCCGCCGGGGTGGATCGCTTCATCGTGAAGATGGGCCTGTACCGGGCAGGTGCCCAGTGAGCCCGAAGCACGCCAAGCCGGAGCCGCCGGAGGATGCCGCCCCTCCCGCTGAACCGACCCCGGAGGGACCCGCGGCGGAACCAACGCCGCCCACCAGTCCGCAGGGCGCTTCAACGCCGCCCTCAGCCCCGCCCGTCGCCGCGCCGCCTGAGGCCCCGACCGTCACCGCGCCGCCTCCAGAGGCCCCGCCGGGAGTTCCTCCCGCTGGCGCGCCGATGGCGGAGCGGACCGGTCAGCCACCTGTGGCCCCACCCGCTGCCGCGCCGATCGGGGACCGGGCCACACAGCCGCCCACGGCCCCACCGATGGTGACCCCATCCGGTGCGGGCCTGCCGGGGGCTCAACGTCCCGTGACCCCGCCAGGGGGTCAACCGCCCGTGACGCCCCCGGGGTCTCAGCCCCCCGCGTCCCCGGCCCCGCCGGCGGCGACCACCGCCCGGCCTCCGGCGCTCCCGGCCACCTCCGAACCGGCCCCGCCGGCCGCGACCGCCGCCCCGATCGCCGCCGCGTCCGCTCCGGCCGCGACCACCGCCCCGGTCGCCGCCGCTTCCGCCCGCCGCGTCCCCACCGGCCCACCGTCCCCACCGGCCCCGACGCCCGGCCCCGACCGCCCCTGCCCCGACTCCCACCCCGACGCCATCACCTCGGCGCCCGCCGCCGCGACGTCCGGGCGGTCGCCGCGTCCGCTCGCGCTGGATGTGGGCGTTCCTGGCCATCCTCGGGATCGCTCTGGTCGGATGGTTGATCGTGACGATGCGGCCGACGGAGACGCCGGGGACCCCACAGCCCACACCTACCGCGACCGCCTTCGCCGAGCAGGGCACGCTCCTCATCCAGGTCCGCAACGACGCCGACCTGGGCGCGGACAACATGGTGGCCGGTGTCGGCGGCGGCCTGCCCGCGGCGCAGCTGCTCGTGCCCTCACGCCTCATCGTCGACGTCCCCGGAGCGGGCCAGCAGACCCTCGGCCAGAGCGCCCGGCTGCTCGACCGCTCGGCCTCGCAGGACGCCCTGTCGGACCTGCTCGCCCTGCGCATCGACGGGACTCTGAGCCTGGCCCGGCTGGCGCTGGCCGGGATGGTCGACTACGTGGGCGGCATCACGGTCGACGTCGACAAGCCCATCACCGTGACCGACGAGGCCACGCAGGTCGAGACCGTCGTCGTGCCGGCAGGGATGCAGACCCTCGACGGAAACCAGGCCGCCACCTACGCGCTGGCGTGGTTGCCCGACGAGCCGGAGGCTGCTCGCTTGGCCCGGTACTCCCAGGTGATGACCGCGACGATCTCAGGCCTGCCCGACGATGCCCTGCGCATCGAGCAGATGTTGACCTCCTTGGGGGCTTCGGCCCGGACCACGACGACCACCGGAGCGGTCGCGGAGTTCCTCCTGCAGATGCGTCGCAGCATCCTCGAGGGGGGTCAGCAGGTCCGCGTCCTGCCGACGACCGACATCGAGGCCGGCGAGACCCTTGCAGTCGTTCGGGTGGACCTGGTGGCAGCAGAGTCCGTCATCAGCTCCCTGCTTCCGCAGGCGATGCTCAGCGGTGCGGAGTCCAACCCCAGGGTCCTGGTCCAGAACGGCGTGGGGACGCCGGGACTCGGGGCGAGCGCCCGCGATCGGCTCGTGGGCGCAGGCATGGTCTACATCAACGGGGGCAACGCCGAGCAGTTCGACCAGCCGACGAGTCTCGTGATCGTCGAGGACGCGTCCCCGGAGTCGGTGGCGCTCGGCGAGAAGGTCGCCGAGGCCCTCGGGGTCCCAGCCACGGCCGTGCAGGTCGCCGAGGACGGGCAGAACGTGGCGGACGTCGTGGTGATCCTCGGGGCGGACTTCGTGCCGTGAGTTGCCGGCCCGCCGGGACCCCTCGCGGGCGGTAGGCTCGCCGACGTGACTGCTGACCCCCGTGCCGTGGCCCTGACGATCGCTGCTGCCCATGCTGCCGCCGACAAGCTGGCCGAGGACATCGTGGCCATCGACGTGAGCAACCATCTCGTGCTCACTGATGTGTTCCTGCTCTGCTCCGCGGCCAACGACCGCGCCGTGCGCGCCGTCGTGGACGGCATCGAGGAGGCTCTGCTCAAGCAGGGCGTCAAGCCGCTGCGCCGCGAGGGGGAGGCGGAGGGCCGCTGGGTCCTGCTGGACTACAACGACATCGTGGTCCACGTGCAGCAGGCCGAGGAGCGTTTCCACTACGCCCTCGAGCGGCTCTGGCGGGACTGCCCGATCATCGAGCTGCCCGAGGAGGTCCACCGGCCCCGCTCCGTCAACCCGTGAGCGGCGGCTGGAACGCCGCGCCCCGGCGGCGGGTGGTCTTCTGGCGCCATGGGCGCACGGCCTGGAACCTGGAGAACCGGTTCCAGGGGGCGACGGACGTGCCGCTCGACGAGGTGGGCCTCGCCCAGGCGGTCGCCGCTGCTCCGGCGCTGGCCCGGATGAGTCCCACGGCGATCGTCTCCAGCGATCTCGATCGTGCCGTGACCACGGCGCGCGTCCTGGCCGACCTGACCGGCCTGGACGTTGTCGAGGATGCCGGCCTCCGGGAGACCGACGGCGGCCGGTGGCAGGGCCTGACCCGCGACGAGATCATCGAGCAGGACCGCGATCTGTTCATGGCGTGGGTCGCCGGGCACGACGTCCGCCCCCCGGGCGGTGAGGTGCGCAGCGAGGTCGTGGACCGCGTGGTCGGGGCGGTGGACCGGCAGGTCGCGGTGCTCCCCTCGGGCGGGACGTTGGTCGTGGTCAGCCACGGCGGGTCGATCCGCGGCGCGATCGGTGGGCTGCTGGGCCTCGCCCCGGAGCAGTGGACTGCGCTGGGCGTGATCAGCAACTGCGCCTGGAGCGTGCTGAGCCAGCTCACGCTCCCTGCCGAGCCCGGTGGCGAGCCCGTGACCCGGTGGCGCCTCGAGGAGTACAACGCGGCCGCGGCGCCGGAGCCGGCCCTGGGCGCCGACGACGCCTGAGGCGGGTCGAGGCGAATCCCTGCACGACCGCTACGGCGTCGACGGATCCGCGCTCAGGGTGCGCATGTGCCCAGGCGGCCGCTTCGGTCCGTGAGCTCACCTCCAGCTTGGCCAGGATGTTCGACACGTGCACCGATGCGGTCTTCACGGAGATGAAGAGCTCATCGGCGATCATGCGGTTGCTCCGCCCGGCAGCGACAAGCGTGAGGACCTCGCGCTCGCGGGGCGTGAGCAGCGTCGCCTCCGACCGTTCCTGGCGGTCCGTCCTGGGCACTGGGATCCGGCCGGATGCGGCGGTCCGCGAAGCCAGGGGCACGAGGCAGTTGTCGCCCAACTCGTGGATCGTCTCCCAGGCGAGTCGCAGCTCGACGACGGCATCGTCGCGCCGGTCGGCGGCGAGGAGCTGCTGCGCGAGCCGGATGCGGGCCTCCGCGCGCTCATGGGCCAGCCCCTCGACATCAGCCAGGGCGTCGACGGCGGCCTGCCACGGCGGGATCCCGGCGCCAGGGCCACCGCGTGCAGCGTCGTCGCCTGCGGGACTCTCCCCAGTCTCGCCGCGGGCCGCCAGTGCCGCAGACTGGGCTGAGGTGAGCGCCCGCCATCCCGGGTGCGGGCTGGCCACCTGCAGGTGCGTGACCATGGCCCTCAGCTCCGGCGGCTCCGGCGCTCCCGCGTCGAGGAGCAGGCGTGCCCATGCCCATGCGAACGGCCAGCCGGCCGCGGGCGGGACCAGGGGGCCCGCGGCCTCAGCCGCGCGTTGCAGGATGAGCAGCGCCGATCGGTGGTCACCCTCGAACGCCGCCAGCTCGGCCCGGGCGACCGCCAGCGGCAGCATGTGCTGGGGCTGGCGTCGGGCGGCGATGAGGTTCTCGGCCGCCCTGTCAGCGGCGTCGGCAGCCGCGCTGGACTTGCCACGGCGGCCGAGGATGCTGGCCTGAATCGTTCGCAGGTGGCCGCGCGTGACTGGCGGGGGATCGAGGCGCAGGGCCTCATCAATGGTCGCGAGCGCCTCGTCCCACTGCCCGGCGAGCATCTCGGCCTCCGCCTCGTTGCCCGCGAGGAAGGCGCCCAGCGTCCGCGACAGACCCTGGTCGGCCGCGGCACGGCGGCCCCGTCGGGCCATGCTCGCTGGCTTCTCTGAACCTGCCGGCTCCGATCAGGACGTCGGAGTAGTTGCCGTAGTACCGGAACAGCTCAGGGCCGCTGCCCGCCGAGACGGCGTAGCCGTGCGCGAGGTCGAACTCGTGCTGGCCCTCCGAGCTGCGCCCCAACTGGAACAGGACGCAGCCGAGCGTGTTGTGGGCGTTGCTGAGCTGCCTGGGTTCGCCGCACTCCTCGGCGGCCCCGACAGACAGCTCCGCCGTCTCCAGGGCCTGCAGGACCTGCCCCTCGACCATCAGGATGGCGGCACGAGCTGCCAGGGCGGCGGCCCGATCGCGCGATCCAGGTCTGGCGAGCGCCAGCGCGCGATCCAGGTCAGTCAGGGGATCGATCCCCAACCCCTCGCACTGAATGGCGCGCCTGACCAGCAGGTGGGCGACCCGCTCGGGTTCCCGCTGTGCGTCGACCTCGGCCAGCGCCGTGTCCAGCAGCCCGATGGCGCGGTCGGGAAGCCCGAGCCTGGCCGCAGCCCGGCTCGTCCTGCGTCAGCAGCTCGATCCGATCGAACCCGGCGCGCTCCTGCGGGGCGCTGACCTGGTCCCAGAGGTCCAGGGCACGCTCGAGATGGGCCTGCTGCTCGCGCCAGGCATACACCTGACGCGCGTGGTCCGCGGCGCGTAGGGACCACTCGAATGACCGGTCGGCCTCATGGGCGGCGCTCCAGTGGTGGGCGATCTCGCCCGCCTGCTCGGGCCGCGCGGTCTTCTCCAACGCCTCTGCGTACCGGGCGTGGAGTCGTGCGTGCTCGCCGGGGAGGAGGTCCTCGTGCACGGCCTCACGCATGAGGGCATGCCGGAAGGCGTATCCCTCACGCACCGCGTCGACAGTCAGGACATGTCCCTCGACGGCTTCGCGAAGGGCGGAGTCGAGGCCGGACTCGTCGGTGTCGACCACGGTCAGCAGGACGGTGTGATCGACCCGGGTGCTCGCCGCGGAGGCCATCCGTACGACCTCTCGCGTGCGTGGGGACAGCCGGTCCAGGCGCGTCAGCATCAGGTCGCGCAAGGTCTCGGGGATCACCTGGTCACCCCTGCCGGTGCAGGCTGCGAGCTCCTCGACGAAGAACGGGACCCCCTGGCTGGTCTCGCGGATCCTCGTGGCAGCCCGCGCGGGCACCTCGCCGGCAACCTGCGTGACCAGTGTGTCGACCTGCGCGTCGGTCAGGGGGTTCAGCGAGATCCGGTGGGCGTGCGGCAGGCGATCAATCTCCACCAACCAGGGCAGGACGGGGTGGCTTCGGCCCACTTCGTCGCGCCGGTAGGTCAGGACGAACAGGAGGCGAGCCTCACCGATCGTGCGCATCAGGAAGCGCAGGAGGTCCCTGGTGGAGGAGTCCGACCAGTGCAGGTCCTCGAAGACGAGCACCAGGGGTCGCTCGGCTGCATCCTTCTCGATGAGGGTGGCCATCGCCTCGAAGAGCCGACTACGACCCATGGAGTCGTTCTCCAGGACCATGCCGAGCTCAGGGGCGAGGCCGGCCAGATCCGAGATCCCGGGGCCGGCGCGCTCTGCGAGCTCCTCCGGCCCGACCTCGGCCGCCAGCGAACGCACGATGGCCGCGAACGGTGCCAGCGGCGGACCATCCGGACCGAGCTCGAGGCAGTGGCCGACGACCAGCTGCGCGTTGTCGTCGAGGCTGTCGGCGAACTCGGCAACGAGCCTGGACTTGCCGATCCCTGCCTCGCCGCCGATCACGACGACCTGAGGGTCGCCCTGACTGGCCACGGCGAATCGCTCCCGGAGCTCGTCGAGCTCCTGGGAGCGACCCACCATGGGCCCCTTCAGGCGGTCTGCTAGCGGCGCTCGGACCACGAGGTCCATCGTGCCAGCGGCCGGCCCGTCCTCACCAGACCCTGGGTCCCCCAAGCGGGTCGGGGCCGGGGATGTGGTCCCCAGCACTAGCGCAGCGCCGTGAAGAGTCGCGCCTGGGCCCTGATCAGCTCGTAGCTGTCGCTGGTCGCGCTGCGTCGCGACGGGAGGTGCACGTCGGAGTGCCGCGTGGGGGCGTGACGTACGTGCGATCGGTTGAACAGCCTTGCGTTGACCAGCGATTGGAAGGGGCTCGTCAGCGTGATCTGGCTCATGGTGACCTCCTGGGTGTCGTCCGGCCCTTGTTGGCCTGTACCCAACGATCCGCCGTGAGGCGGGGGGTCCACATCGGGTGAAGTCCGTATCTTCGGCAATCACTCGATACCTAGGAGGTGTGCCAGCACCTCAGGTGCTGCGCCGCACCCCTGAGGTCGTCCCTCAGCGAAGCCCGAGCCTGTACCTGGCGGGGCACGCAGTGTCAGTGCGCCGGAACCTCACGTGGCTGGGCACACAGGGAGAGGCCCCCCGGTCGCGGGAGGCCTCTGCATTGGTGGAGCTGAGGGGACTCGAACCCCTGACCCCCTGCATGCCATGCAGGTGCGCTACCAGCTGCGCCACAGCCCCGAATACCCCGGAAGGATACCCGAGATCCGCATCCGATCGGAAATCGGTCCCGGCCGGGGAATGGCCCCGGATCCGGCTGGGGGCAGTGTTCGGTCGGCCCTGGGCTCAGAGCGCCCGGGCCCGGTTGTTGCGGGGGTTGTGCTCGAGCTCGATGTGCCCCAGGTGCTCCAGCAGTGGGGGGAGGTACATGCCGAACCGGCCGCGGTAGCCCTTGCGCTGGCCGTACCAGCCGCCGACCGGGTTGTCCGGTGATCGGCCCCACGCCTCGATGCTGCCGTCGGCGGCTGGCTTGTTCTCGTCCGCAGCGCCCAGCGGCATCCAGTCGCCATGGGCGACGAGCATCGCGCGCAGGTCCTCGATCGCGGCCAGCAGATACGTCAGGCGCGTCGAACCGACCTGGCAGACCAGCAGGGGCGGGTCCGACTCGGTGTCGGCGTACATCGTGTACTGCGACGTCCCCGGCGCGGTGGTCAGCTGCCAGGGGTCGTCCTTGGTCCCAGCCTCGGTCATCGCTCCTCCTCGTGCCCCGGTCCGCGCGGTGACTGACCGGTCCGTCAGTGTCCCGTCTCCGGAGCGCCGGAGTCCAGTGCCATGTCGAGGGAGTCCCGGGCTCGGCCGACGATTCCGCGCGTTGCACGCCACTTCTCCCGGCGCCTGCGCGTTCCGTGCCACATGCGGCGCGCAACGCGCACCCTCGTGCGGAGATGGCCGGGCAACGCGCACCCTGTCTGGTCGTGGGTAGCCGATCCCGCCGGCGGCCCATCCCTCGTCCCCGCGGGCGCACCACGCGCGACGGGGGCACTGAGCACAGCGACTACCCTTGTGCCCCATGAGCACCAGCCCGTCGGAGACCGCCGAGACCCGCGAGGGGTACGACCCCACCGCCCTGCAGGACAAGTGGCTGGAGGTGTGGGACCGCCTTGCGCCGTTCCGCTCCGGCCGGCCCGATGACGACCGGCCGCGCAAGTACGTGCTGGACATGTTCCCCTACCCGTCGGGCGACCTGCACATGGGTCACGCCGAGGCCTACGCCCTCGGTGACGTCCTGGCGCGCTACTGGGTCCAGCAGGGCTACAACGTGATGCACCCGATCGGCTGGGACGCCTTCGGGTTGCCGGCGGAGAACGCCGCCATCAAGAACAGCGCGGACCCGAGGGCCTGGACGTACGAGAACATCGCCACCCAGAAGGAGTCGATGCGCCGGTACGGCTGCTCCTTCGACTGGGACCGCGTACTCAACACCTGCGACCCCGAGTTCTACCGGTGGAACCAGTGGTTCTTCCTCAAGATGTTCGAGCGCGGCCTTGCCTACCGCAAGGACAGCGCGGTCAACTGGTGCCCGAAGGACCAGACGGTGCTGGCCAACGAGCAGGTGGTCGGCGGGCTGTGCGAGCGCTGCGACACCCCGGTGACCAAGAAGAAGCTCACTCAGTGGTACTTGAAGATCACCGACTACGCCGACCGGCTGCTCGACGACATGAGCCTGCTGGAGGGGCAGTGGCCGGACAAGGTCCTGCACATGCAGCGCAACTGGATCGGGCGCTCCACGGGCGCGGAGGTGCAGTTCGCGATCGAGGGGCGCGACGAGCCGGTGACCGTCTACACGACCCGGCCGGACACCCTGTTCGGCGCGACCTTCTTCGTCGTCGCCGCGGACTCCGACCTGGCTGCGGAGCTGGCTGCCGGCACCGAGGCGGAGGCGGAGTTCGCCGAGTACCTGGTGGCCACGAAGCGCGAGACCGACATCGACCGGATGGCCAGCGACCGTCCCAAGACCGGGGTGTTCCTGGACCGGTTCGCCATCAACCCGGTCAACGACGAGCGGCTGCCGATCTACGCCGCTGACTACGTGCTGGCCGACTACGGCACCGGGGCGATCATGGCCGTCCCGGCGCACGACCAGCGCGACCTGGACTTCGCACGCACGTTCAACCTGCCGGTGCGGGTCGTCGTGGCCTCCGAGACGGACCCGCTGGAGACCGGCGTGGCCACGGCCGACGATGGCGCGCACGTGAACTCCGGCCCTCTGGACGGCCTGGACAAGGACGCCGCGATCGCCCGCATGATCGAGTGGCTCGACGCGGAGGGCCGCGGGAAGGCCGCAGTCAACTACCGCCTGCGTGACTGGCTGATCAGCCGGCAGCGCTTCTGGGGGACCCCGATCCCGATCATCCACTGCCCCGCCTGCGGAGAGGTCCCGGTCCCCGAGGACCAGCTGCCCGTCGAGCTGCCCGACGCCGAGGGGCTGGACCTCAAGCCCAAGGGTGCCTCGCCGCTCGGTGCGCTGGACGCGTGGTCCGTCGTGGACTGCCCGCGCTGTGGCGGCCCGGCCCGGCGCGACCCCGACACCATGGACACGTTCGTCGACTCCTCGTGGTACTTCCTGCGCTACCTCGACCCGGCGAAGTCCGACGGCCCGTTCGACCCGGCCCAGGCCAACGACTGGCTGCCGATCGACCAGTACGTCGGCGGCGTGACGCATGCGATCCTGCACCTGCTCTACGCCCGCTTCTTCACCAAGGTCATCCACGACATGGGGATGCTCGACGCGGTCGAGCCGTTCACCCGGCTGCTCAACCAGGGCATGGTCCAGATGGACGGCTCCGCGATGAGCAAGTCCCGGGGCAATCTCGTGCGCCTGTCCGACGAGCTGGCCGTCCACGGGGTGGACGCTGTCCGGCTGACGATGGTCTTCGCCGGCCCGCCGGAGGACGACATCGACTGGGCCGACGTCTCGCCGGGTGGGTCCAAGAAGTTCCTGGCCCGCGCGTGGCGGCTGTCCGGCGACGTCACCAGCGCCCCGGGCACCGACCCGTCCGGCGGGGATCTTGCGCTGCGCCGGATCACCCACCGGTCGGTGCACGACGCTGCGCTGGCCGTCGAGACCTACCGGTTCAACGTGGCCGTCGCCAAGACGATGGAGCTGGTCAATGCCGCCCGCAAGGCCATCGACTCCGGCGTGGGCCCGGGCGACCCGGCAGTCCGCGAGGCGGCCGAGGCGGTGGCGATAATGCTGTCGTTGGTCGCCCCCTACACAGCCGAGGAGATGTGGGCGCGCCTTGGTCACGAGCCGTGCGTGGCGCTCGCGGGCTGGCCGGCAGTGGACCCTGAGCTCCTGGTCCAGGAGTCGGTGACGTGCGTGGTGCAGATCGCCGGCAAGGTGCGCGAGCGCCTCGAGGTGTCTCCGGACATCAGCGAGGCGGACCTGCGCGCCCTGGCCCTGGCGACGCCCGCGGTGGTGGCCGCGGTCGGCGATCGGGAGCCCCGCGCGGTGATCGTGCGCGCCCCGAAGCTGGTCAACGTCGTTCCCGGGTGATCAGCGCGTAGCCTGATCGCCCATGAAGGTGGCGATCGTTTCCGACTCGACCGGGTACCTCACCGAGGAGCTCACGCCCCCGGGGCTGACCATCGTCCCGGTGGCCGTCATCCTCGAGGGGAAGTCCTACGACGAGGGCACCGAGATCAGCGTCGCCGAGGTGGCTGACGCCCTGCGGCGCAAGGCCGCAGTATCGACGTCCAGACCAGCCCCGGCCCGGTTCGCCGAGGAGTATGCCCGCCTGGCCGAGCAGGGCTACGACCAGATCGTGAGCGTGCACCTGTCCGGCGACATGTCCGGCACCTACGACGCGGCGCGGATCGCCGCTCGCGAGGCGAGCGTCCCAGTGACGGTCGTGGACTCGCGCACCGTCGGCACGGCCCTGGGATTCGCCGCGCGCTCGGCCGCGCAGGTGGTGGCAGCCGGGGGCAACGCGAAGGAGGCGGCTGCCGCAGCGGAGCGACGAGCAGCAGCGTCGCGAACCTGGATCGTGGTCGACAGCCTCGACCAGCTGCGTCGCGGCGGCCGGATCGGAGCCGCCCAGGCCCTTCTCGGCAACGCCCTGATGGTCAAGCCGATCCTGCAGATCGCAGACGGGACCATCTCGCCGCTGGAGAAGCAGCGCACGATGGGCCGGGCGATCGCGCGGATGGCCGAGATCGCCTGCGAGTACGCCGGGTCGGGATCGGCCGACGTCGTGGTCCAGCACTGCGCGGCGCCCGAGCGTGCCGAGGATCTCGCCGGAGCCCTGCGCGACGCGCTACCAGGTGCGGACATCCACGTGGTGGAGGTCGGTGCCGTGATCAGCGCCCACGTGGGCCTGGGGACCATCTCCGTGGCGGTGTGCCCCCGATGAGCGAGGTCACCTGGCCCGACATGGGCAACGTGAACTGGGGTGCCGTCGTGGTGGCCGGCGCCGCCAGCTACGCCCTGGGATCCCTGAGCCCTGCCGCGGCGGCCGCCCGGTTGCGGGGGGTGGACCTGCGCGGCAGCGGCTCGGGCAACCCCGGGGCCACCAACGCCGCGCGGGCGATGGGTGTGCAGGTGGGTGTTCTGGTCGGGGCGCTGGACGTGGCCAAGGGATTCGCCCCGGTGATGTTCTTCAACCAGTACGGCGAGCCCTGCGGCGAGGTCGCCGGCATCGCCGCGGTGCTCGGGCACGTCACCTCGCCCCTGCTCAAGGGCAGGGGGGGCAAGGGAGTCGCCACCTCGCTGGGGGCGATCCTCGCGATCGAGCCCCTCTGGGCGGTCCCGGTGCTCGTCAGCTTCGGTGCCACGGTGGGCCTGACCCGTCAGGTGGGCATCGGCTCGGTGGTGGGGTCCGTGGCCCTGCTGCCCACGTCGTTCGCGATCTGGAGGGGCTGGGCCGGGGTCGGCTTCGCGGCGGGGATGTCCGGGCTGGTGGTGTACCGCCACCGCAGGAACATCCGTTCGTTCGTGGCCACGCTGCGCGACTCCGGGTCGGTGACACCGGAGGCTGCTCCCGCCTGAGGGTGGTGGCGTCCCAGCTGGGTCGCGGCCGTCCACAGATGCTGTCCGAACGGGTTCCGGATCGGCCACCTCGGCCCTAGCGTCGCGGGCGTGAGTCGCACCCAGGACCTCGTCCTTGCCCGCCTTCGGCTCATCGCCATGCGCTGGCAGGGCGGGCTGGTTTCCTCCTCCGAGGCACGCGGCAGGTCGATCGGTGCCCGCGGGTTGATCAACCCGGACTCCGACGAACGGGGTCTGCACGAGGGCGGCGACGCAGGTGCGCCCGTCGTGGAGGGAGGTGATGCCGACGGCGAGGATGGCGAGGGCTCGTCCAGCCCCGTTCCCTGGGACGCGTCGGGTCGTGGGCGGCGGGAGTCGGGGCAGACTGATGCAGCCCCGCCGGATACGCGCGACACCGATGCTCCGGCGTGGCCGATGCCCGGCTTGTGGGTCCGGCTCGTCGCGCTCCTCGTGGTGTTCGTCGCGATCGGGGGTGTCGCTGTCATGCTGACGTCCTGGCCGCGGGAGCAGCAGCCCGAGTCCGTCGCCGTGCCCCGTGCAGCGGCGTCCGGTGATCCCTTCGCCGACGCCTTCCAGGCGGCGTCACCGACGGCCTCGCCACCAGTGACGATCCATGTGGTGGGTGACGTCCGCCAGCCGGGGGTCGTGCAACTGCCAGCCGGCTCGCGGGTGGTGGACGCCGTGAAGGCGGCCGGTGGGCTGCGCCGAGGTGGGGAGTTGGGCGCGACCAACCTCGCCCGTGTCCTCGCCGACGGCGAGCGGATCGACGTCGGCGGGCCGGACGCCGCAGGGTCCGGGGACTCAGGTGGCTCGATCGGCGGATCTGCAGGACCACTCGACCTCAACACGGCCACGGCCGAGCAGCTCGACGCACTGCCAGGGGTCGGCCCCGTCACCGCGGCCAAGATCCTGGCCTGGCGGTCGACGCACAACCGGTTCAGCGTCGTCGACGAGCTCGCGGAGGTTCCGGGGATCGGTCCGAAGACCCTTGCCGACCTGCGTCCCCTTGTCCGGGTCTGATCGACCTGTGGTGGCCGACCACGGTACGGATCCACTCGGAGAGCGCGAAACGGCAGCCTCCGAGGGCCCAGACCTGAGGCTCGCTCCCTTCGTCGGGGCAGTCTGGCTCGGGGAGGCGACGGTCCTGCTCGCCAATCCGGCGCGGCCCGCTCTCTGGGCTTCGGGCGCCGTGGTGGTGATCGGTGTCGCACTGTTCGGCGCGGCCCTACGCGCGAGGCGGACGGCTGGCCGCCGCAGGTCGCCGGACGGCGGGGCGCCGCTCCGCCTGACCCAGCCCGGCGCCCGGCCCCACGCGAGGCAGGTGCGCACGATCGTGGTCCTGATCGGCGCCTGCGGGCTGGGAGTCGGAGTCGCCACGGGGGCTGCCCAGGTCGCGCGGCTGCATCCACCGCTCCTTGCGCACGCTGCCGAGCAGGGGGCCGCCGTGCGGGCTGAGGCCACCGTCACCGGCGACCCGAGCGTCCACACCCCCGCCAGTGACGGCGGCCGCCCGATGGCGCCGAGCTGGTCGGTTCCTGCGCGTCTGAGCGCCGTTGTTGTCCGCGGTCGTGCCTACTCGGTGCGGGTTCCTGCCGTTCTCCGTGGCGACGAGGTGCAGCACCTGCACTACGGATCCCGGATCTCGCTGTCGGGTCGGGCCTCGGAGTCGTTCTCCCCGGAAGCCCAGTCCCTGACCCTGCGGGTGCTGGGTCCGGTGCACGTCCGATCGCCGCCGGGACCGGTCGCGCGGGCCACAACGAGGATCCGGAGCGCCTTCCGGGAAGCCTGCGCAGGGTTGCCGGCCGATGCCGGGGCGCTCCTGCTCGGGCTGGCCGTCGGTGACGAGTCCACCCTCCCGGCGGACCTCGACGCAGCGATGGTCCGGGCCGGGCTGGCCCACCTCACCGCCGTCAGCGGCTCGAACACGTCGCTGGTGGTCGCCATCGCCATGGCCGCGGTGGCAGGGCTCGGGTTGGGCTGGCGGGTGCGCGTCGTCACGTGCCTGGCTGTGCTGTCGGGGTACGTGATGCTGGTCAGGCCCCAGCCGAGCGTGCTGCGCGCTGCGGCGATGGGGGTGGTCGCCCTCGTTGCGCTCTCGGCCGGGGGCCGCCGTCGCGGCCCGCCGGCGCTGCTCGCCTCAGCCCTGGTCCTGCTGCTCGTGCTGCCGCAGTTCGCCCTGTCGCTGGGGTTCGCGCTCTCCTTCGCCGCCACTGCCGGGCTACTGGTGGTCGGGCCGCCGCTTGCTGACCGGCTCGGCCGGTGGCCGATGACCTCCTGGATGCCCGAGCCGTTGCGCGCAGCCCTGGCAGTCGCCGCAGCCGCCCACCTGGCCACGCTTCCGCTGGCCATCCTGATGGGCAACGGGGCGAGCCTCGTGGCCCTGCCCGCGAACGTTCTGGTGACCCCGTTGGTCCCGTTCGCCACCGTCCTCGGGCTCTCGGCTGCCCTGGTGGCTCCGATCGCGTCCGGCCCCGGTGTCGTGCTGGCCACCCTCGCGTCACCGGCGACGGCGGCGATCGCATGGGTGGCGCGGGTCTCCTCCGACCTGCCCTTCGGTGTGGTCGAGGGGCCCGCGGGCCCCGGCGGTGCCCTCGGGGCCGCCGCCCTGCTGGCGCTCGTGGCCGTTGCTGCCGCCCGCGGATGGAGACCCTGGCGGGACCGGCGGATCGTGATGCTGGTCGTCGTAGCGGTCGCGCTCGGGGTGGTGCTCCACCAGCGCCGCGATGGGCGTTGGCCGCCGCCGGACTGGGTGGTCCTCGCCTGCGATGTCGGCCAGGGTGATGGGCTCCTGATCCGCCAGCCGGGAGCCGACGAGGCGCTGCTGGTCGACGCAGGCCCGGACGGCGACCGGATCACCGACTGCCTGCGGGAAGCCGGGATCGAACGACTGGCGGTGCTGATCACGCACTTCCACGCCGACCACATCGACGGCCTCGCCGCGGTCATCGGGCGCTGGCCGGTGTCAGTGGTCCTGACCACGCCCGTGGCCGAGCCGGCCGACGGGGCCTCGGCCGTGGTCGAGCAGGCCCGCGCCGCCCGTGTGCCTCTGCGCCTCGTCCGCGCCGGGGATCGAGTCACGGTGGCGGGAGTGGCCCTGGAGATGTGGTGGCCAGCGCGCCGCATGGACGAGTCCCCGGCGAACAACGCGAGCGTCGTGGCCCTCGCGCAGGTTCCGGCCCCCGGAGGGCCGATCCGTGCCCTGTTGACCGGTGATATCGAGCCCGAGGCCCAGTCGGTCCTGATGGCCCGCCCCCCGCCCCAGGTCGAGGTCGTCAAGGTTCCCCACCACGGATCCCGCTACCAGGTGCCGCTGTTCGCCCGGTGGGCTGGGGCTCGGATCGCCCTGATCTGCGTCGGCCAGGACAACGACTACGGGCACCCGAGCCAGTCCACGATCGAGCAGTACCGTGAAGCGGGCACCAGGGTCGGGCGCACGGATGTGCAGGGCGACCTCGCCGTCCTCCCGGCCGCCGGAGGGCTCGCGCTGATCACACGCCGATGAGGGGCGCGGGGCGCGGGCCTGTCGCACCGACGTGGGATGCTGACGCTGATGAACCCACCTGCGAGTCCCTCCACGACGGCAGCACCACCGGCTGCGCTGACGCTGCTGACCGGTGCCGAGCCGTTCCTGCTCAGCAGGGCGGTCGCGCGCGTCGTGGCCGCCGCTCGTGCGATCGATCCCGAGGTCGAGCGCCGCGACGTGGACGCCCAGGCGCCCGGGGCAGAGGGCGACCTGCTCACAGCGCTGTCCCCGTCGTTGTTCGGCGGGGCCGCCGTCGTGGTGGTCTCCGGGCTGGCTGACGCCTCCGAGCAGCTCGTGGGCGCCCTGCGGGCGGGCGTCCTGGACCTCCCTGCGGACACCTGGGTCGTCGCCCTGCACTCGGGCGAGCGCAACAAGAAGGCGCTGGAGGAGCTGAAGGCTCTGCAGGTGCCCGGCGGGCTCGTCGAGATCCCGTGCGCCAAGGTCAAGGCCGGGCGACCCACCCGCGAGCTCCTCGAGCAGGAGGCCCGCCGGTCCGGGCGGAGGATCACCTCCGACGGGGTGGACGCGCTGGTCATGGCCCTCGGGGCTGACATCGCCCTGCTGGTGGGCGCACTCGAGCAGTTGTTCTCGGACAGCGACGAGGATCCGATCGACGCTGCCGAGGTGACCTCGACGTTCGCCGGTGTGGCCGAGGTCAGCGGTTTCCAGCTGGCCGATGCCGTCTGGGAGGGCCGGGCGCTGCTGGCGCTCCAGCGGCTGCGCTGGGGCCTGGTCAGCCAGACGATCTCCGGTGCCGGGGCAGTGGGTTCACTGGCCGCGGGCTTGAGGGCAATGGTGAAGGTCGCCGGCGCCCCCCGGGGGATGTCCGAGGCCGATGTCGCCCGCGTTGCTGGCGTGCCCCCGTTCAAGGTCCGGGTGCTGCGCTCCGCTGCAGCGAGCTGGGAACCCACGCAGCTCGCGGAGGCGGTGAAGCTCCTTGCTGCCGTGGACGCCCAGATGAAGGGTGGCCTGCGGCCGGGGGAGAGCCTCGAACCAGCCCAGAAGGTCCGGGCGCTCGAAGCCTTCGTGATCGACACCGTCGGGCTCCAGGAGCGTCCCGCGACCCGCGCCCGGGGCGGCTCTGGTGCTCGCTAGCATCCAGGATTTGGCCTGCGGTGGGGGTCGTCCGGTATCCTGAGTGTCTGCCCGCCGGCTCACGGCGGCCACAGACCATGCAATGAGACCGTGCGAGCACCCCCAGGGGGTCGATCGCGGCCCCCGGACCAGGAAGACGAAGGCTCACCACGTGGCGAACATCAAGTCGCAGATCAAGCGGATCAAGACCAACGAGAAGGCGCGCCAGCGCAACAAGGCCGTCACCTCCAGCCTGAAGACCTCGGTCCGTCGCTTCCGTGAGGCTGCCCAGGCAGGCGATGTCGAGAAGGCCCAGGAGTACGCGCGCACCGCGTCCCGCCAGCTCGACAAGGCGGCCAGCAAGGGCGTCATCCACAAGAACCAGGCCGCCAACCGCAAGTCGGCCATCCAGAAGCAGGCCGCAAGCCTGTCGTAGTCCGATCGGGTTCGTCCCGACCGGTCCGCCGAGCGCCATCCGCACCGCGGGTGGCGCTTTGCCATGTTCGGCCCCGCCCGCCGACGGTGGAGGGGCGCTGCCCGGGACTCGGCGTGCCGACCCCGGCTAGTCTGGCCGTCCGAGGCCCCTTGAGTCGGGGGCGGTGTCGCCAGGAGGTTCACGATGGGTCCCACGAGCATGGTTCACGCGGGCGAGGCTGGGCTGACCAGCGTCGTCGAGGGCATGGCGAAGGTGCGCGAGGCGCTGCCCGACAGCATCCGCGAAGCTGCTGACCGCAAGCTGGGAGCGGATTCGACCCTGGGCAAGGGCGTCCTGGCGATGGTCGACACGGTCGCCGAGGAGTCGGCGAAGGCCAAGGCCACCAAGGCCGCGCTGGCGGTGGAGGCCGCAGCGGCGTCGACTGCCGTGGCGGCGGCCGCCGAGGAGAAGGCCCTGGCCCTGGTTGAGGCCGCGGACTCCGCAGCCAAGGAGTCACGCGGACGTGGGGGCAAGGTCCTGCTCGGTGGGCTCGCGCTCGGTGCGGCGGCCGCGGGTGCCTACCTCGTGTGGCGGCGTCGCCAGCAGGCTGCCGTCGAGTCCCTGTCGGGGGAGGCGCAGTGGGCTCCCGCCGGCGGTGGAACCGTCTCGGACCTCAGCGCGAAGATGTCGTCCGCAGCCTCGGAGGTCGCCGAGCAGGTGCCCGACGCCGCCTCTGATGCCGTCGAGCAGGTCTCTGACACCGCCTCGGATGTCGCCGACCGGGCCTCGGACTCCGCCTCCGATGTCGCGGACCAGGCCTCGGACGCCGCAGCGGACGCCGGTGATGCGGCGAAGTCCTTCAACGATCAGATCGATGAGGTCGCCGACTCGATGGCGACCGACGTCGTCGACGCGATCGAGACCCCCGAGGGGGGCGTGAAGGGCATCTGACCGGGAGTCGGTGTCCGCGCGGGGCTCGCGCGGTATGGGACCATTGACCTCGTGTCGCCCGCCCCCGGATCCACGGATGAGTCCATCATCCGCAACTTCTGCATCATCGCCCACATCGACCATGGCAAGTCGACGCTGGCCGACCGCATGCTGCAGATCACCGGTGTCGTCGACGGCCGCGACATGCGCGCGCAGTACCTGGACCGGATGGACATCGAGCGCGAGCGTGGCATCACGATCAAGAGCCAGGCTGTGCGCCTGCCCTACGTCGCCTCCGACGGCATCGACTACGTCCTGAACCTGATCGACACCCCCGGGCACGTCGACTTCACCTACGAGGTGTCGCGAAGCCTGGCGGCCTGTGAGGGTGCCGTCCTGCTGGTCGACGCCGCGCAGGGCATCGAGGCCCAGACGCTGGCCAACCTGTACCTCGCGCTCGAGAACGACCTGGCGATCATCCCGGTGCTGAACAAGATCGACCTGCCCGCTGCCCAGCCCGAGCGCTATGCCGCCGAGCTTGCCCACATCATCGGCTGCGACCCCGCCGACGTCCTGCAGGTCAGCGCAAAGACAGGCAAGGGCGTCCGTGAGCTGCTCGACGAGGTCGTCCGACAGGTGCCGGCACCGGCCGGTGACCCGGACGCTCCCGCCCGTGCCCTGATCTTCGACTCGGTCTATGACTCCTACCGCGGCGTGATCACCTACGTCCGGGTCATCGACGGCAAGCTCTCCACCCGTGAGCGCATCGTCATGATGTCCACCGGCGTCCAGCACGAGATGCTCGAGGTCGGGGTCATCTCCCCGGACCCGGTGCCCTCCTCAGCCATCGGCGCGGGCGAGGTCGGCTACCTGATCACCGGTGTGAAGGACGTACGCCAGAGCCGGGTCGGCGACACCGTCACCGCGGCGAGCAAGGCCGGCGCGACCACCCCGCTCGGCGGTTACCGCGACCCCAAGCCGATGGTGTTCTCCGGCCTGTACCCGATCGATGGCTCGGACTACCCCGAACTGCGCGATGCCCTGGACAAGCTCAAGCTCAACGACGCCGCCCTTGTCTACGAGCCCGAGACGTCCGGGGCGCTCGGGTTCGGCTTCCGCTGTGGCTTCCTCGGGCTGCTGCACCTGGAGATCGTTCGCGAGCGCCTCGAGCGCGAGTTCAACCTCGACCTGATCTCGACCGCCCCGAACGTCATCTACCAGGTGACCCTCGACGACGGCCGCAGCATCGAGGTGACCAACCCGTCGGAGTACCCGAACGGCAAGGTTGCCGAGGTCCGCGAGCCCATCGTGCGCGCCACGATCCTGAGCCCCACCGACTACGTGGGCGCCATCATGGAGCTCTGCCAGAACCGCCGCGGCAACCTGCTGGGCATGGACTACCTGTCCGACACCCGCGTCGAGCTGCGGTACACGCTGCCACTGGCCGAGATCGTCTTCGACTTCTTCGACGCGCTGAAGTCGCGCACCCGCGGCTACGCCTCACTGGACTACGAGACCACCGGCGAGCAGGCGGCCGACCTGGTCAAGGTCGACATCCTGCTGCACGGTGAGCCCGTGGACGCCTTCTCGGCGATCGTGCACCGCGACAAGTCCTATGCCTACGGGGTTGCCATGGCCGGCAAGCTCAAGGAGCTGATCCCCAGGCAGCAGTTCGAGGTCCCGATCCAGGCGGCGATCGGCTCGCGGATCATCGCCCGCGAGAGCGTGCGCGCGATGCGCAAGGACGTCCTGGCCAAGTGCTACGGCGGTGACATCACCCGCAAGCGCAAGCTGCTGGAGAAGCAGAAGGAGGGCAAGAAGCGGATGAAGATGGTCGGTCGGGTCGAGATCCCGCAGGAGGCCTTCATCGCAGCTCTCAACACCGAGGGCGAACAGGGCGCCAAGAAGTAGGCCGTTCAGCCCTTGCCCACTCCCCGCCCTTCGGCGTAATCTGATATCAGATTGATAGTCCGAAGGAGGACCCCGATGAGCGCCACCCTGGCCGCCCCCACCCCCACGCCCGCCCCCATGCAGACCACCACCCCGCAGGTGACCGAGAAGCGCGCCCACAGCGTCAACGGCTGGCCGGTCGTGATCCTCGGGATCCTGGGGATCATCGGCTGCGCCTGGGCCATCGGTGTGGCCATCGCGGACGCGGGGGAGTCGTTCGACATGCCCCTCTACTTCTGGGTCAGCATCGTCGCCCTGGTCCTCATCGTCGTGCTGCTGACCGGCCTGACCCCGGTGGCCCCCGGGCAGGCCCGGGTGGTGCAGCTGCTCGGACGCTACGTCGGCACCATCCGCCAGAACGGCCTGCGCTGGGTCAACCCGCTGACGACGCGCAAGTCGGTCTCCACGAAGCTGCGCAACCAGGAGACCGAGGTGCTCAAGGTCAACGACCTTGCGGGGAACCCGATCGAGATCGCCGCAGTGGTCGTCTGGCAGGTCACGGACACCGCCATGGCCAGCTTCGATGTCGACAACTTCGTGGACTTCGTGTCGATCCAGACCGAGACCGCCGTTCGGCACATCGCCAACTCCTACCCGTACGACAACAACGCAGGAACCTCGCGGCTGAGCCTGCGCGACAACGCCGAGGAGATCACCGCCGAGCTCAGCGCGGAGATGGGCCACCGGGTGGCCCCGGCCGGCGTGAGGATCATCGAGTCCCGGCTCACGCGATTGGCCTACGCATCCGAGATCGCCCAGGCGATGCTTCGCCGCCAGCAGGCCGACGCCGTTGTGGCGGCCCGCGCCCGGATCGTCGAGGGAGCGGTCGGCATGGTCGAGCAGGCCCTGCATCAGCTCGAGGAGCAGGACGTGGTCGTGCTCGACGACGAGCGCAAGGCGGTCATGGTGTCCAACCTGCTCGTCGTGCTGTGCTCCGAGCAGAACACGCAACCGGTCGTCAACGCCGGATCGCTGTACTGAGGCCCCCCATGGCTGAGCGCAAGGGCGTGCTGCTCCGCCTGGATCCCACTGTCCACGACGCCCTGGCCCGATGGGCGGCCGACGAGCTGCGCAGCACCAACGCGCAGATCGAGTTCCTGCTTCGAAGAGCGCTGGCCGACGCCGGTCGGCTGCCCAAGGGGGCGGCCCCTGCCCGTCGACAAGGACGACCGCCTGCTGGGGGCTGATTGCGGCACTCACCCGTGGTTCACTTGGCAGACCAGAGCAGTTCGTGGCCGCGCTGCCTTGCGGCCCAGGAGCGAGGACGTTCACATGGGCGACGACAACATCCTCCACAAGATGAGCAAGGCGTTCGAGCACGCCATGGATGACGCGGACGACGCCGTGACCAGTCCCGAGGCCGCGCGCGTGGCGTGGACTGAGGGCACCGAGGATGGCGGCACGGACAGGTCCCCCGCCGCCGAGGAGCCCTCGGGCGACTGATCGGCGTCCCGGTCGAGGGCCGGTTCGATGGTCGAGTGCGTGGCAGGCCCGGGGGGGTTGGTGCCGATTCTCGCGGTGCCGTGGGCGATCGACCTGCTCTCGGCTTGACCGGGGGCGGGTGGTGTCGGCAGAGTTACGTAGGTCACACTTCTGCGTGAACTGACGTCCACCTACGCCCTGGAGGCTCCTGAATGGCCACAACCGCCGGATCGCTGAGCACGCCCATCCCCGCCCACCCCGACAACCTGGGTCGTGCCATCCTCGACCGCGTCGCCGCCACCCCGGACAACCGGGCGTTCATGTCCCCGGGCCCGGCCGACGACTGGTCGGTCAGCCACACCTGGCGTGAGGCCGGCGACGAGATGATGAAGCTCGGAGCCGGACTCCTGGAGCTCGGAATCGAGCAGGAGGACCGCGTCGCCATCGCGAGCAGCACGCGCACGGAATGGATCTTCGCCGACGGCGCCGTGATGCTGGCAGGCGGAGCGAACACCACCATCTATCCGAGCACGAGCGAGGACGACTTCGCATACATCCTGTCGGACTCGGGTACGCGATTCCTCATCGCCGAGGACCAGAAGCAGGCTGACAAGGTCCTGCACCAGCGCGACCAGCTTCCGCGGCTGGAGAAGATCATCCTGATCGACGGTGACGGCGACGGGGACTTCGTGATCAGCTGGGCGCAGCTGCGCGATCTCGGGGTCAAGAAGCTGACCGAGGATCCCAAGGCGATCGAGACCCGGGTGGCCAAGCTGACCGGTGACTCCCTGGCCACGATGATCTACACCTCCGGCACCACGGGTCGCCCGAAGGGCGTCGAGCTCCCGCACAGCAACTGGGTGTTCATGGGCGCCAGCATCGAGGCGCTGGACATCCTTCACGAGCCCGACATCCACTTCCTGTGGCTGCCGCTGTCCCACGTGTTCGGCAAGGTCCTGCTCGCCGGTCAGTACCAGATCGGCTGGACGACGGCCACCGACGGTCGCGTGCCGAAGATCTCCGAGAACCTCCAGAAGGTGCGCCCGAACGCCATGGCTGGCGTACCGCGCATCTTCGAGAAGATCTACCAGGGCGCGAACTCCCGGACCGAGGCCGCCGGTGGGGCCAAGCTCAAGATCTTCAACTGGGCGTTCACCACCTCGGGCAACATCAAGGCCAAGCAGCGCGCCGGCCAGTCGGCCGGACCCTTCGCGGGCATCCAGATGGCGATCGCCGACAAGCTGGTCTTCTCGAAGATCCGTGAGGCGACTGGTGGCAACATCAAGGTGCTGGTCTCTGGGTCGGCTGCGCTCAACGGCGACGTGGCCCGCTGGTTCGACGCAGCAGGCCTGCCGATCCTCGAGGGCTATGGTCTGACGGAGAACACGGCGGCGGCCTGCATCACCCGTCCGGACGACATCGTCTTCGGCACCATCGGCCAGCCCTTCCCGGGCACCGAGGTCAAGATCGCCGACGATGGCGAGGTGCTCCTGCGCGGTCCGCACATCATGCGCGGCTACCGCAACCTGCCGGAGGTCAACGCCGAGACCCTGCTGCCCGAAGGCTGGCTGGCGACCGGTGACATCGGCGAGCTCGACGACCACGGCCGGTTGAAGATCACCGACCGCAAGAAGGACCTGGTCAAGACCTCGGGCGGCAAGTACATCGCCCCCGGTCAGATCGCCGCGCAGTTCAAGGCACTGTCGCCGATCGCCTCGAACCTCGTGGCGATCGCCAACAACCGCAACTTCGCGACGGCACTGATCTCCCTGGACCCGGATGCACTGCAGGGGTTCGCCGCATCCCACGGTCTGTCCGGGGATTACGCGACCCTGTCGCAGTCGCCGGAGGTGCGTGCCAGCCTGCAGGCCTCGGTGGACCAACTGAACGCCGGGCTCAACCGCTGGGAGACCATCAAGAAGTTCACGGTCCTGGACCGCGACCTCTCCGAGGAGGACGGCGAGCTGACCGCGAGCCTGAAGGTCAAGCGCAAGGTCGTCGAGGACCACTTCGCCGACCAGATCGAGGCGATGTACGCCTCCTAGTCTGACGAGTCGTCGGCCCTCACGGGAGCTCCGTGGGGGCCGACGGCGTTCCCAGCGCCTCTTCGGCGTCCCCGGACCTGATCCTTGACGGCGCCCCGCCTGTCCGGCACCGTGTCCCCCCAACCCTCCGCCCTCCGAGATTCCCGAGGTGACCGTCATGGCACAGATCGCCGGCTCCCTGGACGTGCCCCTGCCCCCGCACGCACCCACGCTGGCTCGGTCGATCCTCGACCGGGTGGCCTCCACTCCGGATCGGCGCGCGTACCAGTACCCCCGACCGGACGACACCTGGGCGGTTCTGACCTGGCGTGACATGGGCCAGGAGATGACCACCCTCGCTGCAGGACTGCTCGCGCTGGGCCTGGGGCCGGAGGAGCGGGTGGCGATCGCCAGCAACACACGTATCGAGTGGGTCCTGGCCGATGGGGCGGTCATGCTGGCCGGCGGGGCCAACACCACGATCTACCCGAGCACGGGTGACGACGACTTCGCCTACATCATGGCTGACTCCGGTGCCAGGTTCCTCGTCGCCGAGGACCGGGCGCAGGCCGACAAGGCGCTGCACCAGCGCGACCAGATCCCCGAGCTCGCCAGGATCATCCTCATCGACGGTGAGGGCGACGGCGACGTCGTGATGAGCTGGGCAGACCTGCGTGCGCTCGGGGCCGAGGCGCTCGAAGGCGAGCCGGGGTTGATCGAGGCAGCCGTGGCGGCGGTCCGGCCGGACTCCCTGGCCACCCTCATCTACACGTCCGGGACCACGGGGCGACCCAAGGGCGTGGAGCTGACGCACAGCAACTGGGTGTTCCAGGGGGCCACCATCGAGGCGCTGGACATCATGCACCTCGACGACCTGCACTACATGTGGCTGCCGCTGGCGCACTCCTTCGGCAAGGTGCTGCTCGCGGCCCAGTACCAGATCGGGCTGGAGTCGGCGATCGACGGGCGGGTCGACCGGATCGTGGCGAACCTGCCCGTCATCCGGCCCACGCTCATGGCCGGGGTCCCGCGCATCTTCGAGAAGATCTACCAGGGTGCCAACGCGAAGGCTCGTGCCGGCGGCGGGGCCAAGGCGAAGATCTTCGACTGGGCGTTCAGCACCTCGGCGGACATCAAGGCCAAGCAGCGGGCCGGGCAGTCTGCGGGGGTGCTCGCAGGTGCCCAGATGGCCGTCGCTGACAAGCTCGTGTTCTCCAGGATCAAGGAGCTCACAGGCGGCCGAATCCGGCTGTTCGTGTCCGGATCCGCGGCACTGAACGCCGACGTGGCCCGGTGGTTCGACGCGGCAGGAATGCCCGTGATCGAGGGCTACGGACTGACCGAGAACTCCGCGGCCGCCTGCATCGTGCGTCCCGACGACCTCGCGTTCGGCACCGTGGGCAAGCCGTTCCCGGGCACCCAGGTGATGATCGCCGAGGACGGCGAGATCCTGATCCGGGGGCCGCACGTCATGCGTGGCTACCGCAACCTGCCGGACGTGAACGCTGAGACGCTCCTGCCCGACGGCTGGCTGGCCAGCGGGGACATCGGCCAGCTGGACGAGGGCGGCCGCCTGAGGATCACCGACCGCAAGAAGGACCTGGTCAAGACCTCGGGCGGCAAGTACATCGCCCCGGGGGCGATCGCCGCCAGGTTCAAGGTGATCTCGCCGCTGGCCTCGAACCTCGTGGCCATCGCCAACAACCGCAACTACGCCACGGCGCTGGTGTCCCTGGACCCGGAGGCGTTGGAGAAGTTCGCCGCGGCGAACGGGCTCTCCGGCGATTTCGCGACCCTCTCGCAGAGCCCTGAGGTCCACGCCGACGTCCAGGCATCGATCGACGAGCTGAACGCGCATCTCAACCGGTGGGAGACCATCAAGAAGTTCACGATCCTCGACCGCGACCTGTCGGAGGAGGACGGCGAGCTGACGGCCAGCCTGAAGGTCAAGCGCCCGGTGGTGGAGGAGCACTTCGCCCGCCAGATCGAGGCCATGTACGCCTGAGGGCGGGCCGGTGACCCTACTCGGTCGGTGTCGAGGTGCCCGAGGGTGCGGGTGTCCCGTCCTTGGTCGGTGACGGGCTCGCGGTGCCTGCGGCTGAGGGTGAGGCGGTGGCAGTCCCGGCGGCTGGGGGCGCGCCGGTTGGGGTCGGGGAACGTCCGGTGAGTTCGGCGGTACCGAGGGGGTCCGTGGACCCGCGGACCGTCACGACCAGGTTCGGCTGGCCATCGTCCTCGCCGAGCACGACATACACGGCGAAGGAAGGTGCGGCGAAGCTGTACAGACCCGTGTTGGTCTCCGCGGCCCCGACGTACTCGGCGATCGGGACGTAGTCACGGGCCCGCAGGGCGGCGACGATCGGATCAGCCATGTCCAGGGCTGTCCCGCCCTCGGTGGTGAAGGTGGCGGTCCAGGTGCGCCGTGGCATGGAGCCAATCGCGTACGCGGTCACCACCTCGGCGCCCTTGGGCAGCGGCACATCGGGCCAGTCCTCGGGCAGGGGTGCGCCGGTGAGCTTCCACTGCTTGGCCAGCTGGCGCGCTCGGTCGTCGGCCGCTGTGGTCTGCGTGGGTGTCGGTGAGGGGGATCCGATCGTGGGCCGGGCCTGGGGCTCGGCTGCGGTGCAGCCACCAAGCAGCAGGAGGCTGGCGCACACCATGACCGCTGCCCTCGTGGTCCACGGCGTCCCCATGGGTCAACGCTAACCCGTGGCAGTGGATGCCCCGGTCACATGCGGGACAATGACGGCCATGCCCAGCCAGCCGACCGGGGAGGTCCCGCCCCTCGACGGGGCCCTGCCGGAGGAGTCGGCCAGCGTGTGGGGTGAGCGGGACTTCGGCTTCTACGTGCACGTGCCGTTCTGCGCCTCGCGCTGCGGATACTGCGACTTCAACACCTACACGGCCCCTGAGCTGGCCGGGTCCACCGGAGTGGATCGAGCCACCTTCGCCGAGCACCTGGCTGGCGAGGTGGGCTTCGCCCGGCGGGTGCTCGGAGATCGGGACGTGCCGGTGCGCACGGTGTTCGTCGGCGGCGGCACCCCGACGTTGCTTGCCCCTGATTCGCTGGGCTCGGTCCTGCATCGGATCGACACCGAGTTCGGTCTGGCACCGGGTGCCGAGGTGACGCTCGAGGCCAACCCGGATTCGGTCGACCCGACGTCGCTTGCCCGCCTGCGCGAGCTGGGCTTCACCCGGATCTCCTTCGGCATGCAGAGTGCGATGCCGCACGTGCTCGCCGTCCTCGATCGCACGCACACCCCCGGTGGCGCCCTCCGCGCGGTCGCCGACGCCCGCGCCGCAGGTTTCGACCAGGTCAGCCTCGACCTGATCTACGGCACCCCGGGGGAGTCCCTGGCCGACTGGTCGTCGACTGTCGACGCCGCGCTGTCAGCCGAGGTGGGGCACATCTCGGCCTACGCCCTCATCGTCGAGCCGGGGACCCGCCTGGCGGCGGCGGTCCGCCGGGGGGCCATCGAGGCGCCGGACGACGACCTGATGGCCGACATGTACGACCTCGCCGACGAGGCCTTCGCAGGAGCCGGCCTACCGTGGTACGAGCTGTCGAACTGGGCGGTGCCCGGCCAGGAGTGCCGGCACAACATCGCCTACTGGCGCGGCGACGACTGGTGGGGGGCCGGCCCGGGCGCGCACAGCCATGTGGCCGGCACCCGCTGGTGGAACGTCAAGCACCCGGCGGCCTACGTCGAGCGGCTGCGCGCCGGGCAGTCCCCCGCGGTGGGGCGCGAGGTTCTCGACGACGACACGCGTTCGGTGGAGGGGATCCTGCTCGGCGTTCGGATGGCCGACGGGCTGCGTGTGGATGAGCTCAGCGCTGCACAGCGGGGAGAGGTGGAGGTCCTCGTCTCCGACGGGCTCGGGGAGGTGGCCGGAGGGCGGTTCCGGCTCACCCGGTCGGGTCGGCTGCTCGCCGATGCCGTGGTGCGCCGACTGGTCCCCTGATCGCGGGGATCGACCACCCGCTCCGCACGTCGGATCCCCTCAAGGCGGCACGGCGAAGGGCCGGGGAGATCCTGGGTGCGCACGAGATCGCACCCGGCTCCCCGGCCCTTCGCGTGCGATGGGTCAGGTGAGGTTGCCTGTGGCGAAGGCCACGATGAGGTAGAGCACCTGGATCACGAGGAACACGATCGCGACGAGGCCGAGGATCTTCCCGACGTTCGTCGTGCCGCGACCCGAGGGATCCATCATGCCGGCGTCCATCTCGGTGAGGTCGTTCTTCCCGAAGATGTACGCCACGATCCCCAGCGGGCCGCAGCACAGCAGGCCGACGATGCCCAGCCCGAGCACGAGCGTCGCCCGGTGGGGCTTCAGTCCGGCTGCGGCGCCGTACGCGCCTCCGGGGCCGGGCGGGAACGCCGGCGGGTAGGAGCCGATCGGAGGCGCCATCGGCGTCCCCCCGGGGGCTGGCGGAGGCGCCGGGTAGGCACTCGGCGGCGGTGGCGGGTACGCACCGGGCCCGGCCGGTGGCGGGGGTGGCGGGTAGCTCCCAGCCGGAGGAGGCGGGGGCTGGTAGGCGGGGGGCGGCTCGGCGGCCGGCGGTGGCGGGGGCTGGTAGGCCGGCGGAGGCTCGTAGGCCGGAGGTGGTGCCGCCGCGGCGGGTTCCTCGAACGGGGGCGCGGCCGGCTCGGGCACTTCCTCCGGGGGCGGGGTCAGTGCTCCGCCCAGGGGCTCCTCAGGCGGGTCGACGGGGGGTTGGGTCATTCCTGGACGCTCCTTCGCTTCAGGGTGTTCCGATTGGCAGGCTAGTCCCACCGGACCCGGTATGGCAGGAAATGTGCACTCGCGCATTCGAGGCGATTCGCACCGTGACGAGCCCGGGCGAGGTCCTTTCCTCGGGCTCAGCCCTGCGGTTCGGTCACGAGGTCGATGGCTTCCTCCACCCGCGCCAGGAGCGCCGGGTCGAGGTCGGCGTAGGTCTTCACCGATCCGAGGATGCGCCGCCAGGCGGCGCGTTCGTCGTCCGGCCATCCCAGCGCCGCGCAGATGCCGGCCTTCCAGGGCGTGCCCCGCGGGATCGTCGGCCACTCGTCGATCCCGACGGCCGTGGGCCTGACCGCCTGCCAGACATCGACGTACGGATGCCCGAGCACGGTGACGTGTGGCGCCCACCGCCCCGTCACCTCGTCGGCGATCCGCGTCTCCTTCGTCCCCGGCACCAGGTGGTCGACCAGGACGACGAGCCGGCGCTGCGGGCCTGGCTCGAAGTCCGACACGAGCATCATGAGGTCATCGATGCCGCCCATCGGCTCTACGACGACCCCGAGCTCGCGCAGGTCCGCGCCCCACACCTTCTCCACCAGCTCGGCGTCATGCGCGCCCTCGACCCAGATCCGCGAGGCGCGCGCGACCTTGGCTGCGCTGCGGGGGGCGGCGATCGAGCCGGAGGCCGTCCGCGTCGCGGCGCGCGGCGGGGTGGGAGCCGTGTTCGTGGGCCTGGTGAGGGTCACGGTGCGGCCCTCGAGGAGGAAGGCAGCCGGTTCCGCCGGGAAGAGCCGGCGGCTGCCGTGCCGATCCTCGAGCACCACCGACCATCCGACGGTCGTCTTCTCCCACCCGACGATCGCCCCGCACCACCCACTCGACGCGCACTCCACGACGAGATCAGGCTCGCCGACGACCTCACCCACCCGAGGCGCACGCGGGTGCCTCCCCGCTCCCAGGACATCGGCACCATAGCGATCCAGCACGTCGGCGACCCTATCCCGAGGTGCCCGCCGACTTGCTCAATGCCACCGACCAGCTACAGGGCAGCCCGGAACACCTCAGTGAGCTCCTCGGCGCTGAGCGTGACCGGGTTGCCCTGCATGCTGCTGGCCCGGGCGGCCTTGGCCACCACCTCCTCCGTGTCCCGGTCGGTGAGCCCGTAGGCCGACAGCATCGGGATCTCCAACAGTGCGCAGGTGTGCTCGATCCAGTGGAGGCCGTCGTCGGGGGTCGCATCGGGCACTCCGGTGAGACACGCGGCGATCGCTGCGAAGCGCCCCATCAGCCGGTCGTCGGCCCGTTCCAGATTGGCTGCGCACACGGGACCGAGCAGGGCCGCGCAGATCGCCCCGTGCGGGGCGTCGGTCATGCCGCCGATGACACCGGCGAACCCGTGTACCGCGCCGAGCTTGGCGTTGGCCAGCGAGAGTCCGCCCATCAGGCTGCACAGCGACATGTCGGTGCGCGCTGCCAGGTCGGCTCCGTCGAAGTAGGCGCCGACCAGGCTCCGTCCTGCGGCCATCATCCCCATCCGTGCCCAGCTGTCGGTCATGGCGTTGGCCCGGTGCGACACGTAGGGCTCGAGGCACTGGGTGAGGGCGTCCATCCCGGATGCGGCAGTCACGGCCGGTGGGCAGTCGAGCGTCATCTCCGGATCGACGATCGCGTGCCTCGGGATCATCAGCGGGTGCCGCAGGCTGGCCTTCACCCCGTGGTCGGGCACGGACAGCACCGCGTTCGCCGTCACCTCGGCGCCGGTCCCGGCCGTCGTCGGGACCGCGACCAGCGGCAACGGCGCCCGGGTGATCGGCTGCCCTCGTCCGACGACCTCGATGTAGTCCATCGGATCCCCGCCATTGGCCAGCAGCATCGCGACCGCCTTGGCCAGGTCGATCGGACTGCCGCCGCCGATCGCCACGACGACATCGGCCTCCAGCGCCCGCCCGGTCGCAGTCGCCACCCGCGCGTCGTCCACCGTCGGCTCGCCGGCGACGGTGACGACCTCCAGCGAGGCGGCGCCGCAGCGCAGGGGGGCAATCGCGTGCTCCACCCGGGTGGGGGTCGAGCCGGTGATCACGAGCACCCGGGAGCCGAGGCAGCCGACGATGTCGGCCAGGTCGGCGACCCGACCGGCGCCGAAGGAGATCCGCGGCGGCAGGGAGAGGTCGAAGGACGTGGTCACGGGGCCGGCGTCGCCCAGCGACTGTCCTGTGTCGGGAACACCGCGGAGAACTTCGTCGAGGTGCGGGGTACCGCCATCATCGGGGCCACGGCGTCGCGCCACGTCGCGTAGTGCGCGGTCTCCTTGTGCGCAGCCGCTCCCGCCTCGTCGCGGTACACCTCGACGAGCACGATGTGCGCGGCGTCGGCCAGGTCCGCGATCACGTCGAACCGCAGCACGCCGGGCTCCTCGAGCGAGGCGGTGGCGTTCGCCTCGGTGGCGGCCAGGAAGGCCGGGACCTGGTCGGGCACGACCTGCACATGCACGTGGACGATGAGCATGACCCGATTCTGTCGGCCCACGCCCACCCAACGCCCGCCGACGACCGCCCAGGTGGCTGCGGGCGGGATCGCGGGCGGTCCGGGCGGCGCGGCGTAGAATGGCACTCCGACCCTTTGAGTGCCAGTGTGACCGGAGCCCGTTCGTGATGCAGCGGCTCTCGACGCCGGGAGGAGGTGCCCATGCTCGACGACCGCAAGCTCTCGGTCCTGCGTGCCATCGTCGAGGACTACGTGCGCACCCACGAGCCTGTGGGCTCGAAGGGACTGGTCGACCGGCACTCCCTGGGCGTCTCCCCGGCCACCATCCGCAATGACATGGCCGTCCTCGAGGAGGAGGGGTTCATCGCCCAGCCGCACACGAGTGCCGGCCGGGTCCCGACCGACAAGGGCTACCGGCTGTTCGTCGACCGGCTGTCGCAGGTCAAGCCGCTGAGCCCCGCCGAACGACGGGCGATCGAGAACTTCCTGGCCGGGGCTGTCGACCTCGACGACGTGATGGGTCGCTCGGTGCGCCTGCTGGCCCAGATCACCCGCCAGGTGGCCCTCGTCCAGTACCCGTCGCTGACGAGCTCCGCGGTTCGCCACGTCGAGCTGGTCTCGCTGAGCGAGCACCGCCTCCTGCTGGTCCTGATCGCCGACACCGGCCGCATCGAGCAGCGCGTGGTCGAGGTGCCCGCCGCCCTGTCCGAGGACGACCTCGCCCGCCTGCGCACCCTGCTCAACGAGTCCGTCGGAGGCGGGTCGTTCACGACCGTGGCCGACCGCGTGGCCGACCTCCCGGCACGCTTCGACGAGGCCAGTCGACCAGCGGTCTCGGTCGTGCTCGCGACCCTGCTGGAGACGGTCGTGGAGCGCCACGAGGAGCGGATCGTCATGGGCGGCACCGCCAACCTCGCCCGGTACGTGGACGGATTCGACAGCCTCCAACCCGTCCTCGAGGCGCTCGAGGAGCAGATGGTGCTGCTGCGACTGCTCGGCGAGACCAGGGCGGAGGCCGTCACGGTCACGATCGGGCACGAGAACCTGGTGGCCGGGATGAGCAGCACCTCCGTGGTCAGCGCCGGCTACGGCCCGAACCACGGGACCGTCGCGCGACTTGGGGTCGTCGGCCCCACCCACATGGACTACCCCAGCACGATGGCCTCGGTCCGGGCGGTTGCCCGGTACCTCGGCCAGTTGCTGCGAAACGAATAGGACACCAGTGGCCAACGACTACTACGCCACCCTCGGCGTGGCCCGCGACGCGAGCGCGGACGAGATCAAGCGCTCGTACCGCCGGCTCGCCCGCGAGCTGCACCCGGATGTGAACCCCGACCCGGTCACCCAGGAGCGGTTCAAGGAGGTGACCGCGGCCTACGAGGTGCTCTCCGACCCGGAGAAGCGCCAGATGTACGACCTGGGCGCGGATCCGCGCAGTCCCGGCGGCGGCAGCCCGTTCGGGCCGGGTACGGCCGGGTTCGGGTTCGGCGACATCATGGACGCCTTCTTCGGCGGCCAGCAGGCCCGTGGGCCCAAGCCCCGGGTCCGGCGCGGCCAGGACGCCCTGATCAAGGTGACCATCGACCTGCCGGAGGCCGCGTTCGGCGTGGTCAAGGAGATCCAGGTCGACACTGCCCTGGTCTGCCCGACGTGCACCGGCACCGGTGCGGCCGCGGGTCATCAGCCGACCGAGTGCTCGATGTGCCGCGGTCGCGGCGAGATCCAGTCCGTCCAGCGCTCCTTCCTCGGCCAGGTCATGACCTCGCGCCCCTGCCCGCAGTGCCAGGGGTACGGCACCGTCATCACCCACCCCTGCCCCGAGTGCAACGCCGAGGGACGCGTGCGCACCCGGCGCACCCTCAAGGTCAAGATCCCCGCCGGCATCGATGACGGCACGCGGATCCAGCTGTCCGGAGAGGGCGAGGTCGGCCCCGGCGGCGGACCTGCCGGCGACCTGTACGTGGAGGTGTCCACCCGGCCGCACGCGGTGTTCCAGCGCAACGGCGACGACCTGCACTGCTCGATCGCCCTGCCGATGACCGTGGCCGCCCTGGGGACGGTCCTGAAGCTGGAGACCCTCGATGGGACCGAGGATGTCGAGATCCGTCCCGGCACCCAGCCAGGTCACGTGGTGACGCTCAAGGCTCGCGGTGTGCCGCACCTGCGCAGCTCCGGGCGTGGGGACCTCCTGGTCCACATCGATGTGCAGACCCCGACGAGGCTCGATCCGCGGCAGGAGGAGCTCCTGCGGGAGTTCGCCACGATCCGCGGCGAGGAGACCGTGAGCACGACCTTCACGCGCCCGGAGAAGGAAGGGCTCTTCTCGCGCATCAAGGACGCGTTCTCCGCCAAATGACCGCGGCCCTGTTCCTGATCGAGCAGGCCACCGCGGCGCGCGCCGGGGTCGGCGACCTGGTCGACCTGTCCGGACCTGAGGGCCGGCACGCCGTCGCCGTGAAGCGGCTCGAGGTCGGCGAGCCCATCGACCTCGGGGACGGGGCGGGAACCGTCCTGCACGCGGAGGTCGAGGCCCTGACCGGTCGGGAGTCCCTGGTCGCGCGGGTCCGCGAACGTGAGGTGAGTGCAGCGCCGCAGCCGAGGATCGTCGTCGTCCAGGCACTGCCCAAGGGGGAGCGCGGGGAGACGGCGGTGGAGACCCTGACGGAGGTCGGCGTCGACGTGATCGTCCCCTGGCAGGCCGAGCGCAGCGTCGCGCGCTGGACGGGCGACAAGGTGGAGCGCGGGCAGGCCAAGTGGCAGGCAGCAGCCCGCGCAGCCGGCAAGCAGGCGCGGAGGGCGTGGCTCCCGGAGGTGGCGCCGCTGGCCCGGACCGCCCACGTGGAGTCGCTGGTGGCCGCCGCGGCCTGCGCCATCGTCCTGCACGAGGAGGCCCACGCGGCGATTCGGCAGATCGACCTCCCCGCCGACGGCGACATCGTGCTCATCGTCGGCCCCGAGGGTGGTGTGAGCCGCGACGAGCTCGCGAGGTTCACGTCGGCCGGTGCCCACCTCGCCCTGCTGGGACCAACGGTCATGCGCACGTCCACCGCCGGGACGGTCGCCGCCGCCGTGGTCCTGTCCACCACCGCGCGCTGGTCCTGACCGGCGCGCCCCGCTCGGCAGCCGGGCCCAGCGCCGGCGATGGCAGGATGGGTCCATGAGCGATGCCTGCCTGTTCTGCAAGATCGTCGCCCGCGAGATCCCGGCCACGATCGTCGACGAGACCGATACGACCCTGGCGTTCCGCGACATCGCCCCCGTGTCCCCGACGCACGTGCTGGTCATCCCGAAGAAGCACGTCGCCACCCTCGACGAGGCGGTCGCGGTCGACCCCGCCATCGCCGCCGACGTGATCACCCGCTGCGTCCACGTGGCCCAGCTCGAGGGGCTGACCGGCGGGTACCGGGTGGTCGTCAACAACGGCCGTCTCGGCGGCCAGGAGGTCGGGCACCTGCACGCGCACGTCCTCGGTGGTCGTGCGCACTCGTGGCCCCCGGGCTGAACGGGACTTACCCTTGAGGGGACATGACTGAGACACCACTGCGCTCCGAGCGCATCCAGCACACCGTCATCGTCCCTGCGAGCCTCGACATGGTCGCCGTCGTCGGGGTCGGTGACGAGGTCCTGCGTGCCATCGAGGCCGAGTTCCCGACCATGGACATCCACGTCCGGGGCAACCAGATCACCCTCACCGGCGGATCAGCCGACCTGCACCTCGTGGAGCGTCTCGTCGACGAGATCGTCTCGATCGTGCGCACGGGCCAGGGGATGAGCCCCGATGCCGCGCGCCGCGCGCTGTCGATGCTGCGCGCCGAGCCCGAGAGCCGGCCGGTGGACGTCCTCACGGCCAACATCCTGAGCAACCGGGGTCGCACGATCCGGCCCAAGACGCTGAACCAGAAGCGCTACGTGGACGCGATCGACCAGCACACGATCGTGTTCGGCATCGGTCCGGCCGGTACGGGCAAGACCTACCTCGCGGTGGCCAAGGCCGTCCAGGCCCTGCAGGCCAAGAAGGTCAACCGGATCGTGCTGACCCGACCGGCTGTCGAGGCCGGCGAGCGCCTGGGCTACCTGCCCGGCACGCTCTCGGAGAAGATCGATCCCTACCTGCGCCCGCTGTACGACGCCCTGCGCGACATGCTCGACCCGGACTCGATCCCGCGCCTGCTGACCTCCGGGGTGATCGAGGTCGCCCCCCTTGCCTACATGCGCGGGCGCACCCTCAACGACGCGTTCGTGATCCTCGACGAGGCGCAGAACACCTCGCCGGACCAGATGAAGATGTTCCTGACCCGACTCGGGTTCGGCTCCACGATGGTGGTCACCGGAGACATCACGCAGGTGGACCTCCCCGGGGGGACCGACTCGGGGCTGAAGGTCGTCCAGGGGATCCTCGACGGAGTCCGCGACGTGTCCTTCTGCTACCTCAACGCCCATGACGTCGTCCGGCACAGCCTGGTGACCGACATCGTGCAGGCCTACGGCCGCTACGACGAGGAGCAGGCGCGCAGCGACCGCGCGGATCGGCCGGTCCGGCCGGTCAGGCGGCGCTGATGGCCGAGGTCGAGGTCGACAACCGGAGCAGCGTGGCGGTCGACCCCGAGCCGCTCGTCGCCCAGGCGTGCTTCATCCTCGATCGGCTCGGCCTGCACCCCGACGTCGAGCTGGCCATCTCCCTTGTGGACGTCGAGGAGATCACCGAGCTGCACGTGCGCTGGATGGACCTGCCCGGTCCGACGGACGTCCTGAGCTTCCCGATGGACGAGTTGCGCGTGCCGGAATCAGGTGACGCCCCTGAGCCGGGCATGCTGGGCGACGTGGTGATCTGCCCGCAGGTGGCTGCCGAGCAGGGCGAGGTGGCCGGGCACGGGTTGGCCGGTGAGCTCGAGCTGCTCCTGACCCATGGGATCCTTCACCTGCTCGGCCACGACCATGCCGAGCCCGAGGAGCACGCACTGATGTTCGGCCTCCAGGACCAGCTGCTGGCTGCGTGGCGGGGACGGGGCTGAGTCATGCAGGAGTCCGACTGGGTGATGCTGGTCCTGGCGATCCTGTTCGTCGTCACCGCAGCCTTCCTCGTGGCAGCCGAGACCGCGATCGGGCGCGTGTCGCGCTCACGCGTCGAGGAGATGGCCCGGGAGAAGCCGGGCAAGGCCACCGAACGGTTGCGCACCATCGTCGAGGACCGCGCACGCTACGTGAACGCCATGCTGTTCCTGCACACGGCGTTCGCGGTGGCGGCCACAGCGCTGGTCACCTACCTCTGCGTCGAGGTGGCCGACTGGGGTCCGCTCGCGGGGCTGTTCGTCGCGCTGCTGATCATGACCGGCGTGATGTTCGTCGCCCTGGGGGTCGCCCCGCGCACGCTGGGCCGCCAGCATGCCGACCGGATCGCCCTGCGCTGGGGCAAGTTCGCGCGCGGGGCGGCTGCGGTGCTGGGCCCGTTCGTCTCCCTGCTCATCCTGATCGGCAACGCCCTGACCCCGGGCAAGGGCTACCGGGAGGGGCCGTTCGCCAGCCAGGCCGAGCTCCGCGAGCTCGTCGACCAGGCGGAGGCCGACAGGGTGATCGAGGACGATGAGGCGGCGATGCTGCACTCGGTCTTCGAGCTCGGCGACACCATCGTGCGCGAGGTCATGGTCCCGCGCACCGAGATGGTGTGGATCGAGCGGCACAAGACCCTGCGCCAGGCGATGTCGCTGGCGCTGCGCTCCGGGTACTCACGCATCCCGGTGATCGGTGACGGCCCCGACGACGTTGTCGGCGTCTTCTACCTCAAGGACGTCGTGAACCGGGTGTTCGAGCACCGAGAGTCGGAGGCCACCGAGCGCATCGACTCGCGGATGCGCGCGGCCGTGTTCGTCCCGGACTCCAAGCTGGTCGATGACCTGCTGCGCGACCTGCAGTCCCAGCGGGTCCACATGGCGATCGCCGTCGACGAGTACGGCGGCACGGCCGGACTGGTCACGATCGAGGACGTCCTCGAGGAGATCGTCGGCGAGATCACCGACGAGTACGACCACGAGCCGCCGGAGATCGAGAAGCTCGCCGGGGGTGGCTACCGGCTCAGCGCCCGGCTGCACGTGGAGGACGCCGGCGAGCTCCTGGGGTTCGACATCGACTCCGACTCCGAGGGCGTGGACACCGTCGCTGGGCTGATCGCGAAACGGTTGGGCAAGGTGGCCCTGCCCGGGTCGTCGATCACGATCGAGGGCTGGGTGCTGACCGCCGAGCAGGCGGCCGGCCGGCGCAACCGGATCACGACCGTGCTCGCCGAGCCCCTCCGGGTGCCCTCCGACGGTGGTCAGGAGCAGCCGTCGGTGAGGTCGGGCGCCTCGGCCAGCGCCTCGGCCAGTGCGGGCGGAACGACGAACGGCCGTGAGGACAGGTCCGCATGACTGAGCACCGCAGCGGCTTCGTCGCGATCGTCGGGCGGCCCAACGCCGGCAAGTCCACGCTCACCAATGCCCTGGTCGGCCAGAAGGTGGCCATCACCTCCAGCAAGCCGCAGACCACCCGTCGGGTCATCCGCGGGATGATCCACCTGCCCGATGCCCAGGTCGTCCTGGTCGACACGCCTGGGATCCACCGGCCGCGCAACGCCCTCGGCGAGCGGCTCAACGCGCTCGTCGAGCAGCAGTGGGCCGAGGTGGATGCGATCGCCCTGTGCCTGCCCGCCGACGAGGAGATCGGCCCGGGCGACCGCCGGATCGCCCATCGGCTGGCCGGAGCCACCCGGGGCGGCACGCGCACCCCCGTGATCGCGCTGGTCACCAAGACCGACCGGATCTCGCGCCCCAACCTGGCAGCCAAGCTCTCCGCCGTGATGGAGCTCGGCACCGCCACGAGCCTCGAGTGGGCCGCGGTCGTGCCGGTCTCGGCCCAGGCCGGCGACCAGCTCGACGACGTCGTCGCGGAGTTCATCGCGGCACTGCCCGTCGGCCCGGCGCTCTACCCCGACGGGGAGCTCACTGACGAGCCCGAGATCATCATGATCGCGGAGCTGATCCGCGAGGCCGCCCTCGAGGGCGTCAGCGACGAGCTGCCGCACTCGATCGCCGTGGTCGTCGAGGAGATGGCCATGCGCGAGGACCGGCACCCGGACCGTCCGCTGCTGGACATCCACGCCAACCTGTTCGTCGAGCGCTCCTCGCAGAAGGCGATCGTGATCGGGGCCAAGGGTGCGCGACTCCGCGATGTGGGCACGCGGTCCCGGGCGGCCATCGAGGCGATGATGGGCACCCCGGTGTACCTCGACCTGCACGTCAAGGTCGCCAAGGAGTGGCAGCGCGACCCCAAGCAGCTGCGTCGCCTCGGCTTCTGAGCCGGCGACGCCACGTCGATCCGTCCCCGACTGCCCGCGGCCCGCGCCCGAGCCGTGTCCCGGCGGGTGGCCGGTGCGGGGCGCACAATGGGTCGGTGCCGACCTACCGCGACTCCGGGGTGGTCCTGCGCACGCACAAGCTCGGTGAGGCCGACCGGATCATCACGCTGCTCACGCGCAGCCACGGCCGGGTGCGTGCCGTGGCCCGGGGGGTCCGCCGGACCAGCTCGAAGTTCGGCGCCCGTCTGGAGCCGATGGGGCTCGTCGACGCCCAGTTCCACATCGGCCGGTCGTTGGACTCCGTGACGCAGGTGGAGTCGCTGTTCTCGTTCGGCGCCGACCTGTCGTCGGACTATCCCCGGTGGACCGCCGCCCAGGCCATCTGCGAGACCGCGGAGCGGCTGACCCCCGAGGAGCGAGAGCCCGCGCCCGCGCAGTTCCAGCTGCTGGTGGGCGGGCTGCGGGCGCTCTCCCAGCGCGAGCACGCCCCCGGGCTGGTCCTCGACGCCTACCTGGTGCGCTCCCTGGCCATCGCCGGTTGGGCGGCATCGTTCGATGCCTGCGCGCGCTGCGGCGAGGCGGGGCCGCATCGGGCGTTCAGCCTGCCCGGCGGCGGGGCGCTGTGCGCGGACTGCAGGGTTCCGGGGTCGGCCACGCCCCGCCCGGCAACCCTTGAGCTGCTGGGTGCTCTGCTGTCCGGTGACTGGGAGGTGGCCGACGCCTCCGACGAACGTGCGCGACGGGAGGCATCAGGCCTGGTTGCGGCCTACCTGCAGTGGCACCTGGAGCGGCAGCTCAAGTCCCTGCCGTTGGTCGAGCGGACCTGAGTCCGTGACCGACCGCGTGGCTCAGTGCCGCCGGTGCTGCCACCCGCCGGCCTTGCCACGGGCGGCGCGCAACGACTCGAAGGCGACCTTCCGCTCAGCCTCGGTGGCGCCGGTGCGGTTCAGGTGCCAGTCCAGGGCGTGCTCGGCGTAGGAGGCCTTGGCCTCGGGGCGCGCCTGCGTGATCATCAGCAGCGCCTCGCCGGGCTCGTAGCCCTGGTCGAGCAGAACGGCGTAGGCCATCGACGGGCCCCTGGCCTGGCCGAGCGCGCAGTGCGCGAGAAGGACGGTGCCGGGGATCTTCAGCGCCTCGCGCGCGAATCCCACTCCGCTGTCGAACCAGCCCTCCGCTGTCCCGGCTGCCTCATCCTCGGTGCCCGCCTGGTGGTACTCGATGTCCGGGGCCAGGTGGGCCACGAGCTTCTCGTCGGAGGTCTCCGTGCGGCAGTCCAGGATGTGGGTCAGCCCGTGGCCCTGCAGCTCGTTGAGCACCGTGCCGGGGTCCGCGTCACCGCTGCGCAGCGAACCCCCCACGTACAGGAAGGGGGTCACCCGGTGCGCGTTCGCCCAGACCGGATGGCCGGGGTCGTCCGGCGTGGGCGCGCTGGCGTCGGCAGGTCCGTCATCCATCCCCCCAGCATTCCGCGCGCGGCCGTCATGCGCGCGCCGGCGCCGGCGTCGCCGCACCCTGCGACCTGAGCGAGCCGGGGAAGCCGCGGGCCCGGGCGCGTCGCAGGCGGCAACGGGACCCCCGTCCGCGGGAGGATTCCCCCATGGCGGACAACTCCGGATCCTGGTGGCGGCGTGGGCGGCCCGGCCCCGACCTGCCGGACCCCACGGGACGGGCAGTGCTGGCCCCGACGCCACACATCTCCGGCGCCCGCCCGCCGGCGATCCCCGCCGAGCTCGTCCCGAAGCACGTCGCGATCGTCATGGACGGCAACGGCCGCTGGGCCAAGGAGCGCGGCCTGCCCCGCACGGCCGGTCATGAGGCCGGCGAGGGCTCGCTGCTGGACTGCGTCAACGGCGCCCTCGAGCTGGGCATCGAGTACCTGTCGGCGTACGCGTTCTCAACCGAGAACTGGAAGCGCTCGCCCGACGAGGTGCGCTTCCTGATGGGGTTCAACCGGGACGTGATCCGCCGCCGCCGCGACCAGCTCAACGAGATGGGCGTCCGGGTCCGCTGGGTCGGTCGCCGGCCGAAGCTGTGGGGGAGTGTCATCGCCGAGCTGGAACGCGCTGAGGAGCTGACCGCCTCGAACTCCGTCATGACCCTGGCCATGTGTGTGAACTACGGCGGGCGGGCCGAGATCGCCGACGCAGCGGCCGCCCTGGCCGTCGATGTCCGGGCCGGGCTGGTGCGCCCGGAGGACGTGGACGAGCAGATGCTGGTCCGCTACCTCGATGAGCCGGACATGCCCGACGTCGACCTGTTCGTCCGCTCATCGGGCGAGCAGCGCACCTCGAACTTCCTGCTGTGGCAGTCGGCCTACGCCGAGATGGTCTTCCTCGACACGCTCTGGCCGGACTTCGACCGGCTGGACCTGTGGCGGGCCTGTGAGATCTACGCCGACCGGGATCGCCGCTACGGTGGCGCCGTTCCCAACGAGGCGGTCCCCCCCGTGGGCGAGTAGGCCGCCACGCGCGGGCTGGGCCCTCGTCGGAACGGCTCCGGTGAGGGGAGGAGCGCTCAGAGCCGACCCGCGAGCTTCAGGACGCCGAGGACCAGTACGCCCACGTCGACAACCAGGCGCAGGATCCGGCTGCCCGTGGTGATTCCCGGCCAGGACACCGCCGTGAGCCAGAACAGGAACACCGCGATCACGATCAGCAGGATGCCCGACCACGCCGCGTTCAGGGTCAGTCCGAAGAACAGCAGGATCCCGAGGGAGACAGGGATGAGGAACCCCGGCATCGCCTGCATGCGCCGCAGGATCGGGCGGCTGAAGTCCTCGAACCGCTCACGCAGGCTCGGCCCGGGTCCGGAGGACGTGGTGGGTCGTGGGGTCGTGGGCTTCGCCGCCGGGGGTGGGATCGGTCGTGATCCGTCAGGGCGATGAACCCGCTTCTTGGCCATGGGGACGATTGTCGCCGATCGACCTCCGCTCGTGCAGGTAGGGTTGGACGCCAGACTCACCGGCGTGCGCCCAGGGCGCAGAGCCGGCACCAGCCGACAAGTTCGAGGACTCTGGAGATCCGATGGCCAAGCCGACCAAGCCCGACGCCCGCGTGGAATCCGTGGTGAACCTGAGCAAGCGCCGCGGGTTCGTCTACCCCTGCTCCGAGATCTACGGCGGGACCCGTTCCGCGTGGGACTACGGTCCCCTGGGCGTGGAGCTCAAGGAGAACATCCGTCGGGCGTGGTGGCAGTCGGTCGTGCGCGGCCGTGACGACGTCGTCGGCCTGGACTCGTCGGTGATCCTCGCCCCCCAGGTCTGGGAGGCATCCGGGCACGTCAACGCCTTCGTCGACCCGCTCACGGAGTGCAAGCAGTGCCACAAGCGTTGGCGCGCCGACACGCTGCTCGAGGCGTTCGAGGAGAGGCACGGCCGCCCGGCGACCGGTCTCGAGGAGATCGTGTGCACCGCGTGCGGGACGCGTGGGCAGTTCACCGAGCCGCGTGACTTCAACGGGATGCTGCGCACGATGGTCGGCCCGGTGGAGGACGCCGGCGCGGTGCACTACCTGCGCCCCGAGACCGCGCAGGGCATCTTCGTGAACTACCTCAACGTGGCCAACACCTCGCGGAAGAAGCCGCCGTTCGGCATCGGCCAGACCGGCAAGAGCTTCCGCAACGAGATCACCCCGGGCAACTTCATCTTCCGCACGCGGGAGTTCGAGCAGATGGAGATGGAGTTCTTCGTCAAGCCCGGCACCGACGAGGAGTGGCACGAGTACTGGCTGAAGGCGCGCTGGGACTGGTACATCGACCTCGGCCTCAAGCCGGAGAACCTGCGTTTCTTCGAGCACCCCCAGGAGAAGCTGTCGCACTACTCCAAGCGGACCGTCGACATCGAGTACCGGTTCACGTTCGCCGGCTCGGAGTTCGCCGAGCTCGAGGGCATCGCGAACCGCACGGACTTCGACCTGCGCACCCACTCGGAGAAGTCCGGGGTGGACCTGTCCTTCTTCGACCAGGAGTCCGGCGAGCGCTGGGTGCCGTACGTGATCGAGCCCGCAGCCGGGCTCACCAGGTGCGTGCTGGCGTTCCTGCTCGACGCCTACGACGAGGACGAGGCCCCCAACGCCAAGGGCGGGGTCGACAAGCGCACGGTGCTTCGCCTTGACCCGCGTCTGGCGCCGGTCAAGGTCGGCGTCCTGCCGCTGTCGCGCAACGCCGACCTCTCGCCGGTCGCCCGTGACCTCGCTGCCGAGCTGCGCCGCACCTGGAACGTCGACTTCGATGACGCCGGCGCGATCGGCCGTCGCTACCGCCGCCAGGACGAGATCGGCACGCCGTTCTGCGTCACGGTCGACTTCGACACCCTCACCGACCAGGCCGTGACCGTGCGCGAGCGCGACTCCATGGCCCAGGAGCGCATCCCGCTCGCGGGCCTCCGGACGTGGCTGAGCGAGCGCCTGCCGGCGTACTGAGCCGGGTTCGCGGAGCCGCGGACCTGCCGTTGCCCCGCGCACCTTGGTCACGTGACCGATTCAGGTTGGCTGGAGGGTCGTCAACCAGGACGGACACGTGCGGTGTGCGCTGGAATGCCCATGGGGTCGGCGGTTTCCCTGGAATGTGAGGGGTGTCACGTCACCAGTGCACGGCGCATGGCTGCGGGGTGAACGCTGGATGAACAGGGCACCACGGAGGTTCACAGCGGGATGAGTGCAGGCATACCGTGAAAGGACGTGGGCCCATCGGGGACCCGCGCCTTCACACTAGGAACGTCCATGGCGATCCTCGAACGACCCACGGAACTATCGCCCGCCGCCACCGACGAGATCGTGACCCGGAGTCTGGCGGAACGACTGCCCATCATCGGGCTGGCGGTACTGGCATGCCTTTCCGTCGGCTACGGGTTCGGGACCCTGGAGCAGTTCGACCACGACTGGCGCGACGCGCCCCCCGTCCTCGTCGCCAGCGTCGAGGGTCCCGTGGCCCAGGGCGTGACGCTGGACCAGGCGATCGAGGAGCTCCTCGCGGACTCGACCACACCGGTCTCCTCCGTGCAGTGTCCCGAGCCCGTGGATGCCGTCGGTGACGAGCAGCTGTGCCGGGCCGCAACAGGTGCCGGGATGGTCTCAATCCTCGCGTCCACGTCCCCGGGCCTCCTGCGCCTGCAGGTCTACGGCCCAGCCTGAGGCCCGGTGGGGCCGGTTGGCCGGTCCGTGACGGATCGTGCACTGCGCGCGCTGGGGGACAATTGGCCCATGCCCATGTCCCTCCCGCCGATCGGCGGCCGACCGGTTGACCCACCGGTCGTGCTCGCGCCGATGGCAGGGATCACGAACCGGGCGTTCCGGCGGTTGTGCCGCGAGTCGGGTGCGGGCATCTACGTCTCGGAGATGATCACCTCGCGCGCCCTGATCGAGCGCAACGACGAGACGATGGCCCTGATCCGCTTCGACCCCGACGAGGCACCCCGGTCGTTGCAGCTCTACGGCGTCGATCCGGCGATCATCGCCGCGGCTGTGCGGATGGTGGTCACCGAGGACCTGGCCGACCATGTGGACCTCAACTTCGGGTGCCCGGTGCCCAAGGTCACCCGCAAGGGCGGCGGATCGGCGCTGCCCTGGAAGCGCGACCTGTTCCGCGAGGTCGTCTCGGGGGCTGTGGCGGCGGCCGACGGCCGGGTGCCGGTCACGGTCAAGATGCGCAAGGGGATCGACGACGACCACCTGACCTACCTCGAAGCCGGGCGTGCTGCAGCCGAGGAGGGCGCGGCCTGGGTTGCCCTGCACGGGCGCACCGCCGAGCAGATGTACGGCGGCCAGGCCGACTGGGCTGCCATTGCCCGCCTTGTCGAGGAGCTCGACCCGCTCGGCGTGCCGGTCCTGGGCAACGGCGACATCTGGGCCGCCGACGATGCCCTGCGCATGGTGGAGCAGACCGGATGCGCAGGAGTCGTGGTCGGCCGAGGCTGCCTGGGGCGTCCGTGGCTGTTCGGCCAGCTCGCGGCCGCGTTCGCCGGTGCGCCGCCGCCTCCCGAGCCGACGTCGGGGGAGGTGCTGGCAGTGCTGCGGCGGCATGCGGTGCTGCTCGGCGAGATGTACGACGACGAGCTCAAGGGCTGCCGCGACATCCGGAAGCACATGGCCTGGTACCTCAAGGGGTTCCGCGTCGCACAGCCGATCCGGGCCGCCCTGGGCACGGTGGGCAGTCTGGCGGAGCTCGACCGGCTGCTCGCGGGGATCGATCCCGACCAGCCGTACCCGAGCGTTGTCGCGGCCGGCCCGCGGGGGCGGACCTCCGGGCAGCGCCGCGTGGCCCTGCCCGACGGGTGGCTGGACTCCTGTGAGCTGGCGATGGGCGAGGACCTCTCGGCCGCTGAGATCGGCGTCAGCGGGGGGTAGCGGCCACAATCAGGTCCGTGGCCCTCGACACCCCTCTGGACGTGCGCTCCCTGGTGATCTACCAGGTGTTCCCGCGCAACCACGGGCCGAATGGGCGGCTGGCCGACGTCACCGCGGACATCCCGCGGATCGCCGCGCTCGGCGTCGACGTGCTCTACCTGATGCCCGTCCACCCGATCGGGGAGGTCGGCCGCAAGGGCGCACTGGGGAGCCCGTACGCGATCCGCGACTACCGCGCGATCAACCCGGAGATCGGGACCGAGGCGGACTTCGACGCGCTGGTTGCCGCCGCGCACGCCGCCGGCCTCAAGGTGATGATCGACGTGGTCTTCAACCACACCTCGCCCGACAGCGTCCTGGTCGCGGAGCATCCCGAGTTCTTCCACCAGGACGACGAGGGCCGACCCGTCACCACGGTTCCTGCGTGGACCGACATCATCGACCTCAAGCACCCCAACCTGGACCTCACCAGGTACTTGATCGACACCCTGGCGCTGTGGGCCGGGCGCGGGGTGGACGGATTCCGCTGCGACGTCGCCTCGCTGGTGCCGGTCGACTTCTGGTCGCAGGCGCGCGCCGAGCTGGCCGACGTCCGCCCGGGACTGATCTGGCTCGCGGAGTCCCCGCACCCCACGTGGGTGGCGCACCGGCGTGCCCACGGGTTGCCCACCTGGTCGGACGCGGAGATGTTCGCCGCCTTCGACATCGAGTACTCCCACGACCTGTGGTCGATCTGGCAGGCCGTGGTCACCGGACGCGAGCCCGTCGGTCGATACCTGGAGATGCTCCGCTGGCAGGACGCCACCCTGCCGGCCAACTACGCCAAGCTCCGGTTCGTCGAGAACCACGACCAGTTCCGGATCATGCGCTTCGCGCCGACCCAGGCCCGGGCGAGGGCGTGGACCGCGCTGATGGCCTTCAGCCGGGGGCCGTTCATGATCTACGCCGGCCAGGAGTCGGCGGCCCGGGCGTGGCCATCCCTGTTCGACAGGGCTCCCGTGGAGTGGGGCGAGTACGCGCTGACCGAGTTCCTGCGCACCCTGACGGCATGCACGAAGCACGAGGCCATGCGCCTCGGCGACTTCTGGGTCCTCGACGACGAGCCGCTCGTGCAGGCGGCCTGGGCGAACCCGGCCGGGGACGAGCTCGCGCCGGTCGGATCCCTGGGGCTCTACGGCGTGTTCAACGTCGGCGGACATCGGGGGCGGGCCCACGTGCAGCTCCCCGACGGCCGCTACGACGACCTCGTCTCGGGGGAGCGCCTCGAGGTCGTCAACGGGCGGCTGGCGATGCCGGGGCCCGCCGTGATCCTCGAGTTCGCGGCGCCCTTCGGGGCCACGCTGTGGCGCACCTCGCTGCTCGACGTGTTCCTCCAGGTGGAGGCCGAGGAGGGCTGAGTCCAGCGATAGGCTGGTGATGGAGCGCTCGATCGGACGAAGGGCGTGAAGATGAGTGAGCCTGTCATCCAGACCTCAGGCCTCGTGAAGAAGTACGGCAAGCTGACTGCCGTCGACCAGCTGGACCTGACCGTGGCCCCCGGCGAGGTGTACGGCCTGCTCGGGCCCAACGGCGCGGGCAAGTCGACGACCATCCGCACGATCCTGGGCTACCTGCACCCCACCGCCGGGACGGCCACGGTGCACGGCGGCAGCGCCCGCGACCCGCACATCCGTCGCCGGGTCGGTTACCTGCCCGGTGACCTGCGCCTCGAGGGCCGGCTGAAGGTGCGCCAGATCCTGGACTTCTACGCCGACCTGCGTGGCGGCGTCCCGCAGGAGCGCATCGACGACCTGTGCAAGCAGATGCAGCTCGACGTCACCCGCCCGTTCGGACAGCTGTCCAAGGGAAACCGGCAGAAGGTGGGCGTCGTCCAGGCCGTGATGCACGACCCCGATGTCCTGATCCTCGATGAACCGACCTCGGGCCTCGACCCGCTCATGCAGCGCGAGGTCCTGAACCTCGTGCGCGAGCGCCGCGACGCCGGGGCAGCGGTGCTGTTCAGCTCGCACATCATCTTCGAGGTCGAGGAGGTCGCCGACCGCGTGGGCATCCTGCGCGAGGGGCGCAAGGTCGTCGAGGACAGCGTCGCTGGGCTCCAGTCGATCACCGCGCGCCAGTCGCTGCACCTGCGGTTCTCGGAGCCTGTCGCGGCCGAGGTCCTCGCGGGGGTGCCGGGCGTGGAGTCCGTCGAGGTCGAGCGGATGCGGGTCTCGGTGATCGTCCAGGGCAGCATCGCGCCCCTGGTCCAGGCATTGGCGCACCTGCCGATCGAGCACCTCGCGGCTGATCCGCTGCTGCTCGACGACATCTTCTACGGCGTCTACGACTCCGCACCCGGGGAGGGCGCGGACGGTGAGACGGCAGCCGGGTCGGGGGAGGTGGCGTGATGGCCGCGCTGCGGATCGCCGGGCAGATGCTGCGCGAGCGCCGGCGCGCGTTGCTCTGGTGGAGCATCGGGGTCGGGATCCTGATGGTGCTGATGGGGGCGGTATACCCGTCGGTGCGTGACTCCGGGGACGTGTTCGAGGACTACATGGCACAGCTGCCCGAGGCCTTCGTCGAGGCCTTCGGCCTGGCCGGGGCGAGCATCTCCTCGCCGGAGGGCTACCTCGTCAGCCAGCTGTACTCGAACATGTACGTGATCATCCTCCTCGTCCTTGGCCTCGGGTGGGCAGCGTGGGCGATCGCCGGCTCCGAGGCCGATGGGACCCTCGAGATGGTGCTGGCCAACCCCGTCCGACGGGTCGCTGTGGCCCTGGGCCGGGTGCTGGGGATCTTCGTCGCCCTGTTCGTCGTCAACGCCGTGGGGCACCTGGTCCTTGCGGCCTACGCACCGGTCGTCGGGCTCGACGAGGGCCTGCCGTGGTGGGCGTTCGGTGCTGCGGCCGCTGCCTCGTTCGCGTTCGTCGCCGTGCACGTGGCGCTGACCTTCGCCGCCGGTGCCGCCACTGGGCGCAAGGGCCTGGCCATCGGGCTGGGTGCGGGCCTGGCCCTGGTCGGGTTCCTCGTCAATGCGCTGGCGGGGGTCGCCGAGGCGTTCGAGACCGCACGCGAGTTCTCACCCTGGTACTGGCTGCTCAAGGAGAACCCGCTGACCACTGCCCCGGGCGCATTCAACTTCTGGCTGCCCATGGTCCTCAGCGCCCTGCTGGTCGCCGGGGGCACCTGGGTGTTCAACCGACGGGATCTCGCCGGCTGAGCCACAGTGGCCCCGGATGGCCTGTCAGCGGCGCGGGTCGATCACCTCGGCGACGAGCTCGACCAGCGCCCCGAGCCGGGCCTGGAGCCCCTCGGACGCAGGCCGTGCGACCCACGCGGCGGATATCGCCGGCAGCTGGCCGGAGACCACCGGCTCCGAGGCGATCAGCAGGTCGCCCTCGGGGAGGTCGATCGCGGCTCCGGACAGGTTGAGGATGACCCGAACAGTGCCACCCGCACCCACCATGTCGAACGAGATCAGGTCGGCTGCCTGGTCCGCTGAGGATACCCAGCGCAGGTCACCGCGCCCCAGCGCCGGGCTCGTCCGCCGCAGGGCCAGTGCGGAGCGATAGAGGCTGAGCATCGAGTCCCCGCTGGCCTGTTGCGAGGCCACTGAGAGCGCGGCCCACTCCTTGGGGATCGGCAGCCACGGCTTCGAGCGCGACCGGGTGAACCCGAGGTTGGCCCCGGTGGTCCAGGGCATCGGCACCCGGCAGCCGTCGCGACCGCGAACGGTGTGGCCGCTGCGTTCCCAGATCGGGTCCTGCAGGACGTCCTCGGGCAGGTCGTCGACGTTGGGCAGGCCGAGCTCCTGGCCGTTGTAGATGTAGGCCGCGCCCGGCAGGGCGAGCAGGATCAGCGCGAGCGCCCGCGCCCGCCGCGTGCCGAGCTCCAGGTCGACCTCCTGGAAGACGCCGGACGCCATCGTCCCGGGCACGTACGCTCCCGACAGGACAGCGTTCTGACCCAGCCGGGAGACCGAGCGTGGGGTGTCGTGGTTGTCCGTGACCCACGTGGTCGGCGCCCCGACGCCGGCATTCGCGGCGATGGAGGAGTCGATGGCCGCGCGCATGCCGGGGCCGTCGAACCCGGCGTGCACGAACCGGAAGTTGAACGCCAGGTGCATCTCGTCGGGCCTGATGAACAGGGCCACGATGTCGTCCTCGGCGCCCGTCTCGATCACAGCCATCCGGTCGCCCGGGTAGGCGTCCATGACGCGGCGGAACTCCCGGTACACGTCGTGCACCGGGCTGTCGTCGCCCTTGGGGATGATCGGCTCGCCGGAGGCCGTGTCGGGGAAGGTGTCGTCCTTCATGAGCGCGTCGGAGACGTCGATCCGGAACCCGTCAGCGCCCCGGTCCATCCAGAAGCGCAGGACGCTGACGAACTCCTCGACCACCTCGGGGTTGCGCCAGTTGAGGTCGGGCTGCTCCGCAGCGAACAGGTGGTAGTACCACTGCCCCGGTGAGCCGTCAGGCTCCTCGACCCGGGTCCATGACGGGCCGCCGAAGACGGACTTCCAGTTGTTGGGTGGCTCGTCCCCGCCCGGGCCGCGCCCGTCGCGGAACAGGTAGCGGTCGCGCTCCGCGGATCCGCGCCCCGCGGACACGGCAGCCTGGAACCACGCGTGCTGGTCGGAGGTGTGGTTCGGCACGAAGTCCAGCGTCACCTTGATGCCGTAGTCATGCGCCGTCGCGATCAGCTCGTCCATGTCGGCCAGTGACCCGAACAGGTCATCGATGTCGCGGTAGTCGCTGATGTCGTAGCCGTGGTCGACCTGGGGGCTGGCGAAGCAGGGGCTCAGCCAGAGGGCGTCGATGCCGAGCTCCGCGAGGTAGCCCATCCGCGCGGTGATGCCAGCCAGGTCGCCCATCCCGTCGCCGTCGCCGTCGGCGAAGGAGCGTGGATAGATCTGGTAGATCACGGCATCACGCCACCACTGCGTCATGCCCTGAGGCTAGGGCAGGGCGGGCTGGGGTATCGCGTCGTCGGCAGCGCTGCCGCGCAGTTGGGCGCACGAGGTGCGCGGGCGTCGTGCTCGCCGGACGGTCGCGTGCCGCCCGGGGGTAGGCTTGCGGGCGTTCTCACTCACGGTCCCAGGAGGATCCACACACATGCGTTATGTCTACGACTTCGCCGAAGGCGACAAGGATAAGAAGGACCTGCTCGGTGGCAAGGGCGCCAACCTCTCCGAGATGATCAAGATCGGCCTGAACGTCCCCCCCGGCTTCACGGTGACCACCGACGCCTGCCGGGCCTACCTGAACGGCGGGGCGGTGCCGCCAGAGATGGCCGAGCAGGTCACCGAGCAGCTGGCCAGCCTCGAGGCGAAGATCGGACGCACGCTGGGTGATCCGGCGAACCCGCTGCTGGTCTCGGTGCGCTCCGGTGCCAAGTTCTCGATGCCCGGCATGATGGAGACGGTGCTCAACATCGGCATGAGCGACGCGTCCGTCGCCGGCCTGACCGAGTTCTCCCAGGACGAGCGCTTCGCCTGGGACTCCTACCGCCGCCTGATCCAGATGTTCGGCAAGACGGTGCTCGACATCGAGGGCCATTACTTCGAGCACGCGATCGACCAGGCCAAGACCGATGCGGGCGTGGCCACCGACGTCGAGCTCGGCGTTCCTGAGCTCCAGGCGCTGGTCGCGACCTACAAGGGCATCGTCAAGGAGCACGCCGGGATCGACTTCCCGCAGGATCCCCGCGAGCAGCTCGATCGCGCCATCAAGGCCGTGTTCGACTCGTGGAACACCGACCGCGCGAAGCTGTACCGCCGCCAGGAGCGCATCCCCGCCGACCTGGGCACCGCGGTCAACGTGCAGGCGATGGTCTTCGGCAACGTGGGCAACGACTCGGGCACCGGTGTGGCGTTCACCCGCGACCCCGCGAGCGGCGCGACCGGCCACTACGGCGACTACCTGCCCGACGCGCAGGGCGAGGACGTGGTCTCGGGCGTGCGCAACACACTGACCCTCGACGACATGGGCCGTCTGGACCCTGAGGCGCACGCCCAGCTGCTGTCCAACATGGACGCCCTCGAGGCGCACTACAAGGACCTGTGCGACATCGAGTTCACCGTCGAGCGTGGACAGCTCTACATGCTGCAGACCCGTGTCGGGAAGCGCACCGCCGGTGCGGCCTTCCGGATCGCGACCCAGCTCGCCGACGAGGGCGTCATCGACATGGACGAGGCCGTGCGCCGCGTGTCCGGTGCCCAGCTCGTGCAGCTGATGTTCCCGCACTTCGACCACTCCGGTGATCGCGCGATCGTGGCCAAGGGCATCGCGGCCTCACCCGGTGCGGCAGTCGGAACCGCGGTGTTCGACTCGGAGACCGCGGTGGCGAAGGCCGCCGAGGGCATCGACACCATCCTGATCCGTCGGGAGACCACCCCGGACGACCTGGCGGGCATGGTCGCCGCCGCCGGCATCCTGACCAGCCGTGGCGGCAAGACGTCGCACGCGGCGGTCGTCGCTCGCGGCATGGGCAAGACCGCCGTCTGCGGCACCGAGGAGCTCACGGTCGACACGCACGGCAAGATGGCCACCGCCCCGGGCGGCGTCGTGATCCGCGAGGGTGACCCGGTGTCCATCGATGGCGCGACGGGTGAGGTGTTCCTCGGCCGGGTCCCGGTCATCCCCTCGCCAGTCGTGCAGTACTTCGAGGGCGACCTCTCCGCGGAGTACGGCGACGACCTGGTCAAGGCCGTGGACCGGATCGTCACTCACGCTGACAACGTGCGCCGCCTCGCGGTTCGCACGAACGCCGACACCCCGGAGGACGCCGCGCGCGCCCGTCGGATGGGCGCCCAGGGCATCGGGCTCTGCCGGACCGAGCACATGTTCCTCGGCGACCGCAAGCAGTACGTGGAGCGGCTGATCCTGGCCGAGTCCGACGAGGAGAAGGAGGCGTCGCTGGCCGCGCTCCTGCCGCTGCAGCGCGGCGACTTCGAGGAGATCCTCGAGGCCATGGACGGGCTGCCGGTGACCATCCGCCTGCTCGACCCGCCGCTGCACGAGTTCCTCCCCGACCTCACCACCCTCGCGGTGGCCGTTGCCCGGGCCGAGGACGCCGGTTCAGTGACCGAGAGCGACCTGCGGATGCTGGCCGCTGTCGAGCGCCTGCACGAGTCCAACCCCATGCTGGGCCTGCGCGGCGTGCGCCTCGGCCTGGTGATCCCGGGCCTGTTCGCGCTGCAGGTGCGTGCCATCGCCGAGGCGGCGGCGGCGCGCAAGAAGGCCGGCGGCGACCCGCGTGCGGAGATCATGATCCCGCTCGTGGGCGCGGTCCAGGAGCTCGAGCTCATCAAGGACGAGGCCGAGCAGGTCATCGCGGCCGTGGCCGCCGAGACCGGCAGCGAGCTGGACTTCCAGATCGGCACGATGATCGAGCTGCCGCGCGCGGCGATGACCGCCGACCAGATCGCTGAGGCCGCGGAGTTCTTCTCCTTCGGCACCAACGACCTGACCCAGACGACGTGGGGCTTCAGCCGCGACGACGTCGAGGGCGCGTTCTTCACCACCTACCTGGAGAAGGGCGTGTTCGGCGTCTCGCCGTTCGAGTCGATCGACCGCGACGGCGTCGGCGCCCTGGTCCGCGTGGCCGTGGAGAAGGGTCGGGCCACCCGCCCGGGCATCAAGCTCGGCGTCTGCGGCGAGCACGGCGGCGACCCCGAGTCGGTGCACTTCTTCGATGAGGTCGGCCTGGACTACGTGTCCTGCTCGCCGTTCCGCGTCCCGATCGCCCGCCTCGAGGCAGGGCGCGCGTCGCTGATGCGCGACGGTGGGGGCAGCGACAGCCGCTGACCGCACGCTCGTCCCGGTGGCGCCGGTCCCCTCGGGGGCCGGCGCCACCGGCATGTCGGGGCCGAGTCGTCGTGCGGTCGCGGGATGCATCGGCGGCTGTCCAGGCCCCGCTGGGGCTCGATCGCAACCATGCACCAGTTCCGGTGCTGAGCCTGCAGGCGGGCAGTCGGCAGGAGTAGCTGTGCACCAGTTCCGGTGGTTCCCTGGGCGATGACGGGTCCGGGTACCACCGCAACTGGTGCGAGGTCTGCGGAGGTGCTCCTGTGGTGGGGTCCTTTCCACCCCAACTGGTGCGAGGTTCCGCCTTCACCGCGCCCCGCCGCTGTCGGCCGCCTGCGTGGGCGCGGATGCCCTGGGGTGGCCCGGGCGCCTGGGCTGGCGCGGGTGGCCTGGGGTGGCCCGGGTGGCCCGCGGTGGCTGACGGAGAGGGCTCCGTCAGCGGCAGTGGCGCTTGTGCCAGGAGACCACCGAGATGTCGGTGAGGCTGGCCACCTGGTCGACGACCACGCGGAGCCTGCCTGCATCGTCGCCTGCGTGCTCCCAGGTGGGGCGGAAATGCGGTTCGAGGCTGTCGGGGGCCGTGGCGGACAGGGCAGCCACCAGCTCGGCGATCATCTCGCGCTGCCGGTCGTATGAGCGCTTCGAGCCGCTGCGTTGCATCACGAAGAGGTTGGCGATGCCCTTGAGCACGCCAACCTCGTGGCGGATCTCGGCCGGGACCTCCAGCGAACCGGCATACCGGGTCAGCTGTGCCTGAGGATGCGCCTCCCGTGTGGCCGATTCAGCAGCCGCGGTGAACCGCCCGATGAGCTGACTGGTGAGGTCCTTGAGGGCGGCCAGGTCGCGCAAGCTCCCTGTGTAGTGCGAGTACCCGGCAGGCCATGCCGGGGACCCGACGAGGCGGTCGAGTGCGGCCTCGAGGTCGGCCGGGTCGGTGCCCGGAAGGTAGGTCGTGGCCACGAGCTGGCAGATCGCCGTTGACGTGGAGGGGTCCTGCAGGGCGGTGAGGTCGATGAGGCCGGCGTGGATCCCGTCCTCCACGTCGTGGACGCTGTAGGCCACGTCGTCGGCCCAGTCCATGACCTGGGCCTCGAACGACCGCCGTCCCTCAGGCGCGCCGGCCCGCATCCAGTCGAACACGGGCAGGTCGTCGGCGTACACACCGAACTTCCGGCTGTCCGGGGTGCGCGGCCAGGGGTACTTGGTCGCCGCGTCCAGGGCTGCCCGGGTCAGGTTCAGGCCCACCGAGCGCTCGTGCCCGAGGCCCTCGGGGTCGCCGAAGGCCTTGGCCTCGAGCCGGGTCAGGATGCGCAGCGTCTGGGCGTTGCCCTCGAAGCCGCCGATGTCCGCGCACAGGGCATCGAGGGCGTCCTCGCCGTTGTGACCGAACGGAGGGTGGCCGAGGTCGTGGGCGAGGCAGGCGGCCTCGACGAGGTCGGCGTCGCATCCCAGGGCGGCTCCCAGCTCCCGTCCCACCTGGGCGACCTCCAGGGAGTGGGTCATCCGGGTCCGGGGGAAGTCACCCTCGCCGGCGATCATCACCTGGGTCTTGGCGGCCAGCCGTCGCCAGGCCGCGCAGTGCAGGACGCGGGCCCGGTCGCGCGCGAACGCCGATCTGGTGGGGCGCTTGGGTGGCTCGTCAGCCCAGCGGTCCTCGTCAGCGGCGGAGTATCCGGGCACGGGCACGACCCCACCGTAGGAGTCGCAGGGGCGCATGGCCAATACGGGGGATGCCGTGTGGTCGGGGTTTCGCGCTGGCCCGGATCGAGAGCCAGATGGGCGGTACGGCTAGCGGTCGAACCAGACCGTGATGAGGCCGGCGGACTCGCGCAGGAGGTACTCGCTTGTGACGGTCGTCCCCGGGCCCTCGTCCGTGGCCGAGACGTGGGCGTCGAGCCCGTACTGGCTGGCAAGAGCGTGGGCGCGGGCGGAGTGCGCCGGGTCGGTCACGAGGGTCACAGAACTCAGGCCCTCGGACTTCACGATCGCGGCGACGGCCTTCATCGACTCCTCGGTGTTCTCACCGAAGGGAAGGGCGATGACCTGGGCTCGGCGCATGCCGTCGGCGACGAGCTCCTCCTTGCCGGTCTGGGCCTCGGAGGTGACGTCGCCCGGCTGGAACCCGCCGACGGTGATGACGCGATCGCTGACCCCGGCATCGACCAGTTCGTGGGCGTGGGCCAGGCGGTTGGCCAGGACCGGCGACGGGGCGCCCTGGTACTGAGCCGCTCCCAGGACGACGATGGCGTCGGTGTGCGTGCGGTCATCGACGCCCGACCAGCGCAGCACGTCGGCGACGGCTCCGGCGGGGATGGCGACGGTGACTGCGGCCACCGCCATCACGAGGGCGACGAAGCGGCGTCGGGCACGTGTGCGCCGGGAGCGGTCAGGCCTGCCGGGACTCCACTCGAGGAGGAGCACGGCGGGGGCTGTCATGACCGAATCCTCCCATGCGACGGGTCCTGCGGACCTCTGCGACGCGTTCGCGCTGGGGTGAATCGCCCGTTCGCAGCGGTCATGGGCGCAGGTGCGTTGGGCGGTGTCGGCGGGCGTCCCTAGGATGCGGCCATGGCCGGTCGCGTGCGCACGGAGGACGTGGCGCTGGTTCGTGAGCGGGTTCGGGTCGATGCGGTGATCGGCGAGGTCGTGACCCTCCGGTCGGCGGGGGCCGGGTCGCTGAAGGGCCTGTGCCCGTTCCACGACGAGCGATCGCCGAGCTTCCACGTCACCCCTGCGCGGGGGCTCTACTACTGCTTCGGGTGCGGCGAGGGCGGTGATGTCGTCGACTTCCTGATGAAGCACGATCACCTGACGTTCACCGAGGCCATCGAGAAGCTCGCCGATCGGGCGGGTGTCACGTTGCGCTACGAGGACGGCGTCGGTCCGAACCGCACGGGTCCCAACCGCCAGCGCCTGGCGCAGGCCAACAAGATCGCGGCCGCCTACTACGCACGCGCGTTGGCCTCACCCGAGGCGTCGATCGGCCGGCAGTTCCTGACCGAGCGCGGCTTCGATGCGGCGGCGTGCGAGCACTTCGGGGTCGGGTTCGCGCCGAAGTCGTGGGACGGGCTCCTGGGGCATCTGCGCTCGGCCGGCTTCACGGACGCGGAGATCCTCGCGGCCGGTCTGGCGTCGCAGGGCCAGCGCGGCACCTACGACCGGTTCCGTGGGCGACTCGTCTGGCCCATCCGCGACGCCTCCGGTGACGTCCTGGGGTTCGGGGCCCGCAAGCTCTTCGACGACGATGACGGCCCGAAGTACCTCAACACCCCCGAGACCGCGCTGTACAAGAAGTCCCACGTGCTCTACGGGATCGACCTTGCCCGTCGCGACATCGGCAAGCTGAAGCAGGTGGTGGTGGTCGAGGGCTACACCGACGTGATGGCCGCGCACCTGTCCGGCGTGACCACGGCTGTGGCCACGTGCGGGACGGCCTTCGGACCCGACCACGCATCGCTGTTGCGGCGGTACCTGATGGACGAGGACACCTTCGGCGGCGAGGTCGTGTTCACGTTCGACGGCGACGCCGCGGGGCAGAAGGCCGCCCTCCGGGCGTTCGAGGGCGACCAGAGGTTCGTCGCCCAGACGTTCGTGGCGATCTCCCCGGACAACATGGACCCCTGCGAGCTTCGGCTGGCCAGCGGTGACGCGGCGGTGCGCGAGCTGGTGGCCTCGCGGACCCCGTTGTTCGCGTTCGCGATCCGCTCGGCGGTGGCCGGGTTCGACCTCACCACCGCCGAGGGCCGGGTGGCGGCGGTGCGCAAGGCGGCGCCCTTGGTCGCCCGGATCCGCGATGCGGCGCTGCGCCCGGAGTACTCCCGATTGCTGTCCGGCTGGGTCGGGGTGCCCGAGGGCGACGTCCGAGCGGCGGTGAAGGCGGCGGGGCGCGCCGGGGCCAGTGCCGCGAAGGCCGGCGGTTCCGCGGGGGCCGGAGGTGAGCGGCCAGGCCAGCCATCCGGGTCGGTGCGGCCGCAGCAGGGGGCCGGGGGTGGCGAAGGCGGCGGGGCGCCGGTCGGGGATCTCTCAGCAGCCGGAGTCCCGGGAACACCGCCTGAGGCAGCTGCCGATCGCGCCCCTCGGCCGAACCCGCGTGACCCCGGGCTCTTCGTCGAGCGCGAGTCGCTCAAGTGCGTCCTGCAGGTGCCGGACCTGGTCGGGGACTGGTTCGACTCCGTCCAGCCGGGATCGTTCCGGCACCCGCGCTACGCCGAGGTCCAGCTGGCACTCGTGGCCGCGGGTGGACCTGGCGGACGCACCGGCGGACAGGAGTGGATGGACGCCGTGATGACGTCCTGCCCCGATGACACCGTCCGTGACCTGGTCCGCGAGCTCGCGGTCGAGCCGCTGGTGACCTCCGGAGAGCCCACTGGACGATACGCGACGTCCATCGTCGCGCGGCTCCTCTCCGACGAGGCGGGACGGCGGATGGCCGACCTCAAGAGGGAGCTCGGCCAGCTCGACCAGATCGGCCAGGCCGACCAGGCTGCCGCGGTGTTCGCCGACGTCATGGCGTTGGAGGCATATCGCCGGGAGCTCGCCCAGGTGGGGCAGGCCGAGGACTGATGCGCTGGCGACGGGAGGTCGATCCGCGCGTGGCCGAGGTGCTGGCCGGTGCGGCGGGGGAGCGACTCCTGGCGTGGGGCGAGCTCGTCGACGGGCAGGTCGTGGTCTGCACCAACCTGGCGATCCACATGCCGGAGGACGGCCGGGTCCCGTGGGACCTCGTGGTCAGGGGAGCGTGGTCCGAGGAGTTCCTCGACCTCGTGGTGCAGGACGCCCCGGGTGCTGCGAGCCAGCAATTGCGTCTGCGGTTCGACGAGCCGGGGCAGGTGCCCTCGGTCTTCAAGGAACGCGTCCAGTGGTCCGTGGTCGCCTCGCATCCGGAGGAACTCGTCCATCCCGACGGCAGCACCGGGTGGGCCATGCTCAATGCCCGCCGGTCGCCGGCAACCGGAGAGGTCCGATGGGCAGTCGTCTTCGACCCCGCCCTTGACCCCCGTGACCCCGGCTGGCGGGCGGCCGCGGATGCTGCACTGGTCGAGTTGCGGGGCCAGCTCGGGGTGTGATCGCCCCGGCTGGGCAGGGCCGCGCAGGCGTGCGATCCGCACGGCCCCATCGCGGTTTGGGCGGCGGCGGGCGGGGTTGGTATCCTTCTGGCGTTCGATCCCCCATAGCTCAATTGGCAGAGCGTTCGGCTGTTAACCGATAGGTTTCTGGTTCGAGTCCAGATGGGGGAGCAACGCAGCACAATCGGCGCCCGTTTCGACGAGCTTGACGCCAACGGGGCCGCGGGCGTCGTTAGCGCTTGGCGTCCGTGACGGTTCGCCCACGGCGACTCACCGCGAACCCGTGAGCCCTGCGGAGACTGCCGGACGGATCGCCGGGGATGCCGTGAACGCCGGCACCCTGACCCCCGATGAAGCTGCGGATGCGTGGCAGCGCTGGGCCGGCCGGGGAGGACTACCTGCGCGGGTACGTCACGACCGGCGCGGCGACGTGGGGGTGACGGGGCGAGGGGATGCTGGCGACCCCCTCAGCGCCCGCAGGCTCCCAGGCGGAGCCGTTCCAGCGTTGGCCGTCGACCGAGTGTCCGACCTCGGGCTGCTCCTTGCGTGGCACTGACCTGTCATTGGCAGGCTTCCCCGTGTTCTGTGTCATGTCTAGCACTCTAGCCCGCTGCCCGTAAGGCGAGGGTAACCTAAGCGTAACGCCTCTGTTGATCTGGGGATTCTGTGCTCGACGGCGTGCGGACGGCCGACCGCATAGGCGATTCCGAGTCAGAGCAGGGGCACCGGTACTCAGGGTGCTCGGGCGAATGCGAGCCAGATTGGAATCTCGTGCGCAACAGGCGTGCGGCTCCTTACTGGGCGAGGTGTGCCGCCGCTGCTTCCATCAATTGATCCACCCAGGCGGTGTCGAGGATGCCGTCGACGTCCAGGCCGGCGTTCTCTCCGGACCCGGTCTCATTGACCCGGAGGTAGAGGACCGTGGGTCCCGAGCGCAGGACGGCGCTGGCTTCGTCGGACGTCATTCCACCGTCGCCGGCGGAGTAGGTCGCGTGGACGCGGAACCCGTCAACGCCGTCAGGCACAGCACTGATGATCGCTTCTGCGCGTGCGTCGGGGGAGTGGATGGCGAACGACTCGTCGCACTTCTCCGCACGGGCGCGTGCGCGGTCCAGGGCACGCTGCGCTGCGGCGTCATCGACGTAGACGACGGCGTACTGGTCGACCTGCGCCACCCCGATCACGGAGCTCGACGAGGCCGCCCCGGCCGCATCCGGCTCGGCGGGGCCGGGATCGTCGGACCCGGGCACTTCAAGGGGTGTGCACGTCATGAACTGCCGGGAGGGTTCGCCGATCACGCCCTTGACGGTCACCGGTCCTGTCGTGTCGACGACGGTGCCGGGGGGTGCGGGAGGGACGTCCTCGGCCAGCAGCAGGTTCGCGACCGCCAGTGTGGTCGGGGGGACTGTCTGCACAGTGGGTACCGCCGTCGTCGGAGCCTGTTCGGCAGTGCCGTCCCCGGTGCCGCACCCGGCCAGCACCAGGACCGCGGACACAGCCCAGCCGGCCACCACGCCTTTCCTCATGAGTCCACTCCATTCGCTGTCATTGGTAGGTCGACTGCCCGCAAGCACTCGACGACCTCTAGTTCCCGGCAACCCAGAATCCGTTACATCTGGAGAACGTGGCTTCCTCGGCGAGTGGGCTGGAGGCCGCCCCGAAGGTCACGGTCACCCGGGAGTTGGGCGGTGGTCCATCACCACCACGTCGCCCCGGTCGCTAAGGCCGCCCTGGCGGGATGCCGATCTAATGTGGCATGAGGATCGGGTGGCTCTCGCGAGGTAGGGACGACCCGGGCGCCGACGGCGCGACCAACTACCTGGACCGCTTGGTGCAGGAGTTGGAGGGGGTTCAGGGCGAGTTCCGGGATCTGCACACGCTGCCGCTCGCTCGGGCTGTTGAGAAGGCCTGGACCCCTGACGGCCTGAGTCGCGAGCAACTCGCGACGCTCATCGGGGCCAATCGAGGTATGAGCCCGGCTCAAGCCCTGACCGTCCTGCGCGCGGGAGACTGACCACGGGTGGTGTCACCCCGCGCATCCCCGGCCTCACGGGGTCAGCGGCACGCCTCGGAGGGCCTGGAGCATGGCGTGGACCAGAGCGACCGGGGTGACCAGCACCGAGCCGAGCAGCGTGCGCAGGTCGTTGGCCAGGCGGCCGGCCGGCTCCGGGGATCCCCGGAGCCGCGATCGCAGCGAACTCAGTGGGATCCCCAGGGCGTTGCCCCACATGATCAGCCGGGTGGCGCGCAGGACGCAGAGGGCCTGCGCCGTGCCGTACCGGTCGACGAGGTCCGTCCATGCGATCGGATCCGGGTGCCCACGCGTGTCTGCGTAGTGCTGGGCGAAGGCGATGCCTGCCAGCTGGGGCTCCGGGACGCCGTCGGCGGCGCCGCCGAGCAGTGCACGGACCTCGGCGTCGCTCACCCCCGCCTCCAGCGCGCGGCGCGTGTGGGCATAGGAGCAGATCTCGCAGCCATTGACCTCCGTGACGGCGAGCATGACCCGCTCCGAGGATTGTCGATCACAACCGGTGCTCCCCACCGAGGTGGCGGTTCGGACCGCCAGTCGCGTGATCCGATAGATCTCGCGCACGGAGTAGTGCGTCCCGGCTGACGTCGCCATGAGCCGTGCTCCCTTGCTGCAGCATGCCTTGGTGTGCGCTCACGAGCCTATCCGCCACTGCTCCTCGCGTCAGGCGACGAGGTCGGTGGGGACGGCCCTGCGGGGCGGATCAGCAGTGCGCGCTGAAGAACGCAGAGAACTCAGCGCGCGTGGCAACGGTCTGGGCCGCACTGCTGTAGGCCGTCCACGCCGCGGCTGGGTTCGACGTGAACTGCCCGCAAGCGGCGTCGCGCTGCGACGGGGGAGTCAGGTCCCACGCCATGGCCAGCAGCCCGGCTCCGACTGACTCGACCGGGACACCCGGGGCCACTGATGTTGCCGGCGAGGACGCGGCAGGTGTGCCGGTCGCCGCAGCGCCCACGGCGGTCTGCCACGCCAAGGTGAGACCCAGGGTGGCGACGGCGACGAGCGCCACGGCGATCAGCCATGCGCGGTGGATCGGGAGATGGCGGTGCGCCTCGGCGTCCGGGGCCGCCGAGGCGATGGATTCGGCGTCGGGGGAGTCGATTATGGTCGAGCTCATGCTGCTTCCTGTCGATCGGGGACAACCACGTGCAACCCTGCCTGACCGCGAACCCGGGCAAACCGCCCATTGGTCCTGATGTCTGAGGGACGTCCGACGTACCGGATACGGACCTTCCACCCGCGGCGCAGCCGGACCACGCCGTCGGCAGCATCGGCGCTGATCCGCCTGCTCCCCGGGTGGGGGATCGACGTGGAGACCGCACCGCCGAACCTCGGGGATGCCTTCAACCCGCCCCGTCGTGTGGTGCTCGAGATCGGCTCGGGCATGGGGGAGACGACCCTGGAGATGGCCAAGGACGACCCCGAGTCGGGTGTCGTCGCGGTCGATGTGCACACCCCGGGCATCGGGGCGCTCCTGGCCGGTGCCGAGCGGGAGTCGTTGGGGAACATCCGGGTGTGCATCGGGGATGCCGTCGAGCTGATGGACCGCCTCGAACCCGGTTCCCTCGCCGGAATCCGGGCCTACTTCCCCGACCCGTGGCCCAAGGTCCGTCACCACAAGCGGCGGCTCGTCCAGCCGGCATTCGTCCACCGTGCCGCTGTGCTGCTGGCCCCTGGTGGGACCCTCCACCTGGCCACCGACATCGCCCACTACGCCGACCAGATGCTCGAGGTCTGTGCGGGTGAGCCGATGCTCGACGTCGGTCGGGGGCTGATCGACCGGCCGGAGTGGCGTCCGATGACGGGCTACGAACGGCGCGGGGTGGCCGCCGGTCGCACGAGCGCGGACCTCATCGCCACGCGACGCTGAACGACGTTCACCGTCGTCGAACCCGACCGGGAGCGCGGTCCTGCGTCCGTACGGTCAGCGAACGATCCGCAGGTTGAACATCGGACTGCCGACGGCGCCCATCACCCGAAGCCACAGGGGCAACCACATCTCGGGGCCGCGCGCGGTGGTGATGTCGCCGAGGTCGAGGATGTCGGTCCAGCCGAACTCGCCGAGCAGGCCCGCGACTGTGGCCTTCGCGTCGGGGTCATCCCCGGACAGGAAGACGGTCGTGGGCTCGGGAAGAACGCCGGGGTTGGCCATCACCGAGGCGTTCATGGTGTTCAGCGACTTGACGACCCGCGTCTCCGGGAACGCTCGCTGCACCTGCTCGCCGAGCGAATCGGTGTCCTTGACGGTGAGGGTCGGGGGGAATCCCTTCGAGAAGTCCAGGGGGACCGCGACGTCCAGCAGGACCTTGCCGGCGAGGTTCGCCGCCCCAGCCACGGTGAGCGCGGCCAGGGTTGCCGAGCCGTTCGTCGCGTTCACCACCACGTCGGCGGCCCCGGCGACCGAGGCGAAGTCGGCAAGGGCGACCGAGGGGTTCTGGGCGAGCCACTCGGCGATCGACGCGGGGGTGCCGTCCAGCTGTCGAACCATCGTCTCGTGGACGTCGCGCGTGCCCATGCTGACGTCGTGGCCGGTGCGGAGGAACCCCTCGGCGAGCGCGCGGCCCACCATTCCGGTGCCCAGGATGCCGATCTGCATGTGGTCCTCCTCGTGTGGCGGGAGGGCTGCCAGGTCGTCGACCTCCGCCCGGACCCGCCCTCAGAGCGCATCATGGCGGGCCCGGGCGGCAGACGCCAGCGAGGCCCTGCTCGGGGGGCTCCTCAGCCGTGGTGCGGCATGATCGCGCCCTCGGGGATGACCCCGAGGCGGCCGGCCTGGTAGTCCTCGATGGCCTTGATGACCTCGGCCTTGGTGTTCATCACGAACGGGCCGTACGCGAACACCGGCTCTCGCAGCGGCACTCCGCCGAGCAGAAGGACGTCGAGGGCGGGGGTGGCCAGCGACTGGCTGGAAGCGGCCTCGAGCGTGATGTGGTCACCGGATCCGAGGACGGCGAGCTGCCCACCATTGATCGGCTGGCCGTAGGCGCCGACGCTTCCGCGCCCGGACAGGGCGTACACCAGGGCGTTGAAGTCCTTTCGCCAGGGCAGCTCCAGCCGCGCACCGGGGGCGAGAGTCGCGTGCACGATGGAGATCGGCGACTGGCTGCGGCCGGGGCCGGTGTGCCCGGCGACGGTCCCGGCCAGCACGCGCACGAGGGCGCCACCGTCGGAGCTCGACGCGAGGGCAACGTCAGTGCTCTCAAGGCCCTGGTAGGCCGGTGCGAGCCACTTCTTGGCCGCGGGCAGGTTGATCCACAGCTGGATCCCGTGGAACAGGCCACCGGACATCACCAGCGACTCCGGCGGGGTCTCGATGTGCAGGATCCCGGCGCCGGCGGTCATGTACTGGGTGCCACCGTTCTCGATGACGCCCCCACCGCCGTGGGAGTCCTGGTGGATGAACGTGCCGTCCATCAGGTAGGTGAAGGTCTCGAAGCCGCGGTGCGGGTGCCAGTCGGTCCCGCGCGGCTCGCCGACCCCGTACTCGACCTCACCCATCTGGTCCATGTGGACGAACGGGTCGAGGTCGGCCTTGTCCACACCTGCGAAGGCCCGGCGCACCGGGAAGCCCTCACCCTCGAAGCCGCGTGGGGCGGTGGTGACGGTCCGAACCGAGCGGGACCGCCCGTTCGGGTCGGGCGCGTCGACCCGGGGCAGCGTCATGGTGTCGGCGGTCACGGCGGGCATGGGTCCTCCTGGAGAGTCTGTACAAGATTCAACTATATGGAGGACGCGAGCATTCCGCCAGCGCTGTCGCAGGGGCGATGCCGGGCGCTACGTCAGCCCACGTACGAGTACTGGCTCGGCTTGGTCGGCAGCGTGAGGGCTCTCGCGGACTTCTTGAGCAGTCTGCTGTTCACGGCCATGATTCCGGCAGCCACGGCGATCGTCGCCGGGGACTGCTTGTCCTTGCGCCGCGCAAGTGGCCCGAGAATGGCATCCGATCCCGTCACGATCGCGCCCGCTGCCGCGCCGATGGCGACTTGGCTGGTGACCACGCGGCCCACCTCCATCAGTGGGCCCGAGCGGGGGCTGTGGGTGATCGCGCGCTGCGCGACGACCGCCGCGGCAATGGTTGCGGCGTTGCCGGCGAGGAGAATCCTTCTGCGGGCGGCGACCTGCTCGGGTGTGATGGGCCTCCCGCCCAAGGACTTGTCGGCGGCCTGCTCGATCGCGAGCTGCGGAACTGCAGTCATGGCGATGTAGAACGACGAGACCGCCCCAGCGAAGGCGAAGCGCGCCACCGGGAACTTGTCCAGCTTCCGCTGGACACCTGACTGGTAGGGACCGCTGGTTGCCACGAGGAGGGACGACCGTCGCGCGACGCCGAGGCCCGGCTCCTTCGCCAGGAGCTCGTTGATCCGATCCATCATGTCGTTCCTCCGGGTGCAGTCGTTGGGTCGAGTATCGCGCGGTTCGGCCCCTCCGTGCAGCGCCGGGGGTCCGGATCGACAATGGTGCCCATGTCGGCGTCGGATGCGAGGGGCCCGGGTGGCGCTCAGCGCGGCCAACCGGCCGCGGCGCACTCGCCCCGGACCCTCCCCGGCCAGTCGGCGCGGAGCCAGATCGGGGACTGGTTCGACGAGAACCGACGCGACCTGCCGTGGCGGTCGGTGGACCGGACCCCATGGGGTGTTCTTGTCAGCGAGGTGATGCTGCAGCAGACACCGGTTGTGCGGGTCGTCCCCGCGTGGACCGCGTGGATGACCAGGTGGCCGCAGCCCGCCGACCTGGCAGGCGAGGCCCCTGGCGAAGCAGTTCGACAGTGGGGTCGCCTTGGCTACCCGCGGCGCGCGCTGAACCTGCATGCGGCGTCGCTGGCCATCGTCGAGCGCCATGACGGGCGCGTGCCCGACGAGGAGGCCGATCTGCGGGCGCTGCCGGGGGTCGGGGAGTACACGGCTGCCGCAGTGCGGGCCTTCGCGTTCGGGAGGCGCTCGGTCGTGCTGGACACGAATGTGCGGCGGGTCCTGGCGCGCCTGGTCGGGGGGCAGGAACACCCACCCCCGAGCCTGACGGTGGGCGAGCGTGCCCGGGCCGATTCGCTGGTGCCTGCCGACGATTCGGCGGCCGCCCATTGGTCCGCAGCGGTGATGGAGCTGGGGGCGCTGGTGTGCACAGCGAACTCGCCGCGGTGCTCGCAGTGCCCGGTCGTGGGGATCTGCGCCTGGGTGCGGGCCGGGCAACCGGCATACGACGGGCCGGCGCGCCGGGTCCAGAGGTTCGAGGGGACAGACAGGCAGGTCCGCGGACGGATCATGGCGGCGCTGCGGGAGTCCCGGGGCCCGGTCAGCCGCTCCACGATCGAGTCGGTCTGGGAGGGGAGCATCCAGCGTGAGCGCGCCCTCGACGGACTGGTCGCCGACGGCCTCGTCGAACTCGTGGGCGATGACCGGTACGGGCTGCCCAGTCGCGCACCGTCACCAACGTGACGGCCGGGTACACCGAGCGCCAGGGTCCTTCCCGAACTTCTGCATCCGAGTCACCCGCCGTGCAACGATGCGAGAACCACGAAATCAGGAGGCACCATGAGCGTGTACAAGGTCGTTGAGATCGTCGGTACGAGCACGACGTCGTGGGCAGACGCTGCGGTCACCGCCGTGGCAACCGCGAAGGAGACCCTGCGAGACCTGCGCGTCGCGGAGGTGGTTGAGCAGGACCTCGACCTGGCCGGTGATCAGATCGTCTTCCGGACCAAGCTGAGCATCTCCTTCAAGTACCAGGCCGACTGAGGCCGTAACGGCTGGGGCCACGATCTCGGCGAATGCGACACGTCGGTCTCCCTGACCGGCGTTCGCGCCGAGGGGTCACGCTACTTTCGGCGTGCGCTCGGCGATCCGCGTGGCGGCAGCCGCGCCCAGCAGCGCCATGGCCAACAGCACGACCGGCCCAGAGTCTGGCCACGCCAGGTACGGATGCCCGAACGCCCAGAAGACGGACAGCCGGTTGAGCCACTCGGGCCACCCGAAGATCGGCACGAGGTAGGACACCAGGTACATCGTGCCGACGATCAACGCGAGCACTGTGACCGCGGCCGTCCGCCGCACGGCCGCCACGACCATCGCGGCAACGGCTCCCAATGCGGCCCCCAGCAGAGCGGCGCAGGCGACCGTCCGCCCGACCCCGGCGGCATCCAGGGAGCTGCCGACGACGGCCGCCCCGACGGCCAGGCCGGCCAGCGCGCCGAGGCTGATCACGATGACCCCGGCCACGACGGCGACCAGTCGGCCGATCACCAGCCCCGTCCATGTGACGGGCGCGGCCAGGATCATCTCGACCCTGCCGCCGGCGAGGTCGGCGACCCACCCCGATGCCTGTGCGATGACGTAGGCGGCGACCACCGGGGTGATCATCTCGCCGGCGAACGACCAGTACGCCTGCTCGCTCGACGTGGCTCCCATCGCACCCGTCATGGCGGAGATGAAGTCGAACTCGTCCCACATGTCGAGCACGGCGGGCTGCATCGAGGCCATCATTGCCGTCCATGCGGCCGCCCCGGTGGTCCATATGGCCAGGCCCACCCACCCGCGTCGGAGGGCCGCCGCCCACACCGAACCGAGCATCCGATGGGGCACGTGAGCCGACTGCCCCTCGGCGCGGGTTTGGCGCACCTGCGCATGGCGCACCCACAGCGGCGCGGCGTAGTCCCTCCGGGCGAAGGCCCAGCCGGCGAGCCCCAGGGTGATCAGGGCAAGGCCCAGGAGGATCAGGCTCGCGACCACGTCCAGCCCGTACCCCGGCACGAGTGCCCGCGACTGGTTCGCGTAGTGGAAGGGCGACACGAACCGGACAGCTGCTGCCGGCCCGAGGCGCTCGCCCATGTTGGTCGCGACGTACAGCACGGACAGGATCGCGGCGCCCACACCGCTGGCAGCCCGAGCGCTGCCGACGAGCTGGGCGGCCAACATCCCCAGGGCATAGGCCGCCAACGCGACCAGTCCGGAGGTGCCCATCGTGATGAGCGACCCGCCGAGGTCGGGTTCGCCCCCGACGGCCAGCCCGGCTGCGACGGCCAGGCCCAGCCCTGTGCAGATCGCGGTCACCACGATGGCGAAGCCGAGGGCACGATCGCGCAGCACTGCCATCCGAGGGTGCCCGGTGGCCAGCACCTCCTCCAACGATCCCCGCTCCTCGTCCCCGCGGATGGCCCGTGCGCCCTGCACGAGCCCGTAGATCGCGAGGGCGAACGTGTACAGCGTCACGTTGTGGTACGTCAGGTAGCCGCCGAGGGTGTCCAGCCGTTCTGCCGGCCAGCGCAAGGGGCGCAGTGCCTCGGCGCCGGCCATGACGCTCGCCGCGAGCCCCGCAGCACCACCGGGGAAGTCGTCCATCTCCGTGGCGAGGGCGACCGCCATGCCGAACATCGCCAGCCCGCCGCCGACCACCCACGCGAGGGCCCCGATCCGGTGCGCCCGTGACTGTGTCGAGGACCAGCGACAGCCGCCCATGCACCGGTGCGACCCTGGGGGCACTGCCCGGGGTGGTGGTCGGGGGAGCCGGGGCGCTACCGGGCGCCTGGCTCAGGGGCGAACTCAGTGAGGAACACCTCCTCCAGGGACAGCTCACGGCTGTCGAGCTCGACAACGCCGCACTCGTGCAGCCACTCCATCAGCGGACCGATGTCCCCGCGCACCGTGCAGGCGACCAGATGCCCGTCCACCCGGGCATCGGAGACCCCGGGAACCGCCGCGAGGTCCGCGGGGTTGCCCGGCGCGGCGGCGATCGCCTCGACCCGGTGGGCGCGCACGGTGCGCAACTGGTCCATCGAGCCGACGCGCAGGAGGTGGCCGTCACGGATGAGCCCGATCCGGTCGCAGATCAGCTCCACCTCGCCCAGCACGTGCGAGGACAGCAGGACCGTCGCCCCACCTCCCACGGCCTCGGCGACGAGAGCGCGGAACTCCCGTTGGATCAGCGGGTCGAGTCCCAGGGTCGGCTCATCGAGGATCAGCACAGCCGGGGAGTGCATGAATGCCTGCACCAGGTGGACCTTCTGCTTGTTCCCGTGCGACAGCGACTGGTAGCGCCGGTCGAGGTCCAGGTCGAGTCGCTCGGCCAGGCGGGCGATCCGGGCCGGATCGACACCGCCCCGAAGGCCTGCCAGCAGGCCGACCACGTATCCGGCGCTCACCCCGGGGAACTGCGGAAGCTCACCGGGCAGGTACCCGACGTGCCGCTTGATCTCGCGGCTGTCCTTCCGGGAGTCAAGGCCGAGCAGGGTGGCCGTCCCGCGGTCGGGACGGATCAGGTCCATGAGCAGCCGGATCGTCGTGGTCTTCCCGGCCCCATTCGGTCCCACGAACCCGAACACCTCCCCGGGCTCGATCACCAGGTCCAGGTCGAACAGCCCATGGCCCTGGCCGTAGTCCTTGGTCAGCCCGGCGCACACCACCGCCGGCCCGCCCGACCCCTGTTGCGTCGCGACGCTCACGTCGGGGCTCCTTCCCCGCGAGGCACATTCGGGTGCCACCTCCATTGTCGCGGCGCGCGGGCGCCTGCTCGTAGGGTCGGAGGACCCTCACCTGGGTAGGGCCGGCCCCACGGGTCACGGCCGGGGAGCTCCGCCGATGGAACTGCTCCGCGAAGGAGGCACGTGACCAGGGGCATCTCAGCGTTCACCCCGAAGGTGATCGGCGCCTCAGCGGGGGATGCGCTCGTTGCGCGCGGCGGCCCGGGTGACCTTCTCGATCCGGGACGCGCGGGTACCGGGTCGCACGGCGGTCGCGATCCACGCCAGGAGCTGCTTCCTCGTCGAGGGCGGGAACGCGGCGAAGTGGGCGGCCGCTGGCGGGGAGGCGTCCAGCGCGGCTGCCAGGTCCTCGGGTACCTCAAGGCGGTCCGAGGAGTCCAGGATGGTCCAGGACCCGTTCGCCTTCGCGCGCTCGATCGCGGCCAGGCCCGCCGGCGCCATCCGGCCGTCGGCGATCAACCGCTCGACCCGGGCCTTGTTGGTCGCCGCCCAGACACTGCGTGCCTTCCGTGGTGCGAAGTAGAGCTTGCCGCGGTCGTCATCGAACCGCCCGCCGGTGCTGTCGACCCACCCGAAGCAGAGGGCCTCCTCGATCGCGGCCTCGTAGTCGAGGCTGCCCCGACCGGTCGCGGGCCGCCAGGTCACCAGCCACGCCCCAGGTACGGTCGCGTGGTTCTCCTCGAGCCAGGCGCGCCACGTCTCGCGGTCGTCGGCGTGGACGAACGGCGCGTCATCCAGTGCGGACACGTGCGGAGTCTAGGGCGGGTCAGCGCGACGGTTGGTGCTTGAGGAACACCGCTCCCATCGGCGGGACGACGATCGTCGCGCGGGCCGGGAGGTCGTCGTACGGGTCGGCGGTGGCCGTGACCGGGCCGGGGTTGCCGAAGGTCCCGGTCCCCCCGTACACCGCGTCGTCGGAGTTGAAGATCTCCACCCAGGTGCCGGTCTCGGGCAGGCCGATGCCGTGCTGCGTCCAGGGCTGCGGTGAGAAGTTGATGACGCAGGCGACCTGCTCGCCCCGGCCGTCGGAGCGGACCCAGGAGAACGTGTTGGCCCCGGCGTCGTGGTTGTTGATCCAGCGGAAGCCGGCCGGTTCGCTGTCGAGACGCCAGAGGGCGGGATGCGCCCGGTACAGCGCGTTGAGATCCCGGACGAGCCGCTGCAGGCCGCTGTGGTCCGGCAGGTCGGTGACCCACCACTCGAGGCTGGACTCCTCGCTCCACTCGCGTCGCTGACCGAAGTCGCATCCCATGAACAGGATCTTCTTGCCGGGGAACGACCACATGAAGCTGTAGTACGCGCGAAGCGTGGCGAACTGCCGCCAGGAGTCCTGCGGGATCTTGTTGACCATCGAGCCCTTGCCGTGGACGACCTCGTCATGGCTGATCGGCAGGATGTAGTGCTCGGTGTACTGGTAGAGCATCGCGAAGGTCATGTCGTGGTGGTCGAACTGGCGGTGGAACGGGTCGAGCGCCAGGTAGCGCAGGGTGTCGTTCATCCAGCCCATGTTCCACTTGAAGTCGAAGCCGAGGCCCCCTTCGGACACCGGGCGGGTGACCCCGTGGAAGGCGGTGGACTCCTCGGCGATCATCATCACGCCGGGCACCTGCTCGTGAATCTGCTGGTTGAGCGTGCGCAGGAAGTCGATGGCCTCGAGGTACTCGTTGCCGCCGTGCCTGTTGGGCTCCCACTGCCCGGGCTGCCGGCCGTAGTCGAGGTACACCATCGAGGCCACCGCATCGACCCGCAACGCATCGAAGTGGAACTCCTGCGCCCAGTACAGGGCGCTGGACAGCAGGAACGAGGCCACCTCGTGGCGGCCGAAGTTGAAGACGTAGGTGCCCCACTCCTTGTGCTCGCCGCGCCGCTCGTCGGGATGCTCGTAGAGGGCCGTCCCGTCGAACCGGCCGAGTGCCCAGTCGTCCTTGGGGAAGTGCCCCGGGACCCAGTCGAGGATCACCCCGATGCCCGCCTGGTGCAGCCGGTCGATGAGGTGGCGCAGCTCGTCGGGGCGTCCGAGGCGGGACTGCGGGGCGAAGAAGCCGGTGACCTGGTACCCCCAGGACGCCACCAAGGGGTGCTCGGTGACGGGCATGAACTCCACGTGGGTGTAGCCCATCGACGTCACGTACTCGACGAGCTCGTCGGCCAGGTCCAGGTACGTCCGGCCCTCGCGCCAGGAGCCCAGGTGCACCTCGTAGATCGCCAGGGGGGACTCCTGCGCGGCGAAGGCGCGACGCTGGGCCATCCAGTCGTCGTCGCCCCACGCGTAGGTGCTCTCGTGGACGATCGAGGCGTTCGAGGGAGCCGTCTCGGCGAAACGGGCCATCGGGTCGGACTTCTCCCGCCACACACCGTCGGCGCCGAGGACGTCGTACCTGTAGAGGGTCCCCTCGCCCACTCCCTCGACGAACAGCGCCCACACCCCAGCCCCGGGCACCAGCGAGAGAGCGTCGCCGGCCCACGAGTTGAAGTCGCCCTTGACCCGGACGGCCTGCGCATCGGGCGCCCAGACCGCGAACCGGGTGCCCCGGACCTCGCCGCGATCGTCGTCCGCGATGGTGACCACATGCGAGCCGAGCAGCCTCCAGCACGCGGTGTCGGAACCCGCGTGGAACGCCGCGAGATCCTGGCCGGTCAGCCCACCCCAGGGATCATTCACGCCAGTCACTGCCTTCCCGATCATGCTCGTGCGGACCCTGGTCGGCACCGCTCCGAGGGGCTGGGCCACATCCAGATCGGGCCGAGCCACGCCCCCAGCCTCCCACCAGCCCTTCTGCCCTCGGACGCGGGTCGCCGAGATCCTCAACCGTGGACCAGGGGGATCACCCGGATTCGGTCTCAGGGTCGCCTTGATGCAGCGGGCGCGCGGACCGGCCGAGGCCGTCTCGAGCCCGTCCTTCCAGTCCCCGAGGTCGAACGTATGCGTCACGATGCCGTCCACCAGGTAGCCGGGGTCGGCGAGCCACTCGACCACCTGGGCCATGGTCCTGCGCCCATCGAGCGCGCGCTCCGGGCCGAAGTTGATCGTCCCCTGGACGGTGATCTCCCGGTTCCAGACCAGGGACCAGTCGACAGCCTGCTTGCCGGCCCCGCCGACGAGCACCAGCATCCCCGTGGGTCGCAGCACGTGCAGCGCCAGGTCGATGGTGTCGGTGAACCCCACGCAGTCGAAGACCGCGTCCACCCCCTGCTCGAGGATCGGCGTCCGCGTCAACCGGGGCCGCAGCACCCGTCCTCCGTCGGAGGCCGCCAGGGCCTCGACGGCGTCCGGTCCGGCGGGGAGGGTCCGGGTGGCCCCCGCGGCCATCGCCGCGTTGGCGCCGAACTCACCAGGGCTCACCATGATGATGTCGAGGTCGGGGTGCAGCATCCGCAGGGCGGCTGTGACGAGCAGGCCGATCGTCCCGGGCCCGATCACAACGACCCGGTCGCCGCGACGGGTCCACTGCAGCGCGGCGTGCAGGGCGATGGAGGCCGGCTCACCGAGGACGGCCCGGGTCGAGGGGATGCGGTCGACGGGGTGCAGCTGGGACTGGTGGGCCACGACCTGCTCGCCCCACCCGCCACCCAGGGTCGCGTCGAATCCCAGGCTTGGTGCGCGGCAGCCGGAGGCGCCGGGCTCGTCGAAGCGCTCGCACACGTTGGGGAATCCCTCACGGCAGGACCGGCAGAGGTCGAAGCCCCGATGGGCACACGAGAGCACCGGGTCGATCGTGACGCGCTCACCCTCGGCGATCGTGGCCCCGGGGCCGGCCCTCTCCACGACCGCGACCATCTCGTGCCCGGGGATCTGCTGCGGTGCGCTGTAGAACGCCGAGAGCACGAACGAGGACTTGGCGTGGGCGACGCCGACATCGCTGCCGCAGATCCCGGACAGCTCGGGGCGCAGCCGAACCCACCCGTCGGCCTTCGGCAGCGCCGGCACGGGAAGGTCGGTCACGAGGCTCAGGATCCCACCCGGTCCCCACCCGGCCGACTTCCCGACCCCGCGGGGCAGCCTCTGTGCGGCTGCGGTCAGCAGGTAGCGCTGGGTGGAGAGCTCCGCAACGACTGCCCTCATGTCCCTGGTTCTCCCATCGCCTATCGGAGGCCCGCCAGGGGCCGGGTCAGCCGGTCCAGCATCGACGGTTGTGGCTTGCGTGCCCGGGCCTCCTTCATGGCGCGGATGTAGCGCCAGTAGTCGACCTGCATCGTGTGCCGGTCCGAGCGCAGGTAGCGCGCGGCCATGGACTTCTGGTCCTTGGCGATCCACTCGCGCATCTCCTCGCGGGAGGGCAGCACAGCCTCGCCGGTCAGGACGTCGCCGATCCATTGCGACTGGTACTCGTAGAGAGGGATGTTGGCCCCGACCGTCTGGATGAACCCGATGAAGAACAGGCCGGGTCGGTCGGGGGAGACGACCCGCTGGTAGAGGGGCATCGCATTGTGCGCGGGGTCGTAGACCTCGGGCGCGAGGAACGGGAGCGTGATCCGGTATCCCGTGGCGTAGACCAGGACATCGGCGTGCACGGAGCTGTCGTCGTCGAATCGGATCTGCTCGCCGTCGAGCCGTTGGATCCCCGGTTTCATGGTGATGTCCCCGTGTCCGACACGGTCATAGAGCTCGGCGGAGACTGTCGGGTGGGCGTGCAGCAGGCGGTGGTCGGGCTTGGGCAGCCCGCGGTCCTCGGGCCGCCCGGTGGACAGCCGCAGGATGGTCTCGTACAGGGTGCGCTCGACGGGGAACGGGATGTAGCCCATCAGCGGGTTGCCGAGTTGGTCGACGGGCCTGCCGAAGGCGTACTTGGGAATCACATGCACCCCGTGCCGGGTCACCAGATGCACCCGGTGGGCAACCTTGGCCGCGTCGCAGGCGATGTCCATCCCGGAGTTCCCCACGCCGACCACGACGACGTCCTTGTCAGTGAAGATCGCGGGATCCCGGTAGTCGTGGGCGTGCAGCCTCTGGCCGGTGAACTCCCCAGGGAAGTCGGGGATGTTCGGTGAGCCGTGGTGCCCGTTGGCGATCATGACGGCGCGGTAGGTGCGGCGCTGGCCGCTCGAGGTCGCGACGGCCCAGCCGTGGCTTCCCGGGAGGCCGTCGCCGGCCAGCGGCTCCACGCTGGTCACCTCGGTGCGGAAGGTGATCCGCTCCAGGAGCTGGTTCTCCTCAGCGAAGGCCTGGAAGTAGGACGCGATCTGCTCGTGGGGCGGGTAGTCGGGCCAGTCGTCGGGCATCGGGTAGGACGGGAACTGGGTCAGCGGACGCGAGCTGTTCAGGTGCAGGGTCCTGTACGCGGCCACGGCACCGTTGTCGTTGTCGATGCGCCACAGCCCCCCGACCATGGAGCCCTTCTCGAACCAGTCGAATGCGATCCCGCGGTCGGCCAGCGCCTTCCCGGCGGCCAGGCCCGCGGCGCCTGCGCCGATCACGCACGCCTCGGCGTCGAACCCGTCGGGGGTCATCCCGGCGGGGTCAGGTCCGGTCACGGCACCACCCTCTCGTCGGAGCCTGCTGGGGTGGTCGGGCGGGGTTCCGGCGCCCCGTCTGTGAACGCGTTGAGCAGCAGCGTCAGCAGGAAGTTCGCCATCTGGGGATCCGCCCCCTCCGCCCCGCCGCTGGCGCCGTACACGGCGGCACTGCGCGGTGTCGGGCTGTCCGGGTTCTTCGCATACTCGATCGCAGCTGCCAGGTCGGTGGCGAAGGCCTGCACCACTCCGGGCTGCAGCTGCGGACCGGTCACGGCCATGTGCAGGGCGTCCGGGAACTGCTGGCCGTTGAACCGCCATCCGCGGGCGACCATCGCGTCGTTGACGTGGTAGATGTTGAAGTCATCTGAGGTGAACGAGAAGCAGAACGTGGGCTTGCCCAGCAGCCGAAGCTCAGGGTGGCTGGTGACCACGTCCTGCATCTCGAACGAGGTGTCGAAGATCCGCTTGGCGCGGTCGCGGTAGCCCTGCTTGCCGTAGCTGACCATGGCTGCCCAGGTCGCCGCGATGAGTCCGCCGGAACGGCTGCCGGCCAGGCCGGGGGAGGCGTAGGCACCGCCCTTCCAGCCGGGCTGGAGGAAGTAGTGGTGCTGGCGCATCCACGAGTCCCGCCATGCCAGGACCGAGGTGCCCTTGAGCCCGTAGCCGTACTTGTGGGTATCGGCCGAGATCGAGCTCACCCCGGGCAGGCGGAAGTCGAACAGCGGGATGTTCGGGTACCCCAGCTCCTGGCCCCACGGAAGGATGAAGCCGCCCAAGCAGCCATCGACGTGCAGATAGGTCCCGTGCTCGACGGCGAGGTCGGACAGCTCGGGGATCGAGTCGATGGTGCCGTAGGCGTAGTTGCCAGCGGTCCCGATCAGCATCGCGGTCTCGGGGACGATGTGGTCGCGCACGAAGTCGATGTCGACCATTGTGGTGACCGGGTCGACCGGTGCGACGACGACGTCGAGGCCGAAGAGGTGCGCGCCCTTGGTGAACGCCGGGTGGGCGGTCTCCGGCCAGATCATCTGCGGGCGCGCGACACCACGCTCCTGGGCGATGTTCCGGTAGGCCAGCACCGCGTTCATGATGCTCTCGGTGCCGCCGAACCCGAGGACGCCGCAGGGCGTCTGGCTCGGATTCTGCTGGGCAACCGCATCCGCGTTGAGCATGTCCAGGGTCATGGCGATGATCTCGCTCTCGAACCTGCTCATGGACGGGCACATGTCGCGTTGCAGCGCGTTGGTGTGGTTGAAGTACCCGAAGCACTCGTTCAGGAAGTCGTAGTGCTCATGCTCGCCGTGGTAGATGCTGCCCGAGACCTTGCCACCCTCCCACTTGGAGTCCTCCTCGGCCGCCATCTCCCGGAGCTGGGCGAGGATCGCCTCGCGGTCCATGCCCTCCTCGGGGAACTCCCGGATCACCCCGTAGCGCTCGGCGTAGGGAAACATGGCGCGGTGGATCGCTTCGAGGTCCATCTCGCTCCTCTCCTGGTCGTGCAGCGGGCGCGGCGGGTCAGCCGCGAAGGGCTGCGAGGGCCTGTGCGTGCAGGTCGGCGTTGGCGGCGGCGATCACCGTGCCGCCGTTCATGGGCACCCGGCCCTCGATGTCGGTGACGACTCCGCCGGCCAGTTCGATGATCGGGATGAGCGGCACGATGTCGTAGGGCATCAGGCAGCCGTCGATGACCAGGTCGATGGTGCCCATGGCGACCAGCGCGAAGGCGTAGCAGTCACCGCCCCAGCGCTGCAGCCGCACCTGGGCGCTCAGGTCGCGGAACCGGTCGAGGACCCCGGCCCACTCCAGCATGCTCGGGTGCGTGCTGTACATGATCGCGTCGGCGAGGGTGGCCGACGCGCGGGTCCGCAGTGGGCGCTCGGCTCCGCCGCGCAGGAACCTCGACCCCCGGGCGGGGTCGGCGGCGAACGTCTCGTCGGTGAAGGGCTGGTGCATCACGCCGGCCACCGGCAGACCGTCGACGACCAGTCCGAGCAGCGTGCCCCACGTGGGCATCCCGCTGATGAACGCGCGCGTGCCGTCGATCGGGTCGATGATCCAGCTGATCGGACCGGAGCCCGTGGTGCCGCTCTCCTCGCCGATCACCTGGTGGTCCGGGAAGCGTTCGTTGATGGCGGCGCGGACGTGGGCCTCCACCCGCTTGTCGGCCTCGGTCACCGGGTCGTAGGCGATGCCGGCGAGCTTGTTGTCGACGGTCATGTCCGTGCGGAAGTAGTCCAGCGCGATCGACCCGGCGTCGCGGACAGCGTCGATCCCCACGTCGAGGATCGCAGCGATGTCGTCGTGTTCCATCAGGCGTCCGCCCCTTGCTGCGAGTTGAGTGCCCGATAGATCGGCTTGGTCGCCTTGAACGCCTTCACGAACTGCTCGTGCAGCACGTCGTAGGTCGCGGTGTTGCGTGGATCCGGGTCGAACACCTGACGGGTCCGGACGAGACCGCCGATCTCATCGAAGCTCAGGTCTCCGAGACGCTCGAACGCCAACAGCCCGGAGCCGACGGACACCGTGTAGTCGCAGTTGTCCAGCTGGTGCACGGGGGCGCCGAGCACGTCGGCCATGATCTGGCACCACAGGTCCGAGCGCGCCCCACCGCCGTAGATCGAGTAGTGGCTGAACGTGCGCTTGGCGAACTTCTCCACCGGGCCGCGCACCCAGCGAAGGTTCTGCGACACGCCCTCGAGCACCGCGCGCGCCATGTCCCCACGGGTGGTGCTCGTGCTGATGTTCAGGAAGCCGCCGCGCATCTGGCCGTTGGCCGACGGTGACATCGAGCCCGACAGCCACGGCATGAACATCAGGCCGTCGCTGCCCGCCGGTACCGCCCCAGCCACCCGCTGCAGGGCCTCGTAGCGGTCGTGGACCGCGGCGTCGCTGAAGTGGTCGCTGCCGTAGACGATGTTGGTCAGGAAGCGCTCGAGAGCAGCGCCCGCCATGCCGTTCTCGGCCATCACGAAGTAGGTGTCGGGCACAGGGCTGGGCATGCTCAGGATCCCGTTGAACACGTCCGTGTGCTTGAAGTCCACGTGCGTGATCATCACGCTCGTCGACCCGACGGAGACCGCCGCATGAGTGCCGGCGAAGGCCCCGGCACCGACGCCGCCGGCCTGCGTGTCGTTGAGCCCGGTGACGACCTGGGTCGTCGCAGACAGGCCCAGCTCGTCGGCGACGTGGGGGAGCAGGGTCCCCACGATCGCGTCCATCGGGACCAGCGGCGGCAGCTTCTCCCGGTCGATCAGTGAGGCCGCCACCAGGTGGGGTTCGTAGTCGGTGATGTCCAGGCGCCGGTTGTCGGTCATCAGGTACATGAACGCCGACGCCTGGTTGGCGGTCGCCCGACCCGTGAGCTGCATGGTGAGGAAGTCCATCGGCTCGAGCAGCCAGGCGGTCCGTGCGTAGACGTCCGGGCGCGAGTACTTCAGGTGCCGCATGTGCAGCATCGACAGTCCCTCGGCGATGGGGGGCAGCCCGTGCACGCGCAACCAACGCAGCAGGTCCACGGGGTTGTCGGCGCGCCGCGGGAACCCGGCCACGCGCTGCAGGTCCTTCTTCGATCCCCGCTGGTCCTGCCAGAGGACCAAGTTGCTCGTCGGCTGGCCGTCGCGATCCACGGGCACGATCGAGGAGTACTGGCTCGAGCAGATCACCGCGACGATGTCATCACGGTCCACGCCGGAGGCTGCCAGCGCCTGGACGGCAGCGGACTTCACCGCCTCCCAGATCTGCAGGGGATCCTGCTCGGCGATGCCCCCGGGCTGGGCAAGGGTGTCCACCGATTCCCGCGCAGTACCCGGGGTGCGCCCCGTGGCGTCGACCACGGCGGCCTTCGGCCCGCTGGTGCCGAGGTCGATGGCCAGGACGTGGCGTTGCCCGTGCACTCGTGCTCCCTCCATGGTTTCCGCCAGCATACGAGTCCGCGCCACGCGCAGACACGCCCGGCAGCGTCGCCCTGCAGTGCGGCGCACCAGGGACCGTCGCCCTCGGGGCTGGCCAACTCGTCCTCGCACGATCGCCCTCAGGCGCGAAGGTTCGGCAGAGTAGGACCCGTGCAGCGGATACCTGCCAGAAGCTGGTGGGCACTGGTGATCGTGGGGCTGGCCGGGCAGGTCGCCTGGACCATCGAGAACCTCTACCTGAACCTCTTCGTCTACGACACGATCACTGACTCGCCGGGGGCCATCGCCGCGACGGTTGCCGCGAGCGCCATCGCTGCAACACTCGCAGCGTTCGTGGTGGGTTCATGGAGCGACCGAGTCGGCCGGCGCCGGGTCTTCATCGCCATCGGGTATGTCCTCTGGGGCCTGTCGACGATGGCGTTCGGACTGGTCAACCCGCAGAACGTCGGCCGCCTCGTGCCGTTCGCCGGCGCCGTCGCGGCGGCCGTCGTGGCGATCGTGGTCGTGGACGCCGTGATGAGCTTCTTCGGAGCAGGGGCCAACGACGCCGCCTTCAACGCCTGGGTGACCGACATCACCGACGTGGACAACCGCGGACGGGTCGAGGGCGTGCTCCAGGTCATGCCGTTGGTGTCGATGCTCCTGGTCTTCGGTGCGCTGGACCCCATGACCCAGGCGGGGCAGTGGTCGGCGTTCTTCGTCCTGGTCGGTTCCGTCATGGTCGCAACCGGGGTGCTCGCGTGGTTCCTCGTGGTCGATGCCCCCAATCACGTGCGATCCGAGGGTTCCTCGTTGCGCGCCGTGGTTGAGTCCCTGCGCCCGGCCGAGGTGCGCCGGAACCCGGGACTGATGCTGACCCTGTGCACGCTGGGAGTGGTCGGGATCTCCTCCCAGGTGTTCCTGCCGTTCCTCCTGATCTACATCCAGTACACGCTGAAGATCGAGGCCTACGCCCTGGTGCTCGCGGTGGTCCTCATCGGTGCGTCTGTCGCCGGCGTGCTCGGCGGGCGGGTGATCGACCGCGTGGGCAAGGTGCGGGCGATGATCCCGGCCCTGGGCATCTACGTGGTGGGTCTCCTGCTGATGGCAGTCGTGCGCACCCTGGTGCCCCTGATCGGCGCGGGGCTGGTCCTCATGAGCGGCTTCATCCTCGTGTCGGCCACGGTGAACGCCTCCGTGCGCGACCACACGCCGGCCGACCGCGTGGGTGCGGTCCAGGGGCTGCGGATGGTGTTCTTCGTGCTGATCCCGATGGTGATCGGTCCCTCCATCGGGGCCGCTGTGATCCGAGGCGCCGACCAGTACTACGAGGACCTCGGGCAGCTCAAGCAGGTCCCGACGGCGGGGATCTTCGTGGCCGCCGCGCTGGTCGGGGTGCTGGCGGCGATCCCCGCCGTCGCCCTGCGCCGGGCTGACGCGGCCGCGGTGGCGTCGCCGGCGTCCGGCGGGGAGATCGGGGCATGACGCGCGGGTCCCTGGCGGCTGGCCTCCTGACGCCCTGGGGCGAGGCGCTGGACCCTGACCTTCCGCTGCCCGAGTACCCGCGGCCCCAGCTCGTGCGCGACAGCTACCTGAACCTGAACGGCCGATGGCGGTACGCGATCACGGCCACTGAGGACGCGCCCGAGGAGTTCGACGGCACGATCGTCGTGCCGTTCTCGCCCGAGACGCTGCTCTCGGGCGTCTCGCGGCTGCTCACCCCGGACGAGGTCCTGCACTACCAGCGGACGCTGGTCCTGCCGGCCGACTTCCTCCCCGCTCCCGATGCCAGGGTCCTGCTGCACTTCGGTGCCGTCGACCAGTGGTGCCGCGTGGTGGTCAACGGGCAGGTCGTCGGCGAGCACCTCGGCGGGTACCTGCCCTTCACCCTCGATGTGACCGACGCCCTGCACGACGGCGGGAACGAGCTGCGTGTCGTCGTGCGCGACCCCTCGGACACGGGGCACCTGTCCCGAGGCAAGCAGCGACTGGCCCGTGGTGGCATCTGGTACACGCCGCAGTCGGGGATTTGGCAGACGGTGTGGATGGAGGCAGTTCCGGCGCGCTGGATCGAGAGGCTGGACATCGTCCCCGACCTCGGGCCAGAGCCCGGGACACCGGGCGCGGAGACTTTGCGCGTCGTGGTGCACGTGGCCCCGGGCGGTGCCGCCGCCGACGACGTCGCCCCGCCCACCGTGGAGGTCATCGCGAGCGGGAATGGCATCGAGGTGGCGCGCGCGACCGGCCACGCGGGCGAGCCCCTCGATCTGCCCCTGCCCGGCGCCCGTCGCTGGTCGCCGGAGGACCCGTACCTGTACGACCTCGAGGTGCGCACCGGCACCGACGTGGTGCGCAGCTACGCCGGCATCCGTTCGTTCGGGCTCGGTCCGGATGCAGCGGGGTTCCCGCGCCTGCTGCTCAACGGGGCGCCGTACTTCCATGCCGGTGTGCTCGACCAGGGCTACTGGTCGGACGGCGGGTACACAGCGCCCTCGGACGACGCCATGGTGCACGACATCGCCACGATGAAGCGGTTGGGCTTCACGATGCTGCGCAAGCACATCAAGATCGAGCCACTGCGGTGGTACCACCACTGTGACCGGCTGGGCATGCTCGTGTGGCAGGACATGGTCAACGGTGGCAGCACGTACAACCCGGCGGTGATCAGCGTCCCCGCGGTGGCGTCCAGGGTTCGGGTCGACGACAAGCGGTACCGGACCTTCGCCCGCGCCGACGAGGCTGGTCGCGAGCACTGGTTGGCCGAGATGGAGGCGACCATCACCCTGCTTCGCAATGTGGTGTCGCTGGCGATGTGGGTGCCCTTCAACGAGGGCTGGGGGCAGTTCGACGCCGCCGCCGTCTGCGAGCGTGTCCGCGAGCTGGACCCGACCCGAACGGTCGACCACGCCAGCGGGTGGCATGACCAGGGCGCTGGCGACCTGACCAGCCTGCACGTGTACTTCCGGTCGTTCCGCGTGCCCCGTCGGCGCCGGGGGACGCGGGACCGCGCGCTGGCGCTCACCGAGTACGGCGGGTACTCGCTGCGTCTGTCGGAGCACTCGACGACGACGCGGGAGTTCGGCTACCGGCGCTACCCGGATGCCGCCTCGCTGGCCGAGGCGTTCACCAGGTTGCACACCCGGCAGATCATCCCGGCCATCGCCGGGGGCCTTGCTGCGAGCGTGTACACCCAGCTGTCCGATGTGGAGGACGAGACCAACGGATTGCTCACCTACGACCGCCGGATCGTGAAGATCGACGAGGACGTGGTGCGTGCGGTGACCTCGCAGCTGCGGCTGGGAGCAGTCTGAGGCCGGTCAGACCTCTCGCGGGCTCGTATCCGGGGTGGCGAGCCCGACATGCTCGCGGCCTCGGGTCCAGTGCGCAGCGTTGCGGCCGTTCGCGTACAGCCGGATCCCGGCGGGGGTGTCGCGCACGTCCACGGCATACACGTGGGTTGCTGCCCAGCCGGACCCAGTGGGCGCCAGGATCGGCTCACCGGTGACCTCCCAGTCCAGGCCGTCCGCGCTGGTGAGCACCCGCACGGCCGAGCTCGAGGCGCGCGTCGTGGCGTCCCATCCGATCGCGTTCTGGAACGCGACCCACCCGTCGCGGACCGCCAGCACCTCCACGGCGCCGGCCCCGAGGTTGGCCCACCGATCGCTGGCGTCCGGGCCCAGAACCGGCTCCGGAAGGACATCGAACGGCCCCTCCGGCCCGGGGCCGTCGGCGACGCCCACGTACTCAGGCTCGTTGAAGCCGCAATCCGGGACATGCACGAGGCCCGCGCTGAAGTAGAGCCGCCAGCGGGAGTCGGGCAGTGGCACCAGGCACGGGTTGGAGACGGCCTCGCCCTGCTTCGCGTCCCGGTGCCAGGGCAGCGTCGGCCGCAGCAGCACCACCGGATCGGACCACCGCCGCAGGTCGGCGGAGGACCGCGATTCGATCCACGACCGCCAGGGGACGCCGAACGGGATGAACGCGCGGGTCCGCTCGTACAGCAGCCGGTAGCGCGGGGTCGCCCCTGGGCCGAGGTCCACGACCTGGGCCCGCAGGGCGTTGCGCGCCACGGTCTCGTGGCGCTTCCAGGCGATGCCGTCCTCGGACGTGTGATGGTGGATCCCGAGCAGCGAGTGGGCCCACAGGTGCCAGAGGCTGTCCGGGGTGGAATCGGGCGGGAGGAACGTGGGGTCGGCGAGGACCGGGGACGGGAACGGTGGTCCGATCAGCGGGGAACGCCCATCCCAGGACCACGTCAGCGCGGCGACCTCGGCGCAGGTGAGTCCAGCGAGTTCCACCCCTCGATTATCCGGCGCCAGACAGTCGGTTGTGGGGCGGGGGCTCGGGTGCCCGATTCCTCTCCGCACGCTGCTCGACGACCGTGGCACTACGGTGCACCCCATGACACTGCCGGTCGGAACCAGGATCGTGATCGGCGCCTTCACCGTGAGCGGTGTCGCGCATCTGGTGCGGCCGGCCCTGTTCGAGCCCCTCATCCCCAGGCAGTTGGGGGACCCCGCGCCGTGGGTGCGGGGCAGCGGCGTGGCCGAGTTGGCCTGTGCCGCCGGGCTGGCCACCCGGGCGCCCTGGGCTCCCGCGGTGACGACCGCCACCTTGGCGGTCGTCTGGATCGGGAACCTGCAGATGGCCGTCGACGTGCAGCGCAGCAGGCGCCCGACGTGGCAGAAGGTCGCCGCGTGGGCGCGACTCCCGGTCCAGGTGCCGCTGATGAAGGCGGCGTGGGAGTCGCCACGGAGCTAGTCGGGCCAGCTCGCGACCGCTGCCCCTAGGGACGTGTCGAGCCCTGGACCCGTTGCGCGGCGGACGTGGCCATCTGCGCGAGCAGGTTCCCGCCCAGCACCGTCGTGGCGGTCAGGACCCCGCCGAACATCGCACCGGCAACGCCGCAGCTGACGATGTCCTGCCCTGTCAGGTACAGCCCCGGGATCGGGGTCGCAGGCTGCAGGAAGCCCGCGCGGAAGCGCTGCGGGGTGTGATCGATCCCGTACAGCTCGCCGCGGCCGTATCCCGCGAAGTGCGCGGTCGTCAACGGCGTCGAGATCTCGAAGAACGCGACCTTGCCGCGCAGCTGGGGCATCTGCTCGAACAGCGCCTCCATCATCCGCTCGGCCAGGCGGTTCTTGAACGCGTCGTACTCGGCGCCGCGACGCTTCCACCTGCTGCCCTCCCACCGCTCGAACCACTCGTAGGGGGCGGCGGTGATGACGTCGACTGTCGCGTGACCCGGATGGCGTCGGGTGAAGTCCGGGTCCTTGGCGGCGGGGAACGACACGTAGACCATGGGCAGCGGGGCCTCGGGATCCGTGCGGCTGTCCTCGATGGTCTGCTCGTAGTTCTCGTTCGGATAGATCCAGAGGTTGTGCTTGGGCATGCGCAGGGCCTCGGCGGTCTCCTCGAACCCGAGGTAGAGGCACAGGTGGGCCATGGAGGGGGACACGTGTGCCAGGTCCTGCAGCAGTCCGGCGTCGTCGGCGACCTCGCGGGGCAGGAGTGCGCCGAACGTGTTGAGCACCCCCGCATCGCTGATGACCATCGGCGCACGGATGACCTGGCCGTCGGCGGCCATCTGCACGCCGACCGCCCGACCGTCCTCCACGACCACCTGGGCCACCTCGGCGTTGATCAGGACCAAGCCGCCCGCACCCTCGATGACCGGGATGATCGACTCCGCGATGACGCCCGAGCCACCGACCGGGTAGTAGCCGCCACGGAAGTAGTGGTGCACGAGCAGGGCGTGCATCGCGAAGCTGGACTCGGCCGGGGGAAGCCCGTAGTCGCCGAACTGGGCGGTCAGCACCGCGATCAGCCGCTGGTCGGTGGTCAGTTCCTCGAGCACCTCGCGGGTGGTGCGGTCGGCCCACCGCGTGAAGCTCCGGCGCATCAGCGGACCGGATTCCTCCTGGACCGGGCCGGGCAGCGTCTTGGCGACCTGGAACGGCAGGGAGGAGGACGCGGCCTGGCCGACAGCCTCGAAGTAGCCGTCGATCCCGGCCTCCTCAGCAGGGAACCTCGAGACGAGCATGTCGCGGAGGTTGCGCCGGCCCTTGGGCAGGTCGTAGGCCTCGCCGCCGATGATGACCCGGTCGTAGACCTCGCCCATGTCGGCCCACTCGATGCGGCCGTCGCTGATCTCGTCGACCATCCTGCGCGCCGTCGACCCGGGCGCCATGTCGCCGACGTAGTGGACTCCGACGTCCCACTCGTACCCGGGGCGGTGGAACACGTGGGTGTAGCCACCGGGGGTGTAGTGCCGTTCGAGGACGAGCACCCGCTTCTGACCGTGCTTGGCCAGCATGGCCGCACAGGCGAGACCGCCTATGCCGGACCCGATGACGATGGCGTCGTAGTCCTCGGTGACCGGATGGCGCTTGTAGGACTGGGCCAACTGTCTGCTCATCGAATGCCTCCCAGGAGCACGTCAGGGGATTCCGGAGCAGCTCGCGGACGTCCCGATCGCCCCCAACGTAGCGCAGCCCTGCGTTTGCGGGTCGTCGTGCCACCGACCGGCAATGAGACGATCTCGATGCTCAAGACGACCTCGCTGGTGGCCTATGTGCCCTATGTGGAGCTGTTCTTCCAGACCAGTGCGATCGGCAGCCGCACCTTCCAGCCGTTCCCGATGCTGATCACCGCCAGCCTGTGGTACCTGGCCATGACCTCGGTGCTGATGATCGGGCAGTACTACATCGAGCGGTACTACGCTCGCGGGTCCGTGCGGACCCTGCCACCGACCCCGATCCAGAAGCTGAAGATGCGCCTGACCAGGGCGGACCTGCGATGAGCGCGCAGGCGGCGATCACGCCGATGGTCAAGTCCGAACAGGTCCACAAGTACTTCGGTCGCCTCGAGGTGCTCAAGGGGATCGACCTCGAGGTCGCACCACGGGAGGTCATGTGCATCGTCGGCCCCTCGGGCTCGGGGAAGTCGACATTCCTGCGCTGCATCAACCACCTCGAGAGGATCTACTCCGGTCGCCTGTCCGTGGACGGGGAGCTGGTCGGCTATCGGGAGAAGGGCGACAAGCTCTACGAGATGCACGACAAGGAGGTCGCCCGCCAGCGCCTGGACATCGGGATGGTGTTCCAGCGGTTCAACCTCTTCCCGCACATGACGGCCCTGCAGAACATCATGGAAGCACCCATGCGAACCAAGGGGGAGCCGAAGGACGTCGTGCGCGACCGGGCGCAGAGCCTGCTGGAGCGGGTGGGTCTCGGCGACCGCGGCGGGTCGTACCCGAGCCAGATGTCCGGTGGCCAGCAGCAGCGGGTGGCCATCGCCCGGGCGCTGTGCATGGAGCCCAAGCTGATGCTCTTCGACGAGCCGACCTCGGCGCTTGACCCGGAGCTCGTCGGCGAAGTTCTCGACGTCATGCGGAAGCTGGCCGACGAGGGCATGACCATGATCGTGGTGACCCACGAGATGGGGTTCGCGCGCGAAGTCGGTGACAGCCTCGTGTTCATGGACGACGGGGTCGTCGTCGAAGCCGGCAGCCCTCGCGAGGTGCTCGCGAACCCCCAGCACAACCGCACCAAGGCCTTCCTGTCCAAGGTCCTCTGATGGGCCGGACTCTCGATGCTCCCGGCCGATCGCCGATCAGCCGGGCTGCACGTCGCGCCGGGCGAAGCGGTCCAGCCCGACCCAGGCCAGCACCGCGGCGCTGAGGGTCATGAGGATCAGCGGTGTCCAGGTCAGCGGTTCGTACGGCACGTAGGGGGTGGCCGAGAACGGCAGGAGGTCCAGCACCCAGCTGGGAAGGTGCAGGGCCTCGCCGATGAGGACGACGAACCACATCGCGGCCAGGACGCCCCAGGACAGGGGGATCGCCAGCCGGGGCAGCCACCCGAACAGCGCGACGGCGATCCCGACGAACACCATGACGGCCGGCCAGTAGGCAAGGGCGGCCAGCCCGAGCCGGGCCGTCTGGCCGCCGAGATCCCCGATGATCGACCCGTAGGCGGCGCCCATGCCCCCGCCACCGATGATCAGCAGCAGCGCCGAGCCGACGACGGGGATCAGCAGCCGCCCGGCCGCCCAGCGGGTGCGCGACAACGCACCGGCCAGTTGCGGTTCGATGATGCCGCTGGCCTCGTCACCGCGCAGCGAGACCGCGGACTGGATGGCGAACGCCGTGGTGATCATGGCGATCATGACGATGAGCATGGACAGGAGCGCCTCTATGCCGGTGCCCCGGATGACGGAGGCCACCGACCCGCCAGCGTCGGACATGAGGTCGGTCATCGCCTGGACGACGGAGCCGAACATGAGGGCGCTGAGCGCGATCGTGAGGGTCCAGCCGATGATCGGGCCCCGCTGGAGCCGCAGCCCGAGTCCCAGCGCGGTGGCGTACCGCGCGGGGGCCGATGCGTGGCCTGCGCGGTCGGGAAGCAGCCCGGCGCCGAGGTCGCGTCGAGCCTCCAGCCTGATCGCCACCCCGAGCAGGGCAGCGGTGAAGAGCAGCATCAGCGCCAGCGGCCACCACCGGTTGGCCCCCCAGGGCTGCATCTCCTGGCCCCACCCGATGGGGCTGGCCCAGGTGAGGCGCCCGTCACCGAGGTCGCCGACCATGCGCGTCAGGTAGAACAACCCGAGGACGGCCGAGCCGAGCCCGTTCGCGGCCCGCGAGGTGGAGGTCACCTGGCCGGCCAGTGCACCCACCCCGATCGCGACCAGGCCGACGCCGGCCATCGAGGCGCCGAGGATCACCGACCCGGTGATCCCCGAACCGGACGGGTCGAGCCCACCGGCAGCCGACACCAGCGCAACTCCCACGCCGACCGCGACGCACAGGGCTGCGTTCACCGACCAGGACGCGACTGAGCCGGCGTGGATACCGAGCATCCGGGAGCGCAGCAGCTCGGTGCGCCCGAGCTCCTCGTCCGCGCGGCCGTTGCGGGTCACGAGGAACACGACGCCCAGGGCCAGGGACAGCGTGCACGTCATCCAGATCTTGGTCCAGACCGCGCCGCCCATGGTGTTCGGCGCCGCCGCGAGGCCGGTGAGCGCCTTGATCGAGGGGATGTCGCTCACGGCCGCGAAGTCGTCGAGGGCCGCCTGCGTGGTGAAGATGTCCTTGTAGTAGACCTCGACGTAGGCGAACAGCCCAACGAGGACCGCCCACCACACGGCCAGGCGGACGCGGTTGCGCCGCACCACCAGCCGGACCATCGTGCCGGTGCCGACCAGGGTGTCGGAGGCCGGTCGCCGGACGACCGGGGAGGTGGCCGCCAGGTCGCTGGGATGGATCGTCGCGGTCATCGGTCGCCCCCGCTCAGGGCTGCGAGCTCGGTGCCGTAGTGGCGAAGGAACAACTCCTCCAAGGAGGGCGGGTTGGCCACCAGGGAACGCGGCTGGAGGGCGGCGACCGCGGCCAGCACGGAGGGGAGTTCGGCGTCATCGACGGCGAACGTGACGTGACCGTCGAGCTGCTCCAGGTCGTGCACCCCCGGCAGGGCGGCCAGCCCGTCAGCCCCGTGGTCGAGGCCGACCGTGACCTGGGAGCGGGTCAGGTGGCGCAGCTCAGCGATGGTGCCCGACTCGACGGTCACTCCCTCGCGGATGATCGTCACCTGGTCGGCGAGCCTCTCCACCTCGGCGAAGATGTGGCTGGACAGCAGGACCGACCGTCCCTCGGCCTTCACCTCGCGGATCGACTCGGTGAACGCGGCCTCCATCAGCGGGTCCAGGCCCGAGGTGGGCTCGTCGAGAAGCAGCAGGTCGGCCCGGGACGCCAGGGCGGCGACCAGGGCGACCTTCTGCCGGTTGCCCTTGGAGTAGGCGCGTGCCTTCTTGGTCGGGTCGAGGTCGAACCGCTCGAGCATCACCTGCTTGCGCCCGGGGTCCAGCGGCCCGGAGAGCCGGCACAGGATGTCGATCGCCTCGCCTCCGGTGAGGTTCGGCCAGAGGGTGACATCGCCCGGGACGTAGGCGATGGACCGGTGCAGGCGGACCGCGTCGGCCCACGGGTCGCCATCGAGCACCCTCGCCTGACCGCCATCGGCACGCAGCAGGCCCAGCAGGATTCGGATCGTCGTCGACTTGCCTGAGCCGTTCGGGCCCAGGAATCCCGTGACCTGGCCGACCGGGACGCTGAGGTCGAGCCCGCGCAGCGCCTGGACGCGGCCGAAGCTCTTCGTGAGGCCGTGGACCTCGACTGCCATGTCGGGGGTGGTGGGGGTGCTCTGGTTCATCGTCTGCACAACCATTCCTTGGTCTTGCGGCCCCGGAGGTGGGGCGCCGTCACGGCGTGGGGCTGTCGGGGTCGTGTGGGGAGCTGTCGTCGGGCCGCTCCCCGGTGAACTGCAGGTAGTCGTGCGCTCAGGCCCCGACGGTCCTGTTGAGGAACGCCATGACGTCGGCGGTGACCTCCTCGCGGTTGGTCTCGTTGAGCAGCTCGTGACGTGCCCGCGGGTAGATGCGAACCTGGACGTCGCGGACCCCGGCATCGAGGTAGCGCTGGGCGACCGTCTCGACAGCGGCACCCCCGCCGGCCAGCGGGTCGTCGCTGCCGGAGACCAGCAGGATCGGCAGGTCCGACCGGATCCCGGCCAGGCGCTGGGGATCCGCCGCCTGCGCCAACGTGGCGATCCCGGTCAGCTTCGGGGCGGCGAACCCGCAGGCCTCGTCTGCGACGTACGCGTCGACCTCGGACTCGTCCCGCGACAGCCACTCATAGCCAGTCCGGTTCTCGAAGGGCGCGTTGAAGGCGCTGAGGTCGGCGGGCACGTCGGAGTCCAGCATGGCCGCGAGGCCACTGACCTCGGTCGTCCCGGACAGGACGAGGGCATCGATGTCTCCGGAATGGTCGAGAACGTACTGCTGGCTGGCGAAGGAGCCCATGCTGTGCCCGAAGAGGGCCACCTTCAGCCCCGGGTTGTCCTGCCTGATCCGGGCGTTGAGGCGGGCCAGGTCGTCGACCCAGCCGGGCCAGCCGTCCGGCCCCCACTGGCCGTACCTCCCGGCAGCCGTCCGTCCCGACCCCCTGCCGTCGGGCGCGTACACGAGGTAGCCCGCACCGGTCAGGGCCTGCCCGAACCGTCGGTAGCGGGCGGCATGCTCCGCGAGCCCGTGCTGCACCTGCACCACTGCGCGCGGCGAGCCCTCGGGCGCCCAACGGAAGGTCTGGAGCTCGATGCCGTCAGCGGTGGTGACGGTGATGGTGTTCTCCTGCATTCTCCGACTCTGTCAGGCGCGGGTGCCGGAAGCCACAGGACAGCGCTGGGCCTGGGCACGCAAGTCCGGACCCTCCCGCGCAGCTGGTCTCAGGCGTGCTGGGTCCCCTGCTGCTCGAAGGCCATGGCGCGCTGCAGCGCGGCGGCTCTCATCGACTCGGCGATCTCCTGTGGGCCGCCGATCGCGGCTGCGCTGATCCCCGCCTGCGCTGCCTCCTCGACGACTCCGTTCACCAGGATGGCCAGGTCGGGGGTGCGGTGGAAGACCAGGACGCCGTGGTTGGCCAGGAGCACGGCAGGCACCCCAGGCACGATCGCGTGCCGGATGTTGGCCACCGCCTGGTCGGACCCGCGCGGGCCGTACCCAGCCATCGGCACCCCCGACGGCAGGCCGAACATGGCCAGGGCCTCGATCCAGCATCCGATGGGCTGGTTGGCCACCGCGTAGGCGGTCGCGAAGGGGGAGTGCGTGTGCAGCACGCACCCGACCTCGGAGTTCTCGGCGTACATCGCGGTGTGCATGGCGACCGCCGCCCCCTGGATGGGGGGCAGGTCACCCTCGATCAGGGTCCCATCCAGCCCGAGGCGCACGACGGCCGACCGCGGGTGGTCCCGCAGCGACGGGGCCGCCGTGTAGTAGATCTCCTGGGCCCCGGGGACCCGGATGCTGACGTTGCCGTGACCATTGGCCCCGATCGCCCCGCTGGCCACGACGCGCGCCGCCGTGTCCACGACCTGGTCGACCAGATCCGTGTCCATGAGGCTCCTCCGCTCGTCACCGATCGGCGCCCCTGCGCCGTGGCCCAGTGTGGGGGCAGGGACGTGCGCAGGGCAATGGACCTCCGGGCGCGTGGGCAGCGGCTACGCCAGCAGATCCGCCTGCAGTGGATCGTTGAGGGCCGAGGTCAGCAGTGCGACCAGGGCCTCGAGCTGGATGTCGGCGGAGGTCGACGGCTCCTCGGCCGAGCCGTCGAGCGCGCGGGCCGCGAGCCCGGCCTTGCTGTCGATGAGCTCGGCGATCCTGGCGTCGATCGTCTGAGCCGCGATGATCCGCCAGGCGGTCACGGGCTCCTCCTGGCCGATGCGGTGGATCCGGTCGATCGCCTGGGTCTGCTCCGCGGCGGTCCACGACAGCTCGGCGAGCACGAGGTTCGAGGCGACCTGCAGGTTGATGCCGACCCCGGCGGCGGTCAGCGAGCACACCGCCACGGCGACGTCCGGGTCGTTGGTGAACGCGTCGATGTTGCGCTGGCGGACCTTGCTGGTCTGGTCCCCGCGGATCGAGGCGTAGCCGATCCCACGCTGGGCGAACAGCTCCTCGGCCTGGTCCATCACGTCGATGTGCTTGGCGAAGAACACCACCTTGCCGACGCTGCGTGCCAGCTGGGCGGTGTAGTCGGCCGCGGGACCGGCCTTGGCCTGACCGATCCGCCGCATCATCGTGAACACGTTCTCGCCGGTCTCGGCCTTGGCTGTGTCCCGGCGCTCCCACGTCGCGATCCGGCGCACCAGGTCGTGGTCGATGCCGTCGACGACGGATCCGGAGGACCGCCTCTGGAGGGCGTCGTTGTAGCGGGCGACAAGACGGCGGGCGAGGACACGCTCGGCCTTGCGGATCGAGCGGGCGGCCTCGGCGTCGAGCTCGACGGGGAGGTCGGCCACGCGGCGGGCGGGGATGTCTGCGGCCACATCGATCTTGCGGCGGCGCACGATGCCCATGTCGATCACGCATCGCCGGGCCGTCGGGTAGAAGCCTCGGTCGCCGGGCACCAGCCCGGTGTCCTCGAGGGCGGCCATCAGCTCGCCGCGGGGCTTGGTCTCGTCGATCCAGCCGAGGAACGCCCAGATCGCCAGGAAGTCCTCGAGGTCGTTGATCAGGGGCGTGCCGGTCAGCGCCATGAGCAAGGGGCGGCCGATCCGGTTGCGGATCCGCTGGGAGATCTCCAGCACGTGCTGGGAGCGCTGCGAGGCCTTGTTCTTGATGAAGTGCGCCTCGTCGACGACCATGCCGCGGAAGCCGAGGTCGCCCAGCCAGCCGACATGGCGGTCGAGGACCTCATAGTTGACGATGACGATGTCGGCGAACCCGTCGATCGTGTCGCCATCGCCGTGGATGACGGTTGCCGAGCGACGCGGTGTCCAGAGGTCGACCTCGCGTGCCCAGTTCGTCTTGACGACATTCGGGACCACCACGAGCAGGGGGTAGGCATCGGCGGCCTGGGCTGCGAGCAGCGCCTGCGCGGTCTTGCCCAGGCCCGGCTCGTCGGCGAGCAGGAAGGTGCGATGACCCGCCGCGGCGGCCGCAACCACCTGCGCCTGGTGGGGCATCAGCTCCAGTCCGTCGGGCACGCGTGCCGCCGACGGCTCGGGAAGCGGCATGCAGGAGATCGCACCGGAGCCCGCATCCTCGAAGGAGCGCAGCAGCGGGCCGAGGAGCTCCCAGCCGGCCAGCCGTTGAGGGCGGACCTCCGCCGGGCGGGCAGCGCTCAGGTCGGGTGCGAGGAACGGATTGGCCAGCTGGCGGGAGATGACCGACCTGGGCACGACCTGGCGCTTGGCCGGCGCAGCAGCCTCGACGCGGTTCGGCTCGGCCTCCTCGGGAGCCACCTCAACCCCTGCTGACTCCAGCAGCTCGCGACGCAGGCGCCTGCCCGACTCGGAGAGCTCGGAGTCGTCGGCGATCAGCGACAGGAGCGATGTGTCGCGAGCAGCCGTCCTGGCGAGGATCGTCGCCACGCCGTCCAGGCGCTTGAGCTGTGTGGCCTTGAACGCCTCGGTGGTTGTCCCGTCGGCCCTGACCCGAGCGCGCTCCTCGCGAACGAGTATCGCGACGACCTGGAACTTCGTGCGCACCGAGGGGCGGATCGCGCCGCGGGCCACCTCCGCCTGCACCTCGCTCACGGTCATGGCGAGCACGGGGATGATGCCCTCGTTGTCGCCCTGTCGACCCCGTCGCTGGTGACGTGGGGCGCCGCGGTGGGCAGCCGTCTGACGCTGGCCTGCTCGAGCCAAAGCACCTCCCTGCGTGCCGGGCGCGCGCGAACGCGGCGCCCTCAGTCCCACGTGCCTGCGATCACGCGACGGCCCCGCCGATCGGACGACGGGCCCTGAGCATCAGCCGATGATCTTCTCGGCGACCGCAGATCTCACTGCCCCGGCGGTTGGGGCCTGTGCCGTGGGTGCCCCCACTGTACTGCCCTCGTGCTCATCGGACCTGATCGGCGCGGACCGCCACGCTGACCACCGCGTCCCGAATCACCGTGGGGGCCTCCCAGGGCAGCATGTGCCCCGCGCCGGTCACCCACACGGATCGTGCCCCGGGGATGGCTGCGGCCATCCGCCGGGAGTCTCGCGGGGGGGTGGTGCGGTCGGCCGAGCCGCAGACGATCACGGTGGGGAGGTCCACCTGCGGCAGACGGGCCAGCAGGTCCTCGGAGGTGAACGCCTCGAGGAGGGGGAGCAGGGGTTCGTGGTCGCGGCCCAGGACCAGGTGCAGGAACGCCGTCAGCATCGCGGGGGAGGGCGTGGAGCCGAAGAACGACGCGGCGAACAGCGTGCCGATCGTGGGGTTGGCCCCCAGGCGGGGGAGCAGGCGGCTGCGCAGGATGGGGGCCTCGGCCCGGTTCTGGGGGGCGCCGTCGAGGATGTCCCCGGCGAACGTGGCCACGAGGACCAGCCCGGCCAACCGCTCGCGCATCCCGCGAACCTCGAGCACTGCCTCCAGGGCCAGGAACCCACCCATCGAGTGCCCGACCAGGATCGCGTCGGTGCTGCTGGTCGCCTCGAGGACAGCGTCAAGGTCCGCTGCCATCACCGGCGCGCTGATCCCGTCGGTGCCGATCGTGGACTGCCCGTGCCCGCGCTGGTCGAACACCACGACCCGGAACCCGTCGGCGACCAGCAGCGCCGTGACCAGGTTCCACTCGCCCAGGGTCAGAGCGATGCCGTGTGCCAGCGCCACGGTTCGACCAGCTCCGCAGATCCGGACCCGCAGCCGGGTGCCATCGGGACGCTCGACAACCGCCTCCTCGCCGGTGGGCTCGCGCATCAGGTCCTCCAGCGCCACCGGGTCGGGGAACTCGCGGATGCGCCGGGCCCGGGAGCGAGCTGCCAGAACCGCGCCCGCTGCGGCGGCGGCAATGAGTCCCACACCGCCCACCGCGATCGCCAAGCGGCGCATCGTGCCACCTTCCACGTCCGGAAAGATCCCTGCACCTCCTAGCCTGCCCCTGGGCGATGCCCCGGGTCGCGCCGGCCTCGGTCGCCAGCCCCCACCCAGCGCGTGCGGCCCGCACTCGTGAACCATGGGAGAATTGGCGTCCCTTGTCTAGGAGAGTCCCGTGAGTGGAAACACCGTCTACCGGTTCAACAATGCAGCGATCCTGTCGGTTGTTGCCGTGGACGCACCGGAGGTCATCACCTCGGACTACTTCGACGAGCGCCTGGCGCCCACCCTGCAGCGCCTCGGCGTGCGCAAGGGGATGCTTCAGCAGCTGGCGGGCATCGAGGAGCGCAGGTGGTGGCCCGAGGGTGTCTCGTTCACGGACGCGGCCGCCCAGGCAGGTGCGCAGGCACTGGCTGAGGCCGGCATCGCCCCGGAGCAGATCGGACTCCTGATCGACACCTCGGTGTGCCGTGCACGCCTCGAGCCGTCCGCCGCGGTCTCGGTCCACCATGAGCTCGGCCTGCCCACGTCCTGCCTGAACTTCGACCTGTCCAACGCGTGCCTCGGTTTCGTCAACGGGATGCAGCTGGCCGCGATGATGATCGAGTCGGGGCAGATCCAGTACGCGCTGATCGTGGACGGTGAGGGCAGCCGCACCGTCCAGGAGCGCACGTTGGCTCGGTTGCAGTCCGAGGACACCACTGCCGCTGACCTGTTCTCCGACTTCGCCACGCTGACCCTGGGCTCCGGTTCCGCCGGCATGGTCATGGGCCCCGCCGATCGGCACCCGGAGGGCCATGCGTTCGTTGGCGGCGTGGGTCGGGCGGCCACCGAGCACAACCAGCTGTGCCAGGGCGACATGGAGCGCATGGTCACCGACAGCAAGGGGCTGCTGCTCGCAGGCCTGGATGTGGCCGAGGCGGCGTGGAAGGACGCGGAGGCGGACTTCGACTGGACGGACGTGCAGCACTACGTGATGCACCAGGTGTCCACGGTGCACTGTGGCGCGATGATCCAGAGGCTCGGACTTGACGCCGACCTCGTGCCGCTGACCTTCCCGACTCGGGGCAACATCGGACCCGCGGCGATCCCGATCACCCTGGCGATGCACCAGGACAAGATCGAGCGGGGTGACCGGGTGATCCTGCTGGGCATGGGCTCGGGGATCAACGCCGCAGCCGCCGAGATCGTCTGGTGAGCCTGCCGCCTGCCGGGTTGAGCGGGCTGGACGCCCGCTGGTCGCGTGAGGTGGTGGCGCCGGACTCGACCGGAGTCGCCCGCACGTGGCACGTCCTGGACTCGCACGCCGGGTTGCCCGAGGACACGCCTGAGCCCGTCGGGACCCTGCTCTGCGTGCATGGGAACCCGAGCTGGTCCTACCTGTGGCGACGCCTCGTTGCCCGGCCGCCCGCGGGCTGGCGGGTGATCGCGATCGACCACCTGGACATGGGGTTCTCCCAGCGCACCGGGACCGTTCGCCCACTGGCCCAGCGGGTGGACGACCTCGATTCGCTCACCGACGCACTGGGCCTCACCGGACCCGGGAACAGCGGTCCGATCATCTCCGTCGCCCATGACTGGGGAGGTCCCATCTCGTTGGGCTGGGTGCTCCGGCACCTCGACCAGATGGCCGGTGTCGTGCTGTCCAACACCGCCGTCCACCAGCCGGCGAATGCAAGCGCGCCGACCGTCATCCGGGCCGCCCGCCTGCCCGGCATGCTGCCGGCGGTCACCTCGCGGACCAGGACCTTCATCCGGGCCGGTTTGTTCATGTCGCGTCCGGTGCCGCCGCCGGAGATCCGGGCCGGCTACTACGCCCCCTACTCCGGGGCGGGACGTCGGGACGCCATCGAGGACTTCGTCGCCGACATCCCCCTGGATCCCGACGACGTCAGCGCGGCGCCCCTGGATGCGATCGCCGACGGGCTGGGGGCGCTTGCCGGCATCCCCGTGCTGCTTCTGTGGGGGCCGCGGGATCCGGTCTTCTCCGATCTCTACCTGCGAGACCTGATCGGGCGGCTGCCACATGCCGACGTCCACCGCTATGAGGGCTCCAGCCACTTCGTCCCCGAGGACGCGCCGACCTTCGCCGCCGACGTCGCCACGTGGGTCCGTACTCGCAGCCTCCTGGCCGAGCCTCGCTCCGACGCAGGGGAGGGGTCGGCCGCACCCCCCGTGCCCGACGCCGGGCGGCCGCTGTGGGCGGGGATCTCCGAGCGGGCGGCCGATCCGACCACGAGCGGGACTCCGGCAGTCACCGAGCTCGGGCCGGCTGGGGTCACGGCCTCCGTCAGCTTCGCCGAGCTGGACGCCCGGGTCACCCGTGTGGCCGCGGGGCTCGCGGCGATCGGCGTCGGGCGCGGGGAGCGGATCGCCCTGCTGGTCCCTCCCGGCACCGACCTGACCGCCGCCCTCTACGGCATCTGGCGCGCCGGGGTCATCGCCGTTGTCGTGGACGCCGGGCTCGGGATCCGGGGCATGAGGGTCGCACTGCGCAGCGCGGGCCCGGCCTACGTGATGGGCACCGCCAAGGGCCTGGCCGCCGCTCGGCTCATGGGCACCGGCGCGCAGCTGATCTCCGTGGGACCGGTCGCTGCGCCCACCCGGCGTGGCCTCGGCGTGCGCTGGAGCCTCGAGGAGATCGAGCGTCTGGGTGACGGTGTGCCCCCCGAGGCGCCGGGAGCCGACGAGCCCGCCGTCGTTGCGTTCACCTCCGGGGCCACGGGACCCGCGAAGGGCGTGCTGTACCTGCACGGCCAGCTCCAGGCCCAGCGGGAACAGCTGGCCTCCCTCTACTCGATCACGGCAACCGACCGGCTCGTCGCAGCGTTCGGCCCGTTCGCCCTCTTCGGGGCAGCGTTGGGCATCCCGTCGGCCGTGCCCGACATGAACCTCACGGCCCCGCGGACCCTGACCGCAAAGGCCATGGGTGACGCGGCCGCGGCCATCGACGCGACCATGGTGTTCGCCTCCCCGGCCGCCCTGGCGAACGTCGTGGCGACCGCCGATGGCGTCGATCCCGCGGGGCGCGCGGCCCTGTCGCGAGTGCGGCTGCTGCTGTCCACCGGCGCTCCCGTACCTGCCGAGACGCTGCATGCGATGCAACGGTTGCTACCGGTCGCCGAGGCGCACGCCCCGTACGGGATGACCGAGGTCCTGCCTGTCGCGGACATCGACCTCGCCGGCCTGGATGAGGCCGGTCTCGGCAACGGCGTGTGCGTGGGACGGCCCGTGCCCGGCGTGCAGGTCGAGCTGGCACCGCTGGACAAGGACGGCGTCCCGAGCGGCGAGCGGACCACAGCCCCGGAGGTGACCGGCGAGGTGTGCGTCCGGGCGGCCCACATCAAGGCGCGCTACGACCGCCTCTGGGTGACCGATCGGGCCGCTACGCCCGCCCCGGGCTGGCACCGCACCGGAGACGTCGGGCACTTCGACGCCGATGGGCGCCTGTGGATCGAGGGCCGGCTCGTCCACGTGATCGTCACCGCCGAGGGGCCAGTCACTCCCGTGGGCATCGAACGTCGCGTCGAGGGCGTTGACGGCGTCAGCCGGGCGGCAGTGGTCGGCGTCGGTCCACGGGGTGCCGCCCAGGTGGTTGTTGTCGTGGAGCTCCCGGGCATCCGCCGGTCGGGCCTGGCTCCAGCGCCTCTGCGGGACGCGGTCCGGGCCGCAGCCGCAGACGCCTCCGGGGTGGTCCCGGGGATTGCCGCCGTCCTGGTGGTGCGGACCCTGCCCGTGGACATCCGGCACAACTCGAAGATCGACCGGGTCGCAGTCGGGCACTGGGCCCAGCGGGTGCTGGACGGGCGTCGGCCGGGCAGGCCATGAGGGTCCTGCTGACCGGCGGCACCAGCCTGCTCGGCGCGGGGGTGGTGCGTGCCCTGCACGCGAGGGGGGACGACGTCGTCGTGCTGCAGCGCCGCCCGGCGCCGGTGGTCGCTGAGCTCGGCCTGGTCGAGCACCTCGCGGACCTCAACGATGCGGACGCGGTCGGTCGGGCCCTGGCGGGCGTCGAGGCGGTGATCCACCTGGCGGCGCGCGTGGGTGTGGTCGGCAGCGCATCGCAGTTCCACGAGGCCAACGTGTCCGGAACCCGCACGGTCCTCGATGCAGCGCGGGCGAACGGGGTCTCACGGTTGGTCTTCATCTCGTCGCCGTCGGTCGCACACTCCGGCTCGGCCCTCGCGGGCACGGGCGCGGACCCGGCCGATCCGAGCCGCGCCAAGGGCCACTACTCCCGGAGCAAGGCCCAGGCCGAGCTGGATGTCCTGGCCGCTGATGGCCCCGGGTTCGCGACGATCGCGATCCGCCCGCACCTGATCTGGGGCCCGGGCGACACGCAGCTCGTCGGGCGGATCGTCGATCGTGCCCGTTCCGGTCGGCTGGCCCTGGTGGGCGGCGGGCGCGCCCTGATCGATACCACCTACATCGACAACGCCGTGGATGCAGTGGTGGCCGCTCTCGACCATGCGCAGGACGGCCAGGGGCAGGCGTTCGTGGTCTCGAATGGCGAGCCGCGCACTGTGGCTGAGCTCGTCGAGCGGATCTGTTCCGCGAACGGCGTCGAGGCGCCCACCCGCTCCGTGTCCCGCTCAGTCGCGTGGGCCGGCGGTGCTGTCGCTGAGGGCCTGTGGTGGGTCGGGCGCCGGACGGATGATCCGCCGATGACCCGATTCCTGGCGAGCCAGCTTGCGACAGCGCATTGGTTCGACCAACGTCGGGTCCGGGAGGTGCTCCAGTGGGCGCCCCGCGTCAGCCTCGATGAGGGCTTCGCGCGCCTCGCCGACCATGGCGTCGACACCGCCCGCCGTGTGTAGAGCCGTCACGGCCAGCAGGGGCGACCGTCACGCGTATCCATCGCGGTACGACGGATACGCCGGCACCCAGCCGGTTGCCCGCAGCCGCGCATTCGACAACCGCTTGCCGGTGGCCCGGGCCAGGTCGGTTGCGGGCGGGGCGGGTGCCCCGAGACGCTGCGCCAGGTGGGCGGCCACGTCGCCGAGCAGTGCAGGCTCATCGTCCGTGCCGACGTAGAGCGGGCCAGGGGCCTGCGCCGAAGTGAGCAGGTGGACGACGGCTGCGGCGGCGTCAGCGCGGTGAATGCGGTTCGTCCAGCGGGTCGGTTCCGTGATGTCGCCGGCCAGCACCTGGGCCTGCAACCGCCCGGGTGGACCTCCGTACAGGCCCGAGAGCCGAAGCACGGTCCCGTCGGGAATCCGAGCGGCGAACAGCTGCTCGGCCTCGAGCAGCATCCGGCCCGGTCCGTCCGACGGGCGGGCAGGGGTGTCCTCGTCGATCGTCGCGCCGTCGGGCTGCGCGCCGTAGACCGAGGTGGAGGAGACCAGCACTGCGCGGCGCGGCACCTGACCGGCCACGTCCAGGGCATCGAGTGCGCGGCGCATCCCGTCCACGTACGTCGCCCGGTAGGCCTCCTCGGTGCGTGGCCGGGCGGTCAGGGCGACGACGAGGTGCTCCAGGTCGAGCTCCGGCAGCTGCGGGACCTCAGTGGTGAGGTCCGCGGACAACCCGAGCAGCGACGGCGGCACGAGCTCTGCCCGCCGACGGATCGCCAGAACTGTGTGCCCCAGTGCGGCGAGGCGAAGTCCGACGTCTGCGCCGAGCTGGCCACACCCCACGAGCAGAACGTCCGGCGTCATGGACCGAGGGTAGGACGGCCGGCCGCCGGCCGCCCCGGGGCCGGACCGTGTCAGCGAGGTCGAGCCCCGGGCGCAAGGTGCCGTGCCGTGGGCTCATCGATGACGAGATCCGTCACGGCCCCCGCCCGCAGGGCAGCCACGAGGGGTCTCAGCTTCGCCTCACCCGCGACGACGCACAACCGACGAGGGATGCGGGCGAGCTCTGCGGGTGTGGGACCTGTCGCCCGGCGGTTGATCGCGATGTCCTGGTAGCTGCCGTCCTGGCGCAGGAACACGGTGCAGACGTCCCCGACGACCCCTGCTGCGTAGAGCGCGGCGAGATCGCTGTCGTCGAGATAGCCGGCGGAGTAGACGTGGGACGGGACCTGACCTCCCAGGGCGCCCACGCCGAACAGCGCGATGTCGGCTCGCCGCTGGACGTCGAGCACCCGCCGGACGCTGCGTTCGCGCCACATGGCCTCGCGAGTATCGGCGAAGTCGAAGAATGCGGGTACCGGGAAGTGGCGGACCTCCGCGTCGAATGCCGCACCGTAGGCGGTGACGATCGTGCTCGCGTAGTCCACGCCGCTCGTGACCGTGTTCGCCGCGCCATTGAGCTGGACCACCGTGCCCCCGTGCGTGGGCTTGCGGCCCAGCGCGCGTGCGACGGCACTCACGGTCGTGCCCCATGCCACGCCCAGCACCATCTCGTCGTCGAACAGGTCCATGAGGAGCCGCGCGGCCACGTTGGCCACCTGGTCGAGGCGCTCGATCTCCTGGGCCCTGGCCCGGACGGGCACGACGTGGGCGCGGACGCCGAAGTTCGTCATGAGCTGTGCGGCCACCCCCGTGGCGGCGTCCGGCTCGGTTCGTACCGCGATCTGGACCATCCCGCCATCCCGTGCCGCTTTGAGCAGCCGGGACACAGTCGATCGCGAGGTCCCGAGACGACGCGCGATGGCGTCCATCGGCTCGTCCTGCAGGTAGTACATGGTGGCGGCCAGCCGCATGGACTCCTCACGTTCGATCACTTCCGGCTCCCTCCTCTGCACATCTGTGCAGGAGTCTTGCACATTCGCACCGCGCTTGGGCTATGGTGCTCGTGTGACAGATGTCTCGTGATCGGGGCCGAATGGGCTCAGATCGACAGGTCACGACCACGTCCTCCGCCCACCGTGGAGGAATGACGAGAGGAACGAACCGGATGCGATTACGTCATGGGGTGGTGGGAGCCGTAGGGCTGGCCCTCGCCCTGAGCGCGTGCTCCAGCACGACCAGTGAACCAACGACTGACGCCAGCGCGGGGGCCAGTGAGGCAGCCAGCCCGGCTGCCGAGGCCGTCGACCTCCGGTGGAGGACGCGACCCGACAACCAGGCCGAGGCTGACGTCTACCAGGGCATCTCCGACGACATCACCGCCAAGAACATCGGGCTCAACCTGACGTACGAGGCGGGCAACTCCGAGGGCTCGCCGTACCAGGACAAGCTCAAGACCGAGCTCTCCGCCGGCACGGCCCCCGATGTCTTCTGGATCCCCGGCACCGACGTCGCGGACTTCGCGAAGGCCGGCCTGATCCTGAACGCGAGCGAGGTGTCGGCGGCTGCGGGCTTCAACCCGGCCGACTTCTACGCCGGTCCGATGGACCAGCTGCTCGTCGACCCGGCCACCGGCCAGAAGGCGGACGGCTTCGTGTGGGGCGTCCCTCGTGACGTGTCCACCTTCGCGCTGTACCTCAACCTCGACCTCATCGACAAGGCCGGCGTGGACGATCCGCGTCAGCTCGCCGCTGATGGCAAGTGGACCTGGGACGCGTTCCAGGAGACTGCCAAGGCGATCAGCGACCTCGGCGGCGGAGTCAAGGGCTTCGGCGCGGGCGGCTGGTGGGCCAACTGGGGCTACTGGGTGAACTCGGCGGGCGGCTCGTTCTTCAACGAGGACCGCACGGCCTGCAACCTGGACTCCGAGGAGTCGGTCAACGGCATCGAGTACTACCAGAAGCTCTACGACGCCGGCTACGGCGTGAAGTTCGGTGAGGATCCGGAGCCGGTCTACAAGAGCGGCAAGCTGGGCATGTTCACCAACGGTCGCTGGGCCACCCCCGGCTCCCGCGAGATCACGGACTTCAACTGGGACGTCGCGCCGATGCCGACCGGGGCTGCTCCCGGTGGTGACTGGCAGTTCTGGGGCGCCTACGTGATCAACGCCGAGACGAAGGACCCGGCCGCGGCATGGAAGCTCGTCGCAGAGCTCACCAGCCTCGAGGTGCAGGACAAGATCTCCTCGCTCGGCGCGAACATCCCGTCGCGCACGTCGCAGGAGGCCATCGACAAGTTCCTCACCTACACCCCGCCGGAGAACAACCAGGCGTTCGTCGACGGAATCCAGAACAACCCCGTCGCCGAGGGTCCGCTGTGGCAGGGCAACTGGCCGGAGTTCGACACTGCGACCAATGCCGTGGTCACCCAGTACATGAACGGTGAGATCACGACCGACGAGTACCAGAGCGACGATCTGCAAGGTCGCAGCACCCGCGTTCGAGTAGCGGTTCCTGCACCAGCACGGCTGAGGGTCCTGGGTTCCCATCGGGGCCCGGGACCCTCAGTCGTGGGCACGCCATTGCTCGCGGAACTCAGGAGGAGGCGAAGATGACTGCTGCGGTCATGGAGACCGAGGATCGACAACCCAGTCCCCTGTGGGACGAGGACGAGGGGTTCGAGAAGCTCCTGCGAGGCGTCCAGGCATGGCACCTCTTCCTCGCCGGTGTCTCCACCTGGGTGCTGGTCAACATCGCGGCCGGGATCTGGTCGCTGGGGTCCCTTCCCCGGACCGGGCTCGGCGTCATCGGCGCCCTCGGGCTCGGGCTCAACCTGCTCGCGGTCGTCCTCCTCGGGCGCCGCGTCCGGGCGGGTCGCACGCTGTCGTTCGTCGTGAGCCTCTTCGTGGCCCTGGGCGCGTTCGTGGCGCTGTTCCGCCAGTTGGACATCGCCGAGGGGCTCGACGTCTTCGCCGGCGCGTTCCAGAGGGCCTTCCCGGCCATGGTCCTGGTCGCGGTTGGGGTGGTCTGGTGGGTGATCGCCCGCCGCATCCACAAGCGTCTGCTTCCTCCCGGGACCTTGGTCACCGACGACACGGCGAACGCGGGAGCCGTGCGCGCGGTCCAGTGGTTGATGTGGGCCGGGCTGGCGATCGTGGCCGTGGGCACCGTGTGGTGGCTGTTCCTGATGCGGGCGCAGCGGTCGCTGCTCTTCTTCGGCGATGCCATCCGGACTGATCCCGTGCTGTTCGTCGCGGCGCTGATCGTCTTCCTGCTGGCCGCGTGGGCGCTGCGGACGATCATCTCCGAGCGCTCCGCGCGCTTCTTCCAGGTCGAGAACGCCCAGGCCGAGGCCCTGACCGGGTGGCTGTACCTCTCGCCGAACCTGCTGGGATTCCTGGCCTTCTTCGCCGGGCCACTCGTGTTCTCGATGGTCATCTCGTTCTACGACTGGGACGGGGTCAGCCAGGCGGTCTACGTCGGGCTCGACAACTACATCGAGACCCTCTCCCTGACCGTGGCGTCGTCGGCGGCGAGCCTGCCACCGGGCTACTCCGAGGTCTTCACCCTGCCGTTCAGCGACCTCGTGGTGGGCGGGACCGATCCGCTGTTCTGGAAGTCGCTGACCAACATCTTCCTGTTCATGCTCGTGGCGATCCCGGCGGCCGTGCTGTCGGCCCTCTTCCTGGCTGTCATGATCAATGCCGGCTACCGGGGCACCAAGGCCTTCCGGACGGTCTTCTTCGTCCCCGCCGTCGCGGGCGTCATCGGCGTGACCCTCATCTGGAAGCAGATGTTCAACGCCGCGGTCGGGTTCATCAACTGGGGCATCGCCACCGGCGGCCAGGTGGTCAACGTCGTGCTACCGGGTGACCCGTTCGCCGATCGGGTTGAGATCGGATGGCTCTCGGACCCGAACATCGCCCTGCTGGCCGTGTGCATCGTGTTCGTCTGGTCCCAGTTCGGGTTCAACACCGTCCTGTTCACGGCCGGCCTGCAGGGCATCGGTCGCGACCTCTACGAGGCGGCCGAGCTCGACGGCTGCAACGCGTGGCAGCAGTTCCGCCACGTCACGGTCCCGCAGCTCAAGGAGACCACGTTCTTCGTGACGGTGACGACCGTGATCCTGGCCCTGCAGCTGTTCGACATCGTCTACGCGCTCAACCAGCCGAACCCGGTCGGGTTCCCGGACAACGCCACCCTGACGCCGGTCGTCTACATCTACCAGCTCGGGTTCCAGCAGGACTCCTTCGGGCAGGCCAGCGCCGTGGCCTGGGTGCTCTTCGTGATCATCTTCATCTTCACCCTCGCCCAATTCCGAGCTCAGCGTGCCGATGCGGAGGTGAAGTGATGGCCAGGTCAGGTCGTCCGGTCCGGGGGTGGCGCGGCCAGTTCGCCCGCATCTTCGTCTATGCCAGTCTCACCATCGCGGGGCTGGTCGTCCTCATCCCGTTCCTCTTCGCCCTGTCCGGGTCGATGAAGACCTCTGAGGACGTCTTCACCTACCCGCCCAGGATCCTTCCGCACGTTCCCGTGACCGCGACGGTCGACGGCAAGGAGCTGCCGGTCTTCACCGTGCCCCTCGTCGGGGGCGGGACGGCGGAGCTCGCGCGGCTGAAGAACGGCACGAGCCTCCGCGAGTTCCGCAAGGTCGACGATCCCGAGTTCATCCTGGTGAGCCCGAAGGATGCCCTCGACCCGACCGGGACCACGGTCATGGTGGACGGTGAGGAGAAGGACGTCTACGTCATCACCGTCGATGGCCAACAGGTCGAGGTCTACGACAACCGTTCCCGGATCGGCGGCACGTACATCGACCCCGCGAACCCCAACGCCCCACCGGTGTTCGCCGTCCCGGCGGACGTGGTCCCGGCCGAGCAGATCGACTTCCAGACGGGCAACTACACGAAGGTCCTGAACCTCAACGGGTTCTCCCGGGCGCTGACGAACACAGTGCTGGTCACCATCCTGGTGGTCGCCGGACAGGTGCTGACCAGCATCCTCGGTGGGTACGCATTCGCCCGGCTGAGGTTCCGAGGACGGGAGAAGCTGTTCCTGTTCTACCTGGGCTCGATCATGATCCCGTTCGTCGTCCTGATCATCCCGCTCTACCGGCTGATGGTCGAGATCGGGTGGGTCAACGACCTTGTGTCGCTGGTGATCCCGTTCGCGTTCACGGCGTACGGCACGTTCCTGATGCGCCAGTTCTTCGTGACGATACCCAAGGAGCTCGAGGAGGCGGCCATCCTCGACGGCGCCTCTCGGTGGACGATCCTCTGGAAGGTGTTCGTGCCCCTGTCGATCCCGGCCATCGCCACGCTGACGACGTTCTCGTTCCTCTATGCCTGGAACTCCTTCGTCTGGCCGTTGATCGTCATCGACTCGGGCAACCAGGAGAACAGCGTCCTTGCGCTCACCCTGGCAACTCTGGGTGGCCGCGCAGCCGACGCACCGAACCTCGTGCTCGCCGGTGTCATGATCGCGATGATCCCGCCGGTCACGGTGTTCCTCCTGGCCCAGCGCTACTTCGTGGAGAACGTCGCCAGCAGCGGGATCAAGGGCTGAGCACCGTGCTCGTGGGTGGCCCCGAGGGTGGGCGATGACCGGTACGGCACGCGTGGTGCACCTGCGCCGCGGCGGGACGAGTGTCGTGCTGCGCTGCGACTCCGATCAGTTGCCCTGCATCCTGCACTGGGGCCCTGACCTGGGGGAGTTGTCGCCCTCGGAGCTGGACCAGGTCCTGGTCGCCCTCGCGATGCCCTACCTCGACAGTCCGCTGTCCGCGTTGGACGTCGTCGCGGTGCTCCCACAGCACTCGTCGGGATGGTTGGGCAGGCCGGGTCTGCTGGGCAGCGGGAGCGGGCGCGCGTGGTCGGTGGCATTCGACGAGGTGACCCACGCGGTCCATGAGGCCGGCGGTCCGGGCTGGTCCGATGGGCCCGAGGGGGCGGTGCGACTGCTGTCTGTCGGCTCTGATCGAGCCTGTGCCCTTGAGGTGCGCGTCGAGTTGGAGCTGCTGGCCAGTGGCCTTGTCCGGGTGCGCGCCACGGTGCGCAACCTCGGCTCCGAGCCCTACGAGGTGCGCCAGCTGGAGCCGGCACTCCCGGTCCCGGCGGACGCCGGCGAGCTGCTGGACATGACGGGCCGGCACAGTCGCGAGCGCACCCCGCAGCGGCGGCCGTTCGACCAGGGGCACTGGGTGCGCGAGTCCTGGGGCGGGCGGCCGGGGCATGACTCGGCGACCCTGCTGTGCGCGGGGCAGCCCGGGTTCGGGTTCCGCGAGGGTCGGGTGTGGGGCGTCCACCTCGCGTACAGCGGCAACCAGGTGGTCTCCGCCGAGCACTCGCCGACCGGCTGGCGGCTGCTGCGCGGCGGGGAGCTGCTCCTGCCCGGCGAGATCCGGCTGGATCCCGGGGCGGAGTACTCCTCGCCCTGGCTGCTCGGCTCCTGGGGCGAGGGCCTCGACGACCTTTCCGGCCGGTTCCACCAGGCCCTGCGCGCCCGCCCGACGCACCCGTCGCGGCCCACGGCCGGTCCTGCTCAACGTGTGGGAGGCCGTCTACTTCGCCCACGATCCGGACAAGCTGGTCGCCCTGGCCGAGAGCGCCGCGGAGGTGGGCATCGAGCGCTTCGTGCTCGACGACGGGTGGTTCCTGGGCCGGCGCCACGACTGGGCCGGCCTGGGGGACTGGTACGTCGACGAGGCCGTCTGGCCAGGTGGCCTGCACCGGCTGGTCGACCGGGTGCACGCGCTGGGGATGGAGTTCGGCCTCTGGTTCGAGCCGGAGATGGTCAACCTCGACTCCAACCTCGCCCGCGAGCACCCCGACTGGCTGCTGCGGACCGAGCACGGCCCCGGACCGGCCTCGCGCCACCAGCACGTCCTCGACCTCGCGAACCCGGACGCCTACGCCCACATCCTCGAGCGGATGTCGAGCCTGGTCGACGAGTACGGGATCGCCTACATCAAGTGGGACCACAACCGCCCGCTCGTGGACGCCGGGCACGGCCCGCAGGGCACACCCGGGGTCCACGCCCAGACGGAGGCCGCGTACCAGCTGATGGCCGCGCTCAAGGTGCGGCACCCGGGGCTGGAGATCGAGTCCTGCGCCGCCGGCGGGGCCCGGCTGGACCTGGGCATCATGGAGCACGCCGACCGGGTGTGGGTCTCGGACTGCATCGACGCCCACGAGCGCCAGCGCATGGTGCGCTGGACCGGCCTGACCCTGCCCCCCGAGCTGATGGGGACCCACGTGGGGTCCGGCGCGGATCACACCACGCAGCGCGTCCACGACCTGTCGTTCCGGGCCGGGACAGCGCTGTGGGGCCACATGGGCGTGGAGTGGGACCTGACCGCGGCCCCGCCGGCCCAGCGGGCGGCTCTGGCCCAGTGGATCGCGCTGCACAAGCGGCTGCGCCCCCTGCTGCACACCGGGCGGGTCGTGCACGCGGACCTGGCCAACCCCGCTCTCCTGCTCGACGGCGTCGTCGCGCAGGACGGGTCCGAGGCGCTCTACAAGCTGGTCGCCGTGGAGCACACACTCACCTGGCCTCCGGGTCGGGTCACCCTGCCCGGGCTGGATCCCAACCGGACCTACCGGGTGGCTGCGCTGACCCCCGGGAACGCCGACCAGGTGCTGGGATCCCCGCCCGAAGGGGCAGCGGCGCGGCTGCCGGGTCCCCTCCAGCTGGAACCGCGCGACCACCGTCCGGGCTGGGTGCGCGCGGATCTCACCCTGCCGGGCAGGGTCCTGGCGGAGGTCGGGATCCAGTCGCCCCTGCTGGGCGTCGACCAACTCGTGCTGATCCATGTGGCGCAGGTCCAGGCCGACGGAGCTGATGGACAAGCGCGGGCCGTACCGGACGTGGAGGAGGGGTGATGAGCGGACCGAGTCCTGCCTGGACCGACGCTGAGGGGGCCGACCGGGCCACTGCGCTGTTCCGATCCGCCTTCGCGGCGGACCCGGACGGGGTGTGGGCGTCGCCGGGCCGGGTGAACCTCATCGGGGAGCACGTCGACTACAACGGCGGGCTGTGCCTGCCGATGGCCCTGCCGCACCGTACGTTCGCCGCCGTCCGCAGAAGGGACGACCACGTCGTGCGCCTGGTGTCCTCCCTGTCGCCGGAGGAGGTCTGGACCGGGACCCTGGCCGGGATCGCCCCCGGGCTGGTCTCCTCCTGGGTGGCCTACGCCGGAGGCCCCGCGTGGTCGCTGGCCCAGGACGGCCACACCCTCGGCGGGTTCGACGCCGCAATCGACTCCTGCGTCCCGCTCGGGGCCGGGCTCTCGTCCTCGGCCGCGATCGAGTGTGCTGTCGTCCTGGCCCTCGATGAGCTGTTCGACCTGGGACTCGCCGCCACCGGCGACTCCGGTCGGGCGCAGCTGGCAGCTACCTGCGTCCGGGCCGAGAACGAGGTCGCTGGCGCTCCCACGGGAGGCATGGACCAGGCCGCGTCCCTGCGCGCCACTGCCGGGCATGCCCTGCTGCTGGACACCCTCGACAACAGCGTCGCGCAGGTGCCCTTCCACCTGGCCGAGGCGGGCCTCGAGCTGCTCGTCATCGACACCCGGGCCGAGCACGCGCTCGTCGACGGCCAGTACGCCGCCCGGCGCGCCGCCTGCCATGCCGCAGCGTCACGGCTCGGGGTCGGCACCCTGCGCGACGTCACCGACCTCGACGCGGCCCTGGCCGCGCTGCCGGACACGATCGAGCAGATGCGCGTGAGGCACGTCGTCACCGAGATCGCCCGCGTCGAGCAGTTCGTCGACCTCGTCCGCGACGATCGGGTCCGCGAGGTCGGCCCGCTGATGGACGCATCCCACGAGTCCCTGCGAGTCGACTACGAGGTGAGCTGCGACGAGCTCGACGTCGCGGTCGAGGCATCCCGGGCAGCGGGTGCCCTCGGTGCGCGCATGACCGGCGGGGGCTTCGGTGGGTCTGCCATCGCCCTGGTCGACGCTGACGCCGCGAGCTCTGTCTCCGAGGCGGTGGTCGAGGCCTTCCGCGCGAGGGGCTGGCGCGAGCCGGGATTCCTCATTGCGGTCGCTGGACCTGCTGGCGGGCGGGTGCAGTGATGCAGCGTCGCGCCGTGCTCGAACGACCACCCCGGTCCCGATCAGGACCGGTGACCGGGGAGTACCCGTACCCCGACCTTCCCCAGGCCGTCTGTGCCATGCTCCCCGAGCTCGACTGAAGCGATCAAGAACAGGAACCCCATGGACCCGAAGCACTTCTCCCTGTACGGCAACACCATCACGCCGGACCAGGACCGCAAGGCCCTCGCGTGGCAGAAGATGTTCGTCGACAAGTTCGCCTACGACCCGAACGAGACGTACGAGCTGAGCGTCCATGACAACCCGCAGCTCGGCGACGCGCTCGGGATCCGTGACCTCCGGCGCGACACCGAGGGTGACCCGATCGACGCCGAGAACGGCATCGTGATCTCGACGATCCGGATGGGGTACGGGCACTACCGGATCGCGATGGCGGGCGCATCGGCTGCCCGGGCGATGGGCCGTACCCCCTACTGGTTGGACCTGCTGGCCATCCCCGGTATCACGCAGGACGCGATCAACTGGTGGAACACCAACTACAGCAAGTACTCCCGGGTGTCCCAGCGCAACGAGCTGTTCGACAAGTACGTGTGGGAGTCGGTCACCTCCGGGGACAAGACGCTTCCCGGGCTGAACTGGCTGCTGAACAACCAGGCGATGGGGTGGCCGTGGCGGTTCCTCAAGGCCAACGCGCGCGACTACCGCAAGAGCGAGCTGTTCGCCAACCTCCACCACGCGTTGCCGCAGGACATGCCGATCCTCACGGCGCACATGTGGAACTGCATGGGGGCCGTCGCCGGGGGCATGACCAATGTCGTCGACATGATGTTCGACAACTGGCCGATGGCCTTCCAGCTGACCGAGGGCGCCACCCACGCCGTGCAGTCTCCGTCGGGCTACTACGGGTTCCGGATCATGAACCAGTTCGACGAGGACGACAAGATCCTCAACCCCACGCCGGCCGACGCGATCAAGTACGTCGGTCATCACGTGGATCACGAGCTGGTCGAGAACGTCGAGGTGGACTGCGCCGCGCGCCTGGCACGCATGCGCAACGGGGAGCCGCGTCGGTTCATCCTCACGATGGGTGGCGCCGGTGCCCAACGGGAGCTGTTCAAGGCGATCATCGACCACTGCCGCCCGATGATCGAGCGGGATGAGCTGACCCTGTTCGTCAACCTCGGTGACCACGCCGACAACTGGGACTGGCTCAAGGGCGAGCTCGGCCCGGCGGCAGCATCGGTGACGATGCACCGCACGTGGGACGACGCGAAGGGCTTCGCCGATGAGATCCGAGACGGTGAGGCGCACGGCCTGCACGTGTTCATCTTCGACAACACGTTCCATGGCGTGTACACGACCAACTACCTCATGCGGGTCAGCGACGTGCTGATCACCAAGCCGTCGGAGCTGGCGTTCTACCCGATCCCCAAGATCTTCAACGCCCGCGTGGGCGCCCATGAGGCCTGGGGCGCGATCCGCAGCGCCGAGCTCGGCGACGGCACGATCGAGACCCGGACGATCCCCAGGACCCTGCAGGCGATCGACCTCATCACCCAGGAGGACGACCTGCTGGAGATGTTCTGCGACTGCATCGTGAAGAACAAGCACATGGGCATCTATGACGGCGCCTACAAGTGCGTGGCGCTGGCGACCGGCACGACCTGGGAACGCAGGCTGGACGGCACCGTCGACCGCGGCTGAGCGAGGGCTGGCGACCGTCGAGGTCCTCCGGCCCGTTCAGCGGGACGGCCCGAACGAGGACCGTCCGGCTCAGGGGGCCGTCAGGACCCGCAGGGGCGCCACGTCGGGGGTGCGCAGGCGCACCTTCTCCGCGGTGGAGTCGTCCGGCTCCAGCTCGGCGGCCTCCTCCGCCAGGGCCCGCTCGGTGTAGCTCTCGATCTCCGCGGTCATGCGCTGCTCGTCCCAGCCCAGCATCTCGCCGACGAGGGCGGCGATCTCGGGCAGCGCGGCCAGGCCGCGGTCGCGCATCTCGTAGTTCAGACGGGTCCGGTGCAGCATGACGTCCTCGAGGTGCAGCACGCCCTCATGCGTGGCGGCGTACACGATCTCCGCGCGCAGGTAGGCCGGCGCGTGCTCCAGCGGACGGGCCAGGTCCGGGCGGGCCGCGATCTCGTCCACCAGGTCGCCGAGCAGCGACCCGTAGCGGTGCAGGAGGTGGTCGACCATCTGGCCGCTCCACCCGTAGGTGCGCGCCACCACGGTCGCCCTGCGCCCGAGGGCCTCGAGGCCGACCGCGCCGACGAGCGGGATGCGCTCAGTGATCGAGGGGAGGTCCTGGGCCCTGTCCCCGAGCGCGAACTCCACGGCGTCCTTGGCCATCACCCGGTACGTCGTGAGCTTGCCTCCGGCGATGACGGTCAGGCCCGGGACAGGCGAGGCCGTCGTGTGCTCGCGGGAGATCTTGGCCGACGAGGTGCCCGCCTTCGTCCCCGGCTGCAGCAGCGGCCGCAGACCGGCCCAGGTCCCGATGATGTCGTCGCGGGTCAGTGGGCGGGCCAGGACGGTGTTGGCGTGCTTGAGGACGTACTCGATGTCGGCCGAGGTTGCCACGGGATGCTGCAGCTCCTGGGTCCAGGGCGTGTCCGTGGTGCCGATCAGCCAGTACCGCGACCACGGGATGAAGAACAGGACCGACTTCTCGGTCTGCAGGATCAGGCCGACATCTCCGCGGATTCGGTCGCGGGGGACGACGATGTGGATCCCCTTGGAGGCCAGCACCCGCAGACCGCCGCGCTCGCCGGACAGGGCCTCGGTCTCCTCGGTCCAGACGCCTGTCGAGTTGATCACGGCACGGGCTCGGATCCGCAGTTCGCGGCCGGTCTCGAGGTCGACGACGACCGCGCCATCGACCGCCCCGGAGGAATCCTTGGTGAAGTCCACGAGCTGCGTGCGCGAGGCGGCGAGTGCTCCGTAGGCCGCTGCCGTGCGCACCAGGGTGAGGACCAGGCGGGCGTCGTCGACCGACGCATCCCAGTACTGCAGGGCGCCGACGGCCGCATCGTGGCGCAGGTCGGGGAACTTGCGCAGCATCCCCTTGCGCGACAGGTGTCGGTGGAAGGGCAGGGCCCGACGCCGCCCGGAGGCTGTGGCCAGGGTGTCGTAGAGGGCGACGCCCGCCCCCACGTAGGCGCGCTCCCACACCCGGTGCTCCAGGGGGTAGAGGAATGCCACTGGCTTGACCAGGTGGGGTGCGAGTTGGTTGATCAGCAGGTCGCGCTCTGTGAGGGCCTCGTGGACGAGGTGGAAGTCGAGCATCTGCAGGTAGCGCAGGCCCCCGTGGACGAGTTTCGTGGAGCGGCTCGACGTCCCGCTCGCCCAGTCCTGGGCCTCCACGATGCCGACGCGCAGTCCACGGGTGGCGGCCTCCAGTGCGACGCCGGCTCCGGTCACGCCGCCCCCGATGACGAGGATGTCGAGTCCGTCGTCGTCGCTCATCTTTGCCAGGGCCTCGGCGCGGGACGCGGGGGTCATGATGGACGTCAACATGGGTGGCTCCTCGGCTCGGCCTATGACCCCATCATCGACCGCGGCTGCGCACATGTGCCAGAACGGTGCACGAACGTGCAGGAGCGGCGCTGGGGCATGGTCGAACGTGTTCGGGGTCTGTCCTCAGCGCATCGCCCGGCGGTAGGCCGCGGGCGGACGGCCGGCGTCGCGCAGGAACCGCTCATAGAACCGGCTGGTCGACCCGAACCCGGCGCGCAGCGCGATCTCGCTCGTGGTCGCGTCGGTCGAGATGAGCAGGCGTTGCGCCTCGGCGACGCGGCACTGCGCCAGGTACTCGCCGATCGTCACGCCCATCTCCCGGCGGAACGCCGCGGCCGCTGTGCTGGGGTGCAGGTGCACGGCTGCCGCGACGTCGGCCACGGCCAACGGCTCGCGGAAGTGCGTGGAGATGTAGGACGCCATCTCCGTGGCGGGGGCGTAGGTGCTGGTCGGTGCGCTCAGGTTGCTCAGGGTCGCAGCACGCACCAGGCAGGCCTGGGCCTCAAGGCGGACGGCCTGGGTGAGCGCAGGTGAGGCGCCGATGTCGCGCTGCCAGGAGTCCATGCTCGCCTCGAGCAGGGGCGGGGCGTCGAAGGTCGAGAGGCCCCCGCGCAGCATGCTGCCGGTGAACGCTGCTGGCAGCGACCACGCGAGAACCTCGACGAGGGGAACGGTCAGCCAGGCCACGGCCACGCCGTCATCATGGTCGGCCACGCGATGGGGGAGCCCGGCCCAGAACACCGCACACACGCCGTCGGTCAGGTCGTGGCGTCCGCCGGCGTGCTCCAGCACCGCCGCACCACCCAGGGGCAGGATGAGCTCGACATCGTCATGCCGGTGGGCGCGCGCCATCGCCGGGACGAGGGAGACGCCACAGGCCAAGCCGAAGACCTCATGGAGTGGCGCGATCACAGTGACGCGAGGATCTGGGAAGGATTGGCCACCATGGGAGAAGTATGCCGGGATACGCTGCCCCTAGCCTCCTTGCATGACCCAGACGACGCCTGCCACGCACCCGATCGACCTTGACCGGGGGCTGCTCACGCCCGAGCAGGTCGCACAGTTCGACCGCGAGGGCTACCTCGTGCTCAAGGGGCGCATCGATCCCGACCTGCTTGCCCGGCTGCGGACGGCCTCCGAGCGGTGGATGGCCGACGGGGTCGCCCAGGGCCCGCAGGCCGGAAGCGACTGGCTCTTCGCCGACCGGCCATCCGGGACGGTGATGTGGCGGGTCGACTACATCCACGGCAAGGGGGAGCCCGCCTCGCTCGAGCTGCTCGGGTCGCGCGCGGTGCTGGGGATCGCCGAGAGCCTGGCCGGCCCCGACTTCGTGCCCACGTACGAGTCGATGGTGATGAAGTCCGCCGGAGATGGCGCGCCCGTGCCGTGGCACCAGGACGCGGTGCACGCCCGCCGGCACCGGCTGTTCAACGTCGACATCTACCTCGACGACTCACGCCGCGGCGCAGGTGCGCTGCACGTGATCCCGGGGTCGCAGGTGCGGCGCACCGACGCGTGCGCGCTGGCCGAGACGTACGGCTGGGAGCTGCCCGGGGCGATCGAGGTCGAGCTCGAGGCAGGCGATGTGCTGGTGCACGACGACATGATCGTGCACGGCTCGCCGCCAGCCGCGGGCAATGCGTTGCGGCGGACGATCTACTTCGAGTTCCGCGCGGCCCAGTCGATCCTCGAGGACGGCCCGTGGACGCCGGAGTGGATGGACGCGCGGCTGCGGCTCGTGCCGCTCGCACTCGCGGAGCGGGCGAGGTGGGTCAGCCCCGACGAGCGGTTCGAGTGGCATGTCGCGCCGGACCTGCGGCCCGTCGTCTCCGACGACGTCGAAGCCGAGCTGCGGGTCGTGCACACCGTCCACACGCCCGGGGAGTGGTGCAGCGCCGGCTGACTGGATGGGTCCCCGGTGAGATCAGAACAACGCAACCGGCGCGAATCCGGCGCCCGCGGGCAGGGAGTTCAGGGAATGCTGCCCTAACCCCTTGACAGGCGCATAGCCGCGAGACCATTCTGGGCGAGAGCGCTCTCCCACGCTCCCTCCTCCGGCCAGGAGCCCGCCCGAACCCCCTCACGTGGGTGCCGGCTGCCCTGAGACCGGTGGCGGCTTCTACTCACGTTGGAGGAATGCCCGTGCAACCACGTCACTCAGATCCACTGCGACCATCCGAGGGCGCGAAACGAGGGGGAATGCGGCTCCGTCGGGGGCTTCTGGCCGGTGCGCTGGCGCTGGTCACCCTGGCAGGAACCGGGGCGGCCACCGGGATGGCCTCGGCCGCGCCCGCCGCCGGGGGAACGGCTGTGGCGGCGCAGATCACCACGAAGAAGACCGCGTCGGCCCCGGACTTCGGGGAGAACGTGACGATCTTCGACGACACCTGGACCACTGCCGAGATCCAGGCGAAGTTCGATGAGATCCACGCCAAGCAGGTCAGCAACGAGATGGGCAGCGATCGCTACGGCCTCTACTTCATGCCGGGCACATACGGCAGCGACGAGGAGCCCCTGCAAGGCAAGGTCGGCTACTACACCGAGGTCGCCGGTCTGGGCGCGTCGCCGGGCGACGTGCAGATCAACGGGGTCATCGAGGTCAACAACCAGTGCTTCGACGATCCGGACAACCCGGAGTTCATCGGCTGCTTCGCGCTGAACAACTTCTGGCGCGGCATGTCCAACCTGACCATCAACGTCAAGGCTCCAGGCCGAGGGTGCTATAGCGACACCAATTTCTGGGCCGTGTCGCAGGCGGTCTCGATGCGCCGAGTGGACGTCAAGGGCGGCAACCTGACGCTGATGGACTACTGCACCGAGCCGGCCTTCGCCAGCGGCGGCTTCATAGCCGACTCGAGGGCCGGCTGCTCGTCATCAACGGTTCGCAGCAGCAGTGGTACGCGCGCAACAGCGAGGTTTCCGTCTGGACGAACGCGGTCTGGAACCAGGTCTTCTCCGGGTGACTTCACGGTCGGGCCAGCCCCAGCGGATTCCGCCTACCCGGACCCGCCGTACACGACTGCTTGACAAGACGCCGCTGAGCCGGGAGAAGCCGTATCTGTACGTCGACAAGAAGGGCAAGTACCAGGTGCAGGTTCCGTCAGCGCAGCGCAACACGAGTGGAGTCAGCTGGGACACGGGCATGACGCCGGGACGGAGCATCCCGATCAGCGACTTCTTCATCGCACGATCCGAGTGACTCGGTGCAGACGATCAACAACCAGCTCGCCCGCGGCAAGAACCTGATCCTGACTCCCGGCGTCTACGACGTCGCGAGGAGCATCTCGGTGAAGCGGGCGGACACCGTCGTGCTGGGCATGGGCCTGGCGACCCTGCACGCGGTGGACGGAGCCATGCCGCTGACGCTCGCCGACCGGCCGGGCATCATCGTGGCCGGAGTGACCATCGACGCGGGCACTGTCGAGTCGCCGGTGCTGCTGCAGGTCGGCACGAAGCCAACGGCAACAACGGCAGGAACACGTTGTCCGCAACAACCCGACCACGCTGTCCGACGTGTACTTCCGCGTCGGCGGTCCGTACGTCGGCAAGGTCGACGTGGCCATGCGAGGTCAACAGCGACAACGTCCTGATCGACCACACCTGGGTGTGGCGCGCAGATCACGGTATCGAGGGCTTCGACCGCACTGGAGGCAACCTTCGGCGACACCGAGCGCTGGCGGACCAACATCGGGCGCAACGGCGTCGTGGTCAACGGCGACGACGTCACGCGACCGGCCTCTTCGTCGAGCACTTCCAGGAGTACAACACGATCTGGAACGGCGAGAACGGCCGCGTCCTGCTCTACCAGAACGAGCTGCCCTACGACCCGCCCACCCAGGCGGACTGGACACAGCCGGACGGCACGCTCGGCTGGGCCGGCTACAAGGTCGCCGACAACGTCAAGTCACCACCAGCTGTGGGGCGGCGGGGTGTACGTGTTCAATCGCAACGACCCCTCGATCGTGACCGAGAACGGATACGAGGTGCCCGACACGCCAGGGGTAGTCCTGACCCACGTCATGACGAAGAACCTCAGCGGTCCGGGCGCGATCAACTCCGTCGTGAACGGGAACGGTGACAAGGTCGACGGGATCGTGCCGTGCGTCACCCCCGGGGTGCCGGAGAACTGCGGCGAGAAGGCGCAGTTCGAGCCGCCGAGCTACGTGATCAGTTACAGCGACGGCGTCGCGGTCCTTCCCTGAGGCTGAGACCTGAACATCAGCCCACGCCGCTGGCCCGCATCCCTTCACGGGGGTGCGGGCCAGCGGCATCGAGTCAACTCGCCGCCGGACGAACACGGCGTGCTGCCCGCGTCACACGAGGAGATGACGATGACAGTGTCCCCGACTGCGTCTGCCCCGGCATCCGTGGCGTGGTACGGCAAGTCCGCTGAGGAGACGGCGTCCGCGGTCGGATTGTCCGTGGACACCGGCCTCAGCGGGACCGAGGCGGCAGCGCGGCTATCTACGGGGCTGGCGAGATCGGGAGCACCATGGGCCTGGTCGCGTTCTCCCTGATGCTGGTGATCGCCGCGTTCGAGTGCCGCGACGAGAAGGCCACGGCCCTGCGTTCCGAGACCTTCGACAACCGGACCCTGAACATCACGGCCCTGGTGGAGATCGTGCTGGCCGTCCTGATCGCCCGGGGAGGGGACCTGACCTCGCTGCTGGGTGGCGCGGGCCTGACCGAGACCCAGTGGCTCATCGGTGCAGCACCCGCCGTGCTGCTGTTGATCCTCTGGGACTTGGGCAAGGCCATTGCGCGCTCGCGGTCGGGCAACGAGGCGAAGGGCTCCGTCCCAGGGGGCGAGCGCCTGACTCCGACCACACCGTCACCGGCGACATGCGAGCACACACGATGGCCAAGTGGGGGCGGAGCACCCCCACCGGGTGGTGGGTACGGTCAGGGGCCCAGCAGTAGGGCCAGGTGCGCCAGTGACGTGGCCTCGAGTGTGGGGGCGTTGAAGTAGCTGGGGTAGGTCGCCCCGGTCCGGTTGATCCACGCGGTGCGAAGTCCCGCGAGGTGTGCCCCGTTGATGTCCCACGGATGGACGGCGACGAGCATCATCTCGGCGGGTCGCGCTCGGCAGCGCCCGGCCGCGTAGGCGTACGCCGGCGGTGCGGGCTTCCAGATCCCGGCGTCCTCGGTCGACAGGTGGCGATCGACGTGTCCGGCAAGTCCAGTGCGCCCGAACAGCCGCTCCGAGACCGAGGCCTCGGCATTGGTCAGGGTGACCAGCCGCGGTCCGAGCGCCGCGAGGGCTGGCAGGCCCGAAGGGACGTCGCTGTGAACGCCGAGCTCGTCGAACCCCGCCATGATGTGCGCGATCGCCTCGTCGACGGGTCGGTTCAGGGCCAGCCCGGTGAGGCTGGACCGCAGCGTGCCGATGGCAAGCTGACCGAAGTGCGCCTGTGCGCGTGCGGCGGTCAACGCCATCCCGTCCAGCAGCAACGTGGCCAGCCACGTGCGGGTCAAGTGGTCCGGGGCGCCGACGTCGACGAACCGGTCGCCCAGCGGCGAGAGGTCCGAGAGCGTCTCCGAGACGTCGAACAGCAGCACGCTGGGGGTCTGGGCCGGTGCATCGGGGGCTGACATGTCCGTGGGGCTCCGATCGTGTGACGGCTGGATGGACTCGAACAGGTGAGCCTCTTCACCTGCGCTCACCGGCACGACGATCCTCCATGTCCGCCTGCGACGCCACGCGGGGAGGCGGCCAGCCGACCGCCCTTCCATAACCCCCACAGCGGTTGCAACCAGTTGGACGCATGTGGTCGGATCAGAGGGCTGGTCAGGTGGCTGGTCAGGTGGCAGTGCCCTGACGAGCCTCAACCAGATCCCGGGTCGCACCCAACACCACAAGGAGCAACATGTCTGACAAGCACCTGGTTCTCGCGTTCTTCGCCGACGAGCCCACAGCGGACGCCGCGGCCACCACCGTCAAGGAGTCCGGTGTGGCCCATGGCGACGCGATCGGCGTCCTGGTCCTCGACGCGGACGGGAAGCTCTCCACGGAGAAGGTCGGCGCCACGAGCGTTGCCGCCGGTGCCGGCATCGGTGCCTGCCTGCTGGTCCTGGGTCCGGCGTTCCTCGGGTTCGGCGCTGCCACGGCCATCGTCGGGGGCGGTGTCGGAGTTGCCGGCGGCGCGGTGGGCGGATCCATGCACCACAAGGGCCTCAAGCTCAGCGATGAGGACAAGGCGAGGATCGCCGCTGACCTGACCGCCGGGAAGGCGGCTGTGGGTGTCCTGGCCCATGCCGAGGAGGCCCCAGCGGTGGAGGCGAAGCTGGCTGAGCTCGGCGGGACCGCCACCGTTCACGAGGTCCTGGATGAGGCCGCTGTGCAGGCTGGCGCAGCCGAGGCCTGATCCAGGGTCTGATCCAGCACAGCAATAGCCGGGGCGTCCCCGGGTGGCTTGCTCACCCGGGCGCCCGGGCCGCGCTGGGTCAGCCCTCGCCCGCCCCGTCAAGGTTCGGGGCGCCCAAGGGCTTGCGGAACCACAGGACGGCGGCGCCCCTGGGGAAGTCCGTCACCTGCCCGACGAGCTCGTAGCCGGTCTTCTCGTAGAGCCGCCGTGCCTGGAAGTCGTACGTGAGGTGAACCGTCTGGGTGCACCCGCGTGCTGCCGCCTCGGCCTCGGCTGCGGCCAGGAGCTGGGCTCCCAGACCCTGACCGCGCAGGCTCGGGTGGACCCAGAGGCTCTGCAGCTCGCAGCAGTCACCCCAGGTCCAGCCCGTGATCCCGGCAACGATCTGGTCGCCCTCGCGCACGAAGATGCCCAGCTCGACCTCGTCGCCGAGGCCCATGGCCTTGGTCGCCTCGATCCGGATCTGAGTCTCGAGGAACTCGATGTCGAGCGGATCAGGTTCAGCCTCGACAGAGAACTCCACGTCGACCTGCCTGTTCGTCAGGCGCCGACGATCTGTTCCACCAACGACAGGTCGTCGAAGTAGGACCGGAACGACCGGATCTTGCCGTCACGGAAGTCGGCCACCGTGGCGCCGGCCAGCTGAACGCGGCGTCCGGTTGCCTCGACCGCGACGTCATCGTCCAGGAGGAATGGGCCGGTGTGGTCAGCTTCGATGACCCACTCGGCGAAGGCCCTGTTGCCGACCTCGTCGACCCCCCGGAAGAGGATGGCCACATTGGAGAAGGCCATCTCGTGAATGGCCGCCAGGGCGCTGAGCCCGGTCAGCCCGGAGACCGCCATGTAGGGCGACCACCCGACCACATCGTCGGTGAAGATCGACTCGAAGTCAGCTGCCTCACCGCTGATCTCGGCCTCGATTGCCTTCACCAGCACGTCCTTGCGCGATTCACTCACGTCAGCCACCTATCCCTGCAGTTGTCGAACATGTCAACGTCTCCTTGTCGAAGATCCGAACCGGCTCAGATCCCGAGGGCCTTCGCCTTGGCCGCCGAGAACTCCTCGTCGGTCAGCACGCCTGAGTCGTGCAACTGCGCCAGGTGCTCGATCTCGTCGGTCGGACTCGGCGGGGGCGGCGCGTACTGCGGCGCTGCAGCGGCCGGGGCGTACTGCTCTGGCCCCGGGTCGTCGTACCCCTGGTCGTCGTAGCTCTGTTGCTCGTTGGCCTTCTTGTTCGCGTGGTGAGCCACCGCAGCGCCGGCAACGAGCGCCCGACGCCTGGTCCGTCGCCTGAATCCCATGAAGAACTCCTTAGGTTGATTCGGCCAACCCAACTCTGGGCTTCCGACCCCAGTCGCCAGACCGGGATCCTCCTACACTACTCACATGCGAACACCCATTCGGAATCCAGTCGACCCGATGTACGCGGAGATTGAGGTCCACCGGACGATGATCTGCGACCGGGTGCGCACCGAGGCCTTCGAGCGCGCCATCCGTGCGGTGGTGCGCCCGGGTGACGTGGTTCTCGACGTGGGCGCAGGAAGCGGGATCCTGAGCCTGTTCGCAGCCCGAGCCGGGGCCGCACGCGTGTACGCAGTGGAACGCACGACTGTCGCGGTCCTGGCCGCCGACCTGGCCGAGGCGAATGGGTTCGGCGAGGTCATCGAGGTGATCCACGGGGACCTCATGGACATCGAGCTCCCCGAGAAGGTCGACGTGATCGTCTCGGAGTGGCTCGGAGGCTTCGGGATCGACGAGGGGATGCTGGTCCCAGTCATCGTCGCCCGCGACCGGTGGCTCAAGCCGGGCGGGGTCATGATCCCCGCCTCGGTCACCGCATGGGCGGGCCTCGTGCACGACCGGTACCTGAGCGACACGGTGGATTTCCTGCGGGAGCGCCCGTACGGCCTCGACCTCGGACTGCTCGTCGAGACGACGGTCAACGAGATCTCCTACTCCGGCACCTTCCGCCACCTCGCCGCCGCCGACAGCCGCTCGCAACCGGGCCTGCTGTGGACGACCGACGCGCACACCATCCCGCTCGAGCTGGCGCGAGCACCTCACGAGGCGGAGGTCACGCTCGAGGTCCGCGACGCAGGGACGGCCAACGCCCTGGCTCTCTGGTTCAGCGCGGAGCTGGCCCCTGGCGTCTCCCTGTCCATCGGCCCCGGCGACCCACCCACTCACTGGGGGATGACCACGGCACCACTTCGATGGGCCATCGACCTCACGCCCCCGATGTCCGTCCGGGCCAGGGTCCGCACGGCTCTGGCGCAGCCGATGGGGACGTGGACCCGGTGGGCCATCGCGATGCCCGGTGGCGACTGGGAGGAGCACGACGAGCAGTCGGTCTGGGAGGAGATCGACGACTGAGGGGCGGCTGGCCCCCGGCGGTGCTGTCCGGCGCTACTGTCCGGCGTCGAGCATCGCCCGCATGATCGTGGCCACCTGGTCGTAGGGGATCTCCTCCAGATCCAGGGATTCCAGCCATCGGGGCTCAAGGACGTGCAGACCCCACACGAGCGCCGTCAGGCAGGTCGCCAGCACTCGCGGGTCGACCGACGACGACAGACCCTCAGCCTCACCGTGCTCAGCGATGAGCCGCGCGACCATGGTGAGGGGCAACTGATCGTGCTGCGGCCCCAACTTGCCCTGGAGCGCGCGATCTGTGAGTACGCGCATGGCCCCGGCGGCCGCGCGGGTCTTCTCCAGGAGCAGGGGGAGGCTGTCGCGGAAGGTCTCGTAGGTGGGGGCAATGGCCAACTGCATGGATCGCTCGATGCGGTCGATCGCCAGATCGAGCAGTTGCTCCTTGGAGGTCGTGTACCGGTAGAGGTCCGAGTGGGTCACGCCCGCCTCCGAGGCGATCTGGCGGATGCTCACGTCCCCTCCTGGACTGCCCAGCAGGAGTCGGACAGTGGCCGAGACGAGGTCCTCGAGACGCGCATGGGGTTGATCGTCCGAGGCGGCCTTGCGGGCCTGGAAGTCCCGGTGCCACGCGATGATCTCCCCGCGGGTCCACACACGGGTTCGCCCGCCGCCCGGGGCGGGCCGGCCGACGGGGAAGTCGGCATATCGGCTGCGGTAGGTCGACACGCTGTTGCGGTGCGCCAGTCCGAGGATGGCAGCGACCTCACCGGCGTCGATCAGGGCGTCGAGGTCGTCCGGGTCGTCGAGGTCCTGAGTCGACATGGTCATCCCGCGAGTCTACATCGGGGGAACGGGAGCGGTCGACTCGCCTCGACAGGCGAGCGCGGTCGAGGCTGAGGGGCGCGCGCGACCGCATGGTCGAACGTAGTGGAGAACTACCCCGCTGGGCGGGAAAGCGTATGGCCGGACAACTAGTGTGGGTCGTCAGCGTCGTCCCCGTTGGCGGGTGACGCCGACCATCCATCGGGGCGTGACCACATCAGGAGCGCGCATGACTGACATCGACCGCAGCAGCCTTCCCATCCGCCGCGCGACCTCCGGAGGTGTGGTCAACCGGACGTTGGCTGGGTCGCAGCCCGACTGGAACCTGATCGCAGCCCCGTCGGCCCCCCAGGGGGCCCCGAATGTGGTGGTGGTGCTGATCGACGACGCCGGGTTCGGCAACCCGAGCACGTTCGGGGGTCCGATCCAGACCCCGAACTACACCCGCATGGCCGAGGGCGGGCTGAAGTTCAACCGATTCCACGTGACGGCGCTGTGCTCACCGACCCGGGCTGCGCTGCTGACTGGGCGCAACAGCCACCACGTGGGCTTCGGTTCGGTGGGCGAGTTCGCCGGTGGGTTCCCGGGGTACTGCGCCACGTTGCCGCGGGACTGCGCGCCGCTGCCCCGGATCCTGCGGGACAACGGGTACAGCACGGCCGCGTTCGGCAAGTGGCACCTGACCCCGGACGGGCAGCAGGGCCCGGCGGGTCCCTTCGACCGCTGGCCGAACGGGTGGGGCTTCGAGTACTTCTACGGCTTCCTCGGCGGTGGGGCGAGCCAGTGGGATCCGTGCCTGGCCGAGAACCAGAAGATCATCGGCACGCCCGAGGAGTACTACGACACGGACAACCCCTACTACTTCCCGGACGCGATGGCCGACCGGACCATCGAGTGGATGCACGGGGTGCGCGGCCAGGACGCCCACAAGCCGTTCTTCGTCTACTTCTCGACCGGGTGCAGCCACTCGCCGCACCACGTGTCCAACGAGTGGGCGGACAAGTACAAGGGCAAGTTCGACCAGGGCTGGGATGTCCTGCGTGAGGAGACCTTCGCCCGGCAGAAGGAGCTCGGGGTGATCCCCGCCGACGCGCGAGCTGACGGTGCGCGACGAGGCGTTCCCCGCGTGGGACAGCCTCCCGGACAACCTCAAGGCGTTCTACGCGCGTCAGATGGAGGTCTACGCGGGGTTCTCGGAGAACGCCGACCACAACGTGGGCCGGGTGCTGGACGCGATCGAGGAGCTCGGCGAGCTCGACAACACCCTGGTGCTGTGGATCTGGGGCGACAACGGGGCGAGCATGGAGGGCACGATCACCGGCTCGTTCAACGAGCTGACCATGCAGAACGGCATCCCGCTCACCGATGAGATGCAGCTCCAGCTCTCCGAGCGCTACGGCGGGTTGGACGAGTGGGGTGCCCCGATCATGGACCCGCACTACTCGGCCGCGTGGGCGTGGGCGGGGAACGCCCCCTTCCAGTGGGGCAAGCAGGTGGGCTCCCACCTGGGCGGCACCCGCAACCCCATGGTCGTGCACTGGCCGGACAAGGTCACCGACGCCGGCGGGCTGCGCCCGCAGTTCAGCCACGTCATCGACGTCGCCCCCACCATCCTGGAGCTCGCCGGGATCCCGCTGCCCACGACGGTGGACGGCATCGAGCAGGACCCGATGCACGGGACCTCGTTCGCCGCGACGCTGACTGACGCGGCGGCACCGGAGCACCGGACCCAGCAGTACTTCGAGACCGTGGGCAACCGGGCCATGTACAAGGACGGCTGGTGGTTGGCTGTGAAGACCGCGCGGATCCCCTGGGTGCTCACGCCCGCAGGCGATCGGGCCCTACGCCCCCGACGTGTGGGACCCCGACCAGGACCCCGTGGAGCTGTACTACCTGCCGGACGACTTCAGCCAGGCCCACGACCTCGCCGCTGATCACCCGGAGAAGGTGGCCGAGCTCAAGGAGCTGTTCTGGGCGGAGGCCGAGCGCTACCGGGTGCTTCCCCTGCTGGCCACCCTGTCGACCTTCTTCGGGATCCTGCCCCCGATCACCGACGAGACGCGCTTCGAGTACCGCGGCGGTGTGCAGGACGTGCTGTCCGGGATGATCCCGAGGATCTACAACCGCTCCTACTCGATCACCGCGGACCTTGTCGTCCCTGATGGTGGGGCGGAGGGCGTGATCGTGGCCGAAGCCGACCACCTCGGCGGCTTCACCCTCTACGTCAAGGACGGCAAGCTCACGCACACCTACTCGATGATGGGGGTGTTCATCTTCAAGCAGGTCGCCGAGCAGGACCTCCCCAGTGGGGAGGTGACGGTGCGCATGGAGTTCGCGGCCGACGCTCCCAAGCCGGCCACCGGCGGTGAGGTCACGCTGTTCATCAACGACCGGCCTGTCGGCCACGGGCGGATGGACCACACGGTGCCGGTCAGGTTCTCCGGGTACGCGGGGATGGACATCGGCCGTGACAATGGCGGTGTCGTCGACCTGAGCTACGAGGACCAGGCTCCCTTCGCCTTCACGGGGACTGTCAAGAAGGTGGTCTTCGACATCAAGCCGCACCTGACCACCGCGGACGAGTCCGAGCTCCATGCGGCCGCCCAGCGGGGCCACGCAGCAGACGCTCTGTCGAACTGAGGACCAGAGGAGCACTCATGCACTTCCGAGACGAGACCACCAACGTCCTCATCGGCGGGTACCTGTCCGAACAGGCCGCACGTGAGGACTACGAGGCGGTGCTGAACTGCGGTGAGCGCATCTGGGGCGCCGCCGTCGTGAGCAAGGACCTGAAGGGCAACGTCACCGTCGACGAGAGTGACCACGCTGTCACCGAGGCAGCTGTGGGCATGGCCGGCGTCGGGTTCGTCATCGGGCTGTTCGCCCCACCGCTGCTCGCCGCCACCGTCCTCGGGGCCGCCGTGGGCGCCGCCGGCGGCGCGGCACTGCACAAGAAGATCGGCGAGGGGATCGGGGAGACCGCCGGGGAGACGATCCCGATCGGCGGGGCGGGCCTGCTGGTGGCCTATCCGCACGACCATGCAGAGACTGTGGAGGCGGCAGTGCGGCGCGCGATCCAGACGGTCGTCGGACAAGCCACCGGCAGCCACGTCGACGCTCTCAAGGGTGCCCTGGCCGACGCCCAGGCCAAGCTCGCCCAGGGCACCGGCGCCTAGACCGGCGCGACTACGAGGCGTTCCTCCGGGCGATCGCCGAGGGTCGCATCCCGAGGGCCGACGTCAGCGAGAAATGACCCAGTCCGACACTGTCCGGGGATCCGGCAACCGCCCGATCGATGCAACTAGTCTGCGACCATGAATCTGACACCAGTCGCATTGCGCGGCTACGACAAGTCCTGGCTGAGCCGCGATGTCATTGCGGGAGTCACCCTCGCCGCGATCGCCATCCCGGAGGTCATGGGGTACACCTCCATCGCCCAGACGCCGATCCAGACTGGCCTCTACACGGTGATCCTCCCGACCCTCATGTTCGCCCTCCTCGGCTCCTCCAAGCTGCTGGTGGTGGGCGCCGACTCGGCCACCGCCGCGGTCCTCGCCGCCGGCCTCGCGGGTCTGGGTGTGGCGGGGCTCACCCCGTACTCCGAGGAGTGGGTCGCCTGGTGCAGCCTCACCGCACTTGTCGTGGGCGGGATGCTGCTCCTCGCGCGACTGCTCAAGCTGGGGTTCATCGGTGACTTCCTGAGCACGTCGGTGCTGGTCGGGTTCCTGACCGGTGTGGGGATCCAGGTCTTCTCCGGGCAGATCCCGGCCATGCTCGGGCGTCCCCAAGGGGACGGGCAACTGGTTCCAGCAGCAGTGGACGATGATCACCTCCATCCCCGACGCGAACATGACGACCGTGGGCTTCGCCGCGCTGACGCTGGTGTTGATCATCGGATTCAAGAGGTTCATGCCGAAGATCCCCGGAGCCCTGATCGCGGTCTTCGCCTGCATCGCCATCTCCACCGCGATCGACGCCACCGCTGACGGCGTTGCTGTCGTGGGGGCCGTCCCGGCCGGACCGCCGCCGTTGGGCCTGCCCCAGGGCGTCACCCTCAGCGATGCCGTCGAGGTGCTGGGCGTGGCCTTCTCCTGCTTCGTCCTGATCGTCGCCCAGAGTGCGGCGACCTCGCGCAGCTTCGCCGCCAAGCACGGCGATCGCGTCGACATCAACCGCGACATCGTCGGACTGTCAGCCGCGGACTTCGCCGCGGGGCTCTCGGGGACCTTCGTCGTCAACGGCAGCCCCACCAAGACCCAGATCCTGGATGAGAACGGCGGCCGGTCGCAGGTGTCGAACATCACCATGTCGGCGGTCGTCCTGCTGTTCGCGCTGTTCCTGACCAGCCTGCTGACCAACATGCCCGAGGCGACGCTGGCGGGCATCGTGTTCATGATCGGGATCAGCCTCATCGACATCCCCGGGCTGAAGAAGATCCGCGCCGAGCGTGCCAGCGAGTTCGTCATCGCCTGCCTGACCGGCTTCGTGGTCTTCGCGGTCGGCGTCGAGCAGGGGATCATCCTGGCCATCGTTGCCTCCATCCTGGAGGTCATCAGGCGCGCCTACAGCCCGAAGGACTTCGTCCTGGTCCAGCAGCCTGATGGCGAGCCCAGCTACGTGGCCGCCGAGGCAGGTACCCAGAGCGCGTCCGGGCTGATCGTGTTCCGGTTCGACGCCGAGCTGTTCTACGCGAACGCCGGACGCTTCTGCGACGACCTCAAGGCGCTCGTCGATGGGGCGCCCGACCCGGTGCGCTGGGTCCTGCTCGACGCGTCGTCGCTGACCGACGTCGACTACTCGGCCGGGATCCAGCTCAAGGACCTCGGCGAGTTCCTGCGCACCCGGAACATCCGGGTCGGGCTGGTCCGTGCCGACGACGATCTCATCGCGACGCTGCACACCTACGAGGTCCTGGGCGCCGACTCCCATGTCGGCGTCTACCGAAGGCTCGAGGACGGGCTCGCGGCGTTCCGGGCAGACGTGGGCGCGACCCGCTGAGTCTGGTGACGGGAGGTCGTTCCCGACCGGGTGTGGACCAGCGCCCGGTGATGCCTATGCGTCCGGGTACGTCCCCTCGCGCAGCCACGTGGTGCCGGCGGTGATGGCCGTGTGGGTGGATTCGCCAAGTATCTCGGTTGCCTCGACAACGGTGAGGTCCTCGGCCCCGATCAGCCCGTTGCGCTGGATCTGCTCGGCCACGCGGGGGTCAACGCCACTGAGGTAGAGCCGACCGCCGGCGTCCCGGATCTGGCCGGCGTACCACTCGAGGACCTTGACAAGGGTGGCCCCGATGCGGTCCCGGCCGCGCAGCCGGAGCACGACCACAGGACGCGAGCCGGGTGTCACGTGGGGGAGGGTTCCCTCAAGGCTGCGGGCGCCGGCGTAGAAGAGGTTGCCCTCGATGTCGAGCACCGTGACCTCTCCGGCGGGGAGCTCCGCGGGGGCGGGGCGCAGCGCGGTCCCGCGGCCCTCGATGTCGACGAGGGTGAAGACGCGCACCTCGTTCATGCTCCGGTTCAGCGTGTGCAGCGCGGAGAGGATCACGCCCAGGCCAACGGCGACCGTCACGGGGAGCAGGAGCGTGGCCACCAGCGTCATCGACATCAGGACCGCGCCGGATCGGGTGGTGCGCCACACCGCCCGCACCTCGCGCGGCTTCAGCGACTGGAAGCCGGCGAGGATGAGCAGGGCGGCCAGCGTGGGCATGGCGACCTGCCCCACGATCCCCGAGAGAGCCACGAGGAAGATGATCATCCACGCCCCGGAGGCGATCACCGAGAGTCGGCCGACGCCTCCTGCGAGGACGTTGAATGCGGTCTGGCCCACCGATCCGCCGACGGGGATCCCGCGGAACAGGCTGGTGGCGAGGTTCGCCGTACCGTGCGCCACGAAGTCCCGGGAGATGTTCGACGGAGCCCCGTCGGGGTTGCGGAACTGACCTGCGACGCCCGAGGACTGGACAAGGATCACGACGGTGATCGCCAGCGCGCTGGTGATGGTGGTGGACGTGAGGTAGTCGAACGAGGGCAGGGCAGGCATCGGCATTCCGGCCGGGATCTCCGCGGTGTCCGAGGCCAGGGCCACCTCGGCCTCGGGTCGCATCGCCACCACCAGCGACGGCACGACGATCGCCAGCAATGGTCCGATGGTCGACAGCGGTGTGCGGTCCAGCACGATGGCGATGACCATCGCGCTGGCGCCCATCGCGAGCGCGGGCATGGACCATTCGGGGATGTGGGTGAGGGTGTCCCACGCCTTGGCGACGCTGTTGGCGCCGGTCGCTGGGTAGCCCACGAAGTCGCCGAACTGGCTGAGGATGAGGATCAGCGAGACCCCGGTCAGGAAGCCCGTCATCACCGAGTGGGACACGAACCGGGTGTAGCGGCCGAGCTTGAGCACGCCGGCCAACAGGGCGAAGATGCCGACGAGGAACACGAGGGTCCCCAGGAGGCTGTCGATCTCGCCGGAGGGAACCCCGTCCAGTGCCTCGGCGGTGCCCAGGGCGGCTGCACTTGTTGTGGCGATGACCATGATCCCGGTGCTGGTGACCAGGCCGCCGAAGATCGGACCCATCGCGCTCGAGTACAGGCCGGCCACCGGGTTGGCGCCCGCGAGCAGGGCTGTGGCCATCCCGTCGGGCACGCTGCCGATCGCCCCCGCCAGACCGGCAAGGACCTCCTTCACCGCGCTCGGTCGGGCCTGGGTGCCGGCCGTGCCCACCTGGGGTGTCGGCTCGGGCCAGCGGTCGCCGGGCCAGGGGTCTGCGGGTCGGGGGTGTCACTCATGAATCACTCCAGGATCCGTCCTCACGGGAAGCGGTGCACCGTGGCAGCGCTTCCACTTGGCCCCCGACCCGCAGGTGCACGGGTCGTTGCGCCCTCGGGCCGCGTCGGCGGCCGCGTACCAGTCGCGCAGTCCCGTCGCGTCCTGCCCCGCGCGCAACAGGCCGGCCATGTGCCGCATCGGGGCGTCGACATGGCCGAAGAACGCCTTGTACCCGGCGCACAGGTGGTGCAGCCCGGGCTCCCCGTCGGGCGTGGTGGCGAAGCGGTCCTTCGGGCAGCCGCCATTGCAGGCGAAGCGCACGTCGCAGTCCAGGCAGTACTGCGGAAGGGTGTCGAACTTGGCGTTGCCGAAGGCCGCCTGCTCGGGGGAGTTGACGAGCTCGAGCAGGGTGCGCCCCTCGGCGATGCTGCCCAGCAGGTAGTCGGGCTCGACGTAGTGGTCGCAGGAGTACAGGTCCCCGTTGTGCTCGAGGGCCAGCGCCGACCCGCAGGTCTTGGCATGCACGCAGATCCCGACCTGGTCCATCCCCAGCCAGTGCGCCAGGGAGGTGTCGAACATCTGCACGAACACGTCCCCGACATCGTGGCGGGCCCAGTCCTCGAACACGTCGATGAGGAACCGGCCGTACTGCTCCCCGGTCACGCTGCGGTGCGTCACCGCTGAGCCGGCCTGCCGGTACAGGGGGCGGTCCTTGGCCCGCACGCCCCACCCGGAGTCCGCCATCGGGAGCATCTCGGGGGTCATCCGCTCCACGATCGGGATGAACTGGATGAACCCCGCGCCCAACTCGTCGCGCAGGAACCGGTACACCTCACGGCCGTGGTCGGCGTTCGCTGCGTTGACCGTCGTCAGCGCGTTCCACTCCACGTCATGGCGCTGCAGGACCTCCCATCCGTGGAGGACCCGGTCGAAGGTCGGCTTGCCGCCCTTGTCCACCCGGTAGGCGTCGTGCATCTCCCGTGGGCCGTCGATCGACAGCCCGACGAGGAACTTGTTCTCGGCGAGGAACGCGCCCCACTCGTCGTCGAGCAGGGTCCCGTTCGTCTGGATCGTGTGCAGCGCGCTCTGACCCGGCCCGGCGAAGCGCGCCGCCAGCTCGACCGAGCGGGCGAAGAACTCCAGGCCCATCAGGGTCGGCTCCCCACCCTGGTACGAGATGCTCACCTCGGCGTCGGCCGGATGGGCGGCGAACAGTTGCTCCAGGTAGGCCTCGTGGACAGCCGCGGTCATGCGGAACTCGCTGTTCGGGTACAGCTGCTCCTTGGACAGGAAGAAGCAGTACTCGCAGTCCAAGTTGCAGACCGCGCCCGTGGGCTTGGACATCACATGGAAGGCGCCACGGGCGGTCGCCGCGTCCGTCACAGAGAGTCCTCCTGACTCAGGGACGCCACCTTATCGACTGCCCCGACCGGTTGGCAGGGCGATGGGTCGCGGTGGGGTTGCTTGCCAACCGGATGGACGAGCGATTGCGGACCTGCCGCGGTCTGTCAGAATCTGCGCCATGGCTGATGCACCTCCTCCCGCGGACGGATGGTCCCGGATCCTGTTCAAGAGCAAGTTCGGCGCCGGACGTGACTTCGAGGTCAGCGACACCTCGGGCGCCCGCGTCCTGTTCGTCGACGGCAAGATCGGGACGACTCCGAAGGCCGAGGTTCGCGACGCCCAGGACAAGGTCGTCTACAAGGTCAAGGGACAGTTCCTGGGCATCCCCAAGCGGATGGAGATCTCGACCGCGGACGGTTCCAAGGTCGCTGAGCTCAAGGCGAAGGCGTTCTCGATCGTCAAGGACAAGATGACCATGACGATGGCCGACGGCAGCACGTGGCAGGTCGCGGGCACCCTGATGGAGAAGAACTACTCCATCAGCTCCGAGGGCCAGCCCATCGCAACGATCAGCCAGAAGTGGCTGACAGTCCGTGACAAGTACACGGTTGACTACCTGAGCACCCTGGACCCGGGCCTGGTCATGGCCGTGGTCTGGGCCATCGACCGCTGGGTCGAGCGCGACTGACGTCCGGCGATCGTCCCGACGCACTCCTCCTCCCCACGACTCCTCCCCACGACCTGCCATCGATGGCACCCCCACGAAGGGACGACTGTGACCACCGAGTTGGACGCGCCCCCGCACGACCTGCCTGACGCCCACGTCGTGGCTCCTGTCCGCAAGCGGAGGATCTTCAGCCTGTCGCTGTCGGGCACGGGTGTGGTGGTCGGCGCCTTCTTCTTCGCGATCTCGTTGCTGCCGTCGTTGTTGCCGAGGGCGCCGTACGTCCAGGGCGTCGTCTCGGGGATCACTCTGATGATCGGCTATGGCCTCGGCGCCGGCGGCAGGGCCGTGTGGGACTACCTGGGTATCCCGAAGCTCAAGGGCCGGGCGCGCACGATCGTTCTCGGGCTGCTGGTGGCGTTCGTCGCGTGGTTGACGATCGCGGCTGTCTGGCAGCAGGTCGGCTGGCAGAACGACACCCGTGAGCTCTTCGGGATGGAGCCGGTGTCGCCACGGACCTGGCCGGTGATCCTGCTGACCACGGTGGTGGTGGCGGCGCTGATCCTGATCGTCTCGCGGTCGTTGCGGGTCCTGTTCGGGTCCGTCGCGCGATGGTTGGGCCGGCATCTGCCCCGGCGCCTCGCCTGGGTGCTGGGCGTGACCGGGTTGCTGCTGCTGTTCTGGGTGCTGCTGACCGGTGTGCTGGTCAAGGGCTTCTTCGCCGGGGCGAACGTGATGTTCTCCGTGCGCGACACCGACACCCCTGCACCGGTGTCGCAGCCGGTGGAGCCGGAGCGCTCCGGCAGCACCGCGTCGCTGGCCGCGTGGGACACCCTCGGCCGGCAGGGCCGGATCTTCACCGGGTGGGGTCCGCGCGCTGAGCAGATCAACACGTTCTCCGGCGGAGGTGCCAAGGAGCCGATCCGGGCCTACGTCGGGCTGAAGTCGGCCGAGACCCTTCAGGGGCGTGCCGACCTGCTGCTCGAGGAGCTGAAGCGGACCGGCGCGTTCGACCGCGAGGTCCTGGTCGTGGCCACGACCACGGGCACCGGCTTCCTGGACCCGCACGGGGTCGACCCGGTGGAGTACACGTTCAACGGCGACACGGCGATCGCTGGGGTGCAGTACTCCTACCTGCCCAGCTGGCTGTCGCTGCTTGCCGACAAGCAGGCGGTCAAGGAGACGTCACGGGCGGTCTTCGACACGGTTCATGAGTACTGGGCGTCCCTGCCCGAGGAGTCCCGCCCGAAGTTGTACCTGTACGGCTTGTCGCTGGGGTCCTACGGCGTGGGCAGCGTCCTGAACTCGATCAACATCGTGAACGAGCCGATCGACGGGGCGCTGATGTCCGGCCCGCCGTTCGTCAACGAGCTGCACAAGGAGATCGTGGCCACCCGCGATCCCGGCACCCCACCGTGGCAGCCGATCTACCGCGAGGGGCGCACGGTACGGTTCACGGCCGAGCAGAACGGCTTCGGCAGGACGCCGGGCCCGTGGGGTCCGACCCGGCTGGTGTACCTGCAGCACAACTCCGACCCGGTGGTGTTCTTCGCCCCGGAGCTGGCCTTCCAGCAGCCGGACTGGCTTGTTCCCGGACAGCGCGGTCCGGACATCTCCCCGGAGATGGGCTGGTTCCCGCTCGTGACCATGTGGCAGGTGGCCCTCGACCTTCCCGGTGCGGGGAACGTGCCGTGGGGCTTCGGCCACATGTACACCTACCGCTCCAACCTGGAGTCCTGGGTGGAGATCACCCAGCCCGAGGACTGGACGACCGAGAAGACCGACCAGCTGGTCAGCATCCTGGAGGCCCAACCCACCTACGAGGAGGCCGCGGACTCCAGCTCCTGAGGGGGAGCCCGGTCGGTGGCGCGGCACCGCCCTGACCCGGCATCCCAGGGCTGTACCGGAGCACGATGTCCATGGCTGCATCATGCCCCGTCCGAGTACTGGCAGAGAGCGCTCGGCCGGGGGCGAGCTTGCGTGAGCCTGGCGGTGGAGTCGCCGGCCAGGCGCTACTCTGCGAGCGGGATCCAGTCCCTGCCTGCGCACGTTTCGAGACGGCTCCTGACCATGGCGTTGGACGCGTGAGTCGTGAGGAGGAGTAGTGGCCATCGGACCGGTTCGGGGACCTGCGATGGTCGACGTGGCGCGTCTGGCCGGGGTCTCGCACCAGACGGTCTCGCGCGTCATCAACGACCACCCGAGGGTCAGTCCCGAGACTCGCCAGCGGGTTCTGGCCGCAATGGCGGAGCTCGGGTACCGGCCCAACCGAGCTGCTCGGGCCCTGGCCAGGGGGCGCAGCGACCAGATCGGGATTGTCGCTGAGCCCTCGACCCTGTTCGGACCCGCCTCCATGCTCCACGCGATCGAGGCTGCCGCCGCGGAGGCGGGGTATGGCGTGAGTGTGGTGAGTGTCGGGGCCCTCGACGGACGGTCCTTCGAGGACGCAGTCAACCGGCACCTCGAGCAGCGCGTCGGCGGGATCATCGTGATCGTCCCCGTTGTTTCGGCAGCTGAGGCCACACGAGAGGTCCCGGCTGGGGTGCCCTTGGTCACGATCGGTGGCGACCCCACGTCATCGACCCACAGCGTGCGGATCGACCAGATGCGTGGTGCCATCGAGGCCACGCAGCTGCTCCTGGACGCCGGCCACCAGACCGTGTGGCATGTGTCTGGCCCGCCCGACAACTTCGACAGCATCGACCGCATCACCGGGTGGCGCACCGCGCTCGAGCGAGCCGGTGCGCATGTGCCGCCCGTCATCACCGGCGACTGGTCCTCGGCGACCGGATACGAGGCCGGCAGGATGTTGGCGCGCATCGAGGAGGTCACGGCCATCTTCGCCGCCAACGACCAGACCGCCCTTGGGATACTGAGGGCCCTGCACGAGCACGGCCGAGCGGTGCCGCGTGAGGTGAGCATCGTCGGCTTCGATGACCTGCCTGAGTCGGGCGACTTCATCCCACCGTTGACGACCATCCGTCAGGACTTCGACTCGGTCGGCCGCAGGGCCCTCGCGATGCTGGTGGCGCAGATGGAGGGTGCGCAGAGCCCTGTCAGCGAGCTGATCGCCCCCACGATGGTCACCCGTGACAGCGTCGCTCGACCCCCGGCAGCGACGGAGTAGCGACCACAGCCCGCGCTCTGGGAGTTCCGCCGTGGTGACGTGGCAAGGCCGCGCCATCGATGTCGGTTCGTGATCCCTGACTGGCGAGTCGACCCTTGTGGCGGGCGGATGTTATCGGTAACATCCAGAGCCGTGAGTGGATTCATCCATTCGCTGGCCGAGATGTGAACGGTAACAGCGGCTCCTGCGTGATCTGCGAGGAGGCGCGACGAAGGAGAGCAATCATGGGTCGCAGCATCGTTCCAGACCTCAGGCGGTACGAGGTCTGGTTCCTCACCGGCAGCCAGACTCTCTATGGCCACCAGGTGCTGGCACAGGTCGCCGACCAGTCCCAGGGTGTGGTGGAGCACCTCGCCAACAGCCCGCTCGTGCCCGCTGCGGTGGTATGGAAGCCGGTGCTCACCTCGCGCGAAGCCATCGAGCGCGTCATGCGCGAGGCCAACGCCGCGGAGAACGTCATCGGCGTGATCACGTGGATGCACACGTTCAGCCCCGCGAAGATGTGGATCGCAGGCCTCCAGGCGCTCACCAAGCCCCTGCTCCACCTGCACACCCAGGCCAATGTCGAACTCCCGTGGGCAAGCATCGACTTCGACTTCATGAACCTCAACCAGGCCGCCCACGGTGACCGTGAGTACGCCTACATCGAGTCCCGGCTGGGCGTCCCGCGCACCACGGTCGTGGGCCACGCGTCGCACCGGCGGGTCCAGGAGCAGGTGGGGGAGTGGGCCCGGGCGGCCGCCGGGGTGCTCGCGTCGCGGAACATGCGGGTCGCACGCTTCGGGGACAACATGCGCTTCGTCGCGGTCACCGAGGGCGACAAGACCGAGGCCGAGGCGGTCTTCGGGGCCCAGATCAACACCTGGGGGGTGATGGACCTGGCCGCTCGCGTGGACGCGGCGACCGATTCGCAGGTCGATGTCCTGATCGAGGAGTACGCCGACTCCTACGACGTTGCGCCAGAGTTGATGCCCGGTGGCGTCCGGTACCAGTCGCTTCGGGACGGCGCAGCCATCGAGGTCGGTCTGCGCTCGTTCCTTGACGAGGGAGCGTTCCACGCCTTCACCACGACATTCGAGGACCTGGGCACGCTGCGCCAGTTGCCGGGTCTGGCGGTGCAGCGCCTCATGGCTGACGGCTACGGCTTCGGGGCAGAGGGTGACTGGAAGACCGCGATGCTGGTGCGGATCGCCGCCGTCATGGGTGCTGGGCGCCCCGGCGGTGCGAGCCTCATGGAGGACTACACCTACCACCTGGTCGAGGGCGAGGAGCTCTCGCTCGGGGCGCACATGCTCGAGGTGAGTCCCTCACTCACCTCCGAGCGCCCCACCCTCGAGGTGCATCCCTTGAGCATCGGAGGCAGGGAGGATCCGGTTCGCCTCGTCTTCACTGCCGACCCGGGGGACGCCGTCGTCGTCGCCCTGTCCGATATGCGCGACCGGTTCCGCCTGGTCGCCGCAGAGGTCGAGAGGGTGGCGCTCCCGGCGCCGATGCCGCACCTTCCTGTCGGCCGGGCGGTCTGGCGATCCAAGCCGGACTTCGCGACGGCGGCCACCTGCTGGATGGAAGCAGGAGCGGCGCATCACACCGTGATGTCGACGCAGACCAGCCTGGCCACCTGGGAGGTGTTCGCGCGGTCGATCGGGGTGGAACTTGCTCGCATCGACGACGACACCACCGTGCCGGCGTTCGTTCGGGACCTGCGAGCCAACGCAGCCCACCATCGACTCACGCATGCCCTGTGAAGGACTCGGAGCGCGGCCGATGAATCTGGTCGGTCATCCGTGAAGGAGGAGCTATGGCGATGAAGGCTCGTCAGATCCAGCCCGGCGGCTGGATCGACGTCCCGGGCAGGGGCACGGGCCGCATCCAGGAGTTGACGGCCACCCCGGGATGCGCCCAGTACGTGGTGACGCTCGAGTCCGGGTGGACCTTCGTGCTCGGGTGGCACGAGTCCGTCCTGTTCTGGCCTGTCTGAGCGGCCCGGGCCCCCTGCCGTCGCACAACGCCAACACAGGCGAAGAAGCCACTTCGGATGGGGCTGGATGTGAACCCTAACGGGGTGGGTGGAAAATGTCCGTTTCTGAGGAAGATCGTCGATCCTGAGCACGAGTTCCGGGGCGACCGTTATCAAATCGTGATATTCGGGTCCTTGCTCTGGACCCAGATGTTAGGGTTAACATTCGTATGACGGTCCGCTCGGGCCGGGAGAGTAAGCGCCGATTCCGGCATCGCAGCCGGACCAGGTTCAAGGAGGATCGGATATGAGGAAGCGCATGCTGGCAGGAGTGGTTCTGATGGGGGCGATGTCGCTCACCATCTCGGGCTGCTCCTCGGGCGGCTCCACAACGGACGCGGGCGCCGGGAGTGCAGCGGCCACCGATGCCGCGGCATCCGAGATGATCAAGGTCGGGTTCGCCCAGACGGGCTCGGAGAGCGGTTGGCGCTCGGCGAACACGGAGTCGATGAAGACCGCCTTCTCCAAGGAGAACGGGTTCGATCTCACCTTCAACGCCGCCGACAACGATCCCGCCGCGCAGATCGCTGCGGTCCGCTCGTTCATCAACCAGAAGGTCGACGCCATCGTCATGGCGCCGATCGTCACCGACGGGTGGGACGACGTCCTGAAGGAGGCCCAGGCCGCCAACATCCCGGTGGTCCTCGAGGACCGCACCGTGTCCGCCTCGGACGACCTCTTCGCGAGCTGGGTCGGTCTGGACTTCAAGAAGGAGGGCGTGACGGCCGGCACGTGGGCGAAGGAGCAGTTCGGCGACACCGCCACCAAGATGGTCGTGCTCGAGGGCACGACGGGCTCGGCCCCGGCGAACGATCGTGCGACTGGGTTCGACGAGGCCATCGCAGGCAGCCAGATCGAGAAGATCGACTCGCAGACCGGAGACTTCACCCGTGACGGTGGCAAGAAGGTCATGGAGGGCTTCCTGCAGAAGTACGGCGCCGACGGCATCGACCTGGTCTACGCGCACAACGACGACATGGCGCTGGGCGCCATCGAGGCGATCGAGGCCGCGGGGGCCAAGCCCGGCGAGGACATCAAGATCATCTCGATCGACGCGGTCAAGGACGGCATGCAGGCCCTCATCGACGGCAAGATCAACTACATCGTCGAGTGCAACCCGCTCCTGGGCGAACTGGCCGCAGGCCTCGTCAAGGACGTGCTGGCCGGCAAGGACGTCGAGAAGGCGATCTACGTGGAGGATGCCTCGTTCACCCCGGAGCAGGCAGCCGCCGTCATCGATTCGCGACTGTACTGACGACGTTCGTACTAGCCTGAACGACAGGTGAGCATGCGATCGGGGGGCTGGTCATCCGGCCCCCCGATCGATGTCCAGCCCACACCGGAGAGGTGACTGACGTGAGCAATCACGAGGCAAGCCCGCCAGGGCCCGCGATCGTCGAGATGCGCGGCATCACCATCAGCTTCCCGGGCGTGCTCGCCCTGGACGACGTGGACTTCACGCTGCGCACCGGTGAGATCCACGCGGTCATGGGTGAGAACGGCGCCGGGAAGTCCACCCTCATCAAGGCCCTCACCGGCGTCTACGCCATCGACTCCGGGGCCATCACGGTGGCCGGGCGCCCTGTTGTCTTCCGTACCACCGCCGACGCCCAGGTGGCGGGCATCTCCACTGTGTACCAGGAGGTGAACCTGTGCCCGAACCTGACTGTCGGTGAGAACGTCATGCTGGGCCATGAGCCCCGACGTGCCGGCCGGATCGACTGGAAGGGCGTGCATGAGCAGGCCGCCGAGCACCTGGGGAGCCTCGGCCTGGAGATCGACACCCGCACGATGCTGTCGAGTCACTCGCTGGCAATCCAGCAGCTGGTCGCGATCAGTCGGGCCATGGTGCTCGACTCCAAGGTCCTGATCCTTGACGAGCCCACGTCAAGCCTGGACCGTGGCGAGGTCGAGCAGCTGTTCGCAGTCATGCGAGAACTACGTGCCACGGGTGTGGCGATCCTGTTCGTGAGCCACTTCCTCGAGCAGGTGTACGAGATCTCTGACTGCGTGACTGTGCTGCGCAACGGCCGGCTGGTGGGTGAGTACCTGATCGAGGACCTGCCCCGTGAGGAGCTCGTCACCAAGATGATCGGCCATGTGCTCGACGACCTGGAGGCGATCTCCACGGCGTCCAACCGCGAGATCGACCGGACCGGGGTGCCCGTGCTCAAGGCCACGGACGTGGGACGCCGCGGCGTCCTCGAGCCGGCCGAGCTGGAGGTGTTCGACGGAGAGGTCGTCGGCCTCGCGGGGCTGCTGGGCTCGGGCCGCACCGAGCTCGTCCGACTCCTCTACGGTGCCGATCGCGCTGACTCCGGATCCATCGCAGTCGACGGCGAGCCCGCCAAGATGACCACTCCGCGCCACGCGATCGAGCGTGGGATCGTGTTCTCCTCCGAGGATCGTCGCGGGGAGGGCATCGTGTCCGACCTGACGGTCGCCGAGAACATCGTGCTGGGGATCCAGGCCCGCCGTGGCTGGAGGCACAAGCTCCGCAGGGCGGAGCGGGACGCCGTGGTCGCCGAGTACATCGAGGCCCTGGACGTGAAGCCGGCCAATGCCGACGCCGTTGTCAGCACCCTCTCCGGCGGCAACCAGCAGAAGGTGCTCCTGGCCCGCTGGCTGGCGACCGCGCCCGAACTGATCATCCTCGACGAGCCCACGCGCGGCATCGATGTCGGAGCCAAGGCCGACATCCAGCGCAAGGTGGCGGAACTGTCGGCGGCGGGCCTGTCGGTCATCTTCATCTCCTCGGAGCTCGAGGAGGTGCTGCGTCTCGCGCAACGCGTGCTGGTGATGCGTGACCGCCGGGCGATCGGCGAGCTCAACTCCAGCGAGGTCGGGCTGAATGACCTGATCGACTACATCGCCAACAAGGGTGAGGGGAGCGCAGCCTGATGAGTGTTCTGAAGCATCGGCTCTTCTGGCCGATCGTCGCCCTGCTGACCTTGGTCGTGATCAACACGATCGCGCGGCCGCAGTTCATCAAGGTCACCGTGCGCGATGGCCAGATCTACGGCGCCCTCATCGACATCCTGCGCAACAGCGCCCCGCTGATGCTCGTCGCCCTGGGCATGACCATCGTGATCGCCACCCGTGGCATCGACCTGTCGGTGGGTGCCGTGATGGCGGTGTCGGGAGCGGTGGCGCTGACCATCATCGACGGCTCAGGCGACCCCGACAACCTTGGAACGGTCATGGCCGCCGTGGTTGCGGCGATCCTCGTCGCGCTGGTCCTGGGGGCATGGAACGGGATGCTCATCGCCGTGCTGGGGATCCAGCCCATCATCGCCACACTCGTGCTCATGCTCGCAGGCCGAGGTGTCGCGCTGCTGATCACCGGAGGCTTCATCACCACCGTCAACAGCGACCCGTTCGAGTACCTCGCCACCGGCTACCTCGTGGCGCTGCCGTTCGCGTTCCTCATCTCCCTGGCAGCGATCATCCTGATCGGCGTCTTCGAACGCCGGACGGCGCTGGGCATGCTGACCGAGTCGGTTGGTATCAACCCGGAGGCGAGCCGCCTGGCCGGTGTCCGGTCGCGGGGGATCATCTTCAGCGCCTATGTGCTCAGCGGGCTCATGGCCGGCATCGCCGGCATCATCTACAGCTCGAACATCAGGGCCGCCGATGCCAACGCCGCGGGTCTCTTCATCGAGCTGTACGCCATCCTGGCCGTCGTCCTGGGCGGTACATCGCTCCAGGGGGGCAAGTTCAGCATCGCCGGGACCGTGATCGGCGTGCTGATCATCCAGACCCTGAACTCGACCATCCTGTTCCTCGGCGTTCCCTCGGCGCAGAGCCCCGTGTTCTTCGCGTTGGTGGTGGTTCTGGTCGTCATCGTCCAGTCGCCGAGACTGCGCCGGCTGGGGCGACGGTCGCGAGCCGCGACGGGTTCCCAGCCAACGGCTGATACTCATGCGCGCGTGGAGGTGGGGGCATGACGACCATCGACAAGGCCGAGGCCGCGGGCTCAACGTTCAAGCAGGCCAATGATCGGTTCATCAACCGGCATGCCTCGCTGATGCCCACGTTCGCCGCGCTCGGGGTGCTGGTGCTGCTCCTGATCGCCGCCCAGCTCTACTTCGGCGACTTCGTGAGCCCGGGGAACATGTCGGCACTCCTGCTCGACAACGCCTACCTCATGGTCATCGCGGTGGGCATGACGTTCGTCATCCTCACCGCCGGGATCGACCTGTCGGTGGGCTCCGTGATGGCATTCACCGGGATCCTGCTGTCCAGTCTCCTGTCCGACGGGACGCCCGCGGTGGTGGCCGTTCCGGTCATACTCCTCGCAGGTGCGCTGATCGGCCTGCTCATCGGCGTCCTCGTCCAGTACTTCGATGTGCAGCCGTTCATCGCCTCGCTGGCGGGACTGTTCCTCGCTCGCGGCCTGGCGTTCGTGGTGAGCCTCAAGTCGATCCGCGTCGACGACTCCTCGGTCCTGTGGTTGCAGTCGACCCGCTTCCAGGTCGGTGGCTGGTACATCACACCCACCGGCATCCTCGCGCTGGTGGCGGTCGCGATCGGAGCGTTCGTCCTGCAGTACACACGGTTCGGCCGCACCATCTACGCGATCGGCGGCAATGAGCAGTCGGCCCGGTTGATGGGACTCAAGGTGGGCCGGACCAAGGTGCTTGTCTACCTGATCTCGGGGACCCTCGCCGGGGTGGCCGGCCTGATCCTGACTGCGTACTCCGGTGCCGGCTACCCGCGAAACGGCATCGGCACCGAGCTCGACGCCATCGCGGCCGTCGTCATCGGCGGCACCCTGCTCTCGGGCGGCCGCGGCTACGTGCTCGGCTCGATGATCGGTGTGTTCGTGTACGGCACGATCAAGACGATCATCTCGTTCCTGGGTGCCGAGCAGGCGTGGATGCAGATCATCGTCGGGGGGCTGCTGCTGCTGTTCATCCTGATCCAGCGGTTCATCGTGGCCCGCTCGGAACGCCGGGAGTAGACACGCCCGGGGGTGGTTGCGTTGCCCGCGTCCGGCGGCACCCGCGACAATGGCCGGGTGGAACCTGAGCGACCGCTGCTCGAGCTCACGGGAGCGACGGTGCGCTTCGGGGCGGAGACGGCGCTGGATGCTGTCGACTTCCAGATGTACCCGGGCGAGGTGCACTCCCTCATGGGGGAGAACGGCGCCGGGAAGTCGACCCTCGTCAAGGCCATCACCGGCGCCCTGGTGATGGACTCCGGGGTCCTGCGGCTCGAGGGGAAGGAGGTCGCCTTCGCCACCCCGCACGCCGCGCAGGTCGCGGGTATCAGCACGGTGTACCAGGAGATCGAGCTGTTGCCGAACGTCTCGGTGGCCGAGAACATCGCCCTTGGCAGGGAGGCGCGCCGGTTCGGGGTCATCGACTGGCGCATGATGCGCCGGACTGCCGCGGCAGCGCTGCACGAGCTCGGGCTGGACATCGATCCGGGTTCGATCCTCGGCACCCATCCGGTGGCGGTGCAGCAGCTCGTCGCGATCGCGCGAGCCATCTCCACCGACGTGAAGGTGCTCGTCCTCGACGAGCCCACCTCGAGCCTGGACCTCAACGAGGTCGCCGAGCTCTTCCGCGTGATCCGCGAGCTCAAGAGGCGCGGCGTCGCCATCCTGTTCGTGTCGCACTTCCTCGATCAGGTCTACGAGATCTGCGACCGGGTCACCGTGCTACGAGATGGACAACTCGTCGGTGAGTACCGAACGAGCGACCTGCTGCGGGTGGATCTCGTGCAGAAGATGCTGGGCCACGAGGTATCGGCCTACCGGGGCAGCCCGAGCGGACCGGCACCCGAGGGTGACGGGCCAACGTTCTTCAGTGCCCGCGGCATCACTGCCGCGCCCGGAATCGCCGACGCCGATCTCGAGATCGCCGAGGGCGAGGTGCTTGGGCTGGCCGGCCTGCTGGGCTCGGGGCGGACCCCGCTGGCGCGGGCGCTGACCGGGGTGGACCGCCTCCAGGCGGGCACCATCCGCATCGAAGAGCGCGACGAGAACCTGTCGAACCCGCGCAGGGCGATGACGTTGGGCGTGGTCTACTCCCCGGAGGACCGGCGCGCCGACGGAATCGTCAGCCAGCTCAGCGTCCTGGAGAACATCACGTTGTCGGTGCAGTCCCAGCGCGGGATCATGCGCCGGATCAGCACCGCACGTCAGCGCGAGCTGGCGGCCAGTTGGGTCGAGGCGTTGGACATCCGGCCTCCCGACCTGGACCGGCCGGCCGGTCAGCTGTCGGGCGGCAACCAGCAGAAGCTCCTTCTGGCGCGCCTGCTCGCAGTCTCCCCCCGCGTCCTCGTCCTGGACGAGCCGACCCGCGGGATCGACGTCGGCGCGAAGGTCGAGATCCAGAACCTCGTGTCCGAGCTCGCCGCCAACGGCTTGTCGGTGGTGTTCGTCTCCGCTGAGCTCGAGGAGGTGCTGCGCGTCGGTGACCGCGTCGCGGTCCTCAAGGACGGCAGGATCGTCGAGACGGTGCGCTCGGCAGACGTCTCCGTGGACCAGCTCCTGGCGCTGGTCGCGCGTCCCTCGGTACCGGAGCCCGAGGACGGACGTGACTGACAACCGGCCCGAGCGTGCCCCGAACATCTTCGATGTGGCGCGGTTGGCTGGTGTCTCGCACCAGACCGTCTCCCGCGTGGTGAACCGCTCGCCGAATGTGCGTCCGGCCACGCGGGAGCGCGTGGAGCGCGCAATCACGCAACTGCGCTACAGCCCGTCGCCGCAGGCCCGGGCCCTGGTCACGAGGCGCACCCGGACCATTGGCCTGATCGCGCCGAGCGTTGCCGACCATGGGCCGAACGTGATCGCCATGCACTTCAACATGGCGGCGCGCGTGGCACGTTACCGCGTCGACACGGTCAGCACAGCGGGTGACGACCCCGTGAGCGTCAGGTCGACCGTCGAGGCGCTCTTGCGCCAGCGGGTCGACGGGATCGTGCTGATCGTCATCGACAGCAGCGTGCTGGAGATGGTTCGGGGACTCGAGCTCGGCGTCCCCGTCATCGCGTCGGCCTCGACGCAGCGGCGCAGCCCCATCCTCGTGTCGATCGACCAGTACCGCGGTGCGCGTTCAGCGGTTCGGCACCTTGCCGAGCTGGGTCACGATCGCATCCTGCACCTGACGGGTCCGCCGCGCGCCAATGACTCGATCGAGCGGGTGAGGGGGTGGCGCGACGAGCTTGCCGAATGGAGGCTGAGCATCCCGGAGCCGATGATCGGCGACTGGACGGCCCGATCGGGCTATCTGATCGGCAGGGAGATCGAGGTCGAGCCGGGCACTGCGGTCTTCGCATCGAATGACCTGATGGCCATGGGTCTCATGGCAGCACTTCGCGAACGCGGGCTGTCGGTCCCTGGGGACGTGAGCATGGTCGGATTCGACGACGTGCCGGAGGCCGCCTACTTGTACCCGCCGCTGACGACAGTACGCCAGGACTTCGCAGCGCTGGGCGAGTTGATGATGCAGAAGATCCTCGTCGCGCTCGAGGAGGAGGAGCCCATCACCCCCGACACGCCCCTGCCCACGCGGCTCGTGGTGCGCGAGTCGACGCGCCCGCGGTAGGGCTCACACGAGGCGCATTCCCCAGCGCACCGTGTGCTCCTGGCCGCCGCCGAGCCGGATCAGGTCATCGCCGGTCCGGAATGCATCGGCGACGCAGGTCATCGGCTCGGCGGCCAGTCCTCGCCGTCGCTGGTCCGGCGGATCGATGGCGTCACCGGTGCACAGCTGCCAGCTGGTCGCGCTGGAATCCATCCACACCGCCGCGGTACGCCCGTCCGAGCCGGTCAGCCGGAGCCACGACAGCCCATCGCTGAACGTGGCATCGACGAAGGCGTCATCGAGCGTGAGGTCGCCGAGGAGTCGCCCGGCCCGGAAGTCCAGTGCCTCCGGAACGGGGACCCGCCCGGTGGGCAGGAGCCGGTCGTCAGTGGGGATCCACGAGTCTGCGTCCAGGCTGAGCATTGCTGCGTCCAGTGGGCCGTCACCAGGGGAGAGCCATGGGTGGAAGCCGGCCCCGTAGGGCGCATCGCGCAAGCCCAGGTTGCGCGTGGTCAGCGTCACGACCAGGCCCGCGTCGGTGAGTTCGTAGGTGATGGCGGATCGCAGCGGGAAGGGGTAACCGGGTGTGGGCACCAGGTCCAGCAGCAGGGTGACCCGATGCGGTGCCCGCTCGACAGCGGACCAGCGCTCCCAGACGGCAAGCCCGTGCAGGGCGGTCTGCCGCGCGGGCTCCGTCAGGGGCACCTGGTAGTCCGTGCCGTCGAAGCTGTACTGCCCGTCCCGCAGCCGATTGGGCCAGGGCAGGAGAACGGCGCCATGGAAGGCGCCGGCGATCTCGTCGGCGGCGAACGGCACGATCACGTCACGGCCATTGACGCAGAAGGCGCGCAATGCGGCACCCACCTCGGTGACGACGGCCTCCTGGTCGCCCAGCCGGAGCAGGTGCTGCTCCCCGGAGGGCAGGGGACCGGGGGGCTGGTTCGCCGTTGGATCAGGCGAAACGGGCACCTGCCCGCCGTGTTCCGGCGCACTGGACACAACGCCTCCTTCGACCTGCGCTGAGCCTAGACGATCCCGGACCCTGCCGGAGGCGGGGGCGCTCAAGGCCTTGGATCGGGCGACGTTGTTCACCGCGCCGGCACCCACGTTGCCGTGGGTGTGACTAGGGTCGAGCACGTGCATGAACACAAGCGATTTGACGCCGAGGCAGCGACATGGGACGACGACCCCGGCCACGAGGAGCGGCAGGTGGCGGTGGCCCGGGCGATCGAGGAGGTGGTGGACCTCGACCCCCGGATGAACGCGCTCGACGTCGGCGGTGGCACGGGTCGGCTGAGCATCCTGCTCGCCGACCGGGTCGGCTCCGCGGTGGTGACCGACCCGTCCGCCGGAATGGTGGAGGTCGCACGGGAGCGGATCGAGGAGGCCGGGCTCAGCGACCGGCTGCGCGCCGTTCGAGCCGACCTGACGACCGACCGGCTCGACGGGTCCTACGACGTGGCGTGGAGCTCCATGGCGTTGCACCACGTGCAGGACCTGGACGCGCTGTTGCGGTCTTTGGCGGGGCTGCTGGTCGACGGTGGTCGGCTGGCCATCGCGGACCTTGACGAGGATCCCGACGGCGCCTTCCACGCCGACTTGGCCGACTTCGACGGACACCACGGATTCGACAGGGAACGCCTCACCGAGCAGCTGGCCCGCGCCGGCTTCGCCCACGTCAGCTTCGTTGACGCCACGACCATCCTCAAGGGCGACCGCGAGTTCGGCGTGTTCCTGTGCACCGCGACCAAGGGCGCATGAGCCCCTGTTGCGACGACCGTGCGAGTGGGAGGACATGCCGCGTGGCTGTCAGCTGATCGGGCGGATTCGCGGGTGGTTGCCTGCGCGGTACCCGTCGCTTGTGGCGGGTCCGAGGTTGGCGCCGTTGAGGTCGACCTGGGCCAGGCCACCCTCGCCTGTGCCGAGGTCGGCCACGAACACGATTCGTGCGCTGTCGGGGGTGAAGGTGGGATGGATGGCGTTGCCCCCGTCGGCGGCGAGCTGGGTCACTTGGGTCATCTCGGTGCCGTCGGGGCGGATGGTGAACAGGTCCGGGGAGGTGTCGCCGGCCGCGGCAAGGGCGGAGTAGGTGATGAGGGTGCCGTCCGGGCTCCAGTCGGCGGTAGCGGCGAACAGCGCCGGGTCGGTGATTCCCGTGACCGCATGAGCAGCGGTGCTCAGGTCCACCACGGACAGGGTCACCCCTGTCACCTCGGCGTACGGGTCCGCCCTGTCGGCCACCTCGACAACCGCCGCCGAGCCATCGGGAGCGGGGCGAACGCCGGAGAAGAACGTGGTGGACTCCGGCCCGAGCACCACCTCCACGTCGCCGGTCGCAACCTGCACCACCTCCAGGGTGCCCAGCCCGAGGGCGCCACTGGGGTCGAAGGCGTTGCGGCTGTAGATGATCGACTGGCCGTCGGGCATCCACGACGGGTCGTCCACGTTCCGGCAGGGGTCGGCGCAGTCGAGGATCCGCTCAGCGTTGGCGCCGTCCACGTCGACGACCCACAGATCCTCCGTGCCGTCGTCGTCGGCCACGATCAGCGCGATGCGCTGGCCGTCGGGCGACCAGTCGGGGTTCGTCTGGCCACCGCCGGGCAGGCCCGATGTGGGCGAGTGGACTCCCGTGCCGTCCGGCCGAACCAGGCTGGTCCTCAGCTGTTCGTCCTGGTACAGGATCCACTCCTCGCCGGGCCGGACGGTGATCGTCTCGGGGCTGGCAGACGTGCTGGTCTGCCCGGCCGGCCCCGAACCCGTCGGGGAGCCAGCATCCCCAGTGGCCACGGAACCTCCAGACGTGCACGCTGCAGCGAGGGCCACGACCATGCCGAGCACGATCGGTGCCCACGCCCGCGGGCTCACTGGCGACCGGGACCCAACCAGTGGAGCAGCCGAGGGGTTCCATGGATGACTCATGGCGTCTCGCTCCGTTCCGCAAGTGCCCCGACAGAGGTGGAGGGAACCAGAGGAGGGGGCAGCCAGCCCTGCCTAAGTAGGGCACGCGACCCAAGTAGGGCACGCGCAGCCTCGACGGTCAAGGGTCCGGCGGCAATTCGGTGCGGCTCTGACAAGTCCGCCGCAGAGCAGGAAAGGGGCACGCCGGAGTCCTGAGGGATCAGTGGCTGAGTAAGAAGCGCCCTCTGACCTGCGCCGACAGTAGGGCGGGCGGGATTCGAACCCGCAACCTGACGGGTTATGAGCCCGCTGCTCTGACCAGTTGAGCTACCGCCCCGAACGGTCCAAGCGTAGGGGACGGGCCACGTGTCGCGACGCGTCTGCCCGCCGACGTTTGCTCCCACGCCCAATCGGGTACGCACGAGCGCTCGGTCACGCACGGCCGGAGAACAGGTGATACTCAATGTCCATGGACGTCATCCCGGTGGGCCCCACAGGTAGTGGGCCGACGGCGGTCAGTAGCGCATCGCCGACCAGTGCTCCCGCGCCTCGCACGGGGGCGTTCGGCGCCCTGCACACCCGGTGGCTGCTCCTCTGGGCCGGTGCAGGGGCCGTCCTGATCTCTTTGGTATTCGCCGCGCTCGGCGAGCTGGGGACCCAAGCCTCCGACGAGCTGCTCAGCGCCCTGCTGTACCTCCCCATCATCGCCTGGATCTGGTTCATGGTCGTCCGCCGTGGTGGGGTGCATCTCGGTGCGCTTCTTCGGTGGCCGGCGCTCGGGCCCTACTGGTTCGTGGTGGCCGGGATCCTCGTCGTCCAGTTCCTGTTCTCCCTGGCGGCCATCACCCTGACGGAGCTGGTCGCTCCGTGGATGGACGACTCGCTCGCCGGTGTGGGCCAGGGCAACCTCCTGCTCGCCCTCATCGGCATCGTGATCCTGCCTCCGCTGGTGGAGGAGATCACCTTCCGGGGGATCCTGCTGGAGCGCTTCGCGGTGAAGTGGCGGGTGGGCGTCGCCGTGATCGTCTCGGCGGTCTTCTTCGGGATCCTGCATGCGGACCCCATCGGCGCCGGCATGTTCGGCGTTGTCACCGGCCTTCTGTACCTGCGCACCGGGTCGCTCTGGCCGGGGATCCTCATCCACTTCGTCAACAACTTGGTGGCCGTCATCGCCATCCGGGTCGCCGGACCCGAGGCGGCGGCGCAGAACCCGACGCTGTCCGAGTCGCTCATGTCCGCTGGACTGTTCCTGGTGCTGAGCCTGCCGTTCCTGGTCTGGTTCATCTGGACGCACTGGCCCGCGCGGGGCAGCCTGACGCCCTACCAGCGCTACGAGATGCAGGCCGGCCTCCCGTCTCGGACGTTCCGCCCGGTCGCATGGTCGGGCGCGGCGGCGCCCGTCCAGGTGGAGGCCACCAGCACACACGTGATGGTCAGCGATGCCACGGCGGCCCCTGTTGCCGTGCTGCCGCTGGAGCGTGTGCGGGCTGTCTACCCGTCGAATGTCCCGGGTGGCTCGCAGGTCGTCATCCTGCTCAACGACGGCTCATGGACCACCATGCAGGTCCCGCCCGGCGACCCCAAGGCCAACCGGGCACTGGCCCTCACCCTCAGCGAGCGCGCCCAGCTGGCGGACCAGCCCGTCGCTGCGGTTCGCCCGCCCGAGAGCTGGTAGTCGATTCGGTCGATTGGATCGACCAGATCGACGGCCACAACCGGGTCAGCCGCGGACCCGCTCGCTGCGTGGGTCGTACATCGGGGCCAGTGAAACCCGGGCGGGAACGATCCTGTTCCCGACCTGCGCGTCCACTCTCCTGATGCGAGGAACTCGGCATCGACCGCCCGGCCGACCTCGACCGGCGCGGAGTCGACCATGGCCAGCCCGACCGCCCCGCCGAGAGTGAACCCGTACGAGGCCGAACGCAGGTAGCCCACCTCGACGCCATCGCGGCGCAGCACCTCCGCATGGACCATCATCGGCTCGGGGTCGGCGAGCAGGACCTGCACGAGCCGCCTCGTCGGCGCCCCGGCCGCACGCCTCGCCGCGAGCGCCTCCCGCCCCAGGAACCCGCCGGGTTTGTCCCAGGCGACCGCGAAGCCCAGCCCGGCCTCGAGCGGGTCGTCGGTGTTGTCGATGTCGTGGCCGTAGTCGCGGTAGGCCTTCTCCAGCCGCAGACTGCCCAGCGCCTTGAGCCCGCAGTGCCGAAGGCCGTGCGCCGCGCCCGCGACCACGATCTCGTCGTAGGCGGCCACCGCCATCTCGGCCGGCACGAACAACTCGTAGCCCAGCTCCCCGACGTAGGTGATCCGGGTGCACCACCCGAGCGCGAAGCCGAGGTCGATCTCGCGCGCCGCCCGGAACGGGAAGGCGGCATCCGACAGGTCCACCGAGGTCACCGCCGCCAGAACCTCGCGCGACTGGGGGCCCTGCACCGTGATCTGCGCCAGCCCGGAGGTGACGTCGGAGATCGACACCCGCGCGTCGCCGACGTGCCGGCGCAGCCAGGTGAGCACGTGCCGGTGCGCGGTGTCCGAGGCGACCACGAGGAAGTCGTCGTCAGCGTGCTTGGTGACGGTCACGTCAGCCTCGATCCTGCCGTCCCCGTTGAGCCACTGGGTGTAGGTGATCCGCCCCGGCTCGCCGTCCACCGCGTTGGCGCTCAGTCGATCGAGAAGCGCGCCGGCATCCGGCCCGGTCACCTCGAACTTCGCCATGAACGACATGTCGAACAGCCCCACGCCCTCGCGCACGGCGCGGTGCTCGGCGGCCCAGTGCTCCCAGAAGTCGGGGCGGCCCCAGGTGGGCGCGGGCTCAGAGGGGACGACCCCAGTACCGGCGAACCAGTCGGTGCCCTCCCACCCCGAGACGTCCTTGAACCACGCCCCCTGGGCAGCCATCCGCTCGTGCAGCGGCGAACGCTTCACCCCGCGCGCGGTGCGCATCGAGCGCCCCGGGTAGTGGCACTCGTAGACCATGCCCAGGCTCTCGACGGTGCGCGTCGCCCGATAGCGCGGCGTGGCCTGGTAGGGGTGCAGGCGGTCGATGTTCACGCCCGTGATGTCGATGTCCGGCGATCCCGTGGTGATCCAGTGCGCGATCGCCCGACCCCACCCGCCACCGGTGAGGATGCCGATCGAGTTCAGCCCGGCGGCCACGAAGTAGTTGCGCACTTCGGGCGCCTCGCCGATCACCGGCAGCAGGTCCGGCGTGAACGACTCAGGGCCGCAGAAGAACGTGTGGATCCCGGCATCGAGGGTCGCGGGCACCCGGCTCATCGCGGCCTCGACGTAGGGGCCCATCCGGTCCCAGTCCGGCGCGATCGTCCCGAAGGAGAAGTCCTCGGGGATCCGACCGACGTTCCACGGCGCGCAGACCGTCTCGAACAGCCCCACCATCAGGCCGTCGCCCTCGGGGCGGATGTAGGTGAAGTTGCTCGGGTCCTCCAGGACGGGCCAGTCCGGATCGACCTCCGGCATGGGGCCGGTGATCAGGTAGTAGTGCTCGGCGGCCTGCAGCGGGATGCTCACTCCTGAGCGCTCGCCGAGCTGACGGGCCCACATGCCCGCGGCGTTGACGACGTACTCGCACTCGATGTCGCCCGCGGGTGTGCGCACGCCGACGACCGCGCCGTCGCGGGTCAGCACGTCGATCACGGGAGTTCCCTCGAGGAGAGTCGCCCCGCGCATGCGCGCCCCCTTGGCCAGCGCCATCGTGACGTCCACTGGGTTCACACGCCCGTCGGTCGGCGTGTAGAACGCCGCGAGGATGTCGTCGGTGCGGGCTGCCGGGAACAGCTCGCCGACCTCCTGGGCGCTGATCTCGTGGACGTCGACCCCGCAGTGCCGGTTGAACGCCGAGACCCGCCGGTACTCCTCGAGGCGTCCTTCGTCGGCGGCGACCTCGATCAGCCCGATCGGCCGGAAGCCCGTCGCCTGGCCGGTCTCGGCCTCGAGCCGGGAGTACAGGTCCTTGGTGTACATGCGCAGCTCGGTCGAGGTCTGCGAGGTCGATCCGAACGTGACCATCAGGCCGGCGGCGTGCCACGTGGTCCCGGACGTGAGGCGATCGCGCTCGAGCAGCACCGTGTCCGTCCAGCCTGCCTCGGCCAGGTGGTAGGCGATCGACGTGCCGATGATCCCCCCGCCGATGACGACCACGCGGGCCCGTCCAGGGAGGCTGGGGGATAGTGGGTCGGGGGTGGCGGCGATGGCGTGTGCGGGGGCGGCCCCGGCGGCGGCAGGAGCCTGGTGGGACGTCACGCGTACGACTCTAGTGAGCCCGAGGTCACGGTCTCCCGACACGGGATCCCTCCGGGTCGGTGGAGGGGTGCTGCGTGGCCCGTCTGCGTGCTCTGTGTGATTGGTCGGTCACTGGTCTAGCCAAAACCACACTCCTGTGATTATGCTCACCTCAGGGATGGCCACCATCTGATCGACGAGGACGCTGGGGAAGGCGAAACTCGCCGGGATCGGAGGTCGGCCATGGCCGTGCATATGGTTGCTGAGCGCCCGGGTCTCACCCGCGGGGTTCTGTTCGTGCACTCCACACAGCGTGCCTTGTGCCCGCATCTGGAGTGGGCGATCAGTGACGTGCTCGGGACGCGGGTGAGCCTTGACTGGCTGCCCCAACCCGTGCTGCCCGGGCAGGTGCGCGGCGAGGTGTCGTGGCAGGCCAAGCCGGGAACCGCCGCCCGCATCACGTCAGCCCTGCGCCAGTTCAAGACCGTGCGCTACGAGGTCGCCGAGGAGCCCGGCAAGGGCGCTGAGGGCGAGCGTTTCGCCGTCACCCCCGAGCTCGGGGTCTACCGGGCCACGATGGGTCCGCACGGCGACATCATGATCCACGAGGACCGCCTCCGCGCGATCCTCAACGCTGCTGGCGACGACCCGGCTGAGCTGCGCAACGGGCTGAACCTGATCCTGGGCGCTGCCTGGGACGCCGAGCTCGAGCCGTTCCGGCGAGCCGGTGACGGCGTGCCCGTACGGTGGCTGCACCAGGTGGTGTAGCTCCACAGACCTCGGGGGAGGAGCCGGCTGGCCCGGGCAGGGGAGACCCGCCCGGGCCAGCCGCTTGTCCGGGCGGGTGCGTCGCGTTCGTGCCGCCCGAGGCGGAGTTGCGTTGCGCCAGCCACGCGAGAACGGCCGAGACGCAACTCGGCAGCGAGGGAGGCGGGAAGGACGCGGGGCGCCGGGCGTCCACGCCAGGGCCGTCAGCGGAACAGGGGGCGGTGCAGGCCGATGATCTCGCTCGTCACCGACATCCCGACGGATTCGTAGAGCCTCGTCGCACCGGTCGGGCTGGTGGCGTCGACCAGCAGGATCGTGCTGATGAAGCCACGCTGGATGTCGTCGGACAACCTGGCCCGGAGCAGGGCGCGCGCCACCCCCTGGCCCCGGTGCTCCGGAACAACGCCGAGGCTTGCCACGTAGCCGCAGTCATCGCTTGCGTAGCGGTTGGATCCCATGACATGTCCGACGATCTCGCCGTCATGGTCGGCAACCAGCCACTGAGTGGTGTCCTCAGTCTCCCCCCGATGGTGCTCTCGCCATTCGTCGAAGTCGAGCGGCGTGAAGTCGAAGTGATCGAGGAAGGCCAACGAACTGGCTGCGTGCATCCCTCGCCAGTCGGACTCGTCGCCCCGGAAGGGCCGGATCACGAACCCTGCCGGCAACGCCCCCTCCCCCGAGATGTCCTGCGGGGTGTCCGATGAGGTCGCGCTGCTCGGACCGTCCACCGACCAGTGGTCCACCTTCATGCGCCAGAAGCGGCGCACCTCGGTGAACCCTCGTTGCTCGAGGTCGGCGATCATGGCGCCGTCGTTGGCGTAGCAGCCGACCTTGGCAGTCGGCAGCGGAACCTCCGGATCCATGTAGAGCGCGTCCCACCGGTAGCGACCCTCCCTCAGGGAGGCATCGATGAGGGAGCCCTGGATCGCGTGAACACGGGCATCCCCGGGGCGGGCATACACATCGATCATCCAGCCGCGGCCGCTGGCCAGGCCGTCGAAGACGAACAAGGCCCCGACGAGCTCCGTCCCCCGCCATACCGTTGCCGATCCGTACTCCCACCCGCAGTCGGGGTCGGCGATGACGTCGGTCACCTCCTCGATGTTGGACGAGGAATGGCCGCATCCCGAGATGTCCACCGCCCGCATGAGCGCCGTGAGCGCCGGCACATCGTCGGGAGTCGTCGGACGCACGACGTGGCCCTCCGGAAGGCCCATCACCTCCCCGGCCAGCACCCGCCGGACGGACGGCGAGGGCGTCGTCACCCGCCGCCCTCCGTGCTGCCGGCGTCGGCGGCCGTGGGATCCCACAGGCGGTAGCGGTCCAGTGCCTCCCGGACGACCTCACGGCCGATCTCGCCCCGCTCGGCCAGGGACAGCAGCGTGCGCACCACGATCGACTCGGCGTCGACCAGGAAGTGCCGACGCAGCGCCCCGCGGGTGTCGGACATGCCGAACCCGTCGGTGCCCAGGGTGGCGAAGTCGCCCGGGACCCACTTGCGGATCAGGTCGGGCAGGGCGTGCATGTAGTCCGAGACGGCCACGACCGGGCCGGGCCGGCCCTCGAGACGCGTCGTCACGTAGGGCACGCTCGTCTCGCCGGTGGGCTCGAACAGGTTGTGCTTGTCCGAGGCCAGGCCGTCCTTTCGCAGCTCGGTCCACGAGGTCACCGACCAGACATCGGCGGCCACGCCCCACTGCTCGGCCAGCATCCCCTGGGCCTTCAGCGCCCACGGAACCCCGACGCCCGAGGCCAGGATCTGGGCCTTGAGCGGGTGCTCGGCGGTTGACGGGTTGAGCAGGTACATGCCGCGCAGGAGCCCGTCCACGTCGAGGCCCTCGGGCTGCGGCGGCATGACGTAGGGCTCGTTGTAGAGCGTGATGTAGAAGAAGACGTTCTCCGAGTCCTCGCCGTACATCCGTCGCAGGCCGTCCTGCACGATGTACCCGATCTCGTAGGCGTAGGCCGGGTCGTAGGCCACCACGGCGGGGTTGGTCATCGCGATGAGGTGGCTGTGGCCGTCCTCGTGCTGCAGGCCCTCGCCGTTGAGGGTGGTCCGCCCCGCAGTCGCGCCCATGACGAAGCCGCGGACCATCTGGTCGCCGGCCAGCCAGAAGGAGTCGGCGGTCCGCTGGAACCCGAACATCGAGTAGAAGATGTAGACGGGGATCATCGGCTGGTCATGCGTGGAGTACGCCGATCCCACGGCTGCGAACGACGCCACGGAACCGGCCTCATCGATGCCCTCGTGCAGGATCTGGCCGTTGGTGGCCTCCTTGTACGACAGCATCAGCTCGCGGTCCACGGACAGGTAGTTCTGGCCCTTCGGGTTGTAGATCTTCAGGGTCGGGAACAGCGCATCCATGCCGAACGTGCGCGCCTCGTCCGGGATGATCGGCACGAACCGGTAGCCGATGTCGGGGTCCCGGGTGAGGTCCTTGAACAGCCGCACGAAGGTCATCGTCGTGGCGACCTCCTGCTTGCCCGAGCCGCGCGTGACGATGTCGTAGGTCGACTGCGGCGGCTGAGCCAGCGGCCGCGACGTTGCCTGCCTGCGGGGCATCGAGCCGCCGAGCGCTGCCCGGCGCTCCATCATGTACTGGGTCTGCGGGTCGTCCGGTCCCGGCTTGTAGTACGGCGGCAGGTACTTGTCGAGCTGGTCGTCGGGGATCGGGATCTGCAGGCGGTCGCGGAACGTGCGCAGGTCCTCCAGCGACAGCTTCTTCATCTGGTGGGTCGCGTTGCGGCTCTCGAAGTGCTGGCCCAGGGACCAGCCCTTGATCGTCTTGGCGAGGATCACCGTGGGCTGCCCGGTGTGGCTGACGGCCGTGCGGTACGCCGAGTAGAGCTTGCGGTAGTCCATGCCGCCGCGCTTGAGCGCCCACAGCTGGTCGTCGGGGATGTCGGCGACCATGGCGGCGACGCGCGGGTCGCGGCCGAAGAAGTTCTTGCGCAGGAACGCGACGTCCTCCCCGCGGTAGGTCTGGTAGTCGCCGTCGGTCGTGTTGTTCATGAGCGCGACCAGCGCCCCGTCAGTGTCAAGGGCGAGCAGCCGGTCCCAGCCGCGGCCCCAGATCACCTTGATGACGTTCCAGCCGGCACCGCGGAAGTTCGACTCCAGCTCCTGGATGATGTTGCCGTTGCCACGCACCGGTCCGTCGAGGCGCTGCAGGTTGCAGTTGATGACGAACGTGAGGTTGTCCAGGCCCTCGCGCGCGGCGAGGCTGATGTTGCCCAGCGACTCCGGCTCGTCGGTCTCGCCGTCGCCGAGGAACGCCCACACCCGCTGCTGGCTGGTGTCCTTGATCCCGCGGTTGAGCAGGTACCGGTTGAATCGCGCCTGGTAGATCGCGTGCAGCGGGCCGAGGCCCATCGACACGGTCGGGAACTGCCAGAAGTCCGGCATCAGGCGGGGGTGCGGGTAGCTCGGCAGGCTGCCGGCCGGGTGCGAGAGCTCCTGGCGGAACCCGTCGAGCTGGTCCTCGGTGAGCACGCCCTCGAGGTAGGCCCGTGCGTAGATGCCGGGGGAGGCGTGGCCCTGGAAGAAGATCTGGTCACCACCTCCGGGCGCGTCGGGGCCGCGGAAGAAGTGGTTGAACCCGACCTCGTACATGGCTGCCGAGGACGCGTAGGACGAGATGTGGCCGCCCACGCCGACGCCGGGGCGTTGGGCGCGGTGGACCATCATCGCGGCGTTCCACCGGGTCGCTGCGCGGATCCGGTACTCCATCGCCTCGTCGCCGGGGAAGGATGGCTCCTTGTCCGGCGAGATCGTGTTGATGTAGTCGGTGCTGCGCAGGGCGGGCACGCCGACGCTGCGCTCCGCCGAGCGGCGCAGGAGCTCGAGCATCAGGTATCGGGCGCGGGTGGGACCGGCGTTGTCGACGACGGCGTCGAGGGACTCGAGCCACTCGCTGGTCTCCGCAGGGTCGGCGTCGACGTACTGGTCGGGCAGTCCACCGGGCATCAGCGGGTCGTAGTCGGACACGTGGGGGCCTCTCGGGTGATGGTCAGGTGCAGCGGGGGCAACTATTCCGCTTCCCGGCGGCACGTGCGCGTTGAGGTGGGCTTTGCAGGGCTTTGCGCACCATACTTGCGCCCAACGGTGCCGCACGACCGCGCGGCGCCAGCGACACGAGGTGAGGGGATACAGGTGGGTGCAACGGCCGACGACGCCGATCAGGCATCGGCGTTGGCCACACGGCTGGGCATGAGCACGGGGCAGACCGTCCAGGAGCTCGGGTACGACACCGACACCGACGATCTGGTTGCCGATGCGGTGATCGCCGCGACAGGGGAGCAGGCCGTCGACGAGGACTTCGATGGAGTCGTCGACATGGTCCTGATGTGGTGGCGGGAGGACGACGGCGACCTCGCCGACGCGCTGGTGGACGCGAAGGCGCCGTTGGCGGACAACGGGGTCGTGTGGCTCCTGACCCCGAAGTTCGGACGCGACGGAGCCCTGGAGCCGGCCGACATCGCCGACGCCGCGGCGACCTCGGGCCTTCGACGCACGACGTCGGTGACGCTCGCCCAGTGGCAGGCCGTCCGGCTCGTCTCGCGGTAGCTCAGGTCCGGTCAGCCGCGCAACCGGGGTGGGTCCGGGAGCTCAGCGGCGCCAGCGGCCGAACAACCCACCCACGGCATCCACGACGGTCAGGGCGCGGCCGACTGCGCCCAGCGGGGGGATCCCCGGGACGCCGTCGAGGACGGGGGCCAGCCGGACGAGGCCAGTGAGGTCGCGCACGTGCAGCGCTCCGGTCCGGTACAGGTGGCCGACGTTGCCACGCCCGCTGGTCGCGTCGATCACCAAGCGCGTCGGCGCCACCACCCCCGGGCCCATGTTCGGGTCCTCGGGGAGCTCCGCGGTGCGCCAGTGGCCCCCGCGGGCACCGGCCCCGACCACCCGCTCCGGCGTCACGGCGGTGAACGACCCAGTCACGTGCTTGCGTCCCGCGAGGGCGCCCGTGGTGTCGATCAGGGCGAACAGCCCGATGCCCAGCAGCTCTTCCGGCGCGGTCGTGCCGCACTGCTCGAGGTCGAGTGCCGCGATGCTCAGCTGGTAGGTCATGGCGTTCATGACGGTCAGGACCGGCAGGGGCCCCAGCGGCGAGGACGTGTGCACCAGCCCCCAGGTTCCCGGCCCGTCCGAGCCCAGCCACTCGCTCGTGGTGGCCCGCGCCTCCGACAGCCCGGCCAGGACGTCGTCGAACGGGAGGTCTGCCGTGGCTTCCCGGACCTGCTCGTCGACGGCGTCCGCGTCGTAGTACCCAGCATCCCCGTCATGGGCATCGGCAAGGAGGTCGGTCAGTGTGCGCCCGGACTCCCACTGGCCCAGGCGAGCGATCAGCTCGCGAGCCGTCCAACCCTGCTTGCGCGAGGGAGCGTCGGGGTCGACCTCGGCGGCAACGCCCTCAAAGAGCTCCCACGCGCGGTCGATGTCGGCCGCGAGTGAGGACAGCTCACCGGAGACGAGTCCGTGCTCGTGCAGGTCCGGCTCCAGCCCGGGCGGGAGCGGATGGGGGTCGACCATTGGCCAATCCTGCCAGTGCCATGGAGGATTGGCGCACCAAGGTAGTGCTCTCTATGAGGAGGAACTGAGATGTCGGTCACGGTCGGCCAGGAAGCGCCGGACTTCACACTGGTGAACCAGGACGGTGATGCGGTCACCCTGTCGGACCTGCGTGGCCGCAAGGTGGTGCTGGTGTTCTACCCCTTTGCCTTCTCGGGTCTGTGCACCGACGAGTGGTGCAACGTGCGTGACCGTATCGGCGCCTTTGACGACGACACCGTCCTGCTCGGGATCTCCGTGGACACCAAGCACGCGCTCAAGGCGTTCAAGGCCGCTGAGGGCCTTGGCTACGACCTGCTCAGCGACTTCTGGCCGCATGGTGCCGTGGCCCAGGAGTACGGGGTGTTCCTGCCCGACCGCGGCATGGCCACCCGGGCCTCGTTCGTCCTGGACCGCGAGGGCGTCGTGCGCTGGGCGGTCGTCGGTGGCACCGGCGACGTCCGCAACCCCGACGACTACCGCGAGGCCCTGGCCGCGATCGCCTGACCCTCAGGGGCGGCCGAGCCTCACGTCGCAGACCCTCCGCGAAGGTAGAGACCCTCCGCGCAGACCGGGAGGGTCTGAGCTTTGGCGGAGGGTTTGATGGTGGGCGGCGTGGTCGCGGCGCTTTGGTGGTTGTCGGCTTCGTGCGTACCCTTGCCCGCGGGCCCGTGGCGCAGCTGGTAGCGCAACCCGCTTACACCGGGTAGGTCGTCGGTTCGAGCCCGGCCGGGCCCACCAACCAGTCGCAGCGGAGCCGCCAACGCCGCGGTGGCCTACCTCGCGCCCAGGCTCGACTGACTTCGCGACCGGCCGATCGGGCGCGCCGGCCAGCGGGCGGCGGGTAGTCTGCGGGACGTGCCCCACCCCTCCACGACTGCCACGCTCCGCGACGTCGTGGCGCTGCTGCATCGCCGCTACGACCCCCGCACCGCCGACTCCTGGGACCGCGTCGGACTGGTGTGCGGAGATCCCGAGGAGCCCGTCGAGCAGGTGATGTTCGCCGTCGACCCAGTGGCTGCCGTGGTCGACGAGGCGATCGCCGACGGGGTGCAGCTGCTGGTGACCCATCACCCGCTGTTCCTGTCCGGGGTGCACGGGATTCCCGCCGACGATGCCAAGGGCCGGATCGTGCATCGCTTGGTGCGCGCGGGGATCGGCCTGCTGGCCGCGCACACGAACGCCGACAACGCCCGTCCCGGGGTCTCGGACGCCATCGCCAGGGCCCTCGGCCTCGGCGACGTCGCGCCGCTGGAGACCCTCGAGGCTGAGCCGGACCCGCTCGACAAGTACATCGTGTTCGTCCCGGTCGCCGACACCGAGGCGCTCATCGACGCCATGGCTGCGGCCGGCGCCGGGAGGATCGGCGACTACGACCGCGCAGCCTTCTCGGCGCCCGGCACCGGCACCTTCCGGCCGCTCGAGGGGGCCAACCCGACCATCGGGTCGATCGGCCGGATCGAGTCAGTCGCGGAGTCGATGCTGCAGATGATCGCCCCGCGCCGGCGCCGGGCCGACGTCGTCGCCGCCCTGCGCGCCGCCCACCCGTACGAGGAGCCGGCGTTCGACGTGATCGAGCTGGCCGATGTCCCGAGCGGGCGCGGCGGGGGCCGGGTGGGGAATCTTGCCGATCCGATCACGCTTGCGGAGTTCACGGACCTTGTCGCCGCGACGTTGCCGACGACCGCGCAGGGTGTCCGGGCGGCGGGCGATCCGCAGCGGGTGATCCGCCGGGTTGCGGTCTGCGGAGGGTCCGGCGACTCCATGCTCGGCGCGGCGAACACCGCCGGGGCCGACGTGTACCTCACCTCCGACCTGCGCCACCACCGCGCCAGCGAGCACCTCGAGGCCGGCGGGTGCGCGCTGGTCGACGTCGCCCACTGGGCAGCGGAGTGGATGTGGCTGCCGCAGGCCGCGCGGCTGCTCGAGCAGGACGCCGCAACTGCCGGCTACTCGTTGGGCACTACCGTGTCCACCACCGTCACCGATCCGTGGACGTTCCACGTGGGGAGGCCCACCGATGCGCGCTGATGCCGCAGCCCAGCTCCGACTGCTCGACCTGCAGGGCCTGGACACCGTCCTGGGCCAGTTGGCGCATCGCCGTCGCGGGGTCCCGCAGATCGCCGAGCTGGTCGCGCTCGACGCCCGTTCTGGTGAGCTGCGCGACCATGAGGTCGCCGTGCGCACGGCGGTCTCGGACCTCGAGCGGGAGATGACCAAGGCCGAGGCCGACGTCGCCCAGGTCCGCGAGCGGATCGCTCGTGACCAGGCGATGCTCGACGCGGGGTCGGTGGCCTCCGCCCGCCAGCTCGAGGACCTCCAGCACGAGATCGGGAACCTGGCCCGGCGCGTGAGCGACCTGGAGGACGCCGAGCTCGAGGTGATGGAGAAGCTCGAGGACGCACAGGTGCGCGCGGCGTCGGCGACCGCAGCCCTCAACGAGCTCGCCGAGCAGCGGCAGGCCGCCGAGCGTGCTCGCGATGCCGCCTTCGCCGACATCGACCTCGAGGTCGAGCGGGTCGGCGGCGAACGGGCGCGGGTGGCGCCGGAGATCCCAGCCGACCTGCTGGCGCTCTACGACCGCATCCGCGCCGACTCGGGCGGCATCGGGGCCGCACCCTTGCATCGCGGGCGATGCCAGGGCTGCCAGATCACGCTCACACCGGCCGACCTGGGCAGGATCCGTGCCGAGCCGGCCGACGAGGTCGTGCGCTGCGAGGAGTGCCGGCGGATCCTCGTGCGCACCGCCGAGTCCGGCCTGTGAGGCACCTGGTAATCGAGGCCGACGGCGGGTCGCGGGGCAACCCCGGTCCGGCTGCCTACGGGGCCGTCGTCCTCGACGCGCGCACCGGCGAGATCCTCGTCGAGCTGGCCGACTACCTGGGCATCCAGACGAACAACGTCGCCGAGTACGAGGGCGTGACAGCCGGCCTGGTCGCGGCACAGGAGATCGACCCGGAGGCGCGGATCGAGGCCCGGCTGGACTCCAAGCTCGTCGTGGAGCAGCTCTCCGGGGGCTGGGCCATCAAGAACGCCAAGCTGCGTGAGCTCGCCCTGCGCGCCAAGGCGCTGGCCCCGCCGGACCGCGTCAGGTTCACGTGGGTTCCCCGGGCGCAGAACAAGCGCGCCGATGCCCTGGCCAACCAGTCGTTGGACGCCGCCGCCGCCGGCCGCCCGGCGAAGATCGAGCGCTGGAACCGCGGTGCCGGGTGACCCGGACATCTACGTGGACGTGGCCGATCACCTGGGGGCCGAGGCCCAGGCGGAAGCCGAGGCTGAGGCTGCGTCCGAGGCGGCTCAGGCGCCCGGTTCGTGGGTCAGCGGGGCGGTTGCCGCTGAGGCTGGCGCCGCCCAGATCAGGGCCACGCTGCGGGGGGAGCCGGCTCGGCCTGATTCCGAGCCCTCCCTGTTCGACGCACCCGCAGCTCCCAGCGCCCCGTCCAAGAAGATCGTCGGATGGTCGCGCGCGGACCTGGGCGCGCCGACGACGCTGCTGATGGTGCGCCACGGCGTGACGCAGCAGAGCATCGAGCACAGGTTCTCCGGCATCAACGGATTCGACCCGCCGCTGATCGATCTCGGTCGCCGTCAGGCCGAGGCGGCGGCCGAGGAGCTGGCGCGTCGGGGCGGCGCCGACGTGATCGTCTGCTCGCCACTGCAGCGCACGCGCCAGACGGCTCAGATCATCACCGAGCGGCTGGGGATGGGAGAGCCGATCGTCGTCGACGGCATCGCGGAGGCCGACTTCGGCGAGTGGGACTCGCTCAACTTCGCCGAGGTCAAGGAGCGCTGGCCCGACGAGCTGGCCGCGTGGATGGCCTCGACCGAGGTGGCCCCACCGGGCGGGGAGTCGTTCGCCGCGGTACGGCGTCGCGTCGATGCCGCGCGCGCTGAACTGCTGGAGAGGTTCCCCCGCCAGCGAGTGCTCGCCGTGAGCCATGTGACGCCGATCAAGGTCCTGGTGCAGCTGGTGCTCGAGGCGCCGGCGTCGAGTGCCTACCGGTTCGAGCTCGCGCCCTGTTCGTTGACCACCCTGGCGTGGTGGGCCGACGGCATCAGCACGATCTTCGGCATGGGGGAGTCCGGGCATCTGCACGGGGTCATGCACGAGACCGCCTGATTGGTCCGGGTGTGTCCGGGTTGGCGGCGGTGGAAGTGCCCATGGTGTCGTGCATCCCCGGCGTGTCCCCACGGGAGCAGCGCCAGCCTGTGGGAGTGTCATGGGTGCTGCAAAGGGTTGGGGCTCCTCGATGGTTGAGATCGAGGAGCCCCATGTTCCGTTCAAAGCGTGATAGGTGCCTGTCCTGACGCTCTCGCGTCGGTGATTGTCCTGTCCGGCGATTTTGTGTGATCGCGGCTGCCTTGTGGCTGCTTGCTCGGTTCTTCGCTTCCTTGGGTTTGGTCAACCGTGGTGTTGATCCGTTTCCCTCGGTGAGCTCAACTCTGTGAGTTGTTCTTCCTGCTTCGCTGATCTCGTCGGTGGAACTGTTCACTTGTCGGTCAGACGGTGTATTGCTTTGTTCGGAACACGACCCACGGTAGGGCCCCGCCCTGCCGGATGCAATACCGGCGGAGGTACTTCTTCATCCGATCTTCGTCTCGGTCGGGGTGCCTGTCGCGCGTGCTCGGCGACGACGGTGCTAGGCATGGCCCGACAACGTGCAGTCGACATCAGGAAGGGCGTGCCATGGGCAAGGGGAGCAAGGCCAAGGCCAGGGCGAGCAAGGCCAAGAAGGGCAAGACCAAGGACACTTCCGCGGCGCCGAAGGATCCCACGGTCTCGACCGGAGCCAACCCGGGCAACGTGCGGGAGCTGTACCGGGCGGGCCCCAGCTTCGACCTGGCGGCCATCGATCCCGAGGTGGTGGCGCACGGTCCCGAGGACCGGGAGTCCGCCCGGGCGGCCTGCCTCGCCCTCGAGGAGGAGGCCTCCGAGCTGCACGAGAAGCTGTGGGCGGAGTCGCGCAAGGGCGGCAACCGCTCCGTGCTGATCTGCCTGCAGGGGATGGACACATCCGGCAAGGGCGGGGCGACGAAGGCCATCGACCGACTTCTCGATCCGCTGGGGTTCTCGGTGATCGGCTTCGGGGCTCCCAACGACGAGGAGAAGCAGCACGACTACCTGTGGCGCCACGAGCGGGCGCTGCCCGAGGTGGGCAAGGTCCGGCTGTGGGACCGCTCGCACTACGAGACTGTCCTGATCGAGCGCGTGCGCGGCTTCGTCCCCGAGGAGACCTGGCGGGCCCGGTACGACGAGATCAACGCGTGGGAGGCCGGGCTCAACGAGCGCGGGGTGACGGTGATCAAGTTCATGCTGCACATCTCCCGCGACGAGCAGAAGCAGCGGCTGCTCGAGAGGCTCGGCGATCCCACCAAGCACTGGAAGTACAACCCCGGTGACGTCGACGAGCGCGGGCTGTGGGACGACTACCAGGCCGCCTACTCCGACGCCCTCACCAAGTGCTCGACCGAGGGCTCGCCCTGGTACGTGGTGCCGGCCAACCACAAGTGGCACCGGGACTGGATCCTGTCCAACGTGCTGGTCGAGACGCTTCGGGCGATGGACCTGTCCTACCCGCCCGGTGACTTCGACGTGGCGGCGGAGGTGGCGCGCGTTGAGGCGAGCTGAGGGACATCAACGAGTTGCGAGCTGAGCCAGGTGTTCGACGTGACGCCGCGCTCGAAGCGGTCGTAGGGAGGTTGGGTTGATGACGCAGGAGTCGACCGGGAGCTGGGCGCAGAGGGTGTTCGCGATCACGCTGGTGGTCGAGGACCTCGATGCGGCCCGTGAGTTCTATGGGCGTGCCTTCGAGCTCCCGGAGCACTACTACAGCGGGGACTCGGCGGTGTTCAAGGTCGGCGAGCTGCTGATCAACCTGCTCGAGGCGGACAAGGGGCCAGGGCTTCTGGATCCGGTGGCGGTTGCGCCGCCGGAGGCCGGAGTGCGTGTGCAGATCACCGTTCCCGTCGATGACGTGGACGCGGTGGCGGCCGGGCTCGTCGCGAGGGGCGTCGAGCTGCTGCGCGGTCCGGAGGACCGTCCGTGGGGCCCCCGCACCGCGAGCTTCCGTGACCCCGGTGGGCACGTGTGGGAGATCGCCCAGCGCTGAGGTTCGGCGCACAGGTAGTCGATTCGGTCGATTGGATCGACCGTTTCGACTACCGGCACGGGGACGGCTACCCTTCGAGGGCGGATGAGTCGGTCGGGCGGCCGCGGCGGCACGGTCCTTCGGGGCCGGCGTCGTCGAGGAAAGTCCGGGCTCCACAGGGCACGGTGGTGGGTAACGCCCACCCGGGGTGACCCGCGGGACAGTGCAACAGAGAGCAGACCGCCTCGCGCCCCTCGGGGAGCGGGGTAAGGGTGAAACGGTGGTGCAAGAGACCACCAGCGCCCCAGGTGACTGGGGCGGCTATGCAAACCCCACCCGGAGCAAGGTCAAGAGGGACCGGCGTTCGCGTCGGGACTGCGTGAGCGTTCGAGGGCGGCCCGCCCGAGCTCACGGGTAGACCGCAGGAGGCTGTCGGCAACGGCAGTCGTAGATGGATGGCCGCGCAAGGGTGTTCCGGTGACGGACCCCATGGACAGGACCCGGCTTACAGACCGACTCATCCGCACATGGGGGTCTGACCTGCGACGATGAGTTCTCGGCGCCGGGTCGGCTCGGGACTGCGAACCTCACAGTCGCCACCTGGTGCGGCGCTGGGTGCGGATGATCCAGGGCGATCCGTTGTTGCCGGGCCAGGGTGTTCCCGGAGGTGCCCCCGGGGGCGGTTCGGCGACTCTGGCCCCGGGTTCGGCGGGGTCGATCGTCCACATGTTGAGGTCGACCTGGCGGTGGTGTGTCCAGCAGAGCAGCGCCAGGTTGTCGATGTCCGAGGGACCGCCTGCGGCCCAATCCTGCACGTGATGGGACTGGCAGTTCTCGGCTGGGATCTGGCATCCGGGGATGATGCATCCGCCGTCGCGTGCTGCCATTGCTCTGCGCTGGGCGGGGGTGGCGGTCCGGGAGGTGCGTCCGACTGCCAGCGGGATCCGGGGGCCATCGAACATCAGCGCGGCCAGGGCCGCGATCCGGTCCGCGGGCGTGGGCGCAGTTGTGGACGGGAATCCAGCGCCGTCGACCGGTGCCGCGCCGTCCATGGGGGCAGCGCCATCGATGTCGAACATGCCCTCGAGGGTGTCCGGGCAGTGCACGCCGAGGCCGGTCGACTCCTCGGGGGGTCGCCTTCCGGGGGTGGTGACCGCGATGGGAGTGATGGTGGGGTCGCAGGCGGCGAACCTCTGCTCTGAGGGGGTGAGGAGGTGACCGCGGCTGGTGGTCCAGACCGGGTCCCCGAGCCGGGTGTGTTCCAGGGTGACGGTGAGCGACACGGGCAGTCCGCCGCGTGTCGGCAGGGCGCCCGCCGTGGCGGCGGCGTTGACCAACTCGACCAGGGCGTCGGCGCGCCGCGCTCCTGCGGGGACGTGGTCGGCGGTGCTGCGCAGCCGTTCGGCCAACGCGTCGATGGCGGCGATCACGGCCTCCCCTTCCAGGCGGGGAAGGGCCCCGGACAGGATGACCGTGTCGCCGAGCAGGGCGAACGACAGGTCGCGGCTGGCGTGCGCATCTGCCTCATCGCCGACCGGCCGATCGTCGGCGGGTGGGTGCAGCAGGCGGATGGCGCTGAGCACGAGCCGGGTGATCATCGGAGGGGACCACTGCCCCCACCTGGTGCCCAACTCGGCGATCACCGCCGCGAGTTGCTCCTCGGTCAGCGGGCCGATGTTGCGAGCGACCGCATCCACGTGATCGGACGTGATGATCCCGGCCGCCCACGCCGCGGCCACCGACGGGTGCGCGGCCGCGAGCGCCCCGGTGCGGGCCAGTCGGCGGGCCTGGGGGGAGGCCCACCCGCGGGCGGCGAGCACCGCCCCGGGCCCGACCAGGGGCAGGCTTCCCGCGGTGGTGGCGGCATGCAGCCGGCGGGCCAACTCGTACTCCACCGCGGCGAACGCCCCGGCCAGCACCTCGACATCAGCGGTCGGGCGGTCCCCGGCGAGCAGGCCCATCGTGGGCAGAGCCCCGACTGCGCACGACGTGGCCCGATCCCAGACGGCCACGACGTCGGCCGATGCTTGAGGCAACGCGCCCACCGCCCGCGGATCGACCAGCGTCCGCTGGTCGATAATCGTGCTGGTCACTACCTTCGCCCCCGTTCGAACTGATGTTCGAAGTCTATCAGGGGGCACCGACAGCCGCCACCCCCGAAACGGTGTCCGTGGACAACCTCCCGGAGCCCGACGCGGAACGCCGAGGAATGAGCGCGCGGTGCAAGGCCACGCTCATCACGAGGCCGAACGTCCCGCCGATGATCAGGACCATCCCCCTCAGTCCGGTGGTAGCTCCACCACCGCCACGGTATCTTCCTGCAGGCTGCCGAGGACGAGCCTGCCATCGCGTTCGGCAACCGCGGTCACGAACCCATAGGTGCCATCGGAGGAACGGAGGTCGTGGGCGGTCCGGCCGTCGAGGTCGAAGGCCATGACCCACGTGATCGGGGCCGGCTGCGTACCCTCGGGCATCCTCCATGCGGTGAACGGGCACCGGTAACGTCCGGGGCATGACTGCATTGCGGTTCTCCGGCCCGGTGCTGCCCGACGGCCAGCCGCGGGACGTGTACGTCGTGGACGGCCGCATCACCTACGAGCGGCCGCTCGGCGCCGAGACGGTGGCCGAGGGCTGGATCGTCCCGGGGCTCGTCGATGCGCACTGCCACCTCGGGTCTCGGCGAGGATGGGGCGGTCACCGATGAGGAGGCCGAGGCCCAGGCGGTCCTCGATCGCGACGCCGGCGCCCTGCTGATCCGCGACGCCGGCTCCCCGCTGGACACCGCCTGGATGCACGAGCGCGCGGACCTGCCCCGGCTGATCCGGGCCGGTCGGCACATCGCCCGGACGAGGCGCTACCTGCGCAACTACGCCGACGAGGTCGAGCCAGAGGACCTGTCGGCAGCCGTCGCACGGGAGGCCCTGCGCGGGGACGGCTGGGTGAAGCTCGTGGGCGACTGGATCTCCCGCGACTCCGGCGATCTCGCACCGTCCTTCCCTGCCGAGGCGTTCGCGGAGGCCATCGCGGTGGCCCACCAGCACGGCGCGAAGGTCACCGCGCACTGCTTCGGCCACGACGTCCTTGCGGGCCTGATCGAGGCGGGTATCGACTGCATCGAGCACGGGACCGGTTTGACGGAGGGCCTGATCGAGTCGATGGTCGCCGGCGGGGTCGCGCTGGTGCCGACGGTGATGCAGCTGGACAAGTTCCCCGGCTACGCCGAGGCCGGCCGGGAGAAGTTCCCCGAGTACTCAGTGACGATGACCGACCTGTACGCCCGTCGGCGGGACACGATCATGGCCGCGCACGATGCCGGTGTGGCGCTGTACGCCGGAACCGACGGCGGCGGGGTGGCACGACACGGCAACATCGCCGGCGAGGTGATCGCGATGGCCGAACTCGGCATGTCCGCGGAGTACGCACTCGGTGCTGCATCGTGGCGGGCTCGCGGCTGGCTCGGGCTGGAACGCCGGGCTGGGGGAGGGCGACCCCGCCGACTTCGTCGTGTTCGACGCCGACCCGTTGGCGGACCTGGGCGTGTTGTACCGGCCTGCGCGGGTGGTGCTGCGGGGGACGGTGGTGGCCTGAGGAGCCGATGCCCTCAGTCCGACGCGACCTGGCGACCGGCGACCTACATGTCCCGATAGCGCCGGGCGTGTGCGGCGGCCTCCGCGAGCGTGTCGGCGGTGGCCTGACCGGGGCCGGGTTACTGGTAGGTGACGAGGACGGAGCCTGCGCTGCTGGTGGCCCTGATGCGTCGGTCGGACGAGGGATCGGTCCGGACGTTGACCGTGACTGAGCCAGCCGACGAGTCAGCCTCCACGTCGTAGGCAACCCCGGCGACGTCCGGGACCAGGACTCTCACGCTGCCCGCCGAGCTGGTCGCCTCAATGGCGGTGGGATCAGCGTCGGCGGACCAGCCCAGCGACACCGATCCGGCGCTCGTGTCCGCCACGACGGTCGTCGAGGTGAGCCCGGCTGCGGAGATGCTGCCTGCGCTGCTGCCCAGGTCGAGATCGGAGCTCAGCCCCTCCGCCTTGACACTGCCTGCCGAGCTGCGGGCCTTGACCGATCCGTCCGGCGGGACCTGCACGACGAGGGCCACGCTCGTCATGAATCCGAGGGCTGGGCATTCGACCTGCACTGCAACGACGTCACCGTCCACGCGGCTGGTCACGGTGGGGATCCGCCACGAGTACTTGACCTTCGCTTCAGTGGTGACGACCCCCGCCGGGCCCTCTCGGAGTGCGATCGGCCCGCATTCGTTGTCGACCCTCACATTCGCCGTGGTCGACTCCGTGCTCAGCTGCAGGTCCTGCGCGCCTCGGTTCGCCAGCGAGACCGCCGCTATCGCGCCCCAGATCAGGGCGATCGCCACGAGGGCGAGGGCGATGAGCAGGATCGTGCGTCCAGGGCCCCGGCCCCCGCTGGCCTGCGGCGGGACAGCCGCTGGAGGCGAGTAGCCGGACCCAGGTGCTTGACCCCAGGACGTATCGGCGTCGTGCACCCAGAACTGCCAGCCAGGTGGGGCGGGAGGCCACGACGGGTCCGGCGCCCAGCCTTCAGGGGGCGACCACCCTGCGGGGGGTGCGGGCCACGTGGGCGGAGGGTTGTAGCGCCATGACACGGGGACCACCTCCTGAGGCTGGTGGGCCGCTGTGAACGCCTGCCCGGCCACCTCGGTCCGCCACTTCGACGGTAGACCTCGGGGAGGGCGGGCGCTACGGCCCGAAGGTCCCCAAGGACCTACCGCGCCGCCGTCCCCCCGCCGATCCCCATCCGCAACGCCCCACAGGCCTCGAGGAACGCCTCGGCGCTGCTGTGGCCGACGCCCGTCGAGTTGACGAAGGCGTGGATCAGTCGGTCGTGCCGTCGCAATGCGACCCGTACCCCGGCGGCCGCCATCTTGCGGGCGTACGCCTCACCCTCATCGCGCAGCACGTCGAACCCCGAGACAGCCACATAGGCGGGCGGCAGGTCCGCGAGGTCCTCGGCGAGCAGCGGGGACACCCGCGGGTCGCTCGCCGGGTGATCACCGAGGTAGTGGTCCCGGTACCAATCCATCTGCTTCTCTGTGAGGAAGAACCCGTCGGCGAACTCGCGGTAGGACGGGCGCTTGGTCGTCAGATCTGTGACCGGGAAGAAGAGCAGTTGGAACGCCGGCCGAACCTCTCCGAGCGCGATCAGGTCCTGGCACAGAACCGCAGCGAGGTTGCCACCGGCCGAGTCGCCGCCGACGGCAATCGACTGGGGATCGTGTCCCCACGTCTCGGCCTGGTCGACCGCGAATCGGAAGGCGGCCAGGGCGTCGTCGGGCGCGGCGGGGAAGCGATGCTCGGGCGCGAGCCTGTAGTCCACGGACAGGACCGAGACACCTGCGTTGCGGGCGAGGAACCGGCATGCTGTGTCGGCGCTCTGCAGGCTTCCAACAACCCACCCACCGCCGTGGAAGTAGATGAGGAGGCGATCCGCATCGCGCGCCTCCGCACGGTAGAGACGGCCCGCGATGCTGCCCGCCGGGGTGGGGATCTGCAGATCGCGAACCTCGAACATCGTGATGGGCGGTCCCCCGAACACGGCGGCCTCTGCATCGATCTGGGCGCGGGCCCTGTCGAGCGGCAGGTCCTCGAAGCTGGGGCCCGGCACGAGCGAGAGGAGTCGCAGTGCTGCCCCCACTTCGGGCTCGATCGGGACGCCGTCGGAGGTCGGCGGGCGTCCTCCGATCAGTCGTTGGACGCTCTTCGGCGCCTTGCCCAGCGCCGTCACAACGGAACGCTCAGCTCGTTCGATGATCTTCGCCGTGTCGGTCATAGGGCCATACTTGCCGCCGATCTCACGTGTGGCTCCCTGGCCGGGGGCATCAGCACCCGACGATTCCCGCCGAGCGAAGCTCATCCCGCAAGCTGCCCTGACCCGACCCGCCTCGATCCGCGAAGCTCAGGCCGTTTCGACCACCCGGCTCATGATCCACGCGTGCTTGCCGACCTGACGACCCCGCGTGAAGCCGTACTCCTCGAGGAGCTCGACCGTCGCACTGAACAGGAACCGGCCGGGCGCCTCGCGGCCGGTGGTCACCTCGGAGATGGCCTCGACGAGACCTCCGCCGGCGCGGGCGATCTGGTCGAGCGCGCCCTCCACCGCCGCCCGTGCCACGCCCTGGCCTCGGTGCTTCCGGTCGACGTAGACGCAGGTGATCCGCCAGTCCGGTCGTGCTGGTGGCTCCTTGTCGTACTCGCGCTTGTTCTTGATGTTGGGCAGCTCCTCAGGGCTCCCGTACTGGCACCACCCCTGCACGGCTCCGTCCTCGTCGAGGACCAGTGCCGCGTGGGCGCCATCAGTGCGGACCCGGTCCTCCTTCACCGTGCGGGCGATGTCCCACTGCCCGCGCTCCGGGTGGAAGCCGATGCACCAGCACCCGCCGAAGATCCCGTTGTTGCGCTCCACGAGCTCCGCGAAGGCATCCCACGTCGAGGCGTCGAGCGGTTGGATCGTCCACGACATGGCGTACTCCTTGAGGGGCGAAGTGCGCCCATCCTCCCTGCGGCGGGCCTGTTCAGGCCACCGGGGGAGAGGCATCGCCCGCTGTCAGGGCGGCCCGACGTCGGCGGGCGACGAGCATGCCCAGCGCGCTCGACCCAAGCAAGACCAGACCGGCCACGAGGATCGCCAACGCGGGCCGATCCGCCCCGCCCACGGCCCAGAACACCAGCGCGGTGACGCTGGCGATCGCAGCAGCCAGCCACGGCCAGTACCCGTCGACCAGGAATCGCCAGAACCCAAGGGCCGCCAACAGCGCCATGACGACCGTTCCGACCGCGCGGGAGGAGTCCTCCCCGATGATCGGCAGCGCTGACATCAGGGCCACGGCCATCCCGACGAAGACAGCGAGCTCCTTGTGGGCCAGGCGCCGCGACACCACCAGTGCCCACAGCACGCCGAACACCACGACGACCAGCGGTGAGTAGCGGTCGTATCGGGTCATCTCGTCCCAGAAGCCACTGACGGGTTCTGGGCGGAAGGCCTCGATGATCGACTGGACCATCCCGAAGCTGGCGACGAACATCGCGAGCTCGGTGATGACGCTCGGCGCGACCAGGTGCGCACCCACCATGACGGCGAGCGCGACGGCGAAGGCGGCCATGCCCGTGTAGTCCGTGTCCTCCCCGACCAGCAGGGCAGTGGTGCCGGCCGCGCAGACGGCCGCGCCGACGAACAGGACGCCGGCAAGCCGACGCCGGGCGGAACCCGGTCCGGACCCGTGGGCCACGACCAGGGCGACCCCTCCGGCGACGAGGGCGGTCACGCCGAGGACCGCGATCTGGACGCCCAGGCTCATCGACTCCCAGTTCTGGGCCACGAGGACGACGGCAGCGGCAATCACAAGTGCGCCGCCGACGTAGAGCCCGACCTCGATGAGGATCTCGCTCAGCGAACGGCGGTGGCGGGTGGGACCCGGTGCGGGTGCGCCTGCCGCGGCGGCTGGAACGTCCGCCGCTGCCGTGGGCATGCGGCCCCCGACCTCGACCAGGATGGCGGAACGTTGATCAGGGGAGATCGTGCCGCGGCTGACAAGGGTCTCAAGCGCTTCCTCGAGAGGGAGGGTGGACCCGGTGGGCAGGGTGTCGCTCATGGCACACAGCCTTCCTCCCCCGTGATTCCAGTGTGCTCCGAGGGGCCGGTGCGGGACATGTGCCGTTCGGCCCGAGTTGCCCTGTGGTGCGCGAAGCGGAGGGTGCCGCAGCGGGCACGCCGTGCCTCAGCGGGTCAGGCCCAGCTCCGCCAAGCGGGCATCGACCAGGGCGCGCAGGATCGGTTCCGGAAGCGGCTCGTCCACGGGGAACTTGACCGACCCTTTGGTGGTCTCGTATCCGGTCAGCTCGTCGGCCAGCGCGGCAGTGACCCCGCCGCTCATCGGCAGGTAGCTGCAGTGATGGGCGAAGGCTGCGAACCCCGCGACGCCCTTCCCGGCGAGCTTGAACGTGGGCGATCCGTAGCTGATCGTCTGATCGGCGTGGGGGAGCAGGGTTTCGAGTGTGGTCCGGACCTGGGCCAGCGTGCTGCGCTGCGGCTCGGGCACGCCTTCCATGTAGGCATCCACCTCGGGTGCGCCCATGGCGCCTCCTTCCATCGGTCGACCGCGGCCGCGGTGACGGGTCGGATCGGCACCCATTGTTGCGCCCGACCTCCCCCCGCGTGCTGGCCGGTGGCTACTGTGGCGGGATGACGACTCATCCGGCCACCCCGTCCGATCCCACAACCGCACCCGCCATCCGCTGGGGCGTCCTGGGTGCCGGCGGCATCGCCAGCGTCTTCACCGAGGCGGTCACGCGGCACACGCAGTCGGCCGTGGTCGCGGTCGGGTCGCGCGCCCAGGAGCGCGCTGACGAGTTCGCCGCCCGCCACGGCATCGCCCGGGCGCACGGGAGCTACGAGGCGCTCGTCGCCGATCCGGGCGTCGACGTCGTCTACGTCGCATCCCCCCACTCCGAGCATCGCGACCACGCCCTGATGGCCATTGCCGCGGGGAAGCACGTCCTGGTCGAGAAGGCGTTCACCGTCAACGCAGCGGAGGCTGCGCAGGTCCTCGACGCGGCCGGGCAGCGGGCGTGTTCGTCATGGAGGCGATGTGGACCCGCTTCCTGCCGCACGTGGTCGTCATGCGAGACGTCCTTGCGCGCGGCGAGATCGGCGATCTGGTGGGCGTGATCGCCGACCACGGGCAGAACATGGGCCACCATCCCGCGACCCATCGGCTGCACGACCCTGCGCTGGCCGGCGGCGCGCTGCTCGACCTCGGGGTCTATCCCGTCTCCTTCGCCCACGACCTGTTCGGCGCCCCCGACCGGGTCTCGGCGATCGGTGCGTTGACGCCCAACGGGGTCGATGGGCAGGTCTCGATCGCGCTGGGCTTCGCAGCGATCCAGGCCAGCCTGCACACGACCCTCGAGGCGAACACGGCCACGACCGCGGTCGTGTTCGGGACCCATGGCCGGATCGAGATCCAGGGGAGGTTCTACGCGCCGACGCGGTTCACCGTCATCGGTGACGATGGCTCTCACTGGACCTACGACGGCATGGTCGACGCGGGGATGCAGTACGAGGCGGCCGAGGTCGCCCGGTGCATCGCCGCAGGCCTGTCGGAGAGTCCGCTGATGACCTGGCAGGGGACCCTCGAGGTGATGCGCACCCTGGACGAGGTCCGTCGTCAGATCGGGCTGGCCTACCCGATGGAGGGGTAGCGATGGCAGCCAACTCGCCCTTCCCTGCCGGCTTCCTGTGGGGCGGGGCGACCGCCGCCAACCAGCTCGAGGGCGCCTTCGACGAGGGCGGCAAGGGACTATCCATCCAGGATGTCGCACCACGGGGCATCAAGGGGCCGCGCACTCCAGCACCGACTCCGGACAACCTGAAGCTGGTCGGGATCGACTACTACCACCGGTACGCCGAGGACATCGCGCTGCTCGCTCAGATGGGCTTCACCGTCTTCCGGATGTCCATCGCGTGGTCGCGCATCTTCCCCAATGGCGACGACGAGGTGCCCAACGAGGAGGGCCTGGCGTTCTACGACCGCGTGCTCGACGAGCTCGAGAAGCACGGCATCGAGCCGCTGGTGACGATCTCGCACTACGAGACGCCCCTGGCGCTGGCCGAGCGCTACGACGGCTGGGTGAGTCGGGAGCTGATCGGCTTCTACGAGCGGTTCGTGCGCACGCTGTTCACCCGCTACGGCTCCCGGGTGAAGTACTGGCTGACGTTCAACGAGATCAACTCCGTCCTGCACGAGCCGTTCCTGAGCGGGGGCATCAACACCCCCAAGGACCAACTGCCCAGGTCGGCGTTGTACCAGGCCGCGCACCATGAGCTCGTCGCCAGCGCCCTGGCAACGCGGATCGCCCACGAGATGATCCCCGGCGCCAAGGTGGGCTGCATGATCCTGTCGATGCCGACCTACCCGCTGACCCCCAACCCGGACGACGTCGTCGCGGTCATGGAGGCCGAGCACCAGAACCTGATGTTCGGCGACGTGCACACCCGCGGCAAGTACCCGGGCTACGCGATGCGGTTCTTCCGGGAGAACGGCATCGAGCTGGACATCACCGACTCCGACCGCGAGATCCTGCAGAACACCGTCGACTTCGTCTCCTTCAGCTACTACATGAGCGTGTGCGAGACCGCCGACCCGGCGAGGAAGGTCGCCGGTGAGGGGAACATCCTCGGAGGCGTGCCCAACCCGATGCTGGGCGCCAGCCAGTGGGGCTGGCAGATCGACCCGCAGGGCCTGCGGATCGTGTGCAACCAGTTCTGGGACCGCTGGGGCAAGCCGCTGTTCGTCGTGGAGAACGGGCTTGGCGCCCGCGACGAGCTCGTCGAGGTCGACGGCGTCCGCACTGTCCTCGACGACTACCGCATCGCCTACATGAACGACCACCTCGTGCAGCTCCGCGAGGCGATTGCCGACGGGGTCGATGTCCTGGGCTACACGTCCTGGGGGTGCATCGACCTGGTCAGCTTCACGACCGCGGAGCTGAGCAAGCGCTACGGCTTCGTGTACGTCGACCGCAACGACGACGGCACCGGCACCCTCGAGCGCCACCGCAAGAAGTCGTTCGACTGGTACGCCGAGGTGATCGCCACCAACGGGGCCAGCCTCCGGCGGCCATGACGCCCTACGTCGGGTTCGGCTTATGTCGTACATGGAAGGTTGGTGGAATCGGTGGTCTTGGGCTTGAACCTGGAAGCCGCCTGAGACCAGACACCCGCCAGAGTCCCGGCCCACGGACCCCCGAGCCGTGCCGTCACTGGTAGGGAACCGCCAGTTCGTCGACGAGCCCCGACCAGGTCAGGGTGAAGGTCCAGCATCCCGGGGCGGGCATGTCCACCAGCGAAGGACCGGGGCCACCGGCGACACTTCGGTCGGCCACCAGGTCAGACCCGTTCAGAGTCGCATGGATCTTGAGCGTCGGATCCGGAGGCGACGAGGTCGATGCGCTCATCCGGGTCGGACTGGTGATCCAGAGGATCTTGTTCCCGTGGCCCACGACGTTGGGGGCCCGCAGCGGGTTGCCGAACACGACTCCGAGGATCGCGCCTCGGACACCGCGGATCTGCGGGACCGATACGTCCGGCGGCGTGAACCCCTCCCTGGCCCACGCAGGAAGCGGGCCGGTCGTGATCGCGTGATCGCACGAGAGTCCCGCAGTGGACGAGTCATCCGGGGCCACGACCGCGGGCGGCGGAGCAGTGGAACCCGAGCAAGCGCTCACCGTCAACAGGATCGGGGCCAGCGACTCGGCCCAGCGGGACCGCACATCGCCAGCCTACGACGGGCACACCACCTCCAGAACCACCGATTTCCAGAGTCGGGCCAACCCCTATGTACTACACAAGCCGAACACGGCCCTACGTCGGGGGCATCAGCTTCTTCATCTGCCTCTGGATCAGGTGGGTGGCCTGACGGGGTGCCACGCGCGTGGCGGCGTTCATCAGCCGTGAGTCGCGTCCCACGAAGATGTGCAGGCGTCCGGCCTCGATCCCGTCGACCATGATCCGCGCCGCGTCGGGAGCCGAGGTTGTGGGGTAGTTGCTCGCGTCCGCCGCCTCGGCCCCGCCTGGGATGCTCACTCCGGAGTTCTGCGTGATGTTGGTCGCCACGGCCCCGGGCATGATGACCGAGACGCCCACGTTCGTGTCGAGCAGCTCTGCGTAGAGGCCCTCGGTGAGCAGCTTCACGGCCGCCTTGGACGCCCCATACATGACCTGCCCCGGCACGGGCAGGAACCCGCCCATGCTCGACACGTTGGCGATGTGCGCCTCGGGGCGCGCCTTGAGGTGCGGCACGAACGCCTTGACCATGTGGATCGTGCCCATCAGGTTGACGTTCAGGACGCGTTCGATCGTCGCGTAGTCGAGGTCCTCGATGGTCACGAAGGGCTGAATGATCCCAGCATTGTTGATCAGCCCGTCGACGCTGCCGTGGTGGGCGATCACCTCGTCGGGCAGCGCCTCGCACGCGGTCCGATCGGTGATGTCCAGGACGTGGGTCGACAGTCGCTCGCCGGCCATGGCGAGGGCGGCGGTCTCCTCGAGGCCCTCCGGACGGACGTCGACGGCTGCCACCCGGGCTCCTCGACGGAGCAGCGCGAGGGTCAGCTCGCGACCCATCCCACTACCGGCTCCCGTGACGACGATGACCCTGCTGCGAACCTTCATCGGCACCCCTCCATCGGGTCAGCGGTCGAAAGTGAGCCTAGCGAAGGGGACGAGGAAGACATGACGGACTCTGACATCGACCGCGACGAGCCGTTTGCGATCCAAGGCACCACGCGGGCAGATCAGGTCTCGGCGTCCTCGGGTTCGGTCACGTCGGCGACCTGTGCCCCGAGGGCGCGGGCGAGGTCCTGGGAGTCGACGGTGAAGGCGGTCCCGCTGGCACCCCCGCCGATCGAGACCTGCCCGATGGGCATGGCAGCGTCGGCGATCACCGGCCAGGTGGGCACTGACCCGAGTGGTGTGATCGTGCCCCGCGGGTACCCGGTGACGGCCAGCGCGACCTCGGCGCTGGGCATGGACAGGCGGCTCACGCCCAGCAGGGCGCGCAGTTTCGGCCAGCTGATCGTGCGTCCACCGGGCACGAGGACGAACAGGAAGTCGTCGTCGGCGCGCCGCACGACCATCGACTTCAGCAGGCGTCCGGGCTCGAGCCCCCGGGCTGCTGCTGCCTCCTCGAGGCTGTTCACGTGGCCGTGACGGGTCACCTCGAAGGGGACTCCGGTCGCAGCGATTGCGGCCAGGGCGCGCTCGGCGGGGGCGGCGTCGATCGGGTCCTCCTGGGCGTCCAGCGGCTCATCCACCGTGGACGATCCGGGCCTTCATGATGTCGAACTCCTCGGGCGTGATCACGCCCAGGTCCCGGAGCTCCGCGAGGTGGTGCAGCTCCTGGGCTGGTGATGGCGCTGTGACCTGTGCGGCCGGCGGTGCTGGCGTGTTGGCGGCCGTGATCAGGGCGCGAAGGGACTCAGCGGCGGCGGCCGCTGCTTCGAAGGGCGGCACCACCGGGATGGCGTTGGGTGCCTTGAACGGGTCCTTCTCGAACTGGCCGCGCAGGCGCTTGGTGCGGCCGATCTGGCTGCTGGCCCGCAGGACGACGGCACCTGCCTGGTCAGCGATCAGCATCTCGACGCCGGTCAGGTGCGCGTAGTCCCAGCTGATCAGCTCGGTGGTGAACAGGGCCCCACCGGCCGAGCCCTTCTTGAAGACGAACGCCCGTCTGTCGGTGCCGATCATCGCCTGGTCGCGCTCCCCGAGGATGACCACTCGGACGGTCTCGCGGGGGAGAAGCTCGCGGGCCAGCGACTCAAGGGCCTTCCGGTGCAGGCCGGTCAGGTCGACAGAGGTCTGCACTGGGCGCTGGGTCGGGCCAGGGCCATCAGCGGGTTTGGGCGTCATCCCGGGTCATCCTTGATCGGCGGCTGGGCACTCCAGTGCGACACTACACACCGCTGGCCCGGACGTGGACTTGCGCGCGGTGCTCGGCATCCCGCCCTTGCGAATCGTCGTGCTCACCTCAACGAGAAGAGCCCCTTGAGGTAGTCGCGCAAGGACTCGGCATCAACGGCCACGCGTTGGTATCCGCGTCCCTTGGGTGCCTGCGTGAACAACTCGACGGTCGTGTCCCCTGTTCGAATCACCTTCGACTCGACCACGAGTCGAGTGCCCGTCTCCCGGCGGGGCACCCGATGTATCAGCTGCCAGCGGGCAGGCGCGTCCTTGGCCAGACGTCGCAATGCGGCCTCGCTGATCGGGGCTGGCTGATCCCCGCCACTGGGGATCTTTGCCTTCCCGTCGATCATCCGCTCGGCCGCCGCCTGGGCGATCCCACCGACGGAGTACAGGGAGAGCCGGTGCAGGCCAAGGGCGTCGATCCGGTCGATGCCCACCACTCCCATGTCGAACAGGGAGATCAGCCAGCGCCACGGTGCATCGGCTGGGCCCTCATGCCCGCGGCGGATGTCCAGGGTGCCGACGCTGGTGGCGACGAGGGCAACGACGAGTCCGAGGTCACCGACGACCTCGGCGGCCGCCTCTCCGGGGACCCGGTGCAGCACCCCGCGGGCGGCCAGCGAGCGCACCGCCTCGGCGAGGACCGCCTCCTCGACGCCGGCCAGGGCCGGAACGTCGCCGAGCACCACGGCCATCTCCGCCTGGGTGAAGGCGCCCATGTCGACCGGTCCGGTCTCAACCAGGGCGGCCACGTCGGCAAGCTGCTTCTCTGCAAGGCCGGGGGCGTCGGGCTGGTCGACGGCCGTCATGGGAGGTCCTCCTCGATTCCGACGAACACGGGGCGCGTGGCAGTGGCGTCCTGGACGACGGCACCCACCGACAGCTGCGTGGTCCCGAACGGGACGTCGACCTTCTCGGCCAGACCCTCCTGCGGATCCGCGAACTCGCCAGCGGCCGCGGCGTCCAGCAGCGCCAGCACCGCTGGGCGCAACGGTGCGTTGACCCGGACGATGGGCAGGGACCCGAACAGGCCCAGGCCGAGCTCGTCCTTGTACGCGGAGTCGGGCAGCAGGTCCTCAGGATGTGGGGGATCCGGTGGTCCGAAGAGGTCGCCGAGTGGACCCACCGGTTCGATCTCGGGGGAGAGGACGTCCGACCAGCGGTCCTGAGCATCGGGTGTCAGGGTCAGGTCAGCGCGCCGGCGCGAGAACGCGGCCAGCGCCTGGCCGGCAGCACGACTCGGGGTGGTGTTCGGTGGGCGCAGCAGCATGGGTCGGGTGTCCACGTGCGCCGAGAGCCCCCAGGGGCCGACGTTCTTCCCCGTGATCCGGTAGAGGATGTAGTCGCGCGTGTGGACCGCGTCGGACCACGTCGGCAGCTTCCCCCACTGGAACGAGGCCTTCGTCCGTTCCAGCTGCACCCACGTCCCAACAGCGGCCTTGCCGTGCAGCGACTCGCGGACCAGGGGCCCGTCGAGGCCGTAGTCCGGGGTCACGCTCTTGTCCACGGTCCGATGATGGCTGGACATCCTGCGACGGCTGGTCGGGAAGATCCACCGCTCGTACAGCTCGTCGTCGCCGACCAGGACGTGGGCGCCCTGCAGGAGGCCCACCAGGTCGGGCACCGACATGCCACGCTCCACCAGGTCGGACATGACCCGGACCTCGGCGTCGGTTGCGTGGTCCACTGCGACAGCGAGCTTGGGGGAGAAGTCCCCCGCGGACGCAGCCACCTTCACCAGCAGGGACAGGCGCCGCCGTTCTGTATCCGGCGAGCGTGTCTCCACCGCCTGCGGACCTGTCATCCCGGTGTACCTCCCTGTGCCGTTCGCACTATCGCAGAACGGGCGCAGGGGTGTCAGCGCGGCAACGAGCGCCGCCGACCTCCAGCTCGGCGGCTCAGCGCTCGGGACGGCTCAGGTGACCATGACCGTGTCGCCCGAGACGGTGACGGGCATGGCCGGCAGGGGTGCGGTTGCGGGGCCCTTCTGGACCGAGCCGTCGTCGATCGAGTACTGGCTTCCATGGCATGCGCACGTGATCAGCCCATCCGCGACCTCAGAGACCGTGCAGCCCTTGTGAGTGCAGACGGCGGAGAACGCCTTGAAGTCGCCGGAGGTCGGTTGAGTGACGACCACCTTCTGGTCGGCGTAGATCACGCCACCGCCCACGGCGATGTCGGCGATCGGTGCCTCGACAGCGGCTCCAGCGGGCATCGAATCCGCAGGGCTTGCCGCGCCCGCATCCGTGGGGGCTGCGGAGGTCGCTGACGACGCCGCGGGAGTCGAGGAACCGCAGGCCGCCGTCGCAGCGGCCGCAGCCACCACAACACCACCCGTGATGAGGATCCGTCGCCGGCTGGGTCCACGCGGGATGCGCTCAGTGACGATCTGGTCCTGCTCGACGGGGAGGGTGCTCAGTTCGTTCATGGGGTCTCCTGATGTGGTGGGGGCCTCGTCGGGGGATCGGGGCGCACGTGGTGTCGGCACCGGCTGAGCCGCGCCTTACCTCACTAACGCGGCATGAGTGCGTCTGGTTCAACGTGGTCCCCGCCATGGTGGCCGACCCGGCGATGAACCGATCACGGGCCGCCCTCGTTCCCTTGGTATGCAGGCGCTGCAGGCCAGTGGTCCCTTCGACACGTTCACCGGATTGCGGGTGCACGCCCTGGTGGTTCACGCCGTCGTGGTCCTGCTCCCGCTGACGACCGGGGACTCCGGAGCCAGAGCCGTGTGGGAGCCCGTGATCAGCAGCACCTCGCCGAAGTAGTGGGGGTCGATCCCTTGCTGAACCTGACCGTACCTGCGACTGTGCCTGCCATGGGAGAGCTCCCACCCCTCGACGAGCGACTCGTCCGCGCCCTCTACGCGGAACACGGGCCGGCGCTGCTCGGCTACGCCAACCGGCTGACGGGCGGCGATCGGCAACGAGCAGAGGACATCGTCCAGGAGACGCTGTTGCGCGCCTGGCAGCATCCTGAGGCGTTCAGCCCCGAGCGTCAGGGGACGGTGCGGGCCTGGTTGTTCACCGTCGCGCGCAACCTGTCCATCGATGGTTCCCGTGCCCGCGCGGCCCGCCCGGCGGAGGTTGAGGATCCGCAGGGGTGGGAACCCTCGGTCATCGACACGGAGCTGGACGCTGTCCTGAACCGGATGGAGGTGTCCGAGGCCATGGAAGGGCTGTCCCCGCAGCACCGTGAGGTGATCCGCGAGATCTACTTCGCGGACCGTTCAGTCGCGCAGGCCAGCGCCGACCTCGGGGTTCCGCAGGGCACGATCAAGTCTCGGTGCTACTTCGCCCTGCGTGCGCTGCGCGTCCTGTGCGAGGAGCGAGGGTTGCTGCCATGAACTGCCACGAGGCCCGCGAACGGATCGCGGAAGCGCTGATGACCCGCACCCGTGTCGATGAGGAGATCGTGGCGCACCTCTCCCGGTGTGCTGCTTGCTCGGCGGAGGCCGGCGACCTGCATCAGGTCGCCGATCTGCTCGGCGACCTGGAGCCGTCCGACGCCCCGCAGAGCCCAGCGGATGAGCTCTTCGTCGAGCGCCTGCTGCGCGAAGCCGGGCGCCGTCGAACCACAGGTCGACGGCGTCTCATGGCCGCATCCGCCGTCGCGGCCGGCGCCGTGATCCTGGTGCTGGGTGCGGCAGTGGCAATCACCCAGCCGTTCAGGGGCGAGGCCTCGGCCACCCAGGACGGCATCACCGCCTCGGTCGAGGTCGAGGCGGAGGATGGTGCCAGCGACCTCGTTGTCTCGGTCAGCGGTGTCGAGCTGGGCACGCACTGCATCCTGCGCGTGACGTCTGCTGGGCGCGCGGACCAGACCGTGGCCGATTGGATCGTCCTCTACGACGGCACGTCGCACGTCGAGGCAGACGCCGATGCCCCCCCCGATGCGCTGACGGCGGTGCAGCTCGTCGATGCGACGGACGACAGGGTGCTGGTGACGGTTCCGCTGACGTGATGGCGAAATGCGAGCTCTTGCGCTGATCCTATATTCATGTCACTATCACTCACATGAAAACCACGCGGGCCTATACGATGTCTGCGCGGGCCGAGTCGGCGGCGCAGACGGGGGAACGGATCCTCGACGCCGCCGTCGAACTGTTCTGGGAGCGTCCGACCGACCGGCTGTCATTGGAGGATGTGGCCAGCCGCGCGGGTGTCTCCGTCCAGACCGTCATCCGACGGTTCGGCGGCAAGGAGGGCGTGCTCGTCGCCGCGGTCGAGCGTGAAGGCCGGCGGGTTGAGGCCCAACGGGCGACGGCACCGGTCGGAGACGTGGCTGCGGCCGTGCGAGTTCTCGTCGACCACTACGAGGAGATGGGGGATGGGGTCCTGCTCATGCTGGCGGCCGAGCCGCAGTTCCCCGGCCTGACTCCGATCATCGACCGTGGGCGTGAGGTGCACAGGCAGTGGTGCAGCAGGGTGTTCGCTCCTTCAATCCAGGCGAGTCGCGGTGTCGATCGCACTCGGCTGTTGGCCCAACTTGTCGCCGTGTGCGATGTCCGGATGTGGCAGTTGCTCCGTCGCGACAGCCGGCTGAGTCGTCGCCAGACCGAGCGCGCCCTGATCGAACTGCTCGATCCACTGATGGAGGGTTCCCGATGAGTCGCGTCCTTGCCTACACGTCCCCCGCCCGCGGCCACCTCTACCCGGTGACCCCCATCCTGCTCGAGCTGCGCGATCGGGGTCACGACGTTGGGGTGCGCACGCTCGCCTCCGAGGTGCCGATGGCCCAGGGTCTGGGGCTCGACGCCCGCCCCATCGACCCGGCGATCGAGGACATCGTCCTGGACGACTGGCGGGCTCGCACCCCGCAGCAGGGGCTCGCGAGATCAGTGCGGGCTTTCGCCGATCGAGCGCCCCACGATGCGGCCGACCTGTTGCGAGCCATCGACGAGTCGGACCCCGACGTCGTCCTGGTGGACATCAACAGCTGGGGGGCGATCGCGGCGGCCGAGAAATGGGGCGGTCCGTGGGCGGTGTTCTGCCCGTACCCCCTGGTCCTGGGCTCGGCGGATGTGCCGCCCTTCGGCCCGGGCCTGAGCCCCGCGCGCGGACCTGCAGGGCGTCTGCGCGACCGTGTCGTGGGGCCGGTGGTCCGGGGCACGATGGAGCGCACCATGCTTCCGCCGCTGAACTCGCTGCGCGTCGACATGGGCTTGACACCCGTGGCCGGGATCGACTCGTTCCTGCGCAGCATGCCGCTGCTTCTTTCGTTCACCGCGGAGCCGTTCGAGTACGCCCGCTCTGACTGGCCGGCGAACGTGGTGATGGTCGGAGCGAGCCCGTGGGAGCCTCCCGCTCAACCGCCGGAGTGGCTGTCCGGGATCGATGGGCCCGTCGTGCTCGTGACGACATCGTCGGAGTTCCAGGACGATGGTCGGCTCGTCGAGATGGCCTTCGAGGCTCTTGCCGACGAGCCCGTCCACGTCATCGCAACGGTGCCCTCAGCGTGCGTCCCGGCGGCTGACGCGGTTCCCCGCAACGCCCATGTCGCGACCTTCCTCCCGCACTCGCTGGTCCTGTCTCGGGCGGCCTGTGCCATCACCCACGGTGGGATGGGTGCCACCCAGAAGGCACTCGCACTGGGCGTCCCGGTCTGCGCCGTCCCCTTCGGTCGCGATCAGTTGGAGGTGGCCCGCCGCGTGGCGGTGGCGCAGGCCGGTACGCGACTGCCCGCCAGGCGGCTGACCCCGGATCGGCTGCGGGCGGCGGTCCTGGAGGCGATGGGTTGCCGCGACGGAGCGGCACGCGTTGCTGCCGGGTACGCGGCCGCCGGCGGGCCTCCCGCGGCCGCCGATGCCCTCGAGAGGCGCATCCTCTCGTTCAGCTGAAGGGTCGGCTGGCCTAAGGTGCACCCATGCTGTCCGTGAGCGCCTACCCCCAGCAGTACATCGACGACACCCGCGCGCGGATCGCCGACCAGGTGTCAGCGTTCACCGAGCTTGCCAGCGTGGTGCGAGCTGCTGGCGGGGATGAAGCCGCGATGACGGCGCTGGAGAACCTCGAGCCCGAGTACTTCGCCTCCCTCGTGATCGCCCTTGACAGTCACTTCGTCCACCGAAGCCGCGGCCAGGAGCGCAAGGACGGCAACGCGATGAACGAGGTGCGCGTGCTGGTCAACTCGATCCAGCAGCACGACGGGATCATGACGGCGGAGAAGGGCATCCGGCTGGACGCGGCGAGGTCCGTCCTGGGTATCGAGTACGGCGAGCGGATCCGCATCGACGCGGACGGCTTCGAGCGCCTGGCCGCGGCCTTCCTCGAGGCACTGGAGGCCACCTACTCGGAGCCGAACCGGGTCTGACCGGCAGGCCCTACGGGCAGGCGTAGTTGTGGTCCAGCCCGTTCATCAGGTACTGGGTCACCGTGACCTTGCCGCCGGTCAACGGCGGCTGGGCGCAGTTGACCTGGGCGCCCTCGAGCGTGGTGGCCCCCGCGAGCCAGCTCGGCAGCCCGTTGAGGTTGCTGGGGCCGGGGATCGCAGTGCCGCTCTGGACGGCGCCGGTCGCGCCGATGATCAGGCCCCACTGGTAGCCCGTGGAGTAGATCCCGACACCGGCCGCATGCAGCACGTCCAGGTAGTAGTGGGTCATGCCCTCGAGGACGGCCCGGTTGGCGTTCTGGTCCGGTCCCCAGCTGTTCCCCGTCTCGACATCGAGCCACCAGAAGAAGGAGGCAGGGTTGGGCACTCCACGCGCGGTGCCGTTGTCGTAGGCCTTGGCGTATCCGTAGATGTAGGAGCAGGCGGCACCGTCGCCACCGGTGCAGGTCCCGTACGGGTTGGGGACGGCTGCCGGGGCATCGGCAGGGTAGACGTCGGAGGTCGGCCACCACGAGGCATCTGTCGCAGCCGGGTTGGCCGTGTTCACGTAGAGGGCCACACGCGGCTGGCTGGTTGTCCCGGTGGATGCAGCGGCCCAGGCGAGCTGGTCGCCGAGGCAGGGGTTCGTGTTGTTCGCCAGGCCGCCGTTGACGCCGACGACGGCGAATGCGACGTCGCTGGGCAGGGCCGTACCGCACTGCGGCCAGGACACGTCATACCCGACTGGTGTCGGCGAGGGCGGCGGGGGGAGGACGGGCGCTGGCGGAGTGACGACGACAGGAGGCGCCACTGCCACGACCCATGGGCTGGCAGCCAGGCGCGACGTCGCCTTGGCGCGCACTCGGATCGACGTCGCCCCCCTGGGCAGCGTGACCTTGGCCGACCCCTTTCGGAGCTTCCTGGTCACGGAGCGCTTGGACCCCTTGGCGGTGCGATAGGCGATCCGGACGTTCTTGGCGTTCGACGACGCCTGGACCTGGGGCCGTCCGGTCGGGGACTGCCCCAAGGTTGCGCTGAGCGACGCACGGGGCTTGCGTTTCGCTGCGGCTACCGAGGTGGGCTGCGAAGCGGCGGCACTGATGGCCGTCGCGGCCGACGCGGTCTGCGCCGCTCCGGCGGGCATCGCAGGAATGGTCAGGCAGGCCGAGATGACCGCCACAACCACTGCGATTCGCGTACGCATCAACATCCCCGTCTCACCTGTGGGCGACGATCACCCCACCTGTCACCAGTGTAGGCCAGGCCGCGTGCCGGGCGGTCTGCCGTGAACTGGTCGACAATCGCCTCGTGGCCAACCGTCTGGGCGATGCCCTCTCCCCGTACCTGCGACAGCATGCGGACAACCCCGTCGACTGGTGGCCGTGGTGCGACGAGGCGTTTGCTGAGGCGCGGCGCCGGGACGTGCCCATCCTGCTGTCGGTCGGGTACGCCGCCTGCCACTGGTGCCACGTGATGGCCCACGAGTCGTTCGAGGACCCGGACACCGCTGAGTTGATGAACGAGCGTTACGTCAGCATCAAGGTGGACCGCGAGGAGCGCCCCGACATCGATGCCGTCTACATGGAGGCCACCCAGGCGCTGACCGGTCGGGGCGGGTGGCCGATGACGGTCTTCCTCGACCACGACGGGCGAGCCTTCCTGGCGGGCACCTACTTCCCCCCGGTGGCGCACGGCGGGATGCCCTCGTTCACCGACGTGCTGCGCGGTGTGGACCGGACCTGGCGGGAGGATCGCGCGCGCGTCCAGGGGGCCGCCCAACAGATCCACGACGTCCTGGCGCGTCCGGTTCCCACCGCAGGTCCCCGACACCCGGACCCGGCTCCCGATGACGTCACCGCCGCGGTGGATGCCCTGGCCGCGCAGTTCGACGCAGCGCGCGGGGGTTTCGGTGGTGCGCCGAAGTTCCCGCCGTCGATGGTGCTCGAGTTCCTCCTACGAACAGACGCTCTGACCCGCTCCGAGGGCCAGCCCGACAACAGAGCGCTGGCGATGGCCGAACGCACGATGCGGGCCATGGCTCACGGAGGCATCTACGACCAGTTGGCCGGAGGTTTCGCTCGCTACAGCGTGGACGCCGACTGGGTGGTGCCCCACTTCGAGAAGATGCTCTACGACAACGCCCTGCTCCTTCGGGTGTACCTGCACTGGTGGCGTGCGACCGGCGACCCGCTGGCCCGACGGGTCGCGACACAGACGGCGCAGTTCCTCATGGACGACCTGCGCACCGCCGAGGGTGGGTTCGCGTCCGCGCTCGATGCGGACAGCGAGGGGCGGGAGGGGGCCTGCTACGTCTGGACCCGGCGAGAGCTGGTGGAGGTCCTCGGCGCAGAGGACGGTCCCTGGGTGGCAGACCTCTGTGAGGTCACGCAGGGCGGAACCTTCGAGCGGGGAGCGTCGGTGCTCCAACTCCGGTCAGACCCCGACGACCCGGCCCGATGGGACGCGGCGCGCTCTGCGCTGCTCGCTGCCCGGCGCACCCGGGAGCAGCCGGCCCGCGACGACAAGGTCGTCACCGCCTGGAACGGCCTGGCGATCGCCGCACTGGCCGAGGCGGGCGCACTCCTCGACGAGCCCGACTGGACGGCAGCCGCAGTCGCGTGCGCCGACCTGCTCGTCGGCTCCCACTGGGATCCCGCGACCCGACGCCTGGCACGGATCTCGCTCGGGGGCCGGGTCGGCGCCGACGCCGCGGGAGTCCTGGAGGACTACGCCGACCTCGCGGAAGGGCTCCTCGCGCTCTACCAGGTGACCGGCGACGAGCGCTGGTTCGGCACCGCACGCGAGCTGCTCGACGTCGTCCTCGAGCGGTTCGTCGACGGTGAGGGCGGCTTCTTCGACACCGCGGTCGATGCGCCCCTGCTCGTGCGCCGACCGCGCGACCCCAGCGACGGGGTCACCCCCTCGGGTGCCTCGGGGGCTGCCCAGGCGCTGCTCACCCTGGGCGCGCTCACTGGCGAGACCCGATACCTCGCCGCCGCGGATGCCGCTCTGGCCGCGCTGATGCCACTGGCCGTCAGCTCCCCCCGGTTCACCGGGTGGACGTGGTCGGCGATCACCGCGCGGCTGGCCGGCCCGATCCAGGTGGCTGTCGTCCAACCGCCCGGTACGGTCGCCACGGAGCTGCATCGGGTGGCGCTGGCCTCGACCTCGCCGGGGCTCGTTGTCGCTGTCGGGGAGCAGGGGCGCTCCACGGTGCCGCTGCTGGCGGGGCGCCCAGCCGTCGGGGGGCAGCCGACGGCCTACCCGTGTCGTGGGTTCGTGTGCGAGCTGCCGGTCACCCGTGCCGATGAGCTTCGGAGGGCTCTGGGTCCAACCCCTCGGGGCTGACCGCCTCGGTCGCTGCCGCCGACACCGGGTTCAGCAGCATCCCCGCCGCCCGTGCCGTCCCACGCCGGCCATCGCCGAGGACCACCACGGCCGTGCCGGAGTGCCGCTCGAGTCGGACCTCGCTGCGGGCCCCGAGCGTGCCGCCGTCGTGCATCAGCACGTCTCCGTCACCGAGCAGGAACCATCCCAGGCCGACGCCCAACCGGCCCCGCTCCGACCGGGGCCGCAGCGTCTCCTGGATCGCGTCCTCCAGCGGCCCCCCGCCGTCACGGACCGTCTCCAGGAACGTGAGCAGGTCGTTGGCTGGTGCTCGCAGGCCACCGGCACCGGCCATCGCCGCCAGGTGCCACGGCCCCACCGGCTTGCCGCGGTGGTGTCCCTGATGCAGCGGGGTGTCCTCGAACGAGGTGGAGTCGAGACCCAGCGGCGTGATCACGTGGGTCATGAGCGCCTGTTCGTAGCCCACCCCGGTGGCCCGTCCCAGGAGCATCCCGAGCAGGCCGACACCGAAGTTCGAGTACCGGACGGGGGCCTGCCCGGGTGTGCCGCGCACGCGGGTCCGCGCCAGAGCGGCCAGGAGACGGTCCTCGTCGATGTCGGCGTAGGGATCTGCCAGGGCGGTCCGGGACAGGCTCCGGGTCATCACGCCCGGTGGCAGGCGGGGGAGCCCGGAGCGGTGGCAGGCCAGGTGCTCGAACGTGATCCCGGGCACTCCGCGAGCCAGGCGCGTCCCGTCGGGGACGTGGTCGCCGACGGTGTCGTCAAGGCGAACGACCCGGGTGCGGGCAAGCTCGGCCAGGAGCAGGGAGGTGAAGACCTTGGTCACCGACCCGATCTCGCAGCGTGCGTCGGCATCGCCGGCGCAGTAGCGATCCTCAGGTGTCGAGACGGCCACGATCGGGTCGACGTGCCCGCGATCGACCAGGTACTGGTGCGCGGTTCCGACTCGCTCGGGCCACGGGAGTGTCGACACGGGATTCCTTCGCAACTGGCCCCCGTGTGGCCCATCGGCCGTCTGGATGCCACCGTATCCCGCACGGTGACGGCCCTGCCACTTGACGCCGACCTGACACTGGACTCCCGGTCGCTTCACATCCGTGGTGCTGGACTGGGGGCACTCGTTCGGGGGCCCACCCCGGTGCCCGATCACGTGGAGGAGCCATTGATGTCCGCCCTTGCTGCTGTTGTCATCGCCGAGGGTTCCGGAGGCCCGTTCGACCTGGTCAACGGGATCCCGGTGCACCCCCTGGTCGTCCACGCCGCCGTCGTCTTCGTCCCGCTCACGGCGCTGGGGATGATCGTGATGGCGATCTGGCCGCGGTTCTCCGCCAAGCTCGGGTGGTTGGTGGCCGCGTCCGCCGTCCTCGCGACCGTCTTCAGCTTCGCAGCGAAGGAGTCCGGTGAGGTCCTGGAGGGCCGGGTCGGTGAGCCCGGCTACGACCACGCCGAGCTCGGGGACCTGATGCCGATCTTCGCTGCCGTTCTCCTGATCGCGGTTGTGGCCCTGTGGCTCATCGATCGGAGCGCGCCGGCAGACGGCCCGGCGCCTCGCCGCGGGTTGCGCATCACCGTGGCGATCCTCGGAGTCCTCATCGCCCTGGGCAACCTGGTCTGGGTGTACCGGGTCGGCGACTCCGGCGCGAAGTCCGTCTGGTCCGGCGAGGTCACGGCCGCAGGCTCGGCGGACGGACGGGGGGTCGCGGCCGTCAAGCCCCTGAGCTAGGGAGGGGAGAGCCCCGGGCCCGGATCAGCCGCGGAGCTCGGCCACCGCCTTGTCGATGCGGCGAGCTCGGGTCTCGGCCGCCTTGGCTCCCTCGACCGACAGCACGATCCGCCGCTGGTTGCTGTACGACAGCTTCTCGAACGCCGCGCGGGCAGCGTCATCGGACGCCAGCGCGGCCCCCAGGTCCTCAGGCACCTCGACCTCGCGCGGGGCGTCGTCCACCGCGAGCACGACCTCGACCTCCTGGCCAGCCGTCACGCCTGCACCCGCGCGGTGCTCCGCTGACAGCGGGAGCATGTAGAGGCCGTTGTACGGGGCGATCGTGCTGCGGTAGGTGTAGCCGTCGATGGTCACGGTCACGGGCACACGCTTGCCGCGCCCGAGCCCGAGCACGACCTCCTCGGGCACAGGAATGCCCGTCGCGGTCTTGCCGCCCAGCTCGATCGTCGCCGTGAATCGCATGGGCGGCAGTATCCCCGAGATCGGCGTCCGGTGGTGGCTACCGGGTGACCTTCGGCCCTGCGATCCGGCCCGATGCGCGAGTTGACTGGAGGGAATCGCCCGCCCAGGAGGCCCGCCATGGGGCACACGCTCGCCGATCCCGACCTCGCCTACCAGCGCCTGCAGCAACGCCTGGACCGGATGCCCACGGGGGCCCCGGACTCGCCGGTGTTCCAGCAGATCCTGCGGCTGCTCTTCACCGTCGAGGAGGCCGAGGTCGCGGCGCGGATGCCGACCGTCTGCTCGATGGCGACCCTGGCTCGCCGGACGGGCCGGGCTGAGGACGACCTGGGACCGATGGTCGACACGATGGCCGCCAAGGGGCTCGTGGTGGACCTCGAGAACCATGGCCAGCGCTACGTCGCCCTGGCCCCGGTCGTGATCGGCTTCTTCGAGTTCACGTTCATGCGGGTTCGTGAGGACGCCCCGATGGAGCAACTGGCGGCGCTGTTCCACGAGTACATGTTCGATGACGACTCGTTCGCGCACGCCGTGTTCCGCGGCAGCACCCAGATCGGCCGCTCGTTGGTCCGCGAGGAGGCGCTTCCCGAGGACCCGCAGGTCGAGGTTCTCGACTGGGAGCTCGCGACGCACATCGTGTCCGAGGCACCGTCGGTGGCCGTCTCGCTGTGCCCGTGCCGGACCCACGCGAATCTGATCGGCGAGGGCTGCGGCAAGCCGACCCGCACCTGCCTCACCTTCGGTGGGGCCGCGGATGCGCTGGTCCGCGCCGGCATCGCCGAGCCCATCTCCAACGAGGAGGGACTGGAGATCCTGACCGCGGCGAAGGCCGCCGGGCTGGCGCAGACCGCGGACAATGTCAAGCACGGGATCAGCTACATATGCAACTGCTGCGGCTGCTGCTGCGGCATGATGCAGTCGATCCGCCGGCACGGGATCACCGGCTCGATCGTCTCCTCCAACTGGGTGGCGCACGTCGACCTCGACAAGTGCCGTGGCTGCAAGAAGTGCTTCCACGCATGCCCCGCCGATGCGATCACGATGGTGAACAACCAGGGCAAGGGCCTGCGCGTGAACTGGGCCATCGTCGATCCACTCAAGTGCCTGGGCTGCGGGGTCTGCGACGAGCGGTGCAACTGGGGCGCCCACTCGATGGTGCCGCGCGAGGCACGGGTGTTCACCCCGGAGAACACGTTCGACCGGATGGTCACGATGGCCATCGAGCGGGGGAAGTTCGGCGAGCTCCTCGTGGACACCCTGGACGGAGCCGGGCCGCATGCGCTGGCCCGAGCCCTGGGCATCCTGCACGCCAGCAGGCCGGCTACGGCGGCACGCGCGATCGAACCCCTGAACTCGGTGTTCCTGCGCGGGATGCTCGCCGCCGTGCACGCGACCTCGCGCGCGACGGCCCCGGTCACGCCCGTCTGAGTCCGGCGCGGAGGCTCCCGTCGAGGCGGCGGTCGCCCCCGGCGAGCGTCCGATCGGCAGGAATCGTGGCAGAGCACGGGACTGTTCCGCGCGACCACGTGAGTCCCGATGGGGCAGTCTTCCCTCATGGGCGAGGACGTGGCAGGCCGGACATTCAGTCGCGAGGACCGGCAGCGCTACCGCGACAAGGTGCACCGCTGCCTCGATGTCCTCGCCCAGATGCTTGCCGAGGAGCAGTTCGACTTCGAGACCCCGCTGACGGGCATGGAGGTCGAGCTCAACCTGATCGACGCCGAGGGCAACCCGGCGATGCGCAACTCCGAGGTGCTTGCCAGCATCGACAGCCCCGCGTTCGTCCAGGAGCTCGGGCGGTTCAACCTGGAGATCAACGTCCCACCGCAGAGCCTCGTGGGCGACGGCGCCCGCCAGTACGAGGAGCAGGTTCGCGAGCAGCTCAACCATGGCGATGCCCGGGCCCACCAGGAGGGGGCGGGGATGGTGATGGTCGGCATCCTGCCCACGCTGCGCCCCGAGCACATGACCTCCGAGTCGATCAGCACCAACTCCCGCTACGCGCTGCTCGACGAACAGCTGCTCCTCGCGCGCGGGGAGGACCTGCACATCGACATCCGGGGGCCGAAGGAGTCGCTCGAGACGTACGCCGACTCGATCGCTCCGGAGGCCGCGTGCACGAGCGTGCAGTTCCACCTGCAGGTCAGCCCCGATGAGTTCGCCACGTCCTGGAACGCCGCGCAGTGCCTGGCTGCTGCCCAGGTGGCACTCGGTGCCAACTCCCCGTACTTCCTGGGCCGCGAGCTGTGGCGCGAGACCCGCATCGCGCTGTTCACCCAGGCCACCGACACCCGACCCGCGGAGATGAAGGCGCAGGGGGTGCGACCGCGGGTGTGGTTCGGGGAGCGCTGGATCACCAGCGTCTTCGACCTGTTCGAGGAGAACCTCACCTACTTCCCGGCCCTGCTGCCCGTGCTCGACGACGAGGATCCCGAGGCCGAGCTCGCCGCGGGGCGGACACCATCGCTGCGTGAGCTGCGGCTGCACAACGGCACGGTCTGGCGCTGGAACCGTCCGGTCTACGACGTCGTCGGGAGCCGACCGCACCTCCGGGTCGAGAACCGGGTGCTTCCCGCCGGGCCCACGGTCGTGGACACGCTGGCCAACGGCGCCTTCTACTTCGGCGCGCTGCGCCACCTGGCCGAGGAGGAACGGCCCGTGTGGTCGCGCATGTCGTTCGGCGCCGCGGAGGAGAACTTCACGCGGGCGGCCATGCGTGGCATGGACACGTCCGTCTACTGGCCGGAGATGGGCGAGGTCCCGATCGGCGAGCTGGTGCTTCGCCGACTGCTCCCGCACGCCCACGAAGGGCTGAAGGAGTGGGGGGTCGACGACGACATCCGCGAGCGGTTGATGGGCATCATCGAGGGCCGGTGCACCTCCGGGCGCAACGGGGCGCAGTGGCAGGTCGATACCGTCCACACCTTCGAGTCGCACGGCATGGACCGCTGGGAGGCTCTTCGCCGGATGACGCTCGAGTACACGGCCAGGATGCACACCAACGCACCGGTGCACACCTGGGACCCGGTCTGAGTCACCCACCCCCACCGTGGGTGCGGCAGACTTCGGTCCATGTCGAGCACCCCGGAAGCTGAGCGCCGCGACGATCCGATCAACTGGGAGAAGTGGGGCCCCTACCTCTCCGAGCGAGCCTGGGGCACGGTGCGCGAGGACTACTCATCCGACGGCAACGCCTGGGGGTACTTCCCCTACGACCATGCCCGCTCCCGCGCCTACCGCTGGAACGAGGACGGGATGGCCGGGATCAGCGACATCAACCAGGACCTGTGCCTGGGGCTGGCGCTCTGGAACGGTGCCGACGACCACCTCAAGGAGCGGATGTTCGGGCTGGCGGGACCAGAGGGCAACCACGGCGAGGACGCCAAGGAGTACTGGTGGTACGTCGACGCCACCCCGAGCCACTCCTGGCTGCACTGGCGCTACCACTACCCCCACGCCGCATTCCCCTACCAGCGCCTGCGCGACGAGAACCGCGCCCGGGGCAAGGACGTGGGGGAGTTCGAGCTGCTCGACACCGGGGCTGTTCGACGAGAACCGGTTCTTCGCCGTGGAGGTCCAGTACGCCAAGGCCGGCTCCGAGGACATCGTGATGCGGGTGACGGTGACCAATCACGGCCCCGAGGTCCGCCCGATCCACGTCCTGCCGACCATGTGGTTCCGCGACACCTGGACCGGGGGCGAGGTCGAGGGCCGACCCCACCTGAGCCTGCGTGACGGGCACATGGTCGCCGAGCACCCGCGACTCGGTCGATACCGGCTCCACGCCCATCCCATGGCCGACCAGGTCGCACCCGAACCGCTGTTCTGCAACAACGCGACGAACGAGCCCCGGATCTGGGGCAGCGACCCGATCACGCGCTACCCCAAGGACGGGATCAACGACCACGTGGTCTCAGGTGCGGCGACCGTCGACCCCGAGCACACCGGGACCAAGGCCGCGTGGTGGTACCGGGCCGACGTGGCACCCGGGGAGACCGTGGAGTTCGTGCTCCGCCTGGAGGAGTTGCTCGCCGACGATGTGGCCGTGCCGACCCCGGTCGATTCGCGGGAGGTCCTGGCGCTCCGGAAGGCGGAGGCCGATGCCTTCTACGGATCCGTCACGCCCCCTGCCTGCACAGCCGAGGAGGCGCGCGTCCTGCGCGAGGCGTTCGCGGGGATGATCTGGGGCAAGCAGTTCTTCGCGTACAGCGTGAAGCGCTGGCAGGACGGCGACGCAGGCGAGCCGGCCCCGCCGCAGGGCCGCGCGGCGATCCGCAACCGCACGTGGCGACACCTCAACGCCCGCGACGTCATCTCCATGCCTGACCCGTGGGAGTACCCGTGGTTCGCCGCCTGGGACCTGGCCTTCCACACCGTGGCGTTGGCGCACATCGATCCGGGCTTCGCCAAGGGCCAGCTCGACCTGCTGCTGCGCGAGTGGTACCAGCACCCCAACGGCGCGATCCCCGCGTACGAGTGGAACTTCGGCGACCTGAACCCGCCGGTGCACGCGTGGGCCGCCCTGCGCGTGTTCGAGATCGACGGGTCGCGCGACACCGACTTCCTCGTGCGGATCTTCCCGAAGCTGCTGATGAACTTCACCTGGTGGGTCAACCAGCAGGACCCGGACGGGAACTCACTGTTCGGCGGTGGCTTCCTCGGGCTGGACAACATCGGCCCGATCGATCGCAGCAACCTGCCACCTGGCTACACGTTGCAGCAGGCCGACGGGACGGCGTGGATGGCCTTCTACTGCACGCAGATGCTCGGGATGCTCAACCACATGGTGCGCGCGGGCCAACCGGTCGACCACCTGCTGGTGACCTTCCTGCAGCACTTCATCAGCATCAACGAGGCCATGGATGCCGAGGGGATCTGGGACGAGCGGGACGGCTACTTCTACGACCAGCTGATCTATCCGGACGGGACCCGGGCCCCGCTGCGGGTCACCTCCCTCGTGGGTGCCATGCCGGTCATCGCTGCCGAGACCATCCAGCTCAGGCCCGAGAACGAGGTCCGGGCCCGGGCTACTGCCCAGCGGATGCGCTCGGCACTGCTCGAGCGGCTCGAGCATGTCGGCGACCCGCTGTCCGACGACGACGAGGCCCCGGTGGACCTGTCGATGGACATGCGCAGGCTGTCGCTGTCGGTGGTCGCCCCCGACGACCTGCGGCGGGTCCTGGCCAAGCTCCTCGACGAGTCCCAGATGCTCTCGACGTTCGGCATCCGCTCCCTGTCGGCACACCACCGCGAGGAGCCGTTCCGGATCGGTGCCGCGGGTCAGGAATGGGCGATCAGCTACGAGCCTGGCGAGTCCACCACGGGGATGTACGGCGGCAACTCGAACTGGCGCGGGCCGATCTGGATGCCGATCAACCACCTGCTGGTGCATGCCCTCGGGGAGCACCACGAGACCCTGGGAGAGGGGTTCACAGTCGAGTACCCCACCGGGTCGGGACAGCAACGGAACTTGGCGGAGGTGGCTGCCGACCTGCGTGAGCGGCTGATCTCGATGTTCGTCCCGGGAGCTGATGGCGTGGTGCCCTCCGCGGGACGTCCGGGAGCCGGGAGCCCGCTGCAGTCCGACCCGCTGTGGGCGGGTCACACCCTGTTCTACGAGTACTTCGACGGGGACACGGGCGCTGGGCTCGGCGCGTCGCACCAGACCGGCTGGACAGGGCTGGTCGCCGACCTGATCATGCGTGCTCGCGCATGACCGAATCTGCCGATGACCCTGCCGGCACCCCGGACCGGATGGGCTGCAGCGACTGCGAGCGGATCCGCGACGGGTGGCTCGCGCAGCCTGTCAATGCCCTGACGAGCCTGGCGTTCGTCGGTGCGGCGGGTGTGGTCCTGGCGCGCACCTGGCGGCCGGCGCAGGACCGTCGCGGCGAGGTTGCGGCCTACAGCGCGATCCTGGCGCTGGTGGGCCTGGGGAGTGTGGCCTTCCACGGGCCCCAGCCCCCGGGGGCACGGGCGATGCACGACGTGCCGATCCCAGTCCTTCTCGGGCTGGCGGTCGGCACCCCACTCGTCCGTCGGCGACGCGGCCAGCCCCCGCTGCCCGGGTGGGACCGGCGGCGTGGAGCCGTTCTGGCCACGACTGTCGTGGCGGCCCTCGCCGCCTACGCCGGCGGCCGCACCGGTGCCCCGACCTGTGACCCGGACAGCCCCCTGCAGCTGCACGGCGCGTGGCACGCGCTCAGCGCGGCTGGGTTCGTTACCGTGGCCGACATCGTCTATCGGGAAGGTGCCCATGACTGAGGTCGAGACTGCCCGCCATCGTGGCGGGGTGCCGCGCCGGCTCGCGCGGATGGCCGCCAACCTGGTCTATCGCGATATCGACGTGCACCTGCCCGCCGAGCCCCTCCCCGACGGGCCGGTGCTCGCAGTGGCCAACCACTTCGGCGGCCTCGCCGACGGGGTGCTGCTGGTCGACAGCGCCCCACGGATGCCCCGAATCGTGGCGCGGGACGTGATCTGGAAGAACTCGCTCGTCGGTCGCATGGCCACCGGTGTCGGGATGATCCCCGTGCACAAGGCAGCGGACGGGGGCGCCAGGGCCAGCAATGACGAGATGTTCGCCTCCGCCTATCAGGCCCTCGGCGGCAATGACCTGGTGCTGATCTTCCCCGAGGGCGTGACCCAGGACGTGCCCTACATGGCGGAGGTGCGCACCGGTGCCGCCCGGATCGCCCTCGGGGCCCGGGAGTCCGGCGTGCGGGGCATCCAGATCCTGCCGATGGGGGTTCACTACGAGGACAAGGCCGGCTTCCGCTCGCGCGCCCTGGTCAACGTCGGCCCGCCCATCGACCTCGATGCGTGGGTCGAGCAACGAGGTCCGGTCGTGGGCGGGGCCAACGACCGGGATGCGGTGCGCGACCTGACCGCGCTGATCAACGAGCGGCTGCGCCACGTCGCCCCCAACTTCCCCGACTGGGACCAGGCTCACGCACTGGAGGTCGTGGCCGAGGTGCTGCTCACGGACGTTGACCCCGCACCCTCGCCGCCCCTGCAGTACGGGGACCGTGAGCTCCTCGCCGCCCGGCTGAACCGGGTCGCCGAGCCCGAACGGGGCCAACTGGTGGCCTCGGGTGCCCAGTACCGGGAGGCACTCAGGGCTGCGCGGACCTCCGACCATGCCGTAGCCACCACTGAGAACCCGCCACCCCGGTCCTGGGCCTGGCTGCGCGACCTCGTCCTGGTGGTCCTGCTCGCTCCCTTCGCCCTGATGGGACTCTTGGCGGCGGCCATACCCCTGTTGCTGGTGCTGATCGCCAGCAAGCTGCGGATCGCGCCTGCCGTCCGCGCAACGGTCGTCCCCGGGCTCGCCCTGCTGCTGTTCCTCGGGGAGTGGATCGTGTTCGCGGTGCAGTCCGGCGATGACGGGTCGCTGGAGATCGGGCTCGCCGCCATGGTCCTCTTCCCGTTCTTCGTCGCTGCGCTGTTCCTGGTGGTCGAGCGGGTCACGATGCTGTGGCAGCGCTGGCGTCGCACCCGGCGCCCTCGACACGAGGCGCTGTCCGGCCTGGTGGCACTGCGCGGCGAGGTCGCCGGGAAGGGCTGGGCTGCACTGTGACGTCGACCCAAGTCGCGTACCTCCTGGTCATCGTCATCCCGCTCTTCGCGGTGTGGCTGATCTCGGTGGTGGACGTCGTGCGTCAGCCGCACATGTCGAGACGGATCAAGTGGATCTGGGTCATCTCGTTCTCCCTGATCTGGCCGTTGCTGGTCGTGTACCTGCTGACCCGTCCGGTGGAGGGCCGGTTCGAGCGTCAGGAGAGCCGGGACTACCCGCATGCCCGGCTCGTGGACGCGGCCCTGGCCCATGAGGACGGCCGGATCGACGACGAGCAGATGGCTGCGATGGTCCGCGACCTGCGGGGGCCGTAGCTCCTCCGCGGTGGGCCGTCGCTAGCCCATTGCGGGGAATCAGGGCCGGACCGGTCAATGCCTCGATAGGGGTGAGCCGATGTCAACGTCATGGCGACGCCCGCCCGGTTCGGCTCGGCACGTGGTGGGGCGCTGCGCGCGGTCACCGTCGTGGGCGTTGCCCTGGCCGTGGTCCTGACCGGTGTGGCGGTCCCCGGGGCCTCAGCGTCGGCCACCTCCCCACCTGCACCATCGGGAGCCGCATGTACCGACCCCGTCCTCCCCGGGCCGGCCCGGGGGGATGCGGCAGTCCGGGCCCTGGGCGGGAACGTGGTGGCTGTGGCGGCGCGCAATGGGACGAACCCCAGCGAGCTCGCCAAGCACCTGCGCTCCGACCGGACCCTGTGGGTGGATGAGTGCGGCGCCCTGTTCTTCCAGGACGAGCTGCCCGCGGACCTCGAGCCGCCACCCGCAGCCGCCGAGGGGGCGGGCTGGCCCACCGTCGTGGCCCCCGCGGACGCCTTCGTCCTGCACAGCCGCCCCGGGTCGCAGCGCTCCCTCTACCTGGATTTCGACGGGCATCTGATCTCCGGGACCGCGTGGAACAGCCTGTACGCGCAGGACACGTGGACTGCCCCGGCGTTCTCCACGGATGCGGACCCCACCACGTTCTCGGATGCGGAGCGCGGGGTCGTCATCGATGTCTGGCGCCGCGTCGCCCAGGACTACGCACCGTTCGACGTCGACGTGACCACCCAGGATCCGGGCCAGGATGCCATCACCCGATCAGGTTCCACTGATGCACGGTTCGGAACCCGGGTGCTGGTCAGCCCGGATTCCACGCAGACGCAGTGCAGTTGCGGCGGACGGGCCTACATCGACGTGGTGGACCGCACCTCGAACCACGCCTACTACCAGCCGGCATGGGTCTACCCCCAGGCGCTGTCGAACGCCTCCAAGTACATCGCCGAGGCGGCCAGCCATGAGGCCGGACACAACTTCGGGCTGAGCCACGACGGCACGCAGACGGCGTCCTACTTCGGGGGCAGCGGCGGGTGGGGCCCGATCATGGGCTCGCCGTACAGCCAGGCGGTCACGCAGTGGAACAAGGGCACCTACCCCGGCGCGAACAACATGGAGGATGACCTCGTCGTGATCGCCGGCAACGGCGCCCCACTGGCGGCCGATGAGCCGGCCGCGGCGACGGCCCTGGCCCTGCCGGGATCGGCGACCGGCCTGGTCAACGGGACGCTGGATGTCGACGAGTTCGCCCTCACCGCACCCACAGGGACGCTGACGGTCACGGTCGCCCCCCACTGGCCCGGTCCGAACCTCGATGCGGCCGTGACCCTGCGCGACTCGACCGGCAGCGTGGTCGCCACCGCCGGCCCTGCCTACGACTCGACGAAGGTTCAGGCGTCCCTCGGCGCCACCGTGGACGTCCCGGTCGGGGCGGGCGCGTACACGGTCAGCGTGGAGGGATCTGGCAACGGTGTCGTCGGCTCCGCGGGCGAGAGCGACTACGGCAGCGTGGGCTGGTACACGATCACGGCCTCCACAACGGGAACGGTGACCCCGACCCCGACCCCGACCCCGACGCCCGACCCCGACCCCGACGCCGACGCCCGACGCCGACGCCCGACGCCGACCCCGACGCCGACCCCGACCCCGACGCCGACCCCGACGCCGACGCCGACCCCGACCCCGACCCCGACCCCGACGCCGACCCCGACGCCGACCCCGACGCCGACCCCGACGCCGACCCCGACGCCGACCCCGACGCCGACCCCGACTGCGTCGCCCAAGAAGGCTCCTCCCGGCAAGCCCACCGCCCCGAAGGCGGAGGAGCCCGCGTCAGCCCCACTGGTGGCCCTGAGCGTCCAGACGTCGTCCCTGCCCGCGGCCGCCAGGAAGAAGCCCTACCGGGTGACCCTCGTGGCGCTGGGGGGAAGCGGCTCGTACAGGTGGACGCGGTCCAAGGGCTCGCTGCCCAAGGGCCTGACCCTGACGCGATCGGGATCGGTGACCGGCAAGGCGAAGGCGAAGGGCACGAAGAAGTTCCGCGTCCGCGTGACCGACTCAGCCGGCGCGACGAGCCAGCGCTGGGTACGGATCCGGGTCCGCTGAGCCACGCCACCCAGATCGAGTGACTCAGATCGAGAAGTCGTCCAGCTCTTCCCACTCGCCGGTCCCGGTGGCGTGCAGGTGGAACTCGTTGACGTGCCCGGTCACCGAGTACTCCAGCGAGTCGACGCGGTCGAGCAGGTTGGCCACGGCCGCACCGATGAGGTCCGGCTGGTTGGTGTGCTCGAGGTCGGGCTTGTCGGTGGCGGTGTGCGGCTTCACCCGGGCGATGACCTGACCCGGAACGCCGACAACGACGGAGTTGTCGACCACGGGCCGCACGACCACGGCATTGCCGCCGATTCGTGAGTCGTGTCCGATGGAGATCGGGCCCAGGACCTTGGCGCCTGCGCCGATGGTGACGCGGTCGCCCACGGTGGGGTGCCGCTTGCCCGGCTCCAGGCTCGTGCCGCCCAAGGTGACTCCGTGGTAGATCGTGACGTCCTGGCCCACCTCGGCGGTCTCGCCGATGACGACGCCCATGCCGTGGTCGATGAACAACCCCGACCCCAGGGTGGCGCCCGGGTGGATCTCCACGCCCGTCAGGTTGCGGGCCACTTGGGAGACCGCCCGCGCGGCCAGGTGATGCTCGCGACGCCACAGGGCGTGGGAGACCCGATGCGCCCACACCGCGTGGACGCCCGAGTAGAGCAGCGCGACCTCGGTCCTCGAGCGTGCAGCGGGGTCGCGCTCGAAGACGCACTCCACGTCGCGCCGCATGTCTGCCAGGAGGCCCATGGCGGAGGTCATTGCCGAACCGGCCGACCCCGGCCTCCCGGTCCGTCGTGCTCTGCGCGCCATCGACTACTCGGCGAGGTCGGCGAACAGCGCGGTGGACAGGTAGCGCTCACCGTAGGACGGGATGATGACGACGATGGTCCTCCCGGCGTTCTCCGGGCGCGCGGCGACCTTGGTGGCGGCCCAGATCGCGGCACCGGAGGAGATCCCGACGAGCAGGCCCTCCTCGGCGGCGGCGCGCCGGGCGGTGGCCATCGCATCCGGGGCATCCACCGTGACGACCTCGTCATACACGGTCGTGTCCAGGATCGCGGGTACGAAGCCGGCGCCGATCCCGGCGAGGGGGTGCGGGCCCTTGACCCCACCGGACAGGACCGGGGACGCAGCCGGCTCCACGGCGATGATCTGCACCCCGGGCTTGCGCTCCTTGAGCACCTGACCCACACCGGTGATCGTCCCGCCGGTGCCCACGCCGGCGACCACGATGTCGACGGTGCCGTCGGTGTCGTTCCAGATCTCCTCGGCTGTCGTGCGCCGGTGGATCGCCGGGTTCGCCGCGTTCTCGAACTGCTGGGGCATCAGGTAGTTCGGGTTGGCCGCGACGAGCTCATTGGCCTTCGCGATGGCCCCGGCCATGCCGTCGGCACCCGGGGTGAGGACGAGCTCTGCGCCGTAGGCCCGCAAGACGATGCGGCGCTCCTTGCTCATGGTCTCCGGCATCGTCAGGATGCACGGGATCCCACGCGCGGCGCAGACCATCGCCAGGGCGATGCCCGTGTTGCCGCTGGTCGGCTCGACGATGACAGTGTCCGGGCCGATGAGGCCGGCCTCCTCGGCGGCGTCGAGCATGGCCACACCGATCCGGTCCTTGACCGAGTTGGCCGGGTTGAAGAACTCGAGCTTGGCCAGAACGGTGGCTCCCGCTCCGTCCGTCACGCGGTTCAGGCGCACGAGGGGGGTGTTGCCGATGAGCTCAGTCACGTCCGAGGCGATATGCATGCCCAGAAGCGTAGTCGTCGGGACGAATTTGGCAACCTAGTGGTTGGAGAAATCGTGGGCCGTTCGCTTCGGGCGAAGCGCGACACGACGGTCGGGGCCCTCGCGCGCACGATGGTCGCCGTGTGGGCGAGGATGGGGCCATGTCGGACGCTGCTCAGGGCATCCCGTGGGGGACCCAGTGGGACCTGGACTCTGCTGCCGATGCATCCGTCGACTGGTCGGCGTTCCTGGTGACCCTCGGGTTCCAGGACGAGCGGGCCGGGGGGAAGGCCCCCGTCAACCGCTACTTCGGTATGTGTGCCGCGGGGCCCGATGGGGGACTGGTCCTCGGGCCATTCGGGATGACGATGATGGCCGGCCCCCCGGAGGCGATGTCCGCTGAGGCCGCCTACGTGCGGTTGCTCGAACAGGTCCGCGGGTTCAGGCTCCGGGACGAGCGCTTGATCCTCCTCGACGCACACCAGGCTGCAGTGCTCGAGTACGTCGCGTCGGCGGACCCGGAGTAGGCCGCGATGACCGCGGACCGGTTCGGAGCGATCCAATCAGGGGAGTACACCGCCCTGGCCTCGGTGCGCGACAACGCGTACGGGCGCTCGATCGCCTCCCCGGTTCCCCCGACGGCCCCGCCTGCTCCGGTCGCGCCGGCGGCCGCGGCGCCGATCGCCGGTGAACCGGCATCCCCACGGCGTCGGGAGCGCCCCTGGCGTCCATCGATCCCGCCGCAGCACGGCGCGTGGGCCTTCCTGATCGTCCCGGTGCTGTGCGGGTTCGCGGTCGCGGGGGCTAGCCCCGCAGGCTGGCTGTTCCTCGCCGCGTGGGTGTGCGCCTATCCCGTTGGCTACTACCTGGGCCGCGCGCTCACCGCTCGTGCGCGTCGCGGATCGTGGAGCCGGCTCGCCCGCCGCGAACGGGCACGCGCGATCCCGTGGGCGGTCCTCACCGCGGCACTGGGCCTGCCGCTGGCGCTCACCCGGCCGTGGCTGATCGCCGCCGCGGCGCTGCTGGGCGTCCTGTGGGGGATCGGTCTGGTCCTGGCCGCCCGCAGGGGTGAGCGCAGCATGGCCAACGACCTCATGCTGGTCGCCCAGGCCACCGTCGCGCTGCCCCTGACCGTGGCGGTGGTGGCTGGGCCGTCCGCCCTCGCCGGGGACCTGGCGGGCGCCACCCTCGAGGCGACTGTGATCATCGCCGCCTACCTCGCCGGGTCGGTCCTGCACGTGAAGTCCCTGTTGCGTGAGGCTGGCAACGTGCGGTTCCACCGGGTGAACGTCGCCTGGCACGCGGCTCTTGCCCTGGCTGCGGGGCTCGCAAGCCTGTGGTGGTTGGTTGGGTTCCTCCCCGCGCTGGCCCGCACGATCCTCATGCGCCCGCGGATGCGCCCCGGCGTGATCGGTGGGGTCGAGGCGGTGGTCGCGGTGCTCGTGGTCGCCGCAGCCTTCCTGGCCCTCTAGCCCCCAGCGCACCGGGGATGCCGCGATTCACCGGCCCTGCGGCAGGGCCTGACGGATATGCTCGCAGGCACTGAGAGGAGGACCCGATGGGAAGCGGCTCAACTGAGATGTTCGAGGCTGCGGCCGAGGAGAGAATCCCTCGTCGCATGTTGGTGGCTGCCCTCCTGAAGGTGCTAGCCGTGGTCGCCGGGGTGCTCGTCGGGTACTTCCTGATACCGATCGAGGGGGCGAGCGCTGCCGCTTGGGCGGCTGTGGCGGCGTGTGCCGCGATCGTGACCATCATGGTCGTCTTCGCCCGCCAGATCTCGAGGGTGTCGCGATCGCGGCGACCCGTGCTGGCGGCCGTGGAGGCACTGGTGCTCGTATTCGGGCTCTTCCTGTGCTTCTTCTCCCTGCTCTACGTGTCCTTGTCGACCAGTGACCCCGGAGCTTTCACGCAGGACATCGACAAGGTCGCCGGGATCTACTTCACGACGACCGTCCTGACGACGGTCGGGTTCGGTGACATCTCCGCGGTCAGCGACACCGCGCGCGTGATGGTGACCCTGCAGATGGTCCTGGGGATGATCCTGATCGGGACCGCGTTCAAGGCCCTCGGGTTCTCTGCCAAGCGGGCCGTCACCTCACGCAACATCTCGATCGCCAGTCAGACCATCGCGGCCGACGTGATCGAGGATGAGGCGACGTTCACCGGCGATGCGGTGCCGGGGGGATCTGCCGCCAGTGGCTGAGGTGACCCTCGGGCTGCTGCTGGTCCTGATGCTCCTCGCGAGCGTCACGACCTTCCACGTCAGCCGGCGGTGGTACGTGCCCCTGGCGCTCGTGTGGACACTGGCGTTCCTGCTCTTCGGGTACCGCGTGGGCCTCTCCCCGGCGGAGATGGCCCTGGGCAGCTGGTTCACAGGCCTGGCGTGGGGGCTCGGATCCATCCTGGTCGTGTCCCTGGCGATGGCAGCAGGTGTTGCGATCCCTCGACTCCACCCGCTGTTCGCCGACGAGCGCGTGATGGGGACGACGGGCGCCCAGGTGGCGCGCAAGTCCCTCGTGGAGGTGCCCCTCGGGACCGTCCTGCTGGAGGAGGTCGTGTTTCGCTCCGTCCTGTTGGGCCTGCTGACCACCATGTACGGCACGGTCGTCGGGGTCCTCGGGTCGGCGTTCGTGTTCGGCTTGTGGCACATCCTGCCGGCCCTCGAGATGCACGACTCGCACTCGCTGACCAGCCAGCTCGGGTCCGGGTGGGGTGCGAAGCTGGCCACGGTGCTCGTGACCATCCTGGCCACGGGCGGTGCGGGCATCCTGTTCGCGCTGCTCGTCGTGGTGAGCGGCAGCGTGCTGGCCCCGATGGGCCTGCACTGGGCAATGAACGGGCCCGGGTCGATCGCCGCCTGGCTGGTCGGGCGCCGGCAGGCCCGGGACAGGGCTGACGGGGAGCAGCCGGATGAGCGCGTCCCGGCGGAGGACGACCCGGCGGAGGACGACCCGGCCGGCTAGGCCTTCGCGTCGCTCGCGCGCAGCGCGTCGGCGACCGTGATGCACGCCTGTCCGAAGGCCTCGAACTGCTCGGGGGTCAGCCGGTCCACCAGGTGCCGGCGCACGCTCTCCACGTGATCGGGAGCGGCCGCGACGATCGTCTCCCAACCCTGCTCGGTGAGCACGGCGAACATGCCACGGCCGTCCTGGGCGCACTCCTGCCGATTCACGAGACCGGCCGTGGTCATGCGGTCGATCTGGTGCGACAGGCGGCTGCGGGACAGTTGCGTTCGCTCGGCCAGGGTGCTCATGCGCATGCGGCGCTCAGGGCTCTCGGAGAGCTCCACGAGGACCTGGTAGTCCGTGCCCGTCAGGCCGTGCTGCTCCTGGAGGTCGCGGTTGAGGCGCTCGGGCAGCAGCATGCTCGCCGCCAGCCAGCCGCGCCACAGCCTCTGCTCGTCCTCCGTCAGCCACCGGGTCATGCCCCCCATGGTACCCGGTGGTTGAACGGAAAACCGGGTCGAAGGTCCCGTGTCAGGGTCGCTCTGCCGACCGGCGAGCGCATCACAGCCCCCAGAAGGCACCTGAGAGTCCCACGCTGCGCAGGTAGTCGGCCGCGGCAGCCGGCTCGCGTCGCTGGTAGCCGCGGTCCAGTCGCCCGGTGTACCAGTCGGATGCCAGGCGCCACAGGGTCGGCACGTCCATCACGTAGCCGCGCTCGTTGCCGGTGCGCTGCAGCCACTGCTCGACGCAGGCCACGCTGCAGAAGAGGCGCTGGTGGCCGCAGGTGTGGACCACGTCGTCCCACATCCGCGCGCTCGGCGTCAGGAAGTGGGCGACCTGGTCCCCCGAGGGGGGCGCCGAACGGCCGACGCTCCAGGCGTGCGGCGTCTGGCAGGCCGGGCAGCGCGTGGCCACAAGCATGTCGGGCTCCCAGGTGAGCAGGTGCGGCATCGCGAACGAGTCCCAGGCGCATCCTCCCCACCACAGGGTCGACCTGCCCATGACCGAGAAGCCCAGCGGAACAGCGGAGAACGGGTGGGCCATCACGATCCGCCCATCCGCGTCGAGTGCCAGATGCCGGGCCGCTGCCAGGTCACGCAGCCCGTCCTGGGCCTGCTCAGTCGAGCAGCCGCACTCGATGCCGAGCTCGGCTGCGGTGGGTGGACGGCCCTCGTGTGCGAATGCGCGGTACACAGCCAGGCGGAGGTCCTCAACATCCATGGGCCCGACGGTAGCGGCCAACGCCGTCGGCTCCTCCCTGAGGGATCCGCTCCCGAGCCTGAAGGAGCTGCCGTGGACGGGTGCGCTCAGGGGAGCGTCAGGATCTCCGCACCGTCCTCGGTCACCAGCAGGGTGTGCTCGAACTGGGCGGTCCAGCTGCCGTCCTTGGTCACGGCCGTCCACCCGTCGGACCACATCGTGTAGTCGTAGGTGCCCAGGGTCAGCATCGGTTCGATCGTGAAGGTCATGCCGGGCAGCATCAGGGTGTCCGACTGCGGGTCGTCGAAGTGCGGGATGACCAGCCCGGTGTGGAACGACGTGCCGATCCCGTGGCCGGTGAAGTCGCGGACCACTCCGTACCCGAAGCGCTTGGCATAGGACTCGATGACCCTGCCGATGACGTTGATGGGACGTCCCGGGCGCACCGCCCCGATGGAACGCATCGTGGCCTCGTGCGTGCGCTCGACCAGCAGCCGCACCTCCTCGTCGACCTCGCCGACCAGGAACGTGGCATTGGTGTCGCCGTGCACGCCGCCGAGGTACGCGGTGATGTCGATGTTGCAGATATCGCCCTCGCGCAGCGACGTGTCGTCGGGGATTCCGTGGCAGATCACCTCATTGAGGCTGCTGCACAGCGACTTGGGGAACCCTCGGTACCCGAGCGTGGACGGGTAGGCGCCGTGGTCGCACAGGAACTCGTGGCCGATCCGGTCGAGCTCGTCGGTGGTCACGCCGGGGGCGATCGCGCGGCCCACCTCGGCCAGGGCCTGGGCTGCCAGCCGGCTGGCGACCCGCATCGCGTCGATGGTCTCGGCGTCCTTGACCTCGCCACCGGTGTAGGGGGCGGGCCGGGGCCGGTCGACGTACTCGGGTCGCGCGATGCTGGCCGGAACGGGGCGGCGCGGGGAGATCCGCCCCGGGGTCAGGGGGGCGCGCGTGGGGGCGGTCGGCATGGATCAAGAGTACGCAGGACACGCCCGGAGCGCGGCCGGTAGCGTCGGAGCTGGTCGCAGACCAACCCCCGAGGAGGACGTCGTGTCGTACTGGTTCTGCCTGACCCACAAGGCCGTGGAGCCCGACGAGGGCTGTGCCCACGCCGAGCGGCTCGGGCCGTACCCGGATCGTGACACGGCGCAGGCGGCGCTGGACCGCGCGCACAAGCGCTCCGAGGCGTGGGACCACGACGTGCGCTGGAACGACGACGAGCTCGACGACTGAGCGACCGGCGCGACTTCCCCTTCGACTAATCAGGTGCCGGTCGCCTCGGCGGCCGCTCGCGCCGCGCGGACCGTTCGTTCACGCACCGCATTCGGGTCGGTCCGGTCATCGAAGCGCCAGAGGCTCGGCAGCGCGACCGCCAGGATGACCCCTCCGGCCGCGCACATCAGCCCACCGGACACAAGGCTCGTGCGAAGTGAGGTGAGCGCGGCCACCCCGGTGGAGCGGACCTGTCCCAGGGTCGGGCCGATCGAGTAGCTGAGCATCTCGACCCCGGCCATCCGTCCGCGCAACTCATCGGGGATCGTCTGGTTCCAGATGAGCATCCGGAACAGCCCGGAGATCATGTCGGCGGCACCGGCCAGGCCCAGCATCAGCAGGACGATCGCGACCGAGTCGCTCAGGCCCACGCCGGCGATCGCCAGGCCCCAGCCGATCGCGGCCAGGAGGACCGCGCGGCCGTGGTGGTGCACGTGACTCGTCCAACCGCTGGTCAGGGTGGCCAGCAGGCTGCCGACCGCGCCGGCGGAGTACAGGAAGCCCAGGACCCACGGCGCCCCGAGGTCCTCGGCCAAGAAGGGGAACAGCGCGTACGGGAACGCGAAGACCATTGCCATCATGTCCACCGCGTAGGTGCCCAGCAGGTCCTTGCGCGACCACGCGTAGCGCATGCTCTCACCGATCCGGCGCAGGCTGGCCGGCTCGGCGGACTCGCTCGGCGGGATCGATCGCAGCCGCCAGAGCGCGACTCCGGAGAGGAGGAACGTTGCGGCGTCGAAGGCATAGGCAGACCACACGCCGAACGCGGCGATCAGGAGCCCGCCGAGTGCGGGGCCGGCGATGCTGCCCACCTGCCAGCGCAAGGAGTTCAGGGCCCCGGCGGCCGCGAGCTCGTCATGGGCCACGACGCGCGGGATGATCGCCTCGAGGGACGGCCGCTGCAGCCCGTCCACGGCGGCGAACACCATCGCGACCACGTAGATCACCCACAGGTGCGGATCCGGCAGCAGCGCGTTGACCAGCAGGACCACCGAGAGGGCGAGGCTGGTGAACTCGGTGGCGATCACCACGCGGCGCCGGTCGACCGCGTCGGCCATCGCGCCGCCCCAGAGCCCGAACAGGATCGAGCGGCACGAGCTCGGCGAGCCCGATCAGGCCCACCGCGACGAAGGAATCGGTCAGCTGGGCGACCTGGAACGGCAGGGCGACCATCGTCACCATGGAGCCCAGGTAGGTCACCAGGCCGGAGGTGAACACCCAGCGGAAGTCGCGCGAGTTCCGCAGGGGGCGCAGGTCCATCCGGATGCGCACCCTGCGGGTCGGCTGGCTTCCCTCGGGCACGGGGGTCGATTGTCCACCTCGAGGCAGGCAGGGGCAATCGGTCTCCCCGCTGGCTCAGCTGTACTGGTGCTCCGGGCCCGGGTAGGTCCCGGCGACGACCTCGTCGGCCCATTCGTGCACCGCTGCCGACAGCACGGCGCCGACGTCGGCGTAGCGCTTCACGAACTTGGCCGGACGCCCCGGGGTCAGCCCGGCCATGTCCTGCCAGACCAGCACCTGGGCATCGGTCGACGCACCGGCGCCGATCCCGATCGTCGGGATCGACAGGCTGCGCGTGACCCGCTCGGCGAGGTCGCTGGGAACGACCTCGAGCACGATCGCGAACGCACCGGCGGCCTCCATGGCCTTGGCGTCCTGCATGAGGATCTCGCCGTCCTCACCGCGACCCTGCACCCGGTAGCCCCCGAGCTGGTTGACCGACTGCGGGGTGAGGCCCAGGTGTGCCATCACGGGGATACCGGCCGCGACCAGCGCCTCGACCTGCGGGAGCACGCGGGCGCCGCCCTCGAGCTTGACGGCCTGGACGCCGGCCTCCTTCATGAACCGGGCGGCGGTCTCCAGGGCCTGCTGTGGGGATGCCTGGTACGAGCCGAACGGCAGGTCGCCGACCACCAGCGCGCGCTTCGAGCCGCGGACGACGGCCGCGGCCAGCGGCAGGAGGTCGTCGACGGTGACGGGGACCGTCGAGTCGTATCCGTAGACGACCATCGCGGCCGAGTCGCCCACGAGCATCACCGGGATGCCGGCCTCGTCGAAGATGCGCGCGGTCAGCGCGTCGTACGCGGTGATCATGGGCCACTTCTCGCCCCGGGCCTTCGCCGCGATCAGATCGCGTGTGGTGACCCGACGCCCCGTCGGCTCAGCGCCGTACAGGGTGGGGGAGGTGGACTGGGGGGCGCCGGAGGCGGCGGACAGGCTCATGAGCGATCTCTCCCATCTCGAGGCTCACGAACGGAGTCCCCGGACGACATGAATGGTCGCACGTCGTGCGCCACTTCGCCAGAGCCGGTGTACCCGATTCCGCGACCACGGAAACGCTCAGTCCGCGAGATCCGGCCAGCGCGCACGAAGTGAACCGATACGTGGCGACCCGAGGCGCGCGGGCCACCGAGTGCGCATGGAATGGGCGTTATGGGGTCGGCGCACGCCGCCATAACGCTCATCTCATGTGCGGTGCCGTCCGCTTGGGCCCCACCCGGCGCTGTAATCGCTCGGATCGTGCGCGTTGGGTCCGTGGTCGAGCGGGCCTGCAGGTTCAGACAGGTCCTGCGCGGTTCGGCCGTCGGGAGTCGGGCACGGTGTCCGGAACAGGATCCACATGTCGCGACAGGCGACGCCGGGGCATGGCCGGCCGTCGCCCAGTCAGTCGGCGAGCTCCCGGTACCGGTTGGTGATCGGCTGGCGACGGTCGCGGCCGAACGATCGGGGGGTGATCTTGGTCCCGATCGGGTACTGGCGGCGCTTGTACTCGGCGAAGTCCGTCATCCGCAGGACGCGCTCGACCAACGCCTTGTCGTGCCCGTCGGCCACGATCTCGTCGGCTCCGCGGTCGCGCTCCACGTAGTCGTCGAGGATGTCGTCGAGGACGTCGTACTCGGGAAGCGAGTCGGTGTCCTTCTGGTCCGGCCGGAGCTCGGCCGACGGCGGCTTGTCGATGGAGCTCGGCGGGATGGGCGGCGTCAGCCCGAGGCGCTCGGCCTCGGCGTTGCGCCAACGGGCCAGTCGGAAGACCCACGTCTTGGGGACGTCCTTGATCGGGCCGAAGCCGCCGACGGCATCGCCGTAGATCGTCGAGTAGCCCACCGAGAGCTCGCTCTTGTTCCCGGGGGCCAGGACGAGGTGCCCCTCCTGGTTGCTGATGGCCATGACGGTCGTGCCGCGGATGCGGGCCTGCAGGTTCTCCTCGGCCAGGCCGGTGAGCTCCATCGAGGCCATGTAGGCGTCGAAGATCGGGGCGATCGGGATCCGGCGGATGTGGGCGCCGAGCCGCTCGGCGAGGTCGAACGCGTCGTCCTGCGAGTGCTGCGAGGAGTACTTGCTGGGCATGGAGATGCCGTACACGTTCTCCCCGCCGATCGCGTCGGCGGCGATCGCGGCGACCAGCGCGGAGTCGATGCCGCCGGACATGCCGAACGTGACCGACCGGAAGCCGTTCTTGCGCACGTAGTCGCCCAGCCCGAGGGTCAGGGCGGCGTACATCTCGGCCTCGTCGGTGAGCCGCGGCTCGATCACCGGGTGGGGGAGCGGCTCGTAGGGCGCGACCGCCCCTCCGGGGATCTCGGCCGTGCAGTACCCGCCGGCGGCGGGGAGGTCGAGGTCGACCACGAGCAGCGCCTCGGCGAACTGCGGGGCGCGCGCGACGAGCTGCCCGTCGGGACCGACCACCAGGGAGTCGCCGTCGAACACGAGCTCGTCCTGGCCGCCGACCATGTTGACGTACGCCAGAGCCGCCCCGGCCTCGACCGCGCGACGTGAGGCCAGCGCCAGGCGGGTGTCGTCCTTGTGCAGTTCGTACGGCGACCCGTTGATGACCACGAGAAGGCCTGCCTGGACCTCGCGCACCTGGGCGACCGGGCCGCCGTCCTGCCAGAGGTCCTCACAGATCGCCAGGGCGACGTCGACTCCGGCGATCCGAACCACGCACGGATCGGTCCCCGGGACGAAGTAGCGGAACTCGTCGAACACCCCGTAGTTGGGCAGGTGGTGCTTGCTGTAGCGGGCGACCACCTGCCCGCCGTGCAGGACGGCGGCCGCGTTGATGGGCGCCCCACGCGGGGTTCCCAGCGGGTTGTCCCCGCCGCCGTCACGCAGGTCGAGGTACCCGACGATGGCCGCGATGCCGCCCAGGCCCTCGTCGGCCAGCGTCACGGCCAGGGAGTCCAGCGCGCTGATCGAGGCCTGCTGGAACGACCAACGCAGCGCGAGGTCCTCGATCGGGTAGCCGGTCAGCACCATCTCGGGGAACGCCACCAGGTGCGCGCCGGACGCGGCCGCCTCCCGGGTCCGCTCGACGATCATCCGTGCGTTGCCCGCGAAGTCGCCGACGACGGGGTTGACCTGGGCCAGGGCGATGCGCAGTTGGGGCACGAGGAGCAGGCTACCGACACCAGCGAGAGCCGAGCCCGCCGCGCGCCAGGGCCACCACCGATGAGCAGACCCTCCGCCAGGGCCAAGACCCTCCCGCCAGGGCCAAGACCCTCCCGCCAGGGCCAGGACCCTCCCCATCGACGCGGAGGTCCTGACCCCGGGCGGAGGGTTTGCCGTCCTTGGGCGAGCTTCGGGGCGCGGTCTGGCGCGGGCTCCGGGCGGGGTATTGGGTGGGGCGTGGGGGCGTGCGCGCCGCGGCCCGCGGCAGCCGGGGGCGATGGGGCAGTATGTCCCCCATGGACAAGCAGACGGAGTTCGTGCTGCGCACGGTCGAGGAGCGCGACATCCGGTTCGTCCGGCTGTGGTTCACCGACGTGCTCGGGTACCTCAAGTCGGTCGCGATCGCACCGGCCGAGCTCGAGAGTGCGTTCAGCGAGGGGATCGGCTTCGACGGCTCGGCCATCGAGGGCTTCGCCCGGGTGCAGGAGGCCGACATGCTGGCCATGCCCGACCCCGGCACCTTCCAGGTCCTGCCATGGCGCGGGGAGTCCCAGGGCGTGGCGCGCATGTTCTGCGACATCACGATGCCCGACGGGAGCCCGTCGTTCGCCGACCCGCGCTACGTCCTCAAGCGCACGCTGTCCCGGGCCGCCGACCAGGGGTTGACGTTCTACACGCACCCGGAGATCGAGTTCTACCTGTTCAAGGAGCCCCACCGGCCCGGGCAGACGCCGGTCCCGATCGACGACGGCGGCTACTTCGACCACACGCCCCAGGGCTCGGGGTACGACTTCCGCCGCCAGGCGATCCAGATCCTCGAGGCCATGGGGATCTCCGTGGAGTTCAGCCACCATGAGGGCGGGCCGGGCCAGCAGGAGATCGACCTGCGCTACGCCGACGCGCTGACGACCGCGGACAACATCATGACGTTCCGGCTGGTGGTCAAGGAGGTGGCCCTCGAGCAGGGGGTCTCGGCGACCTTCATGCCCAAGCCGCTGCGCGACCATCCTGGGTCGGGGATGCACACGCACCTGTCGCTGTTCGAGGGCGACCGCAACGCCTTCTTCGAGGCCGGCGCCGAGCTGCAGCTGAGCCAGACGGCCCGCTCCTTCATGGCCGGGATCCTGCACCACGCGCCCGAGATGAGCGCCGTCACCAACCAGTGGGTCAACTCCTACAAGCGGCTGGTGGGTGGCGGGGAGGCACCGGCGTGGGTGTGCTGGGGGCACAACAACCGCAGCGCTCTCCTGCGTGTGCCCATGTACAAGCCGGAGAAGGGCAACTCGACGCGGATCGAGTACCGCGCGATGGACTCCGCGGCCAACCCGTACCTCGCCTACGCCCTGCTGCTGTCGGCCGGTATGAAGGGCATCGCCGAGGGCTACGAGCTCCCGCCCGGCGCCGATGACGACGTCTGGGCGCTGAGCAACTCAGAGCGCCGCGCCATGGGCCTCAACCCGCTGCCGATGAGCCTCAACCAGGCGATCCAGGCCATGGAGCGCAGTGAGCTGGTGGCCGAGACGCTCGGCGAGCACGTCTTCGACTTCTTCCTGCGCAACAAGCGCGCGGAGTGGGAGGAGTACCGGCGCCAGGTGACGCAGTTCGAGCTGGACCGCTACCTCCCTGTGCTGTAGGCGCGGACCGTGACCGAGCCCCCGTCAGGTCGAGCCGACACCCCCGCGGGCAGGTTGGCGCGACTGGGCGTCCCCGACGCGCAGCGCACCGGGGCAGCGCTCATGGACGTGGGCTGGTGGTCCGAGGACCTGCTCGAGGAGGTGGGCGCCGCCGCCGACCCGGGGCAGGTCGTACGCACGGCCCTGGACCTCCAGGCGGTGGCCCCGCAGCGCATCGCCGCGGTCGCGGCCGATCCTCGCGCCTGGCGCCGGTTCGCGCTCACCACCGGCGTGTCCATCGCGCTCGCCGAGCACCTCGTCCGGCACCCCGAGCACCTCGAGATCCTGTTCGAGGACTCCACACCGCCGGGCCCCCAGGTGCTGCGTGACCAGATCGTGGACGCCGTCACGGGGGTCGGTGCCGGAGCCGCCGACGCCCTTCGCGTGGCACACAGGGCCGCCCTTCTCCGGATCGCCATCGCCGATGTGGCGCACGAGGCGCACTTCGAGCTGACCGCCCTGCGCCTGTCCGAGCTGGCGGACGCGGTCCTGTCGGGCGCGCTGGCCGCGGCCCGCGAGCAGCTCCCCGCAGACGCCCCGCAGGCTCGGCTGGCCATCATCGGGATGGGCAAGTGCGGCGGGCGCGAGCTGAACTACATCAGCGATGTGGACGTGATCTTCGTCGCGGAGCCGGTCGAGGGTGTCGAGGAGTCCGCCGCCCTGCGCACGGCGACCACCCTGGCATCGAGCGTGATGCGCCTGTGCAGCCAGCCGACGGGCGAGGGTGCGATCTGGGAGGTCGACGCGAACCTGCGCCCGGAGGGGCGGGCCGGGGCTCTCGTGCGCACCCTGCGCAGCCACGTGGGCTACTACGAGCGGTGGGCCAAGACCTGGGAGTTCCAGGCCCTGCTGAAGGCCCGTGCAGTGGCGGGGGACGAGGAGCTGGGGGCCGCCTACATCGACGCCGTCCTGCCGTTCGTGTGGTCGGCCGCCGACCGCGACGGGTTCGTCACCGAGGTGCAGCGGATGCGCCAACGGGTCGAGCGGAACGTGCCGGCCAAGGACGCCGATCGCCAGCTCAAGCTGGGCAGGGGAGGGCTGCGCGATGTCGAGTTCAGCGTGCAGCTGCTGCAGCTCGTGCACGGTCGCAGCGACGTCATGCTGCGCAGCCCGACGACCCTGACGGCCCTGGAGTCCCTGGCCACCTGGGGGTACGTGGGGCGCGAGGACGCCTCCGGGCTCGCCGGGGCGTACCGGTTCCTGCGGACGTTGGAGCACCGGATACAGATGCACCGGATGGTGCGCACGCACGTGGTTCCGCGTGAGGACGAGGACCTGCGACGCCTCGGGCGCTCGATGGGCTTCATGGCCGATCCCGGCAAGGAGCTGGTCGACGCCTGGCAGCGGCGGGCGCATGAGGTCCGGCGCATCCACGAGAAGCTGTTCTACCGGCCGCTGCTCGACGCGGTCGCGCGACTGGACAGCGGGCAGGCCCGCCTGACCCCGCAGGCGGCCCGCGAGCGACTCGACGCACTGGGCTTCCGCGACCCGGCGGGGGCGCTGAACCACATCGAGGCCCTGACATCCGGGGTCAGCCGCCGTGCGGCGATCCAGCGCACGCTCCTGCCCGTGATGCTCGGGTGGTTCGCCGACGCCCCCGACCCCGACGCCGGACTTCTCGGGTTCCGCCGGGTCAGCGAGGACCTCGGGGGGACCCCCTGGTACCTGCGGCTGCTCCGTGACGAGTCGGCGTGCGCCGAGCGGATGGCTCGCGTGCTGGCCAGCAGCCGCTACGCCTCCGAGCTGTTGCAGCGGGCCCCGGACGGAGTGGCCCTGCTCGCCGACACCGCCGAGCTGAGGCCCCGGCAGTCCGGCCCCCTGACTGCGGAGTTCCTGGCCACCGCCGCGCGCTACGACGAGGCGGCGGAGGCAGTGGCCGCCGTTCGCGCCCTGCGCCGGCGAGAGCTGTTCCGGATCTCAGCCACCGACGTCCTCGAGCCGCTCACCGTCGACGACGTCGGAAACGCCCTGACCGACGTCGCCGACGCCACGATCTCCGGGGCACTGCAGGCCGCGACCTCCGAGTTGCAGCGCGCCCGTGGCTCGGCGCTGCCGACCCGGATGCTGGTGATCGGCATGGGCCGGTACGGCGGGGGCGAGATCGGCTACGGCAGTGACGCCGACGTCGTGTTCGTCCACGACCCGCTGCCCGGTGTCGACGAGCGCGAGGCGGCCGCCGCCGCGACCCTGGTGGCCAACGAGGTCCGCTCCCTGCTCAACGCGCCGTCGCCGGATCCCCCGTTGCAGCTGGACACCGACCTCCGGCCCGAGGGCAAGCAGGGACCGCCGGTGCGCACGGTCGCCTCGTACCTGGCCTACTACGACCGCTGGCGCTCCTTCTGGGAGGCCCAGGCGCTGCTGCGTGCAGACCTCGTGGCGGGGGATCCGGAGGTCTGGGCGCGGGTGCGCACGGGGATCGACCCGATCCGCTGGCCGGCCGACGGGGTCGGTGCGGACCAGTTGCGGGAGATCCGTCGGCTCAAGGCCCGGATGGAGAACGAGCGGCTGCCGCGCGGAGCGGACCCGACGCTGCACACCAAGCTCGGACGCGGTGGGCTCTCGGACGTCGAGTGGGTCGTCCAGCTGCTGCAGCTGCAGCATGCTCACCGGATCCCCGAGCTGCGCACGACCAGGACGATGGCGGCCCTCGAGGCAGCTCGGCGGACGGGACTTCTCGAGGCCGCCGACGCCGACGTGCTCTCGGATGCATGGCGGATGGCCACCCGGATCCGCAACGTGGTGATGCTCGTACGAGGTAGGGCCACGGACATGGTCCCCACCGAGGTCCACGAGCTGGGTGCCGTGAGCCGGATCCTGGGATATGCCCCGGGGGAGTCCGGCGCCCTGCTCGAGGACTACCGCCGTACGACCCGACGCGCCCGGGCGGCAGCCGAGCGCCTCTTCTACGGCCAGTAGCCGATCCTGCGATGGCATGGGCGATAGGGCCATCGGACCCTGTCGACCCCGCCAAAGGTCCCGGACAGATTTCCCCCGCCGGGTGTCGGGTGCGTATCATGGGTCACGAAACATGAAGGTTTACTCATATAAATCATGGGTATACCTGGGGGCACCCAGCACCTCCCGAGAGGCTCGACGATGACCACGACCGCAGGCCAGTCCCACCCGACCGTGACCGGTGCCCCCGCCGCCGCCCTGGCGGGCAGCATGGCTGCCGGGCTCGGCGCCGGGGCGCATCGCACCTCGCTGCTGTTCCCGGGGATCGACGCGGCCTGGCCGCGCGCCCTGGCCACGGCCCTCGTGGGCCACCCCGAGCTGGCCGCATGGGTCGACACGGTCGTGACCGACCTCGACGACTGGGCCCAGACCCCGGCAGTGCGCAGCCTCGGGCTCTTCGCCGACGGGTTCTCGCACCTGCTGCCGTCCAGCCCCGAGGACCCGATCAGCCCGGTCGCCGCCACCGGTCCGTTCTCCCTGGTGGGCAACCTCCTGACGAACCTGGTCTGCCTTGCGGCGCTGGACAGCGAGGGCCTGAGGCCGGCCACGACCGCCCCGACAACGCGCAGCGCCGGCCACAGCGCGGGGCTGCTGGCCGCCGTGGTGGCGACCGCGCGTGGGCGGGACGGCCTCGTCCCGGTGCGCATCGCCGCTGATGCCGCCCGCATCGCCGCGGTGATGGGCGCCTATGCAGCCCGGCACCCGTGGGCGGTGTCCGACTCGGCCGTCGCCGCTGCCCTCGCGGGGGACGAGACCGCCGGCACGCCGATGGTCGCGATCTCCGGGCCGCGGACCGCGCGCCTCGCCGCGATCCTCGCTGCCGTCGGTGCCCAGGACCAGATCGCCATCGCTGTCGTCAACGGCCCGACCAGGCACATCCTGGCCGGCGACCCGACTGCCCTCGCGCACCTGCGGGTCGGGCTGGAGGGGCTCTCCCAGGCGGAGGCGAAGAAGCGTGCCGCAGGCCAGCTGGGCGGGACCCCCTTCCGCTTCGCGTGGGAGCCGCTGGCCAGCTCCGTGCCCTTCCATCACCCCGACCTCGAGGGTGCCGCGCAGGACGCCCTCGCGCGGATCGCCGAGCTCGGACTGACGCTGCCAGCCATCGGATCCGCCCGGATCACCGACCCGGCCACCGGCCAGGACCTGCCCGCCGACGACACCCTGACGGCGATCGTGTCCTCGGTGCTGGCGCGACCCCACGACTGGGCCGGTGCCGTGACGGAGAGTGTCCCGGCGGGGACTGTCGCGATCATGGTCAGCCCGCTGGGCGCGCTCGCCGGGCAGACCGCCGCCGATCTGCGCGGCCGTGCCGCGCTGGTGATCGATCCGGCGACAACGGCCGGACGCATGGCCCTGTTCACCCCGGGCAGCGCACCGGCGATCCCCGAGACCTACGAGCGCTTCGCGCCGCGGGTGGTGCGCGACGCGGCTGGTCAGCTGCGCCTGGCCAACCTGCACACCCGCAGGTCGGGCCGCTCCCCGATGATCCTTCCCGGGATGACGCCCTCGACGGTCGAGGCGCCGATCGTCATCGCGGCGGCCAACGGCGGCCACGTCGCAGAGCTGGCCGGCGGCGGCCAGGTCACCGAGCGCATCTTCACCGAGCGCCTCGCCGAGGTGGCCGAGGGCCTCGAGCCGGGGCAGGAGGTCGTCCTCAACGCGCTCTACCTGGACCCCTACCTGTGGAACCTGCAGGTGGGCCGCGAGCGGCTCGTGCAGAGGGCGCGGGCGGCCGGGGCTCCGATCAACGGCGTCACCATCTCTGCGGGGATCCCCGACAAGGCGGAGGCGTTGGCGCTGCTCGATGAGCTCGCGGCGGCGGGGATCTGGCTCAACGCGTTCAAGCCCGGCACGGTCGCCCAGGTCCAGGAGGTCCTGGCGATCGCCGCGGACACGCCGCACACGCTCTGGATCCACATGGAGGGCGGTGTGGCCGGCGGGCACCACTCATGGGAGGACCTCGACGAGCTGCTGCTGTCGACCTATCACCTGATCCGCGAGCACGAGAACGTCGTCCTGGCCGTCGGTGGCGGGATCGCCGACCCCGAGCGGGCCGGCGCCCTGCTCACCGGAACGTGGGCGCATGCCCACGGTGCGGCGACCATGCCGGTCGACGCCATCCTGCTCGGGACGGTCACGATGGCCACGCGTGAGTCGGCCGCATCTCCCTCGGTCAAGGCCGCCCTGGCGGCTGCTGCCGGGCACGGCGGCTGGGTCCCCCGTGGCAAGGTCGCCGGAGGGACGACGTCCGGGCGCTCGGGGCTGAACGCCGACATCCACTTCCTGGACAACAGCGCCGCCCGCGCTGCCCGGCTGCTCGACTCCGTCGCGGGCGACGAGGCCGCCGTGGCCGCGCAGCGCGAGGAGATCATCGAGGCGCTGGCCGCGACGGCCAAGCCCTACTTCGGGGACGTCGCCGAGATGACGTACGCCGAGATGCTGGAGCGCTTCGTCGTGCTCACCGCGCTCGGCCGCAACGGTCGTTACGAGGACGGTGCCTGGCTCGATGTGACCCACCGCAGCCGGTTCACCGCCCTGCTCCAGCAGGCCGAGGCCCGGCTGAACCCGGCTGACACGGGGCGCATCGAGTCCCTGTTCGCCGACCCCGCGTCGGTCGACGACCCGGCCGCGAGCCCTCGAGCTGCTCATCGCCACGTACCCTGCCGCGCGCACCGCCCTGATCCACCCGGCCGACGTCGCGCACTTCCTGTCCGTGGCACGCATGCCCGGCAAGCCGGTGCCGTTCGTGCCGGTGATCGACGGTGACGTGCGCCGCTGGTACCAGTCGGACTCCCTGTGGCAGTCGCACAGCGACCTCTACGACGCCGACCAGGTGCTGATCATCCCCGGCCCCGTCGCCGTGTCCGGGATCACCACCGTCGACGAGCCGGTCGCCCATCTCCTCGATCGCTTCGAGACCTCGGTCGCCCAAGCGTTGGCGGCGGTCGACCCGGTCGGCACAGATGCCCGCGACATGGCCGACTTCCGCCTCGGGCAGAACCCGGCTGCGCCTGCGTCGGGCCCCGAGGCCCTGCTCGCTGCCGCCCTCGAGTCCCCGACGTGGACCTGGATGGGGGCCAGCAGGCCCAACCCGCTGCACCGGATCGGCGCGGCGGACGAGTGGTCGATCCTCGGTGGGATCGCCACCTGGTCCTCAGGCGAGGCAGAGACGGCCACGCTCACCGCGCAGCCGGATCGTTCCCTGGCCCTCACGCTGAACTGGCCCGACCTCGGGCTGCCGGGCGATGGCGAGCTCGTGCTGCCCATCGAGGTGGCGACACATGCCGGCGTGGTCACCTTCTCGGTGACCGAGGCCAGCCTGGAGGCGGCCGGCTCAGGGCTCCTGACGATGTTCGCCGCCGGGACCGAGGGCCCCACCTCCGTGGAGGATGTCGCGGCCGCCCATGCCGCGACGGTCGGTGCTGCTGGCGCGCTTCCCGATCGGGTGATGTCGGCCCTGTGGCCGCACGTCTTCGCCGGACTCGCCGACGCAGGCCTGGCATCGTCGATGTTCGACCTCGTGCACCTGCGCCACGAGATCGCCGTGTCGCCCAGGTCCGCCGATTCGGCCGCCCTGGCGTCTGCTGGCGAGCCCCGGCTCAGCCGGGTCGATGGCGGCCTGGTGATCACGGTCGACTCCCAGATGGACGCCGCGACGGTGACCGACCGGTTCTTCGTGCGGCGCGCGGTCATCGACCCGTCGATCCCGGACGCCACCGCCCCGGGGGCACGGGAGCGGGTCGTGGCGACCCCGGTGCGCACGCTGGGCAGCCTGACCGTCACGGCGCCCAGTCAGCTCGAGGCCTTCGCCACGGTCAGCGGCGACGCGAACCCGATCCACCGCAGCGACCTCCTCGCCAGGTTCGTGGGCCTTCCCGGACGCATCGTGCACGGCATGTGGACCTCTGCGGCCGCGACCCGCGCCGTGCTCGAGTCGGCAGCCGAGGGCGACTCCAGTCGACTGCGCGAGTGGGCGATCGACTTCGTTGCCCCGGTGCTGCCGGGCCAGGATGTGACCTTCACGGTCACCCGCACCGGCGTCCGCGACGGCGCTCGCGTCGTGTCGGTCGAGGCGACCACCGAGGCCGGTGTCGTCGCGATGGGCAGTGCCGTCGTGGCCGGGCCGCGCACCATGTACGTCTTCCCGGGCCAGGGCATCCAGTCCCAGGGCATGGGCATGGAGGGCTACGCCCGATCCAGTGCGGCGCGCGAGATGTGGGATCGCGCCGACGCTGCCACGCGGGAGCGCATGGGCTTCTCGATCCTCGAGATCGTTCGTGACAACCCGACGTCGATCGAGGCGGTGGGCACCACCTACCGGCATCCGGCCGGCGTCCTGCACCTGACCCAGTTCACCCAGGTCGCGATGGCCACGCTGGCCATGGCCACGGTCGCCGAGATGCGCGAGGCCGGGGTCTTCGACCCGGATGCGGCCGTCGCCGGGCACTCCGTCGGCGAGTACAACGCCCTGGGCGCCTCCAACGGCGTGCTCACCCTCGAGGGGGCGATCGAGCTCGTGTTCGCCCGTGGGCAGGGGATGCACGGGCTGGTCCCGCGCGACGCCGCAGGCAACTCCGACTACCGCCTGGCCGTGATCCGTCCGCACCTGGCCCGGCTCTCGCACGCCCAGGCCGAGGAGCTGGTCGCCGCAGTCGCCGCCGACACCGGTGAGCTCTGCGAGATCGTCAACCACAACCTGCGCGGCAAGCAGTACGCCGTCGCCGGAACCCTGGGGTCCCTGGCCGAGCTGGAGAAGCGGATCGGCCCCGGCCAGCCCGGCCGGCCCCCGATGCTGCTCGTCCCCGGGATCGACGTGCCGTTCCACTCCTCAGCACTGCTCGGTGGCGTGGCCGACTTCCGCAAGCAGCTGATGAAGAAGCTGCCCGAGCACATCGACACCGAGGCGCTTGTCGGGCGCTACATCCCCAACCTGTACCCGCACCTGTTCCGGGTCGACCGCGAGTACGTGCAGGGCGTGTACGACGTCTGTGCCTCGCCGATCCTGGCCGAGGTCCTGGCCGACTGGGACGCTGCAAGCGCTGACCGGGACGACCTGGCCCGCACGCTGGTGATCGAGCTGCTCGCGTGGCAGTTCGCCTCACCGGTGCGGTGGATCGAGACCTTCGAGCTGATGTGCACCCCCGTCGAGCTCGGGGGGCTCGGTGTCGAGCGCATCGTCGAGATCGGGGTGGGTAGCGCACCGACGCTGGCGAACCTCTCCAAGGGCTCGCTGGCCCTGCCGACCCATCGCGGTTCCCGCCCTGAGGTCCTCAACGTGGAGTTGGACGCCGACGTGGTGTTCGACACGTCCGAGGACCCGGCGCCAGTGCTGGAGGTCGAGGAGCCCGACTCGACCGAGGCAGACGTCGCCGTCGCGGCCCACGCCGCCCCGTCGGCTCCTGCCCCCGTGGCCGGCGCCGCTGCCGTCGCCGATCTCCCGGTCGACCACGCCACGGCCGTGGCGGCCCTGCTCGCGCTGCGCGTCGGGGTGCGGGTCGACCAGCTCGAGCACGACTCGATCGAGTCGTTGGTCGACGGCGCGTCCAGCCGGCGCAACCAGGTACTGATGGACATCGGCAAGGAGTTCGGTGTCTCGGCGATGGACGGCGCCCACGAGGTGCCGCTCGTCGAGCTGACCAGCACGCTGGCCCAGAAGACCGCCGGGTACCGCTACCCCGGTCCGGTGCTGTCCGCGGCCGTCGACGGCGCGGTCACCGCGGCACTCGGCCCGCGCGGGTCCTCTCAGTCCGCCCTGGGCAAGCGCGTCACTGCGCACTGGGGCCTCGGTGAGGGCTGGATCGCCCGGACGGCTCTCGCGCTGGCGCTGGGCACTCGCGAGGGCAGCAGCCGTCGCGGCGGTGACCTCGCAACCCTGACGGAGTCGAGCGCGGAGGGCCTCATCGACGAGGCCGTTCGGGCCGCCGCCGCGGAGGCGGGTGTCGCTGTGTCCCCCGCGTCCTCGGCTGCCACCGGTGGCGGGACCGTCGACGCCGCCGCGGTGAACGAGCTGCGTGAGCACGTCGAGGGCATCCTCGTCGACCAGGCCTCCGAGGTCCTGGCACGCCTGGGCCGGGTCCCGGTCAGCGATCCCCTGGACGCCGACTACCGGGAGGTCCTGGCCACGCTGGCCCTCCTGGAGTCCGAGCACGGGCCGGCCGCGCTGGTCGCCCCGATGTTCGACCCGCGGCGCCACGTGCTTCTCGATTCGGCGTCCACCTGGGCGCGAGCCGACGTCGACCACCTGGTGCAGGCGGCGCTGGCCGCCGAGATCGGGCAGCACGAGATCGACCCGCTCGATGGACTGATCGACCAGATCGCTGCCCACCGGAATGCCGATCCGCGCATCACGGCCACCCTCGAGTACCACCGCGCACGGCTGGCCCAGGCCGGTCGGCCGGGCACAGTGGCCCTCCTCGACCGAGCGTTGACCGCCGCACCCGTGGGTGTGCCGGTGCCCGAGCTCGAGAAGCTGCGCGGCGCCCTGGCGACGGGCGATCCGGCCCGTGTCCTTGCCGCAGCGGAGGCGTTGGGGAAGGCCCCGGCCGACTTCAGCGGTGAGGTCGCGCTGGTGACTGGCGCGTCGCCGAACTCGATCGCGTGGTCGTCGGTGGCGCACCTGCTGCGCGGCGGGGCGACCGTGGTCCTGGTCACCACCAGCGACACCCCGGAGCGCGTGGCTGCCTACCGCGACCTCGAGCGTCGGTACGCGGGCCCAGGTGCCCAGCTGCACATCGTGCGGGCCAACCTGGCCTCGTTCGCCGACATCGACGCGCTCATCGAGTGGATGGTCACGCCGACGTTCGAGGACCTCGGTCCCGTCACCCGCGAGGTCAAGCCGGCCCTGTGGCCGACCCTCGTGCTGCCGTTCGCGGCGGCCCCGGCCATGGGCGAGCTGCCCGACACCGGACGGGACTCGCAGCTCACCCTGCGGCTGCTCCTGCTGGGCGTGCAGCGGCTCGTCGGCGGGTTGGCCGAGCGTGCCAGCGCCGCTCGCAGGGACCGCTTCAGCGTGATCCTCCCGATGTCGCCCAACCACGGCACGTTCGGTGGCGACGGCGCCTACGGGGATGCCAAGGCAGCCCTGGAGACCATGGCGAACAAGTGGAGCTCCGAGGGATCGCGCTGGGGTTCCCAGACGCGGATCATCTCCGCGGAGATCGGCTGGGTCCGGGGCACCGGCCTGATGGCCGCCAACGACCGGGTCGCGCGCTACGTCGAGGACGAGCTCGGAGTGGTCACCTACTCCGCCGAGCAGATGGGCGCACTGATCGCCGCACTGGCGACCGAGCCCTTCCAGGTCGAGGCCGACCGGGCCCCGCTGCGCCTGGACCTGTCCGGTGGGCTCGCCGGTCGGGCGGACCTGGGCGCGGCTCTGGCCAGTGCAGTGGCCGAACTCACGGCGGCTGCCGCGGCGGAGGGTGCTCGGGAGTCCGCGGCCGACGCGACTATCGCAGCGCTGCCCAACCTCCCGGCGATCCTGGCCAGCGCACGCGGCCCGGTGGAGGTCCCCACGGGGGACTCGCGGGCCACGGTGCGCGCCGAGGACATGATCGTCATGGTCGGCATCGCCGAGTACGGCCCCTGGGGTGGCTCGACGACTCGCTGGCAGGCCGAGGTCGGCGAGCTGGGTGCCTCCGGAGTCGTGGAGCTGGCCTGGCGCTGTGGCCTCATCGACTGGGATGCCTCGGCAGGTGGCTGGGTCGACGTCGAGTCGGGCAGCCCGGTGGCCGAGGCGGACATCGCGGATCGCTATCGCGAGCAGGTGGAGGCGCGCGCCGGCGTGCGCCTGTTCGAGCACGACGCCGCCGTGGCCGCCAAGGGTGTCTGGGAGTTCACCGAGGTGTTCCTGGATCGTGCCCTGACCAAGGTGCTCCCGGCGGAGGCCGAGGCCCGGGCGATGGCGGCGAACGCTCCCGGCGCGCTGGTCACCCAGGTCGAGGAGGGCTGGCTGCTCACGCTCCCGGCTGGGGCCTCCGTGCGGATTCCCCGGCGCAAGCCGCTGCTGCGCTCGGCCGGTGGGCAGTTCCCGTTGGGTTCCGACCCGACCCGCCACGGGCTGGACTCCGGGATCGCGGGTTCGATGGACGCGCTCACGGCATGGAACGTCGTGATCACTGCAGAGGCCCTCGCTGACGCCGGGGTCTCCGCCGAGGAGCTGGTCAGCTCCGTGCACCCGAGCCTCGTGGGCAACACGCAGGGCAGCGGCATGGGCGGCATGAGCAGCATCTCCAAGGTGTTCATGGGCCCGCTGGCCGGACGTCAGCACGCCAACGACGTGCTCCAGGAGGCGTTGGGCAACGTGGTCTCCGCGCACGTCAACCAGGGCCTGATCGGTGGCTACGGCCCGATGGTGCACCCCGTGGCGGCGTGTGCCACCGCGGCAGTCTCGCTCGAGGAGGCGGTGGACAAGATCGCCCTGGGCAAGGCCGAGATCATCATCGGCGGCGGCTGGGACGACCTGAGCACCGAGGGCATCACGGGGTTCGCCAACATGGCGGCCACCGCGGACAACGACGCCATGATCGAGTCCGGGCTCTACCCGCGCCAGCACAGCCGGCCCGGTGACCGCCGTCGACGTGGGTTCGTGGAGGCCCAGGGCGGTGGCAGCTTCATCATCTGCCGCGGCTCGGTGGCACTCGCGCTCGGGCTTCCGGTCCGGGCGGTCGTGGGCTACGCGGCCTCGTTCGGTGACGGCATCCACACGTCGATCCCGGCACCGGGTCTCGGTGCCCTCGGCTCCGTGCGCGGCGGCGTCGATTCGCCGCTCGGGCGCGCGCTGACCACCTTGGGGCTCACCGCCGACGACGTGACGGTCGTGTCCAAGCACGACACGTCCACCGAGGCCAACGACCCCAATGAGGCCTTCGTCCACGAGACGATCCAGCAGGCACTGGGTCGGACGTCCGGTGCTCCACTGCGGGTCATCTCGCAGAAGTCGCTCACGGGCCACTCCAAGGGCGGCGCGGCGGCATGGCAGATGGCTGGGCTCTGCGACGTGTTCGATACCGGCACGGTCCCGGGCAACAACAACCTGGTCAGCGCCGACCCGCGGGTGACCCCCGGCGATGCCCTGATCGTGGACTACCGGTCGCTGCACCGGGCCGAGCCGGTCCGTGCGGCCCTGGTCACCAGCCTCGGCTTCGGCCACGTCTCGGCCGTCGTGGCCCTGGCGCATCCGGATGTCTTCGTCGAGGCGATCCCGGCCACCCAGCGCAGCGCCTACGTCCAACGTGCCCACGAGCGTCGGGTCTCCGGCGCCCGGGCCCGGCTCGGTGCGGCGTACGGCGGCCACGCGGTGTTCGACCGGCGCACCGACCGCAGGCTCGGCCAGGGCTCCACCTACGAGGTGCGGGCGCGGGAGGCCGGGATGCTGCTGGATCCGGCGGGCACACTGCCGGGGCTGGCCGGCGTCTGATGCTGATCCGTGCCATCGGGATCGACCTGGTCGGCGTCGACTCCTTCGCCGAGCAGCTCGGGTCGGTGGGGTCGGCGTTCGCCGAGCGGACCTTCACCGTCGGCGAGCTCCGGTCGGCTGGGGGGCACTCCGGCGCCGCCCAGCACCTGGCCGGTCGGTACGCGGCGAAGGAGGCCTTCGTCAAGGCCTTCTCCGGCGCCCGCCCCGGACGCGCCCCGGCGATCCCGGACATGGACTGGCGCCAGGTCGAAGTGGTCCCCGACGGGTGGGGGCGCCCGACCCTCGTGCTCCACGGGGAGCTGGCGGCGGCCGTCCGGGCCACCCTCGGGGAGGTCGTGGTGCACCTGTCGATCACCCACGAACCCACGATGGCCGCGGCGGTCGTGGTGCTCGAGGGGGACTAGGCGATCCTGGCCACGGCCCGAAGGTAGGCGCGCAGCATGCGCTTGAGCTCGCGCACGGTCGCTGGGTTCGGCTCCCCGTCCGAGACCGAGAAGTGCAGCAGTGACTGCGACATCTCGACCACGACCTCGCAGATCGTCACCTGCTCGTCCAGCGTTCGACCCGGCGTGAGCAGCTGGATCATCGGCAGCAGCGTGGTGACCAGTGTCCGCGAGTGCTCGGCGGCCAGTGATCGCGTGGCGGCCGTCGAGCGCATCGCCAGCCACACCGCGCGCCGGGTCGGGTCATCGACCCAGTGGGCCGCGACCAGGTCGATCAGGTCATTGGTCTCGGACTGCCAGTCCCCGAGTGCGAGTCTCTCGGAGCTGGCGGCCAGGTCGTCGATCAGGGCTGCGGTGTCGAGGGCGTCGAGCTCTGCGACGATGGCGAACTTGTTCGGGAAGAACTGGTACACCGACCCGACCGGGATCCCCGCACGGGTGGCGACGTCATCGATGGTGAACCCCTCGACCCCACCCTCGGCGAGGAGGTCCCGCGCCGCGGTGAGGATGGCGTCGAACCGCACGCGACCGCGGGCCTGAACCGGGCGGTGGCGGACCTGGAGGTCGGGTGCCGAGCTCTCGGCCGTCATCACGGGGACCCGAACGGCTGGCTCGAGGCCGGTTGGGGCTGGGCGCCCTTGTCGTGGCGGAACTCATCCCAGATCTGGTAGGTCACGAGCACTGTGCCGGCCATGATGGCCACGACCACGATCCCGATGAGGGAGTTGGCGATCAGGTGCCCGCGCTCCGGTGGTCCGGCCAGCACGAACCGTGTGGGGTCCTCTGGGTCGTAGGCCACCTCGACGGTCGCCCCCCTCGGCCAGGACGTGGCCGACACCTGTTGGGCGGCGTGCGACACAGACCTGCCGTCGCGGGCGCGGAACTCCACGACAGGGGAGAACAGCAGGCGACGCTGTGCGGTCGAGGTCATCGTGTTGTCGAGCACGGTCCCCGTGACGCGGACTCCCTCACGCCGCAGGGCTGCGTTGGAGGACTCCTGGCGCATCGCCCGTACCAACGACCAGAGCACGCCGATCAGCACCGCGGCGGCGACCAGCGCGATCGTCGCGAGTACCAGCGTGGTCACGTTGCGATCCTAGGGCGGAACAACGTGGCCCGCTGTCACATCGCCGTCGCGAGATCGTCGCGATTGAGTGTCGCTACCAGCCCAGCCAACCCTCGGGGTCGACGAACTTCCCGTCCTTCGTGACCTCGAAGTGCAGGTGCGACCCTGTCGAGTTCCCGGTCGACCCACGCTTGCCGATCTGGTCGCCGGTGGACACCTTGTCGCCCACCGAGACGCCGATGCCGGAGAGGTGGTTGTACGTGGTCTGGTAGCCGTCGCCGTGGTCGATGATGACCTGGTTGCCGTAGGCGCCCTCGTAGCCGGTGGAGACGACCTTGCCACTTGCAGCGGCAAGGATGGGAGTGCCCACCGGGCCCGCGAAGTCCAGTCCGGTGTGGATCCCGGAGGACCAGTAACCGCCTGTCTGACCGAAGCGCGCTGTGAGCCGGTAGGTGCCCTTGGCCATGGGAGCCTGGCGCGTCTCGGCCAGGCTCTGCTTGTAGACCTCGGCCTTCTCCTTGGACTGGACGTACTCGGCCTTCGTCTCCTGGGCGTCGGCCGCGCGCTTCTCCAGCGCAGCCTGCTCGTCGGCCAGGGCCTGCTCGGCGGAGCCCAGGACCTCCAGGGACTCCTCGCCGGTGGCTACAGCAGCAGCGAGGCGGTCTGCCGCTGCCTGCTCGGCGAGGGCAGCGGAGGCGACCTGCTCCTCGGTGGGGGCCCCGGGCAGCATGCCCGTCAACCCGGTTGTTGCCGTCTGGGTCTGGGCGGCATAGCCAGAGGCTTCGGCGTGGGACATCGTGGCTGCCTCGAGATCCGCCAGTGCAGCTGCTGCTGCCTCCCGGGCGGCGACGAGCTCGGCCTCGGCCTCGGCCGCCGCGTCCTCGGCCTTCTGCTTCTGGGCCTTGTCCTTCTCGTAGGCGGCCTTGTCCTCGGCAGCCTTGGCCTTGGCCTTGGCCACTTGGCTGGGGGTGGCCCCGCCCTTGGGGGGCTTCGGCGGCTTTGGCTTCTTGGGGTCCGAGGTCGACTTGTCCTCAGACTTGACCTGGGCATCGGCCGTGGCGGCAGCCTCTGTGGTGCCCGAGGGTACGGCGGCGGCTTGGGGTGCGTATGCCGTGGGCTGAGCCACGACCTGCTCGGCCTGGCCGCGAGCCCCGTCGTCGCTGGCACTGCGACCGGCAGCGGCGGCCTCCTGGATCCGTTGAGCCTCCGCGTCGTCCTCGGTGGTGGTCTCGAGAGCCGTTTCGAGGTCGGTGATGAGGGCATCCACAGGGTCGTGGTGATCGGTCGCGGACGTGGCCGAAGCAGGTGCGGCGGCGGCCGCGGCGATCGGTGCTGCGACCATGCCCAGGGCGATGGCGGCCACTGCGCCTGCCTTGAGCAGGCCCGGTGGAGCAAGGCCGAGTCGGATCTCGTCCATCACGAGCAGGAGCGGGATCGAGGTCTCGGTGAGCAGCTTCAGCGGGATCTCCCCGGCCGCGCCCTCAGCCAGGGTTCCCCCTGCGGTGTCCTTCATGCCGATGCGGGAGAGGGACACATCGCCGAGGTCATCGATCACCAGGTCGTAGTCGTGCTGGGAGATCTGGTCGGCGACGACCCTCCACAGGTCCTTCACGGAGGCCGCGGTGATCCAGGTGGCAGTCAGCCCCTCGGCGCGGGCCCGCGCGACCGCGGCGTCGTAGAGCTCCTGCTCCCGGTTGATGACCAGGGTCTCGAGCTCATCCTCGGAGTGGGGGTTCTCGCCCGCATCGCCGATGACGAGGATGTCCAGCTGGGCGCCGGCCGTGTCCGCCACCGCAACTGCCGCGTAGGCCAGGAGCCCGGAGATGGGTCCGTCGCTGCGGTCGACGATGGCCAGGATCCGGCTGAACGGGGCCGGCTCGCCGTCGGCGAGGAACACGGCGAAGCCGGGAACCACGTCGCGGCTGTGTCGCGCCGTGGCGACCATGAGCTCGGTGAGCAGCTGCTGCGGGGCAGTGAAGTCCCGGCGAACCCCGACCCACGGCATGCCCCGTTCGGCGGCCACCTGGAGGGCCTCGGAGATGGTGGGCTCGGCGGTGGTCGAACTCTGGACGACTGCGTCGATCTCCAGCGGGTCGGCGTTCCATGAGGTGAGCAGCACCGTTCCCGAGGAGTACCTCTGGGCGATGGTCAGCGCCGCAAGGCTGTTGGGGTCGGAATCGAGGACCACCAGCATGTCGGGCGTGCGTCGATCGGTCACCACCACTCCTTCCGGGCACAGGCCTGCGCACAGTGTGCCGCACGAGCGCCCTCGACGTCGGTCAAGATCATGTCGTTGCGGGGCCGGGTCGGCTCGGACCTCAGTGGAGGCCCTCCAGCCAGCCGACCGCGCGACGGCCCTCGCGACGCAACACATTCGATGCGGGCACCGGCCAGGACCAGCAGTGTTCCGGCGATGGCCAGCCCGACCCAGCGCGGCAGGTTCGAAAGGCCGCTCCAGACCTGGGCCATGGCCGCGATGGTCAGGGCGAGGGACGCAGGGATCAGGAGTCCTCCCAGGCGCATCCGGGCTCCCACCACCATGGCGATCACTGAGGCCACCAGGACCGCCCCGAGCCGGATCAGGTGACCCGTCGTTCCCAGATCGCTTGCGTCCAGGGCCCACGGGGCAACCCACGTGGCGACGGCGGAGGGGATCAGGGCCATGGCCACGGCCGGTCCGAGCCACTGAAGCGACGGGGTCGGACCGCGGCGCCGCCAGAGCAGGCCGGCAACCAGGAGGAGGGCGGCGAAGGGGAGCGTGTGGGCCTCGACCGGGTCGGGCCAGACGGTGGGAGCCAGCAGCATCGCGACGGCACCGAGCAGGGCCCCGATCCATCCTGCGACCGGGACCCACCACGCGGTCACGAACGCCATGAGGGCCACGAGGGCGGCCAGCAGCGAGAGCTGGCTGGCGACCTGGTTCCCGTCGAGCATGTCCGCCGCCGAGTCCATCCGGGTGACTGCCCACGGGATCCACACAGCGCATGCGCCGACTGCGCTGAGCATCGGATCCTCGCGCAGCACCCACAGCACCAGACCGACGGTCAGGCCGGCCAGGGCCACCGCTGCGGCCAGCCAGACGGGCTGCGGCTCGGTAGGCAGGGCGAGCACGAGCGCCACGGTGATGCCGGACAGCGCAGCGGCACCCATCGGCAGCAGTCGCGAGTCAGTGCCGGGGCTGTCGGCTCGCTGGTCGCGCCCGGCCCAGATCCCGACAGCCAGTGCGGTGGCAGCGGTCGTGAACACCGCACCGGGCAGGGCGTCACGGTCGAGGGCGGCGGAGGCTGTCGCCGCGGCGCTGACGAACAGTCCGAACGCGCCGACGGTCCTGAGCTCGACCTGCTCGCCAGACCAACGGCTGGTGCCCTGCGAGGCCGCCAGCATCGCCACGCTGATCAGTGCAGGTACCGCGATGGCAGCGGCGGTCCAGGCTGCGGAGTCCGTCGCGCTGGCAACAGCTGCGACCACACAGCCGGAGGCCACGAGCAATCCGGTCCAGCCGAGCCAGCTCCATGCCCGCAGCCCGAATCGACGATGCAGCAGGAGCAGTGCGATGCCCAGTGCGCTGAACGCGATGGCCGGGTACATCGTGGGATCGGTGACCCAGCGCTCCGGGAGCAGCCCGAGCATGGGGGCGGCGATGAGGTCGACGGCGGCCAGCCCCGCAGCGACGACGGCCAGGGCCTCCGCGGTGCCTGCCAACCGGGTGCGGAGACGTATCGCCAGGGCACCCACGCCGGCGGTTGCGGCCAGCATCAGCACCACCTGCCCGATCGCACCGAGGCGGTCCCAGACGACCGCCGCGAACACGGCGCCCGCGATGACCAGCAGCAGCGCGCCGATGCCCAGGAGGATCGTCTGCGCGCTGGGCGCACCCCCCCGCGCGGGTCGGGGTGGGGTCGGGGGAGCCTGGAGGGGCTCCGTCGGCAGCGCGCCCGCGGGGGCGCCGACCTCCGGAGGGATCCAGATCGCGTAGGAGCTCTGGATCTCGGGAGCCGGGGCCGGATCGCCGGCAGCCACCCGATCGGCGAGCCAGGAGGATCTGGCTGCCAGTGAGTCGGCCTCGGCGATGTACCCCGCGTAGGCGCGGTGCCCGCAGGGGCACGTGACCATGCCGGCGTCGTCGTGTCGGGTGGGGTCGAGGTCGACGTTCCTGCACCGTGGGCATCTCATCGTCAGCTCCCATTCCCCGGGGGAAACACCCCAATAGGGCCAATTCCCACGTTACTCCGCGCGGACGGGGGAGTGGTGGGATCGGATGCGCAATCTGGGGGAGTCGCGGCTCGACGCCTCAGGTGGTCTCGGTGTCGGCGCCCATGGTGCGCGGGGTCTGCAGGCTGGGCTCAGGGGGTGTGCGGGTATCCAGACCCCTGCTGTCGACTCCCCAGAGAACGGAGGCGATGGCCAGGGCTATGAACAGCAACACCCAGATCAGGATTGTCGCCATCGTGACCGCCCTTCCGGTTCCACGGTCCCACTGCGACAGCCGAAGGGCAACTCCTCGTCGATGTCCGGGAATGGGGTCGGCCGCGATCGGTCGGTGAAGCGATCGGTCGGTAGTGTGCTGAACGCACAGTTACCGGCTCAGAGAGGTGCGCATGGCTGGTGCCGATGAGTCGGGCGTGGTCATCGAGGTCCCCGAGGCGGAGTCGATCGTTGCCGATTGGCGCAGGCGGCACGATCCGGCGGCAGGTTCCGGAGTCCCGGCACACATCACGCTCCTCTACCCGTTCATGCCACCGGGTCAGTTCACGGAGGAGTCCCTGGATCCCCTCCGCGTCATCGCGGCCGGGACGCGGCCCTTCCGCTTCGGCCTCCGTGCGGTGGACGAGTTCCCGGGGCTGCTCTGGCTTCGCCCTGATCCCTCGTCCGCGTTCATCGCGCTGATGCGCCAGGTCTGGGCGGCCTACCCCCGCTTCCCCGCATATGGCGGCCGCTACCTGGAACCGAGCCCTCATCTCACCGTGGCCGTCGTCGATCCGGGGGCGCCGCAAGCGCGCCTGCGACGTGAGCTCGAGGTCGAGCTCGCAGGCCAGCTGCCGGTGGAGTGCACCGCGTCGGCCCTGACCATCCTGGGCAGCGACGCCCATGGTCTGTGGACCTCACGGCGGCGGCTCGAGTTCGGAGGCTCCTAGTCGAAGCCCGACGGGTCCGGCGGTGCGTTGGGGCTACGGCCGATGCCGGTGTGCAGGTCGTGAGTCCGGCTCCCGGACGGGGCGACGTGCGCCCCGAGCGGGGGTTCCGGGCTGTCCATGATCACGAACCCCGCTGGTGTCCGCCAACGCCATCCCGTGCCCGGTCCGCCCGCTGCCTGGCCGTCGAGATGGCCGGCAGGGTTGAGGGCCCACGGTGTGTGGGTCTTGAGGTTGTGGTGGCGTCGGCAAAGTGGCCCGAGGTTCCCGGCAGTCGTAGCGCCTGCGGGCCACGGTACTGCGTGGTCGAGGTCGCATTTCATCGCCGGTTGTCGGCATCCGGGGAATCGGCAGTGCGGTTCACGGGCGCGGACCAGACGGGCGAGAGAGGCGCTGGGCACGTAGCGTCGTGTGCCGGTGGAGGTGACGACTCCGGCCGCGTCCGTGATCCACGCTCGCCAGCTCCCGTCGGCGGCGAGCGCTCGGGCAACGTCAGCGGGGAGAGGGCCGATCCCGGGTACCTCGGCGACGTCGTCGGCGAGGCCGATCAGCGTCTCCAGCGTCACGATGACCTGGACGTCCGGACGCGACCCCTCGACGTGTTGACCTGGGCGCGGGGTGGCCCCGTTGTAGCGGTCGCTGGCCGTATCCACGCTCGGCGTGGCGTCGACCTGAGGTGATCGGACCGTTGCCTGGACATGGGGCGGATCCGGAGCGCGATCCGGGCTCGAGTCGGTGGCCGACCTTGCAGGCTGGCCGGCTCTCGACCCGGCTATGCCGTCCTCAGGCCCGGGCTCGCGACCGTCTGCCGGTCCACCACTGCCGTCCTGGGCGTGATGGGTGCCGATCAGCAGGTCCGTGAGGATATCGGCCCGGAGCTGGTCGCGGGTGCGCGGCTCGGCCGTTCCATCGGCGGTGGCGTCGGCCTGCAGCCCTGCGGCGATGGCGGTCAGTCGTCGGTGGATGCGGTGGGCATCGACTTCAGCGAGATCCGCGATGAGAGTGGCCATGCCGTTGCCGGAGGGGTGGACGACAACCCGGCGCGTGGCGAAGGCACGGACCCGACTCTCCTGCGCGGTCTCTGGGCAGACCCGAAGGCGGGCTGCGCGCGCCAACCGGTTCACCTCGGCCGAGTGGTACGGCCGGCGCCCGGTGGCAAGTCGATGGTGGATCCGCGAGGCGACGTCCTCGATCACCTTGTCGGCATCGTGATCCCCGAGGTCCGTGAGGTGGTCGAGGACGAGCCGGCCCGCCCACGCCGAGATCGCTGCCGACTCGACCAGTGTCATGAGTCGGGGATGGCTCGTGAGGGCACGGGCGGCGCCGATCCTGTTGCCCATTGCGGGGATGGAGGTGCGCAGGGCATGGGCAAGCTCCTCGCGGGCGGGGTCGTGGATGCGCTGGCGGCCCTCGCCGATATCGAATTCGACCTCCTTGGAGCCGGCTGCCGTCACCAGGGCGGCGGCCGACCGTGCAGCCAGCCAGGAGGCGCATGCCTCCCACGCCGCGGCCGTGACGATCTGGCAGGCGCACGGCCAGCCGGGGGCGTGGCCGGGCGTCGGCCAGCCTGGAAACACCGGGTCGTCGGCGTGCGGCATTGGGCAGGGTCCATCCGAGGTCAACTCGGCCAGAGCCGTGGCCAGGCGGGGACCGGGTGCGAGCCAGAGGAGCCGACGCACGTCTTCGTGGAGGGTTGAGTCCCACCAGGAATCCTCGGTCCAGGCTGGACGCTCCTCGCGCCACCAGGCGCGCAGCAGCGCCTCGAGACGCGCTTCACGTGTCGAATCGGGGTCGGGTGACCCGTGCGGCGACATGCTGCTGTGGGGTATCACCCTCGAGGTGGCTCCCATCGATCTTCCCCCGTCTCAGAGCGGATCTGTCTCAGAGCGGATCTCGAGTGCATGACTCGAACATCTGTACGAACAGTACCACGACACGCCGACACTCCGGCTCATCGCGCCCAGGGGATGTGGACAACCTCGCAGGACAAGCAAGCGCCCCCCGGTAGTCGTGGTGGACCGCCGAGGGGCTGACCCCACCGACCGCTAGAAGGGCGATCAGGTAGGGCTGCCCCCATCATGGACCACTGAGGGCTGCCGCCGCCTGCGGGAGCGTCACTCGTCGGATCGTGGGGGAGCTCCGGTGGTTGCCCGCCAGTCCTGGCCGGATTGGCTCGGTAGGGCCACCTCAAGCGTCGGAAGACGCTTGCCACGGAGATGACCACGGCGAGCACGATGCCGGGCAGGACACCGACGCCCAGGGGGTGAGGGGGGTGGGGCGCCCCCGCCGGAAGTAGCGAGCGACCGACGAGGGCTCACCCGCCGATCGGTGAGACCGAGTGGCGGGCTCCCACGAGTCTGCGCGTCAACATGACCAGGTGGCGCGGCGACACGCCAGCGTTCGGCGTCCGCGAGTGCCCGCCGACCCGAGTGCCCGCCGCACCACGAGTACCCGAGGACCTCATGCCGCACGTCAGCTTCAATATGAAGTTGCTCGTCACGGACTTGATCGGGAAGGGGCGACCTCTTCACCGTGACCATTGCCCAGCGGGCCTAGGCGACAGGAGCCGGGCAGGTGGCACCACTGCCAGCCTGCGACCGTACGACGGGGTCGACGATGAGATCGTCACCGGCGGTCACCGGGGACGAAGTGCGCATCGCGGCATGCCGCTACCACTACGGATAGGCATAGGCAGGCGTCAGGCTCAGCGCTGCAACCCGCCCGCGCCCGACTCGCGGCGAATAGACGCATGAGATCGCGAGGGCCCACTCAGGCGCGCGTTCTGTCTATGAACTCCCTGCCTCACCGGCTGGTGACCCGAGGCGGGGCCGGCAAAGGTCGCGGTCCTGGGCTCACGCCCGGAGCTGCTGCCAGTGCCCTTCGGAGACGAAGTCGACGTTGCCGTCGACCACCCTGATCGCGGTCTGGTCGTCGATCGCGTATGCGGGGTTCGACATCCCGGCTGCCCATTGCACGGCCTCGGCCATCGAATTGCCTGGCTGGCCGTCGGCAGCCAGGTGCGGACAGATCGAGAAGTCCACGACGCCCAATGTGGTCTCGTCACCGCTGGGGGGTCGCCACTGGATGAAGTCGTCCCCGACCGCGGGGGTCATCACCATGCTCCCCGCGCTGAGCCCCACCCACACGGTCTCGCTCAACGACGCCAGCAGGTCCGCCAGCCCGGACTCGCGCATCCAGTGGCACAGGTAGAGGACGTCGCCGCCCGCGACGAGCAGGGCGTCTGCCTGCCGGACCAGCGGAACCCAGGACTCCCTGCCGAGGCTGGGCAGCGCGGTCAGCTCCAGCACGCCGACAGACTTCCAGCCGAGGTCGACCATGGGGTTCGGGGAGCTGCCGCTGATGAACTGCCACGCCCTGACCCACGAGCCGACCATCGGATGCCCGTACATCGCGGTGGGGATGCACAGCGCGGTGGACTCGGCGATCGGCTTGCCCAGGAGCTCGACAAGCGCATCGCGGATGCTGGCGTTCGTCACGCCCCCGGAGGTGAGTAGAAGCTTCACGCTGTCTCCTGGAAGTGAGGTGACGGCGACCGCTGCGGTCGCCTACCCGGACCATGCACGGTCTGGCCCCGAGCAGGTCACATCTGACCAGATCGCTCCGAGGGCGTCCACCCCCGCCACTACCGCTGTTCTCCCGGCGGACTCGTTGATTGCGCTTGTCTTGCCCTCGACCACAGCCAAACCTAGCGGCCCACGGTCGCGCTCGCTTCGGTCGTCTGCGTAGCCCGGCCCGCGGCGGTGTGACTCACCGGAGAGCCTGTGGATGAGAAGCGGCTCCGGATCCTGGGTACGGGCCGGACTCGCGCCGCGGGGTCCCGTGACGCTCAGCGGCCGGCGGGTGTGCAGATGCAGGAGCGGTTGCCTTCGGCGTCCTCGACGACCCAGTACGCAGGCGCCGCGCGGTCGCTGACGAGGCGCCCCCCGGCGTCCAAGACTGCCTGCAAGCGTCGTTCGCCCTCGTCGTGGGCAACCCACACGTCGAAGTGCCAGCGTTGCTCGAACGGCTGCTCCGGAAGCGCCCACGTCTCGTCGCCGTCCGGTTCCTGCCACCACACAGTCGGTACTTGGCCGCTCGGGTCGACCGGCTCGCCGTCCTGCACCTTGGCGCCGAGCAAGGCTGCATAGAACGGCGCAAGCTGGGACCCGAGCGCGGTATCGAGCCCGAGCTCAAGCTGGGTCAGGCCGCCAACGTCGGAGTTGATGCCGAGCTCTGCTGCGTGGCCGCTGATCTGGCGTGCGAGGTCGAGGTCGCGGCTGGTGATACCGCGAACGTCGTGGCTGGCGAGCGTGACAATCACCTCGGAGTAGGTGAGTTGAATGTCGGGGTGGTGGTTGGCGGCCTCGGCAGCGGCACCGATCTTGTTGACCAGCGCGAGGCCGGTACGGAAGTCGCCAGTGTGGAACCGAGCCTTGATTCGTCCAAGAATCTGCCGCCAGTCCGCCAGGCTGGCATCTCGTACCTGCGTCGCGGACAACTTCTCCCGCGGTTCAGTCATGCTTGTCGCTCCGTCTGGTGGGAAGTTGGTTGCCCTCGTCCACAAGTTAGTCGCAGCTCGAGACGAAAGGCCACCGTGATCTCGTCCATCGTCAACTCGAAGTCACCCAAGTGTGTCGGCCTCCCCTCGAGTTGCACCTCCCGGCGCCCGAGTGTCAGGGATTCCGGACCTCGTGGCGAACGTAGATCACGCCGTTGGCGAATCGTCGCTGGTCCAGCAGTTCGAGGTTGAGTCGTACGCCCCGAGGCAGCGCCGGCTTCCCGCCGCCCACGATCACCGGGCAGAGCATCAGCACGCACTCGTCGACCAGACCGTGCCGGAATGCTTCCGCCGCGATTCCTGCGCCTCCGATGCTCAGGTCCGAGCGGGAGGTCTCCTTGAGTCGTCGCACCGCCTCTGGCTCGAACGTCCGCTCGATCGTCGTGCGCGTCGTCGAGACGTCGTCGAGCGAGGAGGAGTAGACGATCTTGTCGGTGTCACGCCAGATGGTGGCGTACTCGCGGACCACCGCAGGCTCGTCGGTCAACCAGTCGTCGCTCTCCCAAACGCGCATCGTCTCGTACATGCGTCGCCCGTAGAGCGACGTGCCGATGTGCCGCTCGTGCTCGTTCCAGAACGCGTGCACGTCCTCATCAGGCACGGACCAGTCGAACGAACCCGTCTCGTCCTCCAGGAATCCGTCGAGCGAGATATTGGCCGCGTAGATCAGCTTGCCCATGGTGCCCTCCGTCCGGTCGAAGGCTCCAGAGTGCAGCGTGGCGCCGATACCGGCACACCACGAACGTGAGATCGCTGAGCCCGCCGCCGAAGAGCGGCCGGGCGCCGCCGACCGCAGGCGGTCCGTCCTGCGCTCGGATCTGCCGACTTGAAGGACGGATGCGCTCGCCCGGCCCGAGGGGACGACATGGCATGCTCCGCCCTCAATGGCGGATTCCAGGCTGGAAGCAACACGCTCAGCTCGCGGCGGATGGACGCGCCTGCACGCGTCCGCCGGCGCCGTGATCGTCGCGATGGCCGGTAGCGGCCCCGTCGCAATGCGTCGAGGTCCGTCGCTCTTCAGCCGCGCCAGACCTTGTCCCGGAGGCTAGGTGTGCCTCAACATCGATACAGGCACCTCGGCTCCAGCCGAGCGGATGGGCCGGAGTGGAGAGTGGAGGCTCTGATGTTCATCGAGACGATCCCTGAGGAGGACGCCACCGACGAGGTCGCTGCGTACTACGCCGGGCAGCGGTCGGCGTGGGGGTTCCTGCCCAACTACGCCGCCTGCTTCTCTTCGCGACCTGATGTTGCGGGGGCGTGGAACAGCCTGAACGCGACGATCCGCGACGGAATGGACCGTCGTCGGTTCGAACTCGCGACAATCGCGGCTGCTCGAGAGCTGCGATCGAGCTACTGCACCGCGGCGCATTCGAAGTTCCTCCGCGACGTCTGTGGTGACGGCCAGTCCCTCGTCGAGATTGCCCAAGACCCCAGCGGTGCCTCCCTGGAGGGTCTCGACCGGGAGGTCTACGGGTTCGCCGCGAAGGTCGCTCGGGACGCATCGAGTATCACCGGCGCCGACGTCGGGCGGCTGCGCGAGGCCGGCCTATCCGACGCCGAGGTAGCGGATGTCGTCTTCGCGGCGGCGGCGCGGGCCTTCTTCACGAAGGTGCTCGACGGTCTGGGCGCACAGCTCGACGTCGAAACGGCCGCCACCTTCGAGCCCGAACTGCTCGCGTCAATGATCGTGGGGCGTCCTGTCGCCGACCGCTGAGGCGGTGCGGACGTACCACAAGGCGCCACGTGACCAGGCGTACCTGGTCACGTCCACGCCGGCCAGGACCCCTTCGGGTCCTGGCCGACCTTCTGGTGCACTTCGAAGTGGGCTTCGAGATCCTGCCGGGAACCGGAGCGGGGCACCTGAGCCCCGACCTCGACGAATTCGCCCAGGAACCGCTCGGCGACTCCGCCGGGGGCTGAGGCGACGACCGCGACGGTGGGTCCTGCCGGGAGGGCGTGGCGGTCGTGGGGCGCGTACATTCGCGGCCATCGAACGTGGAAGGAAGAAGACGATGACGACCGTGCCGATCGCCGCTTCGGACCTGACGTGGTTGAACATGGACCTGCCGACCAACCTGATGGTCGTCAACGGGCTGATGTGGTTCGACGAGGAGCCGGACTGGGAGGCCGTCCGCGAGGTCCTGCGCAGCCGTCTGGTCGAGGGGTTCCCGGTCATGACCCAGCGGCCGGGTCAGGTCGACGGGGGTTGGGTGTGGGAGGACGACCCGGACTTCGACTTCGACCGGCATGTCCGTCACGTGACCTTGCCGGCGCCGGGGGATCCGGGCCGGCGCCCAGGACTACATCTCCGGTCGGGTCAGCCAGCCGTTGGACCGGGACCATCCTCTGTGGGAGTTCGACCTGATCAGCGGGTACACGAATGCCGAGGGCGGCGAGGGTGCGCTGATCCTGGCCCGGTTCCACCACGTGCTGGCCGACGGGATCCGGATCGTGCAACTCATCCTCGGCCTGTGCGACGTCGACGAGGACGCGGCCCCGCCCGCGGTGGGCCGGACGTCGTCGTCGAGGAACCCGGTCACGATGGTGGCCGGGGCGGCCCGGGATGTCGTGGGCAATGTGGCGTCCTTCGCCGGTGACGTGGCCTCCGCGGCGGTGTCCGCGGTCCCCAAGGTCCCCGGGATGCTCGGCGGTCTGGGTCGGAGCACCTTCTACGAGGGCTACGGCCTGGTCGTGAAGCCCACCAAGGTCACCGATGCAGTGTCTGCGCTGTCCTCGGAGGACAACCTCGCCCTGAACACCTGGCGCTCGGCGAGCCGGCTGACCCTGTGGGGTCACGAATCGAGGCTGGTCGCCGACCAGGCCCCCGACGTCGCGAAACGTGTCAGCTGGGTGGCCGGGATCGACCTCGACCAGGTCAAGGCGGTGGGCGCCGCGCACGACGCCACCGTGAACGACGTACTGCTCGGCGCCGTCTCGCTCGGGCTGTCGGCCTACCTGCAGGAGCGGGGGCGGGAGGTCCCGTCGGAGACCAACTTCCTGGTCCCCATCGCCCTCAAGCCGATCGACATGTCGCTGCCCAAGGAGTTGGGCAACCACTTCGCGATGGTGATGTTCCCGATGCCGCTGGGGATCACCGAGGTCGACGCACTCCTGGGCGAGGTGCGCTCGAGGATGGCCCGGATCAAGAACAGCGCCGAGGCGATGATGATCTTCGGCGTCCAGCGCGCCGTGGCCGAGACACCCCAGAGGATCAGCCAGAACCTGACCCGGTTCGTGGCCAACAAGTCGGTGGGCCTGCTCACCAACGTCCCGGGCCCGCGCGCCCCGATCTACCTGGCCGGCCACAAGGTCGCCGGCATCCTCGGGTGGGTGCCGACCTCCTCGGACCAGAGCATCGGTCTGTGCATCTTCAGCTACGACGGCCACGTCAGCATCGGCATCGCCACCGACGCCGGGATCATCCCCGACCCCGACCGCCTCGAGGACCTCATCCAGGCCGGGTTCGCCGACATGGTGGCCGGGTCCTGAGCAAGACATGCCGCCCGCGGGACAACCCAGGGGCGGGTATATGTCTGATTGGATTCTATGTAACGTTCGTATACGAATTGTCCTCCCCGCTCCAGGAGGATGCACATGGATCCGCTCGCGATCGACCGTTCCGTCGAGGGCCTCAGCCAGGTCAAGGACCGCTGGGCCCGACTCCCGATCCGGGAGAAGATCCGGTATCTCGAGCAGGTCCGCGACCTGTTGGTGGACAACGCCGACGCGTGGGTGGCCGCCGGGGTCCAGCTCAAGGGCCTGGACCCGAAGGCGCCGATCGTCGGGGGCGAGGAGTGGCTCGGTGGCCCGTACCCGACCGCCGCGTGGCTGACCGACATGATCGGGACCCTGACCCGGCTGTCGACCGGTGCGGACCCGCTGGAGGGTGTGCGGATCCGGACCCGCCCGGACGGGCAGGTGATCGCCGGGGTCTTCCCCTCCAACGCCTACGACCGGCTGCTGCTCAACGGCTACGAGCTGGACGTGTGGATGCAGCCCGGGGTGACCCGGGCCACGCTGCGCGACACGGTCGCCGCCTTCTACCGCCAGTGCCGATCCCACCGGTGCGGTCACCCTGGTGCTCGGCGCCGGCAACGTCGCCGCGATCCCGCATGCTCGACGCGCTGTACTGCCTGTTCGTCGACGGCCACGTGGTCGTGCTGAAGATGAACCCGGTCAACGAGCCGTACGGCCCGGTGTTCGACGCGGGTCCTCGAGCCGCTGATCCGCGACGGGTACCTGGCCATCGTGTACGGCGGGGCGGACGTCGGGGAGCACCTGACGCGGCAGCGACCTCGTGGACACGGTGCACATCACTGGCAGCGAGCGCACGCACGACACCATCGTCTTCGGTCCCGGCGAGGCCGGGCCGGGGCGAAGGCCGCGGGCAGCCCCGGTTCGCCAAGCCGATCCGCTCCGAGCTGGGTGGGGCCAGCCCGACGATCGTCGTCCCGGGACCGTGGAGCAAGGCCGACATCGCCTACCAGGCCCAGCACCTGGCCACCCAGAAGCTGTTCTCCGCCGGGCACACCTGTGTGGCGTCCCAGGTCCTGATCCTCCCCGAGGGCTGGGACCGCAAGGACCAGCTCCTCGACGCGCTGCGCTCCGCGCTGGCCGGCGCACCGGACCGTGCCCCGTTCTACCCGGGGACCCAGGAGCGCCAGGACGCCTTCCGCGCGGCCAACCCCGACGCGGAGGCGCTCCCCGGCCCCCAGGACCGCACCCTGCTCGTGGACGTGGATCCTGACAGCGACCACCCGGGGTTCCACGACGAGATGTTCGGCCCCGTCTACCTCACCACCGCGATCGACGGTGCGGATCCCGGGGACTTCCTGGCCAAGGCGGTCGCGTTCGCCAACGAGCGCCTGCACGGCAACCTCGGGGCGAACATCCTCATCCACCCGCAGACCGCCAAGGAACTCGGGCCCCAGCTGGAGCAGGCGATCGCCGACCTGCGCTACGGCTGCATCGGGGTCAACGTGTGGTCCGCGTTCGCGTTCCTCTCCCCGCGTGCAGCGTGGGGCGCCTACCCGGGGAACACCGCGACCGACATCCAGTCGGGAACCGGCGTGGTGCACAACACGCTGATGTTCGACCGCTCGCAGAAGTCGGTGACCCGGGCACCGTTCCGCCCCTTCCACCGCTCGCTCCGCCACCCGCTGGATGGCCTGACCGTCAAGCCGCCGTGGTTCCTGGACAACAGCACCGCACGGAGCACCGCGCGCGCCTTCACCATGTTCGCCGCCGACCCCAAGCCCACCCGCCTTCCTGGCATCTTCATCCCCGCCGTCCGCGGCTGACTGAGAGGAACCACCCATGAACTCCACTGTCGAGAAGTCCGCGGAGCACTGGGACGTCGTCATTGTCGGGTCCGGCTTCGGAGGCTCGGTGGCCGCGCTGCGCCTGAGCGAGAAGGGCTACAGGGTCCTGGTCGTGGAGTCCGGTCGTCGGTTCACCGACGAGGAGCTGCCCAAGACCTCGTGGCGGCTGCCCAAGTTCCTCTGGGCCCCGGCCGTCGGGATGTTCGGCATCCAGCGGATCACCCTCCTCAACGACGTCCTCGTGCTCTCCGGTGCCGGCGTCGGGGGCGGATCGCTGGTGTACGGCAACACGCTCTACGAACCCCTGGACGACTTCTACGAGGACCCCCAGTGGAGCCACATCACCAAGTGGCGTGAGGAGCTGGCCCCACACTACGAGCAGGCCAAGCGGATGCTCGGCGTGGTCGAGAACCCCGTGGACACCCCCGCGGACCAGGTGATGCTCGAGGTGGCCACCGACATGGGCGTGGCCGACACCTTCCACCGCACCAACGTCGGCGTGCTGTTCGGCGAGCGCCCCGGCCAGGACGTCGACGACCCGTTCTTCGGGGGCGCGGGCCCGGCCCGGACCACGTGTACGAGCTGCGGGTCATGCATGTCCGGCTGCCGGGTCGGGGCCAAGAACACCCTGCCCAAGAACTACCTGCACCTGGCCGAGGGCCTCGGCGCGCAGATCTGGCCACTCACGACGGTCACCGCGATCGAACCCCGGCTCGAGGGCGGCTACGAGGTGTCCATGCGCGCAGCCGGCCCAGGCGCCGGACGGCCGACGAGCTCGCAGGTCAGCGCCGACCACGTCATCCTGGCCGCCGGGACCCTGGGCACCCAGCAGCTGCTGCACCGGTTGAAGGCCGACGGGGTGCTGCCCGGCATCTCCGACCGCCTCGGCCAGCTCACCCGGACGAACTCCGAGTCGATCCTGACCGTGGAGGCACGCGACCTCGAGGTCGACTACTCGGTCGGCCCGGCCATCACGTCCTCGATCCACCCGAACGAGCACACCCATGTCGAGCCGGTTCGCTACGGCCGGGGCAGCAACGCGATGGGCCTGCTCAGCGCCGTGCTCACCGAGGGTGACCGTCCCGGCGAACCCCCAGTGCCGCGGTGGCGCCGGTTCGCCGCCGCCGTGCGGGAGAACCCGGGATCGTTCCTGCGGTCGCTGTCCGTCCGGCGCTGGTCGGAGCGGACCACGGTGATGCTGGTCATGCAGAGCCTCGACAACTCCCTGGACCTGAGCCTCAAGCGAGGCCGGTTCGGCCGGCGCCTGACGTCGACCCAGGGCACCGGGGCACCCAACCCCGCCTGGATCCCGGAGGCGCACGAGGTGACCACGCGGTTCGCCGAGAAGACCGGTGGCGAGGCTCGCGGCACCTGGAACGAGGTGCTGAACATCCCGATGACCGCGCACATCCTCGGCGGCTGCCCGATCGGCGACAGCCCCGAGACAGGGGTGCTCGACCCCTGGCAGCGCGTGTACGGCCATCCCGGGCTGCACGTGATGGACGGCGCCGCGGTCACCGCCAACCTGGGTGTGAACCCGTCGCTGACCATCACCGCCCAGGCCGAGCGCGCCATGTCGTTCTGGCCGAACAAGGGCCAGCCGGACCCACGGCCGGAGGTCGGGGCGACCTACACGGCGGTGGCGCCGGTGTCACCTCAGCGACCTGCTGTCCCGGACCATGCGCCCGCTACCCTGCAGTGGTGAGGGCAGACGACGCGACCCAGTTCGAGGATCACGCCCAGGCTTCTGAGGAGCGGATCCTGCAGGCGACGATGGCCGCCCTCGCCGCCCTCGACCCCGCCGCACTGGCCATCAAGCAGATCTGCCAAGCCGCCCAGGTGACCGCGCCCACGATCTACTACCACTACGGCAACAAGGACGGCCTCATCGCGGCCGCAGTCGAGCGCCTGGTCGCCGATTGGCTTGCGGCGATGGATGCTGCGGTCGACCGACGAGCCCCCCTGGAGGCGGCGATCGCCCAGGCGATGTCGGTCTGGACCGAGGCCATCACCTCGCCCAGCCGGCCCCTGGCCGTGTTCACCTGGGCCACCCTGCTGCTGTCCGAGTCGGCGGACCTGCCCCGCAGGGCCCTCATCGAGGCCCGCGACCGCGGCCGGGCCATGATCGCCGACGTCGCGACCCAGTACATCGGCCCGGGACCGGGCGTGGACGTGATCGCGCAGCTGGTCACGGACTCGGTGATCGCCACCGCAGTGCAGTACGAGCTCGACCACGACACGCAGGCCCTTCAGACCCGGCTCGACGCGCTCGCCCAGGCCGTGAGAACGATCGCCACGGGAACCTGAACCTCGCCGAGGTCGGTGGCCCTGGGCCCACCGCTCGCGTGGCCAGCTGCTGATCGCCCGAGGGACGGGCAGGCCCGCTGACCCTGGGAATGCTGCCCGGCGTGCCGCGCTCGTCGCTCATCTGCCTCTGTCGCTCACCTCCCGCGGCCGGACAGCTCACCCGCGGGGCCCGCAGCCGAGGCGGCTCACTCCCACTCCTTGGTCTCGTCGCTGAACCGGCCGAGCCCGGCCCGGATGGCGGTGCGCCCCTGCTCAAGGAAGGTCGCGACCAGGACGGCCAGGATGCCGATGCCCGCGATGAGGATCCACAGACCCGCACCACCCCAACTCGGCAGGAGCTGCACGAGAGGTACGGCGACGAGGAGCACGGCTCCGGCCAGCATCACCAGGACCCCGGCGAGGAGCCGGCGGCGAACCCGGGTGACCAGGCCCCACCCGGCGATCGCGATACCCAGAGCCATGGCCAGCACGGCGTAGGCGCTGCTGATCGTCACCGCGTGGACGAACGAGGCTCCGACGAGGAACGCAATGCCGACCGACTCGACCACGACGATCTCGGTGGAGGCGACCGGCATGCCTCGGGCCGCACGGTCATGGCGCCAGAGGCCGACGATGACCAGGATCGCCAGGCCGATGGGCACGGTGATCCACTGGGCGTTGCCGGTCAGGGACTCGGCGGCGAACGCCAGCCATGAGGCGCAGGCGAGGACCGGTGCCAGCATCTGCACCCATACGACACGCAGAGCGGAGCCGACGGCCGCAGCCTGGAGGGCGGCGACCGCGAGGGCAGGAACGAGCAGTGCCGGGTCCGGGCTGGGCAGCAGGGCGACGCCGACGGCGGCCGCGGAGGTCAGCGATCCCACCTCGACGAGGATGCGGACCCACGTCCTCGCCGTCCGGGCGGCCACCAGCAGCAGCAGCGCGCACAGCGCGGAGGCGACCGCGAGGATCGCGACCTGGACCGCCTCGGTCTGACTCCCCGCCTGGAATCCGACTGCGAGCGAGGCGAACGCCCACACCACTCCCAGGTCCCGCAGCCTGTCGATCCTCAGGGGTGTGGCAGCGGCGAAGCATGCGGCAGCGACCATCGCGAGCCCGATGACGATGGGAGCGCTCGCGGAGCTCGGCGCCCGGCCTGCTGCGCTGACCCCGGACTCTGCGGCCAGGAATGCGGCCCCGACCATCACGGCTGCCACGGACGACCACGCCAGCACCCACGACCGATCCACCCGCTGTGTCCAGGCGATCGCAGCGCCCGCGACCGTGACGGCCCCTGCGGCGAGCGCCGTGACATCGCAGGCCTGCTGGGCGTTCCAGCCCCACGCTCCCATCGCCGAGGCCCACGCGGCGGCCACGGACACCGCCCCGCCGACCTGCAGGGGGATCCGCGCCGCCCCGGTGGCCCTCGTCGCGAACCCCGTCAGCGCGGCCGCGAGCACAAGGAACGCCGCGGCCAGCCAAAGGCCTCCGGCCTGCGCGGCGCCGGCCAGGACCAGCGCCGCGCCGAGCGTGCCCAGGCCCAGCGCAAGTCCCGGAGTCTTACGGAGGCGCCAAGCCACCGCCAGGGTCTCGACGCCCACGAGCACCGTCACCGGCGCCGCGGAGGAACCGGACGCGGCGGCTAGGGCCGTCACCGCCACAAAGCCTGCCGAGACCAGCAGGGGGACATCCCACCGGCTCCACCACGCGCGATCAGGGACGAGTCGGTGCCCCAGCTCCGCCGCCCCGAGCAGGGCCGCCGCCACGAGCAGGGCGACCCAGGCCGTGGTCGTCGTCAACCGCCCGGCGATCAGCAGAGCAGCGAACCAGGCGACGATCACCCCGACGCCCCCCACGCTGCCGAGGCGAGCCAGCAGCGCCGTGGCCAGGAGAACGCTCGCAGCGACCAGGAGCAGCCAGCCGCGGGTGGCGCCGTCGACCGACTCGAGGGCGAGGATGCCGCCGGCCACGACCTCACCAGCACCCAGGATGACCGGCGGGACCAGGCTCGCAGGCCGGGGCCGCCAGCGGGCCACCCACGGCCCGAAGCGCAGGTCCCACGCACAGGCAAAGACGAGCGTTGCCCCGCCCATCGCGATGAGCACGGAACTCGCCTGGGCAGCCTCGGGCGCCGAGGCGAACGGCGCGGACCATTCGGCGAGTGCGACTCCGGCGAGCGGCGCAAGCGCAGCCCACGCGGTCCACAGCATGATGATCGGACGGCGAGCCGCCGGGAGGATCGCGACGGCCGTGATCAGGGCGGCGAGCCCGAGCGCCGTGGCCGACCCCGCCGGCGCCGAGGCCACCGCCAGGAGCCCGGCGAGGAACGAACCCCAGACGAGCGTCGTGCCGATCGGACCTGACGGGATGAGAGCCCGCATGCACGCGGCGTACCCGAGGGCAGTGGCGGAAAGCACGACCGTCACCCAAGTCGGCGACGTCGCCCCCGCTGCATCGAGCCCGGTCAGCACAGTGATCGGGATCCCCATGGCCGCGAGGGCCGGCGGGAGGAGGCGCAGCCGTCCGCTGAGCCCGCCCAGCAGATCACCGACCGGCGAGCGACCCGGCGTCGAAGACTGAGGTCACGGCCCATCCGGCGCTGGCCAGGCCCAGCGCGAGGACCAGCCCCCACTGGGCACCTGCGAGCGGTAGCGCGACCATGGCCAGGACATGCCCGGCCAGGCCGGCGTTGGAGGCGGATTCCCTCGGCACGGACGCCATCTGGTGCACCGCGAGGAGGATCGCCAGGGCCGCGACCGCCAGGACCCCACCGCGGACAGCGTCGGTCACCTCACCAGCGGCGCACGCCAGGACCCACCCCCACGAACCCAGCGGCATGACGACCCAGGGACGCGCCGTGCGGCTCAGGGGACCCCACGCCGCGACGATCGCCAGGCCGACCATCGACGCCGCGATCAGCCAGGTGTCAGCCGAACCCGCCGTGCCGACCGCGGCCGAGTCCACTGCCCACCACACCACCGAGGCGCCTGACACCAAGCCCAGTCCTGCGGTCCAGAGGAGCTTCCAGAACTGATCCTGCGCCCCTCGTGCCAGCAGGGGTCGGGTCGCCGGCACCGTCGAGAACGCCACGAGTGCGGCACCCACCGCGAGAGCGGTCGACAGGGACGTCGCCTGACCGAGCGCCAACACCGCGGCCACTGGCAGGATCCCGGCTGCCAGGTCGAGCGCGCGTGCCGCCCAGCTGCCCTCGAACGGCGCGAGACGACGGGCCATCGCCCACACGCTGGCGGTCGCGAGCACCCCGACGGTCAACCAGGGCCGCCCCGCCGTGTAGGGCACGAGACCTACGGCGAGCAATCCGGGAAGCACCAGCGCCCATCCGGGTCGACGGGAGCGCCCAGCCAGCTCAAGGATCACCACGAAGCCGACCACCGCGACCGCGGCGGCCACCGGCGCGCCAAGCCCCGGCACGAGCGCCAGACAGACCATCCACCACCAGGCCGGCTCGATCACGCCCGGCACCGCCGGCGCGAGCCGGGTGGAGAGCAACTCCAGGGCGACCATGACCAGGACCCCGGACGCGCCGACAGCGAGGACGGGTGGCACCTCCGCCTGCACCCACGTGAGCAGCGCAAGGAGGCTGAGGATGGCGAGCCCGGGCATGGCCGAGACCAAGGTGGGCTCCGACAGTGCCACCCGCGGGCGCAACCGTGCCCAGGCCACGGTGACGACCAGTGCCGCGAGCGTGGCGGCGATCTGGGCGCTGCCCGGGATCGCGACCGCCTTGCCCTCTGGGATCGGACGACCAAGACCCAAGCACGCCATGGCCACGGTGAACCACACCATCGGGGCAACCACGTACCTCAACCCGCTGTCAGGGTGGCGATGGGCCCAGACCGCATATGCAGCGGCGATCGCCGCACACGAGAGCGTCAAGGTCACGGCCAGGGCCGTTCCGGTGAGATCGGGCGGAGCCTGCACCCCGTCGAGCAACGACGTCGTGAGCATCACGGGGACCAGCAGGCCGCCGACCACCTCGAGGGCGCGCCCGACGACGACCGCCCCCCGGCGAAGGAGCAGGGCTGCGGCGGCGAAGGGCACGGCGGCGATCACCACCTCCGCGACCGGTCGCAGTTCACGTTGGACGTCGCCGAAGGCGAACGCGACCAAGCCGAAGGCGCCCACGAAGAACAGCAGCACACCCAGGTACGCCAGACCATGGACGGCCAGGTCGGAGGCGACCGACTCACGCGTGCGGGCCCACCACCGGACCATCGGCCCAGGCGTTCGCTCCAGCCTCTCGGCACCCGCAGCGGCAGTTTCGACCGAGGCCTTGGGACCGGCGCCCCGACCCATGTGCTCGCAGCGCCGACCGACTCGGCCGGCATGGCCCTGCCGGGTTCGGCGGTGGGTGGCACCACCTCAGCCGGACGGCCCTCCCCGGTGATCGCCGGTACCGGCGGCCATCCGATCGCCTCGGCGCGCAGGTCGCGCACGACCCGGCGAACGCCGTCGGCCTGATCGTTGCTGAGGGTTCCTCGAGCGGTCAACTCGGGTATCAGGAGCCGTTCGGCGAAGGTGAGGTGCACCAGGTCGTCCACGGCGAGAACTGGCCGATGGCGAGAGGATCGACGGCGAGCAACTCATGGCTTCGGACCCAGGAGGTCCAGGTCGACCCGGACCACCAACGCTGTTGCCAGCGTTCGCACGGATCGGGATACCAGCCCTCGGGCCACCCCTCAAGCCCGCTCACGGGGGCCCGCTCGCATCCGGCTCGATGGCACTTCCTGAGCTCTGCCCGACCGTCACGGCGCTCATCTCCTCGACACCGCAGAGATGCCCCCGGCCGAATTCCCCAGCGGCTGATTCCACGATCTCGCACGCCCCGACCGGCAACAGGGACGAACGTCCCCCTCCGTCGGTCTCCCGGGTCGAATGGGGTCTACTGACTGTGCTCGCCCCTGACCCTGGATGCGCCAACCTGAGGGATCGCCAACGCGAGTGCTCCGGCGGGGGACGTTGGCCTCTGGGGATCACGTTGTCCGGCGCGGACGGGAAGTGGGCAAGGACTGGTTCGGGTAGGCGTGCCGGCCTGGTGCCCGCGATTCCGGTCGGCCTCGGCGCCACCTGCTTCCTGACCGGGGGGGATCCTCTCGGGGGCTGACACACTGGGGCCGCTGACCGCAGTCCGCCAGCGTTGCCGCGCCGCGGCGGGTGGCGACTACTGCGCACACGGTCCCGGCGAGCGCGAGGAGCGAGCGTGGATGGATCGCATGACCGAGTGGCAGCTGGGGGCGCGACGCGCCAGTGGCCACTGGTCGGTGCGCTCGCACTCCTGGCCGGGGCCAACCTGCTGAACAACGTGGTAGCCCCCGACCTGTACCTGCTGTGGGCCTGCCTGGCGATCGTCGGCCTTGTGTCGCTGGCGAGGGCCGATGGCCTGCGGCGGCGCGACTGGGGCTTGGGACCGGTCAGCCCGCGGGCTGCGCGGGCAGCGGTGGCCCTGGCCGCGGTCACCGCGGCTGCGATGCTCGTGGGCACCCAGCTCCCCGGAGTCGCCTCCGCGTTCCACGACGAGCGGGTGGTGGGCATGAGCGCCGGCCAGCTCGCGTTCGCCGTGCTTGTGCGCGTGCCGGTGGGCACTGCGTTCTTCGAGGAGATGGCGTTCCGGGGTGTCCTGTTGGCCATGCTCGCGCGACGGTTCGGGACAGCGTGGGGGGTGTCCGGGTCGTCCCTGGCTTTCGGCATCTGGCACGTGGTCCCCTCCCTCAGCCTCGCGGCGGGGAACGCCGCTGTCGGGTCTGTTCTGGGGGAGCGCCCCTTATGGGCGGCAGCCGCCGGGGTGGTCGCCGCTGCCGTGGCGGGGGCGTTCCTTGTGCCTGTTGCGGATCCGCTACGACCACCTGATCGCGCCCCTTGCGGTGCACGCGACCGCCAACAGCCTGGCGTACCTGCTGGCCTGGCTCATGACGCGGTCGTGACGGTGATCGGGCCTCAACCCGTTCAGCCCGGGACATCGCCGGCCCGCTTCGATCCCGAGCCCGGCGAGTTCGGCCATGTGCCGGATCGTCTCGGTTGCGTCCCGCTCTGTGGTGTAACTCGCGGCGTGTGGCTCTGTGAGCACGGTGAACCATGCCGTGGCGAGTTCGGGTGTGGTGGTCACCTCCTCGGTGCGGGTGGGTAGGGCGATCGGCAGGCTCGGCCCCCGACCAGCAGGCTTGCAGCAGGGTTGCCGAGGCGATGGTGCAACTGGGCGCCGAGTTGCCACCCGCCGGGAGATAGGCCGAGCAACTCGATCAGCGGGCGTATACGTTTCGGCCATGACGGCATTCGGCACGGTGCGGATCGCAGCAGTGCAAGCCACTCCTGTCGTGCTCGACGCCGACGCCACGATCGACAAGACGATCATGTTGGTGGACCAGGCTGCGGATCGTGGCGCCAAGCTGGTGGTCTTTCCCGAGTGCTTCGTCTCGCTCTACCCCAGCGGCGCGTAGGGCCGCGACGGCGACCTCCTGGTCGACTGAGTACGACGAGTTGTGGGAGCGGATGTGTCGGGGCCTCGAGCGTCGATGTCAACGGACCGCTCGTCGATCGTCTGGCCAAGGCCTGCGTTGAGCGGGATGTCCACATCGCCATCGGTGTCAATGAGCGGGAGGACGACCGCCCCGGCTCGTTGTACAACACGCTTCTGGTTGTCGGACCTGAGGGGCTGGTCTCGCGCCATCGCAAGCTCATGCCGACCATGCACGAGCGGCTCTTCCACGGCGTCGGGGCCGGTGACGATCCTCAGGTCGTCGACCTGCCTGGTGTTGGCCGGGTCGGCGGACTTATCTGCTGGGAGAATCGGATGCCACTGGCACGCTGGCGCGTTTACGAGGGCGGCCCGCAGATCTGGCTGGCGCCGACAGCAGATGACAGCGACGGCTGGGTGGCGTCGATGCGCCACATCGCGATCGAGGCTGGCGCCTTCGTGGTCAGCGTTCCCCAGTTCATCCCCGCAACCGCCTTCCCCTCGGACTTCCCGGTATCGGTCCCCGCGGATGACGAGGTCCTGGGCCGCGGCGGCGTGTGCATCGTCTCCCCCCGAGGCGATGTCATCGCTGGGCCGCTGTATGGCGAGGAAGGCACCGTCACCGCAGACTGCGACCTCCGCGAAGCCCTGCACGCCAAGCGCTACTTCGACGTCGCCGGCCACTACAGCAGAGCCGACGCGCTGGCCACGAAACGCGACTAGGGACATCCCCGGACCTGGTCGCCGCTGCGACACACCTGACTTCCAAGGAAGCGCAGGGGCACATCCGTAAGCCGCGTCATTCCGGCTCCCGAAACGCGCACCTCGGGGAAGGAATCATCCAGAAGCATTCGGCATCAACGCGGGGTGCTGCCCCGATCGCATCATGGAGATGCTCGACGGGCTGCGTGATCGCATCGGGGCCTGCCGGGCCGGGTAGTCGTATCTGGCGCGGGGGCGGGACCCGGAGGTCGTGGGGCAGGAGCGGGCGGGGCCGCCGTGCAGGCCGGTGCGTCCAACGGCGACCCGACGGTCGTGGTCGACCTGCGCGAGGGCCACGAGCACCTGAGCGAGCAGCTCAGCCCGCAGGGACGTCGTGGCGCACGACGAGCCAGTCGCCCATGTCGCGGGTGACCGCGAACCCGGCGGCCTCGTACATGCGCAGTGGACCCTTGTAGAAGGCAGCCGCCCACGGCAGGCCGTCGGTGTCGGCATCCGGGCGAGCCGGGTAGCCCTCCACCCAGGGCGAACCCCATCGGCGGGCGGCGTCGAGCGCCCCCGTCAGCAGGGCGCTTGCCACGCCCTGCCCCCGATGGTCGGGGTGGATCACGAAGCACATCACCACCGCCGGTTCGTCGGCCGGATCGACGCACGGCCTCGGCGAACTTGCGCAGGTTGGGGACCTGGCTGCGGGGCGCGACGTTGCACCAGCCGACCGGGGCGCCGTCGCGGTAGGCGAGCAGTCCGTGGGCTCGGCGAGATCGGATGCGTGCTGCTCGGTCTGCACGGTGCTGGGCGCCCTCCTCTTCCGGATCGAATGGCTGGCCCGCGGGGGCGTCGTAGAACGCGCAGTAGCACCCCGCCCAGTCGGGGAACTCGCGGAAGGCGGCATCGAACAGGGCGAGGTAGTCATCGACGTGCTCGGGTCCGAGTTCGACGACCTCGAGGTCAGCAGCCATGTGCGCCGACGATAGTGGGCCGCCGAGCCGTGTTGCGTGCTGCAGCCCGCGTTCCCCCGGGTCCGCACCCACGGCGCGGGCGAGGGCGAGGGCCACTCCAACGGAGTGGAGTGGACCCAGGCCGATGACCCAGACCGGATCACCGCCGCCGCCGGTCTGTGCGTGTCGTCGGAGGAGCCGCTCGACCGTGCGCTACCGCTCGATGTAGGCCGCGAGGGGCGGGATGACACCGTGACTCTGGGCCTGGGCCGCGACCTCAGGCGGCATCGACGTCATCATGGCTTGGGCGCCCTCGAGATCGTCGATCTCCGCTGTCACCGCGACCTGGTTGCTGCCGTCCACGGCGACGTAATCCCGGACATCCGAACCGAACTGCGAGAAGGCAGCGGCTCGCTCGTCCTTACCTCTGAGCCAACGCTCGACCTCGACCACGCTATGGGTAATGACCATTCTTGGCATGAGTCATCCTTTCGAGAGCTCCGTGCGGCAACCCTGCCCCCGCGAACTGGGGACGGATTGGTGAGCCTTACCTAATTTCCTCCCCATCTTGATGGCCGTCAAGACTTGGGGCTCGTCTGTATCGGCGGCCTTCAACGCAACCCATGACGGTCCACGAACTCGTCGAGTTCGCCCGCCGGCTGGGCCCACCGCACTGGCAGACTGCTCGGAATCGTCCTGGGCGTCGTCCTGTGGATGCGTTCGACCCCGCCGAGGGGGTTGCCAGTCCGGCGCCTGGGGCCTTGTGGGCTCTGCTCAGGTGTCGATGAAGACCCGTCCCATCGCGAAGATGCCTTGTTGGGGGATCCAGAAGTCTCCGAGGCGGGCCTGCACAGGCAACGGCGCTGGTGGGCCGACGTCCTGGCCGTTGATCCTCGCGCTGGTTTCGACGACCCGCCAGATCTGCTGTGGGTTGGCGTCGAACGACAGCCCGTTGGCGGTCAGTCCGGTCATGCTGACCTTCCCCACGCCCAACGTCGACGATGCGACAGAACCCATCACGTTGAGCATTGCCGAGGACCGCCAGGCGGGCAGCGGGAGAAGTCGGCCGACGGTGCTCATGACATGAGTCATCGGCGAGGAGTCCAGCGTGAGTGTCCAGTCGACGAGTTGCGGCGAAACGACGTGCAGGACATTCGGCGCGTCCCATGCGACATCGATGTCGACGATGGTGGACTCCTGCACGCCGTGGCCGAACCAGCGTGAACAGGCGAACTGCGGCTGGGCCGACTCGTAGAAGTGCCAGTTGCCGTCGGAGTCGCGATGCCATATCGAGGTGAACTGGTCGCCGACCGACGATGCGGTCCACCGGCGCAGCCCGAGCACCTGGCCGGATGCGAACGGCTGTCCCATGACACCGTAACCGGAGACGCGTTCCTCAGTGCCCGGCGGGAGTCGAGGGTGCCGCTCGGACTCCAGAGCACAATCGCGTGGAGACTTCACGACCGCAACGTAGCGTCTTCGACAGGACACCGGCCAGATGCAGCCGATGGGTCACAGCACGATTCTGGTGCTGGGCGGTCGCGGTGTAGCGGCCGTAGCGACGGTTCCGGAGGTGGTCAGCGGCGACGCGTCGGGGCGGGCACCCGGCTGCTTCGCTGGACGCCGTTGGGGGCCCCATCCAGGTGCGGATGGAGCCCCCAACGTGGGTGCTGACTTCAAGCGTTTTGGACTACCGTTGGACTACGCCGGAATCCGTGCACGCATCGTCGCAGGTCAGAGGCCAGTTTCCGATCAGATGTCGTAGTACAGCTCGAACTCGTGCGGGTGCGGGCGCAGGCGGATCGGATCCACCTCGTTGGCCCGCTTGTAGGCGATCCAGGTCTCGATCAGATCGTCGGTGAACACGCCACCCTCGGTGAGGTACGCGTGGTCAGCCTCGAGCGCGTCGAGCACCTCGGGCAGCGAGCCCGGGGACCTGCGGGATGTCCGCAGCCTCGTCCGGGGGCAGCTCGTAGAGGTCCTTGTCGACTGGCTCACGCGGCTCGATCTTGTTCTTGATCCCATCGAGGCCGGCCATGAGCATGGCCGAGAACGCCAGGTACGGGTTGCTCGACGGGTCGGGCACGCGGAACTCGATGCGCTTGGCCTTGGGGTTCGAGCCGGTGATCGGGATGCGGATGCACGCCGAGCGGTTGCGCTGGCTGTAGACCAGGTTGACCGGGGCCTCGTAGCCGGGGACCAGGCGGTGGTAGGAGTTCACCGTCGGGTTCGTGAACGCCAGCAGCGACGGGGCGTGCTTGAGCAGGCCGCCGATGTACCAGCGCGCAACGTCCGACAGGCCGCCGTAGCCGGCCTCGTCGTAGAACAGCGGCTTGCCGTCCTTCCACAGCGACTGGTGCACGTGCATGCCCGAGCCGTTGTCGCCGAAGATCGGCTTGGGCATGAAGGTCACGGACTTGCCGGCCTCCCAGCCCACGCCCTTGATGACGTACTTGAACTTCATGACGTCGTCAGCGGCCTTGGCCAGCGAGTCGAAGCGGTAGTTGATCTCCGCCTGGCCGGCGGTGCCGACCTCGTGGTGGGCGCGCTCGACGGTGAGGCCGACCTGGGCGAGCATGAGGCTCATCTGGTCGCGCAGGTCGGCGAAGTGGTCGACCGGCGGGACGGGGAAGTAGCCGCCCTTGTAGGGGGTCTTGTACCCGCGGTTGGGGGTGCCGTCCTCCTCGTACTCCGTGCCGGAGTTCCACTTGCCCTCGACGGAGTCGATGAAGTAGTAGCCGGCGTTCTGCTTGGTCTCGAAGCGCACCGAGTCGAAGATGTAGAACTCGGCCTCGGGGGCGAAGAACGCGGTGTCGGCGATCCCAGTCGACTGCAGGTAGGCCTCAGCCTTCATCGCGATGTTGCGCGGGTCGCGGCTGTAGGGCTCGTCGGTGAACGGGTCCCGGATCGACATGTTGATGATCAGGGTCTTCTCCACCCGGAAGGGGTCGAGGTAGGCGCTGCCGAGATCGGGGATGAGCTTCATGTCCGACTCGTGGATGGCCTGGAAGCCGCGGATCGAGGATCCGTCGAACATCTGGCCCTCGGTGAAGAACTCCTCCGGGAGTCCCTCGGCGGGCACGTTGAAGTGCTGCATGACGCCGGGCAGGTCGCAGAAGCGGACATCGACGAACTTGACGTCCTCCTTCTTGATGAACTTGAGGACTTCGTCCGCGGTGCTGAACAAACCAACCTCCTGGTTGCAGGGGCGCGTGGCGCGACCCAGGTGTGGGTCCGGGATTGGCAGCCCCGTGGCTGCCGGTGCGCTCTGGACGCTATGGGGGCTCGATTTCCCGTCCGTGTCCCTATTGTTTCCTGCCGGTTACGCGTGCCCGCCGGCGGGTCCCGCCTTGCGACGCAGTGCGCCAATCAGGCCCGGACGACGACGCTGTCGACGGCCCGGTCGTGCAGACCGCGCCCGTCAGCGTCCCAGATCAGCGGGGGGAGCACGATGCAGATCAGGACGGTGCGCAGCAGGGCGGAGATCAGGCCCAGACGGCGGGTGCGCCCGACGACGCGGACGCCGACGATCCTCTGCCCGAACGACGAACCCCACAGCCATGTGAGGAGCGTGACCTCGAGGGCGAAGATGCCCAGGGTCGCGAACGACTCCAGCGTGGACTCGGGCGTGCCCACGAGCGCACGCGAGATGATCATGGCGGCGAACCAGTCGATGAACAGGGCCACGACCCGCCGTCCCAGCGTGGCCATCGAGCCGGGGCCGGACTCCGGAAGGCCCAGCCGCTGCCCGCGGTAGGCGAGGTCCTCAGGGAGCGGCCCGCCGTGGGTCGAGTCGATCTCGGCGCGGTCCACGGATCAGCGCAGCTTGCCGCCGCGGGGGACCCGCCCGCTCTTGGGCATGGGGCCCTTCGGGATCGGCACCGGCGTGCTGGCCAGCGCGTCGAGGCGCTTCCGCAGCGTCGTGACCTCCCCCGGTGCGAGCACCTTGGGCATCTTGCGCAGGTGCTTGTCGAGCTTGGCGATCGCGACCTGGCCCTCCTCGGGGCCGATCGTGATCTCGGTGATCGGGGCCTCCGAGACGAACCGCGCGGTGCGCTTGCGCTCGGTGGCCATCAGCCCGGGCAGGGCGGGGCTCGTGCCCTCGCCGATCAGGACGATCCCGGGTCGGCCGATGGCCCGGTGGACGATGTCCTGCTGCTTGTTCGCCGCCACTGCCGGAGTGATTCCCCAGCCGGCCTTGGCCATGTTCTGCACGACCGCCACCGCGGCGCCGGGCTGGCCCTCGATCGACTTGTAGGCCGAGCGCATCGCGCGGCGGCTGAACACGATCGACAGGATGACGATGGTGGTCGCGGAGCCGACGATGGACCACGTCCACGGGTTGCCGAACGCGGCGATCATGCCCACTGTGAACGCGATCCCCAGCAGCACGATGCCCAGCAGGATCCAGCCCAGCTTGGGGTCGTTCTCCTTGGCCATCCGGTAGTTGTCCCGGATCACGCGCGTGCGATCGCCCATCTTCGACATGGGCGAGATTCTACCCGGCGGTGCGTGCGGCCATGGCCTGCGCGTGCAGCCGCCCGGCGCGGTAGGACGAACGGACCAGAGGCCCGCTCATCACCCCCAGGAAGCCCAGCTCGCGGGCGACCTCGGCCAGGGCGACGAACTCCTCCGGCCGGACCCAACGCTCCACGGGGTGGTGGCGTGGGGTGGGGCGCAGGTACTGCGTGATGGTGATCAGGTCGCATCCGGCGGCACGCAGGTCGGCCAGCGCCTCGTGGACCTCGGGGATCTCCTCGCCCATGCCCAGGATGAGGTTGGACTTGGTGACCAGACCAGCGGTGCGCGCCTGGGTGATCACATCCAGGGAGCGCTCGTACCGGAACGCCGGGCGGATCCGCTTGAAGATCCGGGGGACGGTCTCGAGGTTGTGGGCGAGCACCTCGGGGGAGGCGGCGAAGACCTCGGCCAGCAGTTCGGGGTTGGCCGAGAAGTCCGGGATCAGGACCTCGACCCCGCAGCCGGGGTTGCGCTCGTGGATGGCACGGACGGTCTCGGCGTACAGCCAGGCACCCTCGTCGGGCAGGTCGTCGCGGGCGACGCCGGTCACGGTGGCATAACGCAGGCCCATCGTCGCCACCGACTCCGCGACGCGCCGAGGCTCGTCGCGGTCCAGCGGTTCGGGCTTGCCGGTGTCGATCTGGCAGAAGTCGCAGCGTCGTGTGCACTGGGCGCCGCCGATGAGGAACGTCGCCTCGCGGTCCTCCCAGCACTCGTAGATGTTGGGGCAGGCCGCCTCCTGGCACACCGTGTGCAGCCCGGCTCCGGCCACGCGCTCGCGCATCGCCATGAACTCCGGGCCGGTTCGCGCTCGGGTCTTGATCCATTCGGGCTTGCGCTCGATGGGGACCTCGGTGTTGCGCGCCTCGATGCGCAGCAGCCGTCGGCCGTCAGGTGCAGTCACAGTCCCAGAGCCTACGCGCCGCGCTCGGCTGGCGCAGTGGTCTCAGGCTCCGAGGAGCTGCTCGGCGCGATCCTCGACCAGGGGGCGCACCTCGGCGACCGTGACGTCCCGCCCGAGCTCGGCCGACAGCGAGGTGACGGTTGCGTCGCGGATGCCGCACGGGACGATGCGGTCGTACCAGCTCAGGTCCGGGTCGCAGTTCAGGGCGAATCCGTGCATGGTCACGCCCCGGGAGACGCGCACCCCGATCGCGGCGACCTTGCGCTCCTGGCCTCGGTCATCGGCCGGCAGCCACACCCCGGACCGGCCCTCGACCCGGCCCGCCGAGACGCCGAGCACTGCGCACACGTCGATCAGCATCCCCTCCATCCGACGCACATGCGCCACCACGTCGATCGGATCGGGCAGCCGGACGATCGGGTAGCCCACGAGCTGCCCGGGGCCATGCCACGTGATCTTGCCGCCGCGGTCGACGTCGATGACCGGGGTGCCGTCGAACGGGCGGTCCAAGGGCTCGGTGCGTCGACCCGCGGTGTAGACCGGCGGGTGCTCGAGCAGCCAGAGGAGGTCCGGGGCACCGTCAACGACCTCGGCGTGCCAGGCGCGCTGCTGGTCCCAGGCCTCCTGGTAGTCCACCGGCTCGTCGCTGTCGATCACCCGGAGTGTCACGTGCCCACGGTAGTCCGAGGCGCTCGCAGGCGCGGCCTGTGGATGAGCGATTGCCTGGACGGCCACCTCGGGGGAGGGTGCAGGCGTGGACGGGGGCGTGCCGGGATCGGCCGAGTGGCGCAGCAGCATTCCCGGGGTCTCGCAGCGGGTGGGGGCTCCGGCGACCCTGGGGCTGGTGGCATGGGGCACTGGGCCAGGGCGAGCTCAGGGCGGGGTGCTGGACGGGGCGCTCGATGGAGGGGTTGGAGGCTCGCCGGGAGAGGGGTGGCGCGGACCCGACCGTGCTGGGAGGGCACGTGTGTTGCGAGGTCTGCCGTGGCGTGTCCTCGCGCTGGCGGCGCTCGCTCTCGTGGCGGTCCTCGGCGTCGCGAGGGTCGCGGGAGCCGATGCAGGCGGGCCAGCGCCAGTGGCCGGGGAGTCCTGGGATCCAGTGGCCACGGCGGAGACATCAGCCCCAGCACAGCCGGATCCCGGGAATGCCCCCACCTCCGAGCCCCCGGACTGGTGGCAGGTGTTCGCCGAGCTCGACCGACGCCGCGCCCGGGCCCTGACGGCCCTGGATCCCGAGCTGCTCGCGGACTACGCGCAATCGGGTTCGCCCGCCTGGTCGGCGGACGCCGCGCTGGTGTCCGACCTCCGGGAGCGGGGGCTGCGCCCGCAGGGCCTGACGTCCCGGGTGCTGGCTGTGGAACGCTCCGAGAGACAGGGTGAGCGGGCGAAGGTCCAGGTCGTCGACCAGCGCTCGGCGTACAGCCTCGTCGACGCCCAGGGGTCGGTCGTCGAGCTCGTGCCGCAGGCGGGCCTCACGCGGTGGTGGGTCACGTTGAGCCGGGAGGCCGGGGACGACCTGGGGTGGCGGGTCGCCGATGTCGCAGCCGTGAGGGACGGCGAGGGCTCGGGCGAAGCAGCGCCGTGAGCCTCAGCGTGTCGACCAGGCCCAGGCCAGCGCCTTATCGATCGTCGGGTCCTGGAACTCGAAGCCCGCCTCCAGGAGGCGTGTGGGGCGGACGCGCAGGCTCCCGGTGATCTCGGAGGAGAACTCCCCGAGCACGAGCTGAAGCGCCTTGGCCGGCACGGGGAACACCGTCGGCCGCCGCAGGAGCCGCCCCATCGCCTTGGTCATCTCGGCGTTGGTCACCGGGTTGGGGGCCGTCAGGTTGACGCCACCGTCAAGGTTGTTGAGCAGGAACGTCAATGCTGAGACCTCGTCGCGCAGGGAGATGAACGACCACCATTGGCGTCCCGTCCCCAGCCTTCCGCCGACACCCATGCGGACGACCGGCCACAGCTTGCCCCAGGCTCCGCCCCGGCCGCTCACGACCAACCCGTTGCGGGCGTGGACGACGCGGATGCCGGCGGCCCGGGCCGGGTCGGCGGCGGCCTCCCACTGGACGCACACGTCGGCGAAGTAGCCGGCCCCCGCGGGGTCGGATTCGTCCACCGCCCGGTCGCCGGTGTCCCCGTAGTACCCGATCGCCGACGCGGAGACCAGGACTGACGGACGGCGCTCGAGGGACGCCATCGCCCTGGAGATCGTGCGGGTCCCCTGGACCCGTGAGTTCAGGATCAGCGCCTTGTACTCGGCATTCCAGCGGTGGTCACCGACCGCCTCGGCTGCCAGGTGGACCACGGCGTCCACGCCCTCGAGCCGGCCGAGATCCACCGTGCCCGCAACCGGGTCCCACGTGATCTCATCCCGCGCTGTCGAAGGTCGTCGGACCAACCGGTCGACCTCGTGGCCATGGGCGCGCAGGTGCGGGACGAGCGCCCCACCGATCAGCCCCGAGGCGCCCGTCACGGCAATGCGCATCAGCCCAGTTCCGCCTCGAAGTCGCCGGACTCGAGCCGCGCCTTGAGCGTGGTCAGGAAGCGTGCGGCGTCGGCGCCGTCGACCAGTCGGTGGTCGTAGGTCAGCGCGAGGTAGACCATGGACCGGATCGCGATGGAGTCCGCGCCGGTCTCGTCGACCACCACGACCGGGCGGCGGACGATCGCCCCGAGTCCGAGGATCGCGACCTGCGGCTGGTTGACGATCGGGGTGTCGAACAGGGCCCCGCGGCTGCCGGTGTTGGTGATCGTGAAGGTCCCGCCGGACAGCTCGTCGGGTGACACCTTGTTGGTGCGCGTCCGCTCGGCGACGTCGGCGATCTTGCGGCCGAGCCCGCCGAGGTTGAGGTCGTCGGCGTCGCGCACGACCGGCACCAGCAGCCCGCGCTCGGTGTCAACGGCGATCCCGAGGTGGATGGCGTCGTGGAAGGTGACTGTCCCGGCCGTCTGGTCGATCGAGGCATTGACCACCGGGAACGCCTTGAGCGCCTCGATGATCGCCTTCGCGAAGAACGGCATGAACGACAGCTTCACGCCCTCGCGCGCCTGGAAGGAGTTCTTGTGCTTGGCGCGCAGCGCCGCGATCCGGGTGACGTCGGCCTCGACGACCGTGGTCAGCTGGGCGGACACGTGCAGTGACTCGACCATGCGCTCGGCGATCACCTTGCGCAGGCGGGTCATCTTCTCGGTGCGTGAGCCGGCGGCTGAGGTGGCCGGTGCGGCAGCGGCCGCGGGAGCCACCGCGGCGGGGGCAGCTGCCGGGGCAGCCGGTGCGGCAGCGGGAGCAGGTGCGGCCGCCGCGGGGGCCGCCACGGCAGCGGCGATGGGGGCAGCCGGTGCCGTGGGCACCGCACCAGCCGGGCGGTGCGTCGCGTCGAAGATGTCCTGCTTGGTGATCCGGCCACCGACGCCGGTCCCGCGCACGGTCGACAGGTCCACGCCGGACTGCGCGGCAAGCTTGCGGACCAGCGGGGTGACGTAGAGGTCCGACGGTGCAGCGCCGGCGTGGGCCCCAGCGCTCGGTGCCTCAGGGCTCGCAGGGACCTCGGTGGACGGTGCGGGGGCGGGTTCCGGGGCCGCCACGGGCTCAGGCGCGGCAGCCACCACGGGCTCGGTCTCAGGAGCCGGAGTCGGCGCCGGAGCTGGGGCCCCGGCCGGAGCCGGCGTCCCGATGATGCCCAGCGTCTGGCCGACCTCTGCGGTCTCGTCCTCGAGGACGCGGATCTCCAGCAGCATCCCCGAGCTGGGGGCGGGAAGCTCGGTGTCGACCTTGTCTGTGGAGACCTCGAGCAGGGGCTCGTCGGCCGACACCATGTCGCCGACCTTCTTCAGCCAGCGGGTGACGGTGCCCTCGGTCACGGACTCGCCGAGCGCGGGCAGGATCACCGGGGTCTCCGTGCCCGAGACGGCATGGCTGCCGGAGCGCGGCGGGTTGGGATCCGGGGGCACGGTCCCGAGGACGGCGGCAGCGGCCGCAGCAGCAGGGGCAACCGCTGGGCGCGCCGGGGGAGCGGCAACGGCCTGGACCGGTGCCGGGGCCGACACGGCGGCGGGAGCAGGCGCGGGGGCCGGGGGAGCAGGCGCGGGGGCCGGGGGCGCAGCTGCCTCCGGGGCTGCGGGGGCAGCGGGAGCGTCACCGGCAGGGGCCTCGCCGGCCGCGCCGATCACGCCCAGCGGCGCACCGACGGGGACGGTCTCGTCCTCGCCCGCGGCGATGGAGAGCAGGACCCCGGATGCGGGGGCGGGGATCTCTGTGTCGACCTTGTCGGTCGAGACCTCGACGAGGGGCTCATCTGCGCGCACCTCCTCGCCGACCTGCTTGAGCCAGCGGGTGACGGTGCCCTCGGTGACGCTCTCGCCGAGCTGCGGCATGGTGACGGTGACCGACATCTGCGTGGTGCTCCTATCGATGGACGGGTAGGTGTTCAGGCGTGTGAGTGCAGCGGCTTGCCGGCCAGCGCGAGGTGCGCCTCGCCGAGAGCCTCGTTCTGGGTGGGATGGGCGTGCACGAGGGAGGCCACCTCAGCGGGGTAGGCCTCCCAGTTGTAGATCAGCTGGGCCTCGCCGATCTGCTCGCCGATCCTGGCTCCGACCATGTGGACCCCGATGACGGGTCCGTCGACCCGTCGGACGAGCTTGACGAAGCCGGTGGTCGCCAGGATCTGGCTCTTGCCGTTGCCACCGAGGCTGTACTCGTAGGACTCGACCGCGTCGGCGCCGAACTTCTCCTTGGCCTGCGCCTCGGTCAGTCCGATCGAGCCGATCTCGGGCTCGCAGTAGGTCACGCGCGGGATGCCGAGCTCGTCGATCGGCGGCGGGTTGAGCCCGGCGATCTCCTCGGCCACGAAGATGCCCTGCTGGAAGCCGCGGTGCGCCAGCTGCAGTCCGGGGACGATGTCGCCGACCGCGAACACGCCGGGGACGTTGGTGCGCAGTCGCTCGTCGGCCAGTACCCAGCCGCGCTCCATCGCGACCCCAGCCTCTTCGAAGCCCATGCCGCTCGCGTTCGGGCCACGCCCGACGGCCACGAGCATGAGCTCCGCCGAGTGCGTCGAGCCGTCCTCGAGGGTGGCCACCACGCCGTTGTCGTCCTGGGTCACGCTCGCGAAGCGAACGCCGGTCGTGAATGCGATCTTGCGCTTGCGGAAGGCACGCTCGAGGGCCTTCGAGCAGGCCTCGTCCTCCGCCGGGACCAGCCGGGGCAGCGCCTCGATGATGGTCACCTCCGACCCGAAGGACTTCCAGACCGAGGCGAACTCCACACCGATCACGCCGCCGCCCAGCACGATCACGCTGGCCGGGATGTAGTCGAGCTGGAGAGCCTGGTCGCTGGTCATGACCCGGCCGCCGATGTCCAGGCCGGGCAGGCTGCGCGCGTACGAGCCGGTGGCAAGGACCACGTTGCGCCCGGTGTACGCGGTTCCGTCGACCTCGACGGTATTGGCGGCGGTCAGGCGTCCGGAACCCTCGACGTAGGTGATCGCGCGGCTCTTCACCAGGCCCTGAAGGCCCTTGTAGAGCCGGCCCACGACGCCGTCGCGGTAGGAGTTGACCTTGCCGATGTCGATGCCGTTGAGCGTGGTGCTCACGCCGAACTGCTCGCTCTCGCGTGCGGTGTCGGCAACTTCGGCGGCATGGAGCAGGGCCTTGGTCGGGATGCAGCCGCGGTGCAGGCAGGTGCCGCCGAGCTTGTCCTTCTCGATCAGGGCCACGGACAGCCCGAGCTGGGATGCCCGGAGGGCGCAGGCGTAGCCGCCGCTGCCTCCGCCGAGGATCACGACATCGAACTGGTTGTCGGCCACGTGGGGACCTTTCTCATCGAGGATGCTGAACGCGCGCTCCCGCCGGCGCGGGTGCGCAGGCACATCCTGCCAGCAGTTGCCCCGTCGCGGGGGGCCACGGAGTCCCCTTCGGTGTGGAACTCGATGACGAGGGGCTCAGTCCTGCTGGTCTGCCATCCGCTCGGCGACTGCGACCAGCGTCCGGACGCCGTAGCCGGTGGCCCCCTTGCCGTTGTAGGCCCACGGCGTTCCGTCGACATAGGCAGGCCCAGCGATGTCCATGTGGGCCCACGGCACTCCCTCGGGGACGAACTCGCGCAGGAACGCCGCGGCGGTCATCATCCCGCCGTTGCGCTCGCCGATGTTGGCCAGGTCGGCCACGGGGGAGTCCAGCGATGGGCGCATCTCCTCGGGGATGGGCATGGGCCACGACAGCTCTCCGGCCGACTCCCCGGCGGAGTGCACCTCGTCCCGCCAGCCGTCGTCGTTGCCCATCACCCCGGCGATCCGGGAGCCGAGCGCGACGGTCTGCGCGCCGGTCAGCGTGGCCACGTCGATGATGGCGTCGGGCTCGTCGGCGCCGCAGCGGGCAAGGGCGTCCATCATCACCAGGCGCCCCTCGGCATCCGTGTTGAGCACCTCGACGGTCTTGCCGCCGTACGCGGTGATGACGTCCCCCGGGCGCTGGGCGGTGCCGCTGGGCATGTTCTCAGCGATCGCCAAGTAGGCCGTGACTCGCAACGGGATGCCGAGCTGCGCGATCGCGCGGACCGCGGCCAGGACCGCTGCGGCTCCTGCCATGTCCATCTTCATCGTGATCATGCTCGCGGGGGGCTTCAGCGACAGGCCGCCCGAGTCGAAGGTGATGCCCTTCCCGACGAGAGCCAGGTGTGCGCCTGCCCCGACCGGGGAGTAGGCCAGGCGCACCAGGCGTGGCGGGTTCGCCGAACCCTGACCCACGGCGAGGATCCCGCCGAACTTCTGCTTGCGCAGGGCCTTCTCGTCGAGGACCTGGATGTCGATGCCGGTGCCCTCGACCGCTGCGACGGCCTCGGCTGCGAGGGCGGCCGGGGGGAGGGCGCCCGGCGGGGTGTCGACCAGGCGACGGGTCAGGTGGATGGCATCACCGATCACCTGGGCGCGGTTGGCGGCGTGCTTGAGACCCTTCGCGCTCGCCACAATGACAGTCACCTTCGTGGGGGTGGGACGCGGGGCCTCGCCGGTGGGCTTGCCCGGGTACCGGTACGCCCCGATGACCGCACCGAGGCCGACGGCCTCCACGAGACTCGCGTCGTCCCCTGTGGGCAGGGCCACGGCCACGGACCTGGATGACGCGGCGCGCAAGGCAGCGCCGGCCGCCCGGCGGAGGGTCTCCTCCGGGTACGAGTCGGCGTGGTCGCCAAGCCCGGTGCCCATGATCGGCGGCAGGCCGTAGGGCTCGCCGGGCAGGCGCAGCACCTCGTCGGCCTTGCCGGTTGCGCCGATCGCCGCGGCCGCGGCGGTCAGAGCGGTCACCTGCTCCTCGGTCAGCGAGGCGGCCCCTGCCACCCGAGGACCGTCGGTCCCGTGGGCGATGCCCAGAACCAGGAGGTCGGTACCGCGCAGGGACGTGCTCAGGGAGAGTGTGGGAGAGGTCATGGGCTCCACCGTATTGGGTCGGTGTCCCTCCTCGCAGGCGGTTGTGGCTCCGCCATCCTCTGCGTCATGTCATTCCAGCAGGTTGGTCACGCGAGTCGGTGTTCGCGCACCCCCTCAGCCCGACCGGCAGAACCTCGCACCCGTTCGTGTCGATAGAGCCCTGCGCGGCGCCGTCGAGAGAGCGCTGGACCGAACCTCGCGCCCAGTCGTGTCGATAGGAGCCTGCGTCCGTCCAGCGGTTCGACGCGAACGGCCGCGGGGTCGACCCCGCGGCCCCGCCCATGACTCGGGTTCGGCGGGAACGGGCGCGAGGTGGACGCCCCGCGTAGGCTGCCGTGCGTGACTCTGCGCCGTACTGCCCTGACCGAGACCCACCGCGCTGCCGGGGCCAAGATGGCCGACTTCGGCGGGTGGGAGATGCCCATCGAGTACCCCACTGGGGTCGTGGCCGAGCACACCGCCGTGCGCACCGCGGTCGGGGTGTTCGACGTGTCCCACATGGGCAAGCTGGTGGTGTCCGGCCCGGGTGCTGCTGCGGCGCTGAACCGGATGCTGGCCAACGACCTGGACCGGATCGGAGCCGGCCAGGCCCAGTACTCCATGCTGTGCAACGAGTCGGGCGGCGTCGTCGACGACTTGATCGTCTACCGCCTGGGCGACGATGAGCTGCGGATCGTCCCGAACGCTGCGAACGCCGCCATCGTTCGCGACGTGCTGGCCGCCGGGCTGCCCGGGGGCGTGACGCTCACCGACCTGCACGAGGCGGAGGGGATCCTGGCGATCCAGGGCCCTGCCAGCCACGACGTGATGGTGCGGCTCGGGTTGCTGGCCGCCGCCGGGGACCTTGCCTACATGGCCTTCACCACTGCGGAGTTCGCTGGGACGCCGGCCGTCGTGTGCCGCACGGGGTACACCGGCGAGCACGGGTACGAGGTGATCATCGGGGTGGAGGCGCTGCCCGCGCTGTGGGCGCGTGTCGCCGAGCTCGCGACGCCGTGCGGCCTCGGTGCGCGCGACACCCTCCGCACGGAGATGGGCTACCCCCTGCACGGCCAGGACCTCTCCACCTCGATCACGCCGGTCGAGGCCGGGCTGTCGTGGGCGGTCGGCTGGGACAAGGCTGAGTTCGTGGGGCGCGAGGCCCTGGTCGCGCAGCGTGCCGCAGGCCGGCCCCGTGCCCTTCGGGGGCTCCTGCTGGAGGGCAGGGGCGTGCCACGTGCGCACATGGCGGTCCAGCGGCCCGATGGGTCGGCGGCTGGGGAGACCACGTCGGGCACCTTCTCCCCGACCCTCAAGGCCGGCGTGGCCCTGGCCCTGGTTGACCCGGCGCTCACGTTCGGCGACGAGGTCGCGATCGACATCCGCGGTCGTGCCGTCCCAGCGAGGATCGTGCGGCTGCCGTTCGTGGAGTCGTCCCCGAAGTAGGCGATGACCAGGCCCAGGGCCGGAGTCCCGGGTCAGCCGATGGTGGCCTGAGTCACGGTCCCGTCGTCGACCGCGACGTTGATCCGGGTGACGCTGTAGTCGTCGGTCGCCGCCAGGGCCTTGCCGTCGCGCGCGACCACGCGGTAGGTCAGCCCGGCGCCCTCGATCGCGGCCTGTGCCTCGTCCTCCGGGAGCCCGACGACCTCCTCGGCCAGCTTCTCCGTCGACCTCGCGATGGTGGGCTCCGCGATCACGGGTGTCGTCGAGTAGGTCAGGACGTTCCTGTCGCCCTCGAAGAGGTACAGCTCGCCGGCCTCGACCGTCGTGTAGCCGTCCACCTTGTCGAGGGTGGCCAGGAGCTCGGCCTCCGCGGCCATCTCTGCGTCCGGACCGGCCATCAGGGTCGACGCGAACACCCCGAAGGTGAGGTCGCCGGACGACGTCGCGGTGTAGTCGGCGGAGTAGCTGTTGACCGGGCCCTGACCGCCGACGGTCTTCTCCTCGAAGGTCAGGGTGACGTCGCTCGAGGGGGACTCCTCGAGCATGCCACCGACCAGGTACCAGGGCTCTCCGAGACGCAGGTCGCCCCCGACCGGCTTGACCATGTCCGAGCTCACGGCCGCGTCACCGCCGGCGGCCCCGCTCGAGGCGTCGGCGCCTCCGGCGGCAGGGTCAGCGGTCTGGGCGCAGGCGGCGAGCAGTCCGACGGTCAGGACGAGCAGTGCCGGGATTCGCTTCATACCCGTATGTTCCCGGGTGCCGCCGCACCGTTACAGCCTGGCCCCCCACGCGTTGGGTGGCCTCAGTGCAGGGCAAGGACGAGGAGGACGGCCAAGGTGGCCAGCTCCGCGGTGGCGCCCAGGACGTCGCCGGTGCTGCCCCCGAACCGGCGTCCGGCCAGCCACCCCAGGCCCAGCGCGGTGCCGACCGCCGCGAGCGGACCCCAGAGCAGGGCTGCTGACCAGGGCAGGGGCCCAGCCCAGGTGGCGACCAGGGCCAGCGCCGCAGCCAGCACTCCGGCGAGCACCAGCCGCGCCGGGGTGACGGAGCCGATGACGGTCGACCCGAGCCCGTCTGTGCGCGCAGCGTGCACCCATGGCCCACACGCAACCGCCACTGCGAATCGCCCGAGGGTCACGGCCAGCACCCACGCTGCGAGTGCGGGCGTCCCGGCGGGGAGCTGCGCGATGCTCAGGACCTGCAGCGCGATGGTGAACCCGAGCGCAAGGACCCCGAACGGTCCGATGTCGGATCGGCGCATGATCTCGCGCGCACGCTCGGGAGGGGCGCCGCTGCCCAGCCCGTCGGCGACATCGGCCAAGCCGTCCCAGTGCAGTCCGCGTGTGATCCACGCGGCGAGCGCGACCACCAGGGTGGCGGACAGGAGCCGCGCGACCAGGTCCACGCCGGTCACCAGGAGGATCGCGCCGCTGACCAGCCCGATCACGGCGCCGACGGCCGGCGCCAGGGCGACACCTCGCCCGGCGACAGTGGCATCGACCTCGGTGGGGGGTGGGACCGGCAGCCGGGTGAACGTCCCCACCGCGAAGCGGAGGGGGTCGTCCGCGGTCACGGTGAGGCGTCCGTTGACGGGTCCTCCGGGAGGTCCGAGCCCACGGGCTCCGAGTCCGGCACCGGAGCCTCGTCGGAGGCAGCGTCGCTCGGTCGGGCCCTCCCCGGTCGCAGGATCCTCGGCGGCAGCCTCGTCCTCCCGGTCGCTGACGCCTGCCGAGGCGAACGTGGCCATCTCGCGCAACAGGTCGCCGGCCGCTGTCACCAGCGGAAGCGCGACCAGCGCGCCCGACCCCTCACCGAGGCGCAGCTGCAGGTCCAGCAGGGGCTCCAGGCCCAGGCGGTCGAGGGCGGCGGACGCGGCCGGCTCGGTGCTGCGGTGCGAGGCGCACCACCACTGGCTCGCCCGGAAGGCCACCCGGTGCGCGACCAGCGCGCAGGCGCACGAGATGACCCCGTCGAGGATCACGGGCGTGCGGCGCAGGGCCGCCTGCAGCAGGAAGCCGGTCGTCGCGGCCAGGTCCGGCCCGCCGCAGGTGGCCAGAAGGGCGATCGGGTCGCCCTTGACGGGACGCCCCCGGCGCATCGCGTCGCGGACGGCGGCCGTCTTGCGCATCCACGTGATGTCGTCGATGCCCGTCCCGCGGCCGACGACCTTCGCCGGCTCGACATCGGCCAGCAGCCCGACGAGAACCGCGGCCGGAGTGGTGTTCCCGATCCCCATGTCCCCGGCCATCAGCAGGTCTGCCCCGGCGTCGACGAGCTCGTCGGCGATCCGCGCGCCGAGCAGGAGGGCGGCGACGCACTCCTCGCGGGTCATCGCGTCCTCGCGGTCGATCGACCCGCTGCCGCGGCGGATCCGATGTGTGGTCACGTCATCGGGGACGGGCAATCCGCTAGCAGGCCAGTCGACGTCGACGCTGACGTCCACGACGCGCACCGTGACCCCTTGGCTTCGCGCCAGGACGGTGGCCGCCGCCCCGCCGGTCACGAAGTTGGCGACCATCTGGGCGGTCACCTCGGGGGGATACGCGCTGGTGCCGGCCGTGCGGGCGACTCCGTGGTCGCCGGCGAAGATGGCCAGTGCCGGATGCTCGATGGGCGGTGGCGGACACTGGCCGGCCACGCCGGCCAGCCACACCGAGACGTCCTCGAGCCGTCCGAGGGAACCCGTGGGCTTGGTCAGCGTCTCCTGGCGGGCCAGTGCGGCGACCCGCGCCTCCTGGTCGGCGGGGACGATCCGCTCGCTCCAGCGGGTCAGGTCGAACTCGTCCATGTGCGTCCCTTCAGGGTGCGGGGGATCCCGCTGGTGACGATCTCCACGTCATCGCAGGCTGCGGCCACAGCTGAGTTGACCCGGCCCAGCAGGTCACGGAACAACCGGCCCGACGTCGTTGCGGGCGCGATCCCGGATCCCACCTCGTTGGTGACGAGCACGACGTCGGCCTGCGTCGTGGCCAGCGAATCGAGCAGCTCGGCCAGGGCCTCCCCGACGGCTGCCTCAGCCGCGGTGGCGTCCTCCCAGGCGTCGGCCCTGTCGACGGTGGCCGTGACCCAGAGCGTCAGGCAGTCCACAAGGATGGTCTCCTCCGGCTCGGCGTCCCGGAGCATGTCGGCCACCTGGGCGGTCTCGCTCAGCCGCCACGCCGGGGGTCGGCGGTGGCGGTGCCGTGCGATCCGCTCGACCCACTCAGGGTCGTCCGGGTAGGTCGGAGCAGTGGCCACGTAGGTGACCGGGGCACGGCCGTCCATCAGCGACTCCGCGTGGTGGCTCTTGCCGCTGCGGGCACCACCCGTGACGAGCAGCCGTCGGCCCCCCCGCCGCCCCGCCGGACCGATCTGCAGGACTGTTCCGTCGCGGACCACCTCGGCCCCGATCCCCGCCAGGCGTTGCGGCAGGTCGATCGGGTTGTGGTGCGACAGGTGGACCGCGATGACCCGTGCGTCCGTGGCCAGCCGTCCGTCGGCGCGCAGCCGTGCAACCTCGTGGCCGAACGACGGCAGGTCGAGATGAGCGCTGGCGTGGTCGGTCGTGTCGCCGAACGTCAGCTCGAGGAGAACCACGTCGTAGGGGCCGGCGAGGTCGTCGTGCGGGAGGGCTGCAGTGTCTGTCGCGTACAGCAGGGTGGCGTCGTCGCCGGCGATCTCGAACAGCAGCGCCGTCCCGTCGTGCTCGCGGCCCCCGCGCGTTGAGTGCGCGGCCGGGAGCGCACGCACCCGCAGCACGCCCGCTGCGCCGTCGACCGCCAGCGAATCCCCGGCCGCCAGCTCGCGGAACTCGACGTGCGCATCGGGGCCGACCCACTGCCGGCAGCGCTCGATCGCCTGGCTTGGTCCGGCCACCCGCAGCCGCGGCCCTGAGGCCCAGGACCACGCGAGCAGGAACGCCGGGTCAAGATGGTCGGGGTGGTCGTGCGTGATGAGCACGGTGCGCACGCCACTGAGGTCGACGCCGCCGGACCCGGCATCCGGTCCGGGATCGATCAGCAGGCAGCCGTCGACGAGCGCACTGGTGCGCGACCTGAGCACGCGGGCCTCCCGCGCCCATTGGCAGCGGTCACACCGGCACCACGGGTTGGGCCAGCGGTCAGCGCTGCCGGTGCCCAGCAGGTCCACGCGCATCAGCGGCTCGGCTCCACATCGGATACGGGCTCACCGAGCACGACGGGTGGGTCGAACGTGGGTCGGGCGTCGAACGCCGCGATCCGGCTCGTCCTCCGCAGAGCGGCCAACACGCGGCTCCCGAGCAGCACGACGGCCATGCAGGACAACGCGGCGCGGGGCAGGTCGTACCCGAGCGAGGTGGTCAGGTTGAACCGGAACCAGTGCGCGATGTTGACTGCCGCGCCAGCCCCGGGAATGAACGACAGCGCTTCGGGAAGTCCGGTGGCGGTCGGCCAGAACCACAGGTTGAGCAGCCAGCCGTAGGCCACGGCCGCCATGGCGGAGTAGGCCGCGAGGATGGGGATCTCGCCCCGTGCGGGCAGCCGCCCAGCAAGCATCCCGGCACCCAGCCCGACCCACGCCGCACCGATCATCTGGAACGGCAGCCATGGGCCGACGGCGCCGGTCAGCAGGGCCGAGGCGAGGATGCAGACCGCCCCCAGGACGAAGCCGAAGCCTGCGCCGAGGGCGTACCCGCCCAGCACGATCACGATCCAGATCGGCTCCAGCCCGGCGATGCCTGCGCCCAGCGCTCGCAGGGCGGCGGCGGTTGCGGCCAGGACCCCGAGCAGGGCGACGGCCTTGGCGCCCATGGCCCCGTCGGCCACAAGGCTCAGCGTCAGGGCCATGAGCAGGGGCACGAGCAGCCCGAAGATGAGCGGGGCATCGTTGGCGTGCGCCAGGATCTCGGAGCCGCGTGGGGCGAGGATCGGCCAGAGGAATGCCAGCACCCCGACCACGCTGGTCGCGGCGACCGCCGCGGCGCTGCGAGTGGAGAAGGGGATGGCGCGGGGGCTCATACCGACTCCGCCAGTGCATCGGCGACCTGGCCGACCGTGAGCCACGGCTCGGGCGTGAGGATCTTGGCGACCTGGGGCGCGAACAGCGGCGAGCTCCGCACGACCGCCCCGGTGGCTCCGTCGGCGACGATCTCGCCGTCGGCGATGACGGCCACCCGGGTTGCCACCTCGGCGACCAGTTCCACGTCGTGCGTGGCGAGAACGACGGTGTGCCCGGCTCGCCGCACCGTGTGCAGGAAGTCGATCAGGCGGCGCTTGGCGCCGTAGTCCAGGCCACGGGTCGGCTCATCGAGCAACAGGATCGTCGGGCTTGCGGCCAGGACGACGGCGAGGGCGAGCGCGAGGCGCTGACCCTCGGACAGGTCGCGGGGATGCCGGCTCGCGTCGATGCCGGGAGCCAGGGCGGACAGGATGCCGGCGGCGGTCCCGACGGCGGCGTGCGCGGACGCGTCTGCGTCACCGCACTCGCGCCCGACTGTGGTCGCGTAGAGCAGGTCTGCGGGCTCCTGTGGCACGAGCCCCACGGTGCTGAGCAGCGCATGTCCGGCGAGCGCGCGGGGGTCGGCGCCGCCCATCCGAACAGTCCCGGCGTCCGGTGCGCGCATTCCTGCCATCGTGGACAGCAGGGTGGACTTGCCCGCCCCGTTGCGCCCCATGAGCGCCATGACCTCGCCCGGGACGACCTCGAGGTCGACCTTGCGCAGCACCGGGACCCCGCGGTACCCGGCGGTCAGGTCGCGCACCCGCACCCGGCCAGCGTCCGGATCCTCGGGCACAGCCGTCGGGGTGCCCGGTCCGGGATCGATCGGCGCGGGCAGCGCGCGCAGTCGGGCGCGCAGGGGCCCTGCGGCGCGCCGGGCATCACGGACGGATAGCGGCAGGGGGTCCCAGCCGGCCAGGCGCCCAAGCTCGACAACGGGTGGCGCGACCGGCGCCCCGGCCATCATGAACGCCGGCTCACCGGTGGTGACCCGGCCATCAGCAACGACCAGCACCTGGTCGGCGTACTGGATGACGCGCTCGAGGCGGTGCTCGGCCAGCACCACCGTGATCCCCAGGTCGTGCACGAGGCGCTGAAGCGCGGCCAGCACCTCCTCGGCGGCACCCGGGTCCAGGGCCGAGGTCGGCTCGTCGAGGACCAGGATCCGTGGGTGGCTCGTGAGCGCAGCGCCGATCGCGACACGCTGGCGCTGGCCGCCCGACAGCGACGTCAATGCCCGGTGGCGGAGGTCGGCCAGCCCGAGCAGGTCCAGGGTCTCCTCCACCCGGCGGCGCATGGTCTCCGGCTCGATGCCCAGGCACTCCATGCCGTAGGCCAGCTCGTCCTCGACGATCTCGGCGACGAACCCGGCCAGGGGGTCCTGGCCAACCATGCCCACGACGTCGGCGAGCTCGCGCGGGGGGTTGGTGCGGGTGTCGCGCCCAGCGATCGTCACGCGGCCGGACAGCGTGCCGCCGGTGAAGTGCGGGACCAGCCCGTTGAGGCAGCGAAGCAGCGTCGACTTGCCCGAGCCGGTCTCGCCGACGACCAGGACGAGCTCACCCTCCGGGATGTCCAGCTCGACGCCGTGCAGGGTGGGGCGGACAGCGCCCTCGTAGGTGACGCTGACCTTCTCGAAGCGGATGGCGCTGGTCACGGGTGCCCTCCTGCCATGCGAGGCCGCCCGGTGCTGGGGAGCGGGGGTGTCCAGAACGCGGGGCCGATCGCGACCAGCACCGCGACAGCCGGCACGAGCACCAGCTCGGGCCACGTCAGCGGGACGGTCCTCACCAGCAACGTGGTCGGCGACCACGCGAGGAAGGTGCCGGCGACCAGGGCACCGGACGCCGCGGTCAACCACTCGGGCGACCGCCACGGGTCCGGACGGTAGGCGGTCCGCGGGCTCCGGCGACCAGCTGCGCGCAGGCCGAGGATCGCCAGGAGGACCCCGCCGCCCAGCATCGGCCACCCGAGCAGGCGTGGCGCCGCCGAGTCGAACAGGGCGTAGAGCCCCACGAGGACGCCGGCGAACCCGGCGAGGACGAGGCCGGCCTGGGCGCGGCGCTCGCGCGGGGTGACCTGTCCGGAGCGGCCGTAGCCTCGGCTGTCCATGGCCGCAGCCAGCTGGATCGAGCGCTCGAGTCCGCCGTCGAGCACCGGGCCGCTTGACCGGGCGAACGCCGCGATGCGCCCCTCGTCATGCCCGCGCAGCCGCCGGGCCGAGCTGACCCGACGGGCATCGGCGAGCAGGTGCGGCGCGAACGTCAGCGCCACGACCACGGCGACGCCCACCTCGTACAGGGCGGCAGGCACCGACCTCAGCAAGCGGCTCGGGGGAGTCAGGGAGTTCGCTGCCCCCACGCACGCGATCATCACCGCGAGGCGAAGGCCCTCGGTCGCGCCGATCAGCACCGACTCCCAGGTGATCAGGCCCCCGAGACGGACCCCCGCCATCCAGTCGGGCAGTGCGATCTCCGGGAGGGTGAACGCGACGGTCAGGCCAACCGGGGCGCCGAGCAGGACCTGGAGGAGCGTGCGTGCGACGACGACCACCACTCCCAGGCGCAGGGCCGCCGAGAATGCACCGGCCCACTCCGCATCGGGTCGACGCGCGGAGACAACGACCGCCAGGCAGCCCAGGATCAACCCGAGGACCAGCGGGTTGGTCGTGCGCGATGCGGCGACCAGCAGCCCGAGCGCCCAGGCCCACCACGCGAGCGGATGCAGGCTGCGGGGCAGCCGTCCGGTCATCCCGACCGCGGGCGCGGGGCCGGGTCGGGTCGTGGTGGGCAGGGCCATGGCGTGGGCCTACTCGGCTGACGGGGCTGCGCGCCGACGCTTCGGGATCCAGAACGCCAACCCGATGAGCAGGGCCAGGACCAGGGCGCCGACGGCGAACCCCGCCCACGATGTGCTGCCCGAATCTGCGGTGGTGGTGGCTGCGGCGGTGGTCCCGGCGGCTGCCACGACTGCGGGGTTCGGCTGTTCGTCCTTGGCGGCAGTCGCGGCGGCCGCGGCATCAGCGTCGGACACCTCGTTGCCGCACTCGCCCTCGGGGTAGCCGTTGATGGAGCAGATCAGTCCGCCGTCCTCGGCGACCGCACCGGCGGCGGCCAGGGCCTGGTTGCCGGTGGAACCCTCGGGGACCGTGACGCATGAGACGACGTCGCCAGGCGGGGTCTGCCCCGTGGGGGCATCGGCGGCGTAGCCGGCATCGACCACCACCGCCACTCGCACCTGGCCGGACGTCGCTCCGGCTGCGGCGAGGTCCGGACAGAGCGCTGCGAACACCGGGGCGTTGTCCGGCGGTTGGGACGGCATGTCAGCCGTGATCGCGAAGCGCCAGCCCTGGACGTCCTCGTCGACGAGTAGGTAGTCGCCGGGTCCGGTCGGGGCCGCGACCCAGGTGCCGGTCGCTCCCTGCCAGTAGGACCAGTAGCGGAAGGCGGCGGCCTGCGCGGGGGCCGCGAGCGCCACGGTGGCCAGCGCGGCCGCCAGGAGCGTGATGAGGAGAGCCGCGGCGCGGCCGGTGGTCGTGGTGTTCACCAGGTGCCCTTCAGTGAGGCCCAGGGTGAGGGTGGGTCCGGCGGGCTCGGGGCCCTGTCCGGGCTCCACCGTCGTCCTCGGACGGTGTCGGAGCCCCAGTCCGCCAGGTGCTCCGACTCGCTGGGCCCTTGGGGAGGGCCTGGCTCACGGTTGCGGGACAGCGCCGGATTCGCACCGGCTTCCCCTGGATTCGAACTGTGGTTGTCGTGCCCGAACAGGCTATCCCATCGGCCGGGTCGTTCCCCCCGCGGCCGGAGCACCCAGTCGGGCACACTGGACGCATGACGGTTCGGCTCGTCGAGGGCGACATCACGGCCCTCCCAGCAGACGCGATCGTGAACGCGGCGAACAGCGGCCTCCTGGGTGGCGGGGGAGTCGACGGGGCGATCCACCGGGCCGGTGGGCCCGCGATCCTGGCCGAGTGCCGTCGGATCCGAACCGACCTCCTGCCCGACGGGCTGCCGACCGGCCAGGCGGTCGCCACGACTGCCGGGAACCTGCCCGCGCGCTGGGTCATCCACACGGTCGGCCCGGTCTACCGTGGGTCGCCGGACGACCCGGAGCTCCTCGCCTCAGCGCATCGCACGAGCATCACGTTGGCGCGCGAACTGGGTGCGCGCTCGATCGCCTTCCCGGCGATCTCCACCGGGGTGTACGGCTACCCGGTGGAGCTGGCCGCCCCGATCGCGTTGGCCGAGGCACGGGCGGCCGACGATCTGGACATCACGTTCGTCCTGTTCAGCCGCGCCACCCTCCTGGCCTTCCGGGCGGCAGCTGCGGCGATGGGCGTCGATGTGGGGGAGTAGTGCCCTGACGCGTGCCCGTCGTTTCGCCGACGGGATCGGGGATCGCGCCTGTTGTGCGTCGAACGGAGGGGTCTAGTGTGGAAGCAGATCGAGGTGATCGCATGACCGCGCAGACGCTGGTCATCCCCGTGGGATCGCAGAGCCTTCGGCTCGTCCACGTCCCGTTCACTGCGATCCAGAAGTCGGCCGCGTCCACTCCGGATGCGGCCGGACGTCGTTGAGGGAGGCGCACCATGGGTGCCACATCAGATCAGGTCAAGGGTCACGCCAAGGAGGCCGCGGGAATCGTCACGGGCGACAAGGAGCTGCAGTCCAAGGGCAAGTCCGACCGCAAGGCGGGCGAGTCGCAGGCGAATGTCGACCACGCCGTGCACACGGTGGAGGACGGACTGGACGCCGCGAGGAACGCCGCGGACTCCGGCCTCGACAGGGCCAAGCACATGCTCGACACGGGGTTCGACAAGACCAAGGGCGCGGTGGACACGGGCCTGGACAAGACCAAGGACCTCGTCGACACCGGGCTGGACAGGACGAAGGGGATGGTCGACACGGGCGTCGACAAGGCAAAGCACCTGCTCTACAGCAAGTGAGGTGACGGCGGCCGGGGCCCTGCGGGCATGCCGTGCGGGGCCCACGGCTGACATGCTGGGCCGATGAGGAACCTCACGCTCAGAACTGGCGATGCGATGCCCGCGCTCGGCCTGGGCACCTGGAAGATCCCCAAGGAGGTGTGCGCCGAGACGGTCCACAGCGCCATCGCCATGGGGTACCGCCACCTGGACTGCGCGTGCGACTACGGCAACGAGGTCGAGGTCGGCCTGGGGATCGCCCGGGCTGTCGACGAGGGGCTGGTGACACGCGAGGACCTCTGGATCACGTCGAAGCTCTGGAACACCTACCACGCACCTGAGCACGTGGAGCCGGCGATCCGGCGCACGCTGTCCGACCTCGGCGTGGAGTACGTCGACCTGTACCTGATCCACTTCCCGATCTCCCTGCGGTTCGTGCCGTTCGAGGACCGGTACCCGCCCGAGTGGCTCTTCGACCCCGAGGCCAGCCCCGCCCGGATGGAGTTCGAGGACGTCCCGATCGCGACGACGTGGGCGGCGATGGAGGCGCTGGTCCCGGCCGGCCTGACGCGCAACATCGGCGTCTGCAACATGACGACCGGCTTCCTGATGGACCTCCTCACCAGTGCGACGATCCCCCCGGCCGTGCTGCAGGTGGAGATGCACCCGTATCTGACGCAGGAGCGGCTCGTTCGCTTCGCAGCGCAGAACGACATCTCCGTGACGGCGTTCTCCCCGCTGGGCGCGGGCAGCTACGTCCAGCTGGGGATGGCTGAGACGACCCAGTCCGTGCTCGAGCACCCGGTGGTGGGCGAGATCGCGGACCGGATGACGGCGACTCCGGCCCAGGTCGTGCTGGCGTGGGCGATGCAGCGTGGGACCAATCCGATCGCCAAGAGCTCGTCAGCCGATCGCCTGCGGGAGAACCTTGGAGCGGGCGACCTGACCCTGTCCGAGGAGGACATGGCGGCCATCAGCGGGCTGAACCAGAACCTCCGGTTCAACGACCCCGGGCAGTTCTGCGAGGCCGCGTTCAACACGTTCTGCCCGATCTTCGACTGAGGCCTGAGGTCGTCGGCGGGTCAGAGGGTGACCGAATTCCCGAGGAGCGCCCCGATCGGCGTAGGTGACGGCCATGGCCAGGGCCCCACCGAGGACCAGTCGTGCGACCGCCCGACCCCGTGGTGCGCCACCCAGACGCGCGCTGATCGAACCGGTGATCGCCAGCGCCACGATGACGAGCGCGAAGGTCAGCGGCACCCGCATGGCTGGTGGGGCCAGGACGATGGCCAGCAGGGGCAGCAGTGCCCCGACGGTGAAGGACAGTGCCGACGAGATCGCCGCGTGCCACGGGTTGGTCAACTCGTCCGGGTTGATGCCGAGCTCGGCGTCGACGTGGGCGGCGAAGGCGTCGTGGGCGGTCAGCTCCTCGGCGACCAGCCGTGCTGTTGCGGGCGTCAACCCCTTCGTCTGGTAGATGCCGACGAGCTCCTCAAGCTCGGTCTCGGGGTCGTCCACCAGCTCTTGGCGCTCCTTGTCCAGGGTGGCGCGCTCGCTGTCGCGCTGGCTGCTGACCGAGACGTACTCGCCAAGTGCCATGGAGACTGCACCGGCGACAAGGCCGGCCACCCCGGCCGTGAGGATGGGCCCCTTGGCGACCGTGGCGCCGGCGACGCCGATGACCAGTCCGGCGGTGGACACGATTCCGTCGTTGGCGCCCAGGACCCCTGCGCGCAGCCAGTTCAGCCGGCTGGCCGTCCCGGGGCCGTGCTCCTCGCCGGCGTGCGTCACGGGTGGTTCGACGGGGCTGGGCTCGATTGGCGGATCTGGGATGTGGGGCACACCGTCAGGGTATCGGCGCGTGGTCCGGGCCGCTCCCGCCCGGTTGTCACGCCGGAGGTCCTCAGGCAGGGAGCTCGGCCGTGGCCCTTGTGCCCTGACCCGGCTGCGAGGAGACCGTCAGGCGTCCCCCGGCGTCGGCCACGGTCTCATGGAGAAGCCGAAGGCCGAAGTGCCCCTCGGGTGAGTTCTGGCTCGAGTCGAAGCCGATTCCGTCGTCGATGACTTCGACGTGCAAGGTGTGTTTGTGCTTTCGGAGGCTCACGACGACCGTGGTCGCGCGTGCGTGCTTGGCTATGTTCCGCAGAAGTTCGCGAGTCACCCTGAGCGCGAGCCTCCCGGTCAACGGGCTGGTGACCATGGCGTCGTCGACGTCGACGGTCACCTGGACAGCGGCGAACTCCTGGATGTCGGTGAGGTCGCGCACGGACTGCGCCAGGCCACGTGCTTCGAGGTCGGGCGGGTGGATGTCATCCAAGAGGTGGCGCAGCGACGAGACGTCTGCCCGCAGGATGGTGCTGGCCTGGTCGAGGTGCTCGCGCACCTCGGAGTCCTGGTCGAGCTTCCGGGCGTCCGAGGACAGGGCATAGCCCACCCCCGCGATGTCCTGGAGGACGCCGTCATGCAGGTCATGGGCGATCCGACGGCGCTCATGATCCGAGGAGGCGACCGCGTTCACCAGCAGCTTGCGCATCTGAATCTGACCGTCGTCCACCCGTCGGGCAAGGGACACGGCCAGGGGGAGGGTCAACAGCAGGAACAGTGCCAGCGCGCTCAAGGGCAGGGGCGCGATCTCCATGGCCAGCGAGCGGGTGTCCTCCGCGAGTGCGGTCGTGGGGGTGTAGGCCTCGAACAGGAGGTTCTGGCCGCCCACCGCGGGCAGGCCAGCGTATACCTCCACCAGGTTGTCGTCCTCCGAACGTTCCAGCTCGTTCTCGGCCTTCTCAAGGCCTGAGACGCTCGAGATGACGTCGTCCGTGCCGAACACGGCGTACTCCTCGGGCTCCAGCGGGAAGGTCTTGCCCACGAGCGGCTCCTCGCTGGCCCACAGGATCGTCGCATTGCCGTTGCCGGCGTCGCCCCAGATCTTCACGTGCTTGATCGAACCGTCGAGGGTGCGCAGCTCCAGGGTCTTGCTCATCAGCTCCATGGCGTCGGGGTCGCGGTCGCGGAACCCCGGAGTGGTCAGCGGTGCCACGACGCCCAGGGCCACCGCGCGTGCCGTCCGCTCGGCATCGCGCTCGGCCTGGTGTCGTGCAAGAGAGCCGCTCAGGAACACGGCTGCCGCGGCGACGACGACCAGTGCGATCAGGCTGAAGATCATGTAGGAGCGGAGTGCACTGCGCACGGCGCTGTTCCGGGTGGCCTCCGTGATGCTCATGGCAGGTACCCCAACGGGCAACGAGCAGCCGGCTGGGCCACGGTCACTCCCCGAGTTGGATGAGGCCGGAGCGCGACGCCACGACCACGGCCTCGAGCTGGGAGTGCACTTCGAGCTTCGCCAGGATGCTCTTCACGTATCCGCGGCACGTGTGCAGGCTGACCCCGAGCTCATTGGCGATCGCCCGCGGGTCCAGGCCCTGGCCGAGCTTGCGCAGCACCTCGAGCTCGCGGGGTGTCAGTGGTGACTCCGGGCCATGGGCAGGGGGCGTTGCCGGCCGGGTGAACTCCGCCAGCACCGCGGCCGGCAGGATCAGGCTGCCTCGGCGCGCGGTCCGAAGGGCGTTGAGCACATCGTCGAGGGATCCGTCCTTGGCCAGGAAGCCTGACGCCCCAGCAGCGCCCGCGCGACTCATTTCGAACGGGCTGGCATGCGCAGTGAGGATCAGGACCTTCATCTCGGGGTCGCGTGCGGTCAGTTCGGCAGTCGCCGAGATCCCGTCACGATCGGGCAGTTGCAGGTCCATGAGGACGATGTCGGGGGCCAGGTCGATCGCGGCGGCCACGCCGTCCTCGGCGTTGAGCGAGTGCCCGACGCATTGGAGGTCGGGTTCCGCGTCCAGCGCTCTGGAGAGCAACTGGGCGAACGTCAGGTGATCATCGACCACGAGCACCCGGGTGGGCGTGGTGGGAGGATCTCCGTTCCCATCAGCCCGTCCATGCATGACCCGCCCCCGGCGTGAAGTCGTGCGCCAGTAAACATGTGTGCACGTTGAGGATAAGGGAAGGCTAACCGCTTGTCGAGAGTTATCAGGAGTGGATCGGAGAGGGCCGTCACCCTCCCCGATCCACCGTCCGGACCGGACCGGCCTGCTTGGCCGTCGGTCAGCAGGTGGCCACCTGGTTGTTCACCTTCCGCACGGGACACCCGCCGCTGAAGTCAGCGGGGAGCACCCGCTGCAGCCCCCACATGCCGGCCTCGGTGAAGGGGCGGCGCAGGTCACCGTAGAAGTAGTCGCCGGCGGTCTGGCCCCAGCCACCGGCGCCTCCGGCAACAAGTGCGTCGGTGGTCTCCCACGGGCCGATCGCATCAGCGCTGATCTTGTTGCTCAACGGCTGACGCCAGTCACGGTCCCATGCCAGGCCGCCCAGGGAGAACACGTGCGACGCCTCGCTGCCCGGGGCCACCATGGCGTGGACGATCAGCGGATCGCCCGCGTAGGAGGTGATCCACGGTGAGGTGCCGGGGTCCTTGAAGGCTCCGTCACCGCTGCCGACACCCGCGCGACCGTAGTTGATGTAGGACCGGTCCGTGTCCACACCGGAGGGATAGGGCATGAAGTCCTGACCGATCCTCGGGTCGTCGTCGGCGAGGATGACGGTGAAGTCGCGGTAGTGCGGCGCCCGCCAGCCAGGCACGTGGACGACCACGCGGCTGCCGATGGTGCGCGCCGCACCGGTGACCGGATCGGTGATGGTCGTCTTCCTGTCCGCCACCGTCGTCTTGGGGGCGATGACCAGGGCGCCGTACAGGCCGCGCTTCTGCGCATCCGGGCCGCCGATCATGTCCGCGATCGTGACGGTCCCCAGCCGCGCGCTCGGCACCGAGAAGACTAGGTTGCGCACCTTGCCCGGGGCGACCGACTGGTTGGGACCCCAGCCGAGGGTGATACCCGAGCTGCCGGGCAGACGATCGACACCAGCGAGGGCGAATCCGCTGGGGCTCTCCAGCCCGTTGGTGAACTTCACCTTGAGGCAGTCGCCCTCGATTGCGTGCAGGACGAGTGGCTCCACCGGGATCGTGCCGTCCTTGGCGGCAGCGGCGTCAACGGTGGGACGTACGCAACTGGTTGCGGTTGTTCACGCCGGGCAGCTTGATGGGCGAGGCGGTGATGCTCACGCTCCGCACAGGCTGAGTCGTCGTGCAGGGGTTGCCGACGTCGGCGATCGCGGGTGCCGGCCTGCCGGTCACAGCCGGAGCCGTCCAGGTGCCGGCGGGTCCGGCGATCCCGGGCAGCGGAGCCAGGTCCGGCACCTGGCCGGGCAGCACGCGCACTATGCCCCATGCACCTTGGGAGAACCGCTGCTGGTCGCCGTCGAAGTACATGTAGTCGCCGGGGCGGAGCTTCTCCTCGGCGGGCTTGCCGTTGAGGATCACGGTGTACTTCTCGCTGACCCCGTGATGCAGGGTGTCGGCGAGCCCGACCTTGCGGGTCGCACTCGTGCCGTCGAACCGGAACTCCTTGGCGAAGCGCGCACCCTGGAAGTGCAGGGTGTCGACGTCGGGGAGACGTTGATCGTGCGGATCACCAATGGCTCGTCGGGGTAGATACGGGCCAGGGGGGTGACCGGGTCGCCATAGGTGTAGGAGCTGAACCGATCCTTGGTGACGGGTCGGTCGGCGAACGGGTTCGCGCGCATGTTGATTGTGGAGAAGTCAGCCTTGTCGTTGTCGTGGATCGTCCACAGCACGAGTTCGCGGTAGGCGCCCTCGACGACCCCTGGTGCCAACGGGGGACTGTCGGGACCTGGGACGATGTTGACGAATGTCCCGGACTGCACAGGCTCGTTGGTCGTCGGATCCAGCCACTGCGAACCCTTCGGCTCGACCAGCAGCTGCCCGACGAGGCCGTGTCCCCACCCGTGGATGCCGTCGACGTGGTCGTGCCAGAACACGTTGTCCAGGACGACGTCGGGGTACCACCGGTACTGGATGAACTCAGTTCCGGCGTACTCACCGGGGACGTGCGCGTTGGTCAGGGGTTCCGTCAGCGTGACCGTGAGTCCGGTGAGGTCGACGGACGCCACTTGTCGGACCTCAGGCGTGTTGGTGCCCTGCCCGACCATGATCCAGGGGTGCGTGGAGGCCCCGTTGGAGTCGGTGCCGCTGAACTTCGCGACGGAGCTCAGCGCGATGGTCGTCGCGCCGGCGGCCGCCTCGGACGTCAGCTGGGCGTCCTCAACCTTGTAGGGGCGGACTGAGTGCTCGTAGGCGAAGCCGGCCGAGACGCCGTCGGAGCCCTGGACGTCGAACTGCACGTGGTGGATGTGCATCGTGGTCTTGGACCAGCGGTCGAACGCACCGGCGTCGGTCATCTCATTGGTCAGGGTGATACCCACGCAGTCGCCCTGATTGGCTCGGATGGCCAGGGGGGTGACGGGTTTGGTCCCGTCCAGGACATCCTTCTTGTCCTGGGCGAGCACGAACACCTTGCCCTCGGGATCGACATCGCCCTTGCCCGTCCGGTCATAGCCCTTCTCGATCGCCACGACGTTGTAGGTGCGCAGGTCCCGCCCGGGGCCGGTGGGGCAGAGCCCATCGACGCGCGCACTGGTCGGGTCGGCCGCTCCGGTCGCGGCCGAGTTGGCGGTGTTCGACAGGTAGGGGGTGCCGCTGTGCCCTCCTCCGGCGAAGGGTGGTCGGGTGCCGATCTTCGGTCTCAGCAACGGGTAGGCAGGGCGACCCGAGATGGGATCGAACAGGATCCGGGGGCGCCGGTTCACCAGTGGGAGGTACAGGGAGTCGATCGCCAACAGGTTGGGATGATTCACCACCCCGCGGGGGGAGTTCGGATAGTTCTTCGGGTCCGACACCGCCCCGAGGTAGAGAGGCGCTCCCGGAGCAGCAAACACGCTCCAGTCCCAGACGCTGGCATCCTGTGCGCTCTTGGGCACACCCTGCGGCGGCAACTGGCGACGGATCCACTCGTCGAGCTTCTCCGGAGTGTCCAGGGTCACCGAGGACTCGGTGCCGTCGCTCAGGGTCTGCGGGTAGGTGCGGTTGAACAGCTGCATGGAGTCGATGGCCGTGGGCGGCGCCGTGCGGTCACCCAGGGGCACCAGGTCGGGCTGCAGCACGTTGTAGACGCGCCACAGGCTCCACATCCCGGACACGTAGTGCTTGGCGATGTGGCAGTGGTAGAGGAAGTCGCCGACCGACTGCTGTACCCCCCCGGCGCCGCCCTCGATCTCGAGGTTGAAGGACTCGCCCGGGCCGATCGCCTGTGAGTCCAGGCGCTGCGAGGGTGTCTCGTGGGTCTCGTCGGGGTCCTTGCGCAGCCCTGTGTCCGTGTAGTTGAACGTGGTGTCGGCGACCGGGTTCGCGCGCCAGCGGTCCCCCCCGCCATGGAGGTGGTAGACGTGGAACTTCTCACCACCGGCATGCATGATGCGGATCTTCGTCGGGTCGGCCAGGTAGCCGCGCTGCATGGGGGTGGCCGGCTCCCCGAAGGTGTAGGAGCTGTAGGAGTGCGACTTCTCCTTGGGGAAGTCGATGATCCGGTTGCGGAAGGGCTCGCTGCGGTAGTTCAGCGCGAAGCCGCCGGGGCGATAGCTGCCGGTGGTGTCGTCCACCAGCGGGATGTCGCTGCCGTCCGGGTGGAAGAGCTGCTCGTTGTCGTTGCCGACCTCGTGGTGCAGCAGGGCATACTCGCGGAACCAGCATTTGGCCGATGACGGCACACAGCTCGCGTTGACGCCGCCGGGCTTGATGATCGCCTCCCAGCCCGAGAGCAGTGGGGTGTTCGGGGTGCTGGTGCTCCAGTAGGTGGACCCGGGGGGCTCGACCGCGAGCGCGCCGAACAGGCCGTGGCCCACCTCGTTGCGGTAGCCGGGGCCCGGATGCATGTAGTGCAGGCCTTCGAGGGTCGGGTCGTTGGGCACGTAGTACCTGTACATGGCTGAGCCGCCGGTGTCCGGCGCTGACTTGGGGTTGGCACCGAGCTCGTCCCCGGAGCCGGTCGTCGAGAAGGCCAGACCGTCGATGTGCAGGCCGAGGGCGGCACCTGCGGAGTTGTTGGTGTAGTTGATCTGCACGCAGTCGCCCTGGTTGGCGCGGATGACCAGGGGCTGGATCGGGTCGTCGCGCAGCCCTGGGGTGACCTTGCGTGACGTCTCCGCGGCGCGGATGGCTGGCACGGCGGCGGCGAGGGCATACATGCGCCCCGCGGGGTCGTGATCGCCGAAGGCGTTCAGGGTGATGTCGACGTCCATGGCCACGATGTCGAAGGTCTTGGTGGGGGTGCCGGTGGTGAGACAGGCCTGCGCCGGGGTTGTGGCCGCCTGGGCCACCGGGGCCGGGGCTCCGACCATGCTGGCGACCAGGGCGGCGGTGGACAGGGCGACGCCGGCAACCAGGCGCGCGCGACCGGGGGCAGGTCGGCTGACGGCCGCGGGTGAGGTGGTTGCGCTCGGGGCGTGCTGGGCGGGAGCTCTGGGGTCCACCTGTTCGCTCAGGGCGGCGGCCACCAGTGCGAACGGCACGACCACCGCCAACGTGAGCAGGACGTGGTTGAGGACGTGTGCCCCGACACCGGCGTGGGCGTGCGAGTTCCCCCCAGCTCCGGCGAGCACCGAGGCTCGGATGGCCGTCGTACCTGCGGCCACGATGCCGATCGCCGCCGCGGCGGCCACAGCGCGGGTCGCGATGCCCGCCGAGGCGGGCATCGCAGACGCCCGCCCGCGAACCATGATGAGGGCAGCCGTCGCCATCGCTGCCATCACGGCACCCGTCACGAGCAGGTCGCCGAGCCATCCGGACCATGACCCGCCCGTTGTCGCGGAGTGCACCGTGGCCAGCCACCCGGCCGACACCAGTGAGACCACGATGGCCAGGGCGGCGTCCGACGGGGTGATGGTCTGCGAGGGTGAGGAGTTCCTGATGTCGGCCATGTGAACTCCTCAGTGCGTGTGCGGTGCCGTCGGCGTGGAGTGATGCTCCTCGGCAGGTCGTGGCGCGGCATCGACGTCGCCGAGCACGAGCTCGGTCACGGTGTCACCGTCACGGACCTGAAGGCTGTAGCTGCCGCTTGCCCGCGGCACGATGAAGCTCAGCGACGAATCCACGAAGCCGCCTTCGAGCAGCTCCTCGGCAGGGATCGTGCTGTCGTCGGGGGGCTGCACCGTCCCGTCGGGCTGCAGAAGGGTGAAGGCCTCCGGGGACATCCGCGATCCTTTGCCCGTCAGGGTCAGGTGCACCCGGACCAGGGCGTGCTCGGAGTCCACGTATCCGCCGATGCCGTGGGTAACCCCACCGAGCTCCTCGGGCGTGGGGCCGTCCAGGAGCTCATACCCGGCGAGGGCCACCACCCCGTTGGCGGTGTCGACGCTGCTGACGACCACCGCCGTCTGTGCGCGAGCGGTGGCGACGAGGTCGGGGATCCGTGTTGCGCCGACAAGGGCGAGTCCGACCAGCAGCACGGTCGCCAGCCAGACGGGCGCGGTGGGAGTGCGGGGAGGCGCGACGGTGGTGGCGGACATGTTCGGATCCAATCCTGCTGACCTTGGGTTTTGGTGAGGGTGCCTCTGCCGGCGAATCGGCTAGGTCACGACGCGACGAGCTCGGCCGCGATGCGCCTCATGAGGGAGTCGATGAAGATCTGGCGGCTGCTCCTCAGGCCGCCGACGGTCCGCACGACGTCGCCAACAAGGCGCTCGAGCAGGACCTCGTCAGCGAGGGGTGCGTCATGCGGGTTCGAGATCTCCGGACCGCGGGACGTGGCCATGTGGTCGTCCTCCACGCAAGCGCTGCGCAGGACGGAGAGGTGAAGCGCCTGGGTGCTCTCGTCTGGGTCTGTCCCGAGCTCGTCGGCCAGGGCCCGGCGCAACACCTCGTAGGCCCGGAGGGCCTCCGCGCGCCGTCCGTCCCGCCACAGCGCCTCGATCAGGCCCCTTCCGCAGGTCTCCGCAAGCGGGTCGAGGGTCAACGCACGGCGGGCGAGGGCGATCGCCTCGGACCATTCGCCGATGGCCATCGCCTGGACGCTGGCGACCTCACATGCCGTGACGATGTCGCCGTGCACCAGGTCCCGCGCCTGCATGGCCCATGGCGCGTACGGCTCACTCTCCAGCAGGTCGTCCTCTGCCAGGGCCAGAGCCATGGCCAGGCGTTCCGCGGGCGGTGCCGTCACGGGGTGTGTGGGCCGCCCCGAGAGCAGCTGCTGGAACTCGTGGAAGTCGACGCGCACCTCGCAGGGGTCCAGGAGGTAGCCACCGTTGGTGGTGTGAACCACGGAGGCGCATGGCCGGACGTTCGGCTCGATCCGTCGGCGGAGCACCGAGACGTAGGCCTCCAGTGTCGCCGTCGACGACCCGGGGGCTCGTTCGCCCCACAGGCTGTCGATCAGGGTGTCCTTGGTGACTGGATGGCCCGCGTGCAGCGCGAGCACCTCCAGCACCTGCCGGGGCTTGACGCCGCCGAAATCCCGCGGCCCAACAATTCGATCCCCGTCGATCACGCGGGTCTCTCCGAACATTCTTATGTGGAGCGCAACCATTGCCCGTACCCCTTTGGATCAGCAGAAGTCGGTTCCATTTCCAGGACCCCAACTGGAGTCACTGTGTCTGCTGTTGAGTGCCTCGGGTAAGCCCCCGATGGGGGTTTCCACACCCCTAGAATTGGTGTGCTGCAGGGGTTGACAACGGGCTACTCATCGCCTGGATGGTCGGCATGCGCCACCGAGACGACTGCTCCCCCGGGCAGTGCTACCCCAAGCCCGGACGATTCGTCGGGCACGACATAGGTCAGCGAGAACTCGCCCCCTTCATTCCTGCTCGAGATTGCGATTTCAGTGGGGTCCTCCAAGGGCGTCAGGATGCCATTGATTCCATTGCCCTGAAGTCTCATATCCCCAGCCAATTGGTAGGCCGTCGTGTCGTTGTCCGGCTTTGCGAGAAAGCGCACCTGGATGGCGTGGGTGTCGACCGAGGCAGACGGTTCGGGAGCCTCGACGTGCTCCACCTCCAGGACCGTCACGATCCCCCCGGGAACCTGGGCCGCAGTGCCGACCGGAACAACCGGCACCGGCGGCGCGGGGGAGACCGGCCCCAGCGCCCGGGAGGCGAGGAAGGATGCGACGAGGAACAGCACGGTCATCACGACGAGGGCGACGATGGCCAGGGTGCGCGGGGGGATCCGTCCCGGCGCCGCGGGTGAGCGGCCGCCCCACGGATCGTCGTCCGAGCCGAGCATTCGGGCCTCGCCGGCACGTGCCGCGGCTTCGGGGTGCCATCGCGGGATTCCTTCCGGCTTCGACGTAGGAGCGATGGGCCCGAGTCTCGCCGTCGGACCTTGGAAGAACCCAAGGGTTTCGCAAGGGCAGTTCAGATGATGCCCGGCGCCAGCTGGAAGGTGCCGCGACGTGCGCCACCGATTGCTCCCAGGATCGTCGCCAGTGCCCCGTCCTTGAGGACCACGCCGACGGCTCCGGATTCCCGGACAGCGTCCATCCGCGCCCCCACGGCGTGTGCAGTCAGGATCAGGATGAGCAGGTCTGGCTGGCGCGCCATCAAGTGCGTCGTTGCAGCAATGCCGTCGATCTCGGGCATCTGCAGGTCCATCGTCACCACATCCGGGCGGAGCTCGGCGACCATGTCGTAGGCGTGGGATGCGGACTGGGCATGGCCCACACATTCGAGGGCGGGATCCGATGAGATGGCCCGGGACAGCATCTCGGCGAACACCGGGTGGTCATCGACCACCAGGACCCGAATCGGGTCGGCACCACGTCCTGATGTGTGCAAGCCCAGGGCGCGCATCTGAGGTCCTTCCCTTGCGCCCCGTGAGACGTGGATCGGGAGCCAGTCACGAACGCTCCCGGGTTCCCGGAGGGATGAGGTAGGGCCGGATGGCTCCATCTCAGGTGCCGAAGGTCCTCAACTCGATCGTTGGGATAGGCCAAGAGTGCGGCGGTCGTGGCTCGGAGTTGCCGAGCCACGACCGCCACAGGGTGCTTCAGCCGGTCACGAATCTCGCCCGGATCACGGTGCGAGGATGAAGTCGGCGATGGTGATCTGGTTGGCCACGGTGCCGGGGAAGGCCACGCCGTTCACCTGGATGGTCCCGACACCGGCGACGGTGACGAGCGTGCTGCCCGCCACCGGTCCGGCCGCCAGGGTCACGTTGGCGGCGAACGTCGCCGACGTGATCCCGAGGGCCGAGATGTCCAGCAGGTCCTGGCCGGCCGTGGTGCCGGTTCCGGCCGGGTTGGCGTCGAAGCCGGCGATGGTGTCGGCACCGAAGCCAGCGGCGAACGTGAAGGTATCGGCGTCGCCACCGCCGTTCATGGTGTCGTTGCCGGCCCCGCCGGTGATGGTGTCGTCACCGTTGCCACTGTTGAGGGTGTCGGCTCCGAGCACTCCCGAGGATGACGTCAGCCAGCGGCCGTGCCGGTGATGATGTCGGCGCCGCCGCCACCCTCGATCCGGTCGATGCCCGTCATCGTGACGGCGCTGAAGTTGAGCGTGTTGGCTGCCGCCATCGCCGGCGATCATGACGCCGGTGAAGCCGTTGGCCGTGATCGCCTCGGTGGAGGCGATCGAGCGGAGGCCGATGACGGTGTTGTTGGCCTGAGCGGCGATGGTGTCGATCTCGGTGCCGCCGGTGACCGCGTCGAACCCGTCGCCGACGGTGACCTTGAACAGGTCGTCGCCCGCGCCGCCGTTGACGGTGTCGTCGTCGGCTCCACCGGTGATGGTGTCGTTGCCGGCACCGCCGTTGAGGGTGTCGATCCCGCCGCCGCCGAGGATCACGTCCGCGATGGTCGAGCCGGTGATGGTGTCGCCACCGTTGCCGCCGTTGATGCTGTCGATGTTCGTCAGCGTGACGGCGCCGAAGTTGAGGGTTCGGCCGTTGTCGTCTGCGGCGATGTGACGCCAGTCTTACCGTTGGCGGTGATCGCCTCGGTCGCGTTGGCGCCGGTGGTCAAGGCAGTCAGGCCGATGACCGTGTTGTTGGCCTGTGCTGCGATGGTGTCGGTACCGGCCCCGCCGGTGACTGCGTCGAATCCGTCGCCGACGTTGACCGTGAAGAGGTCGTTGTCAGCGCCGCCGTTGACGGTGTCATTGTCGGCGCCACCGGCGATGACGTCGTCGGCTCCCGCTCCGGACAGGTTGTCGCTGCCACCGAGGCCGGAGACGTTGTCCCGGCCGGCAGTGCCGGCGAACAGGTCTGGCCCGGCAGTGCCGACGAAGACGTCGCCGACCACGCCGGTCGGAGCCGAGAACAGCGTCTCCACCGTTCCGTGGTTGTCGGTGAACGTCAGCGCGACCCGCAGGCTGCGTCCCACCTCGCTCTGTGTGGGCCGGAAGGTCGTGCTGGTGGCGCCGACGATGTTGGTGAACGCCCCGGCGTTGAGCCGCTGCTGCCACCGGTACCGGAGGGTGACTCCGGCCATGCCGTCGGCGTCACTGACGAGGGCTGACGAGGCCGTGATGAGCTCGCCCTCCTGCGGCAGTGCCCTGTTCGTCGTCGGCAACCCGACCGGGACGTCGTTGACATTGAGCACGGCGGTTGTCGGAGCCGAGTTCACCTGCTCCGGGTGACCGGCGCCGTCGGTGAAGGTGGCCGCAACCCGCAGGCGCTTGCCGACCTGGGCGTCCACGGGGGTGAACGTGGGGCCAGTGGCGCCAGTGATGTTCACCCACGTGTTGGCTGCGGTCTCGACCTGCCACGTGAGCGTCGGAGTGATGGTGAGCGGACCGTTCAGGTCGGCGAGCACCGCAGTCGCGGTGAGCACCTGGTCCTCGGTAGGCGTCGTGTCATCGATCGTGACTGTGCCCGTGGCCGGCACGTTGCCCGTCAGGTCGAAGTCCTGATCGGCGAACTGGGCCACCTCCATGTTCCAGAGCGTGTCCGTGCCGTCGTCGACGGCCAGGCCACCGCCACCGGCCACGGGGGCCGTGTGGGCGACGGTCCAGCTGCCGTCCAGGTTGTCGGTCACGGTGTACTCCTCGAGGTTGCCTCCGAAGAGCGCGACGTCGACGGCGGTTCCGTTCGCGGGCTTGAGCAGCTCGCGGACCGCGACGATGTTGCCCGGGTCGATGAGACCCGCGAACACGGCCTGCTGCAGCGTCTTCCCGGCAAGCGCGCCGGTCCAACCGGTACCACCGGTGCTGGTGGGAACGTTCTCCATCAGCGGCGTGCGTCGCGAACTCGGTGCCCGCATCAGCAGCATCGGTGCGAACGCTCAGGCGGACGTTGAGGTACTGGTCGCCGTCGAGGATGTCGTTGGCGCCGCGGCCCTCAAGGGTGTCGCTTCCGGCACCACCGAGCAGGATGTTGCCATCTCCCCAGACCAGCCCTGTGAGCAGGCAGTGCTGGGTCGCCGAGGCGGCGATGAGATCTGCCGAGTCGACGGTGCGCGCGGTGGCGGGAACCAGGGCATCGAGGCCCTTGATGCGAGCCACTCCCGCTGCGTCGAGTGCGTCGCACCCGACGAAGCCGCCTCCACCCACTGCGGTGGGAACGACGTCGTCACCGCGCAGGGTGTCATTGAGGTTCCAGCCGGAGAGCGCCTCGACCTCGTTGAACTTGTCCCGGACTCCGGGGAGCACCACACCGCCCACGACGAACACCTGGGCGAGGTCCATGTCCTGGGCCTGCGGATCGTTGAGCCCGATCTGCCAGTCGAACCCGGAGGCGCCGGCGATCTTCTCCACGCCGGGACCGCCGACTCCGATGTCGTCGCCGCCCTCGTGGTCGTAGTCGTCGTCGCCGCCCTGGCCGATCAGGATGTCGTGGCCGGGCAGGTTGTGGTCGTCGAAGAACAGCGAGGAGCTGTCACCGATCAACAGGTCGGGCTGGTCGCCACCCTCCTGCCAGTCGTCGCCACTGTCGCCGAAGACGGCGTCGAGGCCCTGGCCCGCGATCACGAAGTCGTCGCCGTCGCCGCCGAAGGTCTCGTTGGTGTTGGCGCCGCCGTTCATGAAGTCCTTGCCCTCGCCACCCATGAGGATGTCGAGACCCGGGCCACCGTCGATGGCGTCGTTGCCGGGACCGCCCTTGGGCACGTCGTCCCCAGCGAGGTCGGTGATGATGTCGTTGCCCTCACCGCCCAGGGCCACGTCGGCACCGTCGCCACCCTCGATGGTGTCGTTGCCCTCCTGGCCCCAGAAGGTGTCGTTGTCCTTGCCGCCCCAGATGAGGTCCTTGACCACGCCGGTGGCGCCGTTGTAGACCGCCTGGGCGTTGATTCCCGAAGGCATGACGGACGGCTGGGCTCGGTAGCGGATGGTGCCGTTGGACATCTTCAGCAGGTGCGCGTTCTCGTCGCAATCCGTCGCTTGGACGTCCTGCACCGAGCCGACGCCCGTGATCAGGACACCCGAACTCCCGACAGTGGTCGCCGGGGAGACCAGACCCTCGAGCTCGAACTTGCAGTCGGCCGTCGCGAACGGGTCGGCCTTGAGGCTGTGCGCGTCGGTGTTGCGCATGACCAGCTCGGCGAACGAGTTGCCCTCCAGCTGGGTGCGCAGGTTCATGCCCGGCGTGCGGGCGAGGTAGTAGAACCGGTCGCCGTTCTGCAGGTTGGTCAGCTGGTTCTCGAACACGTAGTTGAACGTGCTGCCCAGCAGGCCACCGAACAGGTTGGTGCTCTCGGCGAGGCCACCGACCCAGAGGTCGACGTCATCGAGCCCGGTGATCGACGTGGTGCCGGTGTTCGCCCAGTCGCCGGTGCTGAACATGAAGTCAGCGGCGTCTGCCGGCGGGAGGACGTTGTCGGCGCTCTCGTCCAGGCCAGCCCACGGGGACGTTGACATCCGTGCAGACCACGAGGATCGTTGAGGATGCCGTCGGGTCCGGGCAGGACTGTGCCGTTGACGATCTGGTCAGCGGCGGTGCGCCGGCCCTTGCAGCGTCGTCTCTGCGGTGATTGTCGGATGCGTGCCGTAGGCCGCGATGAAGTTGACGAGCGACTCGATGTGCTTGATCGACTGGCCGAAGTCCACCCAGTCGGTGTACGGGGTCAACTGGCCGTCCTGAGTTGCGGAGAAGATCTGGCGCCGAACGTTGTTCAGCGAGGGGACGCCCTCGCTGCGTGCCCGGGTCATGTTCAGTGACGCGAGGTCGAGCGGCAGGCCGAGCAGGTTGTTGCGCAGGGTGTCCGCGACGAACTCGTCGAGCTCCTGGCCGACCTGGTCGGACAGACCCATGATGATGGACGTGGCGGCTTCCTTGGATGAGAGCCTGCCGTTGTCGGTGTAGGCCGCCGGGTTGAGGAACCCGTCGAGCAGTGCGATGTCGAAGTGGCTTCCGTCGGGGTTCACGCGGGGGATCGAGTCGGTCAGCATCGAGTGGCCGAATCGGTAGACGGCGTGAGCGAACTCGGCGGTGATGGCCGGGTTGACGTCGGTCTGGTTGAACGCGAAGGGCTCGAAGGGGTTGATCGCCGGCTGGATCTTGCGGGCGAACTCCTCGAACACGAGGTGCTGGTACTGCATCTCGGTCACGAACCTGGCGGCCTGGAAGAGGCGCTCGCCGTTCCACCCGCCCGCGCCGAGGGCGGTCTGCCAGTCGGCGAGGTTCGTGATCCCGCTCGTGTCGTTCACGAGCACGTTCTGGATGTAGCCCACGAGACGGTCGTGCTCGTTGTGGAAGATCTGGTGGACGGACTGCAGCGCGATGTTCTCGTTGCAGCGCCCGTCACCGCAGATGGCGTGGATGCCGAGCAGCTCGTTGTCGTACTCACCGACCGCGACCGGATCCAGGCTGCCGCCGGCGGTGTTGTCGCTGTCCGGGGTCTTCGGCTCGGCGATCGAGCCCGGTCCGGCACTGTGTGCGATGTCGTTGAGGAAGGCGGTGCCGATGCGCCGGGCGTCGTCGGGGACGGGCACCGGGTTGGTGCGGTCACCCTCGACCAGGGCGCCTGCGGTGGTCACGTACTGGGGCAGCCCGAAATCCGGGCCCGGGATGAACTTGCCGTACGCGTCAGCAGCAATCATGGGGATGTCGTTGACATCCGTGTCGGCAAGCTCAAGACCGAGGAGGGTCGCGGCCTGGGACTTGATCTCGTTCCAGTTGGCGAGGCCGCCGTCGGGCGAGCTGAGGAACTTGCCGGTGGCAACGGGCCGACCCGCGGTGTTGTTGACGTACTCACGCAGGAACACCTGGTGCGACGAGTGCGACGTGTAGGTCTGGCTCTGGTCGACGAACGGGGAGTCCGTGTTCGGCGCGCTGCGCTTGCCGTCCGGGCCGGTCACGATGGAGCCACGGGTGAGGACCATGAAGCGCTGGTTGGCGGGCAGGTCCGGGCGGCCGATCAGCGGGTCATCGGCCTTGAGGGGAACGAACACGGTGCCGTTCCCGCCGTTGGTGATCTTGTCCAGGCCGTGGTCGAAGAACTGGCCGAAGATCGTGAACAGCGAGTTGTACGGCGGCGAGAGGCCGACGTCCGTGGTCACGTTGGGGATGTCCAGCGTCTGGCCCGATGGCACACAACCGTCCGGGGTCCCGTTGGGGTCCGCTGGCGTCGGGTCAGTCGTGCAGGGAACGACGCCCTCATTCCCCTGGGACCTGAGCGGATTCCCGGCGGCGGCAATCGCGGCTGGGTTCGTCGAGGTCTGGTCGACGATCAGGTTGCTGACCGTGCGCGGCTCGGAGTCGACGACTGCTCCGCTGGTCTGCGCGTAACTGGTGAGCCCTGGAGGGCCGACCGGCCCGATGCCGGGCACAGTGGAATCCTCAGCCTCGTTGAACACCGGGGTGGTCAGCCGTGGGAACGGCTGGTCGGCCGCTCCGAACGTCTCCTGACCGGGTTGCAGGTTGTTGCAGGTCCCGTCGACGGTCCGCAGGCCGAACGAGAGCAGGGGGCTCTCGATCTGGTCGGGGCCGGTGCCCACGAGCGCGCCACAGGGACCGGTCAGCTCAGTGGTGTTCGCCACGTGCGCCTCGGCGATCTTGATCTGCTTGAGGATGAAGGCGAGGTCCGAGGGCGTGACAGTGAACCCCTGGCCCACGATCGGAGCAGCGTTCGCAGCGGTCGGGAGCAACGGCAGGCACAGGGCCACCGACACGGCGAGGGCAACGACTGTCGCCAACCACCTCTTGGGCCGGTCGAGGAGTCCTCGCTGCCAGCCCCCCGCGTGCCCGTTGTGGCCGGGGCCACTGCGCGTACGCGCAGACTTCTTGCTCCGAGTGCCGACCTGGATATCGCCGATACGTGCCATGGAACACCGTCCTCGTCGTGGGTGACTTTGAGGACACGGTGGTGGCAGCACCTTAGGTAAACCTTGGATTGGCTGAGTGCCCTTGGGGTGGGGTCGTGCGCCGGGCCGCTGCCGATGTGGCACCCTGTCGAGCCGAGGCGTGGATGATCTGTCCTGAGCTCGATGACGCGGAGGAGGATGCCAGGAACATGAAGTACCTCGCGAACGTGGACAGCGCCAAGCCGATCTCCCGTATCGGTCTGGGCACCTGGCAGTTCGGCTCGCGCGAGTGGGGCTACGGGGAGCAGTACAACTCGCGGGACGCCGACCAGATCGTGGCGCGCGCCGCGGAGGTCGGCATCACCCTGTTCGACACCGCCGAGATGTACGGCTTCGGCAGGAGCGAGACGATCCTGGGCGCGGCGCTGGCTGCGCACGACCTCATCGACACCGCCTACGTCGCGACCAAGCACTTCCCCGTGTTCCCCATCGCCCCGTTGGTGCGACGGACGGCACGTGCCAGCGCCGGACGCCTGGGCATCTCGAGCATCGACCTGTACCAGGTCCACCAGCCGAACCCGGTCGTGCGCGACGGCACCACGATGGCGGGTATGCGCGACCTGCAGGACTCCGGGCTGGTCTGCGATGTCGGGGTGAGCAACTACTCGTTGGGCCGGTGGAAGGACGCGGAGCAGGCGCTGGGTCGACCGGTGCTGTCGAACCAGGTCCAGTTCAGCCTCGCGCGCTTGGGGCCGTTGGACGACCTCGTTCCCTACGCCGCGTCCGAGGGCCGGGTGGTGATCGCCTGGAGCCCCCTGGCCCAGGGCCTGCTCTCGGCGCGCTACGACGCCACGAATCGTCCAACAGGCGGGGTGCGCCAGATGAACGCGCTGTTCCTCGAGGAGAACCTCACACGCGCCGCCGGACTCCTCGACGCGCTGCGTGATGTCGCGGCGACACACGACGTGACCCCGGCGCAGGTCGCGTTGGCCTGGCTGCTCCACCAGCCGAACGTGGTGGCCATCCCCGGGGCCTCCAGCGTCGCGCAGGTGGAGGCCAATGCGGCCGCGGCCGACATCGAACTCGCCGACGGCGAGGTGGCCGAGCTGACTGCCCAGGCGCGCGCGTTCCAGCCACTCGGCACGGTGGACGCGGCGCGGGGCCTGGCCAGGGCACGACTGCGCCGCTAGGTGCCATGGCAGGGCTGCTCCCACAGCGACCAACCGTTCGCCCACCATTCGCCAGAGGCTGAGGTCCCGGCAACGGGCGACGACCGGCGGGACGGACGTCCCTGCCCGAGCGCACGCGCCGGATCTACCTTGGGAAGTGGACAGACCCCCGACCCCGGTCAGTGTGCGCACCAACACCATCCGCGCCGCGCGCCTACCGGGGCCGGCCCTGTCCGATGCCGGGACCCTCTCTCCCAACTGGCACGCTGATGACCCGCTTCAGGAATGCCGCGGCAGTATGGTCGCGACATGGCCAGCAGCCGATCGGCAACCCACCCGGGGCCTGCTCACCACGGTCGAACTGCGGCGCTGGTCGTGGGCGCCACCGGGGTCGTCTTCGGCGACATCGGAACCTCTCCGCTGTACGCGATGAAGGAGTCCCTCGCGGTCGGGGGGCTGACTCGGGACGCGGACACCGTGCTGGGGATCGCCTCCCTCATCTTCTGGGCACTGACCCTCGTCGTGACGATCAAGTACCTGACGTTCATCATGCGCGCGGACAACCATGGCGAGGGCGGCATCCTCGCTCTCCTCGCGCTGCTGCCTGATTTCCTGCGCCGGAGCGCCAGCGGCAAGGCCACGGTTCCCGCGGTGCTGATCCTCGTGGGGGCCGGGCTGCTGTACGGCGACGGTGCGCTGACGCCGGCGATCTCCGTGCTGAGCGCGGTTGAGGGCATCGGCGTGCTCAACCCGAACCTGGAGACCGCGGCTGTCCCGATCACGTGCGTGATCCTGCTGGGCCTGTTCCTCGTCCAGTCGCGTGGGACCGCGCTGCTCGGGCGGGTGTTCGGCCCCGTGATGATCTGCTGGTTCGTCCTCATCGGCGGGCTCGGGCTGGTCGAGGTGCTCAAGGAGCCCTCGGTCTTCAAGGCCCTGCTGCCGACCTACGCGTTCCAGACGCTCACAGGCAACGGCATCCACGGCTTCCTGCTCCTGGGCTCGATCATCCTGGCCGTGACCGGCGCCGAGGCGCTCTACGCCGACATGGGTCACTTCGGCTCCCGCCCCATCCGGATGGCGTGGCTTGCCCTCGTGAAGCCGGCGCTGGTCCTGGCCTACTTGGGCCAGGCGGCGATGGTGATCAACAACCCCGAGGCCGCGGAGAACCCGCTCTACTCGTTGGCCCCCAACCGGACATGGGCGCTGGTCATGCTCGGGCTGGCCACACTGGCCACGATCATCGCCTCGCAGGCGCTGATCACCGGGGTCTACTCGTTGACGAGGCAGGCGGTCCAGCTCGGCTACTTCCCGCGGGTCCGGATCAGCCACACGTCGGGACAGGCAGAGGGGCAGATCTACATCCCGGCGATCAACTGGATGCTGATGGTGGCCTGCATCGCGCTGGTCCTGCTGTTCCAGACCTCGGCGAACCTGGCTTCCGCATACGGCGTCGCGGTCTCCGGGACGATGGCGATCACCTCGGCCGCGTTCTACGGCGTGGCCACTCATGCGTGGGGTTGGACCCGGCTGCGGGCCGGCGCCCTGGTGGGGGGGTTCCTCCTGGTCGACCTGTCGTTCCTGGCCGCGACCCTCCCCAAGTTCATGCAGGGCGGCTACGTCCCGGTGGGCATCGGCCTGGTCGTGGTGGTCGTGATGTTCGTCTGGCACTACGGGTTGAACCTGCTCCACAGCCACGTGGGCGCGAACCTGCTGACCTGGGCTGATGTCCACACCGGGATCGAGGACGGAACCATCTCGCGCACCCCGGGCACGGGGGTGTTCCTCGCCTCGAACCCCGACGATGTGCCGCAGAGCCTCAGCAGCCACGTCCAGATGCTGCACAGCCTCCCCGAGCACGTTCGCGTCGTCACCATCCTGACCGAGACGGTGCCGGTGGTGGTCGAGCCGTACAAGTTCGAGATCGCCGACCACTACAACGGGATCGAGCAGGTCCTCGTGCACTCCGGCTTCATGGAGACCCCGCATGTGCCGCTGCTCATGGACATCCTGGCGATCCGCGGCGACGACGACTACACCGAGAACGGGGGCCTGCCCAGCATGCCCGTCCTGCCCGACGACGCCATCTACGTGACGAGCAACCGCACCTTCATCAACACCGGCCGGGGCAGCATGTCCAGCATCACCGAACGACTCTTCGCGCTGCTGCACCGCAACGCGGCCAGCCCGACGGCGTACTTCAACCTGCCCACGGACAGGGTCGTGACCCTGGGCACGCTCGTGGACCTGTAGAAGGCATGCCGCAGTGCCGCTTGGCTTGTCGATGACTTGACGCGCGAGGGCGTGCATCCGTTGACGTGGGCAGGAGCACCGTTGGTCCATGGCCCGTCGAGGCGAGCGGGGCCTGTTCAGGCCCCATCCCACACCGCCCTGCCGCTATCGTGCGGCGCGTCAGGTGCACGCCCACACGGGACTCGAGAGGTCGCCCGCTCATGCGCATCGTGTTGATGGGCCCCCCTGGTGGGGGCAAGGGAACACAGGCGAAGGTCCTCTGCGAGCGCCTGGGCATCCCGCACGTCTCGACGGGGGACCTGTTCCGGGCCCATCTGGCAGAGGTGACGCCCCTGGGCATCGCCGCCGGCATGTTCATGGACAGTGGGGACTACGTCCCCGACCGGATCACCAATGCCATGGTTCGCGACCGCCTCAGCCAGCCGGACACCGCCGACGGGTTCCTCCTCGACGGGTACCCGCGCACCCTGGACCAGGTGGGTGTCCTGGACAGTGCTCTTGCCGACATGGGCCTCCGCCTTGATCGGGTCGTCGAGCTCACGGTCGACACCGACGAGATCGTCGCCCGGCTGCTCAAGCGGGCCCAGGAGCAGGGTCGCGCCGACGACACGGAGGACGTCATCCGGCGACGGATGGAGGTCTACACCGAGCAGACCGAGCCGCTCACGCGCGTGTACGCCGAGGTGGGGATCCTGGTCCAGGTCGATGGGATGGGCACCATCGACGAGGTCCGCGACCGGGTCCTGGCCGTCCTCTGATCGGCTGGCGCGACAGGCCGACCACGAGTTCAGGCGACGTCGCCACCGTGCGGCGCCACATCGCTGCCCGGTGGGGAGGCCGCGGGCGGCGGCTGCACGCGGTTGCGGCCGGTGGCCTTCGCGAGCTGCGACTGCCCGTCGGCCCTCTTGACCACCCTGGCGATCTCCAGGGTCGGGCCACGTCCCACCGCCACGCCGACGCTGAGGGTCACGATGGGCAGCTCGGGCAGTCCTCCGTGGGGGATGGCGGCTGCCTCCACGGCGGCTCGCAGACGCTCTGCCACGACGCCCGCCCCGTGCCGGTCGGTGCCGGGCAGCAGGACGACGAACTCCTCACCGCCGAACCTGAAGACCCGGTCATGGCCCCGGCATTCGGACTCCAGCACGTCGGCGACGGCAGCCAGGGTCCTGGTCCCCTGATCCCAGGAGAAGGTCTTGTTGATCGTGCCGAACTGGTCGAGGTCGAGGAAGACGACCGCGACGGGCGTCCCCGTGCGGCGGGCCTCAGCCTGCAGCTCCTCCGCCTCCTCGAGGTAGGCCAGGTAGTTGGGCAGTCCGGTCATCGGGCAGGTGCGCGCTTCCCGTTGGGCCCGAGCGGCCTCGTCCTGGGCCTGCGCCGCCTCCGCCTGGGCCTGCGCGGCCTCGGCCTGTGCCTGGGCTGCGTGCGCCCATGCGCGCTGGGCGTCCGTGGCCAGCTCGCGGATGGTCACGGCCACATCGCCTTGACGACGCCCGTACGTGCGCAGGGTCGGACCATCGATGACGATCTGCTGCCCGCCCTGCTCCTTGGCCACCGTGAGGGCTGAGAGGGCGCGGCCGAGTACCTCGTCGACGCCACTGCCACCCAGCCCCGCCACGCCGATGCTGACGGTGACCACACGGGTGCCCGCGATGTGCATGGGCTTGGCGAGTGCGGAGAACGCGACACCGGCGAGGTCGGGTGCCGCGACCATCGGAGTGCTGGAGCTCACCACCAGGAACTGGTCCCCGTCGATCCGGGCCACCGTGGCTCCGGGCGGGACAGCATGGAGCAGCCGCTCGGCGACCTCCGCCAGGATGCGGTCGCCCTCGCCCGTGCCCAGGCTCTCGTTGATCCAGCCGAACCCGTCGAGGTCCACGATCAGCAGGCACCCGGGGGCCCCGGGCCGCGTCGCCCGGCGGAGCGCCTCCAGGCCGCGGGAGCGCGTGCCGACCCCGGTCAGCGGGTCCACCAGCTGTTCCGGCCCCACAGCCCCGGCCTCGGCGGCCGCCACATCATGCACCGCGATCACCAGGGCGTCGAACCCGCCCTCGCCTCGCGTCCGCGCCCCGATCATCTGGACCGTGCGGCTGCGCCCCGGGCCCATGAGCTGGACCGGACCGAGCGCCTGGCTTCGGCCGGCGGGCAGTTCGGCGAGGGTGGCCAGGAAGGCGTCCACGGATCCACGGTCGGGGGCGGCGATGAGGTCAGCGACGGTGGCGCCGGCCAGCGAGCTCGTCGCCATCAGAGTGGTCGCGGCGGGGTTGGCCACACTGATCCGCCCCGCTGGGCCAACGATCAGCTGGGCCAGGCCGGAGTCGCGGAACACGGAATGCGACCACATGATGTATCTCCCCGTCCGTGATCAAGTGCATACATAGCGTAGTCGATAATGTGGCGTCGACCAATACCCCCCGGGGTCAGTCCAACTCGTCCCTGAAGGTGCGGATAGGGCGTTTCCTGCCCATCTGATGGCGATTCCGGGCATCGTGCCGGCGAGGGGACGGGGCAGATTGCTCCGATCGGGTGAGGGTCGGTGGGGCCGGCGAGCCCGCTGGCAGTGCCCGACGCTACGGACGGGTGATCGCCCGCCAACAGGCATGGGCGACCGCCCGGAGGTCGTCCGGCTCGAGCTCGACGCCAGCGGACACGAGCCGGATCGCCGGCGCCAGGCCCAGGTCGAACAGCACCTCCAGGGGCAGCGGCAGCAGCTCCGCCGCCATGTCCGGGACCGAGGCGGCCTCCGTGAGCGGATCGGCGGCGTCGTCGACCGAGTCGTGGTGCAGCCGGGCGTAGGGCGAGCTCTCGACCTGTGTGAGGAAGCGGGCGAGCTCCGGATTCCGGGTGAGGTGGTCATGGACGCCCAGCCATAGCTGCTCGAAGCGCGCCGCCGGGGGTGCATCAGGATCCATGCGTGCCACGGCGGCGTGACCGAGCTCGACCTTCGCCTCCCGGAACGCAGCCAGTACGAGTTCGTCCTTCGAGGCGTAGTGGACGTACGCCGTTCCGGTGGCGACACCGGCCCGGGCCGCGACCGCGCTCATCGGAGTGCCGTGCAGCCCGTTCTCGGCAACCAGGTCCCGCAGTGCCGAGCGGACGAGCGCCGCGCGGTCCACCGCAGCAGGGGGAGTGGGCGTGGGCGTCACGCCGCGGCCCACAGCGGCGGGAGGTCGATGGCCATGCCGGTCTCCCGCTCGGACACCGCCCACACCGTGGCGATCCCCTTGTCCAGGTCCCATCGGCGCAGGATCGGCTTGCGGACGGGGTCGCCGTTGTTCACGAAGCGGGGCCCGTAGAACTCCCCTCCGCGAGCGCCCGGATCGGTGGCTGCCCGCAGCTGGGACAGCGCGCCCTGGGCGGGGCTCATGCCCGTGCGGCCGGCCAGGGTGTGGAAGAACCGCTGGCTGGGGTTGCCCCCAGTCTCTGTGACGCTCACCGCCTGCAGCTCCGTGTTGGACAGCCCCGGATGGGCGATCAGGCTCTGCGCGGGTGCGCCTGCGGCGGCGAACTGCCGCTGGAGGCCCAGCCCGAAGTGGAAGTTCGCGAGCTTGGACTGACCGTAGGCACGCCACTCGCCGTACTTGCCCTCCAGGTGCGGGTTGTCCGGGTCGAGCGGGAGCCCGAAGTGGTGGGCAGTGCTCGTGACGGTCACGACGCGGGCGGCGTCCGCACTGAGCAGGCTCGGCAGCAGGTGGGCGGTCAGCACCCAGTGGCCGAGGTGGTTGACGCCGAGCTGCATCTCGAAGCCGTCGGCGGTCCGTCGCTCGGGGCACGCCATGAGCCCGGCGTTGTTCATCAGGATGTCGATCTTCCCGTGGCTCTCGGCGATGGTCGTCCCGGCCGCGTGCACCGACTCCAGCGACCCGAGGTCCAGGGCGACCAGCTCCAGGGAGGCATCCGGCACGCTGGCCGTGATGTCCTCGACTGCCGAGGCGGCCTTCGCCTGGTTGCGCACCGCCATGACCACGTGGGCACCGGCCGCAGTGAGGGCGCGGGCGCTCTCGAGGCCGAGCCCGCCGTTCGCGCCGGTGACGACGGCGACGCGTCCGGTCAGGTCGGGGATGTCGTTCGTGGTCCAGGGCATTGCTTCTCCTCGTGATTGCTGACTGATCGAGTGACTGAATGACTGATCATTCATTATGCGCGAGGGCGTCCGACGGTGCAAGCGCAGACCGGTCACGGGATCCCCGTGGACCCTACGATGCCGACCATGGAACAGCGACCGTTCGGGGCCACCGGCCTGCAGGTCTCGGTCCTCGGCTTCGGCGCCGGGCACATCGGATCTCCGGCGTCGAGCGACGCGGATGCCGCGCGGGTGCTCAACGCTGCCCTCGACGCGGGGATCAACCTGATAGACACCGCCCGCGGGTACGAGCTCAGCGAGGAGCGGATCGGCCGGCTGCTGAGCCACCGCCGGGACCAGTTCGTCCTGTCGACGAAGGTCGGCTACAGCGTGCCCGGGGTGCCCGACTGGAGCGCCGCGGCCGTGACAGGTGGGATCGACCGGGCGCTGGGCCAGCTCTCGACCGACACGATCGACGTGTGCTTCCTGCACTCGTGCGGCCTCGACGTCCTCCAAGCGGGGGAGGCGGTCGACGCCCTGCGCCGCGCCCAGGAGGAGGGCAAGGTGCGGGTCTGCGGGTACTCCGGCGAGGGTGCGGAGCTGGAGTGGGCGATCGAGTCCGGGGCGTTCGGCGCGATCCAGACGTCGGTGAACCTCGCCGACCAGTGGACAGCGACCACGCTCCTGCCGCGGGCTGTCGAGGCGGGCCTCGGGATCATCGCGAAGCGCCCCCTGGCCAATGCTGCCTGGCGCTTCGAGGACCGGCCGGTGGGTCGCTACGAAGAGCCCTACTGGGAGCGGTTGGGCGTGATGGGCATCGAACCCGCCGACGGCGACTGGATCAGCACGGCGATCCGGTTCAGCGCGTTCGTCCCTGGTGTCTCGACTGCCATCGTGGGCACGTCCTCGGCAGACAACCTCCGCGACGTGGCCGATGCGGTGACCCGTGGTCCGCTGCCCGCGACCGAGGTCGAGCGTTGGGCGGCGGCCTTCGCGCCGCACCTGGGCCAGTGGCCCCCGCAGGTCTAGCGACCAGCCCCACGTTCCGCAACTCGCCATTGCTCGACGGACTATCGCGATATATCGTTTGCATATCGAAGACAGTCTCCGAAGGATGAGGGAGTGACGCGATGAGTGCAACGGCAGGTCAATGGGGTGCCGAGTTCCCGGCGTGTGATGGGTGGGAGCTGCTCGGGCGGCTTCGGGAGCAGGTGCTGGGTCTGCAGATGACCGGCAAGCGGGGTCGGGGGTGGGCGCATGCTCCGGGCGCCCGTTTCGGCGCCCCGCCGTGGGCCGGCCCGTGGGAGTCGGGGTGGGGCGGGGGCCCAAGCCGCCCCCGCGCTGCCCGTGGGGATGTGCGCCTGGCCATCCTCGCCCTGCTCGCCGAGGCGCCCCGGCACGGTTACCAGCTGATCCAGGACATTGGCGAGCGCAGCCATGGGGCGTGGACCCCGAGCCCGGGGGCGGTCTACCCCGCGCTGTCGGCGCTGCAGGACGAGGGCCTCATCGACGAGGAGAAGGTCGAGGGACGTCGCGTGTTCTCCCTGACTGAGGCCGGTCGGCGCTACGTCGAGGCGCGCTCCGAGGAGATCGGGGCCGTCTTCGCCGGGTTCAGCCAGGAGCAGGCCGACGAGGTCGAGGACCTGCGCCACCTGATGATGGGCGTCGGCGCTGCTGCCATGCAGGTGATCGCAGCCGGTGAGGCAGACCAGGCCCGGCAGATCCTCAACCGGGCCCGGCGTGAGCTCTTCGCGGTGCTTGCCGCCGACGACGAGGAGAGCTGAGTGGGACCGAACGCCCGTATGCGGGCATCGGACCAGGACCGCGATGAGGCGGTGCTCGCGCTCGGGGAGCACCACGCTGCCGGCCGCCTCGCCCTGCCGGAGTTCACCGCCAGGATGGAGCTGGCGTTGGCCTGCACGTACCTCGACGAGCTCGATCCGCTGTTCGCGGACCTCCCCGCGATCCGATCGGGGGTCGTCCCGGCGGCCCCCGTGCCCGTGCGTCGCTCGGTCCATCCGCCGGTGGCGATCCTGGCTGTCCCGCTGCTCATCGCGTTCGCAGTGGTCATGGTCGGTGCCGGCTTCTTCTTCCCGTTCTGGCTGCCGATCCTGCTGTTCTGGATGATGGGGGGCCCGCGCCGGCACCGGCACATGCAGCGCACGACGTCATGGGCCCCCCACGACCATCGGCACCGGAGGTGGTGATCCCGTTCGGGATCCCACTCCGGTGCCGAGAGGCCCAGCCTCACCCCTCGGACAGCCCGATCCGCCGGTGCAGGGCCGCCAGGGGAGCGGGTGCCCACCAGTTCCAGCGGCCCGCGAGGCGCATGAACGCAGGGACCATGAGCCCGCGCACGATGGTCGCATCCAGCAGGATCGCGAACGCGACGCCGAAGCCGAGCTGCTTGATGGGCGTCACCCCGCTGGTGATGAACGAGGCGAACACGATCGCCAGCAGCACCGCGGCAGCGGTGATGATCCGGCCCGATCGCTGCAGGCCCAGCTCGACGGCCGTCTCGGTGTCGGCACCGGCGTCGTGCTCCTCCTTGATCCGTGAGAGAAGGAACACCTCGTAGTCCATCGACAGGGCGAAGGCGACGATCGCGATCAGCACGGTCATCGAGGTGTCCAGGGTGCCGGTCGATTGGTAGCCACCGACGAGCCAGCCGAGGTTGTCGTCCTGGAAGACCCAGACCAGGGCGCCGATGGTCGCCGCCAGGGACAGGATGTTGAGCAGCACCGCCTTGATGGGCAGCACCACGCTGCCGGTGTAGAGGAACAGCACGATCAGGGTGAGGGCGAACACCCAGCCCAGCGCAAGCGGCAGGGTGGCGGCAATGGCTGCCTGGGAGTCGGCGTACTCGGCAGCGGCTCCGCCGACCAGCGACTCACCGGACCACGGCACCGCCCGCACCGACTGGACCAGGTCAGCGCCCTCAGCACTTCGTGGCGCCACGTCGCCGACAACGTCGAGCCGCACCCAGCCCCCGGGAGAGGTCTCGGCTGACGCACCCGCGGTCGGGTTCGGGCCCACGGACTCGCCGTCGATGAACACCTCGGTGGGGGCCACGACCCGGACCACCCCGTCGAGCTCCGACAGGGTCGCGGCGTGCGCCGTCACGGCTGCGGGATCGGATGCCTTGTCGCCGGCCAGGACGACCTGGACGGGGGCGCCCTCCTCGCCGGGGAAGCTCTCCCGCAGCAGGCTGGCGGCCGCCGTCGCGGGGTTGTCGGCGGGCAGCGCGCGATCGTCGACCTGGCTGAAGGACGCCCCCAGGGCCAGGGAGCCGATCGAGAGCAGGACGGCCGTCACCGACACGGCGACGAGCACGGGTCGGCGCATCACGGCCCGGGCGACGCGGGCCCAGGCGCCGTCATCGGAGGGGGCGAGGTCGCCCCGGCGGATCCGCAGGGAGTCGGTGCGCGCGCCCAGCAGTGCCATCGCGGCAGGCAGGGCGGTGATCGCGCTGAGGACGGCCAGCAGCGTCACGCTGATGCCCGCGTAGCCGAACGAGCGCAGGAAGTACTGCGGGAAGAACAGCAGTGCGCCGAGAGTGACGGCGACCGTCACGCCGGACACCGCGACCGTGCGACCCGCCGTCGCCACCGTGCGCACGACTGCCCGGTCGGGGGCCAGCCCACGCGCCCTCTCCTCGCGGAACCGGTTCACCATGAGCAGGGCGTAGTCGATGCCGAGGCCGAGACCCAGGCCGGTGATCAGGTTGAGGCCGAAGATCGAGACGTCGGTGACCTGGGTGATCAGCCACAGCACGAGGAAGCTGCCGAGCACCGAGCCAGCGGCGACGACCAGAGGCAGGCCGGCGGAGACGAGGCTGCCGAACACGACCAGCAGGACGAGCATCGTGATCGGGATCGCAACCGACTCGGCGAGCTTGAGGTCCTCGGTGATGGTCTCGCTGACGGCCGCGCCGACTGCCTCGGCGCCGCTGGTGGCCACTGTGAGACCACCCTGCTGGGTGCCGGTCGCGGCCATCACGGTCTCGGCGACCTCAGTGCGCTCCGTGACGGTGGCGTCGGGCTCGGAGTACACGATCACCTGGCCGATCGAGCCGTCCTCGCTGCGCAGGGCTGGGGGAGTGCCTGAGGTCCAGTAGCTCACGACCTGGGCGACACCGGGGGTCGCGCTGATCTCGGCGACGAGCTCGCGGGCGTCGCTGGTCGCGGCTGGGTCGTCCACGCCGGCCGGTGAGGTCACGGCCATCACCAGGATCGGCTCGGAGGTCGCGAACTCCTCGGACAGGACCGTCGCGGCCCTGGCGGAGTCCGAGCCGGGGTCGTTGTAGCCCGCGGACCCGAGGGCTGCGAACACCTGGGAGCCGACGACGCCGGCGAGGATGACCCCGCCGAAGAACAGGACCAGGACCAGACGGGCCCGCCGGACGATGAACTCGCCGAGGCGCTCGAAGACGCTGGGCGGTGGGTCCGCCAGGGCGGGTTGGGTGGTGGCGCTGGTGGTCATGTGATCCTCCGGGTAGGCAATCTGAACGATGTTCGGATCATCATGGGGGTTCATCTGAACGCTGTCAAGTTGTGCGCTACACTTCTCGCATGGCAAAGCCGTACCACCATGGGGATCTGCGCGAGGGACTCATCAATGCCGCCGTCATCCGGGTTCGCGAGCAGGGGCCTGAGTCCCTGACGGTGCGTGGACTCGCCGCCGCCCTGGACGTCTCACCGAGTGCTGCCTACCACCACTTCCCGGACAAGACGTCGATCCACCATGAGGTGAGCCAGTGCGGCATCGTCCTCCTGGAGCAGCAGATGATCTCCGCCCTTGCCGAGGCGGATGCGGACCCGGCGGCGGCCTCGCGCACCCCGGCGGCTCACTCCGCGACTCGGTTCGCCCGGCTCGGCCGCGCCTACGTCGAGTTCGCCATGGCCGAGCCGAACCTGTTCGCGCACACCTTCGGCACGCACTGCGGGGTCGATCCCGACGAGCACCCCATGAGCGGCGCATACCAGCTGCTCACCGCCGCCCTCGATGACCTCGTTGCCACGGGCGTCCTGGATCCCGCCCTGCGACCGGGGCTCGAAGTGCCGATGTGGTCGATGGTCCACGGGTTCGCGTCGTTGGCAGTCGCAGGCCACCTCGACCCCGCGTACGCGGGGCTGTGCCTGCAGGCAACGCTGCGGCTGGTCGGTGCGCCCGAGGACGTCATCGCTGCCGAGCCCCTCCCTGCGGGTGCGCTCGTGGGCAAGCGCTGATCAGGGCGTCGTCGACTTCGGGGCCGCCGACGGGACGGTGAAGCCCTCCCGGGCAGCCTGTGCCACAGGGCGGAATGCGCAGTCCTCGGTGTGGTCGTTCACGAGTCCCATGGCCTGCATGAAGGCGTACATGGTCGTCGGGCCGACGAACCTGAATCCGCGGCGCTTGAGGTCCTTGGACAGGGCGATCGCAGCGGGTGCCGTGGTCAGCGCCCGCACGTCCTCGGCCCGATGCCGCGTCGGACGGTCAGCCGCGTCGGGCTCGAAACCCCAGACGTAGGCGGCGAGTGAACCCTCCTCATCCACGAGCTCGAGGGTGGCCCTGGCGTTGCCGATGGTCGCCTCGATCTTGCCGCGGTGGCGGACGATCCCCGCATCGCCGAGCAGCCGGGTCACGTCGTGCCTCGGTGAACCGGGCGACGGCTTCGACATCGAACCCGGCGAAGGCGGCGCGGAAGTTCTCGCGCTTGCGCAGGATCGTCAGCCAGCTCAGACCGCTCTGGAAGCCCTCCAGGCAGAGCTTCTCGAAGAGCCTGCGCTCGTCGGCGACGGGGTAGCCCCACTCCGCGTCGTGGTAGGCGAGGTAGTCGTCCGGGGCTGAGTCGACCCAGAAGCAGCGAGGGGCGGAGAGCGCAGGTGACTCACCCATGCTGCTGGAACTTCCTCAGGCCAGCCATCGCCTGGCCGCGGACCTTGCCGTGGAGGAACGGGGTCCAGCCCAGTGCCACGCCCGACGGTCCGAGTGCCTGGCGCGACCAGGCCCACAGGTCGAAGGAGTCGCGGTGCTCCAGGATCAACCCGTCGGAGATCACGAATGAGGCTCGGATGTCGTTGACCACGCGGCGTCCGGTCGAGGTGAACGTGTAGGTCGCGACCCAGTGCGCCGAGGTGTCGGTGACCGAGTCGAAGGTCAGGCTGAAGTCCTGCGCCGAGGCGCACAGCATCCGCCACATGTCCCCGACCTGGTGGCCCCGCAGGTGGGTGAAGACCGGGTCGGAGAACGTGGCGTCGGCGGCGTAGCACGCAGCCATCGCCTCGGCGTCCAGCGATTGGAACGCGGTGTAGAACCTCGTGATCAGATCAGCGCTCATGGTGTGACCCTAGGTGGGCATCGCACCCGGGTGCTGCCTGGTTGGGCCGGTGCGCGATCCTGCTCTCGTGACGCACGACGACGCGACGACGCAGTTGAGCATCCAGGAGACCCTCTACCCGCAGCTGACGTGCTTCGGGTGCGGGCATGCGAATGCCAAGGGGCTGAAGCTGCGCAGCTACCCGGGTGACGGCTTCGTGACCGCATCGTTCGAGCCGTGGCCCGAGCACGACAACGGGTTCGGGTTCCTCAACGGCGGGATCATCGCCACCGTCCTTGACTGCCACAGCGGGGCGGCCGTGTTCCACCGGGCCCATGGGCTCGGGATGGAACCGCAGCCGGGGGCCCCACTGCTGTACGTGACAGCGGGCCTCGACCTGCGCTACCTGCGACCGGTCCCCTTGGGTCAGGTGCTGGAGCTGCGGGCAGTCGTGGCGTCGGCGGACACCGACCAGGTGACTGTCGAGGCGGAGCTGGTGTGGGACGGCAAGCCCCGCGCAGCCGCGACCACGCTGTGGAAACGCTGGCGCCCGCGCTGAGCGAGCTCACGCCCTGGCGATGGCCTGCTCCAGGTCGTCGGCCAGGTCCTCGAGGGACTCCAGCCCCACGGAGATCCGCAGGAGGCCTGCGCTGGGTCGCGCCTCGGGCGGGACCGGTCGATGCGTCAGCGCGGCCGGGTGCTGGATGAGCGTGTCCACCCCACCGAGGGAGACCGCGTGGGTGATGAGCTGCAGGGATTCCGCCACCCGGCTGGCCGCGGCGAACCCGTCGCGCATCTCGATGGCAAGGATCGAACCCGGTCCGGCCATCTGCGTCCCGAGCAGGCCGAGCGGGTCGGCGCCGGGCATCGAGGGGTGCATGACACGCGCGAGCTCCGGGCGGGCCGCGAGCCGTTGCGCCAGGGCCGTGGCGGTCGCCTGCTGGGCGCGGACCCTCAGCGGGAGCGTGGGCAGGCCGCGATGCAGGAGGTAGGCGGCCATCGGGTTCAGGATCGCCCCAGTGATGGCCCGGACGCGGCGCAGTGCCTCGATGAGGGTGGCGTCGGCGGCGACGATCCCACCGAGGGCGTCGGAGTGCCCGCCGATGAACTTGGTCGCGGAGTGCAGGACCATCGCGGCCCCCAGATCGTGCGGCTGCTGGAGCACGGGGGTGGCGAACGTGTTGTCCACGAGCACCGGGACCGCGCCGGCCGCGGCCACCACGGCGCGGATGTCGACGAGTTCGAGCGACGGGTTCGCGGGGGACTCCAGGATCACCAGTCCGGTGTCGGGTCGGATCGCCCCGGCTATCTCGGCGGCTCCGGCGAACGTCACCTCGGTGCCCAGCAGGCCCATCCCGAGCAGGTGGTCCGTTCCGCCGTACAGCGGGCGCACCGCCACGACGTGCGGCGTCCCGCGCTGGACCGTCGCCAGCAGGACGGCGCTCAGTGCCGCCATCCCCGACGCGAACGCGAGGGCGTCCTCGGTGTGCTCGAGCTCGGCCACCGCGGACTCCAGACGGGCCACCGTCGGGTTCCACAGCCGCTGGTAGACCGGCGACTGCCCCGGCTCCAGCCTGCCCCCCGTCGCAAGGTTCTCGTAGGAGTCCCCGCCCTCGACGATCGACGGCAGTGGGTTCGTGCTCGACAGGTCGATCGGGAGGGCGTGCACACCCAGGGCGGTGAGGTCGTGACGGCCGGCATGGACTGCGGTGGTGTCCAACGAGTGGGCCATGACACGATGATGGTCCGATCCTTCGGTCCCTATCAAGATCGGTCTGCTCAATGATTGAAGAACGGGTTAGTGATCGAAGGATCTTCGACCGCCAACCACGTGGAGGTGCTCATGCCGAATGTTGTTCGACCGCTGGACCGGACCGACCTGGCCCTGGTCAGCGCGTTGCTGCGAGATGCGCGGATGCCCAACGCGCGGCTGGCCGAGCAGGCGGGGGTCGCCCCCTCCACGGCACTGGTGCGGCTGCGGGTCCTGCTGCGGTCGGGAGTCATCCGGGGCTTCCGGGCCGATGTCGACCCGGCATCCGTCGGTCGGCCCGTCCAGGCCCTGATCGCCGTCCGGCTGCGGGCCCACGACCGGGCCGTCATCGACTCGTTCGCGCGCCGGCTTCCGACGTTGCCGGAGGTGATCCAGACCTTCCATGTCGCCGGCTCCGACGACTACGTGCTCCACGTTGCGGTGCCCGATGCCGAGCGGCTGCGGGACTTCGTGCTCGACCACCTGACCACGCACCCGGCGGTGGCGCACACCGAGACCAACCTGGTGTTCACGCACTCCGAGGGCTATCGCGGACCGCTTCCGAGCTGAGGCCCGACACCGTGCGCGACGTCAGCGCAGGGTGATCGTGGGCATGCGCAGCTCCGTGGATGGGGCGAGCCCCAGCTGGGAGGCGAGGCCCGTGAGCCCGGGCAGGGTGGCGCCAACGGCGGCGCGTGGGTCCTCGCTGTTCCGCGCCCGTCCCAGCCGGGCCAGCGGGGATACATGGAGCGCACCGACGACCGGTGCGTCGCTCGGGAGCCCAGCGCGGGATCGTGCGATCCGCAGTGCGTCCCGCAACCCGCCCAACTCGTCCACGAGGCCGATGCGCAGGGCGTCGGTCCCGGTCCACACGCGGCCCCGGGCGATGGCCTCGATCTCCTCCACTGGCCGGCCACGCCCCTGGGCGACCTTGGCGACGAAGTCGGTGTAGATCGCGTCCAGCGTGGCGTCGAGCTGCGCGCGCTCGTCGTCGGTGAAGCCCTGTCGCGATGAGTACATCAGGGACCGGGCGCCGTGGGACACCGTCCCGGTGGTCAACCCGAGTCGCTCCATGAGGTCGCGTACGACGACCTTGCCCCCGAAGACGCCGATGGAGCCCGTGAGGGTGGCGGGCAGGGCCACGATCGCATCGGCCGGGCACGCGATGTAGTAGCCCCCCGACGCCGCGGCGGACCCCATCGACACGATCACCGGCTTGCCTGCTTCGCGGACCTGGCACACCTCGCGCCAGATCGTGTCCGAGGCCACCGCGGATCCGCCGGGGGAGTCGATGTGCAGGACGACCGCGCGGGTGTTGTCGTCGGCGGTCGCGGCCCGCAGCGCGGCGCCGATCGAGTCGCTGCCCACCTGGCGCCCCATCGGGCCGCGGGTCGAGCGACCGGACGCGATCGCGCCGCTCACCTCGACGAGCGCGACGTGTCCCTTGCGCCGCGCAGGGAGATGTGGTCGGCGCGGTGGCGACCACCGTTCGGCGAACAACAGCTCGGCGTCGGGCCCCACGCGGGACCGCATCGCGGCGTACGCCTGATCGCGGTACCCCAGGGAATCGACCAGGCCGACCTCCCGTGCCTTCGGGGCAGTGCGTGGCCCGGTGTCGATGAGCCCTCGCACGGTCTCCGGCGGCATCCCTCGGCCCTCGGCGATCATGTCGATCGCGTCGGTGAAGAGGGACTCGGCAAGCCGGTCGAGCGCCGTGCGGTGGGCCTCGGTGAACTCCGTGCGCATGATGCTGTTCGCCGCGTTCTTGAACTCGTGGCGCTGCTGGATCTGCGGCTCGATGCCCAGCTTGTCGAGCGCGCCGCGGACGAACGTCGCCTCGATGCCGACGCCCAGCATCCCCAGCTCCCCACCGGGCTGCAGCCAGATCTCGTCGAATGCGCTGGCCAGGACGAAGGCCGTCATGGATCCTGACCCCTCGCCGAAGCTCTCGGCCCACGCGAGCGCGGGCTTGCCGTGCGCCACGAAGTCGCGCACCCCCAGGCGCAGCTCCTGCATGACCGCCCACGGCAGCTCCCCGCCGACCTTGGCGATGAGGCCGACGACGCGGTCATCCTCAGCGGCCTCATGCAGCGCCCGGAGGATCGGACGCAGCTGCGGACGCCCGCGCAGGCGCAAGCGGGTGATCGGGTCGTCGGAGTCGCGCGGGACCGGGGCCTGGGTCAGGTCCAGCTCGAGCAGCACATCGGGTCGGCGACCGGGCAGGGCGGGCAGAGCGGATAGGGCAGGCAGGGCGGGGAGGGCGGGCATGCCTCCAGCGTAGGAGCCCGTGCCCACTGGCGTGGCCCGGCCGAGTCCGCGAGTGCTTCTCGCGCGGCCCGTGACCCGCCGGATGCGCAACTACGGCCACGGCCGGATAGCCTCAGTCGGAACCGACCAGCGAACCCGTGTTTGGAGATCCGTATGACGACCGAGACCCCCCTGAACGCCTCCGCTCCCTCCGCCTGGCCCCCGCACGACCCGGCCACGCGCCGGACGCTGCCGACCTCCTCGACCCCGCTGGACCCGGCTCGCGTCGAGGCGCTGACTGCGGCCGAGTGGGCGCGATTCACGAGCGCCACGGCGGGCTCGGGGGAGCACAACAAGCGAGCGATGGAGTCGTTGCCCCTGGGCGTCACGTCGTCGTTCCAGCACTGGGAGCCGTACCCGATCTCGATCACCTCGGCCAAGGGGGCCTGGCTCACCGACGTCGATGGCCGGCAGCTGCTCGACCTGTCGATGGGCTTCGGGGCGATGCTCGTCGGCCACCTCAACCCCGCGGTGGTCGCGGCCGTGATCGGGGCGATGGAGACCGGGACGCTGTTCGTGACGCCCTCGCCCTCGGCCACCGACGTCGCCGAGCGGTTCCAGGAGCGCTTCGGCCTGGACCAGCTGCGCTTCACCAACTCGGGCACGGAGGCGACCATGTACGCGGTACGTACCGCGCGAGCCTTCACCGAGCGCCACGCCATCATCAAGATCGAGGGTGGCTACCACGGCGGGTACGACGCCCTGGCCGTCTCGGTGAAGCCCGATGTCGCCGAATCAGGACCCGAGGACGCGCCGATCCCGGTGACCCCGTTCGATGTCGAGGCCGGCACGGTGCATGTCGTGCCCTACAACGACCTCGATCGCCTCGAGGCCATTCTCGCCGAGCACGCCTCCGAGATCGCCGCGGTCGTGATGGAGCCCGTCCTGGAGAACATCTCCATCGTTGTCCCCGATGCCGGCTACCTGGCCGGTGTGCGCGAGGCGTGCGACCGCCACGGCGTGCTGCTGGTGTTCGACGAGGTGAAGACCGGCCTGACTGCCGGGTACGGCGGCGCATCCAGGCGACTTGGCGTGACCCCCGACCTCGTGTGCCTGGCCAAGAGCGTCGGCGGCGGCCTGCCGCTGGCGGTGTTCGGCGGGCGGGCCGAGGTGATGGCCACAGTCTCGGACAACCGCATGCCGCACTTCGGCACCTACAACGGCAACCCGTTGGTGATGGCCGCCGCGGTCGCCGTCGACGAGGTCTGCACGCACGAGGCGCTGGCGGCAGCGGAGAAGCTCAACGATGACGCGCTCGACGCCATCGATGCACTGATTGCGCGCTACGAGCTCCCGGCGCAGACGGTCGGGTTCGGCGTCAAGGGAGCCGTCACGTGGGCCACCGACCCGGTGCGCAACTACCGTGACTACAAGCGCACGGACTTCGGCGTCGCCGAGCTCAGCTGGCTGTGGGGCGTCAACCGCGGCATCCTCACCCCGCCCGGGCTCGACGAGCAGTGGCTCGTCTCGCTGGCCCACACCAGCGACGACATGGGCCTGCTGGTGCAGGAGTTCGCCGACCTCGCGGAGGCGCTGCGCGCCTGAGAGGACGAACAGGAATGGCCCCCACCTGCATCGCTGCGGGTGGGGGCCATTCCCGTCTTCGGGTCTACTCGGCCAGGATCCGGTGCAGGGCGCGGCGGGTCTCGTCGAGTTGCTCGGCGGCTGCCTTGCGCTGGTCATCGGTGGCGAAACGGAACTGCTGGATGACCCCCATCAGGGCGCCGATGCTGTCGCGCATGGCGGCGCGGGTAGGCGCACCGTGCGTGCTTCCTGCCCAGATCGCCTCGAGCGCGTCGGCGTTCTGCTCGACGTACTCGCGACCCTGCGCGGTGAGGGCGAAATCGGTGCCCTTGCCCTCGCCAGTGGCCTCGATCAGGCCCTCGTCGACCAGTTGCGCGAGCGTCGGGTAGACCGATCCGGGGCTGGGGCTCCATTCGCCCTCTGCCCGTTCGGCGATCTGCTTCATCAGGCTGTAGCCGTTGGCTGGTCCCTCGGCGAGCAGGGACAGGATGGCCTCGCGGACTGCACCCTTGGGGCGCCTGCGGCGGCCACGGGGTCCGAATCCGCCGGGGCCGGGGCCACCGAAACCGGGCGCCGAAGCCGGGGCCGCCTCCGTGGCGGTGGCCTCGTCCGCGACCTCGTCCGGGGCCGGGCTCGTTGGGGACGCCGTCGCCGAACGGCTCGGACTGCGAGGCGGGGTCGTCATGGTGACGGTGGTGGTGCGGGTGGTGGTGCCTGTGGGATTCGCGGGACATCAGCGAGTCCTCCTTCGTTGTCAGGTGTCGGGCGATGTGCTCAACGACATGTCCAACGATATATCGCTATTACGTATTCCACAAGACCTTCGCCGCGGTCCGACCGGTCACCCGGTGATCTCGTCGCCGAACCGGACCACCGTGTCCAGGAACTCGTCGACGTGCGTCGTGTTGGTCCGGGCGTTGATGAAGCAGGGCCTCAGGACGTAGCTGCCCTCGACGAAGGTGGAGCTCACGACGATCGGCGTCTCGCGCGCCAGGCGCCGCAGGATCCGTGAGTTGACCGAGTCCCAGTCCTGCTCGGCGCCTGTGCGGTAGCGGAACCCGCAGATCGACAGCACCGGCTCGGCGAGCACCTCCAGGCGCGGGTGCTCGTGAGCGCGCGCGGCCAGGTACCGGGCGAAGTCGTTGTCCGCGACGATGCGGGCGCGCACGCCCTCGACGCCGAGCTCACGCAGGATCGCCCAGACCATCACGCCGCGTGGGGGCGCGGACAGCTCGACGCCGAAGTCGAAGTACGGGATGCCCATGTCGTCCAGCGTTGACTGGACGTCGTCGGAGGAGAAGGCGCCCTCGAGGTAGTCGGCCGGCTCCTGGGTGAAGGCCCGGTGCAGGATCGAGCGATCGCGCACGAAGGTGGCCGCGATCCCCACGGGGGCTCCCAGCCACTTGTGCGGATCGGTGATTGCCGAGTCGGCCAGGTCGAGTCCGTCGTACAGCGGAGCCACGCGGTCGTCGAGGCTTCCGGGCAGCCCGTAGGCGCCATCGACATGGAACCACGCCCCATGGGCATGGGCGAGGTCACCAGCACCCCGGAGCGGGTCGATCGCACCGGTGTTGGTGGTCCCGGCCGCGGCCACGACGGCCACCGGGAGGATCCCCGCACGCCGGTCGCGGTCCAGGGCAGCGGCCAGCGCCCCCAGGTCCATCCGCCGATCCGCATCCACGTGGATCGAGCGGACCGACGATCGCCCGATCCCCAGCACGCCGGCGGCGCGCTGCACCGTGTTGTGTGCCTGGGAGGACGTGTAGATGGCCAGACGCCGACCATCGAGTCCGAGGTCCGACGCGTCGTACCCCGCCTGCTCGAGGGCGTGCTGGCGGGCGGCCCCCAGGGCGACGAGGTTCGCGGTGGACCCGCCACTGGAGTAGACGCCGCGCATGTGCGGGGCCAGCCCGCAGATCGCGCCGAGCCATTCCAGCGAGAGCTCCTCCACCTGGTGGTAGGCCGACAACGTCTGGCGCTGCGGGGCCACCGCCATTGCCCCCGCTGCCACGACGGTGGGCACTGTGGTCGGCCCGCACGTGATCCAGCCCCACGACCTCGGCGAGGTCAGCCGCTGACCGTGGGCCACGAGAAGTCGCACGTACTCCTGGATCGTGGCATCGGCGCCGATCCCGTGCTGGGGAGGCGGTCCGGACAGGGTCGTCTGCCAGTCGACCGCGGACGACAGCGCATCCGGCATGTCGGAGCCGAGCCAGTCGTCGACCGCCTGACCCACGGTGCCCAGGTGCTCGGCGAATCTCCCGACCTCAGGGTGCTGCAGCGACATGCTCGGGCACGCTACCGGTCCCTCGGCGGCTGGTCACCCCGGACAGGTCGACCCGGCCACGGCTGCGGCTCAGGCCTCGGCTGCCGCGCGGCCCACCGCGGCCAGGATCCGCTCGCCGTAGCGCTCGGCCTTGGCCGCACCGATGCCCGGCACATCGAGCAGTTGCTGGTTGGTGCCAGGACGTCGAGTGGCGATCTCGCGCAGGGTGGCATCGTGGAACACCACGTAGGCGGGGACGCCCTGCTCGTCGGCGATGGACTTGCGCTCGGCGCGAAGGAGCTCGAACAGCTCCGCGTCCGGCCCGGCGAGGGTGACGGCCGCGGTCGCCGCCGAGGATCCACCGCGGCGTCGCGCTGCTCGTGTTGCTGGCTTGGCGGTGGTCCGCCGGAGGTCGAGCCGGGCCTGGCCACGCAGGACCGGCTCGGCGGCGTCAGTGACTCGCAGGGCGCCGTAGGCCTGCGAGTCGGAGCTGAGCAGTCCCTGGGCGACCAGTTGGCGGGCCACACCGCGCCAGGCTGTGGCGTCCAGCTCCGCACCCACCCCGAACGTGGGCAGCTGGTCGTGGCCAAGCTCGGACATGCGCTGCGACGGCTTGCCCACCAGCAGGTCGATGATGTGCCCCGCGCCGAAGCGCTGCCCGGTGCGGATCACGCCGGACAGGAACTTCTGGGCCGCGACCGTGCCGTCCCAGATCTCGGGGGGCGTCAGGCAGGTGTCGCAGTTGCCGCAGGGCCCGGTGCGCTCCCCGAAGTAGTCGAGCAGGACCGACCTCCGGCACGTCGCCGCCTCGCAGTACCCGAGCAGTGCGTCGAGCTTGGCGGCCTCCACCCGGCGGATCTCCAGGGGGGCCTCCGATGCGTCGATCCACGACTTCTGCAGCACGACATCGGCCAGGCCGTAGGCCATCCAGGCCTGGGCCGGCTCGCCGTCACGGCCCGCTCGACCGGTCTCCTGGTAGTAGGCCTCGATGCTCTTGGGCAGGTCGAGGTGGGCGACGAACCGGACGTCGGGCTTGTCGATGCCCATCCCGAAGGCGATGGTGGCGACGACCACGATGCCGTCCTCGCGCTGGAACCGGTCCTGCGCGGAGCGACGCGCCGCCTGGTCGAGGCCCGCGTGGTAGGCCAAGGCGGTGATGCCCTGCTCGTTGAGCCACACAGCGGTCTGGTCGACCTTCTTGCGCGACGCGCAGTAGACGATCCCCGAGGACCCGATCAGGCTGGGGTTCTGCTCATCGCCGGCGAGGAATCCGAGCAGCTGGTCGCGGGCGTTGGCCTTCTCCACGACTGTGTAGCGGATGTTCGGGCGGTCGAAGCTGGACAGGAACTCAGGCGCTTCCCCCAGCGCGAGCCGCTGGCGGATCTCGGCGCGCGTGATCATGTCGGCGGTGGCGGTCAGGGCCAGGCGCGGAACGTCCGGGAAGCGCTCGGCAAGGACCGACAGGCCCAGGTACTCGGGGCGGAAGTCGTGGCCCCACTGGGACACGCAGTGCGCCTCGTCGATCGCGAACAGGGCGAGGCCGTGGGCCGCATGGATCCGGTCCAGCTGCGCGAGGAACCCGCCGGTCACCAGGCGCTCGGGGGCGACGTAGAGCAGGTCGAGCTCGCCGGAGCTCATCGCCCGGATGACCTCCGAGGCGCTGGCCGCATCGAGGCTGGAGTTCAGGAACGCGGCCCGAACCCCGAGCAGTCGCATCGCGTCCACCTGGTCCTGCATGAGGGCGATCAGCGGGGAGACCACGACGCCGAGCCCGGGTCGGACGATGGCCGGCACCTGGTAGCACACCGACTTCCCGCCACCGGTGGGCATCAGGACCAGGGCGTCCCCGCCGGAGACCACCTGCGCGATGATCTCCGCCTGGGCCCCTCGGAACTGGTCGTAGCCGAAGACCTCACGCAGCACGCGCAGGGCGGCAGTGTCGGCCTCGTCGGCGCGGATGGCTGCGGGGTGGGTCACGGCGTGATTCTCTCCCGGCGGCCTGACAACCGCGGACCATGCCGTCCCCCTGGCGCGGTGTCGCCTGCACGGCCTGGTCCACGCACCCTGGTGGGTGTCGGATCCGTGGCCTCCGCGGGCCGCGTCGGAGTACTGTCTGCCTCCGTGCGGGCCGGGTACCGGCTGGCGGTCACAGGAGGCACGAATGAGCAAGCCCACCATCCTCACGGTGGACGACGACCCGCAGGTGTCGCAGGCGATCACGCGCGACCTGCGCGCGCGCTACGGCGCCGACTATCGAATCGTGCGCGCGAACTCGGGAGCTGAGGCCCTGGCCGTGCTGGCCGAGCTCGCGCTGCGCGGCAGGCCCGTCGCGCTGATCGTCTCGGACCAGAAGATGCCGGGAATGGCCGGCATCGACCTGCTGGACCAGTCGCGCACCCACTGCCCCGGCGCGAAGCTCCTGCTGCTCACGGCCTACGCGGACACCGATGTCGCCATCCAGGCGATCAACGAGATCGGCCTGGACTACTACCTGCTCAAGCCCTGGGATCCGCCCGCGGAACGCCTCTACCCGGTCATCGACGACCTGCTCAACGACTGGAACCACGCGAACCCCTCCCGGGACTCCGAGGTGCGCGTGGTCGGTGATCGCTGGTCCGAGCGCAGCCACGAGATCAAGACCTTCCTGGCCCGCAACCACGTTCCCTACTCCTGGTACGACATCGAGCGTGACCCCGAGGGCGCCCGCCTGGTCGCCATGGCCGAGGCCTCGAGGGCGGATCTGCCGCTGGTGCTGATCCCGGAGTCATCCACCTTGCGCTGTCCGACCGCCCTGGACCTGGCAGCGGCCCTGGGGTTGCGCACGCAGGCCGAGCAGCCGCTGTACGACCTCTGCATCGTGGGCGGCGGACCAGCGGGCTTGGCTGCTGCCGTCTACGCGGCGTCCGAAGGGCTGTCGACCGTCATCGTCGAGCGCCAGGCGCCCGGCGGCCAGGCCGGCCAGAGCGCCTCGATCGAGAACTACCTCGGCTTCCCGAAGGGCCTGTCGGGCTCGGACCTCACCCAGCGGGCCGTCGCCCAGGCGTCGCGCTTCGGAGCCGAGATGGTCCTGGCCCGCGACGTCGTCGGGTTCGAGCAGCGCGGCCCGGTCAGGGCCGTCCTCCTCGGCGACGCCGGGGAGATCGAGGCACGCGCGGTGCTGGTCGCCACGGGGGTCTCCTACCGCATGCTCGAGGGCCCCGGCCTGCAGGAGCTGACCGGACGGGGCGTGTACTACGGCGCCACAGCCAGCGAGGCGGTGCAGTGCCAGGGCGACGAGGTCTATGTCGTGGGTGCCGCCAACTCGGCGGGACAGGCCACCCTCAACCTCGCCAAGCACGCCAGCCGGGTCGTCATGCTCGTGCGCGGCGGAAGCCTCGAGGAGGGCATGTCGCAGTACCTGGTTGACCGGATCACCGAGGCGCCGAACGTCGAGGTCCGCCTGCACAGCGAGGTCGCCAGCGCGCGGGGCGAGGGCCACCTCGAGCACATCACGATCAGGGATCGCGAGACTGGGGCGGAGCAGGAGGTGCCCACCACCTGGCTGTTCGTGTTCATCGGGGCAGCCCCCCGGACCGAATGGCTGGGCGCGGAGATCGCCCGCAGCCGGCACGGCTTCATCATCACCGGTCACGACCTGCTCGGCCCGGACGTGGCACCGGCCTGGCCGCTCGAACGGGTTCCCTACGGCTTGGAGACAAGCGTGCCCGGGGTGTTCGCGGCCGGCGATGTCCGCCTTGACTCCATGAAGCGGGTCGCCTCCGCGGTGGGAGAGGGCGCGATGTCGGTCTCCAACGTCCACGGCTACCTGGCGACGACGTGATCACGGCCGCCGAGCTCAGCGGGATTGTCCTGTTCGAGAGCCTGACCCCGGCCCAGATCGACGAGCTGCTCGCGGTGGGGCAGGAGGTCGCATTCGTCCCCGGGCTCGACCTGTGGCACGAGGGCGAGCACGCGGACGACTGGTGGGTCCTGCTCGAGGGCCGAATCGACCTGGTACGGCACGTGGGCCGGGAGGACATCGTGTTCGCCCGCCTGGACGCCCCCGGGCGCTGGGGCGGAGGGTTCCGCGCCTGGGACGAGGGTGGGGTCTACCTCACCACTGGACGCACAGCCACGGACGGTCGCGTGATGCGGGTCCCGGCCAGCGGGCTGCGGGCGCTGGCAGTCTCGTGGTTCCCGTTCGGCGTGCACATCATCGACGGGGTCTTCTACACGGTCCGCAACATCGAGGAGGGTGCCCGCCAGCGTGGCGCCCTGGTCACGCTGGGCACCCTGGCGGCGGGCCTGGCCCACGAGCTGAACAACCCGGCGGCCGCCTCGGCACGGGCGGTCGACGCGCTGGAGGAGGCCAACCAGGGCCTGCTCTCAGCGCTGGGCGAGCTCGCCCTGGCGGGGGTGTCCGCCCAGCAGTACAGCGACCTGGACGCGCTGCGCAGGGAGATCCAGGTGCCCGCCGGCCCGGTGGACGCCCTGACGGTCGCCGACCTCGAGGACGAGCTCCTGGGATGGCTCGAGGATCGGGGGGTGGAGCGCGCCTGGGAGGTCGCACCCGCCCTGGCGGCGGCCGGTGTGGGCACGCAATGGTGCCAGCAGGTCCTCGACGCGGTGGGGCAGGACGCACTCGACCCAGCCATGGACTGGGTGACCCGAACCCTGACGGTCAGCGCACTGCAGGCCCAGGTCAAGGAGTCCACTCGACGCATCTCCGAGCTGGTGACCGCCGTGAAGTCCTACTCCCAGATGGACCGGGGCTCCATGCAGCGCATCGATGTCACCGAGGGCCTCGAGAGCACCCTGGTGATGCTCGGCCACCGGCTGCGCGAGGGTGGGATCACAGTCGAGAGGGACTACGCAACGGTGCCGGAGGTCGAGGCGTTCCCCGGTGAGCTGAACCAGGTGTGGACCAACCTGATCGACAACGCGGCCGATGCCATGGCAGGTGGGGGCACGCTGCGCGTGCGCACCCGCAGCGAGGCGGACTCCGTCGTCGTGGAGATCGCCGACACCGGCCCCGGAATGCCTCCCGAGGTCGCCCAGCGCGCGTTCGAGGCCTTCTTCACGACCAAGGAGGTCGGCAAGGGCACCGGCCTGGGCCTGGACATCGCCCGCCGCATCGTGGTCCAGCGACACGGGGGCGCCATCGACATCGACAGCGAACCGGGCAACACGGTGATGCGGGTCACCCTGCCGACGACCCATACGCAGTGACGCGGGTACGGCCGGCGCTCGTCCCGCCGGGCAGTCCGGCGGTCCTGCACCTGCGGCGCTTCAAGCCCAGCAGGCATGGGATGTGATGCGGATCACATTTGGGAACCTAGCAGCGCTCCCGGAGGCGGGAAGGGGTCGCGCGCAGGGAGGTGCGCCGCGGCTTCGGACGTACCGGGTGGAATCCGGACGAGGTGCGCCACCATCATGGGCGAGTGGGCTGCGGAGGCGCATCTGAGCACAGGAGGGTGTGACTGAGATGGACACCACGGCGATCACCAAGGACACGCAGTTGTGCATCTCGCTGTCCGGACGGCCCAGCAACCTCGGCACGCGGTTCCACAACCACCTGTACGCCGAACTCGGGCTGGACTACCTGTACAAGGCGTTCACCACGAGGGACCTGCCGGCGGCCGTGGCCGGGATCCGGGCGCTCGGGATCCGGGGATGTGGGGTGTCGATGCCCTTCAAGGAGGACGTGATCGCCCTGGTGGACTCGATGGACGCCTCAGCGCTGGCGATCAGCTCGGTCAACACCCTCGTGAACACCGACGGGCACCTGCGGGCGTACAACACCGACTACGTGGCGGTCGTGAGCCTGCTGCGCGACCACGGCGTCGACCCTGGCTCCACCTTCGCGGTCCTGGGCAGCGGGGGCATGGCGCGCGCGGTCGTGGCCGCCCTTCGCGACTCGGGCTTCGCCGAGGGGGTCGGTGGTGGCGCGCAACGAGGCCACGGGTCGTCCTCTGGCCGAGGAGTACGGGTATCGGTGGCAGTCCGAGGTCGGATCCGCTCGCCCGCGGCTTGTGATCAACGCCACCCCGATCGGCATGGCGGGGGGACCGGCGGCGGGGGAGCTTCCCGTCGAACCGGTCGTCGTCGACGCGGCCGAGACCGTGTTCGAGGTGGTGGCCGTGCCGATCGAGACGCCGCTGGTCCGCCGTGCCCGCGACCAGGGCGCGAGGGTGATCACGGGCGCGGAGGTCCAGGCGCTGCAGGCCACCGAGCAGTTCGTCCTCTACACCGGGATCCGGCCGACGGACGAGCAGCTCGCCCGCGCTGCCGAGTTCTCCCGAGCCGGTGAGGGACTACCCCTGGCTCTGGGGGAAGTGCCCGAGGAAGAACATGCCGCCGGTTGGGTCGATGACCCCGCCGAAGCGGCCCGGGCCCATGTCCATCGCGGGGAGGAATACGGATCCACCGAGGGACTCGGCCAGCGCCAGTGACGTATCGCAGTCCTCTACGGCGAAGTACACGGCCCAGTAGCTCGGGGCCTCGGCGGGGACCCCGGGCGGCATGGTCATCGCCCCGCAGTTCATCCTCGGCTCAGCATCCGGCACCGGGACCGAGCCCATCTGGTAGCCGGTGTCGCCGGGTCCCTCGGCCCACACCCAACCGAAGACATCGGAGTAGAACGCCATGGCGGGCTCGAGGTCACGGGTCTGGAGCTCGTTCCACGTCAGCGACCCGGGGGCGTTGAACAGCTCGGCCCCCTGGTGGTCCATCGGCTGCCACAACCCGACGACGGCTCCGGAGGGATCGGCGATCATCGCCATCCGGCCCTGGCTCATGATGTCCATAGCCGGCGCGATGACCTGGCCACCGGCGCCAGGCACGGCCGCAAGGATCGCGTCCGCGTCCTCCACCATCACGTACGAGCTCCACACAACAGGCATCTCCGGGCCGCCGGGGGGCATCGGCCCGAGGCCGGCGACGAGCTTGCCGTCCTTGTGGAACTGGGTGTAGGCGTAGTCGGGCCCCATCGGCATGTCCACGCTGGTCCAGCCGAACAGCCCGCCGTAGAACGCCTTGCAGGCAGGCACGTCGGTGGTCATGAGGTCGACCCATCCGAACAATCCCTGTGTCAGTTCCATGGGGGAACGCTAGACCCGGGTGGCCCCGGACGGAAGGCCCGCGTCAGATCGTGATGACGACCTTGCCCCGCGCCCTTCCCTGCTCGATGTGCCGGATCGCGTCGGGGACCTCGGCCAGCGCGTAGCTGCGCTCGATCACCGGCGTGACCTGGCCGGCCTCGATCATGTCCTTCAGGACGACCATGTCCGCGGCGTTCTCCGAGGCGGTCACGGAACGCAGGTCCTGGCTCACGAAGGGCGAGAGCAGGGGTGCGCGCAGCATCCGGTCGAAGCCGCCGAGCCAGCGCCCGCCCGTCTCCTGACCGACGATCGCGACCGTGCCGGTCGGAGTCAGGGCTCGGCGCAGACGCCCGAGCGAGGCGTTGCCGCCGATGTCCACGATCACGTCGTAGCGGGCGTCTCCTGCGGCGAAGTCCTCGACTGTGTAGTCGATGACCTCGTCGGCGCCGATGGCCCGCACCATGTCCACCTTCGACGTGCTGCACACGCCCGTCACGTGCGCGCCGAATGCCTTTGCCACCTGGACGGCGTAGGTGCCCACCCCGCCCGATGCGCCGATGATCAGCACCCTCTGTCCGGGGTGGACCTTGGCCACGTCGCGCAGCGCCTGGAGGGCGGTCAGGCCGGAGATCGCGATTGCGGCGGCCTGCTCGAAGCGAGAGGTTCGCGGGCTTCGGAGCGAGCTTGCCCTCCGGGGCCACGGCGTACTCCGCGAAGGCGCCCTTGCCGATGCCGAACACCTCGTCGCCGGGGCGAAGCGGGTCACGTCCTTGCCGACCGCCTCCACGACGCCGGCCAGGTCCATGCCCAGGACCGGGTACTTCGGCGCCCGGACCCCGTACCCGGCCATACGGATCGGGTAGGGCAGCCCGGCCATCAGGTGCCAGACGCCGCGATCCACGCCCGCAGCATGCACGCGCACCAGGACCTGGTCGTCGGCGATCTCCGGTAGGTCGATGTCCCTGAGCTCGAGGACGTCGGCCGAGCCGTAGGTGTCCTGGACGATTGCCTTCATGACGTACTCCTTGAGGGGGGCTGTGGCAGTGGGTCGAGGCGTACTTACGTTGTACGCTTACGCAGTAAGTTACACGAGACGCGCCGCTGCGTCCAGCGGGCGTGCTTACGTTGTATGTTGATGCGATCGAGGAGGGTGACGATGGCGACCGAGACGGCCCGGACGGCGCAGGGGCGCGTCCGCCGTTGACCGCGGGAGCGGGTCCTGCGTGCTGCCAGTCTCGCTGGCAGATGAGGGGCGGCATCGACTCCCTGACCATGCGGGGGCTCGGCACGGGTCGCCCTCGGACGTGCGAGGCCATGTCGCTCTACAACCACGTGGCCAACAAGGACGACCTCCTCGACGGCATGGTTGACGTGGTGGTGGGGGACATCGTGGTGCCGCCGACCGGCACGCCCTGGCGCAGCGCCCTGCGGGCACGGTGCATCTCCGCCCACGAGACCCTGCTGGCCCACCCCTGGGCGGCCCTGCTGATCACCTCGCGCCTCGCCATCGGCCCGGGGATGACCCGCTACCTGGACGCCACCCTCGGCCGGCTGCGCGAGGGAGGCTTCTCGATCGACGGCGCCCTGGACGCGTGGAACGCCCTGGACAGCCATCTGTACGGGTTCACCCTCCAGGAGCTGAACCTGCCGTTCGCGGTGGAGGAGTCCTCCACCATCTCCGCCTCGGTCCTGCCTCAGATCCCTGCCGACGAGTTCCCGTACGTGGTGGAGGTCCTCGGCCATGTGATGGCCCAGGGCCGGCGGGAGGACTTCGTGTTCGGCCTCGACCTGATCCTGGACGGCCTGGAGAGGCAGCTGGCTGGGGGCTGAGGCAAGGCTATTGACATTAGCCATATGGCTAAGTAGAGTAGCCACATGCAGATCACCACGAACGTCCAGTACATCGCCCGCCCCGATGGCCGCGTCGCCTTCGACGTCGACGGCGTCGGCCCCCTCGTCGTCCTCATCCCCGGGATGGGCGACCTGCGCAGCACCTATCGGCACCTCGCCCCGACGCTGAGGGCGGCCGGATACCGGGTCGCGGTCACCGACCTGCGCGGCCACGGTGACAGCGACACCACGTTCAGCGTCTACGGGGACGAGGCGACTGCGGGGGACCTCATCGCATTGGTCGAGCACCTCGGCGGTCCCGCCCTGCTGGTCGGCAACTCCTTGGGGGCCGGGGCGGCTGCACTCGTCGCCGCGGAGCGCCCGGAGCTGGTGAGCGGGCTGGTCCTGGTCGGGCCGTTCGTGCGTGACCCGAAGCAGAGCCTCGCGACCCGCCTCCTGCTGCGGGTGGCGATGGCCCGCCCGTGGGGGGCACGAGCCTGGGTCTCCTACCTGCCGAAGCTCAACGCGGGTGAGCGTCCTGAGGACTTCGACGCCCACCTGGCGGCGATCGCGCAGAGCCTGTCCCGACCCGGATACTCCCGAGCGTTCTGGCAGACCACCCGCCAGACGACGCACGCACTGGTCGAGTCGAGACTGGCCGACGTGAGTGCCCCCACCCTGGTGATCATGGGGGAGCTGGACCCCGACTGGACCGATCCTGCGGCGGAGGCACAGTGGATCGCCACGACCCTGGGCGGCGACGTCGTGATGGTCCCCGACGCCGGCCACTACCCCCAGTCCCAGCAGCCCTCGATCACCTCGGAATCGATCCTGGCCTTCCTGGCCCGGGTGGCTTCGCGTGCCTAGGGCAGGGCTCACCCCTGAGCGGGTGATCGACGAGGCCCAGGCCCTCAGCGACGAGGTGGGCCTGGATGCCCTGACCCTGGCTGCGCTGGCGGGCCGGCTCGGGGTGCGTCAACCGTCGCTCTACAAGCACGTCGACGGGAGCGACGCCCTGCGCCGGGCCCTCTCCGTTCGAGCCAAGCAGCAGCTGGCGGACGTGCTTGCGCGTGCCGCCGTGGGCAGGTCCGGGGATGAGGCGATCGCCGAGCTCGCTGGCGCCTACCGCACGTGGGCCCATGCCCATCCCGGTCGGTACCAGTCGACGGTTGCCGCGCCCACCCCCGGGGATGCCGACGATGAGGCCGCCAGCCTGGCCGTCGTATCCGTCCTGATCGACATCCTCGCGGGGTACAGCCTGACCGGGGACGACGCGATCCACGCGACGCGCGCGGTACGGGCAGCTCTGCACGGATTCGTCAGCATCGAGGCGGCCGGTGGCTTCGGGATGCCGATCGACATCGATGAGAGCTTCGCGCGTCTGGTCGCCAGCATCACCCGGGGGATCGCCGGCGCATCCTGATGCCCCCGGGGGTCTTCCCGACGCCGAGGTTCGAGGTCGCGCCGACCCCCTGAGCCCTCCTGGGCAACGACTCAGCGGCCGACGCAGGATCCCGCTGACCGGGTCACTGTGCGGGATGCAGGCTCATCGGGCCGTAGACCAGTCGGCCGTCCTCGAACAGGGTCACGGCATTGATGCCCTCGGCCAGCAGGTTGCGCCACTCCTCGCCGACCCACGTCTCCGCGTCGGCCTGCGTGGGGAAGCCGTCGGTCGGCTGGGTTGCGGACTCAGGGATCGGCGCGCCCTGCGCGGCGTGGTACTGCCAGGTCCAGCTCATCGGGCTCCTCCTACGAGTCGGTGATCAGGGTCGCTCGGCCGGTGATTCGGTTCGGGCGGGGTCTCGCACGATGGCCTCACCGAGGACCTCGTCGATGGCGGCGCGCAGCTCGGCATCGAGCACGACTCCGCTGGCCCGCACCGAGTCGGCGAGCTGCTCGGGACGTGAGGCCCCCACGATCGCGGTCGAGACGTTCGGGTTGCCCAGGACCCAGGCCACGGCCATCTGGGCCATCGAGAGCCCGGCATCCTCGGCCAGCGGCCGGAGGTTCTGGACCCGCTCGAGGACGTCGTCGCGCAGCCAGCGCGACACGAACCCCGAACCTGTCGGGTCGGTGGCCCGGGAGCCCTCGGGGACGGGCTGGCCGGGCAGGTACTTGCCGGTCAGGATGCCCTGGGCCATCGGCGACCAGACCACCTGGCCGATGCCCGCGGCCTCGCACTCGGGAACCACCTCGGCCTCGATGACCCGCCAGAGCATCGAGTACTGCGGCTGGTTGGACACGATCCGGTCCAGGCCCATCTGCTCGGCGATCTCGAGTGCGGCGCGGATCTCCTCCGCGCGCCACTCCGAGACTCCGACGTAGAGCACCTTCCCGGCGCGGACGAGGTCGTCGAAGGCGCGCAGCGTCTCCTCGAGCGGGGTGTGGTGGTCGAATCGATGGGCCTGGTAGAGGTCGATGTGATCGGTCTGCAACCGTCGCAGCGACCCCTCACAGGCCTCCATGATGTGCTTGCGGGACAGCCCGCGGTCGTTGCGACCCGGGCCCGTGGGCCAGTACACCTTCGTGAAGATCTCCAGGCCCTCGCGGCGCTGCCCAGCGAGCGCGCGGCCGAGCACGGCCTCGGCTCCCGTCTGTGCGTAGACGTCAGCGGTGTCGAACGTGGTGATGCCGGCATCGAGGGCCGCATGGACGCACGCCGTGGCGTCGTCCTCGGCGACCTGCGACGCGTGCGTCAACCAGTTGCCGTATGCGATCTCGCTGATCCACAGTCCACTGGCCCCAAGGCGTCGATGTTCCATGGGTTCGACCCTAGGCCACCGGGCTGACACCGGCCACTGCCCGTGGCCCGGACGCTACGACTTGGGGACGACGGGCTTCCCACCCCGGCGCAGGCGCGGGGGTGGCAGCCGCAGGCGGCGGATCTGCAGCACCCGCATGAGGCCGTAGAAGGTCGCGCCCTTGCGGTCAGCCGGCGACGGCCACTGCTTCTTGATCTCCCGGTTCATCCGCATCAGCAGGACGGTGGTGTCCACGAGGATGAACATGGTCAGGACCAGCCACAGCATGGAGACGTAGCCCTGGGCGTTGACCAGCCCCCAGCTGCGCCAGGGCAGGAACCCGACGACCAGCACCAGGATGGCCAGGGGCATGAACATCTCCGCCGCTGCCCAGCGGCTGTCGATGAAGTCCCGCACGAACCGCTTGACCGGACCGGAGTCGCGGGCCGGCAGGGCGCTCTCGTCCCCGGCCATCAGCGCGGCCCGTGACGCCTGGCGCTCCTGGGCTGCCCGGGCCTTCGCCTCCTTCTTGGCCGCCTTCGGATCCGAGGAGACCTTCAGCGTCTGCTTGCGCTGGGCCTCGGCCTCCTTGCGCGAGGGGGTGGGGTGCCCCTTGCCGACCGAGGGCGTGGGCTCCGGCTCGACGGGGGCTGGCTCTGCGGGGGCGCTGCGGGAGAGGAACTTCACGGACCAAGGGTACGTCGTGCCAACCGGTGGGGCGTTAGGCTTGTGGACGTCGGCGGGTGTGCCGCCTGGGAAGAGAGTGACAGCGAACCATGGCCGGAATGTGGCAGCGCTTCAAGATGATCTTCAACTCCAAGGCCAACGCGGCCATGAACAAGGCTGAGGACCCCGCGCAGACCCTGGACTACTCCTACGAGAAGCAGCTCGAGATGCTGCAGAAGGTCCGCAGGGGTGTTGCTGATGTGGCGACGTCCCGCAAGCGGGTCGAGCTGCAGATCGCCAGCCTCGACAAGCAGCTGGCCAAGCTCGATGACCAGGCCCGGGCCGCGCTTGCCGCTGGTCGCGAGGACCTCGCCCGTGAGGCGTTGATCCGCAAGTCTTCCCTGAGCCAGCAGATCGCCGACCTGCACGTGCAGCTCGAGCAGCTGACCGTCCAGGAGCAGAAGCTCACCGTCGCGTCCCAGCAGCTGCAGACCAAGGTGGAGGCCTTCCGCACGCAGAAGGAGACCATCAAGGCCACGTACTCCGCCGCTGAGGCGCAGGTGCGCATCAACGAGGCGTTCACCGGGATCTCCAGCGAGCTCGGCGACGTCGGCCTGGCCATCCAGCGCGCCGAGGACCGCACCGCCCAGATGCAGGCCCGCGCCGGGGCGATGGAGGAGCTGATGGCCACCGGAGCGCTGGAGACCACAGGCGGCAAGGACTCCCTGACAGTGGAGCTCGAGCGCCTGGCCGCCGACAGCCAGGTCGAGAACGAGCTGGCTGCCATGAAGGCCCAGCTCGGTGGCGCGGAGCCGCCGGCCGCCGTGACCGGTGCGGCCGCCGAGACGCTCGCGGTCGGCGCGGCGCCGGCTGATGAGGTCGTCGACGCGATCCTCGCCGAGGAGCCTGCAGCGATTCCGGCACCCCCAGCCCCGCCCGTCCCTCCGGCCGCTCCGCCCGCCGGTCCGGCAACCCAGTAGGACCGCAGGGAGGCTCGTAAGCTCGCCATGGCGCGCAACAGGTACGCACCCGATCGTGGGCTCACCGCCCGTATGGGCGGGACGATGTTCATCCTCGGGCTGCTCTACGTCGCCCTGATGGCGGTGCTGATCTACGCGGGGATGAACGCGTTCTTCGTGCTGATCCTCGCGGGGGGCTCCGCCTGGGCCCAGTGGTACTTCTCCGATCGGGTCGCCCTGTTCTCGATGTCAGCGCGGGTGGTCACACCCGAGCAGGCGCCCCAGCTGCACGCCATCATCGACCGGCTGTGTGCGATGGCTGACATGCCCAAGCCCGCCGTCGCGATCGCCGACACGGACATGCCCAACGCGTTCGCAACCGGGCGCAGCACCAAGCGGGCTGTGGTGTGCGTGACCACGGGGCTGCTCCGGCGCCTCGATGCTGAGGAGCTCGAGGGGGTGCTGTCCCACGAGCTGTCCCACGTGGCCCACCGGGACGTCCTCGTGATGACCGTGGCCTCGTTCGTCGGCGTCCTCGCCGGGTTCCTCACCCGCTCGTGGATGTGGGGCGGGCTGACGAGGAGGCGGGACAGCGACTCGAACAGCGCGTTCGCCTTCCTGATCATCATGGTCGTGTCGATCCTCGTGTACCTCATCAGCTTCCTGCTGGTGCGGGTCCTCTCGCGGTACCGCGAGCTCTCGGCGGATCGCGCCGGTGCGCTGCTGACCGGTCGCCCCGCGGCTCTGGGACGTGCCCTGCAGAAGATCAGCGGGGACATGGGTGCCATCCCGACCCGCGACCTGCGCGCGAAGGAGTCGATGAACGCCTTCTTCATCACGCCGGCGTTCGGCGGCCAGCAGTCGATGGCGAGCCTGTTGTCCACGCACCCGCCGCTGGAGAAGCGCCTCGAGCAACTGGCCCGCATCTCCGCCCAGCTGGGCCAGTAGATGGGCCTGTTCGACTCGATCATGGGCCGGAGCAAGCCGGTCCGTCCCGATCTCGATGCCATCTTCGGACTGCCGTCGGCGGCCATCACCCTGTCGGCCAGCCTCGGGTACGAAGCCACGGGCACCGGGGCGGTGGCGTTCCGGGTCCCGGAGGGGCGGGCCTTCGCCGAGGTCCAGGCCGAGATCGAGGCCCTGCTCGCCGCGTCCGGCAACCCCGCCGTCGAGCTCACCGCTGACCAGTACGGCTACACGTGGCTCGTGGTCTCCACCGATCCGCCCGATGTGGGTTCGCTCGTCACCCACCTGCACGCGGTCAACCTCACCCTGCAGGACAGCGGCTTCGGCCCGCAGCTGCTCTGCTCGACCGCGACCTTCGTCGGCCCCGGTGGGCGGTCGCTGGCGATGGTCTACCTGTTCAAGCAGGGCTCGTTCTACCCCTTCGCCCCCACGGACGGCCAGACGCGCGACACCGTCCTGGAGCTGCAGATCCGCGACCTGCTCCGCGACGAGCTCGCGGTCGAGAAGGACCTGACGCGCTGGTTCCCGATCTGGGGCGCCCCCGGCCTGTAGGTCCCGGTTGCGTCAGTCCGGCGTCGGGGTCGCGCCGACGCCGGGGAGGGCCAGCATCCGGTCCAGTGCGACGCGGGCCCAATGTGAGGTGTCCTCGTCGACCACGATCTGGTTCACGACGTTGCCCGCGACCAGGTTCTCCAGGGCCCACACCAGGTGCGGCAGGTCGATGCGGTTCATCGTCGAGCAGTAGCAGACCGAGCGGTCCAGGAAGGTGACCTGCTTGTCCGGATGGGCGTTGGCCAGGCGGCGCACGAGGTTCAGCTCGGTGCCGATCGCCCACGCCGATCCCGGCTCGGCGGCGTCGAGGACCTTGATGATGTACTCGGTGGACCCGACGTAGTCGGCCTTCTGGACCACCTCGTGGCGGCACTCGGGGTGCACCAGGATGTTGACCCCGGGGATCCGCTCACGGGCCTCGTCGACCACGGCCTCGGTGAACCGGCCGTGCACCGAGCAGTGCCCGCGCCACAGGACCACCTTCGAGGCGCGCATCTGCTCGTCGGTGAGCCCGCCACCGGGCTTGTGCGGGTCGTAGACCACGCAGTCCTCGAGGCTCAGGCCAAGGTCGAGCACGGCGGTGTTGCGCCCGAGGTGCTGGTCGGGCAGGAAGAAGACCCGCTCACCCTGCTCGAAGGCCCAATCCAGGGACTGCTTGGCGTTGCTCGACGTGCAGATCGTGCCCCGGTTGCGCCCGGTGAACGCCTTGATCGCGGCAGTGGAGTTCATGTACGTGATCGGGATGGTCGACTCCGCCAGCCCGAGCTCGACGAATCGCTCCCACGCGTCCTCGACCTGGCCGATCTCGGCCATGTCGGCCATCGAGCAGCCGGCAGCGAGGTCGGGGAGGATCACCCGCTGGTCGTCGGTTGTCAGGATGTCGGCGCTCTCGGCCATGAAGTGCACGCCGCAGAAGACGATGAACTCCGCCTCGGGGTGCGCGGCGGCCTGCTGGGCGAGCTTGAACGAGTCGCCGGTGACGTCCGCGAACTCGATGACCTCGTCGCGCTGGTAGTGATGGCCGAGGATGTAGGCGCGCGAGCCCAGCGCGGCTCGGGCCCGTCGGGCGCGGTCGACCAGGTCGGGATCCGAGGCCGGCGGGAGCGCACCGGGGCACTCGACGCCCTTCTCGGTGTCCAGGTCGGTGCCCTGGCCGAGCAGGAGCAGTGCCAGCGGGGTCGGTTGCGGCTCGGTCCAGGCAGCCGTGTCGGTCATCGCGGGGCCTTCCTCGTGCGGGACCCCATCGTTCCACAGAGTCGTCACCCGCCCCAGCCGAGAACCTCCGCGAAGGGCCAGAGCCTCCGCGTCGTCCGGGAGGGTCTGTGCTGTTGCGGAGGTTCCGCGGCCAGCGGTGCGCGCCAGATGCCAGACTTCGGGCTCGTGAAGGTGCTGATCTGCCCGGACTCGTTCACCGGCACGCTCTCGGCTGCCGAGGCTGCGGCTGCGATGGCCGAGGGCTGGGGCAGCGTGTCCCCGGGCGATGAGCTGGTGCTGCGCCCGCTGTCGGACGGCGGGCCGGGCTTCCTCGACGCGATCGGTGCCGGGCGCGGCGGGGTGCGTCACACGTTGTCGGTCACCGGTCCCGTGGGCATCCCGGTCGTGGCCGACTACCTGGTGACCGACGACGGCACGGCCTGGATCGAGTCCGCGACCGCGGCCGGGCTGCACATGGTTCCGATCGACCGGCGGGACCCCACCCGCACCACGTCGCGCGGCGTGGGGGAGCTGATGGCCGCCGCCGTGAACGGGGGAGCGACGCGGATCGTGGTGGGGGTGGGCGGGACCGGTACCTGCGATGGGGGAGCGGGGCTCCTGGAGGCTCTCGGTGCCACCTCTCAGCCCTCGGGCGAGCTCTCCCGCGGCGGGACCCGGCTGGCCGACCTCACGGCGCTCGACCTGGCCCCCGCACTGGAGGCTGTCGGCAGGTGCGCGATCGAGGTCGCCACCGACGTCGACGTGCCCCTGCTCGGGGCACGTGGTGCGGCTCGGGGGTTCGCCCCCCAGAAGGGCGCCACCGAGGAGCAGGTCGACCGGCTCGAGGCGGCGATGGCGCACTGGGCGACCCTGCTGGGCCGGTCCGCCGATGGGCGGTCGGCTTCGATCGCCCTCGGATCCGGCGCGGGCGGCGGTCTCGGGGCGGCACTGATCCGGCTCGGTGCCCGCCGGGTGCCCGGCATCGGCACCGTGCTCGAGGCCGCCGACATCTCCGGACTCATCGGGAGCGTCGACCTCGTGGTCACCGGGGAAGGTTCCTTCGACTGGCAGTCCCTGCGCGGCAAGGTGGTGGCGGGAGTCGCGGCGGCCGCACTTGAGCGAGCAGTGCCGGTCCTGGTCCTCGCGGGTCGGGTCGAGGTGAGCCGGCGCGAGTGGATCACGGCCGGGATCGCCGCCGCCTTTCCCGCCGCCGCGGAACCGGGCGAGGCCCATCGCGACGGCGTGGCACGTGCCGCGGCGCGCGCCGCCCGCACCTGGTCGAGGAGCAGCACCTGACCCTCGACATGCGGCTGGCGGCGCGCCGAGTCGTGGGCGCGCGGTTGGTCGAACTCCCGAAGTCGTGTCAGCATGGGTCCACCGGGAATGCTGCACAGCGTGTTCGCGTTGGCCCCGATGTAGACCGCCACGATGCTCAGTAGGAGGGCACCGATGACCGCCGAGACCACCACCGAGACCACCGCTCCCGTGAGCGATGGGATCCTCCTGACCGAGGTTGCCGCCGACAAGGTGCGCACCCTGCTCGACTCGGAGGGTCGCGACGACCTCGCGCTGCGTGTGGCTGTCCAGCCCGGTGGCTGCTCGGGCCTGCGCTACCAGCTGTTCTTCGATGAGCGCTCCCTCGACGGGGATGTGCGCAAGGACTTCGGCGGCGTCGAGGTCGTCACGGACCGCATGAGCGCCCCGTACCTGTCCGGCGCCACGATCGACTTCGTCGACACCATCGAGAAGCAGGGCTTCACGATCGACAACCCGAACGCGACCGGCTCCTGCGCATGCGGTGACTCGTTCCACTGACCTGACCGGCTAGGGTCACCCCGTCGTCACTGACCGACCAGGGGGTCACCCACGCATGCGGATAGTCATCACCGGGTCCATCGCCACGGACCATCTCATGACGTTCCCGGGCAGGTTCGCCGACTCGATCGTCCTGGACAAGCTCGACAAGATCTCGCTGTCGTTCCTCGTTGACGAGCTCGAGATCCGCCGGGGCGGGGTCGCGGCCAACATCGCCTTCGGGATGGGCGTGCTCGGCGAGAACCCGATCCTCGTCGGCGCCGTCGGCCCGGACTTCGCCGACTACCGCTCCTGGTTGACACGCCATGGCGTGGACACGGAGTCCGTGCACGTCTCGGAGGTACGGCACACGGCCCGTTTCGTCTGCACGACCGACGAGCACGCGAACCAGATCGCCACCTTCTACGCCGGGGCCATGCAGGAGGCCCGCGACATCGAGCTGGGCCCGGTCGTCGAGCGCGTGGGCAACGTGGACCTCGTCCTGATCGGGGCAAACGATCCCGAAGCGATGATGCGCCACACCGAGGAGTGCCGCTACCGGCGCATCCCGTTCGCGGCCGACCCCTCCCAGCAGCTGGCCCGCATGCACGGTGACGAGATCCGCCTGCTCGTCGACGGGGCCGCCTACCTGTTCACCAACGAGTACGAGGCCGCGCTCACCGAGCAGAAGACCGGGTGGAGCAGCGACGAGATCCTCGACCGGGTGGGCACGCGGGTCACGACGCTCGGGCCGAACGGGGTGCGGATCGAGCGCCGGGGCGAGGACATGATCCAGGTGCCCACGCCCAAGGAGACCCACAAGGCCGACCCGACGGGAGTCGGGGACGCCTTCCGTGCCGGCTTCCTCGCGGGGCTGGCGTGGGGCCTGTCGCTGCAGAGGTGCGCGCAGGTGGGCTCGCTGCTGGCCACGCACGTCATCGAGAGCATCGGGACCCAGGAGTACGAGCTGGCCCGCAGGTCCTTCCTGCTGCGGATCCGGGACGCCTACGGCGACCAGGCTGCCGAGGAGATCGGCGCCCACATCAGCCTGGCCCGGCCCTGACCCACGCGCATGCCCGTCGAGCCGCAGGCGCCTCGGTGGGCACTTCCTGACCTCCACGACATGCCCGAGGGTCGCGAGCTGGTCGCCCTCGGGGCGGACCTGTCGCCCGGGATGCTGCTCGCGGGCTACCGCAGCGGGCTGTTCGCGATGCCCGACGGCAGGGAGCTCGGCTGGTGGTCTCCGGACCCACGGGGGGTGCTGCTGCCGGGTCAGGTCCATGTCTCGCGGTCCCTGCGGCGGTCCCTGAGTCGGTTCGAGGTCAGCATCGATCAGTCCTTCGCAGGGGTCGTCGCGGCCTGTGCCGACCTGCGGCGGTCCCACGGGTGGATCAGTCCCGGGTACATGGCCTCCTACTCCGAGCTGCACCGATTGGGCTGGGCGCACTCGATCGAGGTCTGGGACTCCCGTGGCCGCCTGGCCGGTGGCCTGTTCGGGGTCGAGGTGGGCGGGCTCTTCGCGGCGGAGTCCAAGTTCCATGTGAGCACGGACGCCTCGAAGGTCGCGGTGGTCGCCCTGGCCGACGTCCTCTCCGCGGACGGTGACCCACGAAGGGTCATCGACGTCCAGTGGTGCACCGAGCACCTGGCCTCGCTGGGGGCCGTGGAGGTGCCCCGTCCCGTCTACCTGCAGGCCCTACCCAGCGTGTTGGCCTGCCAGCCAGTGCTCTCCGATCCCCCGGGCGCGGTCCGTCAGGGGGAGCCTGCCACCGTCCCCAGCCGGATCAGGTGGCGCACGGCCTGACCGGGGTTCTCGTTCGGGCTGTGCGGCTCCGGGCCGGCGTGTTCTCCGGGGTCGGCCGTGGGGTCGGCCGTGGGGTCGATCGGGACGTCCGACTCCAGCGGCTCGGACGTCAGCAGTTCATGCCCCCGCAGCCGACACCAGGCCGGTACGTCGTACTCAGCCGCCGGGTCGTCGGTGAGGAGCTCGATGACGCTGCCCGACGCACGCGTGCTGGCGGCCCTGGCCAACCGGATGATCGGCACCGGGCAGAGCACGCCGCGCGCCTCGACCGTGGCATCAGCAGCGGTCACGAGCTGGCTCGATCGGCGGATGCCCGCGCGGCTGAGACGGCGGCTGGCAGGGCGGCGAGGAAGCCGGCCACGTCGGCCTCGGTGGCGTCGGGGGGCAGGCTCACCCGCAGGTTCCCGTGCGTGATCGCCCCCATGGCGGCCAGGACATGGCTGGGCCGGCGTGTGTCCGCGGTGCACGCCGAGCCCGAGCTGACGGCGAAACCGGCCCGGTCGAGCTCGGTGACGAGCACCTCACCGTCGGCGTACAGGACCGTGAAGCAGATGATGTGCGGGGCCGAGTCCGGCCGACCCAGCGCGTGGATGTCAGGGGCGAGGTTCGGAACGCGCTCGCGCAGGATCGTGAGCAGCCGGGCCCGGTGCACCGACGTATGGCCCAGGGACGCCGTGGCGGCCTCGAGGGCCGTCGCTGCGGCCACGGCCCCCGGCACGTCCGGGAAGCCCGCCCAGCGCCCCGCCTCATCGGTCGGCATCGGGCTGCGCCAGCGGACCCCCGTGCGCACAGCCAGGATCCCCACGCCGGCAGGGCCGCCCCACTTGTGCGCGCTGGCGGCCAGCACGTCCCAGTGCGGAGTTGTCGGGAGGGATCCCACGGCGGCGCAGGCGTCCACGAGCAGTGGCACGTCCGCGGCCTGGGCGATCTCGTGGACCTGCTCGAGCGGCTGGACCGCCCCGACCTCGTGGTTCACGTGCTGCACGGCCGCGAGCGCCACCCCGGGGGAGCGCACAGCCTTGCGGAAAGCCTTGATGTCAACCTCAGCGTGAGGGTTCACTCCGACGAGCACGGGGTCCTGGCCGGGCACCACCCAGTCGGCGGCGCGCAGCACGGCGGAGTGCTCGACCGCGCTGGCCACGATGGTCGTGCCCACCTTCCGTCGTCCCCGGGCCAGACCGAGCACGCCCGCGTGCAGCGCCTGGGTGCCTGAAGCGGTGAACGTGACCTCCTGGGGCAGGGCGCCGATGCGCATGGCCACCGACGCGCGGGCGGCGTCGAGCAACTGGCGGGCGACCCGACCGTCGCGGTGCAGGCGTGCCGGATCGGCCCATCCGCGGTCGAGGGCAGCATCGAGGGCACGCCTCGCCTCCGGCCCCAGGGGAAGCCCGGAGGCGGCATCGAATGACCGCGACATGCCGTACACGGTATAGGTGACCCCCGTGGCACGGCGACCAGTTCCTGCGCTAGTCTCCACCCGTCCAGCGTCCTTGGCGCGGTGTCGCCGCACAGCGCGGAATCACCCATTCGATTGAGGGGATCACCAGACGTGGTAGCAGATCGCACCGACCGTTCCCGGTCGATGCGCCGGTGGGGGGCCGGGGCAGGAGCCGTGGCCATCGCCCTGCTGGCGTCGGGATGCAGCGCCCAGGAGGCGCTGTCCCTCAACGCCCCTGACGGCGCCACTGAGCAGACACCGCTGATCGAGAACCTCTGGTTCGGGGCCTGGGTGGCCGTGACCGTCGTGGGCCTCGTGACCGGGGGGCTGATCCTCTACGCGGCCATTCGCTTCCGGCGCAAGGACGGCGATCCTGCGCCGAAGCAGCTGCGCTACAACGTGCCCCTCGAGCTGATGTACACGATCGTCCCCCTCGTCATGATCCTCGGTATGTTCTTCTTCACCGTGCGTGACCAGACCGTGCTCACCAAGGTGTCGGACAACCCGGACAACACGGTCGGGGTTGTCGGCTTCCGCTGGAGCTGGGCGTTCAACTACGTCGAGGACGACGTCTACGACGTCGGCACGGCCGAGGTCGAGGACATGCCCACCCTGTACCTGCCGGTCAATGAGTCCGTCGTCTTCGAGCTCCAGAGCCCGGACGTGGTCCACTCCTTCTGGATCCCCGCGTTCCTGATGAAGATGGACGTCTTCCCCGATCGGCTGAACAAGTTCGAGGTGACCCCCAACAAGGTCGGCACGTTCGCAGGGCGCTGTGCTGAGCTGTGTGGCGTTGATCACTCCCGGATGCTGTTCACGGTGAAGGTCGTGGAGCGTCCCGAGTACGACCGGCACATGGCCGAGCTCAAGGCCAAGGGCCAGACCGGATCCATCGAGACCGATCGCATCTCCCGGGACGGCGAGCGCTACTGGGAGTCCGACCGCTACGGAGAGCCGGAGGGCACGCTGTGACTCTTCTCAACGACCGTCCCGCCGAGGTCAGCGCCGCACCCGGAGCGTCGCGAACGATCCCTGGGCAAGAAGATCGTCTCGATCATCACCACCACCGATCACAAGACCATCGGCCGGCTCTACATGGGCACGAGCTTCACGTTCTTCCTGATCGGCGGGGTCATGGCGCTGATCATCCGCGCGGAACTGGCCCAGCCCGGCCTGCAGATCGTGACCCTGGAGCAGTACAACCAGCTGTTCACGATGCACGGCTCGATCATGCTCCTGCTGTTCGCGACGGCCCTGTTCGTCGGGTTCGCCAACTTCCTGATGCCGCTGCAGATCGGCTCCCCGGACGTGGCGTTCCCCCGGCTGAACATGCTCGGCTACTGGATGTACTTCTTCGGGAGCCTGATCGTCCTGTTCGGCTTCCTGACCCCGGGCGGTGCAGCGGCGTTCGGCTGGTTCCTCTACACCCCGCTGTCGGGTGCTGAGTTCTCGCCGAACATCGGCTCGGACCTCTGGATCCTCGGCTTCGCCCTCGGTGGCGTGGGCACGATCCTGGGGGCGGTGAACTTCGTCACCACGATCCTCACCATGCGGGCTCCTGGCATGACGATGTTCCGGATGCCGATCTTCACCTGGAACGTGCTGCTGACCTCGGTGCTGGTCCTCATGGTGTTCCCGGTGCTGGCTGCGACGCTGGTGGTGCTCGAGATCGATCGCAAGTTCGGTTCGGTGGTCTTCCTGCCCGAGAACGGCGGAGCGATCCTCTTCCAGCACCTGTTCTGGTTCTTCGGCCATCCCGAGGTCTACGTCCTGGCGCTGCCCTTCTTCGGCGTGATCTCCGAGATCCTGCCGGCATTCAGCCGCAAGCCGATCTTCGGCTACAAGGGTCTCGTGTTCGCCACCATCGCCATCGCCGCTCTGTCGATGGCCGTGTGGGCACACCACATGTACGTCACCGGTGCGATCAGCCTGCCGTACTTCGCCCTGATGACGATGCTCATCGCCGTGCCGACCGGTGTGAAGTTCTTCAACTGGATCGGCACCATGTGGGGAGGGTCGCTGACCTTCGAGACCCCCATGCTGTGGGCCATCGGCTTCCTCCTGACGTTCCTCTTCGGCGGCCTGACCGGCGTCATCCTGGCCTCGCCCCCGCTGGACTTCCACGTCTCGGACTCGTACTTCGTGGTGGCGCACTTCCACTACACGGTGTTCGGCACCGTCGTGTTCGCCATGTTCGCCGGGTTCTACTTCTGGTGGCCCAAGATGTTCGGCCGGATGCTCGACGAGACCCTGGGCAAGTGGCACTTCGCGCTGACGTTCATCGGCTTCAACGGGACCTTCCTCATCCAGCACTGGCTGGGCGTCGAGGGCATGCCGAGGCGCTACGGCGACTACCTTCCCGGTGACGGGTTCACGCTGGAGAACGAGATCTCCTCGGCGTTCGCCCTCGTGCTGGGCGTCTCCACCCTGTTCTTCCTGTTCAACGCCTACAAGACCTGGCGGCACGCACCGCTGGTGACCGTCGACGATCCGTGGGGCTGGGGAGGCTCGCTGGAGTGGGCCACCTCGTGCCCGCCGCCCCGCCACAACTTCGTGTCGCTGCCCCGGATCCGCTCCGAGCGCCCGGCCTTCGACCTGCACCACCCGGAGCTCGCCGACTGGGACTCCGCCGGCTACCTGGCCTCACTCGACGCCCAGGGCGTGCGCACAAGGGGGAGATCTCGTGAAGCTCGCAGGCAAGCTCTTCATCGGCGGGGCGGTCTTCTACTGGCTGGTCTCGGCGTTCTACTGGATCATGTCCCACGACGAGGCCGGAACCGTCGCGCTGGTCCTGACCGGGTTCCTGTCGGCCATGATCGGCTTCTACCTGGTCGTCACCGCCAAGCGGCTGCCCGACCAGCCCGACGACCTGCCCGACGCCGAGATCTGGGATGCCGACCCGGACTACGGCTTCTTCAGCCCGCATTCGTGGGCCCCGCTCCTGGTGGGCGCCTCGGCGGCCATCACATTCGCCGGGCTGGCGTTCGCCGCATGGATCGTCGCCGCCGGTGCGGTCCTGGTCATCATGTCGTCGGCCTACTGGGTGTTCGAGTACTACCAGGGCCCCAAGCGCCAGTTCTGAGCGCAGTCAACCGCCAGATCGCGCGTTCCACGCCACCCCAGCCACGGCGCGCGCGTTCCGCGCCGCATGTGGCCGGGAATGCGCGCGAGCGGTTCGCGGTGGCCGGGAATGCCCGAATCGGACCTGGCCCGGCTCGGTCAGGAGTCTGACCCGGGGGCGAGGCCGCCCCACGCGTGTCGCCAGGTGCGCGTGCGCCAGCAGCGCTTGCGATGCCCGGCCGTGCGCACCACGAAGGCGGCGAACACCAGCCAGAGCACGGCGACCTGGGCAGCCAAGGTGGCCCACCTCAGCTCGGTGATCCCGCCGACGGCCAGGAACGCCAGCCCGGCGACGCACCACAGCATCAGCCCGAAGCCGATCCGTGCGCGTTTCTTGCTGGGCACGGTCCCCAGGCGTCCCGCGTCGAGCTCCTGGCCGCGAACGTGCCCCGAGACGCACTCGGTGCCGGCGATCAGGTACGCGGGCTCCACGGGGACGGCGCGTGTGGTCTTCCTGGGGGACGCAGACGTGTTCGACACCCGCTCGGCGGAGCTGGCGGGGGGAGGTGGTGCCGGCGGACGGTCCTGCGGCGTGCTGGGCATGGCGCGCTCGCGAGGGGACTTGGCCATCGTCGACTCCTAGGGCTGCAGGTCCTGGCTGGTGCTGATCCACTGGTCGAGCAGCGCACGGGCGGCGCCCGACGACAGGGCCTCGCGGGCAGCGGGCAGCGCCGCGGCGATGCGCAGCACGAGGTCGGCTGATGCCTCGGGGATCGAGACCGGGAGGCTGCCACCGGCTGCCGAGTAGGCCACGAGGGCCGCTGCTGCGTTCAGGCAGACGGCGTCGCGGATCCCGGCGACCGCAGGGTCGTCCGGGTCGTCCAGCAGCGCGCGGAACACCCCGGCGTTCCGCTGCGCGGATCCGCCGCGCAGGGCATCCGGCGCCGGTGCTGGGATCCCGAGGGTGGTGGGGTCGAGGGTGACCCGGCGGGGCTCCCCGCCCGTGAGGTCCCAGACGGTGGAGGTGGCGTACACCGTCAGCTCGTCGAGGCCGTCGTCGCCGTGCACGACCAGCGCCTTGGTGCCCCGGGCTGCCAGGACGCGGGACATGAGCTCGCCGATCGACTCGGTGGGCACGCCGAGGACCTGCGCAGCGGGATGGGCCGGGTTGGCGAGCGGCCCCAGGACGTTGAAGACGGTCCGGATGCCCAGCTCACGGCGGATCGGGCCGATGTGGCGCATGGCCGGGTGGAAGACCGGGGCGAAGCAGAAGGTGATGCCCAGCCGGCTCCCCGCCTCGGCCGCCGCGGCGGCCGGCAGGTCGATGACCACGCCGAGGGCCTCGAGCATGTCAGCCGACCCGCTCTGGGAGGAGGCCGCTCGGTTCCCGTGCTTGGCGACGCGCGCCCCGGCGGCAGCCGCCACCACGGCAGCCATCGTGGAGATGTTCACGGTGTGCGAGCGATCACCGCCGGTGCCACACGTGTCCACCACGGGGCCCTCGATGTCCAGCGGCACGCTGGCGTTCATCATGCCGGTGACCAGGCCGGACACCTCGCGGGCGGTCTCGCCCTTGGCTCGCAGCGCCACGAGGAAGGCGGCGGTGTTGGCGGGGGGAGCCGATCCTGTGAGCATCTCAGCCATCACCCACGTGGTGGTGGGAGCGTTGAGGTCCTCGCCCGCCAGGAGTGCTTCCAGGACGTCGACCCAGTCGGTCAGGGGCGCCTCGTTCACGGGCGCGTGGTCGCCGGCAGCCGGGTGCGCAGCACTCCGGAGACGGCCTCTGCCAGCTGGCCCGGGTCGATCGGGTGGCCGACCACCGCATCGGCTCGCGACCACGTGGCCAACCAGGCGTCCTGCGGACGTCCGGTGAGCACCAGGATGGGGGGGCAGCGGTGGATCTCGTCCTTGAGCTGGCGGGTGAGCCCGAGACCGCCGGTCGGGGTGGCCTCGCCGTCGAGGATCATCAGGGCAAGCCCGCCGGCATCGGCCGTGCGGAGCACGACCGGGCCGGTGGCGACCTCGACGAACTCCAGCTCGGGGAGGTCCGGATCCGGGCGCGTGCCCAGTGCGGTGATCACGGCGCGGCGGACGGTGAGGTCGTCGCTGTAGACCATGACCCGCAGCGGTCGGGGGGCCTGTGGGCTGGGCATGGGGACTCCTGTGGGTAGCGTCTGAGGGGATGCTACTTGGTCCTCGTGTCGGCGCGGCGGAGCAGGGCGGGACACGCTGGGCGCGAGACCGGGGTCCGGGTGGGAACTCCGGGACGGATCTGACAGACTGCGCGCGTGGCTTCGACAACCGTTGTGACCTCCGCGCACCCAGGTGCCCATCCGACCCACCCGAACAAGGTGGCAGTGGGCACCATCATCTGGCTCTCCAGCGAGCTGATGTTCTTCGCAGGGCTCTTCGCGATGTACTTCACGCTGCGCTCGACGAACCCCGAGGTGTGGGCCGAGCAGACGCAGTTCCTCAATGTGGGCTTCGCGACCGTGAACACCCTGATCCTGGTCTCCTCGAGCGTGACCTGCCAGATGGGCGTCCTCGCAGCCGAGCGGGGTGACGTCCACCGCATGCAGCGCTGGTACATGCTCACCTTCGTCCTGGGCGCGATCTTCATCGGCGGCCAGGTGTTCGAGTACGCGCACCTGATCACCGCCGAGGGGCTGACGTTGTCGTCCTCGGCCTATGGGTCGGCGTTCTACCTCACGACCGGGTTCCACGGCCTGCACGTGGTCGCAGGCCTGGTGGCCTTCCTGTTCGTGCTGGCCCGGTCCTACGCCTCGCGGCGGTACGGCCATGAGCAGGCGACGGCGGCCATCGTGACCAGCTACTACTGGCACTTCGTCGACGTCGTGTGGATCGCCCTGTTCTTCACGATCTACGTCCTCCAATAGTGCGCGACACGTCATTCCCCGCCCCCGCAACCCGATCTCTGCAGAGGTAGGCCAGTGAACACTCACGTAGCCCGACGCAGGCACCCGGCAGCGCTGATGCTGCTGCTGCTCGGCGCACTCGCGATCATCGGCACGATCTACGCGCTCGTGAACACGAGCACCGCAGCTCGCGCCGCCGGAGCCCCGCACAGCGAGACGGCGGTCGAGGAGGGCAGGGCGCTCTACCTCGAGGGCTGTGCGTCCTGCCATGGCTTGAACGCCGAGGGCACGAGCGTCGCACCGAGCCTGATCGGGGCCGGTGCCGCGTCGGTGCACTTCCAGGTGTCCACCGGCCGCATGCCGCTGGCTGCCCCGGCCGTCCAGGTCGAGCGCAAGGAACCCAGCTACTCCGAGCCCGAGATCGCCGCCCTTGCGGCGTACGTCGCCACCCTGGGCCCAGGGCCCGCGATCCCCACGGCCGAGCAGCTCGACACCACCAACGCCGACCTCGCCGTCGGCGGGGAGCTCTTCCGCACCAACTGCGCGCAGTGCCACAACTTCGCCGGCAAGGGTGCGGCGCTCACGCGGGGCAAGTACGCGCCGAGCCTCATGGAGGCCACGCCGCAGCAGGTGTACGAGGCCATGCTGACCGGTCCGCAGAACATGCCGGTGTTCGGCGACGGAACCATCAGCCCCACGGAGAAGCAGGACATCCTCAAGTACGTCGCTCACCTGCAGACCCAGACCCAGCCCGGCGGATGGGGCCTCGGCTCCTTCGGCCCCGTGACTGAGGGCGCCCTTCTGTTCACCCTGGCGCTCGGCCTGATGGCCGGGTTCGCCGTCTGGATCGGAGCCAAGCTGCGATGAGCGACTCCACCGAGACCGAGCCGGACTTCGTCACGGCGACCGTCAGCCACCACCCTCGGCGTACCGACGTCGACCCGCGTGCAGCCAAGCGCGCGGAGCACCAGGTCGCCACGATGTTCGTGCTGGCGGCGCTGCTCATCCTCGCCTCCGTGGTGGCCTACGTGGTCATCCCGGTGGATGCCGGCGTGAACGTCCCGTTCCTGGGCCCCGTGGGCGCATTGAACCTGGCACTCGGACTGACCATTGGGCTGGGCATCCTGCTCATCGGCCTGGGCGCCATCCACTGGGCACGCAAGCTGATGCCGGGCACCGAGGTCGTGGCAATGCGCCACGAGATGCGCTCGGAGCCCGATGAGCGCCAAGCCGCGGTCGAAGCGTTCGACCGGGGGCTGGCCGACTCCGGCTTCGCGCAGCGGCCGATCATCCGCCGCACGCTGATCGCGGCCATGGTGGTGCTCCCGCTGCCGCTGGTGATCCTCCTGCGCGACCTGTACACCGCCCCCAAGGGCGCGCCCAGTCCGGCCGAGCAGCTCGAGCGCACGATCTGGGGCACAGGGGTGCGCATCGTCACCGACGTGAGCCTGAACCCCGTCAAGCCGGAGGATGTCCCAGTCGGCGGGCTGGTTGCGGCCGTGCCCGCCAACCTCAACGAGGTCGAGGAGGAGACGGGCAACTTCAACGCCCGGGCCAAGGCCGCCATCATCCTGGTGCGCATGGTGCCCGACGAGATCGTCTCCCAGCAGGGCGAGAACTGGGACTACCAGGGGATCCTGGCCTACTCCAAGATCTGCACGCACGTGGGCTGTCCGATTGCGCTCTACGAGCAGCGGACGCACCATCTGTTGTGTCCGTGCCACCAGTCGACGTTCGACCTGGCGGATTCGGGCAACGTGGTGTTCGGTCCGGCTGCCCGCCAGATGCCGCAGCTGCCGATCACCGTGGACGATGAGGGTTACCTGGTCGCCGTCAGCGACTTCCAACAGCCCGTCGGACCGAGTTTCTGGGAGCGCTCATGAGTGTCGTGTATGAGACCGGGGGCAAGGGTGCGGGCTGGGTCGACGACCGCCTCGGCAATTCGAACTTCTTGCGGCGAAGCCTGAACAAGGTCTTCCCCGACCACTGGTCGTTCATGCTGGGCGAGATCGCGCTGTACTCGTTCATCGTCATCCTGCTCACCGGGGTGTACCTGACCCTCTGGTTCAAGCCGTCGATGATCGAGGTCGTCTATGACGGCTCGTACGCGCCGCTCAAGGGCGTGAAGATGAGCGAGGCCATGGCGTCCACGCTGGACATCTCCTTCGATGTCCGCGGTGGGCTGCTGATCCGCCAGGTCCACCACATGGCTGCCCTGTTCTTCGTGGCCGCGATCGCCATCCACCTGCTGCGGGTGTTCTTCACCGGCGCGTTCCGCAAGCCACGTGAGCTCAACTGGGTCATCGGCGTGGTGCTGTTCCTGCTGGCCATCGCCGCCGGCTTCTCGGGCTACTCGCTGCCGGACGACCTGCTCTCGGGTACGGGCCTGCGGATCACCCAGGGCATCATCCAGGCCTCGCCGGTCATCGGGACCTGGTTCTCGTTCCTGCTCTTCGACGGGGAGTTCCCCGGTACCGCCTTCATCCCGAGGCTGTACGGCATCCACATCCTGCTGGTGCCCGGCCTGATCCTCGGTCTGGTGACCGCCCACCTCATGATGGTCTGGTACCAGAAGCACACGCAGTTCCCCGGCCCGGGACGCACGAACGAGAACGTCGTGGGCTACCCGCTCATGCCGATCTACATGGCCAAGGCCGGTGGCTTCTTCTTCGTCGTGTTCGGCACGATCGTCGCCCTCGCCGGGCTGTTCCAGATCAACCCGATCTGGGCCTACGGGCCCTACATCCCCGACCAGGTGACGGCCGGTTCGCAGCCCGACTGGTACGTGGGCTTCCTCGATGGCGCCCTTCGGCTCATGCCACCGATCGAGATCACGCAGTTCGGTCACACCCTGAGCCTCAACCTGATCATCCCGGCGATGGTCCTGGCGCCCGTCCTGCTCCTGCTGGTCGGGGCGTATCCCTGGATCGAGCGCTACGCCACGGGCAAGGACGATCGCGAGCACCACCTGCTCGACCGTCCGCGCAACGCCGCCACTCGGACGGCGATCGGCGCAGCGATGCTGACCTTCTACATCGTGCTCATGATCGGCGGCGGCAACGACATCATCGCCTACAACTTCGACCTGAGCTTCAACACGATGATCCGGGTCCTGCAGGTCCTGCTGTTCGTCGGACCGGTCGTGGCCTTCATCGTCGCCAAGCGGATGGCCCTGTCGCTGCAGCGCAAGGATCGCGACCTGCTCCTGCATGGCAGGGAGACCGGTCGGGTGCTTCGCCTTCCCAGTGGGGAGTTCCTCGAGATCCACGAGCCCGTGGACGAGGAGTACCGGGCGAAGATCCTGTCGAAGACCGACGTGGAGCCGCTGGCTCTGCCGGAGGTCGTCGACGAGAACGGGGTGGCACATCCTGCGGGGCGCAGGCTGAAGCGCAAGTCGCGCTGGTCGCGCTTCTTCTACGCCGACAACGTGCCGCTCCCCACTGACGAGGAGCTGGCCGAGGCGCAGGTGCACATCGACCACGAGCTGCACGAGGCCGTTGAGACCGGCTCCGCTGCCGCGGCGGAGATCGCCGAGCACCAGCACTGATCACGACGACGCCCGCGCCGCGCGACCTGGAGTCGCCGGCGCGGGCATCGCGCTGAAGGACCGGAGTCCCTGGCTGTCGGCCTACCTGACCAGGCCCAGGACGGGGTCGCGCAGGTCCACCTCGAAGGCGTCGCGGCGCGAGGCAGCCCCGCGCAGTGGCAGAGCCAGGGGCGGACCGTCGTGGTTGACCAGCCGCACGCCGGGGGAGAAGAGCCAGCGGGCCAGGATCTGGGTCTCCTCCGGCAGCGCGGCTGAGGTGGGCCGGATGGGGACGGCCACCTCCTGCGCGCCAGCAAGGATCGCCGCCAGCGGACCGGTGGGGTCCACCCCTGCAGGGATCACCCCGGCAGCGGCCAGGCGGCCGTGGCGGATGACGTGGACCTCCCACCCCCGGTCGTCGGTCGGCTTGGCGGCCACGATCTGGTGGGTCTGTCCGAGGACGTCGCTGGTGGTGGCCGTGTCCACGCCCCGCAGCAGGGCACTGAGGCGGTCGCGCCAGGCGGCGGCCTCCTCGTAGCGCTCCTGCCCGGCCAGGACGTCCATGCGTGCGGTGAGGGCCTCCACGACCTCGGCTGGGTCGCAGCCCAGCGCCATCTGCGCTCGTTCGACGATGGCGGCGTACTCCTCCGGCGTGACGGCCCCGACGCAGGGCGCCGGGCATCGGCCGAGGTCGGCCAGGACGCAGGCGGAGGCCTTCGGGCGGCTCGACAGGGACTGGGAGCACGTCCGCAGCGGAAGGGCCTCTGCGAGGGCCTCCGCGGCCGCCTCGGCCGTCCGACGGCTCGTGAACGGCCCGATGTACCGCGCACCGCGCTCGACGTCGTCCCGCACCTTGCTGACCACGCTCACCCGTGGGAACCGCTCCACTGTGAGCTTCAGCCAGACGGCGTTCTGCGGCCGTGTCGAGCGCCTGTTGTACCTCGGCGCGCGGGCGGCGATGGTGCGCAGCTCGCGCACCTGGGCCTCCAACGGGGTGGCGCACGGCACGGCGACGACCTTGGTCGCCAGGCCGACCATCTCAGTCATCCGGCGGCGCTGCTCCGCGGCCGTGAAGTAGCTCAGGACCCGCCTTCGGATCGACCGGGAGGTGCCCACGTAGAGCGCCGCTCCCTGCGAGTCCTCGAAGACGTAGACACCCGGCCCGTCGGGCAGCCCATCGGCCAGGCCGCGCTTGCGCCTGCGCGCGTCGGGAACGCGATTGCTGTAGCCCTGCAGCTCGGTGAGGGTGTGCACCCCGAGGTTGCCGACCCGCTCCATCAGCCCGTGCAGGACATCCACGGTCGCCTGCGCATCGGCAAGCGCACGGTGGTTGGGGGTCACCTGGGTCCGGAAGTGCCGGGCGAGTGTCCCGAGCTTGCAGTTGGGGACCTCGTCGCGAGTCAGGACGTGACGCGCCAGCCGCGCGGTGTCCACCACCGGCGGGTCGGGCCAGGTCATGTCCAGGCGTGCGCAGGCGCTCTTGAGGAAGCTCATGTCGTAGGGCGCGTTGTGGGCCACCAGCACGGCGCCGTGGGCGAACTCCAGGAACGCGGGAAGGGCCGCCGACAGCGGGGGAGCGCCGAGGAGCATGTCGTCAGTGATGCCCGTCAGCGCGCGGATGAACGGCGGGAGCGGCCGGCCGAGGTGCACCAGGGTCTGGAACTGCCCGACCACCTCCCCGCCGCGGACCTTCACCGCCCCGATCTCGGTGATCCCCGCACCCTCGGGGCTGCCCCCGTCGGTCTCCAGGTCGACCACGACGAAGGTGACCTGGTTCAGCCCAGGCCCCAGGTCATCGAAGGTCAACTGGGTGGCCGCGCTCATGGCCCCCACGGTATGTGCGGGGTCCGACAACGACGTGGGTCCCACGCCGGGGCGGGTAGGCTTTCGCCGTCATCACCCCGGCGCGCGAGCTGGCCGTCGGGCAGACCCAGGAGCCGATCTGCATGTCCGACCTGACAGTTCCGGATGCCGGCAGTCGCTGGCGCTGCGCCCAATGCGGGAACCTCACCCGCTTCGACGTGGTGCGCCAGGCGCGGACCCGCGAGTTCTGGCACCTCGACCTCGCCGGCGAGCCCACGGTGGAGTCCGTCGAGGTCCTCAGCGACACGCTGGAGTCGGTGAGCTGCCGCTGGTGTGGCAGTGGTGCGGCGATCGAGGTCGTGGCCCGGCCCGACAGCTGATGCCCTCCCGCGCGGACCGCAACCGAGCGCTGGCCTTCGCGGTCGCCTGGTTGGCCTTCTTCACGGCGCTGCAGTGGAGCGTGGTGCGCTTCAAGGTGCCCATCGTGGTCATCCTCACGGCGTCGGCCGTGGCACTGGCTGTCTGGCAGTGGCGGCGTGCCCGCATCGTCCTGACCCCGCTGGCAATGGCCGTGATGCTGACGGGAAGCGCCCTGGCCACGCTGGTCGTGCCGCTGTTCTCCTACCTCGACGGCACGGGGCTGACGGCGGCCAGAGCGTTGCTGATGGTCGTGCCGCTGGTGGTCGCGGCGCTGCTCTGGCCCGGGCGGGAGGGCCTGGCGGGAGCAGCGATGGCAACCGGCGTCCTGGGGTACGTCGTCGTGGGCGCCACGGCGATCCTCACGGACCCCGCCCCGAAGATCGATGTGTGGGTGACCCTGCAGCAGGCCAGCGATGCGCTGGCCCGCGGGGTGAGCTTCTACGAGGTCACCTGGACGGGCTCGCCGGGTGTCGCCGACGCGTTCACCTACCTGCCGTGGACGGCCGTCCTCCTGGCCCCCGGGAGGTGGTTGGCCGGGGATGTGCGCTGGGCGTTGATGGTCTGGACCCTCGTGGCCGCGGTCGGCATCTGGGCGCTGGCGGCTGGATCCCGTGCTCGTGGCGGTGCGCCGGCTTCGGTGGAGGGACAGGGCGGACCCGGCCCACGCTGGCGGGCGGCGGCCGTGACCGCCCTGATCCTGTTCGCCCCGGGCACGTTGACGCAGGTGGACCAGGCGTGGACCGAGCCGCTGCTGCTCGCCGGCGTCGTGTGGTGGGCCGTGCTCGTGGATCGTGGCCGCGCATGGTGGGCCGTGGTGCCCCTGGCCCTGGCCTGTGCCAGCAAGCAGCACCTGGCTCTGCTCCTGCCGGTCCTGCTCGTCTGGCGTCCCTTCGGCGTGTGGCGCACGCTGGCCACCGGGGCCCTGACGGGCGTGCTCATCGCTCCCTGGTTCCTGGCCGGCCCCCAGGACTTCCTGCACGACACCGTCACGCTGCTCGTGTCGTTCCACGCGATCCTGTTCGCGAACACCCTCTACCTGCTGGCCCTCAACGTGTTCGGCGTGACCCTCCCGTTCTGGCTCACCGGGCTGGTTGTCCTGGCAACCCTCACCGCGGTGATCGTTGTCGTCCACCGGCGCCAGCCCAGCCTTGCGGAGGTCCTGCGCTGGCTGGCACTCCTGCTCCTGGTGGCCAACCTCGTGAACAAGCAGGCGTTCTACAACCAGTTCTGGCTGGCGGGGGCCCTCGTGGTCGTGTCCCTGGCGATGTCGGACCCCTCTCGTAGCGTCCTTGGCAGGACAGCCGGGGGTGAGGGAGGGGTTCATGATCATCGACTGCGAGGGGTGCCAGATGCGGGACCTGGCGTGTGACGACTGCGTGGTGACGTTCCTGCTCGGTCCACCGGGCGGGCTCGGGTCAGCGGAGCAGAGCGCCCTGGCGGTGCTCGCTGACGGCGGGCTGGTGCCACCCCTTCGGATGCTCCCGGGCGGTTCGGCCGGGCCGCGGGACCCAGCTCGGGGTGTGGCCTCGGCCTGACGTCCGCCGTCCGGGGTCCACGTGGGCAAAGATGTGCCCATGCGTGTGCTCTGCGTGACCAACGACTTCCCGCCCCGCGCCGGCGGGATCCAGGCCTTCGTCCATGGGGTCCTGGTCCGCCAGCCGGAGGGATCGGTCGTCGTCTACGCCCCCAAGTGGAAGGGCGATGCGGCGTTCGACGCCGAGCAGCCCTTCCCCGTGGTCCGGCACCCGACATCGCTGATGGTCCCCGAGCCCACGGTGCTTCGTCGGGCCCGGGAGATCGCCCGCGCCGAGGGGTGCGACCGGGTGGTCTTCGGGGCGGCGGCGCCCCTCGGGCTGCTGGCACCGAAGCTGGCCTCGGCCGGGATCCATACGAGCGTGGGCATGACCCACGGGCATGAGGCGGCGTGGGCGCAGACACCCGGGCCCCGGCACATGCTTCGCCGGATCGGTGAGGGACTGGATCGGGTCACCTACCTGGGCGCCTACACCCGCGGCAAGATCTCCTCGGCACTGAGCCCGGCGGCGGCTGACCGGATGCGCCAGCTGGTGCCGGGGGTGGACTCGGAGACCTTCCATCCGGGCCTGCGCGACGGTGCGGGGCGCGAGATCCGAGAACGCCATGGCCTGGGGGACCGTCCGGTGATCGTGTGCGTGTCCCGGCTCATGCCGCGCAAGGGCCAGGACTCGCTGATCCGGGCGCTGCCACGCATCCGTAGGACCTCGGGCCAGGACGTCGCGCTGCTGATCGTCGGCGGCGGTCCCTACCGCAAGGACCTCACGGCGCTGGTGGCCGAGCAGGGCCTCGAGGCGCACGTGGTCATCACCGGCGGGGTGCCGTGGTCCGAGCTCCCAGCCCATTACGCCGCGGGGGACGTGTTCGCCATGCCCAGCAGGACCCGGCAGCGTGGATGGGACGTCGAAGGTCTGGGAATCGTCTACCTCGAGGGTTCCGCCACCGGCCTGCCCGTCGTCTCCGGGGACTCCGGGGGTGCGCCGGACGCCGTGCGCGAGGGGGAGACGGGCTTCGTCGTCGGGGGCCGGGACCAGGACGCCCTGGTGGAGCGGGTCTGCCAGTTGCTGACCGACCCGGAGCTGGCGGCCCGGATGGGAGCAGCGGGCCGTCAGTGGGTCGAGTCGTCCTGGGGCTGGGACCACTCGGCCGAGCGGTTGCGCGTGATGCTCGATGGCGGCGACCCGGACGCCTGAGCCGCCGCCCTCCCCGGGCGCAGCACGACCCCGAGCGCATACACCGTGGCGGCCACGGTGAGCGCCACACGCACGGTCTGGACGGCCACGGCCACCGGATTGCCGTCCAGGAGGGCGGAGTAGAGCCACGGGTAGACGACCTGCGTGGCCACCCCGGCCGCGATCAGCAGTGCTGTGGTCCGTCGCATCCGGCTTGCCGGATCGCCGAGGGTCACGGCGGCCAGGGCCAGCAACCAGATGAAGTACTGGCCGGAGAACACCCGACTCGTTGCGACCGTGAACAGCACGGTGGCCAGCGCGACATCTGCGCCCGACACCTCGTCGAGGACGCCGCGGAGTCGCTGCACGGCCACCACACCCAGCAGGATCAGGGTGAGGGCCACGACGCCGCGCGCGACCGCGTCGACGCCCGCTGCGTCGATCTCGTGTGCCCCGTACCGGTAGACCACCTCGACCGGGGCGCCGGCCAACCGGGCCACCAGGAACGGCCAGGCGGCCAGCGACTCGATCTGCAGGCCGCGATCGCGCTGGCCGCCCAGGAACGACAGGGGGTCGACCGTCGCAACCACCAGGACGCCGGCGATGACCGCAGTCGCGACGAGCGCGCCGGCGACCCCGCGGGGGAGGTCGCGGCGGCGCAGGGCGGCGAGCACGAGCACCGGCCACACCTTGAGCCACGCCCCGGTGGCCGCCAGGGCCCCACTTGCCAGCGGCCGGGCGGCCAGCAGCACGGCGGCCACGGCGAATGCCGTCGGGACCACGTCGAAGCGTGCCAGCAGCAGTGGGCCCACGATCAGGGGCAGCAGGGCCCACAGCCGGGTGCCACCTACGAGCCCGGACCGCCGTGCCTGGTGGGTGAGCATGGCCATGATCGCGGCGTCGAAGCCCAGGAACAGGGTCACGAAGCCCAGTCGCTCCCCGGGCAGCCACGCCCCGAGCACGAAGACCGGCCCCGCCAGGGGCGGGTACTGCCACATCTCGTCGGTGGGGAACCGCCCGTGCTGCAGGGACTCCTGCACCCAGCGGGCGTAGATGGTCAGGTCGTTGACCTGCTCCGGCCAGGGGATGACCCCGAGGATGATGGCGACCAGCGCGAGCCGCAGGACCAACCAGATCGCCCAGTCGGTCCGCGTGCGTGCGGAGATGGTGCCGGTCATGTCAGGCCTGCAGCATCCCGAGTCGCTCGGCGGCCAGGACTGCCTGGCTGCGCGAGGTCACACCGAGCTTGCGGTAGATGCCGGACAGGTGTGACCGCGTGGTCGCCTCCGAGACGTAGAGCCGGGCCGAGATCCCCTGGACAGTCAGGCCCTCGGCGGCGAGGGCGAGCACCTCCGACTCGCGGGGAGTCAGGCGTGGGCCACCGCGTGCCTGCCTGCGTGGGGTCAGCACGTCGTCGGCAACGAAGGCGCCCGGGGCGGCCGCCGCGCGGACTGCTGTGCTCACGAAGCGCTCAGGCGGGGCGGTCTTCGGCAGGTAGGCGGAGGCGCCGAGGTCAAGGGCACGCAGCATGGCCTCGTGGCTGGCCTCGTCGCTGAGCGCCACCACGGCCAGGGCGGGCCAGCGGTCGCGGGCGATCGCCACGACGTGACCGCGTTCACTCCCTGGGAGGTCGAGGCTGACCACCAGGACGTGGGCACGGCGCTCTGCGACCTCGCGCAGGGCGGACTCGGCGTCCACGGCCCGGGTGACCTGGGCCCCCGCCGAGGTCAGCACCTCGGCCAACCCGTGGCGAACGAGGTGGTGGGAGTCGGCGACCACCACGCGAAGGCCCTGGGCGGACCCGTGATCCTGGCTGACCACATCCGTCCCTTCCTCCTCGGCACCGCGATCACGCTACATGGCCGGTGGGGCACGTAGGCGGCAAACCGGCTAGCCTGTGCGATCGTGGCCGAGTTGACGCAGTCCAGCATCGTGATCACGGCTGATCCCGCCGACATCATGGACATCATCGCCGATGTCGAGGCCTACACGGAGTGGATCCCGGGCATCGACAAGGTCGAGGCGCACGGCGTGGATGACGACGGGCGGCCCGAGGAGGCGACCTTCACGGGCAACCTCGGGATGATCAAGGACACCTACTCGGTCGCCTATGACTGGGCCGAGACCGAGGTCTCGTGGCACCTGACCAAGGGCGAGATGCTCCACGACCTGCAGGGCATCTACACGTGCACGGACCTCGGCGACGGGACCACGAGGGTCGAGTACTCACTGGCTGTCGAGCTCGCCGTGCCCGTGATCGGAATGCTTCGACGACGGGGCGAGAAGGTCATCGTCGACTCCGCGCTCAAGGGCCTGAAGCGTCGGGCGGAGGGCTGAATGGCCACCGCGGAGGGGCCCTCGTTCTGGGACGCCGTGCGCTCATGGGCCGATGACGCCGGCCTGCTCCTCCCGGCGGACCCACTGGACCCACCGAAGCCGAAGGTGCCGCAGGCGGTGTGCGACTCCTGCCCGATCTGCCAGGCCGCGGCCACCCTCGACCAGGTCAACCCCCAGGTGCTCATCGACCTGGGCGAGGTCGCCCGCAGCGTGATCACGGGCCTCGGGTCGGCACTGACCTCTGCGGCCGACCAGCGCACCTTCGGCGCGACGGCCGACGAGGTCGACGGCCTGGATGAGTGGGATGGCGACGCTCCCGGGGACACCTCCGGGGACGACCGCCCCGGACCTGGGTGACTGGGCCCTCGACCCGCACCTACAGCCGCGCGCCGTCGTCCCACCCGTCGCCGTGCGAGTCGGGAAGGTGCCAGACCAACGTGGCGAAGCCGGCCAGGGACGCCAGTCCCGCGCCGAGGGTGACGACACCTGGGGCGTCCCACCCGGTCAGCGCGGTCAGGACCAGCACGGCGGGCCCGCCCAGGGCCCCGGCCCACGCCAAGCGCTTGACCGGCGTGCCCGCGGGGATCTCGGGGGGCTCGGGTGGCGTGAAGTGGCCCTCGTCCTCCCAGTTGTCGACGAACGCGTCCGGCGGTGGCTCACGTCGCCGGAGCGGCTCGAAGAGTGCCGCGAGCCCCGGGTCGGGACCAGTGGCACCTGCTGTGGCCTCCGCCTCCGGAGGGGCTGTGCCGGCCGTGCCGCCGACCGGTTCGGTCCCCGGGTCAGTACCCATTGCGGGATCCGTGGCCGTCAGGTCCTCGACGATGCGCGCCCACGCCTCGTCGAACTCCTCCTGGTCCTCAGGCACGCTGCACATCGTCGCACATCCGCGCGCGACGCGGACGTCTCGCGTTGCCGCCCGACGCGAGCGTCCCCTACCGTGTCCTTTGCCAAGGGAGGACCACCGATGCTCTACTCGCTGATGAAGCATGTGATCGTCGGTCCGGCCCTCAAGACCCTGTACACCCCGCACGTCGAGGGCATCGAGCACATCCCCGAGGACGGTCCGGCGATCCTTGCCAGCAACCACCTCTCGTTCTCCGACTCCTTCTTCCTCCCCCTGGTCGTCGACCGGAAGATCACGTTCCTGGCCAAGAGCGACTACTTCGAGGGCCCCGGGGTCCGGGGCTGGATGACCAAGCAGTTCTTCTCGGGCGTCGGTCAGGTCCCCATCGATCGGTCCGGGGGCCGGGCGAGCATGGCCGCGATCGACACCGGGGTGCGGATCCTGCGGCAGGGCGACCTGCTGGGCATCTACCCGGAGGGCACGCGCTCCCCGGATGGCCGGCTGTACCGGGGGCGCACCGGTCCGGCGCGCATGTCGCTGGCTGCACCCGCACCCGTGATCCCGGTGGCGATGATCGGCACCGACAAGATCCAGCCCACGGGCCAGAAGATCCCGAACCTCTACCCGCTGACGATCCGGATCGGCAAGCCACTGGACTTCTCCCGGTACTCCGGGATGGAGGACGACCGCTTCGTGCTGCGCAGCATGACCGACGAGATCATGTACGAGCTGATGGAGCTCTCGGGCCAGGAGTACGTCGACATCTACGCCAACAAGGCCAAGGACCTCATCACCAAGTACGGCACCTCCACCCCGTCGGCGGATCTCGTCGCCGCGGTGGACGCCGGTGAGGTCACGCCGGCCTGAAGTCCGCGGCCGGGTACAGCTAGCGCAGCCGCGCCCAACCCTTGGACCGCTCGACCGCGATCCGCCACAGGCGATGCGCCGAGGGGTCGTGGGGCTGCGGATCGAACCGGGCGTCGGCAGCCGCGCTGAGCTGCGCGCCCACCTCGTCCGTGGATGCCCAGACCCCGGTGGCGAGGCCGGCGGCGATCCCCGCGCCCAGGCCGGTGGCCTGCAGCTCCGCGGACCGCAGGACCGGGACCCGCAGCTGGTCGGCCTGCACCTGGCACAGGAAGCCGTTGGCGGCAGCCCCACCGTCGACGGACAGCGACGGCAACGTGACCCCGGCCTCCCGGGTCATCAGGTCCACGACGTCGCGGACCTCGAAGGCGATGGCCTCCAGCGTCGCGCGCACGATGTGCGCCCGGCTGGTCCCGCGGGTGATGCCCATGATCGTGCCGCGTGCGTACGGGTCCCAGTCCGGGGCGCCGAGGCCCGTCAGCGCCGGAACGAACACCACTCCTGCGGAGTCGGGGACCGAGCGGGCCAGCTCCTCTGTCTCCGCGGCCGAGGTGATGATCTGCAGGCCGTCGCGCAGCCACTGCACCGCGGCGCCGGTGACGAACACCGCCCCCTCGAGGGCGAACTCACGGCGGCCATCGGGGTGCTGCCAGGCCACGGTGGTCAGCAGGCCCGAGTGCGAGGCCACGATCTCCTCGCCCGTGTTGACCAGGACGAACGACCCCGTCCCGTACGTGCACTTGCTGGAGCCCACGGTGAAGCATCCCTGGCCGAAGAGCGCGGCCTGCTGGTCGCCGAGGATGGACGCGATGGGCAGGTCCAGTCCGAGGAAGCAGGAGGGATCGGTGTTCCCGATGACGCCGTACGAGGAGACGATGTCGGGCAGGGCATGCCGGGGCACGCCGAACATCTCCAGCAGCTCGGGGCTCCAGTCGCCGGTGTGCAGGTCGTAGAGCAGGGTGCGCGAGGCGTTCGAGGGGTCGGTCACGTGGTGCAACCCGCGGGTCATGCGCGCCACGAGGTAGGAGTCGACGGTGCCCACGGCGACCTCGCCGGAGGTGACCCGCCGCCAGGTCTGCGGGTCCTCGGTGCGCACCCAGGCCAGCTTCGTGCCGGAGAAGTAGGGATCGAGGCGCAGGCCGGTCAGCCGCGCGATGAGTGGTTCGTTGCCGGCCTCGCGCATGCCGGCGCAGATGCCTGCGGTACGGCGGTCCTGCCACACGATCGCCCGGCGGGGCGAGCCCAGCGTCTCGCGGTCCCAGAAGCAGATGGTCTCGCGCTGGTTGGTGATGCCCACGGCGGTCGGCGGGTCGGCCGCGGCCTCCGGGGTGGCCAGCAGCTGGCGGAGTGCGGCCAGCGTGGCCGACCAGATCTCGCCGGGATCGTGCTCGACCCAGCCATCGGCCGGGAAGTGCTGGGGGAACTCGCTGTACCCGCGAGCGACGATGCGCAGGTCGGTGGAGACCAGAAGCGCGGTCACGCCGGTCGTGCCGGCGTCGATGGCCAGGATGCTCATGGGCGAACACTCTAGGGCGCCCCGGCACTCCAGGGCAGCGCCCCGGTCGGCCAGCGTCGCGACGGCCGTCTCGGTACGGTGGTCCGCAGCAAACCCACCATCGCAGAAGGGGCTCATCCATGGCTGTCAAGAAGGTTGCACTGCTCACCGCCGGCGGACTCGCACCGTGCCTGTCCTCGGCTGTCGGTGGGCTGATCCAGCGCTACACGGAGATCGCGCCGGACGTCGAGATCATCGCCTACCGCGGTGGCTACCAGGGCCTGCTGAAGGGCGACAAGATGTTCGTCACGCCCGAGGTGCGGGCCAAGGCCCACCTCCTGCACGACTTCGGCGGCAGCCCGATCGTCAACAGCCGGGTGAAGCTGACCAACGTGGCGGACTGCGTCAAGCGCGGACTTGTCGCCGAGGGCCAGGACCCCCAGCAGGTGGCCGCCGACCAGCTCGTGGCCGATGGGGTGGACGTGCTGCACACCATCGGTGGTGACGACACGAACACCGCAGCCGCCGACCTCGCCGCGTTCCTGGCCCGCAACAACTACGGACTGCAGGTCGTGGGCCTGCCCAAGACGATCGACAACGACGTCATCCCGATCAAGCAGTCCCTGGGTGCGTGGACCGCAGCCGATGAGGGCGCCCGGTACTTCTGGAACGTGGTCTCCGAGCACAGTGCCGCCCCGCGCATGCTGATCGTGCACGAGGTCATGGGCCGCAACTGCGGATGGCTGACAGCGGCGACGGCGCAGTCCTACCGCGACCTGCTGGACACCAAGGAGTGGCTCGACGACTTCGGGGTCCCGCGGATCCGTCGGGACGTGCATGCGGTGTTCGTGCCCGAGATGGCCCTCGATCTCGCCGACGAGGCGGCCCGGCTCAAGGGGATCATGGACGAGCACGGGAACGTCAACATCTTCCTGTCCGAGGGCGCCGGGGTGGAGTCGATCGTGGCCCAGATGGAGGCCGCCGGACAGGAGGTCCCGCGCGATGCGTTCGGCCACGTCCGCCTCGACGAGATCAACCCGGGGCAGTGGTTCGCCGAGCAGTTCGCCCCGATGATCGAGGCCGGCAAGGTGCTGATCCAGAAGTCCGGCTACTACTCCCGGGCAGCCGCGGCCAACACCCGCGACCTCGAGCTGATCAGGTCCTGCGTGGACACCGCGGTCGAGACCGCCCTGTCCGGGGGCACCGGGCTCGTCGGTCACGACGAGGAGCGCGGTGATGAGCTGCGCGCCATCGAGTTCGACCGCATCAAGGGCGGCAAGGCGTTCGACATCGACGTCCCGTGGTTCGGCGAGCTGCTGGCCGGCATCGGCCAGACCAAGCGCGAGAAGGTCCACGTCGAGCACTGAGCTGCATCGCCGATGGGGCGGGCGAGCGCGGTCCGCCCCATCGGCGTGACTGACATACCCTTGGACCCATGTCCGTGCAGGATGCGGCCCTGACGGCCGCCCCCCAGAACAACGTGCGCGTCGGTGCGGCTGTCCAGCAGCCGAGCTGGCCCGACCCGGAGGCGCTGGCCGCTGCGACGGCGACGCTGCGCACGTTGCCGCCGCTGGTGTTCGCCGGTGAGTGTGACCAGCTCACCGAGCGGCTGGCCGCCGTGGCCCGGGGTGATGCGTTCGTGCTCATGGGCGGCGACTGCGCTGAGACCTTCGAGGGCGCCACCGCGGACGCGATCCGCGCCAAGCTCAAGACCGTCCTGCAGATGGCCATCGTGCTCACCTACGGCGCATCGATGCCCGTGGTCAAGGTCGGGCGGATCGCCGGCCAGTACGCGAAGCCGCGCAGCAGCGACGTCGAGATCGTCGATGGCGTCGCCCTGCCCAGCTACCGTGGGGACGCCGTCAACGACGTGACGGCGACCGCCGAGGCCCGGCGCGCCGACCCGCAGCGCCTGGTCCGCGCCTACAACACCGCCAGCGCCACCCTGAACCTCGTGCGCGCCTTCACCCAGGGCGGCTATGCCGACCTGCGCCACGTGCACTCCTGGAACCAGGACTTCGTGGCCTCGACCGAGGCCGGCCAGCGCTACGACCTGATGGCCGGGGAGATCGACCGCGCGCTGGCCTTCATGCGTGCGTGCGGCGCCGAGCCTGAGGAGTTCCACCGGGTCGAGTTCTACGCCGGCCACGAGGCGCTCCTGCTCGACTACGAGGACGCCCTGACCCGGATCGACTCGCGCACGGGACTTCCCTACGACGTCTCGGCGCACTTCCTGTGGATCGGGGAGCGCACCCGGCAGCTCGACGGTGCCCACGTGGAGTTCGCCCGCGAGATCCGCAACCCGATCGGGGTCAAGCTCGGGCCGTCGACCAGCCCGCAGGATGCCGTCGCCCTGGCCGATGCGCTGGATCCGCACTTCACGCCGGGCCGGCTCACCTACATCACCCGGATGGGGTCTGGCCGGATCCGCGAGGCGCTGCCCCCACTGGTCCGTGCCGTGCGCGATTCCGGCCACCCCGTCGTGTGGGTGTGCGACCCGATGCACGGCAACACCTTCGAGGCCGCCAGCGGGCACAAGACCCGGTCCTACGGCGACGTCATGGACGAGGTCACCGGCTTCTTCGAGGTGATGCGCGCCCTGGACGTGCACCCCGGCGGGCTGCACGTGGAGCTCACCGGCGACGACGTCACCGAGTGCGTCGGCGGGACCGCGGGGATCACCGAGGACGGCCTCGGCCTGCGCTACGAGACGGCCTGCGACCCGCGGCTGAACCGCGTGCAGTCCCTCGAGCTGGCGTTCGCGGTCGCGGAGATGCTGGTCACACGCTGATGTCGTTGGGGTCGTCCAACGGCTCCCCGTACTGCAGCGGCTCCTCGGGGAGGCCCGCGAGCCGGTTGGTCATCACCTCGACGAACCGGGCCCGGTCGGGGGCGTTCTTCAGCGTCGCCGCGGGGCTGTCGGGCGGGGTCGTGTAGAGCGCGAGGATCATCCGCCCGCGCTGCAGGTAGGTGGCCGAGCTGCTGAACTTCTCGCCCGCGGGATTGGTGGCCTCGAACTCGTAGGCCTGACGGGTCACGCCGGGTTCCTGGGGCCAGTCGGCGTCGGGAGGGGGTGCGAACTCCCACGCCAGGGCGTCGCGGTCGGGCTGCGGGGGGTCGACCGGCCCGGTCGGGCACTCCTCGCGGGCCTTCTCGAGCTCGGCCATGGCCTGCTCTGCATCCTCCGGCGTCGGGTACAGGATCGCCTCGCTGCTGACCCAGTTCCTGCCAGCCTCGTCACCGATCCCCACCTGGTTGCGCCCGCTGCGCAGCTCCTCGCTGGGGAAGTCGCCGAAGCAGAGGTCCAGCGACGTGCGCCCGAACACCTCGGTGCCGCCCTCGTAGGGCTGGAAGAGCGAACCCGTCGCCGCGTCGGCCTCGGTCAGGGACACGGCCGCAAGGAGCTCGGCGTCGCTGGAGCCCAGTGAGTCGGTGATCCGCTGGACCTGGCTGCATCCGCTGAGCAGCAGGGCGCCTGCCATGACGAGCGCCGTACCCCGTCCGCTGACTGTGCGCACAGCCCCCACCCCTCCTGCGTAGGCTGTCGGTCCATGGATGTCGTCGACCTGCGCTCGGATACCGTAACGCGTCCCACACCCGGGATGCGGTCAGCCATGGCCGAGGCCGTGGTCGGTGACGACGTGTACGGCGAGGACCCCACGGTCAACGCCCTCGAGGCCCGGGTTGCGGAGCTGCTGGGCCATGAGGCCGGGCTGTTCGTGCCGACGGGGTCGTTGGGCAACCAGCTGGGCGTCCGCCTTCTGGTTCCGCCCGGGGCGGAGCTCCTGTGCGACCAGCTCGCCCATGTGGTGCGCGCGGAGCTGGGTGCCCATGCCGTGCTCGGGGGAGTGACCACGCGCACGTGGTCAGCGCCACGGGGCCGGCTCGATCCCCAGGCCGTGATCGCGATGGCGGCCCCGGATGCCGGGCCCTACCTGGTGTCGACTGCGGCCATCGCGGTGGAGGACACCCACAACTTCGGTGGCGGGACGGTTCAGGACCTCGCCGACATGCGCACACTGTCAGCGTGGGCTGGCGAGGCGGGCATCGCGCTGCACCTCGACGGCGCACGGCTGTGGAACGCCCACGTGGCCACAGGCGTGGCCCTGGCCGAGATCGGTCGGCTGTTCGACACGGCGTCCGTGTGCCTGTCCAAGGGCCTCGGGGCCCCCGTGGGGTCGGTGCTGGTGTCCTCGGCTGAGCGGATCGCGCAGGCGCGGGTGTGGCGCAAGCGCTACGGCGCCGGGATGCGCCAGGTGGGGATCCTGGCCGCCGCTGGCATGTACGCCCTGGACCATCACGTCGATCGGCTCGCCGAGGACCATGCCCGGGCCCGCCGGCTGGCCGAGGCACTCGCGGCGGTCCGACCCGACGTCGTGGATCGCCCGACGACGTCGACTCGAACATCGTGGTCCTCGACCTCACGCAGGGACCGGACGCGAGGACTCTGGCCGGCGTGGCCCTCGATCAGGGCGTGGCCGTGAGCGTCCTTGGAGCCCGCACGGCGCGCCTGGTGACCCACATGGACGTCGACGACGACGGGATCGAGCGGGCCGTCGACGTGCTCACGGCGCTGCTGTCCGGCTGACCCGACGTCCGAACCGGGGACCGAGCTCGACGACGTACATCGCGGCCACGATGAACAGCCCACCGGCCAGGATCCGGGTGGTCAGCTCGTCGCCGCCGATGGTGACCCCGAAGATGCCGGCGAACACGGGCTCGAGCGTCAGGACGATCGCTGCCCGGGGGGCGCTCATGTAGGTCTGGGCCCAGGTCTGGGCCAGGAACGCCAGGGCGGTGGCCGCCAGGGCCAGGAACAGGATCGCCGCCCAGACCCCGGCGTTGGGGGGGAGCACCAGGCCTCCCGACAGGGGCGAGGCTGCCAGGCACATCAGGGCCACGACACCGAGCTGCAGGACGGTCAGGCCGTACGCGTCCGACGCGGTGGACCAGTGCCCCAGGCCCACGATCTGCCCGGCGAACAGCGCGGCGCACCCGAGGGTCAGCAGCTCGCCGAATCCCAGGGCGAATCCGTTCAGGCTGATCAGCGCCAGGCCGACGGTGGCCAGCCCAACGCCGACCCAGACCGCCGGCCCGATCGGCTGGCGGAGCACCGCCCAGCCGATCAGGGGGGTGAACACGACGAACATCCCGGTGATGAACCCCGACACCGTGGCCGAGGTGTGCAGCAGGCCGAAGGTCTGCAGGACGTACCCCCCGCCCAGCAGGAGCCCGAGGTAGAACCCGTGCCGTCGCTTCTCGGGGGTCAGTGCGCGCACCGCGCCGGGGCGCAGGACCGCCAGCACCAGTGCGGCGATGGCGAACCTCCAGAACAGGAAGGGCACGACGGGCATCTGCTCGACGGCGTCCTGCACGACGACGAAGGTCGCGCCCCACACGGCCGTGGCCCCGACCAGGGCCAGCGTCGCCAGGGTGTGGTGGTTGCGTGACCAGTGCGGGCTAGACAACGGTGATGGTCACGGTCGAGCCCTTGGGGGCCTTCGTGCCCCCGCGGGGGTTCTGCGAGTTCACGCCGAACACGACGAACCCCAGCGGCTTGTTCACGCTCACCGTGAACCCGGCGGCCTCGAGTTCGGCCCGGGCCTCGTCCTCGTTCTTGCCCACGACGTTGGGCACGGTCACCAGCGGCGGGCCCTTGGACACGACCAGCTCGACGGTCTCGCCCCGGTAGGTGGTCGCCCCGCCCTCGGGGTTGGTCCGGATGACCAGGCCCTTGGCCACGGACTCGCTGGTCTTGGTGGAGCGGTCCACCTTGAGGCCCAGGTCCGTGAGGGTCGCCTCGGCGGTGTCGCCGTCGGTGCCCTCCAGGGACGGCATGGTCACCGGCTCGGGCCCCTTGGACACCACCACGGCGACCTTGGTGCCCGGCTTCACGGACTCCCCTGCCGGCGGGTCGCTGCTGATGATGTCGTCCTTCTTCACCTTGTCGTCGAAGGCCTCACTCTGCTCGCCGAGCTCCAGGTTGGCCGCGCCGAGGGCGACCCGTGCCTCCTTGACGGTGAGCTTGCGGAGCTTCGGGACCTCGTAGCGCTCGGGGCCCTTGCTGACGACCGCCTGGACGGTGCTGCCGGACCGCGCGGAGGACTCCGGACCGGGGTCAGTGGCCATGATGACGCCCTTGGCGAACTCCTCACTGAAGTCGGACTCCTGGGCGTCCAGGGTGAGATTGGAGGTGGCCAGGATCGCGGCGGCCTCCGTGGGGGTCTTGCCCAGGAGGTCGGGGACGGTGACGCGCTGCAGGGGGCCGAAGACGATCACGAGCAGCGCGACGACGCTGGCCAGGGCCACGACCCCGAGCCAGAGCGCCTTGCGGCCGCGACGAGGTCGGCGGGGGGCGTCCGGCGCGGTCTGGTGGCTGACCTCGGTGATCTGCACCTCGCCGTCGGGGTCCGGTGCGGCGATCTGGGCAGCGGCGGGTGCCGGCGGCTGGGCCACCGGCGGCTCCGCGACCGGGGGTTCCGGGGACCGGGCCGGTGCAGCGGGCCGTTGGTTGACCCAGTCGGGAGCGTCCAGCTGCGAGGAGGAACCGGCGGCGGCGACGGCGGCGCCGGCGGCCACGGCGGCCGCGGCGCCTGCCCCGGCTTCGCGGTTCACCACGAGCGTGTCCGTGGGGGAGGGCGCCCAGGGCTGCGCGGGGGGGAGCGTGGCCTTCTGGACGCGGGCGGCGGACAGGAACGCATCGGCATCCCCGAAGCGCTGGTCTGGGTTGCGACGGGTTGCGCGCAGGACGAGCTCGTCGATGCCGACGGGGATCCCGGGTCGGATCGACGAGGGGGGCGGGACGTCCTCGTGGACGTGCCGGTAGGCCACCTGCATGGGCGCCGACGCGGTGAAGGGAACCTGGCCGGTGACGAGCTCGAAGAGCAGGATCCCCGCGCTGTAGACGTCCGAGCGGGCGTCGGTGTGGTCATGCTCCACCTGCTCGGGTGACAGGTACGCAACGGTCCCGAGCAGGAGTCCGTGGGTCTTGCCCGAGTCCACGCCCTCGATCGCGCGCGCGAGCCCGAAGTCGGTCACCTTCACCCGGCCGTCCTCGGAGATCAGGACGTTCTCGGGCTTGACGTCTCGGTGGATGTATCCCGCCCGGTGGGCGGCGGCCAACGCCTGCAGGACCGGGTCGATGATCGACAGCGCCTGCGCGGGGGGCAGCGCCCCATGCGTGCGCAGGACGTCGCGCACGGTGTGTCCGGGCACGTACTCCATCACCAGGTACGTGACGCCGGCATCGTTCCCCTGGTCGTGGACAGCCACGGCGTAGGGACTGTTCAGCCGGGCGGCGGCGCGTGCCTCGCGCTCGAAGCGGTCCACGAAGCCCGGATCGCTGGCGAATGTGGGGTGCATCACCTTGATGGCGACCGTTCGGTCCAGTCGCAGGTCGGCGCCCCGATAGATCGTGGCCATCCCCCCACGGGCGAGGAAGGACTCGATCCGGTACCGCCCGTCCAGGACCCTGCCCACGAGCGGGTCGACCGCTGTGGGGGGAGGGGGCGGGGTGGGGGTCACGGGGCAATTCTAGGAGCCCGCACGGAACTCGCCGGTTAGGCTGCTGGCTCGTGGCGGATGTGGTGATCGTGGGCGCGGGGCTGGCAGGGGCGCGCACCTGCGCGCTGCTCCGCTCCGCGGGCGTCACCGGGGAGATCGTCCTGATCGGTGCGGAGGCCGATCCCCCCTACGACCGGCCACCGCTGACCAAGGACCCGGATGCCGAGGTCGACCTCCGCCCTGCGATGGGTGTGGACGTGTGGGCCCATGCGGACGAGGTCCGCCTGGGAGTGAGTGCCACGCGCCTCACGGCCCCGCCCGGGGAGGGCGACGCGGTGGTGGTCACGTGCTCGGACGGCAGCGAGGTCACTGGCCGCGCGGTCGTGGTGGCCACGGGCGCCGGCCCCATCCTGCCCGTCGGGCTGGGAAGGGCCCGGCGTGCACGTGCTGCACACCCGCTCCGAGGCGGGCGCCTTCTGGGCCGGCGTGGGCCCAGGCGTGCGGCTGGTGGTGGTCGGTGGGGGCTGGGTGGGCTGCGAGGTCGCAGGGACGGCGGCCGCTCGCGGTGCACGGGTTGACCTTGTCGAGGCCGCAGGGACAGTGCTGGCGGGTCGGGTTCCGCCAGAGGTGTCCGGCCGGGTCGAACGGTGGCTGGCGGGGGTCGGTGTCACGGTGCATGGGGGGCAGGCGGTTCGGGCCATCCAACGTGGAGAGGGCTCGTTGGCTGTCTCAGGCATCGAGGCGGATGTCGTCCTCGTCGGGTTGGGGGTCCGGCCGGCCACCGAGTGGCTGGCGGAATCGGGAGCGCACAGGGCTCCCGGCGGAGCAGTCCTCGTCGACCCCTGGGGCCGTTCGAACGTCCCGGGGGTGTTCGCGGTCGGCGACGCGGCAGAGCGGTGGTCCGACCGGTATGGCACACACCTCCCGGGGGGGCACTGGACCGAGGCCCTCAACGCCCCGGAGACGCTCGCACCGGCGGTCGCGGGCTGGGTTGACGGCGGCTTCGGGGGCGAGGGGTGGGGCTCGCGGCTGGCCGGCCTGCCAGCCGCCGATCCGATCCCGTACGTGTTCAGCGACATCGCTGCCCGCCGGCTCGTCGTCCTCGGGTCGCCGGGTCGGGGCCGGGTCGTCTGGCGGGAGGCGGGGCAGGGGGCTGACCCCGTGGCCGAGGCCTGGAGCGCGTTCACGCTGGACCCATCCGACCGGCTCCTGGGGATGTGCACGTCGGGTCGGCCGCGGGACATGGCCGCGGCCCGCCGCGCCATGCTCGCCCACCCGACGGGCACCCCCCGCACGGATCCGGCCGCCCTCGCCGATCCGATGGCGACACCCGCGGCCATGTTCATCGGGGAGGGCTGAGCCATGGGGCAGTGGTCGTACCTGGCTGTGATGGCCTTCATCCTCCTGGGCGCGGGATGGCTCGAGGTGGGCCTGCGCACGCGGGTGTTCCGGCGCTGGCGGCGGCTGCTGCTGTCGGTGCTGCCCGTGGCACTGCTGTTCGCGCTCTGGGACATCTACGCGATCGCCTCGGGCCACTGGTGGTTCGACGAGTCGCTGATCACCGGGATCAAGCTGCCCGGCGAGCTGCCCATCGACGAGGTGGTGTTCTTCCTCCTGGTGCCGATCGCGGCCATCCTGACCCTCGAGGCGGTCCGCTCGGCCACGGGGCTACCGGTCGGGGACGAGGCGCAGGACGCCGAGGGGGAGGGCCCATGACCTACACGCAGCTGGCCGTGCTCGGCGTGCTCCTGGTCGTCGTCTGGGACCTCTGGATCGTCCGGACGAGGCTGCTCACCCGTCGGGTGTTCTGGATGGCGTACCCGATCATCGTGTTCTTCCAGCTGATCACCAACGGCGTGCTCACGGGGTTCCGGATCGTGAGGTACTCGGGTGAGGCCATCCTCGGGTCGAGCACGCCCGAGGGCTCCCCGCCGCCGGCGTTCGGCGACGGTCGGATCCTGTTCGCGCCGGTGGAGGACCTGATGTTCGGGTTCGCCCTCGTGATGCTCACGCTGACCCTGTGGGTGCTCTGGGGGCGGCGTGGCATCCAGCGGGAGCCGATGTCCGGTCCGCCCCTGCCCGCGCTGGTGCCGATGCTGGCCCGCGTGGGGGGCCGCAAGCCCCTTGCGGGCGACTCGGAAGCGTGATGCGCTGGGGTTGAGGGGTGCGCGCGTTGTGCCCCGGGTCGGAGGTGCGCGATGTGGACGCGTGCATGGATCGGGGTGGCCCTGGGGGCGGCACTCGTGGCGGGATGCGCAACCGGGTCCGGCGGGGGGCCAGCGGCCCAGTGGCCCGAGGGGAGCTCCTCGGACCTGGTCCCCAGCGGCCTGACCCTGGCGGGCGGGACCAACGAGGGTGACGTCGTCGTCGACGGGGCCGGGATGGTGTGGGTGGACGGCCCCTGGCAGGTGGCCCGGGTGGACCCCGCCACGGGACAGGCGACGATCTGGGATGCCGCGGACGACCTGGCCTTCACCTCGGTGCACAGGCTCGCCCCCGCCCAGCCGGTCGGGGTGTGGCTGGACAGCGGTGACCGGGTCCGGCTGTTCGACGGCGAGCGGTTCCTGGTGGACATCGCGGTGCCGGCGCAGTACACGGACGTGCAGGGCGATGCAGGTGCCGGCTGGCGAGGTCCTCCAGGTCGGTGATGAGCTGTGGATCAGTGGCGGCGGGGGCGTGGGCCGGTGGGCCGACGGATCCTGGTCGTCGGTCGGGATGGAGCAGCTGACGACGGCCGGGCCGATGGCACTGGACTCCGAGGGAGCCGTGTGGGCAGGCGGGGTGAGCACGGTCGACGGTGAGGACGCGCAACACGGTCGTGCGCTTCGACGGGACGGCGTGGACGACCCCGGGCAACGCCGACCTGGCGCCGACGGGAGGGATCGGCGACATCGCCGCCGATCCGTCGGGTGGCGTGTGGGTCTCGAGCACCCAGGACGGCCCCTCCACCGACCAGCACGGGATCTACCGCTTCGACGGGACGACGTGGTCCAAGGCCGGCCCGGGCGGGTACGCCCATGACATGGCGGTGACCACGGGCGGCCGGCTCTGGGCGATGGTGGGTGCGGGCAACGGCATCGACCCCAGCGGGGAGGTCCGGGTGGCTCGGCTGGCGGCCGACGGGACGTGGGAGGCGTTCGGGGCCGACGAGGGTGTCCCCGAGGGCAGCGAGGGACGCTGGCCGTCCCTGGCTGTGGCGGGGGACAAGGTCCTCGTGAGCGACATTGCCGGGCTCGTGCGCGGCGAGGGCGACCAGTTCGTCACACTGTGGCAGGACCCCACCGCCGTGGTGCAGCCCGCGTTCGGGGTCGCGTTCGGGCAGACCCCGGACGGCGTGCTGGCCGTCACCGCCGACGAGGTCTGGCTCCCGACCGCACCCGTGAGCGACGGGGGCCGCGTGGCTCGTGGCGGGGACCACCCTCTCGCGGTACCGCGACGGCAGGTGGGCCTCCGTCGGGCCGGTGACCCCCGGCGACACGGCCAGCGCCCCGGTCCTGGCGACGGACGGCGCTGTCTGGCAGGCGACGCCCCAGGGGCTGGTGCGGATCGAGGGTGACGACTGGGCGGTCGTCGACGAGGACATCGGCGGGTACGCGCGGATCTCGCTGGCCGCCGGGGATGGGGGCTCGGTCTGGACGATCTCCGACGGGGATGTCATGACGGTCCGTCCCGACGGGTCGCGCACCTCGATCGGGCGACCCCAGGGCAGCAAGGGGCTGTTCGAGGGAACTCCGTTGGCGGCTGGCCCCGGGGTTGTCTGGACCTCCGACTCGGATCCCACCCGCGGCCTGTCCCGGCTCCTTTCCTGGGACGGCCAGTGGTCGGACGTGGCCGTCCCTGAGCCGTACAACGGGGTGACCCAGCTCCTGGCCGCCACGGATGGAGCGGTCTGGGCGACCCTCGACGCGGGGGATGTGGGCCAGGCCCTCGCCCGGTACGCCGATGGTCGGTGGACGATCGACCGGGGTGCGGCCCGCGGTCTGGCGCAGACCCCCTCCGGGGATGTGTGCTCGATCCGGGACGCGGGGGTGGCCTGCTACGACGCGGCAGGTCTGGCAGCCGGTGCTCCCGTGAGCACGTACCCCGTGGACGTGGGTGCTCTGAGCATCGCGCCCGATGGTTCTGCCTGGGTGCTGGGCGAGCAGGTGGCTCGCCTCCCCGAGGGATCGACGGGCTGACCGGGGCTCAGGCGGCGCCTCGGCGGGCCCGCAGAGCCTCCCGCCACGCGGCCCCGGCGACCCGGACGCGGCGGCCGTTGCCGACGGTCGCCCGGCGGTCGAACACCTGGTAGTCGATGTCCTCCACCGCGTCGACGATGCCGCAGTAGAGCTCACTGGCGGCCTCGATGCAGGGCTGCGCCTCCGGGCGGAGCAGGGCGATCCCGGGCTCAGCGCGCGCCTGGAGCTGGCGCACGCGGCGGACCTGGAACTCCAGGGCGAGGCGGATCTGCGGGGTCAGGACCCGGCGCTCGAGATCTGCCCGGCTCACCGCGAAGCGCTCGAGCTCATCGAGGGGGAGGTAGACCCGGCCGCGTTCGAGGTCCTCGCCGACGTCGCGGATGAAGTTGGCCAGTTGGAACGCGACCCCGAGGTCGTCGGCACGGTCGAGTGCCTCGGGCAGGTCCGCGGGGTCCGTGGCTCCCAGGACGTGGACCATCTCCCGGCCGATCACCGCCGCCGAGCCGTGGACGTAGACGGACAGATCGGCGAACGTCGGGTACTCGGTGACCGTGAGGTCCATGCGCATCGAGGTCAGGAAGTCGGCGAAGTTCTCGTGCGGGATCGCGAAGCGCAGCGCGGTGTCGACCAGCGCCCGGGCGATGGGGTCCTCGGAGTGCCCCCGGGCGAGGTCGTCGAGGACCTGGTCGCCCCAGCGCGCCAGCTCATCGGCCCGCTGCTGCGGGGTGAGGGTCGAGTCCAGGTCGTCGACGATCTCATCGGCGTAGCGGGCGAAGCCGTAGAGGGCGTGCACGAAGGGGCGCTTGGCCGGGGGGAGCAGCCGGGTGGCGAGGTAGTACGTGCGGCCGTGGTGGGCGTGCAGCGCCCGGCAGGCCTCATAGGCCGCCCGCATCTGTGGATCGGTGATCCCTGCGGCATCGAGCTCTCGCCGTGACATGGCCACATCCTCCCATCTCGCCGCCGATCCGGGCTCGGGCATGTGGGATGCTGCCGTCGTGACCATTCGCATGCGGCTGGCTGCCGTCCTGATCGGACTGATCGCTGTGTCCGGGTGCGCGGGCACGGCCACCGACACCGGGGCCGGTGCCGCGGGTGGGCGGCAGCAGGCTGCCGCGAACAGCTCCCAGTACGCCGACCTCGCGCCCGCCGCGCCCACCACCGACCTGGAGACGATGACGGTCGAGCAGCTGCCGCCCGAGGGCATCGACACCCTCGAACTGATCGCCTCGGACGGTCCATTCCCCTACGACAAGGACGGGGCCACCTTCAGCAACCGCGAGGGGATCCTGCCCCAGCAGCCGAAGGGCTTCTACGCCGAGTACACCGTGGTCACCCCGGGTTCCGACGATCGCGGTGCCCGCCGGATCGTCGGCGGGGATGACGGCTCCCGGTTCTACACCTCCGATCACTACTCGAGCTTCCGAGAGGTCGTGTCCGGATGAGCAATCGGATCGCACTGTGGCGTGACGCCCCCGATGCGGATGCGGCCGCCGAGCTCGCCTCCCTGCTGGACTGGGCCTCGGTCCTCATCGACGTGTCCGAGGGGGGAGGGCGCGCGGCCTTCTTCGAGGCGTGCGCTGCCGGCTTCGGGTTCCCGGACTACTTCGGGCACAACTGGGATGCGTTCGAGGAGTGCCTCGAGTCCCAGGAGTTCGACGAGGTCGAGGACCTCGACGATGCCGACGGCCTGCTGATCCTGTGGTCAGGGTGGGGCGACATGGCCGACTCCGAGCCCGAGCAGTTCGCGATCGCGATCGACGTGTTCCGCGACATCCTCGCGGCCTGGGAGGACGCGGACCTCGCTGCGCGTGTCGTGCTGATCGGCGAGGGCCCGCAGCTCTCGCTCGGCCAGCACCGCAGCGCCCGCGAGGTCTTCGTCGACGAGGACTACGAGATCGAGGAGCCCGTGGGCTGAACCACGAGGGTCCCGGCACGCAGCCGCGCCTCGCTGCTCCGAGGACGTATGCCCCGGTCGACTGGGTCGCCCACGAGGAGTCGTCGCTCGCCCGGGCTCGATACCAGCACGACGCCCACCATGGCCAGTGCGAAGACCGCGGCCAGCCCATCGCGGAAGAAGTCCACGAGGGTGTCCGCGGTGGCGTTGGACTCGACCATCCCGTGGAGCACGAGGATCGTCGAGACGATCATCACGGCGCGCAATTGCGTCCCCGTCAGGCCGGTGGCGGCGAGCAGGGGCAGCGCCCAGAGCAGGTACCACGGCTGGACGACGGGGCCGAGCGCCACGATCGTCAGCAGGACCAGCGCGGCTCCGCGCACGGGGGAGCGTCCCTCCGGCCGCAGCACCAGGTAGAGGGCGATCGCAGCGCCGGCCACCATCGCCACGGCCCGGAAGAAGCTCACCGCGCCATCGACTGTGCCCAGGCCGATCCAGTCCAGGATGCTGCCGACGACCATGCCGATGGCCGTGGGCGGGGACAGCCAGGTGCGCACCGTCCCGGGGGTGCTCAGGGACGCCACCCAGCCCAAGCCCACACCCACGGCCACGGAGAGCACCGCGAACACGGCGAGCACGATCGCTGAGGCTCGGACCCACGCCCAGATCCGCTGGGGCCAGCTGGCCCGGGTGCCGGCCCACAGCAGACCGGCGAACGGCAGGACCACGAGAGCGATGGGCTTCACGGCTCCGGCCAGTCCGATCAGCAGGATCCCGATGATCGGATGCCGCTCGACCGCCAGCGTCAGGCCGGCCACCATCAGCCCCACCATCAGGGCGTCGTTGTGCGCGCCGGCCACGAAGTGCATCAGGACCAGGGGGTTCAGCAGGGCCAGCCAGACGGCCTTGGGCGGGTCGATCCCGTGCGCGTGGGCGAGGCGTGGCAGGTAGACGACCATCAGGGCGACGCCGGTCAGGGCGATGAGGCGGAACAGCAGGGCCCCGAAGAAGGCGTGGGTACCGGCCACGGCGGCCACGCCCTGCTGCAGGATCAGGAAGGCCGGGCCGTAGGGCGTCGGTGACTCCGCCCACAGCGGGTCCGCGCCTGTCAGGAACCACCCGGGCAGTGCGGAGACCCCGTTCTCGTAGGGGTTCAGCCCGGCGAGCACCAGCTGGCCCTGGGCGAAGTAGGAGTACGCGTCGCGGCTGAACAACGGCGGCATCAGCAGCAGGGGTGCGACCCAGATCGCGAGGATCACCACGAGGCGGCGGTCGTCGCGCTCGAGGTCGTCGAGCACGTCGTGGCCGAGCACGAGCCAGGTCTGCAACAGCAGGGCCACGCCCGCGAAGACCGCGATACGGGACAGTGCCTCCCCGGCCGTCGTCGAGCGCAGGGTGTTGACGATGCCGACGTCGATCAGGGGCGAGTTGGCCGGTAGCCAGCCCACGCCCAGTGCCCCCAGGGCGATCAGCGCGCTGCCGAGCAACCCGGGAAGGGCATAGTGCGCCGCCATGGCCCGGTCGATCCGGGCTTGCGAGGTACGCGCAGGCACCGCCATGTTGGCAGGGTACTGCGGTTGCTCCGGCGGTGGTTCCCGATGGTCGTGCCGGGTGGGCCCCCTACCGCGACAGCGAGCGCGGCAGCGGCCCGACGATCCGCTCCGCGGCGATCCGTCCGGAGATCAGCACCATCGGGACCCCGACACCGGGCTGGGTCCCGGACCCTGTGAACACCACGTTCTCGCCCCAGCGGTTGCTCGGCCGGAACGGTCCGGTCTGGCTGAACGAGTGCGTGGAGGCGAATGGCGAGCCCCGCTCCATCCCCTGCTCGGCCCAGTCGAGCGGCGTGGTCAGGTGCTCCACCTCGATGGCGTCGCCGAAGCCGACGTACCCGCGCTCCTCGAGCACCGAGACCATGTGGTCGCGGTACCGCGGTGCCTCGACCGTCCAGTCGATCGGCGCATCGAGGTTCGGGGTCGGGAACAGCACGTAGTACGACTGCTTGCCGTCCGGGGCCAGCGATGGGTCGGACCGGGTCGGGTTGGTCAGGAACAGGCTCGGGTCGGCCATGAGCCGGCCTCGGTCGATCAGGTCGGTGAACACCCCCTCCCAGGACCGGCCGAAGTGGATGTTGTGGTGGGCGATCTTCGAGTACTGGGCCGACGAGCCGACCAGCAGGACCGCGCAGCTGGGGGAGTAGGTCAGCCGCCGGACGTTCCACGGCTCGAGGCCGAGCAGGTCGCGGTAGGCGACTGGGAGGTCCGGGTTGAGCACGACCACGTCGGCGGGGATCCGCTCGCCGTCGGTGGTGATCACGGCAGACGCCCGTGACCCGTCGTGCTCGACCGATTCCACCGTCGTGGAGTACCGGATCGACACGCCGTGCTTCTCAGCGGCTGCGGCCATCGCGGCGGGCATCGCGTGCATCCCGCCCTTCGGGAAGAAGACCCCGGCCACGGTGTCCATGTAGGCGATCACCGAGTAGATGGACAGCGCGTCATGCGGGCTCATCCCGGCATACATGGCTTGGAAGGAGAAGACCCGCTGGGTGCGGGGGTCGCGCAGGTAGTCGTTGGCCTTGGGGGCCATCCGACGGAACCCGCCGATCGCGACCAGCCGCGCCAGGTTGGGGGTCAGCAGGTCGAATGGGCTGTCGATGTTGCGGTCGATGAAGTCGGCCATCTCGAGGGTGTAGAGCTCGGTCGCGAAGTCGATGTAGCGCCGGTAGCCCGCGGCCTCGTCCGGGCCGATCACCTCGGCGATCTCGTCGGCCATCGCATCCACGTCGGAGTGCACGTCAAGCTGCGAGCCGTCGGGGAAGTACGTCCGGTACACCGGGCTCACCGGGGCCAGCTCGAGCCAGTCCGACATCTCCTCCCCGACGCAGGCGAACGCGTCCTCGATGAGTCCCGGCATCGTCAGGACGGTCGGACCGGTGTCGAAGCGGTAGCCGGAGTCCTCGATGACCCCGGCCCGTCCGCCCGGGACGGCCTCGCGTTCGAGGATCGTCACGTTCCGGCCCGCGCCGGCCAGTCGCAGTGCGGCGCTCAGGCCTCCCAGGCCTGCACCGACGATGACCACGTTCTCAGTCGGGCCGACCACGGGCCCGGCGTGGGTCATGGGGAGTCTCATGTGACCACCGTAGGCCCACTCGCGGACCACAGCGAATGGGCGATCAGGTGGGGGATGGCCGGTTCGCGACGAAGCTGCTCGTATCCCGGCAGCCTGCTCGTCCGGCTTCCCGCGTCCCGGCGCTGCTAGCGTCGCAGCGCGCACTACGGACTAGTTGAGGAAGGGATCGCACATGGCTCAAATCCTGGATCCGAACACCATCGGACCAGTCGACATCGCCCTGGTGGTGTTCGAGGGAAATGACTTCACCGGGGATGTGGCCCCGGCGCTGGCTGAGTTGAACGACAGCGGGACGGTCCACATCATCGACCTGGCGTTCGTGAGCAAGGACGCAGATGGGAACACCACCGTCATCGAGGTCGAGGACGCCGACGTGGCCAGTGCCTTCGCTGGGCTGACTGGTGACCGGTTGGACCTGCTCAACGATGAGGACCTCGACCTGATGGCCGCCGACCTCGAGCCCAACACGTCGGCGCTGGTGGTGGTGTGGGAGAACTCGTGGATGGCCCGGATCGGTGCCGCGGTTCGGGATTCTGGTGGGTATCTGGCAGGGATGACCCGCATCCCGGCTGATGTTGTGGCGGGCGCGATCCAGGCGTTGGCTGATGAGGCTGAGGGAGGCAACTGATGAGAAGGGGACGCCCGGGGTTGGTGGGCACGATGGCGCGTACGGCCGTGATCGCGGGGACGGCCACGGCGGTGAGCAAGGGTGTGTCAGGGGCCATGTCGGGTCCGTCGGACCAGCAGCAGGCTGCCGCGCAGCAGCAGGCGATGGCTCAGCAGCAGGCCGCGCAGCAGCAGGCGGCGGCCCAGCAGGCGCAGGCTGACGAGCTGGCCCGGTACAAGGCCGAGGAGGCTGCCGAGCAGCAGCAGGCGGCGATCGATGCGGCCGTGGCCCAGGCGGTCGCGGCCCAGACCGCGGCGGCTGCCCCAGCGGCTGCCCCCGCGGCTCCCGCGGCTCCCGCGGCTCCCGCGGCTCCCGCGGCGCCGGCTGCGCCCGTGGTGGACACCATGGCCCAGTTGGAGAAGCTCGGTCAGCTCAAGGCGGCCGGTGTCCTCACGGAGGAGGAGTTCGCCGCCCAGAAGGCCAAGATCCTCGCAGGCTGATCAGCGCGCGACACAGTGGGTCGGCGGCCGGGAGGCTGCTGGCCCACTGCGCTGTTCACAGTGCCCTGCGACGCCCAGCGGGTGGGCGTTCCGGCTCGCAGATGGCCACGGGGCCCTAGGCTGTGCGCCATGACGCCCGAATCCCGCCTGACCCCCGAGCGCCTGCGCGCCTCGGTCCAGGGGACCCTCGACGCCTTCCTGGCTGAGCAGGCGCAGATCCTTGCCGGGATCTCGCCGGACCTCGTGCCCTTCACCGACTGGCTCGGCGAGCTGCTGGCCGGAGGCAAGCGGCTACGGCCGGCGTTCTGCATGTGGGGCTACCTCGGAGCGGGCGGTGACGACCTCGACCACGCCCTGCACGCCGCCGCAGCCCTCGAGCTCCTCCAGGGCTGCGCCCTGGTCCATGACGACGTGATGGACGACTCCGACATGCGCCGTGGGAAGCCCGCGGCGCATCGTCGGTTCGCCACCCTGCATCGCGGATCGATGTGGGCGGGGGACTCCCAGCGCTTCGGCGACGGTGCCGCGATCCTGCTCGGTGACCTGTGCCTGAGCTGGGCCGACGAGATGATCTACCGCTCGGGGTTCGACGCCCAGGCCCTGGCGAGGGCGAAGGTCGTCTACGACCGGATGCGCACCGAGCTCATGGCCGGCCAGTACCTGGACCTGGCCGAACAGGCGCGGGGCGGCGGATCGGTCGAGCGCGCATTGCTGGTGGTGCGCTACAAGTCGGCCAAGTACACGATCGAGCGGCCCCTGCACCTCGGTGCCGCGCTGGCGGGAGCGGACCAGGGCTTCATGGACGCCCTCTCGGGATACGGCCTGCCCCTGGGCGAGGCGTTCCAGTTGCGCGACGACGTCCTGGGTGTGTTCGGCGACCCCGTCGAGACCGGGAAGCCGGCCGGCGACGACCTGCGCGAGGGCAAGCGCACGATCCTCGTCGCCACCGCGATGCAGCGAGCGTCCGTCGAGCAGGCCGCCCACCTCCGCGAGGGTCTGGGCGACCCGCACCTGGGCCCCGAGGCGATCGACGACCTGCGCGCGATCATCGTGGCCACCGGTGCGCTCGACGAGGTGGAGTTCCTCATCGGCCAGCGCACCGGCGAGGCGGTTGCCGCCCTCGACGGGGCCGATCTCGCCCCCGATGCCCGATCCGCCCTCGAGCAGCTCGCGATCGCAGCGACCGCCAGGAGCGTCTGATGTCCGTCGACCTGTCCCGCAGCCTCAGCTCCGGGGAGCCCGTCTTCTCCTTCGAGTTCTTCCCGCCGAAGACCGACGAGGGCGAGCGCCAGCTGTGGTCGGCCATCTCCGACCTCGCCCCGCTGTCGCCGACCTTCGTCTCCGTCACCTACGGCGCGGGCGGCTCCACGCGCGATCGCACGGTGCGCATCACCAGCCGGATCCTCAACGAGACGGGGATGGACGCAGTGGCGCACCTGACCTGCGTCGGCTCCACCGAGGACGAGCTGCGCGAGGTGCTCACCCGCTACCAGCTCGCGGGGATCACCAACCTGCTGGCGCTGCGCGGCGATCCTCCGGGCGGACCGGGCGGCCAGTGGACGCCCGTCCCCGGGGGCCTGTCCCACGCCGACGAGCTGGTCCGGCTGGCTCGCCACGCCGGGGACTTCACGATCGGCGTCGCGGCGTTCCCCGAGGGGCATCCGGAGTCCCCGGACCTGGACACCGACGCACAGGTGCTGGCCGCCAAGCAGCACGCCGGTGCCACGTTCGCGGTCACGCAGTTCTTCTTCCGTGTCGAGGACTACTTCACGATGGTGCAACGCGCCACTGAGCACGGCGTCACCATGCCGATCCTGCCGGGGATCATGCCGGTCACGAATGTGCACCAGCTGGAGCGGTTCGCGGTCCTCTCGGGCGCGGCGTTCCCGGCTGAGCTGGCGGCGCGGTTCCACGCCGTTGCCGACGATCCGGTGGCGGTGACCGACCTCGGAATCGAGGTCGCCACCGAGCTCTGCGAGAAGCTGTTGGCTGGTGGTGCGCCGGGCCTGCACTTCTACACGCTCAACCGGTCGACGGCCACCCGCGAGATCTTCACCAGGCTCACCCGGTAGGGCTCTGCACCAAGGACGCGACGCAGGAGGTGGGCATGGACAAGGGCATTTGGGTCAGCGGTTCGGGGACTGCGATGGGGACCCGTGACGAGTGCGTGATCACGGTGGGCTCGGAGGTGCGCCGCCCTTCGGCAGCTGGGGCACTGGCGGCATCGTCGGAGTCGCTCGAGGAGATGCGCGCCGTGCTGCTGGCCTCCGGGCTGTCGGCGTCAGCCCTGGCCACGTCGGCGGTCAGCCTCAGCCCTGTGTACGACGATTACCCGACCGTCGCGGGCTTCCAGGCTGCGGTCCAGCTCACGGCGACGACCAGTGACATCGAGGCTGCAGGTGAGCTGCTCAGCGCGGTGGTGGAGGCTGGCGGCAACTCCGCCCGGGTGCACGACGTCTCCTTCCGGCACAGCGACCCGACCGGACTGATGGTCCGGGCCCGCGATGCTGCCTGGGCCGACGCCCTGGCCCGCGCGAGCCAGCTCGCTGAGCTGGCCGGCCGTGAACTCGGGGAGGTGCTGGCCATCGACGAGACCGTCGGGCGCCCACGACCCCCGGGACCGATGCGGATGGCCGCGACGGCGGAGTCGGACATGGCCGGGAAGATGTCGCTGGACGCCGGCGAGGGAGCGGTCGTCGTCAGCCTGACGGTCGGCTGGTCGCTGCGCTGATCATGGACCGGGCCACCTACCTGCAGCAGTGGTCGACGCTGCATGGTGGTGCCCGCCCGACCGGGATCGTCGGTGGATGGCTGAGGATCGTGCATGCCGTGGCATCGCCGCTCGCGCGACTGCGGGTGCCACCGGACGCCGTGACCCTCCTCGGGCTGCTGATCGCCTGCTCGGCACCCCTGCTCGCCTCCCTCGGACGCTGGGGAGTGCTCGCTGCCGCCCTGGTGATCGCGCTGAGCGGCCTGTTCGACTCCCTGGACGGGGCCGTCGCGGTGATGAGCGGGCGCACGAGCCGTTGGGGGGCGGTGCTCGACGCCGTCGCCGACCGGATCAGCGACGCGGTGTTCGTCGCCACGCTGTGGGTGGTCGGGGCGCCGGCCCCGGTCTGCGTGGCTGCGGTGGCGCTCTGCTGGCTGCAGGAGTACGCACGTGCTCGCGCCGGCGGTGCGGGAATGACCGAGGTGGGGGTCCTGACCCTCAACGAGCGACCGACCCGGGTCGTCGTGGTGGTCATGTTCCTGCTGGCCAGCGTGGCCCGGCCCGACGACGATCCAGGATGGGCGACCCTGGGGGCGTGGGCCCTTGTGGGCCTCGGGGTGATCGGACTCGTGCAGTTGCTCGTCGTCGTCCGTCGCGCCCTGGGCGGCGGTGGCTGATGGACGCCGAGCAGGCCGCAGTACTGACACTGGTCGTCGCGGTGGTCGTGCTCGCTGCGGTGGGTGGGGTCCGGCTGGCTGCACGGTTCGGACTGCCCGGCCTGCTGTTCTACCTCGGCCTGGGCCTGCTCCTGGGGGAGGACGGCCCGGGTGGGATCCCCTTCGACGATGCCCAGCTGGCCACGGCGCTGGGCTATGCCGGACTGGTCATCATCCTGGCTGAGGGCGGGCTGACCACGCGGACCTCCACCGTCCGCCCGATGGCCGTGCCTGCCATCCTGCTGGCCACCCTCGGCGTGGCGGTCAGCATCGTGCTCGTGGCCTGGCCGCTGCACTGGATCACCGGGATGGACCTGCGCACGGCCGTGCTGATCGCGGCGGTCCTGGCCCCCACCGATGCGGCCGCGGTGTTCACCGTGGCCCGGGGACTGCGGTTGCCGTCCCGGCTCCAGACCCTGATCGAGGCTGAGTCCGGGCTCAACGACGCGCCGGTCGTCGTGCTGGTGGTGCTGCTCTCGACGACCGTCGGCAGTGAGATGCCGGTCTGGCTGATCCCGATCGTGGTGGTGGCCGAGCTGGTGGGTGGCCTGCTCGTCGGGGTGCTGGTCGGGCTCTTCGCCCGCTGGCTGCTGCCGCGACTGGCACTGCCCGCATCGGGGCTCTACCCGGTCGCCGTGATCGCGCTGCTGATGCTGGCCTACGGCCTGGCCGCGGTGCTGCACACCTCCGGGTTCGCGGCGGTGTACGTCGTCGCCCTGATCATGGCCGCCTCCCCGTTGCCCCACCGCCGCTCGGTGCTCGGCTTCATCGAGGGGCTGGCGTGGACGGTCCAGATCGGGCTGTTCGTCATGCTCGGCCTGCTGGCCTTCCCCAGCCGCTTGGGGGAGTCGCTCGGCATCGCGCTGCTGGCCGGGGTGCTGCTCCTGGCGGTCGCACGGCCCCTGAGCGTGCTGGTGTCGCTGGGCGCGTTCCTCCGTCCGGGGTGGGTCACCCGTCGGTCAGGCACGCAGCCAATGCCCTGGCAGTGGGTGGCGTTCGTCTCCTGGGCCGGCCTGCGTGGGGCGGTTCCCATCATCTTCGCGACCATCCCGCTGGGGTCGGATGTGCCCGATGGCGAGCTGATCTTCGATGTGACGCTGCTGCTGGTCATCATGCTCACCCTGCTGCAGGCGCCGACCATGCCGATGCTCGGCCGTCGGCTGGGGCTGGTGAGGGCCGAGCGGGTGGGGGAGCTGACGGTCGAGGCCGCACCCCTGGACACGATGCACGCCGCCCTGTTGGACCTCGACATCCCCGCCGGCTCCCGGGTGGCCGGCACGTACGTCAGCGAGCTGCCGCTGCCCCAGGGGGCGGTGGTCTCGCTGGTGGTCCGCGGTGGCCACACCCTCGTGCCCGACCGAACCACCCGGATCAAGGTCGGCGACCGGCTGCTGATCGTCAGCACGCTCCTGGCCCGTGAGGCCACAGAGCGGGCGCTGCAGTCGGTCTCGCGCAGCGGCCGACTGGCCGGCTGGGCGGATACCGCCCCGAACGAGTAGCCCCGCGCGGGCACGCGCCGTGGCTCAGGCGCGCCCGACCAGGTTGGCCACGATCTCCGCCGACATCCCGACCAGGGGGAGGCCGCCACCGGGATGGGCCGACCCACCTACGAGGAAGAGGCCCGGTACGGGTGAGGCGTTCTGGGGGCGCAGGAAGGCAGCTCTCGCGCCGTTCGACGAGGTCCCGTAGATCGACCCGCCGGGGGCGCCTGTCGCGCGCTCGAGGTCGGCTGGGGTCCGCAGCTCCCGCCAGAGCACCCGGCCGGTCAGGTCGGTGCCCCGCTCCGCGAGGCGCGCCAGTACCCGGTCCGCGTACGAGTCGGCCAGGCCGGGGAAGTCCCAGTCGATCGTGCCGGGACGTTCGCCGCCGGGGGAGTGCCGCGGGGCGTTGACCAGCACGAACCAGGCCTCGCCGTCGGTGGGGCGCATCCCCGGGTCATCGGGGACGCAGGCGTAGATCGTCGGGTCGTCCACCGGCCGCGGGTGCCGGTCGAAGATGGAGTCGAACTCCGCGTCGTAGTCGCGGGGGAACCACACGTTGTTGTGGGTCAGGCCCGGCGTACGACCCCGGACGGCCAGCAGCAGAACGAAGCCGGACAGAGACGGCGTGGCCCGTGCGAGCCTGCGAACCGGGTCCCGAGGGGCCCGATCGCCCAGCAGGCTGCCGTACACGAGGCTCGCGTCCGCATTGGCGACGACGACGTCGGCGGGCAGGACCTCGCCGCCGGCGACCTGAACGCCCGACACGCGATCCCCGGACAGCAGGATCCGGGTGGCGGGCGTGGAGAGCCGGACGGTCACCCCGCGCTCGTCGAGCCGTGCCCGCAGTGCGTCGCCGAGGCTGCGCAGCCCGCCGGCGATGTGCCAGGCGCCGAAGGTGGCTTCGACGTAGGGGATCGTGGCCAGGACGGCCGGCGCCTTGCGCGGATCCGAGCCGGAGTACGTGGCGTACCGGTCGAACACCTGCCGGGCACGCCAGTCGGTCAACGTGCTCGTGCCCAGCCCGCGCAGCGTCTGCCAGGGGGCGACCGTGCGCACGGCACCGAGGTCGCGGGCCAGGGGGATCAGGTCCCGGGCACCAGTCAGTGGCGACTCGAGGAAGGGCCGGCGGGTGGCTGCCCACATGCGGCCCGCGCGCTCCATCAGCGCTCGCCACTGGTCGGCCGACTGCCCGCCGAAGGCATCGCCCATCGCCGCAGCCCCCATGCCGACGCCCACGCCGGGCATCGGCAGCGTCGAGGCGTCCGCGAACCGGTAGGTGAATCCGGGGTCGAGCGGGACGAGCTCGACGCTGTCCTCCAACGGACCGCCGGTCTTGAGGAACAGGTCACGGTAGACGGCCGGGATCGTGAACAGGCTCGGGCCGGTGTCGAACGCGAAGCCGTCGCGGCGGAATGTGCCGAGCTTGCCGCCGTGGGTGTCGCTGGCCTCGATCACGGTGACGTCGTGGCCCTTGACCTTCAGCCTGGCCGCGGCGGCCATCCCGCCCATCCCGGCGCCGATCACGATGATGCGTGCCATGCGCGGAACCCTACGCGCAGGCGTCTGGCCGGGGTCCCGTCGGATCGCATCGGGGCCATGGACGCGGGAGGCTGTGGGGGTGAGCGGGTGGGATGTCGACGTCGCGGTCGTCGGGTCGGGTTTCGGCGGCGGGGTGGCTGCCTTGCGCCATGCGCAGGCGGGACGCTCCGTGGTGGTGCTCGAGCAGGGGCGACGGCTCACCCCTGACGACCTCGAGGCCGGCGGTCGCCGGACGCGTGACCTGCTCTGGGAGCCCCGGCTCCGGCTGCACGGCTACTTCCAGCAGACACTCCTGCGACACGTGATGGTGGTCCATGGTGTGGGTGTCGGGGGTGGGTCGATCGTCTATGCGGCGGTGCTGCTGCACCCCAAAGCCGACGCATGGCGGGCCCCCGGCTGGGCTGCCACCGGGGTCGACTGGGCTGCCGAGCTGGCGCCGCACTACGACACGGCGGCTGGGATGCTGGGTCGCCAGACGAACCCGAACTCGGGGGCGCAGGACGCATGGCTGCGGGCTGCTGCCGACGATCTGGGCGTGGCGGGGACCTTCGCGTCCACCCCGCAGGGGATCTCGTTCGCGGACTGCGTGCGCTGTGGTGCGTGCATCACCGGCTGTGCGCACGGCGCAAAGAACAGCATCGACCGGACCTATCTCGCGCGGGCCGAGGACCTGGGGGCGGTGGTTCGGCCGCGATCGAGGGCGGTGCGGCTGGCGCGACTCCCGGGTGGCGGCTGGCGCCTGGACCTCGCGGATCCGCTGCGGCGAGGTGCGCCGGCTGGGAGCATCACGGCCAGGGAGGTGGTTCTCAGCGCCGGCGTGCTGGGCACCACCGAGCTCCTGCTGGCCTCGCGGGATCGCTGGCGGTCGCTGCCCTGGGCCTCACCCGCCCTCGGGACGCACGTGCGCACCAACTCCGAGGCGTTCACGGCCGTGCTGCAGCCGCCCGGCGGACCGGATGTCACCGACGGTGCGACGATCAGCAGCGACTTCCACCCCGATGACCTGACCCACGTCACCAACAACCGCTTCCCCCGCTCGTTCGGGTTCATGAGGTGGTACCTCTCGCCGCTGGTGGACGGTGACACCCAGCGTTCACGCGCGCGAGCAACGGCGCGAGCGATCCTGCGGGATCCCGCCGCTGCCACGGCCAACGCGCGGGCACGCGACTGGCACCGACGGGTCACGGTGCTGACGGTCATGCAGCACGATGACAACGAGATCTCCCTGGAGCTTCGGCGAGGGCCCCTGGGCTGGGGGCTGCGATCGCGGCTTGCGCCGGGGGCGCCGGCGATCCCGACCTACCTCCCGCAGGCGAATGCCGCTGCCAGCGCAGTTGCGCGGGCCAGCGGAGGGACGGCCTATGGGACGTTGCTCGATCCAGTGCTCGGCGTCGGGTCGACCGCGCACATCCTCGGCGGGGCGGTCATCGCCGGGTCCCCTGCGGCGGGGGTGGTCGACTCCGCCCATCGCGTCTTCGCATCGCCGGACGGCGATGTCTACGAGGACCTGCGGGTGCTCGACGGCAGCGTCGTCCCGGCGAACATCGGCGTGAACCCGGCGCTGACGATCACGGCGATGTCCGAGCGGGCGATGGCCCTGCGCTGACGTGGACCTGGCGGCCCTTCCAGCTCAGTTGTCCTCGCTCGTGACGCCACCACGAGAGTCCGGTGAGGACGTCGAGCGCGAGGATCGACAGCGGGTGCGTCCACGCGTCGGCCACGCGGCCGCCGGTGCGCCGGGCGACCAGGACGCGACCGGCGACCCCGGCGGCGTATCCAAGGGCGCCGATGGTGCGCGTCACAGGTGACCGGGTCAGCAGGGTGGCGGCTGGCGGGAGCACGTAGGCGAAGGTGAGCAGCCCGGTGGCTCCCACGGAACCGACCGGGGAGCCGAACGCCGCCCACAGCGACTTGGTGTACCCGTCGACGAGCTCGGTTCGGCTGGTGTACATGCGGCAGGTGGCCAGGTCGGTGCCATCGGTGACGTTCGCCCTGCCGCCCACGGCCTTGACTGCGCGCGCCATCGCGATGTCCTCGAGGACCTCATGGCGGACGGTCGTGTGCCCGCCCGAGCGCTGGTACGCCGCGGGTGTGATCGCCAGGACCTGTCCGTTGGCGGCGGTGAGCGAGGGTCGCGGGGAGTCCTCGGCCACGCCCAACGGCAGGGTCGTCATCCACGACCACTGCAGCAGCGGCTGGACCACCCGTTCGGCGGTGGTGATCGCGACCTGGCGTGGGTAGGGGCTGGCCAGGTCGAGGCCCGAGTCCCGCATCAGCGCGGCGATCCGGCGCACCGCGTCCGGCGCCAGGACGACGTCCGCGTCCACGAACAGCAGCAGGTCCGGCGCCGGTTCGTCGGCGAGGGCTGTCTCGGCGAGGCGATGGCACGCCCACGGCTTGCCCAACCATCCCGGAGGTGGGTGCTCGGCGCCGCCGTGGAGCACCTCGAACCGGGGGTCCCCGGCCAGCGAGGTGCGCACGAGGTCGCCGGTGCCATCGGTCGAGCCGTCGTCGAGGACGATGACCCTCAGGGCCGGGTGGTCCTGCGCCAGGAGCGCCGCCAGGCACGGCTCGATCCGGTGGGTCTCGTCGCGTGCGGGCAGGAGGACGGTCACGCGGATCTGCTCCACCGGATCGCCCGGCGCCGGGACCGGTGCGGGCCGCAGGTGGCGGGTGTTCCACGCGGTGTGGGCGGTGAGCCCGGCGGCCAGGACTGCGGCGACCAGGACGGTGGCGCGTCCGGGTCTCACCGCGTGCCGACCACGGTGCGGTCAGGGGCGCGTCGCAGCTCGGGCACCACGAGGCGCGCCCAGGGGATCACCGTGATTCCCATGGCGATCGCGCCCCAGACCGCGACCGCCGGACGGCCGAAGAACACGGCGGCGGCCATCACGTTGGAGGCGTAGATCCAGAGCATGAGCAGGTGCGGCATGCGGTCATCCGCGTCTGTCCGCGGCAGGTGGTCGAGCACCCAGAAGATGAGCAGTCCGGTGGCGAACCATCCGGCGTAGTTCGTCAGCGGGATTCCGGGGGAGCCGGGCAGGGCCGGGGTCGGGTCCGCGAAGGCCCAGTGCCCCTCGCCGACCATCTGCGGGTCGAGGAACAGGTCCCAGGCCGTGATGGTCCACGCGCCGATCAGCGCCACCTGCCACCGGCGGGTACCCAGGCGTTGCGCCAGCAGGAGCATCGGGTACGCCGCCATGCACCACGCCAGTGGGATCAGCAGCGGGACGTCGAGCACCATGGGCCCCAGCCGGTCGGCGTACCGGTAGGCGCCGAACGGATAGCCGGTCGCTGTGCCGATCGCCTCGACTGCCAGTCCGATCGCCGCCGTGGCCCCGTAGAGGGCAGCTGCCCACCCGAGGCCTCGGTGGACGGTCGCATGGCAGGCCCCGGCCGCGGCGAGCAGCAGCACCGAGGTGATGGTGGCGGCGTCGCGCAGGTCCTCGGGGAGCAGCACCCACACGATCTGCGACAGGACCCCGGCGGCACCCAGCACCCATGGCAGGGCGCGCAGGGGTGGCGACGTCGCGACGGGCACGTCATCGATCCTAGGCCGGGTGCAGGGCCCGGGCGCTCAGCTCGACGGGGTAGGGCAGGTTCAGGTCGACCGTCTCGTTGCCCAGGACGAGCCAGACGACCCAGCCGCTGACTACGCGGCATCCGGTGCAGGAACGGGGCTGCCGGCGACGGTGCCCTCCGCGGAGAGCAGGGCGAACCGCGCGAAGAGCTCCTCGCTGTACCAGCCGAGCTGCTGGGTCTGGGCGATCACCTGCTGGTGCGCGGGGCGGCGGTGGGCGAACGCAGACAGGGCGGGGCCGTCGGACCACGTCGAGAAGGTGCCCTGCAACCCGACAGGGGCCTCGCCGATGCCCATCGCGAACGTGAGCCCGCCGCCCTGCTTCACGTCGAGCGCCACGGGTGGTACGGAGCTCCAGAACGTCCGCCACATCCGGGGCTTGATCCGCCCTCGGGTGATCGCGGCGATGGGCCCGTCCCAGCGGTTCGGGATCGGGTTCCCGAAAGGCTGCTGCTTGGCCCAGAGGCCTCGGCTGCTCAGCGGGCGCATGACCCAGGTGGCCGACTCGTCGGCGACCTGGGCCCAGTCCCGGGCCACGGGGGAGTCGGCGAACCGGCGTGGTCCCTCGGGGTCGGCCCAGCACACCAGCACCCCCCAGTGGTGCGCGTCGGCGTCCAGCGGGGTGAAGGTGCGCCCGTTCCCGGTGCCCAGGAGCTTGGCGAACCGAACCCCCGGAATGGCGCGCACCGGGCGGCGGTGGCGGGCCATGTGGGTGACCGCCGTGGGCACATGCCGAGTTGGGACGCCCCAGATGTGCAGGCTCACCACGGCGGGGGTCTCGGGCATGGCCCCAGTATCCCCGCGACGCCGGCATCAGGTCGTGTCGATGCCACATGGTGTCCCTCCCCTCGGGTTTCGGAGGCCTCCGGCTCTCGGGATCGCGATGACGGACCTGTCCGGTCGGAGGGTCTCGATGTGCTGGCCGCCCGGCGCCCACCGGAGCGCGAACCCGCGATCGTGGATTGCCTTGTGGTGGAACTGGCAGACCAGGACGAGGTTCCGCTCGTCGGTGGGACCCCCGTCCTCCCAGTGGACGATGTGATGCGCCTGGCACCACATGGCGGGAGCGTGACAGCCGGCGAACGCGCAGTGCCGGTCGCGGATGTCGATGACCCTGCGAAGAGCGGGCGGCACGACGCGCGCGGATCGCCCGAGCTTGAGCGGCACCCCGTCGGCATCGACGGTCAGGCGCTGGGTGACGGCATCGCACGCCAGACGTTGGCGGGCGAGCCCGGAGAGCCACAGCCCACCGACGGTCCCGTCCGTGCGGTCGAGGAGCTCTGAGTCGGATGGGGCAGCAAGACCGCGCCCATTGGGCCGACAGTCGAGGGGGCGTGGCGGCCCCTCACCGGTACGCGTGATGACCATGATGTGGGGTCGGACGCCCTTGTGGACGGGCAGTCCCGCGGAGAGCTGGCCGCTGAGGAGGACCCCGAGCGCGTCATGGCGCAGGCGAGCAAGGTCCCGGTTGCGGTCCTCCGCGCGGATCGCCTCGCTGACCGACTCCAGGGCCATGGACAATGCCAGTCCGGTCTCGGTGTCGAGGGTCCCGGACAGGGCCCACATCCCGTCACCGCCGTACCGGGACAGGAACAGCTCACAGCGCTCGGCCTGCTCGACGGCGCCGTGGTCCATGACTGGGACGTCAATGCCCTGGGCGCGCAGCGATGCATCATGCTCCGCGTCGACGAGGGCGGCCCAGCGTTCCACGAACCGGGCGAACCTCGGCTCGCTGACCTCCGTGGCCGTGCGGATGGCCAGATCCTCCACGTCGGCCAGGGCCGCCCACCGGTGTGGCTTGGCCCGGGCCGCCCCGACCAGGAGCCGTACATGACCGAGGCGGAGCTCACCCCGAAGCGCGGCATCGGCCATGAGCGGCAGGGCCCTCAGGTCGCGCCCGGAATGCATACGTGCTCGGGCGGCCGCCGGATGCTCGGTCGCGCGTGCGGCAATCCACGTCGAACCGGACCGGGCGCCATCAGCCGCCCACTCGGACCCGCCCTCGAACTGCTCCGCCCAGATGGCCCGCAGCGCTCCGAGCCGCTCCACCACCCGGCCGAGTCGGAGCAGCGCGTCCCCCAGCTCGCCCGGGGGAGGCTGGCCGCGCGCGGGCTCGATCCGGCTCAGCGGGTCGGTCCAGCCCTGTGTCAGGTGCTCGACCTGCAGTTCGATCGCTTCAAGCTCGTGCAGCACGGACATGGATGGACCTCCATGACGGCGTGGGCTCAGCAGGGTGCCTGGCCCACGACAACGACGACGGATCGGGCATCTGATCTCCGGCACCGCGTCGCGCAGACTGCGATGTCGCCGCATCGTCAATGGTCACAGGGCTGCCCGCACCCCGCGCCGCCCGGAACCAACGCCCGGGGCATATGCCGCACCATCCGAATCGCCGAGATGCCCAGCACCTTCTGAGCATTCATCGAACTGATGTTCGAATCATGCCACGGTCCGATGGGGGTGTCAAGTCCTTCGCGCGGGATGTCGCCGTTGAACCAACGGCAGGCGGCCGATCGGCTGCAGCTGTCCTGCACCGGTCGGCCGGCACCGGGAACCGGTGGTCTCGCCCGCTCGCCGCCCCGCTGTGCACCCCGGATGGGGCAGGGGGTTGACGTTGTCAGACCCCGGGCGTACGTTAGAGCCAGTTCGAACACCCGTTCGAACACGGTGCTGATGGAACCGCCGACCCCGGACCGCCAGCACTCGGGGATCGGCCTGCGCCTCGGCGAGGGAAGCGCAGGAGCGCAGGCCGATCCCCCCGCACAGCCGTCTTCCCCGGCGCGCGACCCAACGACTGCCAGGAGGACGCAATGAGCCGCACGTATGCCGATCCGATCGATGTCCGCCGCGTGGGGGAGTGCCCCTCCGAGGAGAGCCCCGACCAGTTCCTCTGGCGCGGGCGGCTGTACGTGGTGCGCGCCGTGATCGCCCACTGGATCGAGTCGAGTGCGTGGTGGGGCGGATCGCGCCGCGCGCTGGAGGGCGCCCTCCCTGCGCACGAGCACGAGGTATGGCGCGTCGAGGCCCAGGCCGGCCGCTCGGACTCAGCCGGTGTCTACGACCTGCGCCGGGACATGGTGGCTGACCGATGGGTCCTGGCCCGCGCGCTGGACTGACCCCACCTGTGGTGGAACGAGAACTGATTCGACAAGGAGGAGTGAGATGAGCGCCGTTCCCACGAGCCCCCCGGTGCCCTACCAGGCCCGCGAACTGCTGGGCAGTGCGGCCCGGGGCCTGCTCGAGGCCTACGCAACCCCGGATCCGGCCCGCCGGTATGCCACGGCCCATCTGGCGGCGCTGCGGGCTGCGGCGGCCGTCCTGGCAGCCCGCGCGCACCCGGTGCGCCAGGGTCGCATCCGTAGCGTCTGGACGCTGCTGCCCGTGGTCGCCCCACAGATGCAGGAGTGGGCCGTCTTCTTCGCAGCCAACGCCGCGAGGCGTGCGGCGGCAGAGGCGGGCCTGCCCGTGGTCAGCCAGCGGGAGGCCGATGACCTGGTGCGCGACGCCGAGTCTTTCCTGGTCCAGGTCGCGGCAGTGATCGGGGTCGACCAGCAGTCGATCCTGCCCAACGAGTTCTAGGCGTCCGCGGTGTCGGGATTCGTCCACCTGCATGTGGCCTCGGGCTACTCGCTGCGGTACGGGACCTCCCGGCCGGAGGTACTCGTGGAGCGGGCCGCAGCGATGGGTCAGGACGCCCTCGCGCTGACCGATCGTGACGGCGCCTACGGAGCCGTGGCCTTCGCGCTGGCCTGCCGGGAGGCAGGCATCAGCCCGATCCTCGGCGTGGACCTGGCGGTCGCCCCGCAGGTCGCCCAGTCCGGTCCTGCGGCTCGGCCCCACCGTGCGCCCACTCCGGCCCGGGGCGGGGTGACTGTGGACCCCGGTCACCCGCGGGTCGTGCTGCTCGCCCGCGGTGCCGCGGGCTGGGCCTCGTTGTGCCGGGTGATCTCCGCCGCGCACCTGTCGGGGGAGCGCGGCCGCCCGCTGGTGACCCTGCCGATGCTCGGCGATCACACACAGGGGCTGGTGGCGCTGCTGGGCCCGGACTCCGATGTGGGCCGGGCGTTGGCCCGTCGCCGGCCCGACGAGGCCGAGTACCTGCTGGCCGGCTGGCGCCAGGTGCTGGGCGCCGAGGTGTCGATCGAGGTGGTGTCCCATCGCAGCGGGGCGCGCGGGGAGCGGCCCACGCTGTCCAGTGCGTTCGCCGCCCGGATGCTGACCTTCGCCGACAGGGCGGGCGCACCCGCTGTGCTCACCAACGCGGTTCGCCACCTGACACCCGAGCAGGCCCCGGTCGCCGACGTCCTGGATGCGATCCGCCGGTTGGTCCCCCTGAACCCCCGCCACCTGGACCGCGCCAACGCCCAGGGCTACCTCAAGGACGACAGCGAGATGCACGTGGTGGCCCACGAGGTCGCTGCCGCAGCCTCGGTGGGGCGGTCCGGGATGCAGCGGCTGCTGGACGCGACCCGCGACCTGGCGGACTCCTGCCGGCTGGACCCGGCCGCCGACCTGGGCATCGGCTCAGTGCACGTCCCCGAGCTCGACGTCCTGTTCCCCGCAGGCGCCCCGGGGCTTGGCCGTGAGCAGATCCGCAGCGCCCCGGCGTCGGCCCAGGCGGCGATGGCCGACCGGGTGCTGCTCCACCGCTGCCGGGCCGAGCTCGACCAGCGGTTCACCACCTTGCGCACCCACCGGGCCGCCACCGAGCGACTCGAATCGGAACTGGCGACCATCGCGACCCTCGGCTACGGCGGCTACTTCCTGACCGTGGCTGAGGTCGTCGACCTCATCAAGGAGATGGGCGTCCGGGTGGCCGCGCGGGGGTCGGGCGCGGGCAGCCTGGTCAACCACCTGCTGGGCATCTCCGGGGTCAACCCCCTGGAGCACGGGCTGATCATGGAGCGGTTCCTGTCCCCACTGCGCCAGGCACTGCCGGACATCGACATCGATGTGGAGTCCGCTCGGAGGACCGAGATCTACACCCGGATCCTCGAGCGGTTCGGCGGCCAGCGGTGCGTGGCGGTGTCCATGATGGACACCTACCGGGTGCGCCATGCGGTCCGTGACGTGGGCGCCGCACTCGGCCTGCCGCCGGGGGAGATCGACGCCTTCGCCAAGGCGTTCCCGCACATCCGGGCCCGAGATGCCCGCGCTGCCCTGGCCGACCTGCCCGAGCTGCGTAGCTCGGGGATGGGGCGGCTTGCCGCGCAGGGGCGCCTGGATGGGTTCCTCGACCTGGTCGAGGCCCTCGACGGCCTGCCCCGGCACGTCGCGCTGCACCCCTGCGGCGTCCTGCTCAGCGACGGGTCGCTGCTGGACCGGACCCCGGTGGAGGCCAGCTGGATGGGGTTCCCGATGAGCCAGTTCGACAAGGACGCCGTGGAGGAGATGGGGTTCCTCAAGCTCGACGTGCTCGGCATCCGGATGCAGTCGGCGATGGCTCATGCCCTTGATGAGGTGGTCCGCATCGGCGGGGAGCCGATCGTTCTGGACGCTGTCGCGTTGGACGACCCGGACACCTTCGCGATGATCCGCACCACCCATACGTTGGGCTGCTTCCAGATCGAGTCACCCGGCCAGCGCGAGCTGATCGGCAAGTTCGCCCCCGAGACCTTCGGCGACATCATCGTGGACATCTCACTGTTCCGGCCCGGCCCGGTGAAGTCCGACATGATCACCCCGTTCCTACGGGCGCGGCAGGGCTGGGCGCAGGCCGACCTGATCCATCCCGATCTCGAGCCGGTGATCGCCGAGACCCACGGTGTGGTCGTCTTCCACGAGCAGGTCATCGGCATCATCGCCGTGATGACCGGATGCAGCCTCGCCCAGGGTGACGAGGTCCGCCGGACGATGGGCTCCCCGGAGGGCCAGGCCCAGGTCCGGGCGTGGTTCTACCCGCAGGTCCTGGGCCGCGGCTACTCCCTCGAGGTCGTCGAGCAGGTCTGGGATGTGCTGCGCGCCTTCGCCTCGTTCGGGTTCTGCAAGGCCCACGCGGCCGCGTTCGCCCTGCCCACCTACCAGTCGGCCTGGTTGAAGGCCCACCATCCGGCGGCGTTCCTGGCCGGGGTGCTCACCCACGACCCGGGCATGTACCCCAAGCGGCTGATCCTCGACGATGCCCGCAATCTCGGGATCAGCATCCTCGGCCTGGACGTCAACAGGTCGGGGACCGTCTACCGGGTCGAGCCCTGTCCCACCCCGGCGGCCCGCCCGACGTTGCCCGGCCTGCCCGATGGCAGCGCCCATGGGATCAGGCTGCCGCTGACCGAGGTCAAGGGGATCTCCTCGGCCGAGGTGGAGCGGATCGTCGCCGGGCAGCCCTACGCCTCCCTGTCGGACTTCTGGCAGCGGGCCACCGTGGCCACCCCCGTGGTGGAGAACTTGGTGCTGGCCGGGGGGTTCGACACCATCTACGGGATCGACCTGTCCTCAGGTGCCCGGCTGCGCGGCCAGGTGACCCGCCGGGACCTCCTGCTGGAGGTGGCCGACTGCGAACGACTGGCCCGCAGCGCCCGCGCCAGCAGCGGTCGCGGCCGTCGGGTTCCCCGGCGCAGCGACACCCGTGTCGACCCCCGCGCCGAGCGGGCTGCCGGCGTCTGGGGTCGCGGCCGGGCGGTCGGAGCCGGGTCGGAGGGTCCCCTCGGCCTCGCCGACCCGGCCCTGGCCGCAGCCGCCCAGTCCCAGGCCCCGGCCGCGGTCCGGCCCAGTGAGGTGCAGTTGTCCCTCGAGCTGCCGATGGGTGGTCAGGGCCGCAGCAGCGGGTTGCCGGAGATGTCGACAGGGGAAGGGGTGCGCGCCGAGCTCGACGTCCTCGGGATGGACGTCAGCCACCACGTTCTGGACTTCTACCGGCCGATGCTGGCCGACCTCGCCGTCGTGCCCGCGCGTGACCTGTTGGCTCAGCGATCCCAGAGCCAGGTGTGGGTCGCCGGGGTGAAGGTGGCCACCCAGACCCCGCCGATCCGCAGCGGCCGACGGGTCGTGTTCCTCACACTCGACGACTCGACCGGCCCGGTCGACGCCACCTTCTTCGAGGATGCCCAGGACCCCTACGCCAGCACGGTCTTCTCCGGTTGGCTGCTGATGGTCCGTGGGCTGACCCGGCGCACTGGACCGCGCGGCATCTCGATCCGGGCGACCGGCTGTTGGGACCTCGGGGTCGTGCACGAGATCTGGCATGACGGCGGCCGGGACGCAGTGGCCGAGTACATCGACTCGTTCCCGATGGTCGACACCCGGGTGGGCAGGACGGTCGAGATCATCGACGTCCCGGTCGAGGAGGCAGGGGCTGGGCAGGCGGTGGGACGCTCGCCGGTGGGGATCGGCCGGACAGCCGCTGGTGGGATGGGCCAGCGCCGCCGGGTCCTTGTGCATGCCAGCGGGTTCAAGCAGTCGCCCTACGCTGACATCAAGCCCGCCGGGGAGGACCCGGCTGTCGTACCGCCGAAAGCCCCAGCAGCCCGTACCCGAGCGCCCGGCAAGCTCTGGCATGCGAGTCCCGGGAGCAGCGGGTGGTAGGAAGAGACCGAGGAGGTGCCCCATGAGCCGCAGCCAGATCAATCGGCCGCAGGCACCCTCCGGCTTGGGCGAGGACGACGCGGGCTGCCCGATCCTGCATGTGGACATGGATGCCTTCTTCGCCTCCGTCGAGGTCGCCCGGCGTCCCGAGCTGCGCGGGAAGCCGATGATCGTCGGCGGCGTGGGCAGCAGGGGAGTGGTGGTCGCTGCCACCTACGAGGCCCGCCAGTACGGCATCCACTCGGCGATGCCGATGAGCCGAGCCCTGCGACTGGCCCCCGACATCATCGTCGTGCCCCCGGACCACTCCCACTACTCAGAGGTCTCCGCCTCGGTCATGGAGCTGTTCACCGCGATCACCTCACGGGTGGAGGTGCTGGGCCTCGACGAGGCGTTCCTCGATGTCTCCGGGGCCCGGCGCACGCACGGCCCGCCGAGAGCGATCGCCGAGATGATCCGCGCCCAGGTCCACGACGAGCAGGGCATCACCTGCTCGGTCGGGGTCGCGCCCACCAAGTTCGTCGCGAAGCTGGCCTCCACCCAGTGCAAGCCTGACGGGCTGCTCGTCATCCCCGCCGACCGCGTCATCTCCTTCCTGCACCCCATGCCAGTCGGGGCGCTGTGGGGGGTGGGCGAGCGCACCGAGGAACAGCTGCACCGGCTTGGGCTGCGCACGGTCGCCGACATCGCCCATACCCCCCGCGCGACGCTCATCCGCGCCCTCGGCCAGGCGTCCGGTGCCCACCTGGCCGAACTGGCCTGGGGTCGCGACGAGCGCGTGGTCAGCACGCACGAGCGTGAGCGCAGCGTGGGGGCCGAGGAGACCTTCGCCCGCGACATCGACGACCAGGAGCTGATCCTCGCCGAGCTCCTGCGACTCTCGGAGAGGGTGGGTTCCCGGATGCGCAGGGCCGGCTTCTCGGGCACCACGATCTCGATCAAGATCCGGTTCGCCGACTTCGCCACCATCACCCGGTCGCACAAGCGCAAGGTGCCCACCGACTCCAGCCGCGAGATCTTCCACGAGGCACGGACGCTGTTCCAGGCCCTGCACCTGGATCGCGCGCGGATCCGGCTCGTCGGCGTCCGGGTCGAGGGGATCCTCGACTCCGAGGAGGTCGAGTCGCAGTTGGTCCTGGGAGCCCCGGATCGGGGGTGGCGTGAGGCGGAGGAGGCTGTCGACAGGCTGTCGGCCAGGTTCGGCTCGGGCAGCGTCCGCCCGGCACGACTGCTTCCCGACCACGCCGCTGACGACCGCCAGCAGGCTCCCGGAGACCCCCAGGAAGTCGACGGAATGGGCGCGCCGTCCACCATCGGACCAACTGGTCGCAAGTAACATGCCGGTTCGGGTTTCCTATTCGGCAAACCCTGCCTATTCTGTGTTGTGAAGCCCCGATTGCGACTGCCCAAGTAGGAGGTCACCGTGCCACTCTCCGAGCACGAACAGCGCCTGCTCGAGCAGATGGAACGCGCGCTCTATGCGGAGGACCCCAAGTTCGCCACCAGCATGCGCAGCTCCCGTGGAGGGGCGGGCGATCGCCGGCGCATCGTGATCGGTGTGGTCGGCCTGCTGGTCGGGCTCGGGCTTCTCGTTGCCGGCGTGGCGGCCAAGCTCGTCGTTGTCGGCGTCCTTGGCTTCCTGGCGATGCTCGGTGGGATCTGGCTGGTGATCAGCGCCCTGCGTCCCACGTCAGAGCAGTCGGCCGCTGACGCATCCGGTGGCTCGGTGGCTCCGACCAACATCACCAGCCGCTCGAAGAAGCCACGGCAGAAGCGATCAGGAGAGTCCCTGTCGGACCGCATGGAGGAGCGCTGGCGTCGTCGTCGCGAGACCGGCGACTTCTGAGCCCCTCCCAACAACGTCACGGCCCCACCCGCTGAGGATGGGGCCGTTGCCATGCGTGCCGTGCGGGCGGCCGCTCAGACGTGAGCCTCGATGAACCCCACAGAGGCGGCGAAGATCTTGTCCGCGTCATAGTCCAGGGTCGCCACGTGGTACGAGCGATCGAGGGTGATCTCCTCGATCGACGATCGCACCTCGGCTCGGATCAACTCGGCGTTGTTGGGAGCCAGGACGTGATCGGTCGTGGACAGGTCCAGTTGGATGGGAGCGGCGATCCCCCGAAGGAGCGTCTTCAACTGGTGGAAGCACGTGTTGAGGGTCCCGGCCACCAGGACGACGGGGATCTTGTCGTAGCCGAGTTCCACCTTGGCAGGGTCGGCGATGTCACTGGCCACGCCGGGCAGGCTCTTGGTGAGATAGGGCAGGAACCGCTGGAACGGGGCCAGGTGCTTCTGCCAGCTGGCCACGCCGTCAGCGCGCACCCACGGGTTCACGAGCACGAGTCCTGCCACCGCAGAAGGCCTCTCCCCGGCGACTCGCAGCACAAGGGCGCACCCGAAGGACTGGCCCATCAGGAAGACCGTGTCGGTCCGGGACAGCATGTCCTCGAAGGCGTCATCGACCGCGCCCTGCAGGTCGGCGAACGACTTGGTGTTGGCGTCCTCCCACGTTGTCCCATGGCCGGGAAGGCGGATCGCATTCACCGTGTAGCCGCGCTCATTGAGGTACTTCGCCCATGGCACCGTGCTGTCCGGCGAACCGGTGAAGCCGTGGACCAGTACGACACCGATCCGTGCGTTGTCGCCGGATCCGTCCGCGGCGAACGGCTCGCAGCCGGGCTTGACCTGGTCCAACGGGGCGTCTGACATCGGGGAACCTGCCTTGTTCTGGGGTCCGGTCGACTGTGGGATCGACGGTGGCACAGCCTAACCCGCGATCGACCCGCCCCTGCCCGCCCCCCGGGCCCCCAATCCCCGGACCACCGAGGGGGGCGCCAGGACTGCCACCAGTCGGCGGAGCCACCCTGCGCGACGTGCCAGGGCCCGACGGACGATCCGCATGTCACCAGCCAGGGCGCCCGGTCGGGTGCCCAACGGGCTGGCAGCCTGCCGCTCGGCCACCAGCACCCCCGCGCCACCCTCGCCTTCGGGTCTCGCGGCAGTGGTGAGGTCCAGGTCGGGCCGCGCCGGGCCCGCCCCCGGGGACCCGTAGCGCTGCCACTCCACCGCCCGCAGGATCCGCACGATGGCCTCCTCGACCGATTCCGACTCGGCCCCGCCGGCCGCCGCCAGGGCGGAGACCGCGCCCAGGGTGGAGCGCGGCGTCGAGGATTCCAACCCCAGGCGCAGGTCGACCATCGTGTCGACCACCTCCCGGTAGGCCGCCTCCCCGTCACCGGAACGCAGTCGGCGCCGACGGCGAACGAGCCGAACAGCTGCGGGAAGCAGGAGCAGGAGCCCTGTGACGACGAGGACGATGGTCAGCACCGGAACACCCCGTGCGGTCGTGGCTGCGGTGGCACCGGTCGGCTCCTCGTCGGGGAGCTTCGTGGGCCTCGCCGACGGTCCGGACGACGACGCGGAAGCACTCGGTGACGAGGTCGGCTCGGCCGCTGTGACGCGGGTGTAGCTGGGGCTCGTCGTCGTCGGGGCTCCGGGTGTCGGCTCGAACCTCACCCACCCTGCCGAGCCCATCCAGAGCTCAGGCCAGGCGTGGGCATCGGTCCCGCGCACCACCCATTGGTTGCCCTCGAGGCGACCCTGGGTGAACCCGACCACGACTCTCGCCGGGATGCCGACCGACCGGGCCATCAGGGCCATCGTCGCAGCGAACTGCTCGCAGTACCCCACTCGCTCCTCCAGGAAGGCCCTCAGGGCGTCCTCGTCGGATCCTCCCTCGATCTGCGTCGAGTAGGTGAACCCGCCGTCGGTCGTGAACCAGCGCTGGAGCGCGACTGCGGCGTCGAAGGGTGTCGCCGATCCTGCCGTGATGTCACGGGCCAGTTGCGGCAGTTCCGGGCCGGTGACGGGGGTTGGGTCGGCGAGGTTCTCGCCGAACACCTGCTCGGGACTGGGAGGCACCCTGCTTGCGGCCCGAAGGCCGTCGGCCTCCAGGTCCTGCGCCGTTGCCACGAGACCGATCCTGGCCCCCTCGACGGTGTCCCCGTCCGCACGCAGGGGCAGCGAGGTGCGTTGGTCCCACACCACCGGCCAGTCGGTGAGGGAGAGGTAGGACCCGTTGGGGCTCGGGAGGGTCGTGCCTCCCAACGGACCGACGTCGAGCTGGTACTCCGCCACGGGGCCGCCCGGTCGCTGATCGGCTGACGGGACGCTGCCATCTGCTCGCGCCGGCGCCTGGGGGCCCGTCTCGTTGGGGCCCACGGGCTGCCACTGCTCGCCGTCGAACAGCTCGAGGACCGACAGCCGGAGGTAGTCGGGTCGAGTGGCGGTGGTCGCCAAGGTGATCACCGGTCGTGTGTCGTTGCTGACCAGGGAACGGCGCAGGGAGACCAGTGCGTCGACCGTCACAGCGCGGTCACCCCGGCCGGCGCCTGGGGACACCTCGAGGACCGGGCCACGCAAGGAGGCGAGCCCTCCCGCCAGCAGCGCCATCCCCGTGACAGCCGTTGCCACGAGCAGGCCCACCCCCGGTGATCCGGGGCGCGCCCGGGGGCTCCAGAGCGATGTGCGTTCCCGCTGCGTTGCCGCGAGCACCCCGAACCAGGCCGCTGCGACCACGACGAAGGTCCATCCCGGGGCATGCCCACGATTGATCGCCCACGGTGCCACGAAGAGGGCACCGAGTGGCACCAATGTCATCCCGGGCAGGTCCAGACCGGCAGACAGAGTGTCGGCCGCCAGGGCAACAAGGCCGATTCCCGCCACAATGAGAAGGAGCAGGCCGGTGTCGGAGGCCGCAGGCGCCTGCGTCGTGTCGGCGTACTCACGGCCCTGCACGGCGAGGTCCTGAAGCCGGGCGATGGCCGCCGGTCCTGGAAGAAAGCCCCAACGTGCCTCATCTCGGGCGAAGAGGAACGTCAGGGTGACCAGGAGCGCGGCCGCCTCAGCAAGGGGCTGCAGCGGAGCGGGGAGGTGCATGGACCGAACGAGTCCCCCCACCACGGCGATGATCGTGACCGTCAGCGCTGCCCAAGGGAGCCACCAGCCCCCATCGAGAAGCGGCTGGACCGCCAGAGATGCGCAGAGGACGGCCAGCGCGCTGAATCCCGTGACACGCCATCGCCCGTCGGCCAAACGGGTCCCGACGACGTCCCATGGGCGGCCCTCCACCGTGCGGTTCATCGCGGCGCCGCCAAGCCCGCCCACGCGGCGGCGACGCCGGTGGCACGAGCCATCGTCGAGATGCGCCAACCGGCCGCGCGGAAGTGCGTCAGGGACTCCTTGACCCACGGGGGAGTGTCGCGACTGTCGACCGAGGACCCATCGGGCACGTCAGAGCGCCACTGCTCGGCGGCCACGGCCACCAGCAGCCGCGCCGTGGCGTGCACACCGACTCCGGCCAGGAGGCGAGCCGACTCCGGGGACAACGCCCCCGCCACCAGGATCAGCGGGCCCACTCCCGCGGTGTCCGCGCTGTGCCGGAGCGTCGCGCTGGGGACCGGCGAACGGCTGACGGGCACGGTGGCCAGCTCACGCAGGAGCGCCCGGCGCTCGGGCTCGACCCCAGCCATGGGGGAGCCCACGAACAACTGCAGGTCGTCGGTGGTGCGGATCGTGAGATCCCATCCACTCTCCAGTGCCAGGCAGCCGATGCTGGCCGCCAGGCTCAGTGTGGCGTCCAGTGAGGAATCCGGCTCGCGGCCGTGATGGTCGGCGTCGCGCAGGTCCAGGACGAGGGTGACGGCAGACCGCCAGGGGCTCTCCTCGCTGCGGACCATGAGCCCGCCGGTTCGGGCGGTGGCCTTCCAATCGATTCGCCGGACCTCATCCCCCGCGTGGTACTCACGGGGGATCACGTCGTCGGTGGCCGCCCCAAGGCTCCCCAGGTGTCCACTTCCCGAGCCCACCGATGCGCCGCCGAGCACCAGTGGATCCAGCGCCACGACGCGCGGGTGCACGAGCACCTCGTCGCGAGTTCCGCCGGTCGTTGTCCTGTGGACCATCCCGAAGCGGTCGATCACGTGGATTCGCATGGGACCAACGTGGTGGGCGCCCCGAGCCCCTGCCCTGACCCGGTAGTGCGGCTGGCTGATGCCGGACCCCGACATCCCGTTCAGCGCGAAGCGGTGGGCCCCGCCCAGGGCCGGTGAGGACAGATCCTCGAGCAGGAGGCTGTGGCCCCTCGGAAACCTGCCGCGGACGCTGACGGTCACGTTCAGATCCTCGCCGGTGGGTATCTCCTGGGCCGAGAGCCTGCGTTGGAGTGCCATCCCCTTGCTCGGATTGCGCGTCAGGGCGCCAGCGGCGAGGGGCAGGAGTGCGACCAGCGCGCCGAACTGCGTGGCCGGTGTGATGCCTTCGAGGATCCCCAGTGCGACGAGGGCGGAGCCGCACGCGAGGAACCACCATCCGCGCCCGGTCAGGCCGACCCGCGAGCGGATCGACCCCGGGGAGGCCGGGTCGGGTGGCATCTCAGCTCCAGGAGGAGCGGGGGATCCGGGAGATGATCGCCCGGATCACGTCAGGCCCAGTGCGTCCCGAGGCCGCGGTCTGCGCCGAGAGCAGTACTCGATGCCCCAGCACCGTCGGGGCCAGGAAGAGGATGTCGTCGGGCAGCACGAACGTGCGCCCATCCAGGGCTGCCCAGGCCCGCGCGGCCCGGACCAGATGGAGCGTGCCGCGCGGGGAGGCGCCCAGGCGGAGGTCGTCGCTGGTTCGGGTGGCGGTCGTGACCGCGACGGCGAGGCTGCGCACAGGGTCCGAGACATGCACCTCACGCACCGCCCGCATCAGGGCTGCGAGCTCCTCATGGGTGGCCGCGGGGGCCAGGCCGAGCAGCGGGTCGTCGCCGGCGTGCTCGGCGAGCATGCGCAGCTCATCGCCGGGGCTGGGGTACCCGATGGAGATCCGGGCCATGAACCGGTCGCGCTGGGCCTCGGGCAGGGCGTAGGTGCCCTCCATGTCCACCGGGTTCTGCGTCGCGATGACCAGGAACGGCGTGGCCAGCACATGGGTGGTCCCGTCGACGGTGACCTGGTGCTCCTCCATCGCTTCCAGCAGGGCGGACTGGGTCTTGGGGGAGGCCCTGTTGATCTCGTCGGCAAGGACGATGTTGGCGAAGATCGCGCCCGGTCGGAACTCGAAGTCCCGCGTCTCCTGGTTGAACACCGAGACCCCGGTGACATCGCTGGGCAGGAGGTCGGGGGTGAACTGCATGCGCCGGACCGTGACCCCGAGGGTGCGGGCCAGGCTCTTGGCGAGCATGGTCTTGCCGACGCCGGGAACGTCCTCGATCAGCAGGTGGCCCCCGGCGAGCAGCACCGTCAGGGCCATCCGGGTCGACTCGGGCTTGCCGGCCAGGATGGAGTCGACCCCGGCCCGGATGCGGGCAGCCGTGTCAAGGACCGTGCGGTCGAGCATGTCGGTCATCGCCGGCGGGCCTCCTCGAGGGCAACTGCAGGGACAAGCATCACGCATGGGCCCATGTCGCGCCACCCCCCGAGTGCGGGGGTGCCCGGTGGCGTGGCCAGAATGGGAGTCAACCCGTCGTACCAGAGGAGGACTCATGACCGTACATCCGGCTGTGCTCGGACGTTTCTTCGATGACTTCGAGGTCGGTGACATCTACCAGCACCCGTTCGGCCGGACGATCACCGAGGCCGACAATGCGTGGTTCACGCTGCTGACGTGCAACACCAACCAGATGCACTTCAACTCCCACCTGTCGGCGCAGAACCCGATCACCGAGGGAAAGATCATCGTCGTGTCCGGCTTCACGGTGGGACTGGTCCTCGGGACTCACGGTGCTGGACATGAGCCAGAACGCCGTGGCCAACCTCGGCTGGAACAACATCAAGCTGACCCACCCGGTGTACGTGGGCGACACGATCTACGCCGAGAGCGTGTGCACCGACAAGCGCCCGTCGAAGTCCCGGCCGGACATGGGCATCATCTCCATGATGACCCGCGCCCTGAACCAGGACGGCGATGTCGTGATGACCTACGACCGCTCGGTGATGATCCCGACCCGAGCCAGCGGCATCGGGCAGAACTACTTCCCCCAGGCGAAGGCCGGCCCCATGGAGGTACCCGCGCCCAAGGAGTAGCCGCCGACCCGCGGGGGGACCAGCCCTCCGCGCTCACGAATCCCGGTCCGGACCACGAGGTCCGACCGGGATTCGTCGTCTGCGGCTTCGCCACCTCCCAGGGGCGCTTGATCCGCCGAGCCCGCCCTGCCGCACCAGAGGACAACGACCTGAACGATCACCTGGTGTGCCTCACGAGCCTCCGGGGGTGATGTGGAGGGTTATCCGACGAGAATCGGGCCCAAAGGGAGACAAGTGGAGGGTTGTGGAGTATGGTGGCGTGAGTTCGAGCTGTGTGGAGCAGGAGGGGAGGTGAGTGGCCATGTTCCTCGGGACGCATTTCCCGAAGCTGGACGAGAAGGGCCGCATCATCCTTCCCGCCAAGTTCCGTGAGCCCCTCACCGACGGGCTGGTGCTGACCAAGGGGCAGGACCGCTGCCTGGTCGTATGGCCGCGCGAGGAGTTCGACACCTACGCAGCCGGCCTGCGCGCCAGCGCCCAGGCCAACGCGCGGGTGCGGGCCATGACGCGCGTCTTCTTCTCCTCGGCCTACGACGAGTCGCTGGACCGCCAGGGACGGCTGACAGTCCCGCCGGTGCTGCGCGACTACGCATCCCTGGATCGCGAGCTCACAGTGGTCGGCGCGGACAACCGCATCGAGATATGGGCCGCTGAAGCCTGGGAGACCTACCTTTCCGAGCACGAGGCCGAGTTCGCCGAACTCGACCAGGACGGGGGTGTCGTCCTGCCCTGAGCGTTGTCGTCCTTGTCCGCCCCATGAGATTCCCCTCCGCGATCTCGACGCCACTTCCCCGGTGCCGAGACCACCCCGACGCCACTTCCCCGGCGCCGGAGCCGCGGCGGGGGGCCTGGTGGTACGGCCCGTTCCCTCCCAGGAGGTGCCCGCGTGCACTCGATCCGGCGGTACCTCGCCCTCCCCGCGTCCGTCCTGTGCACGGCCGTCACGTTGTTCGTGCTCAACCAGCTCGTGGTTCCCGGGTGAGCCCGGAACCGGGGCATGTGCCCGTCCTCCTCGAGCGCTGCCTGGAGCTGCTGGGCCCTGCGCTGAGCCGGCCGGGTGCCGTGGCAGTGGATGCCACCCTCGGCCTCGGTGGACACACCGAGGCGATGCTGGCGGAGCACCCGGAGCTGGTCGTCGTCGGCCTGGACCGCGACACCGAGGCGCTGGCGCGGGCCACGGACCGACTGGCTCCGTTCGGCCAGCGATTCCGGGGCGTGCACTGCGTCTACGACCAGCTGCCCGAGGCGATCTCGGGGCTGGGCTACCAGCGGGTCGACGCGATCCTGTTCGACCTCGGGGTGTCGTCCATGCAGCTGGACGTCGCCGACCGCGGGTTCGCCTACTCGCAGGATGCCGTCCTGGACATGCGCATGGACCAGACCCAGGGGATCACCGCGGCCGAGGTGCTCAACACCTATCCGGTGGGGGAGCTGGCCCGGATCCTGCGCACCTACGGGGAGGAGAAGTTCGCCGGGCCGCTGGCCCGGGCGATCGTCCGCGAACGCGAGCGCGAGCCGTTCACGACCAGCCCCCGCCTCGTCGCGCTCATCCGGGACACCATCCCGGCACCCGCGCGGCGGACGGGCGGCAACCCGGCCAAGCGGACCTTCCAGGCGCTGCGGATCGAGGTGAACGCCGAGCTCGACGTGCTGCGTCGAGCGATCCCCGCCGCACTCTCCGTGCTCACAGTGGGTGGCCGCATGGTTGTCCTGAGCTATCACTCCGGCGAGGACCGGATCGTCAAGAGCGCGCTGATGCCGGCCACCAATCCTGTCGTCCCGCACGGGCTGCCGGTGATTCCCGAGGAATTGCGCCCGACTGCGCGTGTGCTGACACGCGGATCGCAGAAAGCATCGGAAGATGAGGTCCTGCGAAACCCGCGTGCCGCCTCCGTGCGTCTGCGGGCCGTGGAGAAGGTCGATGCACGGGAGGTCTGAATGAGTTCGACGCGTACGGCAGGTCGCCGCGACTCGCGACCCCCGGGCGCCCGAACCGCCCGCACGACCCGTACCACGTCGCGTCGCGCCAGCGCGTCGGTCGCGGCACCGGTGATCGACCCGGGGGGGTTGGAGACCGAGGCTGGAACGCCGGCCGAGGAGCTCGGCAGAGGCCCTCGCCGCCGCGCCGGCCGGTCCCGGGCCCAGGGCGCCTCGCGGACCCGGGTCCCGCGCCACCGCATGCTGCTGGTCTGCACGGCGGTGCTGGCTGCCGGCTTCTTCGCCGTCCTGCTGCTGAACACCATCATCAGCCAGGGCGCGTTCCGCCAGCATGAGCTCGAGATCCAGCTGATCCTTCTCGCCGAGAAGGAGGAGGCCCTGGCCCGCTCCGTCCAGCAGGCGGAGGCGCCGCTGGAGGTCGAGAAGGCGGCCCGCAAGCTCGGCATGGTCCCGGCTGCTGCCCCCGTGTTCCTCCGCCTGTCCGACGGCAAGGTCCTGGGCGAACCGGTACCCGCACCGGCGCCGACCGCTCCCGTCGACTTCGCCGGCGCCCCGGGGATCCAGCCCACCCCGAAGCCGAGCCCCACCGATGGCGCGGATGCCACCGCCGTCGACCCAGCGCTGGACCCGGCCACCGGAGTGGACCCGACGACGGGGATCGATCCCGCGCTCGACCCCGCCACCGGCCTCGACCCCGCCACCGGCCTCGACCCCGCTGCCAGTCCTGCGGCCAGCCCCGCGGCGGCTCCCGTGGCAGACGCGGCCGTCAGCCCCGCACCCGTCCCGACCCAGCAAGGGGTGAACCCGTGAGCTCCGTCGCCCCACCCCGCGCCCCGCGCACCCAGCCGGACCCCTCGGCCGCGCCCGCGCCCCGGCGCTTCAGTCGAGGTGAGGGCAGGACCCGGGCCATCTACCTGACCTTCGCCGTCCTGATGCTGCTGAGCATCTACGCCGGGCGGGTGTTCGACCTGATGGTGCTCAAGGGCGACGACCTGGCCACCATGGGCCAGAACCAGCGCAGCCGCACGCTGCCACTGCCCGCTGACCGGGGACCCATCTACGACTCCCAGGGCGCACCCCTGGCGATCACTGTGGAGTCGCGCAACGTCACGGCCGACCAGAACCTCATCGAGAACCCAGCCGAGGCGGCGTCCCGGCTGGCCCCGATGCTGGGGATGGACCAGGCCGAACTCCAGGCGAAGCTCACCGGCACCGACAGGTTCGTCTACATCACCAAGGGACTCACGCCCGAGCAGTGGCGCCAGATCAAGGACCTGGGAATCGTCGGGATCTTCAGCGAGAAGACCACGAAGCGCACGTACCCCGCGGGCACGCTGGCGGCCAACGTCCTGGGCTTCGTGAACTCCGAGGGGGTGGGTTCCGGCGGGCTGGAGATGGCACTGGACTCCCGGCTCAAGGGCGTGGATGGGTCGCGCACCTTCGAGCAGGGCGCGGCCGGCCAGGCCATCCCCTCGGCTGAGGACATCCTGCGCGCGCCGCAGCCCGGCCAGGGCGTGCAGCTCACGATCAACCGGGACATCCAGTACGTGGCCCAGCGGGCGATCGCCACCCGTGTCCGCGAGTCCAACTCCGCCAGCGGAACCGTCACCGTCCTCGAGGCCAAGACCGGCCGCGTCCTGGCCATGGCCACGGCACCGACCTTCGACCCGAACAACTACCTGGGTGCCAACAAGGACGACATGGGCAACCGCCCGGTGTCGGAGATCTACGAGCCGGGCTCGACCGGCAAGGTCCTGACGATGTCCGCGGTGCTCGAGGAGGGCAAGGCCAAGCCCACGTCGAAGATCACCGTGCCGCCCGGTGCTCAACCGAGGCGGGCACACCACCCACGACCACACCGACCACGGCACCCTGCAGCTGACCCTCAACGGGGTTCTGGCGGAGTCCAGCAACATCGGCACGATCCTCTTCGCCGACAAGATCGGCGGCAAGAAGCTCTACGAGTACCAGCGCAAGTTCGGCATGGGGCAGCCGACCGGGCTGAACTTCCCCGGTGAGGAGAACGGCATCCTGCCCAAGCCGGAGAACTGGTGGCCGACGACCTTCCAGGCCCTTGCCTACGGCCAGAGCTACTCCGTTGACCTCGCTGCAGGTTGCCGGGGTCTACCAGACCATCGCCAACAACGGCGTCCGGCTCACGCCGCGGCTCATCGACGGGTACGTCAACCCGGATGGGAGCGTTCGAGCCCGCGCCGACACCAAGCCCGGAGTCAGGGTCGTCAGCAAGAAGACCGCGAAGACGATGTCGAAGATGCTGGAGAACGTGGTCACCGAGGGCACCGGCAAGATCGCGGCGATCCCCGGCTACCGCGTGGCGGGCAAGACCGGTACCGCGGAGCGTGCCGTCAACGGCGGGTACTCCGGATTCAGCGCCTCGTTCATCGGCTTCGCGCCCGCCGACGATCCGGAGATCGTCGTCCAGGTCGTGCTGCAGGACCCGAAGGGCATGCACTACGGCGGTGTCCTTGGCGGACCGGTGTTCAAGACGGTGATGTCCTACGCCCTCCAGGAGCTGAAGATCCCGCCGTCGGGCACCAAGTCCCCCGTGATCCCGACCACCTGGTAGTCGCCGTGATCCGACCGACCGGCATCCGCGTGAGCGGAGCCGCCCTGCGCCGCATGCTGGGGCTGCCGGACGGGCCGCCCGAGCACGTGACCGGCGTCACGCTGGACTCCCGACGGGTGCGCCCCGGGGACCTCTATGCGGCACTCCCCGGGTTCACCACCCACGGTGCCCGGTTCGCCGGGATGGCCCAGGCGGCCGGGGCGGCGGCCATCCTCACCGACCCGTCCGGGGCCGAGCTGATCGGTGCCGCACACGACGTGGAGCTGCCCGTCCTCGTCGTCGACGATCCGCGCGGGGTGCTCGGTGCGGTGTCGGCGTGGGTCTACGGCGATCCCGCCGGTGCCCTGGCGACCACCGGCATCACCGGGACCAACGGCAAGACGACCGTGAGCTACCTGCTGGACGCCGCCCTGCGTGCGGGCGGGCACACCACCGGGGTGATCGGCACGGTGGCCACCCACATCGGCGATGAGGTGCTCCCGGCCACCCGGACCACACCCGAGGCCCCGGACCTGCACGCCCTGCTGGCCGTGATGCGCGAGCGCGGTGCCTCAGCAGTCACGATGGAGGTGTCCAGCCACGCGCTTGAGCTGGGCCGTGTCGACGGTGTGCACTTCGATCTCGCCGTCTTCACCAACCTGACCCAGGACCACCTGGACTTCCACGGCACCATGGAGGCCTACTACGTGGCCAAGGCGAAGCTGTTCACCGCCGACCGCGCGGCCGCAGGGCTGGTGTGCGTCGACGATGAGTGGGGCCGGCGCCTGGCCGACGGGGGGGCCATCCCGGTCACGACGTACGCACTGGGCGCCCCGGCGGACTGGACGGTCACCGATGTGGCCCACGCCGACCAGGGCACCACGACCTACATTGCTCGCGGACCAGGTGTCGAGGTGCCCGCCCGTGTGGGCCTGCCGGGGATGTTCAACGTTGCCAACGCCCTCGCCGCACTGGCTGCGGCCGTGCACCACGGCGTCGACCCATACGTTGCCGCGACGGCGATCGGCGACTGCGCGGGCGTCCCGGGGCGGATGGAACGCATCCGGGCCGGGCAGGACTTCCTCGTCCTCGTGGACTACGCCCACACCCCGGATGCTGTCGGTCGAGCCATCGCCGCGGCCCGCGAGGCCGTGACGGGCGAGGTGATCGTCGTGCTCGGCTGCGGGGGGGATCGGGACCGGGACAAGCGCCCGCTGATGGGGGAGGTCGCGGCGCGGGAGGCCGATGTCCTGGTCATCACCGACGACAACCCGCGCGCCGAGCCGCCATCACTGATCAGGGCCGCCATCATGGAGGGCGCACGCCGGGTTCCGTCGGCGGATCGAGCCGTGGTGCACGATGAGGGCGATCGACGCGACGCAATCATCCGCGCCGTGCGGTCGGCGGGTCCGTCGGACTGCGTGCTGCTGCTGGGCAAGGGGCACGAGCAGGGACAGGAGGCAGCAGGAGTGGTCACACCGTTCGACGACCGACTCGTGGTGCGTGAGGCACTGGAGGCGTTGGCATGATCCGGATGGATATCGCCGCCGTGGCCGAGGTCCTCGGCGGGACCCTGGTCGACTGCCCGGATCCCGCCGTCCCCGTGACCGGCGCGGTCGCCGACTCGCGGGCCGCAGGCCCCGGTGACCTCTACGTGGCGATCGTGGGGGAGCGCGTCGACGGCCACGACTTCTCCGATGCTGCGCACGCAGCCGGCGCCGTGGTCACCCTCGGCTCCCGGCCCACCGGCCAGCCGACCATCGTCGTCCCCGGCGACCCCGTCGATGCCCTGGGCCGGCTCGCCAGCCACACCCTCGACCGACTGCCCGCCGCTCGCGTCGTGGCGATCACCGGGTCGTCGGGCAAGACCACGACGAAGGACCTCATCGCCACCCTCCTTGAGGACGTGGGACCCACGGTTGCGCCGTCGGGGTCGTTCAACACCGAGGTGGGGCTGCCACTCACGATCCTGCGTGCGACGGAGGACACGCGCTTCCTGGTGCTCGAGATGGGTGCTCGGGGGATCGGTCACGTGGCCGCCCTCTGCCGGATCGCCCCTCCGGACGTCAGCGTCGTCCTCAACGTCGGCTCAGCCCACCTCGGGGAGTTCGGCAGCCGCGAGGCGATCGGGCAGGCCAAGGGCGAGATCATCGAGGCCCTCGATGCCGACGGGCTGGCCGTCCTCAATGCCGACGACCCGATCGTGGCCGGCATGGTGGCGCGCTCCGTGGCCCCGATCGTCACCTTCGGGTCCAGCCCCAACGCAGACGTCCGCGCCGTGGGGCTCACCCTCGATCCCTCTGCCCGGGCCACGTTCACGCTGCACACGCCGTCCGGCGACGCCGAGGTGCAGATGGCCATGGTCGGCGAGCACATGGCCGCCAACGCCTGCGCCGCTGCCGCTGTCGCCCTGCACTTCGGGATGACCCCGGCCCGTGCCGCCGAGCTGCTTGCCAACGCCCAGCCACGCAGCCGGTGGCGCATGGAGATCACGACGACGGCGTCCGGCGTCACCGTCGTCAACGACGCCTACAACGCCAATCCCGAGTCCATGCGGGCAGCCCTGCGCTCGCTTGCGGCCATGCGCGGGAAGGGCCGCACCATCGCGGTCCTCGGCGAGATGCGCGAGCTGGGCGCCGACAGCATCGCCGAGCACGACGAGGTGGGCCGCCTGGCAGTGCGGCTGGACATCTCCAAGACGATCGCAGTCGGGCAGGGGGCGCGCGCCCTCTACCTCGGGGCAGCCCAGGAGGGCTCCTGGAACGAGGAGGCCGTGTTCGTCGCCGATGTCGACGCGGCCATCGAGCTGCTGCGCGGCCTGGTCCAACCCGGTGATGTCGTGCTCGTCAAGGCGTCCCGATCGATCGGCCTCGAGGCCGTGGCCGACGCGCTCCTGGAGGACCCCACATGATCCTGATCGTCCTGAGCGGAATGATCTCGCTCGGCCTGGCGCTGTTCTGCACCCCGCTGCTCATCAAGGTCCTCAGCCGGCGCAACCTGGCCCAGTCGATCCGCGAGTCCGGCGACGGGATCGTGTACCCCGAGCACAGCGGCAAGCGGGGGACCCCCTCCATGGGTGGCCTGGCGATTGTCGCGGCGGTTGTCCTGGGCTACGGCGGGGCTCACCTGCTCCGCTGGACGTGGCCCACGACCTCGGGGCTGCTCGCCCTGTACCTGATGGGTGGCCTGGCGATCGTGGGGTTCGCTGACGACTACCTCAAGGTGTTCAAGTCGCGCAGCGGCGGGATCCGGGCCAGGACCAAGCTGCTCGGGCAGGCGGCCGTCGCGCTGAGCTTCGCCTACATGGCCACGAAGTTCCCCGATGACAAAGGGATCACCCCGGCCACGGCAGCGATCTCCGCAGTCCGCGACCTCCCGTGGGTCCTGCCCCTGGGCCTGGCCATGCTGTGGATCTGGTTCCTGGTCACCGCGATCACCAATGGCGTCAACCTCACCGACGGGCTCGACGGCCTGGCCGCCGGGGCCTCGGTCCTCACGTTCGGCGGCTTCACCCTGATCGGCGTGTGGCAGTACGGCCAGAGCTGCTCGTACCAGGTGACCAGCGGGTGCTACTCGGTGCGCGACCCGCTGGATCTCGCGGCGTTCGCGGTGGCATGTGCCGGGGCCACCTTCGGCTTCCTCTGGTGGAACACCAGCCCCGCTCAGATCTTCATGGGCGACACCGGCAGCCTCGCCCTCGGTGGGGCGATGGCGGCCCTGGCGGTCATGACCCGCACGGAGCTGCTGTTCATCCTCCTCGGTGGCCTCTTCGTGATCATCACCCTCTCGGTCATCGCCCAGGTGGGCTCCTTCAAGCTGACGGGCAAGCGGGTGCTGCGGATGGCGCCCCTGCACCACCACTTCGAGATGCTCGGCTGGGCGGAGATCACCATCGTCGTGCGGTTCTGGCTGATCCAGGGACTCTGCGTGGCCGCCGGGCTGGCGCTGTTCTACGCGGAATGGGTGCGCTGATGGTGGACCACCTCGTCCGGGACTCCGACTGGAGCGGCGTCCATGTGGCTGTGGCCGGCATCGGCATCGCGGGGTTCGCTGCCGCCGATGCACTGCTGTCCCTGGGCGCCCGGGTGACCGCGGTGGACGCCGGCGACGGCCCCCGGCAGCAGGAGCGCGCCCAGATCCTCGACGTCCTCGGCGCGACCATCAGGCTGGGGGACGGCGACACCCTGCCTGACGCCGTGGACCTGCTCGTCGTCTCCCCGGGGCTCTCCCCGTTGTCGCCGATCATCGCGGCGGCCCAGGAGGCGGGGGTGCCGGTCTGGGGCGAGCTGGAGCTCGCGTGGCGACTGCGCCCGACCCAGGGAGCCGCCCCCTGGCTGGTCGTCACCGGCACCAACGGCAAGACCACGACCACCCTGATGCTCGAGTCGATGCTGCGTGCGGCCGGCCTGCGGACCGTCGCGGCGGGCAACATCGGGGTCTCGATGGTCGACGTGGTGATGGCCGAGGCCACCGACGAGGGCGCCCTGGACGTCATCGCGGTCGAGGTCGGGGCCCCGCAGCTTCCGTTCCTGCACTCGATGAGCCCCCAGGCCTCGGTGTGCCTGAACATCGCCGAGGATCACGTCGACCTCTTCGGCTCGTTCGAGGCCTATGTCGCTGCCAAGGCCCGCATCTACGAGCGCACCCAGGTCGCCGCGGTCTACAACGTCGCCGACGAGGTCACGCGGCGGATGGTCGAGGACGCCGAGGTCGTTGAGGGCTGTCGGGCCATCGGCTTCACGCTGGGCGTCCCGGACATCTCCATGCTCGGCGTGGTCGAGGAGTTCCTCGTGGACCGGGCGTTCGTCCCCGATCGCCGCAAGGCCGCCCAGGAGCTGGCCACCACCGCTGATGTGCGGCCGTCGGCCCCGCACAACGTGGCCAACGCCCTCGCAGCGGCCGCGCTGGCCCGGGCGCACGGCGTCCCCGCGTCCGCCATCCGCGACGGGCTGCGCGGCTTCGAGCCCGCCGGTCACCGGATCGCCGACGTGGGCACCGTCGCCGGCGTCCGGTACGTCGATGACTCCAAGGCCACGAACTGCCACGCGGCCCAGACGTCGCTGATGGCATATGACCGGGTTGTCTGGATCGCCGGCGGCCTGGCCAAGGGCCAGCAGTTCGACGACCTCGTGCGGGCCACGGCCAGCCGCATGACCGGCGTCGTGCTGCTCGGAGCGGACCGGGGGGTCATTGCCGACGCGATCGCGCGACACGCCCCGGATCTGCCGATGGTGGAGGTGTCGCGGACCGACACTGGTGCCATGGCAGAGGTCGTGGCGCAGGCCGCGGCCATGGCAGGGCCGGGCGGCACCGTGTTGTTGGCCCCGGGGTGCGCATCGTGGGACATGTTCCGCGACTACGCCCAACGGGGTGACATGTTCGCCGAGGCCGTGAAGTCGTTGGCGCAGGAGGGCACGTGAGCCAGACCCGATCCCCCCGGAGCTCGTCCGAGGAGCGCATCGAGGACGGGCTGAACGAGCCCGGGTGGCGCGACCGGCTCAACCAGCACCCGATGGCCCCGTACTACCTGATCCTCGGCGCGGCCATGCTCCTGCTCGTCCTGGGCCTGGTGATGGTGCTCAGCTCCTCAGGGGTCGAGTCCTACGAGATCTACGACTCCGCCTTCACCCTGTTCAGCCGCCAGGCGGTGTTCGCGGTGATCGGCGTGATCGCGATGCTGATGATCTCCAGGCTGCCGATCCCCGTCTTCCGGCGCTTCGCCCTGGCCCTGCTGGTGCTGAGCATCGGGATGCTGCTGCTGACCTTCGTTCCCGGCATCGGCGTGGGTGTGCACGGCCAGCGCAACTGGATCCGTCTGGTCGGGCCCTTCCGTCTCCAGCCCTCGGAGTTCGCCAAGCTCGGGCTGATCCTGTGGGCCGCGGACCTCTTCGCCCGCCGCGAGGCGTACCTGCACCAGTGGCGTGCGCTGCTGGTGCCGTTCATGCCGATGGTGGCGGTGGTCGTGGGGCTGGTCGTCCTCGAGGGTGACCTGGGCACCGCGATCGTGCTGTCCATCATCGTCGCCGGGCTGCTGTTCGTCGTCGGTGCCCCGATGCGGATCTTCGTGGCGTTCGGCGCCGTGGGCCTGGCGGGCATCGCGATGCTCTCGCTGACCGCGGGCTACCGCATGCGGCGCTTCACTGCGTGGCTGCACCCCGAGGCGGACCTCGACGGCGCCGGATGGCAGCTCACCCAGGGCAAGGTCGCCCTGGGCACCGGCGGGTGGTGGGGTGTCGGGCTGGGCGGCAGCCGGGAGAAGTGGGGAGCCCTGCCCGAGGCCCACACCGACTTCATCTTCCCGGTCATCGGCGAGGAGCTCGGACTCTTCGGGGCGCTGACCGTGCTGGGCCTGTTCGCCGCGATCACCATCTTCGCCCTGCGCATGGCCATCCGGACCAGCGACTCGTTCGTGCGGATCACCTGCGTGGGAATCGTCGCCTGGATCGTCGGCCAGGCCCTGATCAACCTGGGCGCCGTCCTCCAGCTGCTCCCGATCACCGGTGTCCCGCTGCCGTTCATCTCCTACGGCGGGTCGTCGCTGCTGCCCTCCTTGATGGCCATCGGCGTGCTGCTGGCCTTCGCGCGCCAGGAGGCCGTCCGCGCCGGGGCCCGGACCCGACGACGCGCCGCGGCCGTGGAGGTCTGAGGGTGCACGTCGTGCTGGCCGGAGGTGGCACCGCGGGGCACATCGAACCCGCCCTGAACCTCGCCGACGCCCTGCGCCGTCGCGATCCCGAGATCGGCATCACCGCCCTGGGCACCGAGAAGGGCCTCGAGGGGCGCCTTGTGCCGGCCCGCGGCTATGAGCTTCGGATGATCCCCGCCGTCCCCCTGCCCCGCAGGCCGTCGGGGGACCTCGTGACGCTCCCCGGTCGGGTCCGTGACGCACTGCGTCAGACCGAGGAGATCCTGGCCGACGTCCGCGCCGATGTCGTGGTCGGCTTCGGTGGGTACGTCGCGCTGCCGGCCTACCTCGCTGCCCGTCGGACGAGGACACCACTGGTCATCCACGAGGCCAACGCCCGCCCCGGACTGGCCAACCGTGTGGGCGCGCGCTTCACCTCGCACGTCGCCGAGGCGGTGGCCGGCTCGCTGCCCGGCGCGCAGCGCATCGGCATCCCTCTGCGCCGGACGATCTCGACCCTGGACCGAGCCGCTGAGCGCGCCGAGGCGCGGGCAGCCCTGGGCCTCGCCCCCGAGGGCCTCGTCCTGCTCGTGTTCGGTGGCTCCCAGGGCGCGCAGCGGATCAACGCGGCGGTGTCCCAGGCCCTGCCCGGGCTGCTGGATCTCGGCGTCCAGGTGCTGCACTCCGTCGGGCAGGCCAACATCGACGCCGTCACCGACTCGGGCCCCGGGTACCACCCCGTGGCCTACCTGGACCGGATGGACCTGGCCTACGCGGCCGCCGACCTCGTGGTCAGCCGCAGCGGTGCGCTGACCTGCGCCGAGCTCGCCGCCGTGGGCCTGCCTGCCATCTACGTGCCCTTCCCGATCGGGAACGGCGAGCAGCGGCTCAACGCCCTCCCCGTGGTCAACGCCGGTGGCGGACTGCTCGTGGCCGACGAGGACCTCGACGGCGACACCCTGCTGGCCGACGTCCGGGCCCTGGTGGCCGACCCCGAGCGGATCGAGCGCATGGGTGCCCGAGCAGCCGCCCACGGCATCCGCGACGCCGACGAGAAGCTCGCCGACATGGTGATCGACGCAGCCGGCCGACCAGCCGGGCGCAGGGCGAGGTGAGCGGGATGGTGGACCTGACCGGCCACGTGCACATCGTGGGCATCGGGGGAGCCGGCATGTCCGGGATCGCCCGGATCCTCGTGGCCCGGGGGGCGGTGGTGTCCGGCAGCGATGCCAAGGAGTCCCGGCGACTCGTGGCGCTGCGAGCCCTGGGCATCGACGCGCGGGTCGGCCATGACGCCGCCAACGTCGAGGGTGCCGACGTCGTGGTGATCTCGACGGCCATCCGGGCGAGCAACCCCGAGGTCGTCGGAGCCCAGGAGCGCGGAATCCCAGTGGTGTCCCGGGCGGACGCCCTGGCCGCGGTGATGGCCGGGTTCCGGGGAGTGGCCGTGGCTGGCACGCATGGCAAGACCACCACGACCTCGATGCTCACCATCGCCGCCCAGCACTGCGGGGTCGACCCCTCGTTCGCGATCGGCAGCGAGCTCAACGACTCCGGGGCCAACGCCCACCAGGGCGCCGGCGACCTGTTCATCGTGGAGGCTGACGAGTCCGACGGATCGTTCCTGAAGCTTCCTGCGGTGGCGGGGATCGTGACCAACGTCGAGGCCGACCATCTCGACCACTGGGGGACTTTCGACGCGATCGAGGCCGGCTTCGTCGAGTTCGCGACCGGGATCGCCGCTGCCGGCGGCTTCGTGGTCGCCTGTGCCGACGACCCCGGCGCCGCGCGCATGGCCAGCCGGGCACGCGAGCTGGGCGTCGACGTGCGCACCTACGGGCTGGACCCCGGTGCCGACTACGTGCTCTCCGAGGTCGTGACCTCAGCCACCGGGTCGGGGGCCGCGGTGTCGCGCGACGGCGAGATGCTCGGTCGGCTCAGCCTCCAGGTGCACGGCACCCACAACGTCCTGAACGCTGCGGCAGCACTGGTGGCCGGCCTCGGCATCGGGCTCCCGGCAGCGGAGGTGTTCGAGGGGCTTTCGCTGTTCAGCGGGACCCGGCGGCGGTTCGACTTCAAGGGGGAAGTGGCCGGTATCCGCGTGTTCGACGACTACGCCCACCACCCCACCGAGATCGCTGCCACCCTGCGCGCCGCACGGGAGGTGGTCGGGGAGGGCAACCTCGTTGTCGCCTTCCAGGCCCACCACTACTACCGCACGGCCATGTTCGTCGACGAGTTCGGTGAGGCCCTCGGGCTGGCCGACCAGGTCGTCGTCCTCGAGGTGTACGCCCCGGGGGAGGACCCGATCCCGGGCGCCAGCGGTCAGTCGATGGCCAGCCATGTCCCGCTGCCCGCCGACCAGGTCGTCTTCGAGCCCTCGTGGTCGGCCGTCGCGGGGCAGCTCGCTGATCGAGCCCAGCCCGGGGACATCGTGATGACCCTCGGGGCCGGGGACATCGTCCTGCTCGGCCCTGAAGTACTCGACCTGCTCGCCCGACGCCATGGAGTGCAGACATGACCGAGAACGAGACCGCTGAGGTCCTCCCGGAGGAGTCCGTCGAGGTGGGCCAGGCAACGGCGGCCCAGCCCGGCCAGCGGACGGCTCACCCGCGTCGGCGACGTCGGCTCCTGCTCGCCGGTGCCGCTGGACTGGGTCTGGTGTACTGGGTGGGCTGGCAGTCCTCCCTGACCCTTGTCGAGCACGTGGTGGTGGACGCGCCGAGGGGGATCTCCGCGGAGTCGATCCGGCTGGCCTCGGGGATCTCGGCGGCTGACCGGGTCCCGTCGGTGGACCCCGAGGCGGTGCGGCTGGGCATCATGACCGCCATCCCCGCCGTCGCTGACGTCCGGCTCGAGCGCTCCCTTCCCGACACCATCCGGCTGGAGGTCACGTCCCGCACCCCGCTGGCCGCGGTCGAGGCCGGCAAGGGCTTCTACGTGATGGATGCCCAGGGCGTGGTCTACGACAAGGTGGCGCGCGCAAGGGACCTGCCAGTCATCAAGGCCGGCACGGACGCGGAGCGGGAGATCGCCAGGGGGATCCTGCTGGCCATCCCCGAGGACCTGCGTGCCAAGGTCACGCGCATCACCGCCAAGAGCCGGGACAACGTGACCCTGGGACTGCGCGGGGGAGCGACCGTGCGCTGGGGCGGGGTCGAGGATTCCGACCTGAAGGCCCGCGTCCTGGCGGGCCTGACGGCGGTCAAGGCAACCAAGTACGACGTGAGCGCACCCCTGCTGCCCACCACGTCGGGCTCCCCGACGGACGATCCGAGCGCCACCGGGTGACCTGAGCGCCTCTTCGCCTGTTCGCCCTGAGCGAACACGACGAGGGCTCCTGGCCAGCCCGTCCGCCGGTCGGGGGAGTGGCGCGCGGCACGCGTCCACAGCGGAGCCCGAACCTGTGGACAAGTTCGTCCACACTCTGCCCCGGGACCTGTCCCCAGCCTGTCCCGAGCTTCTCCCCAGTCCGTCCCCAGCCCGTCCCCAGGGGGGTGCGGGAACCCCGATCCGATCGGACGTTCCACTGCGCGGCCAGGGCCGGTGGATCCGACACGCCGACGTTCCCGGGGGTCCTTGCAACCACCCATTGGGGCACCTAGGTTCCCTTCCAACCACAGGTTGACATAACTCTAAGCCTCAGGTTGAGGGTGAGAGTCAAGGAGACCGAAGGTGCAGACCCGCGATGGAGCTCAACCCTCCACCGCACAGTCCGACCCCAACCCTTTGCAGCAACCAAGAAGGAGAGCCTGACGTGGCAGCCCCACAGAACTACCTGGCAGTGATCAAGGTCGTCGGGATCGGCGGTGGCGGCGTCAACGCCGTGAACCGGATGATCGAGGTCGGCCTCAAGGGCGTGGAGTTCATCGCCATCAACACCGACGCGCAGGCGCTGCTGATGAGCGACGCCGACGTCAAGCTCGACATCGGTCGCGAGCTCACCCGCGGCCTGGGTGCCGGTGCCGATCCCGAGGTCGGCCGCAGGGCCGCCGAGGATCACGCCGAGGAGATCGAGGAGGTCCTCAAGGGGGCCGACATGGTCTTCGTCACGGCTGGCGAGGGCGGTGGCACCGGCACCGGTGGCGCTCCCGTCGTGGCCAAGATCGCCCGCTCGCTGGGTGCCCTGACCATCGGCGTCGTGACCCGGCCGTTCGGCTTCGAGGGCCGTCGCCGCAGCGGCCAGGCCGACAACGGCATCGAGGGCCTTCGCGCTGAGGTCGACACCCTGATCGTCATCCCCAACGACCGCCTGCTCTCGATCGCCGACCGCAGCATCTCGATGATCGACGCGTTCCGCCAGGCCGACCAGGTCCTGCTGCAGGGCGTCTCGGGCATCACCGACCTGATCACCACCCCCGGCCTGATCAACCTGGACTTCGCCGACGTCAAGTCGGTCATGTCCGGTGCCGGCTCGGCCCTCATGGGCATCGGCTCGGCGCGCGGCGACGATCGCGCGGTGGGTGCGGCCCAGGCGGCCATCGCCAGCCCGCTGCTCGAGGCGAGCATCGACGGCGCGCACGGTGTGCTGCTCTCGATCGCCGGTGGCTCGGACCTCGGCCTGTTCGAGATCAACGAGTCGGCCCGACTCGTTGCCGAGGCTGCGCACCCGGACGCCAACATCATCTTCGGTGCCGTCATCGACGACACCCTCGGTGACGAGGTCCGGGTCACGGTCATCGCGGCTGGCTTCGACGGTGGGCACCCGCCGACCAAGCGTGAGGCAGCGGCCGGTCGCCGCGTCGTCGACGAGGCCGCAGCTGCGGCCGAGCCGGCGGTTCGCGCCGAGGCGCCGGTGTTCGCGACCGTCGGAGCCCAGGCCGGCGTGGTCCTCCCGCCAGGGCTGGCCAACGCTGAGAAGCCCGGTGTGGACCTGCGCCAGCCGCGGACGATCAGCTTCGACGAGCCCGACGACCTCGACGTCCCGGACTTCCTGAAGTAGTCGTCAGCCCGATGATCAGTCACCGCCTCGACCTCGCCCTCACCGGTGGGGTCGAGGCGCGTGTCCTGTTCACCAGCCGGGGTGGTGCGGCCAGCGGTGGGTCGAGCCGGTCGCCGTACGCCTGGGCGAATCTTGGATCGCATGTCGGGGACGACCCGACGGCGGTTGTGTCCAATCGTCGCGCGCTGGCCGAGGCACTCGGTGTCCCGGCCGGCGCGATGACCTTCATGCATCCCGATCACGGACGGGGGGTTGCCACAGTGTCTGAGCCCACCGGGGTCGCCCCGGGTGCCGAGATCACCTCGGTCGACGCGCTCGTGACCGCCACGGCCGGCATCGGCCTGGTGGCACTGGCTGCCGACTGCGTGCCGGTCATCCTCGTGGATCCGGTCGCCGGCGTGGTGGCTGCCATCCACTCCGGGTGGCGCGGGGTTGCCCTGGACGTGGTCGGGGCGGCGGTGGGCGAGATGGTCGCCGCCGGCGCCCGGGCCGAGGACGTGGCTGCCCTGCTGGGTCCGGCCATCTGCGGGTCCTGCTACCCGGTCCCGGAGGACCGTGCCGCGGAGGTGGCGCGTGTCCGCCCGGAGGCGGTCACGACCGCCCCGGACGGCCAGCCCGCTCTCGACCTGCGAGCGGGGCTTGTGGCCCGGCTCGACGAGTTGGGGGCCACCAGCACGCTTGTCGGTGGGTGCACGGCCGAGGACCCCGACCTGTACTCGCACCGTCGGGACGGCCTGACAGGTCGTCAGGGCGGGGCAGTGGCGATCGTGGCGGCCGCGTGAACAGCGCGCGGCGGGCGGAGCTCGCCGAGAACCTCACCGCGGTCACGCAGCGGGTCGCCGCTGCGTGCGTCGTCGCCGATCGTGACCCGCAGGAGGTGACCATCGTCGCCATCACCAAGACGTGGCCCGCCAGCGACGTCGAGCTGCTGGCCGAGCTCGGAGTCAGGCATGTGGGGGAGAACCGCGACCAGGAGGCCCGCGAGAAGGCCGAGGCATGCGCGGGGCTGGGATTGACCTGGCACTTCGTCGGCCAGCTGCAGCGCAACAAGGCGGCGTCGGTGGCGCGGTATGCCGACATCGTCGAGTCGGTGGACCGGCCGTCCCTGGTGGCCGCCCTCGACCGCGGGGCTGAGCAGGCGGGCCGTCGTCTGGGCGTCTGCATCCAGGTCGATCTCGATGAGACACCGCACGAGGCCACCTCCGGGGGCGCCGTCCGCGGGGGTGCTGCGCCCGACGAGGTCCTCGGCCTGGCCGAGCAGGTCGTCGGATGCGGATCCCTCGAGCTGCTGGGGGTCATGGCGGTGGCGCCCCTGGGCGTCGATCCGGCACCCGCGTTCGACCGGCTGGCGATCATCCATGACCGGGTGACGGCCCACCACCCGGCGGCCACCATGCGTTCGGCCGGCATGTCCGGCGACCTCGATCAGGCGATCGCCGCCGGTGCGACACACATCCGCCTGGGCAGCGCGCTGCTCGGGCACCGCGAACCACTGAAGTAACCTAAACCGATACCGGCTGCCCCTGGCAGACCGGATGGCACGTAAGGAGCCCACATGCCCGGCACGATGCGCAAGATGGCCGTCTACCTCGGCCTCGTCGAGGACGACATGGTCGACGACGACTACGAGCCCGAGCCCCGCCCGCGCACACGAGAGGCGGCGCCGGCCGTGGTGGACACCCGTCCGCGCACTGCCCCGGAGGTTGCCGTACGGCCCACGGCCACCGCCGTCGCCGAGCGTCCGTCCGCAACCTTCCGGCCGACGGGTTCTGCGGCAGGCGCCGACATCTACCGGATCACCACACTTCACCCGCGGACCTACAACGATGCCCGTCGCATCGGTGAGGAGTACCGCGAGGGCGTGCCGGTGATCATCAACCTGACCGGCATGGACGACAACGACGCCAAGCGCATCGTGGACTTCGCCGCCGGCCTCGTGTTCGGCCTGCGCGGCAGCATCGAGCGGATCACGAACAAGGTCTTCCTGCTGTCCCCGGCCAATGTCGATGTTGGTGCGGAGGCCCGGGCACAGATCGCGCAGGACGGGTTCTTCAACCAGAGTTGACCCATGGGACTCATCGTCGGTGCGCTCTCAACCCTCATCTGGCTGTTCCTGCTGCTGCTGATCGCCCGGATGATCATCGGGCTGATCATGGTGTTCGCGCGGGACTTCCAGCCCACGGGCGCACTGGTGGTCATCTTCGAGTTCGTGATGAGCATCACCGATCCGCCGCTGAAGGCACTGCGGCGGATCATCCCGCCGCTGCGGATCGGGCAGGTCTCCCTGGACCTGGCATTCCTGGTGCTGTTCATCGGGCTCCAGCTGCTGCTGCGCGTGCTGGCGGGGCTCGGATGAGGTCGAGGTCCCGCCACGGAGGCTGCTCATGGCGCTGAGCTCCCAGGACGTGCATGACAAGCAGTTCAAGCTGGTGCGCAACAGCACGGGCTACGACATGGACGAGGTCGATGCCTTCCTCGACGAGGTCGAGGCGGAGATCGCCCGGCTGACCGATGAGGTGCAGGCTGCCCAGGATCGGTTGGCCGCCGCATCGACGGTCCCCGAGGCGGAGAGCACCTCGGCGGCCGCGGCCCGGATCCTGGAGATGGCCCAGCGCACGGCCGACGAGTACATGGCCGACGCGCGACGCAAGGCTGACGCGATGGTCACGGATGCGGAGAAGGCCGCGCGCAAGTCGGTGAAGAAGCTCGAGGCGCAGCGCAGCGACCTGGAGGTACGCGTCACCGCCCTGCGCACGTTCGAGTCCGAGATCCGCTCGCGGCTGACCGGCTACTTCCAGTCGCAGCTGGCGGACCTCCACGCCCTGGCTGACGAGGGTGACAAGGCCGACTCGTAGGTCAACGCCCGATCGCGCGCCGGCCTCCACCGACACCCGTGCGCCCGAACTCGTCGGCGGCTCGCTCCCCGGCACGACGGCTCTGGGCGGCGGTGCCAGCCCCGCTGGAGGAGCCACGCCAGGTTCCCCGGGCGTGCGACGTCGCCCGGTGGTAGTCGGTCACGGCCAGGTCACGGGCGCGCAGCGCGAGCTCGACCCGGTGCGGCGCGGGTTGGGTGGCTGCTCGGTCCGCCGACCGGGGGTCGGCGGTGGCCCCGCCCCCAGCGCCGGCTCGGGCCAGTCGAGCGGCCTCATCGAGGTTGCGTCCCAGGCGGTGGATGAATCCGAGGCAGAAGGCGTTGCGGGCCACGGCCGCGGTGACCGGCCGTGCTGGTCCGCCCTCCGGTGGGCGGTAGGTGGTTCCCCGCCACTGCCCTGAGCGCACATGCTGGTGGGCGCGGCTGAGCATCATGGCGCTCGCCGTGGCGAACACGGCCTCGACCCTGTCGAGGTCAGCCGGCATCCCGTACACCAGGACGTAGGTCGATCCGTGGCCGATGTCGACCCGCACCGACCACGCGCGAGCGGTGGCCACCAACAGGCTGACCAGCAGCTTGTTCAGGGCGCGGCGGGGCTCGCCGATCGTCAGCATCCGATGGGTCGGGCCCTCGGGGCGCGCATCCGGGCCCATCGCCGCCACGGCCATGTCCACGCTGTGGCGCTGGGCGACCAGGGCCGCCTTGGCCAGGTAGGCCTCCGCCTCCTCGGCGCTGGCAGTCGACTCCGCCTTGGCCAGGAGCGCAGCCACCCGGCGGACCTGCTCGTCAGGGCCCGCCTCGGCGTCGACGAGCTCGGGGACGGCATCGATCGGTGCGAACAGGTGCCGGAGGAGCTCCGCGGCACCCGGACTGATGTGGTGTTCGTAGAGGGCGACGAGAGCCGCGCGGAAGCTGCTGCCGTGCCCCGGGACACCACTGAGATGGTGCGCGACCTCGTGCAGCACCACGGAGCGGGTCAATGCCCACCGGCCCCGTGGGTCCGCGGCCGGGATGTGGATCCGCCCCGGCGAGTACGTCGCCATCCGGAATCCGCGCCGCACCTCGACGACGACCGGTCCGCGGTCGGGGAACTGACCGGAGCCGGTGGCATCGACCAGCACCGCATCGACGAAGCCCTGGATCGCCGCGAGGCTGCCGAAGCGGACCTCCTCGGGCAGGGTGACGACCGAGGAGCCGACCCGCACCATGCGGTGCGGGCGGCGCATGACCGAGGCGACCGAGTCCTCAGCCTGGTAGACCGCCCCCCGGCTGCGGTCGACCCTCGGGTCCTGGTTCGCCATGGCCGACAGCCTGCCATCCCGGTCCGACATCGCCGCCTGTCCGTCCACAGCCCGCGGCGGTGTCGCGGCGGTCAGGCCCGGCGCAGCGCGAAGGTGATCCCCAGGTCCGCGTCGGTCCCCACGACGGCATCCGAGGGAGCCGCGTCCCGGGACACCGAGACGGCCAGGACCTCGCTGCCGATGTCGGCGGAGTGCTCGTCGAGGGCCTCGGACAGCTCTGCGGAGGCCGACGACAGCCACAGCTCGATGCGGTCGCTGACCTCGAGCCCCGCGGACTTGCGCCCCTCCTGGACCAGCCGGACCACCTCGCGCGCCAGTCCGCGGCGGATCAGCTCAGGGGTCAGGTGCAGGTCCAGGGCGAGGGTCTCGCCCGCATCGGTGGCCACGGCCCAGCCCTCGCGCGGGGTCTCGGTGATCACCACGTCGTCCGAGGCCGATGCTCTCCGGCGCGCCGTCGACGACGACGGTGGCTGAGCCGGTGCCCCGCAGGGAGGCCGTGAGCGCCACGGGGTCCGCTGCGGCGATCGCCGCAGCCACCGGCTGGGTGCCCTTGCCGAAGCGGCGGCCCAGCGAGCGGAAGTTCGCCTTGACGCTGACATGGACGAGCTCGTCGGTCGTGGCGTCCTCGGTGCCCCCTCCGAGGCTGACCACCGAGACCACGTTCAGCTCCTCTGCCAGCTGGTCGCGCAGCTCGGCGGGCATCCGGTCCCAGCCGGGGGCGGACACGAGGGCGCGCCCCAGGGGCTGGCGCGTGCGCACCTTGCCCTCCGCACGCGCGCCGCGGCCCAGCTCCACCAGTCGGCGGATCAGGGCGACCTGCTCGGCGAGCTCGGGGTCGGCAAGCGCGGCGGAGTCGTCCGGCCAGTCCTGCAGGTGCACCGAATCGCCGGCGCCCGTCGCGAAGAGGTCCTGCCACACCCGCTCGGTGACGAACGGCGTGAACGGTGCCATCAGCAGGGTCACGGTCCGCAGGCACTCGTGCAGCGTGTGCAGGGCAGCGGGGTCGCCGTCCCAGAACCGCCGCCGCGAGCGCCGCACGTACCAGTTGGACAGGTCGTCGATGTAGGCGGCCAGAAGTCGGCCGGCGCGCTGGGTGTCGAAGGCGTCGAGCGCGTCGGTCACCTCGGCGGCCAGGCGGCTGGCCTCGGCCAGCGCCCAACGGTCCAGGACCGGGCGGTCCGCGACCTCGGGGGCTGCTGCCGCGTCGGGCACGAACCCGGCGGTGCGCGCGTACAGCGACTGGAACGACACGGTGTTCCAGTAGGTCAGCAGCGTGCGGCGCACGACCTCGGCGATCGCGGCGTGGCCGACCCGACGCGCCTGCCAGGGCGAGCCGGCAGCCAGCATGAACCAGCGGACGGCATCGGCGCCGTGGTCGTCCATCAGCGGGATCGGCTCGAGGATGTTGCCCAGGTGCTTGCTCATCTTGCGGCCGTCATCGTCGAGGATGTGGCCCAGGCAGAGCACGGTCCGGTAGGACGACTGGTCGAAGACCAGCGTGCCGACCGCCATGAGGGTGTAGAACCAGCCGCGGGTCTGGTCGATCGCCTCACAGATGAAATCGGCCGGGTACTTGCGCTCGAACATCTCCACGCCCGTGTGCGGGTAGCCCCACTGGGCGAACGGCATCGCGCCGCTGTCGTACCAGCCGTCGATGACCTCCGGCACGCGGGTGGCCGTCGCGGCGCACTGCGGGCACGCGAATGTCACGTCGTCGACGTACGGGCGGTGTGGATCCAGCTCGGAGAGGTCCGTGCCGGCCAGGGCGCCCAGCTCGGCCAGCGACCCGATGCAGGTGAGGTGGTCCTCGGTGCAGCGCCAGATGGGCAGCGGCGTGCCCCAGTAGCGGTTGCGCGAGAGGGCCCAGTCGACGTTGTTCTCCAGCCAGTCGCCGTAGCGGCCCCACTTGATGGTGTCCGGATGCCACGTGGTGCCCTCGTTCTCACGGACGAGGGCCTCCTTGATCGCGGTGGTCCGGATGTACCAGGACGGCTGCGCGTAGTAGACCAGCGGCGTGTGGCAGCGCCAGCAGTGCGGGTAGGAGTGTGCGAACTGCTCGTGGCGGAACATCAGGCCGCGGGCCTCGAGGTCGGCCACCAGGGTGGGATCGGCTGCCTTGAAGAACATCCCGCCGACCATCGGCACCGCCGGGTCGAACGTGCCGTCGGGCAGCAGCGGGTTGACCACGGGCAGGCCGTACGAGCGGCACGAGACGAGGTCCTCGGCGCCGAACGCCGGCGCCTGGTGCACGAGGCCGGAGCCGTCCTCGGTCGTGACGTAGTCGGCGAGGATCACGTAGTGGGCGTCGGGGATGTCGACCAGGTCGAAGGGCCGGGAGTATCCGGTGCGCTCGAGGTCCCGACCCGGCATGCTCGCCAGGACCTCGTGGCCCTCGGGAAGCTTGGCCTCGCGCAGGGCCTCGGCGATGACCAGGAGCTCCGAGTCGCCCATCTCGCCGGTCACCCGGACCACCTGGTAGATGGCGTCCGGCTTGACCGCGACCGCCGTGTTGGAGACGAGCGTCCAGGGAGTGGTGGTCCAGACCAGCAGGCTGACCCCTGGGAAGCGCTCGGCCAGGGGCCCGCTCGTGACCGGCATCCGCACGAAGACGGACGGGTCGACGACGTCCTCGTAGCCCTGGGCCAGCTCGTGGTCGGACAGGCCCGTGCCGCAGCGGGGGCAGTAGGGGCTCACCCGGTGGTCCTGGACGAGAAGGCCCTTGTCGAAGATCTGCTTGAGCGACCACCACACGCTCTGCACGTAGGCGGGATCCATCGTCCAGTAGGCGTCGTCCATGTCGACCCAGTAGCCCATGCGCTCGGTGAGGACCGCGAACTCGTCGACGTGGCGCAGCACGGACTCCCGGCACCGGGCGTTGAACTCCGCCACGCCGTAGGCCTCGATGTCGCCCTTGCCGCTGAACCCGAGCTCCTTCTCGACCGCCAGCTCGACCGGCAGCCCGTGGCAGTCCCACCCGGCCTTGCGATCGACCCGGTACCCGCGCATCGTCTTGAACCGCGGGAACACGTCCTTGAAGACCCGCGCCTCGACGTGATGCGTGCCCGGCGTGCCGTTCGCGGTCGGCGGGCCCTCGTAGAACGTCCACTCGGGGGCCCCCTCGCGCTGTGCCAGGGACCGGTGGAAGACGTCGTTCTCGGCCCAGAGGGCAAGGATCTGCTGATCCACCGACGCAAGGTCGACCTTCGCCGGGACCGCGGCGTACTGGCGCGCCGAGGAGGACTCGGGTGCGGGGTGGTCAGGGGTCGAGTGCGTGCTCATCGTGTCGTCCTTGATCGGGGGCAGGCGGCTGATTCTAGTCGTGGGCGCACCCGCACCGGGTTCACTCGTCGAGCAGGGCGGACCACCGGGCGGCGAGATCCGCAGGTGGGTCGGTGATCTCCACCAGCTTGTCGCGCGACGTGGCCCCGCGGACCACCCTGACCTGGCGGGGCCGCACGCCCAGTGCGCCGGCCAGCACCCGCTCGGCGGCAGCGGTCGCGGCGCCGTCGATCGGGCGGGCGCGCACCCGCACCTCAAGGGCGGGAGGGTCACCGGGCCGTGAGGTCGTCGCCCGGCCCCCCACGGCGTCCTTGAGGGCCGCCGGTCGGACGCGGATCGTGGCACGGAAGGATGTCACGCGGGATATCCTCGCCCAAGGTGTGCTCACGGTGGGGTGGGGGCTGCAGGCAGGAGATGTCGGATGGGTGCTGGGGACTGGGTGACCGGGGGGCTGCGACGCGCCGTGTCCGGGGTCAAGTCGGCCATGCCCGGGCAGGCGGAGGACGACGCCGCCCCGGAGACCGCTGCTGTGCTCGTGGCCGACCCCGACGCCGCGCAGCAGACAGCCCCTGCGAAGGCCGCTCCGGCGAAGAAGCCCGTGGCGAAGAAGGCTCCGGCCGCGAAGGCTCCGGCCGCGAAGGCGGCCGCGAAGAAGCCAGGGGCGGCCAACTCGCAGGGGGAGCCCGAGGCCTCGGCTGCCGTCACGACGACGGCACCGAAGGCTCCCGCGGCCAAGCCCCCACGGAAGAACGCCCCCGAGAAGGCCGCCACGAAGGCCCCTGCCCCTCTGGTCGCCGATGAGGCGGCCGCGGTCGAGCCGGCCGCGGTACCCGCGCCGACGTGGAGCGACACCGAGCTCGACGGCTTCCGTGACGCCCTCGAGAACGACATCCGCCGCCTGCGCGAGGAGCTGAACATGGGGGCGGCCGACATGGCCGACCTGCTTGCCGACTCCAGCGACGGTGCGGGGGATGACCAGGCTGACGCAGGGTCCAAGACCCTCGAGCGGGAACAGGAGATGAGCGTCAACGCCAACGCGCGCGACCTCCTCGACCAGTCGACCCACGCCCTGCGCCGGCTGGAGGCCGGCACCTATGGGATCTGCGAGTCCTGCGGCACCCTGATCCCGGCTGCGCGCCTGCGGGCGTTCCCGCGGGCCACCCTGTGCATCGCCTGCAAGCAGGCAGAGGAGCGCCGCTGACGTGAGCCGACTCCCGCTGACCCTCGGCGTGGCAGCAGGGGTGGTCGTGCTCGACCAGGTGACGAAGGCCATCGCCGTGGCGAAGCTCGAGGGCGAGCCCCCGATCGAGGTGCTGGGCCAGTGGCTGCAGCTGACCTTCGTGCGCAACCCCGGGGCGGCGTTCTCGCTGGCGGGCAACTACACGATCGTGATCAGCGTGATCGCGATCATCGTGGCCGTGGCCATCGTGCGCACGGCACGGACCCTGACCAACCCGTGGTGGGCCGTCGTCCTCGGCGGCATCCTGGGCGGTGCCGTGGGCAACCTGATCGACAGGGTCTTCCGCGAGCCCACACCGTTCCGCGGGCATGTCGTGGACTTCCTGGAGCTGCCGAACTGGCCGGTGTTCAACGTCGCCGACATGGCGCTGGTCGGGTCGGCGATCCTCGCGGTCATCCTGAGCATCAAGGGCGTCGAGATGGGTGAGCCGGAGCCGGAGCCGCAGCCGGACCGTGCCCCGGAGGACGCCACCGCGGACCCGGGGGAGGCGCGCACCGATGGCTGAGCCGCGGCTCGCCCAGGTGCCCGACGGACTGGCGGGGGAGCGGATCGACGCCGCCCTGGCCCGGATGTTCGGGCTGTCACGCTCGAAGGCGGCCGACCTCGCCGAGGCCGGGCATGTGCAGCTCGAGGGCCGGGTCGTGGGCAAGAGCGCTCGCGTGGAGTCCGGTCAGCTCGTCGAGGTGCTGATCCCCGACGTGGTGCCGCCCGGTTCCGTGCCCGAGGTGGATCTGCCGGAGCTGGTCGTTCTTCACGACGACGCCGACATCGTGGTGGTGGACAAGCCGGTGGGAGTTGCCGCGCACCCCAGCCAGGGGTTCGAGGGTCCGAGCGTCACCGGTGTCCTGGCAGCGCGCGGCTACCGGATCTCGACATCCGGGGCCCCCGAGCGCCGCGGCGTGGTGCAGAGGCTCGACGTCGGCACGTCCGGCGTGATGGTGCTGGCGAAGAGCGAGCCGGCGTACAGCCACCTCAAGCAGCAGTTCCGGGATAGGACGCCCCAGAAGGTCTACCACGCCCTCGTCCAGGGCCTGCCCGACCCGTTGCGCGGCACGATCGACGCCCCCATCGGCCGGCACCCGAACCACGACTGGAAGTTCGGCGTGATCGCCGGTGGGCGCAACTCCGTCACCCACTACGAGGTGCTGGAGGCCTTCCGGTTCGCCAGCCTCCTGGAGGTCCATCTCGAGACCGGGCGGACCCACCAGATCCGGGTCCACATGTCAGCCATCCGGCACCCCTGCGTGGGTGACGTGATGTACGGAGCGGACCCGGTGCTGGCCGCCCGCTGCGGCCTGGAGCGCCAGTGGCTGCATGCCGTCCGGCTGGGGTTCCTGCACCCCGGCAGCGGCGAGTGGGTCGAGTTCACCTCGCCCTACCCGGCCGACCTGGACCACGCCCTGCGGACCCTGCTGCCCGACTGACCGCGGCCCGGGAGCCGGTGGCAGAGTGGGAGCATGACCACCGATCAGCTCCCGCCCATCGCCCATTCGTCCGGCACGTTCGCGATCGGGGGTGACCTCCCCGTCCATCGGCTCGGATTCGGTGCCATGCGGATCACCGGTCCCGGCATCTGGGGCGAGCCCTCCGACCGCGAGGGGGCGATCGCCCTGCTGCGCCGAGTCGTCGAGCTCGGTGTGGACTTCATCGACACCGCCGACTCCTACGGGCCGTTCGTCTCCGAGGACCTCATCCGCGAGGCGCTGCACCCCTACGAGGGAGTGGTCATCGCGACCAAGGGTGGCCTGACCCGCCAGGGCCCCGACAAGTGGGCGCCCGTCGGCAGCCCCTACTACCTGCGCCAGTGCGTGGAGATGTCCCTGCGACGCCTCGGCGTGGACTGCATCGACCTCTACCAGCTGCACCGGATCGACACCAACGTCCACCTCGAGGACCAGCTCGGGGCGCTGCGCAGGATGCAGGAGCAGGGCAAGATCCGCCACCTCGGGCTCTCGCAGGTCTCGGTCGAGGAGCTCGCGGCGGCACGCGAGATCATCGAGGTCACGACCGTGCAGAACCTCTACAACCTCGGCGACCGCAGCTCGGAGGACGTGCTCGACGCCTGCGAGGCGGACGGCATCGGGTTCATCCCCTGGTTCCCGGTGGCGGCAGGCCCGCTGGCCCGCCCCGACGGCCCCCTGGCGGGCATCGTGACCCGGACCGGGATCCCAGCCGCGCAGCTGTCGCTGGCGTGGCTGTTGCGCCGATCGCCGGTGATGCTGCCGATCCCGGGGACGTCGTCGGCCGCGCACCTCGAGGAGAACTGCGCTGCCGCCGCCGTGAGCCTCGACGACGCCACGTTCGCCGACCTGTCCGCGCTCAGCGGCCTCGACGAGGAGTAGCCGCCGCGCCCCACCCATCCACCCCGCCCGCGCTGGGCCACGCGATCCGCTTCCCTTCGCCCGATCCGCTTCCGGAATTCGGGAAGCAGATCGACTCAGGGGAAGCGGATCGGGATGGCTCGTCGGGGGAGCGGCCCGGTCAGTCGGTGTCGCCGGCCATCAGGCCGGTGATCGAGCCGTCGGGGCGGATGTGCACGCGCAGGGCGGCCGGTTCGCGCGGCAGGCCGGGCATCGTGACGATCGACCCGGTGCTGGCCACGACGAACCCGGCACCGGCGGCGAGCCGGGCCTCGCGGACCGTGATCGTGAAGCCGTGCGGCACGCCGCGCCGGGTGGGGTCATCGGACAGTGACAGGTGGGTCTTGGCGATGCAGACGGGCAGCTCGGTGCCCACGGCGGCGGTGATCCGGGTGAGCTCCTTGACCGCGGCGGGGGCGACCTCGATGCCGTCGGCGCCGTACACGTGCTTGGCCACCGCAGCGATCTTGTCCACGTAGTGCGCGTCCGGTGCGTACGGGTGCCACGGTTGCGGCGGGTTGGCATCGGTCGCGTCGACCACCTTCCCGACGGCGTCCGCGAGGTCGACCGACCCGGCCGCACCGTCGGCGAACCCCGTGCAGGGGGCCATCGGGACGCCGTGGCTGGCGCACCAGGCGGTGAGCAGCGCCACCTCGTCCTCCGGGTCGTCCGGGAAGAGGTTGAGCGCGACCACGGGGGGAAGGCCGTAGGCGCCCACGCTGAACAGGTGGCGCTCGAGCTGCGGGAGACCGGCGCGCAGGGCGGCGAGGTTCGGCCTCCCGACCTCGGCCAGGGAGGCGCCCCCGTGCAGGCGAAGTGCCTTCAGGGTCGCGACCAGCACGACGGCTCGCGGCCAGATCCCGGCGGAACGGCAGGCGATGTCGAGGAACTTCTCGCCCCCGAGGTCGAAGCCGAACCCGCCCTCGGTGATGACATCCGCGCCGGTGGCCAGGGCCATCCGGGTGGCGATCATCGAGTTGGTCCCATGGGCGATGTTCGCGAACGGCCCGCCGTGGACGAGGACCGGCCCGCCGTCTGCGGTCTGGGCGAGGTTCGGCATGAGTGCGTCGCGCAGGAGGACGGTCATGGCCGGGGCGGCACCGATGTCGTCGGCCGTCACGGGCTGGTCCTGGCTGGTCCAGCCGACCACGATGCGCCCGAGGCGGGTCTGGAGGTCCGGGAGGTCGCCGGCCAGGCACAGCGCGGCCATCACCTCGCTGGAGGCGGTGATCTGGAAGCCGGACTCGCGGGGGATCCCGTCCAGCGGACCCCCCAGCCCCAGCACGACATGGCGCAGGAAACGGTCGTTCATGTCGACGGCGCGCGGCCAGGTGACCCGCCGGGGATCAAGGGGTGCCTGCTGGCCGAACTGCAGGCAGTTGTCCACCAGCGCCGAGAGCAGGTTGTGCGCCGAGGTGATGGCGTGCAGGTCGCCGGTGAAGTGCAGGTTGATCGCCTCGGCCGGCTCGATCGTGGCCGCGCCGCCCCCGGTGCCACCGCCCTTCATCCCGAAGACCGGCCCCAGCGACGGCTCCCGCAGCGCCAGCACGGCGTGCCGGCCGCGGGCGCGCATCCCCATGGCCAGCGCGATGGCCATCGTCGTCTTGCCCTCCCCGGAGGGCGTGGGGGTGATGGCCGAGACCAGGATCAGCCGGCCCGTGGGCTCCCGACCCTCGAGCGCGGCGAGGTCGACCTTCGCCCGGTGCGGCCCCCAGCCGATCACATGCTCCGGGGCGATCCCCAGCTCGGCGGCGACATCGGTCATCGGGCGCAGTTCGGGCACAGTCATTCATGCTCGCACCCGCCGCACACCCCCGTCCTGCCGAACCCTCACCCGATCGGTCCGCTTATCGGTGGACAGATCCGGGATTCGTCCGCCGTAGCGAGCGCGGATGCTCGGAGATCCGGACAAGCGGGGGCGCAGGGGTGCCCGGTGTCGCTGCGTCGGGGATGTCGGTGCCCGGCGGTACGATCGTCCCCTGCCCGAGCCCGCCTTCCCCCGCCAGGCCCGCCGCAGTCGAAGGTTCGTGGCAAGCCCCCGGGAGGACATCGGTGTCGAACAGCGCGAGCGGTGACTTCGTGCACCTGCACGCCCACACCGAGTACTCGATGCTCGACGGCGCCGCCCGGGTGAAGGACCTCTTCGCCGAGGCAGCCCGGATGGAGATGCCCGCGCTGGCGATCACCGACCACGGCAACCTCTTCGGAGCCTACGAGTTCTGGAAGGCGGGCAAGGCCGCCGGCGTGAAGCCGATCATCGGCATGGAGGGCTACTACGTCCCGATCGGATCACGGTTCGATCGTGCTCCGTTCTCGTTCGGTGCCGACGTCGGGCAGGACGTCGGCGACGAGGGCACCGCCAAGGGCAAGGTCAACTACACGCACATGACCCTGCTGGCCGAGAACACCGAGGGCCTGCACAACCTGTTCCGGATCTCCTCGCTGGCCAGCCTCGAGGGCCAGTACCGCAAGTACCCCCGCTTCGACCGCGACCTGCTCGAGCGCCACGGCAAGGGCATCATCGCGACCACGGGATGCCCGTCGGGCGAGGTCAACCGGTGGCTGCAGGTCGGGCAGTACGAGAAGGCCCGCCAGGCCGCGGCCGACTACCGCGACATCCTCGGGCCCGACAACTTCTTCTGCGAGCTCATGGACCACGGCATCGAGATCGAGCGCCGCACCCGTGCCGATCTGCTCCGCCTGGCCAAGGACCTCAAGCTCCCGCTGCTCGCGACCAACGACCTGCACTACACGCACGCCGCGGACGCGGAGTCCCATGAGGTCCTGCTGTGCGTGCAGACCGGCAAGACGATGGCCGACCCGAACCGCTTCAAGTTCGACGCCCGCGACTTCTACCTGAAGTCCGCCCTGGAGATGCGCACCCTCTGGGCCGAGCATCCGGACGCGTGCGACAACACGCTGCTGGTCGCCGAGCGGTGCAATGTGGAGTTCACCGAGGGGCGCAACCTGATGCCCCGGTTCCCGGTCCCCGAGGGGGAGTCCGAGGAGTCGTGGCTGGTCAAGGAGGTCGAGCGCGGCCTGGCCCACCGGTTCCCCAACGGCGTGCCGCAGGACCGTCGCGACCAGGCCGCCTACGAGGTGGGCGTCATCTGCCAGATGGGCTTCCCCGGCTACTTCCTGGTCACCGCGGACCTCGTCGCGCACGCCAAGAGCGTCGGGATCCGCGTGGGCCCGGGGCGTGGGTCGGCCGCGGGTGCCCTGATCGCCTACGCCCTCGGGATCACCGAGCTCGATCCCATGAGCCACGGCCTGCTCTTCGAGCGGTTCCTGAACCCCGAGCGCGTCTCGATGCCCGACATCGACATGGACTTCGACGAGCGCCGGCGCTCCGAGATGATCCGCTACGCAACGCAGCGCTACGGCGAGGAGCGCGTCGCGCAGATCGTCACGTACTCCACGATCAAGGCCAAGGCCGCCCTGAAGGACTCCGCCCGCGTCCTCGGCCACCCGTTCGCCGTGGGGGAGAAGCTGACCAAGGCGATGCCACCGGCCGTCATGGGCAAGGACATCCCGCTGGCCGGGATCTTCGACCCGGGCCATGCCCGCTACAAGGAGGCCGCGGACTTCCGCACCCTCTACGAGAGCGAGGAGGAGCTGCGCGAGGTCGTCGACACCGCACGCGGCCTCGAGGGCCTGCGCCGGCAGTGGGGCGTGCATGCGGCCGGCGTGATCCTCTCGGCCGAGCCGCTGCTCGACGTCATCCCGATCATGCGCCGTGAGCAGGACGGCTCGATCATCACGCAGCTCGACATGGGGGCCTGCGAGTCCCTGGGCCTGCTGAAGATGGACTTCCTGGGCCTGCGCAACCTGACGATCCTCGACGACGCACTGCGCCACATCGAGGCCAACAGCGGGAGGAAGGTCGTCCTCGAGGAGCTGACCCTCGACGACGTCCCCACCTACGAGCTGCTCGCCCGCGGTGACACCCTGGGCGTGTTCCAGCTGGACAACTCCGGCATGCGGGCACTGCTCACCCGCTTGGCTCCCACGAACTTCGAGGACATCTCCGCGGTCCTGGCGCTCTACCGGCCCGGCCCGATGGGGGCCAACGCGCACAACGACTTCGCCGACCGCAAGAACGGCCGCCAGCCCGTCACGCCGATCCATCCCGAGCTCGCCGAGCCCCTGGCCGAGATCCTGGGCGACACCTACGGGTTGATCGTGTACCAGGAGCAGGTCATGGCGATCGCCCAGAAGCTGGCCGGCTACTCGCTGGGCAGCGCGGACCTGCTGCGCCGGGCGATGGGCAAGAAGAAGAAGGAGATCCTGGACAAGGAGTACGTCCCGTTCGCCGAGGGGATGCGCGCCAACGGCTACTCCGAGGCCGCGATCAAGACCCTCTGGGACATCCTCGTCCCGTTCTCGGACTACGCCTTCAACAAGGCCCACACCGCCGGGTACGGCCTCGTCTCCTACTGGACCGCCTACCTGAAGGCCAACTACCCGGCCGAGTACATGGCCGGCCTGCTCACCTCGATCGCCGACGACAAGGACAAGTCCGCGATCTACCTCAACGAGTGCCGGCGCATGGGCATCAAGGTCCTGCCCCCCGACGTCAACGAGTCGCAGTCGGACTTCGCCCCGGTCGGCACCGACATCCGGTTCGGGCTGTCGGCGATCCGCAACGTGGGTGCCAACGTGGTCGACTCGATCATCCGCACCCGCACCGCCAAGGGACGGTTCGCTGACTTCGGCGACTTCATCGCCAAGGTCGAGATCGGCGTCTGCAACAAGCGCCTCGTGGAGTCCCTGATCAAGGCCGGCGCCTTCGACAGCTTCGGCGACACCCGCAAGGGGCTCCTGGCGATCCACGAGCAGGCCATCGACGCCGCCCTGGACACCAAGCGTGCCGAGGCGGTGGGGCAGTTCGACCTGTTCGCGGGCATGGGCGGCGAGGTCACCGAGGCCGCCCCCGGCGCGCGGTTGGTCCCCCCTCCGACCGAGTGGGACAAGAAGACGCTGCTGGCCTACGAGCGCGAGATGCTGGGGCTCTACGTCAGCGACCACCCGCTGTTCGGCCTCGAGCACGTGCTCAGCTCCCTGGCGGACATGCCGATCTCCGCGCTCGCCGCCGACGAGCGGGTCGACGGGCAGATGGTCACGGTCGCCGGGCTGGTCACCAGCGTCCAGCGCAAGACGACCAAGGCCAAGGGCGAGCCGTGGGCGATCGTCACCCTCGAGGACCTCGCCGGGTCCGTGGAGGTGATGTGCTTCCCGCAGCTGTACGCGACGGCAGGGGTGCTTCTGGCCGAGGACGTCGTGATCGTGGTCCGCGGCCGGCTGGAGAAGGGCGACGACAACGCGCCGCGGCTGCGCGGCATGGACATCACGGTGCCGAGCATCAGCGACGCCGCGTCGTCCGGTCCGGTGGCCATCCATCTGGACATCGCACGCTGCACGCCGCCCGTGGTGGACCGCCTGCGTGAGGTCCTGGGCAACCACCCGGGGACAGTTGAGGTGCACATCCACCTGCGCAACGGCGGCACGACCACGGTCCTGTCGATCGACGACCGGCTGCGGGTGGTGCCGTCCCCGGCCCTGTACGGCGACCTCAAGGCCCTGCTCGGGCCCGCCTGCCTGGGCTGAACCGGCTCAGGTCCGCCGTGCGATGGGGGCTACCCGGGCCACCGTCAACTCGATCAGGTGACCCGGCTGGAGCTCCACGTCCAGCCCGCGACGGCCCCCGGAGACCAGGATCGAGGCATGGGACAGCGCTGACTCGTCGACGACCGTGGGATGGGTCTGGCGCTGCCCGAGCGGGGAGATCCCTCCGGCCACGTAGCCGGTCGCGCGCTCGGCCCGGGCGACCTCGGCCATGGTCGCGCGCTTGCCGCCCACGGCCGCGGCCAGCAGCTTGAGGTCCAGCTGCGTGTCCACGGGTACCACGCCCACCACGAGCGTCCCGTCCACGTCGGCCAGCAGCGTCTTGAACACACGCTCGGGTTCCACCCCCAGGGCGGCGGCGGCCTCGAGGCCATACGACGTGCTTCGCGGATCATGGGCGTAGGTGCGCAGGACGTGCGGCACACCTGCCTCGGCCAGCACCCGGGTCGCGGGCGTGCCGGTGGATCCGCTGGTCTTCTTCGCCATGGGCAGATCCTGCCATCGACACGTGGCGATGCGCCCGGTTCGTTCCCGAGCAGGTTGCGGGAACAGGCCCTAGCCTGTGCAGGTGCCCACGGTCCCGATCTTCCCGCTGCGCACAGTCCTCGTCCCCGGACTCGTCCTACCCCTGCACATCTTCGAACCGCGCTACCGGCTGATGGTGAGCATGCTGGCCGACGCCCCCGAGGACGAGCGCGGCTTCGGGATCGTCGCGATGCGCCCGGGGTTCACCGAGGCAGATGGGCGGGCGGGCATCTACGAGATGGGCACGATGGCCCGGATCACCAAGATGGACGAGCTGCCCGACGGTCGCTACGACATCGTCACCGTGGGGGCCCGCCGGTTCTCGATCGAGTCCCTCGATGACGGGCTGCCCTACACCCGCGCTGCGGTGCGGCTGCATGAGGAGCCGATCGGGGAGCCAGTCCGGACCCGGAGCCTGGCAGCTGAGGCGGTTCGACTGCTCGAGGCCTACCGGGACGTCATCGCCGGGTGGGGTGTCATCAGGATGGCCCACATCGACCACCTGCCCAACGACCCCGTGGTCCTGAGCTACCTCGTGGCCTCGGCGATCGTCACCGACCTGCCCGAGCGGCAGGCGCTGCTCGGGATCGAGGACGCCGAGCAGCGCCTGGAGGCAGTCTGCGCGGTTCTGCGTCGGGAGATCGACGTGATGTCCGCCATGCCCTCGATGCCGGCCGTCGACCTCGCCGGCGCTCGTCTCTGGTCCAACTGAGCCGGCCGGCGCCCCCGAGCCGCGCCACCCGGGGCGGCCTAGAATCGTTCCCATGATCCGTCGACTGGACCTGCGGTCAGGTTTGCCAGCCAATCTCGGCGCCGTGGTGCCGCGCGCTGCCATGGACGTCGATCATGCGCTGGATGTCGTTCGGCCGATCGTCGCCGACGTGGCCAAGCGGGGTGCCCCGGCGGTCCTCGATCATGGCGAACGGCTCGACGGCGTGCGCCCCGAGCACCTGCGCGTCCCCGCTGCTGCCATCGCGTCAGCCCTCGAGCAGCTCGATCCCGACGTGCGTCGTGCCCTCGAGGTGGCGATCGAGCGGGTCCGTCGCGTCCATGCCGACCAGGTCCGCCCCGACCGGACCACTGAGGTCGTGCCCGGGGGGACGGTCACGATGCGCTGGATCCCCGTCGACCGGGTGGGCCTCTACGTGCCCGGCGGGCGTGCGGTGTACCCGTCGTCCGTGGTGATGAACGTCGTGCCCGCCCAGATCGCAGGTGTCGGCTCGCTCGCGGTCGCCTCGCCCCCGCAGAAGGAGTTCGGCGGGCTTCCGCACCCGACCATCCTCGCCGCGTGCGCACTCCTCGGTGTCGACGAGGTGTACGCCGCAGGTGGCGCCCAGGCGATCGCCCTGTTCGCCTACGGTGCCCCCCTCGAGGACGGAACGGCGTGCCGCCCGGTCAACCTCGTCACCGGTCCGGGCAACATCTGGGTCACCGCCGCCAAGCGCCTGCTCAAGGGGCGCATCGGGATCGACTCGGAGGCCGGGCCGACTGAGATCGCGATCCTGGCCGACGGCACGGCCGACGCGGCCGTGGTGGCCGCGGACCTGATCAGCCAGGCCGAGCATGACGTGATCGCCGCCTCGGTTCTGGTCACGACGTCACCGAGGCTGGCCAAGGACGTGGCCTCGGCCCTCGAGGTCCAGGTCGCTGCCACCAAGCACTCTCTGCGCATCCGCGAGGCACTCGGCGGTGACCAGAGCGCGATCATCCTCGTGGACTCGATCGACGACGGACTGGCCGTCGTCAATGCGTACGCCGCCGAGCACCTCGAGATCCACACGCGGGACGCTCGTGCGGTGGCAATGCGGGTCCACAACGCGGGTGCCATCTTCATCGGGCCGTGGGCGCCGGTCTCCCTGGGTGACTACGCGGCCGGTTCCAACCACGTCCTGCCCACCGGGGGGTGCGCCTGCCACTCCAGCGGGCTCGGGGTGGCCTCGTTCCTGCGTGGGGTGAACCTCATCGAGTACGACCGGGACGCACTGGCGGACGTCGCCGACCACGTGGTCACCCTGGCCCATGCCGAGGACCTCCCCGCCCATGGTGCCGCCATCACGGTGCGGTTCGAGCGGTGAACCCGCCGACCGAGCGGCCGGGTGAGCCGGCCGACCTCCCGCTGCGCCCTGAGCTGCGCGGCCAGGTGCCCTACGGAGCCCCGCAGCTCGATGTTGCCCACCGGCTCAACGTCAACGAGAACCCCTACCCGCCCTCGGCCGCGATGGTCGCCGACGTGGCTGCGGCCGTCGCCGGTGCGGCGGCGGACCTGAACCGGTACCCGGACCGCGACGCGACCGCGCTGCGGGGGGACCTCGCCGCCTATATCGGCACCGACGTCCCCTCCGGCCCGTCGATCACCGGTGCGAACGTCTGGGCTGCCAATGGCTCGAACGAGGTCATGGTCCAGCTGCTGCAGGCGTTCGGCGGCCCTGGGCGGGTGGCACTGTCCTTCGCCCCGACATACTCGATGTACCCGGACTACGCCCGGACCACCTTCACCGAGTACCGGACCCTGCCGCGTCGCGACGACTTCACCGTGGACCTCGACGCGGCCCTGGCCCACATCGCCGCCGAGCAGCCGGGAGTGCTCCTGCTCGCCTCGCCGAACAACCCGACCGGGACGGCCCTGTCGCTGGACGACGTCGATGCCCTCTGCGCGGCCAGCCGTGGCATGGTCGTCGTCGACGAGGCCTACGCGGAGTTCCGCCGCCCCGGCACACCCTCGGCGATCGAGCTGCTCGATGCCCACCCCCGCCTCGTGGTCACGCGCACGATGAGCAAGGCATTCGCCCTGGCCGGGGCGCGGCTGGGGTATCTGGTGGCCAGCCCTGCGGTGGTGGACGCCGTCCAACTCGTGCGACTGCCGTACCACCTCTCCGCGGTGACCCAGGCCGTCGCCCGCACGGCGCTGCGGCACGCCCCTGAGCTGCTGGGGTCGGTGGCCGCCCTGCGTGACGAGCGTGACGCCCTGGTCGAGTGGATCCGCGCCCAGCCCGGCCTGATGGCGGCGGACTCGGACGCCAACTTCGTGCTGTTCGGTCGGTTCGCCGATCGGGATGCGATCTGGCAGCACCTGCTCGACCGAGGAGTCCTCGTCCGCGCGACCGGCCCGTCCGGGTGGCTGCGGGTCAGCGCCGGCACCCCCGAGGAGATGGCGGCCTTCCGTCACGCCCTGACCGACAGCCTTGGGCCAGCCGACGTGCTCGCATGAGAAGGTGGGCGCACGCACGCGAGGAGGGGACCTGATGGGCCGGTTCGCGAAGGTCGAACGCACGACCAAGGAGAGCGACGTCCGTGTGGAGTTGGAGCTCGACGGCTCCGGTGCCACCGACATCAGCACCGGGGTGCCGTTCTACGACCACATGATGACCCAGATCGGCAAGCACGGTGGCTTCGACCTGGTGATCGCCACCACCGGTGACATCGACGTGGACAGCCACCACACGGTCGAGGACACCTCGCTCGCGTTCGGTGCGGCGCTGCGCCAGGCCCTCGGCGACAAGGTGGGCATCCGTCGGTTCGGTGACGCACTGGTCCCGCTCGACGAGTCGCTGGCCCGTGCCGTGGTCGACCTCTCGGGGCGGCCCTACGTCGTTCACGACGAGCCGCCGATGGCGCCGTTGATCGGGGACTACGACACCACGCTGACACGCCACGTGTGGGAGTCGATCTCCGCATCCGCCCAGATCTGCCTGCACGTCCACTGCCTGTACGGGCGCAACCCGCACCACATGGTCGAGGCCCAGTTCAAGGCAGTGGCGCGCGCCCTGCGCACGGCCGTCGAGGTGGACCCCCGGGTCGTGGGGGTGCCCAGCACGAAGGGCGCGCTGTGACCGAGGGGTTGCCGACCTCGGTCGTGATCAGCTTCGCGGTCACGGGGCTGTTCCTGGTCGGATGGATGGTCTTCGGCGTCGTCCAGTACCGCAGGACGGGCAAGGCGACCTGGCTCTGGCTGGGGGCGCTGATGGCACTGAGCCTGGTCATGGCCTTCGTGCGCTTCCCGCGATGAGCAGGGTCGTCGTCCTGGACTACGGCTCCGGGAACCTCAGGTCGGCCGCCAGGGCCCTCGAGGAGGTCGGCGCCGAGGTGGAGGTCACCTCCGACTACGACGCGGCGATGGCCGCCGACGGGCTGGTGGTCCCGGGGGTGGGTGCGTTCGCCGCCTGCATGTCCGGCTTCCGCGCTGTCCGTGGTCCGCAGCTGGTCGACCATCGCCTGGCCGGGGGTCGCCCGGTCCTGGGCATCTGTGTCGGGATGCAGATCCTGTTCGAGTCCGGTGTGGAGCACGGCGTGGCGACCGAGGGTGTGGGGGAGTGGCCCGGTGTGGTGGAGCAGCTGCCCGCCGCGATCCTGCCCCATATGGGCTGGAACACCGTCGATGCCCCGGCCGGGTCGGCGCTGTTCGCCGGCATCGCCGACCAACGCTTCTACTTCGTGCACTCCTACGCCGTGCAGACGTGGGATCTCGTGGTCTCCGAGCCGTTCCATCCGCCCCTGGTGACGTGGGCCGAGCACGGGGCGCCCTTCGTCGCGGCGATCGAGAACGGTCCGCTGGCCGCGACCCAGTTCCATCCGGAGAAGTCCGGTGAGGCCGGGCTGCGGCTCCTGGCCAACTGGCTGGGCACGCTGGCCTGAGCCGGATCTGCTCGGCTGTCGCCGTGACCGACTAGCCTTCGGGGCATGAATCCACTCGTGCTCCTGCCTGCCGTCGACGTCCGTGACGGGACTGCCGTACGCCTGGTCCAGGGGGAGTCCGGCACTGAGACGTCCTACGGATCACCCCTGGAGGCAGCGCTGGACTTCCAGGCCCAGGGTGCCGAGTGGATCCATCTCGTCGACCTCGACGCCGCCTTCGGGACGGGCAGCAACCGTGAGCTGCTCGCGGATGTCATCGGCCGCCTGGACGTCCAGGTCGAGCTCTCCGGGGGCATTCGCGACGACGAGTCGTTGACGGCTGCGCTGGCGACCGGGTGCCGACGGGTCAACCTCGGCACCGCGGCCCTGGAGGATCCGGACTGGACCCGCCGGGTGATCGGCGAGCACGGCGACCGGGTAGCAGTCGGGCTGGACGTGCGGGGCACGACCCTTGCCGCCCGCGGGTGGACGAAGGAGGGCGGGGACCTGTGGGAGACCCTGGCCCGCCTGGACGCGGACGGCTGCACCCGCTACGTCGTCACCGACGTGACCAAGGACGGCACCCTGCGCGGGCCGAACCTGGACCTCCTCGCCGACGTCTGCGCGCGCACTGACCGTCCGGTGATCGCCAGCGGTGGCGTGGCCCGTCTCGAGGACCTCCATCAGCTCTCCGAACTCGTGGAGCGCGGCGTTGAGGGGGCCATCGTGGGCAAGGCCCTGTACGCCGGGGCCTTCACCCTCGCCGAGGCGCTGGCCGCTGTGGCACCGCGGCGGAACTTCTTGTAGGGGTTCGGCGCCAGTAGCCTGCGCCGGGGGAAGAAGGGGTGGTCATGCCGGTCGAGCGGTTCGCCAGCGGGGGGATCTACGAGGACGAGGTCGGATACAGCAGGGTCGTGGTGGCCTCGGGCTATGGCGGGCACACCGGCTGGACCGCAGGCACGACCGCCATGGTCAACGGGGTCGTCGCCCACCCCGGGGACGCACTCGGGCAGGCGCTGGTCGCCTTCCAAGCCGCCTTGTTCGCCCTGGAACGGGCGGGGTTCTCCCGCACCGACACTGTCCAGACCCGGATGTACGTGGTCGACGTCGCGGCCAATGCCGATGCCGTGGGTCGGGCGCACTCGCAGCTCTTCAGTGCCATCCGACCGGTCGCCACGATGGTCGGCGTCAGCGCACTGGTCCATGCCGAGATGCTCGTCGAGGTCGAGGTCGTCGCGTGGCGACCCGACGACGACTCGGCCGCCTGAGGCCGGGGTCACGACGGCGCGCTAGACCAAGCGGTTGCGAGGAGTGTGGCAGAGTAGGGCCGCGCGATGAGGGAGGAACTCCATGCAGGACGAGGCGCCCGACGGGCAGCCGCAGGACGCGGGCGAGGGACAGGGCGGCGAACCCGGATCCGCGTGGTGGCCGTGGCCCGAGTCGCAGGCTGACGACGACGCCACCGGACACCGCGATGGGGCTCCCGGCGGTGATGAGACGCTGACATTCCCGGCGCAGGAGCCCGCCGATGAGGCCGATGACGTCGTGCAAGTTCCGGAACCCGTCCTGCCGGAACCCGTCCTGCCGGAACCCGTCGTGCCGGAACCCGTCGTCGAGGAACCGGTTCTGGAGAACCCGGTGATCGAGGAGCCCGTCGCCGCCGTGCTCGCCTCGGCCCCTCAACCGAGCTCGGATCCCGTGCCCGCCACGGTGGTGGCGGTGGCCGACGAAGCGATCGTTGCCGCCTCCCCATCCGGCACCTCTGAGGTGGCCGCCGTCCAGGTGCTCGAGAATCCTGCGGTCCCGCGTGACTACGAGCCTCCCGTGGAGGGGGCCGACAAGGTCGGGAGCATTCCAGCGGTGACTGCGAGCCACGCGTGGGCCAGGGGCCAGTGGTCGAACTGGCGGCTGCACCTGGTCAGGTTCGTCTCCGCAGGACTCTCGGTGGTGCTCGCCGTGGTGCTGGTCCCGGGGCTGTCCTTCACATCATGGCGCTGGGGGGAGGGCCTCGCGATCGCCCTGATCTTCGCGCTGCTGAATGCCTTCGTGAAGCCGTTGCTGCAGTTCATGTCACTGCGATTCCTGTTCAGCTCCTACGGGATCGTCATCGTCCTGATCAACACGCTGCTGCTGCTCCTGCTCGCGCGCATCATGAGTGACTCGATCATGTTCGACAGCGTGTTCGCGCTCCTGGTGGGTGGCGTGCTGGTCGGGCTGATCGGTGGGGCCCTCGACGCGATGCTGGGAGCCAACTACCCGATGCTCGACCGGGACTACAAGGAGAGGAACGGCCTGACATGAGCCGGGGATTCGACACCGTCAGCGAGAACCTCCGTCTCCTGCAGATCTACTCCACGCTGGGCAACTTCGCGGCGGAGTCGATCGTCGACGGCACCGTTCTTGCCGCACCCCGCCGCCGCATGCAGAAGTGGGTTTACGCCCTCCCTGAGCCGGTCCCGGACTACTCGATGGCACAGCGCACGCGGGTCCTGCTGGAGGGTCTTGGCCCGACGTACGTGAAGATGGGCCAGATCGTGTCCAGCCAGGTGAACGTGCTGCCTGACGATTGGGCTGTTGAGCTCGACAAGCTGCAGAACGAGGTCCCGACCTTCCCCTACGCGATGGTCCGGGAGACGATCATCCAGGAGCTGGGAGCCCCCCCCGAGGAGCTGTACGCCGAGTTCTCCGAGACGCCCCTGGCGGCTGCCTCGCTGGCCCAGGTCCACCGAGCTCGCCTGCACGACGGCACCGAGGTCGCCGTGAAGGTCCAACGGCCCAACCTCGACCAGCAGGTCAAGGCCGACCTCGGGGTGACCCAGACGCTGGGCCGGGCCATGGAGAACCGCAGCCAGTGGGCCCGGGAGATCGGGTTGCGCGGGATGCTCGACGAGTTCAGCGCGAACCTGATCGAGGAGTTGGACTACTACGGCGAGGCGTACAACATGGTGCGCCTGGCTGGGAACATGTCCGAGCTGCCGGGGGTCAGCGTCCCGAAGCTCTACCGCGAGCTGTCCGCGCGGCGGGTGCTCACCCAGCAGTTCATCGTCGGGGTCAAGATCTCTGATCTGGAGGCCATCGACGCCGCCGGCCTGGATCGTGGGGTGCTGGGCGAGAACGCCCTGCGGGCGGCCATCAAGATGCTCCTCATCGACGGCTTCTTCCACGCCGATCCGCACCCGGGCAACCTGTACGTCGACCTGACCAATGGGCACGTGACGTTCCTCGACTGCGGGATGGTCGGCGAGCTGACCGTGGCGCAGCGGATCAACATGCTCGCCCTGCTGTGGACCGTCGTCAACGGCGACATCCCCGCCATGGCCTCACAGCTGAGGTCCCTGAGCGAGCCGTTCCGGCCGGTCGACGATGCCAAGTTCGTGAAGACGTTCGAGAAGCGCATGGCGCGATACGGCAAGGACTCGGGCGCCGATTTCGCGGATGTGTTCAATGCCGGGATGGCCGTCCTGCGCGACTCCGGGCTGCGCCTGGACCCCGACCTCACCCTGGCGGTGAAGGCCATGATGCAGGCCTCAGCCTTCTTCACGCCCCTGGCGCCCACGGGGCAGACGTTCAGCTCCGCGGCCCTCGGCCTTGCCCTCGAGCAGGCCCAGGCGCCCTCGACGGAGGCCATGGTCAAGGAGATGGCCACCAAGGAGGCCAAGCAGATGGCGATGCGGGCCGCGCACGCCGCTCCCGACTACGTCAAGAGCCTCGTCGGCTGGAACGAGCAGTTCAAGAAGGGGAAGTTCACCGTCGTGGTGGACACGACACAGCTCGATGGGCAGATGGAGCAGATCCGATCGATCACGAGCATGGTGGTCATCGCGCTGCTCGTGTGCGGTGGCATCATCGGAACGGCCATCGCAGCAACCGCGTTCGCCGGCACCTCCATGGAACGCTACGCCACGATCGGGTTCTTCGGCTCCTTGACCATCGGCGCAGTCCTCCTGGTGGTCTATCTGTTCCGATTGTTCCGTGGGCACGAGCGACGCTAGGCAGAGCCAGGGTGCGTCGTGGGCAGCCGATTAGGCTGGGCGCGTGACCGTCGCCGTTCGTGTCATCCCCTGTCTGGACGTCGATGCTGGGCGTGTGGTCAAGGGCGTGAACTTCGTCGACCTCGTCGACGCCGGGGACCCGGTCGAGCTGGCAGCGGCCTACGGGGCGGCAGGCGCAGACGAGCTGACCTTCCTTGACATCACGGCATCCTCCGGGGACCGCGAGACGACCTACGACGTCGTCCGGCGCACCGCGGAGCAGGTGTTCATCCCGCTGACCGTCGGTGGTGGGGTGCGCGCGGTCGCCGACTTCGACGCCCTCCTGCGCGCCGGGGCCGACAAGTGCGGGGTCAACACCGCGGCGATCGCTCGCCCCGAGCTGCTCGCCGAGGCCGCCGACCGGTTCGGCGCCCAGTGCGTCGTGCTCTCGGTGGATGCCCGACGCTGCGGTCCGGGGACAGCCGCCCCCGAGGTGCGCACCGACTCCGGGTTCGAGGTCACCACCCACGGCGGGCGGCGTTCCACCGGGATCGACGCGATCGGCTGGGCCGTCCGCGCAGCCGAGCTGGGTGCCGGGGAGATCCTGCTGAACTCCATGGACGCCGATGGCACCAAGTCCGGGTACGACCTGGAGCTGATCCGCTTGGTGCGCGCCGAGGTGCGCGTCCCGGTCATCGCCAGCGGGGGTGCTGGGCGCCTCGAGGACTTCGCGCCCGCGGTGGATGCGGGCGCTGACGCAGTTCTGGCGGCCAGCGTGTTCCACTTCGGCGAGCTCACGATCGGGCAGGTCAAGGCTGCGCTCGCGCAGTCGGGGCACGTCGTCAGGCTCTGAGCCCCCGTCGCGGCGTTCCTGGGACATCGCCGGAGTGGGCCAGAATGACCCCGTGGACTTCCTCGACAGCGAGCTCGACCCGGACCTCGCCGGCCGCCTGCGCCCGGCCGGGACGGCCCCCGACGGTCGCGCACTGGTCACCGCCGTGGCCCAGGACGCGGACACCGGACGCGTGCTGATGGTGGCGTGGATGGATGCACAGGCCCTCGCCCAGACCCTGGCGACCCGGGTTGCCACCTACTACTCACGCTCCCGGCAGGAGCTGTGGGTCAAGGGTGCGACCTCGGGAGCCACCCAGCAGGTCCTCGGCGTCCAGCTCGACTGCGACGGTGACGCCATCCTGCTCCGGGTGCGTCCCGCCGGGCCTGCCTGCCACACGGGACTGGAGTCCTGCTTCGACACCCTGGAGATCACATGACCGCTGCCACCCCCGACCTCGAGGGCTTCCGCGAGCTGGCCCGCTCCCGACGCGTCATCCCCGTCGTGCGGCGCCTGCTCGCCGACGGCGACACCCCCGTGGGGCTCTACCGCAAGCTGGCCGCCGAGCGGCCCGGGACCTTCCTCCTGGAGTCCGCCGAGCACGGTCGGGTCTGGTCGCGCTACTCGTTCATCGGGGTGCAGGCGGCCGCGATGCTCTCCGAGGTCGACGGGCAGGCCACGTGGCGTGGCCGCGCGCCCGTCGGGGTGCCCACCTCGGGCAACCCCCTGGAGGCCATGCGCGACACCCTGGCGCTGCTGCACACCGACGCACCGGAGGCCGACGGCCTCCCACCGCTGACCGGCGGCCTCGTCGGCATGATCGGCTACGACGCGGTCCGGCGCTGGGAGCGGCTGCCGGACGCCAACCCCGACGAGCTCGGCCTGCCCGAGGTGGCGATGCTCCTGGCCATCGATCTCGCCGTCCTCGATCACTGGGACGGCACGGTGCTGCTGATCGCCAACGCGGTGAACTACGACGCCACCGATGAGCGGGTCGCGGAGGCCTGGGTCGACGCAGTGGCACGCCTCGATGCGATGGAGCAGGCGCTGGCGGCCCCCAGCCCTGCGTCGGCCGCATCGCTGGACCGGGTGGCGGCCACGCCGGACGTGATCTCGCGGACGCGCCCCGAGGACTACATGGCCGGCGTCGAGGCCGCCAAGGAGCACATCCGCGCCGGCGACGCCTTCCAGATCGTGCTGTCCCAGCGATTCGACCGCCCGACCTCGGCAAGCGCCCTGGACATCTACCGGATGCTGCGGGTGAACAACCCGAGCCCCTACATGTACCTGTTCCGGTTCCCCGAGCCCGGAGTCGGAGCGGACCTCGGCGACCACGTGGCCTTCGACGTCGTGGGATCCAGCCCCGAGGCACTGGTCAAGCTCACTGCCGGGCACGCCATGCTGCACCCGATCGCCGGGACCCGCCCGCGCGGCGCCACCCCGGAGGACGACGCCATCCTGGCCGAGGAGCTGCTGGCCGACGAGAAGGAGCGCGCCGAGCACCTGATGCTCGTCGACCTCGGCCGCAACGACCTGGGCCGGGTCTGCGCCCCGGGCAGCGTCGAGGTCGTGGACTTCATGTCGATCGAGAAGTACTCCCACGTGATGCACATCGTGTCCACCGTGACCGGACGGCTGGCCCAGGGGCGCAGTGCCTACGACCTGCTGGCGGCGACGTTCCCCGCCGGCACCCTCTCGGGTGCCCCCAAGCCCAGCGCGATGGCGATCATCGACGACCTCGAGCCAGCACGTCGCGGGCTCTACGGCGGTGCCGTGGGCTACCTGGACTTCGCCGGCAACATGGATGCTGCGATCGCCATCCGCACGGCCGTCCTTCGCGACGGGGTCGCCCACGTCCAGGCGGGGGCCGGCCTCGTCGCAGACTCCGTGCCCCTGACCGAGCACGACGAGTGCCGGAACAAGGCCGCCGCGGTGCTCGCCGCGATCACGATGGCCGAGGGGTTGCGCCCAGCGGGCTCATCGGATGCCAGAATGACCCATCACTGACCAGCGAGGAGAGTCATGAGCACCGAGCACGACAACCACGGGCGGACGCCGGCCAACTGGACCGGCGCGACGATCATCACGCTCGCCTTCATCGTCGGGACCCTCGGCGTGGTGCTCGCCCAGCCGATCGTCTTCTGGCTCGGCGTGCTGCTGATCCCCATCGGCCTGATCGTCTGGAAGGTCATGGCGGGCATGGAGTCCAGCTCCGACGCTGGCTGACCTGATCCGAACAGCACGTCGATCGGATCCGTACTGACCACATGGAGGATGGGCGACCATGAGCGTCGAGAACCGCGGGCTGGTGCTCGTCGCTGAGGACGAGAAGCCCATCGCCGACCTGATCGGCATGTACCTGCGCCGCGACGGCTTCGGGGTGCACGCCGTCGCGACCGGTCCCGACGCGTTGGCATCCGCCCGGAGGCTGCACCCCGTGGCGATCATCCTCGATGTCGGCCTGCCCGGGATCGATGGCACCGAGGTCTGCCGGGCGCTGCGTGCCGAGGGTGACTCGGTCCCGATCCTGTTCTGCACCGCCCGCGACGACGAGATCGACCGCGTCCTGGGACTGGAGATGGGCGGGGACGACTACATCACCAAGCCGTTCAGCCCGCGCGAGGTGGTCGCCCGCGTCAAGGCCGTCCTGCGCAGGACCGGCGGACCGATCGAGGGCGACGACCGGTCGCTGGTGCTGGGAGCGGTCGAGCTCAACCGCGGACGCCACCGGGTGACGGTCTCCGGCGAGCCGATCGACCTGACCGCCACCGAGTTCGAGCTGTTGGCCTACCTCATGGCCCGCCCCGGGCGGGTGGTGACCCGTGACCAGCTGCTGTCGGCGGTCTGGGGCTACGCCGCCGCGGCTGGGACCCGGACGGTGGACGTGCACGTGGCCCAGGTCCGGGCCAAGCTCGGGGACGCCAGCCCGATCCGCACGGTCCGCGGCGTGGGGTACAGCGCGGACGAGGAATGAGCCGCACCAGCCTGTCCCGTCGGCTGCCCCTGGTGATGGCGGGTGTCGCCGCCATCGCCGTCCTCCTCGGGGCGCTCGTGGCATGGCCGCTGCTGCGGGCCGCCGCGGACAGCACGGCACAGCGGACGCTGTCGCGGACCGCGGACCTGACCGCGGACCTGACCGCCGAGCTCCTCGAGCGCCGGTCTGCCGGGGAGTTCGACGGTCCGCGAGGTGGGGTGCTCGCTCGGCTGGAGGTGCTGCTGGCCCCTCAGGAGGTCACGGCGTACGTGGTCGACCCCCGCGATCCCCGGTGGACGCCCCCTGCGCGACTCCGATGTCGAGGCCGTGACCACCGGCGGTGAGGTGTCCGACCGCCGGCGGGCTGCGGGCGAGCTATGTCGAGGGGCGGCCGGTCACCGACGGGGTCGGCGTCCTGCTCGTCCAGCCAGCGGACGTGGCCCGGGACCTGTTCATGCCGGCGCTCGGTCGCCTGGCCCTGGCACTGGCCCTGGGCCTGCTCGTGGCGGTCGTCATCGGCTACTGGGTGGCCCGACGGCTCACCCGCCCGCTGGTGCAGGCGGCTGCCGCGGCCAACGCGATGAGCTCCGGCCAGCGTGACGTCCGGATCGATCCCCAGGGCCCGAGCGAGGTGGCCGACATCGCCATCGCGCTCAACCGGCTGTCCGCGGCGCTCAACGAGAGCGAGGGCCGCCAGCGTGAGTTCTTCCTGACGGTCTCGCACGAGCTGCGCACCCCGCTGACCTCCGTGAAGGGCTATGCAGAGGCCCTCGCGGACGGCGTGGTCCCGCCCGAGGACATCCCGGCTGTCGCAGGCGTGGTCCGCTCCGAGGCCGACCACCTCGACCGCCTGGTGGCCGACCTGCTCGACCTCGCCAGGCTCGGGGCCGTCGATGTCGCCGTGGAGCCTGTGGACCTCGACCTCGCCGGCCTCGGTGCGGACGCCGCGGCGGTGTGGGCAGGTCGGGCGGCCCGTGCGGGCGTGCGCTTCGTCGACGAGGTGGTGCGCACCCCGTACCAGGTGCGCACCGACCCCGTCCGTGTCCGACAGATCATCGACAACCTCATGGAGAACGCCCTGCGTGTGACGGGGGAGGGTGCGCCTGTCGTTCTGCGCATGTCCTCCGGCCCGACGCCGCATGAGTTCCTTGTGGAGGTGCGTGACGGCGGTCCGGGACTGACTGGGGATGACCTCAAGGTGGCCTTCGAGCCCGGGGAGCTGCACGCCAGGTACCGGGGCGTCCGCAAGGTCGGCTCCGGCGTGGGCCTTGCCCTGGTGGCCCGGCTGGCTGAGCGGCTGGGTGGTCGCGCGCAGGCCGGTGCGGCTCCCGAGGGTGGTGCGGCGTTCCTGGTGGTCCTTCCGGACATGTCTGCGCAGGAGGGGTCCGACGAGGTCAGCTGGCCGTCGACCCGAGCCACGGAACCGCAAGCCGCAGGACCCACCAGCCCGCAGTGATGACCATCAGGACCAGCACCGTCCGGTTGGCGATGACCGGCGTGGGGAGCCCCCGCCACGAGCGCGCCGCCCACTTCCCCCACGCCAGCACCGCCAGGGGGAGGATGACCAGCACGAACAGCGCGTTGTGGTCCAGGGCGCCGATCACGTCACCGTGAGCCAGGCTCGCTGCCGCGCGGGTCGCTCCACAGAACGGGCAGTCCACACCGGTCAGAGTCCGCCACGGGCAGGGGGTCGGCCCCGCGTCGCCCAGCCGCAGGGCTGCGACTGTGAGCCATGCGGCCCCGACTCCGGCCAGCACAGCCGTCGGGCCCGAGCATGCTCCGACTGCGCTGGACGCTGGCCGTCGAGGTGCTCACATCCGCAAGGTTAGCGCCGCCGGAGTCCGGCCGGGGTGTCTCGCGCGGGGGCGATTCGGTGGACGGGTCGGTCACTGCGTACCCTCTCCACCAGGATCCCGGCGACCAGGTGGAGGCGAGCATGACCGTTCTCGACGACATCCTTGTCGGCGTGCGGGCGGATGTCGCCGAGCGCATGGCGCGGGTCCCCCTCGACGAGCTCAAGGAGCGGGCGAGCCACGCGCCGGAGCCACGCAACGGTGTCGCTGCGCTTCGTCAGGAGGACGAGGTCACGGTCATTGCCGAGGTCAAGCGCTCCTCGCCCAGCAAGGGTGCGCTCGCCGCCATCGAGGACCCGGCTGCCCTGGCGCGCGAGTACGAGGCCGGGGGCGCGCACGCGATCTCCGTGCTCACGGAGGGCCGCCGGTTCGGTGGGTCGCTCGATGACCTCGTCGCCGTGCGGCACGCTGTCGACGTGCCGGTCCTGCGCAAGGACTTCATCGTCTCGAGCTACCAGCTCTGGGAGGCCCGGGCTGCCGGTGCTGACATCGTCCTGCTGATCGTGGCTGCCCTGAGCCAGGATGCGCTCGTCTCATTGCACGAGCGGGCCCAGTCGATTGGGCTTACGGTCCTCGTGGAGGTGCATGACGTGGACGAGGTCCCCCGGGCGCTGGACGCCGGCGCGCGAGTCATCGGTGTCAATGTTCGTGACCTGCGGACGCTGGCCGTTGATCGCGACCACTTCGCACGCGTCGCCCCGATCATCCCGGACGGCGTGGTCCGCGTGGCTGAGAGCGGCGTGCGCGGCCCCCATGACCTCATCTCCTACGCCAACGCCGGCGCCGACGCAGTCCTTGTGGGGGAGAGCCTCGTGACCGGCGGGGACCCCCGGCAGGCCGTGCACGACCTGGTCACCGCGGGCGCCCACCCGGCCCTTCGACACGGACGACCATGACTGCTGACCTCACCAACCTGGGCCTCATCCCAGGGACTTCGTCCACCCCCGACGCCACGGGGCACTTCGGTGTGTTCGGCGGTCGATTCGTCCCCGAGGCGCTCATCGCCGCCCTCGACGAGTTGGCGGCGGCCTACGCGGCGGCCCGGGTCGACCCGCTGTTCCTCGCCGAGCTCGACCACCTGGCGCGCACGTACACCGGACGGCCGACCCCGATCACCGAGGCGCCACGCTTCGCCAGGGCCGGCGGTGTCACGGCGCGCATCGTGCTCAAGCGCGAGGACCTCAACCACACGGGGTCGCACAAGATCAACAACGTCCTGGGTCAGGCGCTGCTGACGGTGCGGATGGGCAAGCATCGCGTGATCGCCGAGACCGGCGCCGGCCAGCACGGGGTCGCCACCGCGACCGCCGCGGCCCTGATGGGCCTGGAGTGCGTGGTCTACATGGGGCTGGAGGACACCCGCCGCCAGGCGCTGAACGTCGCCCGGATGAAGCTCCTGGGCGCGGAGGTGATCCCGGTGACCACCGGGTCGCAGACCCTCAAGGACGCTGTCAACGAGGCCATGCGCGACTGGGTCACGAACGTGGAGGACACCCACTACCTTCTGGGCACCGTGGCCGGACCGCACCCGTTCCCGCAGATGGTCCGCGACTTCCACCGGGTCATCGGCGTCGAGGCCCGTGCGCAGGTCCTGGCCGACTACGGCCGTCTGCCCGACGCGGTCGCCGCGTGCGTCGGTGGCGGGTCGAACGCCATCGGGATCTTCCACCCGTTCCTCGACGATGCCGGCGTGGCGCTGCACGGCTACGAGGCAGCCGGAGACGGCGTGGAGACCGGCCGGCACGCCGCCACCATCACCGGCGGGACGATCGGCGTGTTCCAGGGCACCCGCTCCTTCCTGCTGCAGGACGACGAGGGCCAGACCACGGAGTCGCACTCGATCTCCGCCGGGCTGGACTACCCGGGCGTCGGCCCGGAGCACTCCTATCTGGCGCAGACGGGCCGCGCGCACTACCACCCGGTCACCGACACCGAGGCGATGGACGCCTTCAGCCTGCTGTGCCGGACTGAGGGGATCATCCCGGCCATCGAGAGTGCCCACGCCCTCTCCGGGGCGCTGCAGCTCGGCCGTGAGCTCGGCCCGGACGGGATCGTGCTGGTCAACCTGTCCGGTCGCGGGGACAAGGACGTCAGCACCGCGGCCACGTGGTTCGGGATCGACCTGGGCGAGGGGCAGCTGTGAGCACCCTGCATGAGGCGTTCGCGCGGGCGCGGGCCGAGGGTCGCGCCGCGCTGATCGGCTACCTGCCCAGCGGGTTCCCGACCCAGGAGGAGGGCGTCGCCCTGGCCACGGCCATGGTGGCGGCGGGCGTCGACATCGTGGAGGTCGGGCTTCCCTACTCCGACCCGCTGATGGACGGTCCCACGATCCAGGCTGCCGTGCTCCAGTCCCTGAACTCGGGATCGAACGTCGCGCACGTGCTGGACACGGTCGCGGCGGTGGCGGCGACCGGCGCCCCGACCCTGGTGATGTCCTACTGGAACCCGATCGAGCGGATCGGCGTCGAGGCGTTCGCCGACCGTCTGAGGGGTGCTGGAGGCGTCGGGGTGATCACCCCGGACCTCACACCCGAGGAGGCCGACGACTGGGTGGCCGCCACGCAGGCCGCGGGTCTCGACCGCGTCTTCCTGGTCGCCCCGTCGAGCAGCGACGAGCGGATCGCCGCCGTCGCAGGCATCACCAACGGCTTCGTCTACGCCGCCTCGCTGATGGGCGTCACCGGTGCGCGGGCCAGTGTCGGCTCGGGGGCCCGGGAGCTCGTCGCCCGCGTGCGGACGCTGACCGACCTCCCCGTTGCTGTCGGCCTTGGCGTCTCCACCGGCGACCAGGCCGCCGAGGTCGCGTCCTACGCCGATGGCGTGATCGTCGGATCGGCGTTCATCGCCCGGATCCTGGCCGCACCGGATCACGACGCTGCACTGGTAGCGGTCAGTGAGTTGGCCGCTGAGCTCGCGGCAGGGGTTCGCCGGCGGGCCTAGACCCGCGACTCACACGTACTTGTAGATCACCATCGCGGCCAGGATCGCCAGCAGGATGACCACCCCGGCTGCGTCGAAGCCCGAGGCGCAGGGGACGCTCGAGGCGACGCTTCGTGCCGGCCCCGAGGTTGCCCTCGAGGATGTTCACCCGCGTCATCGAGGCGAACACCAGCGTCGTGGTGATCGTGATCAGCATGCACCAGGGGCACATGGCACCGATCACGAAGTAGGCCTGGTAGAACAGCCAGTACGCGAAGGCCAGGCCGATCGAGTACACCACCTGGGCTGAGAGCATGAACCAGCGCGGGAACCTGACCCCTCCGAGCGCGGCGACGGCGATGGTGATGACCACCGGCTCGGCGATCAGGCCGAGGAAGGCGTTGGGGAAGCCGAGCAGGTTGGCCTGCCAGGTGAGGCCGACGGTGGCGCAGGAGATCGTCGAGGAGATGTTGCAGGAGAGGTCGGCCAGGGGGTCCTCGGCGAGCTTCACGGCGTCGATGGACAGCACCAGCGAGGCCCAGAGCCCGATGATGCTGGAGATCAGCATCTCGATGAAGGCACCGGTGTGGTAACGGTCCTTGGCGGTGGGGACGGGGCGCACCGGCGGGTCAGCGACCTCGGTGGAGACGTTGACCATCGCGCGTCCTGCCTGTTCTCGTGCGTCGGGGCGTGGGCCGACGAGCAGCCGCACCTGCACGATGGTAGTTCAGCCCGCGCATATCTGGGATTCGGTCCGCGCCACGACACGGCTCGGGTCCGACGCCCGGCATTTCGGGTAATCTTGGCCCAACTCACGGAGGTAACGATGGCAGCCGAGAAGAAGACCCCCACGTCGGGCCAGTCCGGGCTGACGCCCAAGCAGCTCGCGGAACAGGCGCGCGCCGAGTCGGAGGCCGCCGAGCGCCGCCGCGAGCGCACCATCCGGATCGTCGGCGGGATCGTGGTCCTGCTGGTGGTGGGTGGCCTGCTGGCCGTCGGGTTCTTCGCCGGGCGGGACAACGGCACCGATGGGTCGGCCACTGCGGCCCCGACGCCGGATGCCAGCGCAGCGAGCCCTGCTGGCGTGGGTGAGAACTACGGGGTGCCCTACGGCACCGGATGGACGTCGGCGGACGAGGCGAAGCTGCCCACGCTGGAGATCTGGGAGGACTTCCAGTGCCCGGCCTGCAAGCAGGTGGAGGCGGCATCAGGCGCCCAGATCCAGGCGCTCGCTGACGAGGGCAAGGTCAAGCTGCTCTACCGGCCGGCCACGTTCCTCGATGTGAGCCTGGCGGCTGACAACCAGGCCAACGGCAACCCCAACTCCTCTGCCCGGGCCACCAGTGCCTGGGGCTGCTCGATCGATGCCGGGAAGACCGGCGAGTACCACTCAGCCGTCTTCGACATCCAGCCCGCCGAGGAGGGCGTCGGCTACTCCGACCAGCAGCTGATCGACCTCGGGACGACTGTCGGCATCGAGGGCGACGATCTGGCGACCTACACCAAGTGCGTCCAGGACGGGACGTACCTGGGGTGGGCCGCGAACAGCAACCAGGAGTTCGTCACCGCTGGCGTGGGCGGGACTCCCACGGCCTACCTCAATGGTGTGGAGCTCAACGGCTCCGACCTTGCTGACATCGAGGGACTCACGGCGAAGATCGAAGCCGCGACCGCGAAGTGATCGGAGCGCTGGCCACCTCGATCCCGAGTCCCGACCAGTCGGTCTGGCACCTCGGCCCGCTGCCGCTGCGGGCGTACGCACTGTGCATCTTGGCGGGGATCTTCGTCGCCATGTGGGTCGGTGACCGGCGCTGGGTCGCCCGCGGTGGGAACAAGGGGCTCGTCTACGACGTGGCCGTCTGGGCGGTCCCATTCGGCATCATCGGCGGGCGGCTGTACCACGTCCTGACCGACTGGCCCACCTACTTCGGATCCGGGGGATCAGGCCTTCGTGCGGCGATCGCCATCTGGGAGGGTGGCCTGGGCATCTGGGGCGCGATCGCCCTCGGGACCGTGGGGGCGTGGATCGGGTGCCGACGTCATGGCGTCCCACTGCCGCCCTTCACCGATGCGCTGGCCGTGGGCGTCCCGCTCGCTCAGGCCATCGGCCGGCTCGGCAACTGGTTCAACCAGGAGCTCTTCGGCAAGCCCACGGACCTGCCGTGGGGCCTGGAGATCGACCCGGTGCACCGGCCGGCGGGCTTCGAGCAGTTCGCGACGTTCCACCCGACCTTCCTCTACGAGGCGCTCTGGCTGGTCGGTGTGGCCGGGCTCGTGGCGTGGGCCGACCGGCGCTGGACGCTCGGGCACGGGCGCGCCTTCGCCCTCTACGTGGCCGCCTACTGCGTGGGGCGCTTGGGGATGGAGATGCTGCGCATCGACCCGGCCACGCAGGTCGGTGGTATCCGGATCAACGTGTTCACCTCCGTGGTCGTCGGGCTCGGGGCGGTTGCCTACTTCGTCGTGAGTGCCCGCACGCGGCCAGGACGCGAGGCCCCGGAGGAGCTCCAGGGCACCCGGGCAGGTCAGGAAAGGGTGCCCTCCCCGGAGTGAGGGGACCCTTGGTCCCGGCGAAGTCAGGACGTTCGGCGCGTCGATCCCGCCGTTCAATCCCGATTGTCCGGTTCCGCGTGCCACATAGTTGACCCTGCAAGGGAGTTCCCACTCACGAGAAGAGAGACTCGAATGTCCAAGACCCCGAAGATCGTCGCCATCCTGCTGTACGTCGCCGGCGCGATCCTGCTCGTCGGCGGTGCCGGCACCTGGTACACGGTGTCCAACCAGCTGGCCGCCGAGAACATCACCGTCACCGACGACGCCCCCTGCCAGCAGGGCCAGGACGTCAACGGCCCGGTCGAGGCCTTCTGCATGGCCGAGATCATCAACACCCACGCCCTCGAGGCGACCGGCGGCAAGACCTACGCCGAGCTCGACCGCGAGGACCCGCTGCGGGCCACCGCGCAGAGCGCCTCGTTCCTGCGCGCATCGCTGTTCACCTCCGTGGTGGCCTTCGGTGTCGCCGCCTTCGCGATGGGGATGGGCCTGCTGAGCATCCTCATCGGTGTCGGCATCGGCGCCCTCGACAAGCGGACGAAGGTCGCGACACTCCCCGCGGAGACCGTCAGCGCCTGACGCTCTGAACGAACCCGATGGTGCCCGTCCCCCGAGTGGGGGCGGGCACCATCTGCGTCCGGGGCTACCAGCCCTCGGAGAACGCCACCTCGAGAGCTGCGAGCAGGAAGTCCACGCCGGCGGCGTCGATGCACAGCGGCGGCTTGATCTTCAGGACGTTCATGTGGTCGCCGGTCGCGGCCATGATCACGCCCAACCCGAGCAGGCGCTCGCACAGGGCATCGGTCGCCTCCGTGGCCGGAGTGCGCGACTCCTTGTCCTCGACGAGCTCCAGCCCGAGGTACAGCCCGCGCCCGTGCACGGCGCCGGCCATGTCGAACCGCTCGACCAGCGCCTCCAGCCCGGCCCGCAGCCGAGCGCCCATCCGGGACGCGTTGCCCATGAGGCCCTCGTCGCGCAACGCGGTGAGCGTGGCGATCCCCGCCGCTGCGCCTGCCGGCGTGCCTCCCATCGAGGCGAACAGGGAACCCTCCACCGCGAACGACTCCGCGATCTCCCGGGTGCAGACGACCGCCGACACTGGGTACCCGTTCCCCGTCGACTTGGCCAGGCACACGATGTCGGGGACGACGCCGTTCATCTCGAACCCCCAGAAGTGCGACCCCAGCCGCCCGTACCCGACCTGCACCTCGTCGGCGATCACCACCCCACCGGCTGCGCGCACGGCCTCGTACACCTGTGGCAGGTAGTCCACGGGCAGCTCGATCCCGCCGGCATTGCCGTTGAGTGTCTCGCAGACGAAGGCGGCGGGGCGCCGCGCGGCATCGCCCAGCTCCGCGAGGATCCGCCGGACGTCGTCGGCGTACCGGGTCCCGGCATCGGGGCCAGTGAATGGACCGCGGTAGAGGTTGGGCGGCTCGGCAAGGTGGATCCAGTCCGGCCGGGTCTCCAGGGCGCGCGGGTTGTCCATCAGGGCGCTGGAGACCTCATCGGAGGCGGTGGTCCAGCCGTGGTAGGCGGTGCGCAGCGCGATCGTGTCCCGCGCCCCGGTGTGCACGCGGGCCAGCCGTAGGGCGAGGTCCACCGTCTCGGACCCGCTGGACAGCAGGAAGACACGGTCCAGCCCCGTCGGCATCGTGGCGAGCAGCATCTCGGCGAACTCGACGTGCGCCGCGTAGTGGAACCGCGAGTTCGTGTTCAGGGTGCGCAGCGCGCGGTCGACGGCGTCAGCGACCCCGCTGTGGCTGTGGCCCAACACCGCCACGTTGTTGATCCCGTCGAGGTACACCCGGCCCGAGACGTCCACCAGGTGGTGCCGCCATCCTCGCTCGATGCGCGGTGGGTCCGCGAAGTAGTGCTTCTGCACCGAGGCCAGGGCGGACTCGCGACGGCGGAGCAGCTCGTGGGAGTCGGGTTCCATGGGTACTGGCTCGAGGCCGAGGAGCACGCCGGGGTCGGGGCACAGGTGCCGCCACAGCTCGGCCTGGGAGGCGGGGGCGTGGGTGGGTGCGATGACCCCCGTGCGCACCACCTGGACGTGGATGTGGTCCGGAAGGGCGGGAGCCCGGGAGGTGGTCACTGCCGCGATCGGCTCTCCCGCAGCCACCCGTGAGCCGGGGGCCCGCAGCGGCTCGGCCCCGGATACCAGCAGGTCCCAGCCCTCCTCTCCCACGAGGCGGGTCACCCACGGCTCGCCCTGGGTCAGTTGGCCCGGCCATGGGGCGACGACCCGGCTGCCACGCGGGAGCAGCACGTCCAGTCCGAGGTGGATGGTCGCTGGCTCCTCCAGGCTGTCGATGAGGCTGTGGTGGACGTGCGGTTGTCCGTAGGCGATCACGCCCCAGCGCGGGCTAGCGGCGCCCGCGGCCGACCTGACTGCAGCGCGCACGCGTTCCGAATCGGTCCACGCCCCGTCGTCGAGCAGGCGCGACGTGGTGGACAGGTCGATCTGGGCGACCTCGCCGAGGTCGGGCAGGACGGGGGCGCGGACGGCGAGCACCGGCTCGGGCCCCTCGAGCAGTCCCGCGGCGCGACGCATCGCCAGCGTCCCGAGCTCCATGGGCAGGGCGGCGACCAGCTCGAACACAGCCCGGTCCACGGCGAGGTTGTCGTGGAGGTAGGGGTTGTCCGGCTCACTGCCCAACTGATGGGCAGTGCTGACCAGGCCGGCACAGGCGCGGGCAGCGACCATCGGCCACAACGCCTCAACCTCGACGGGAGTGAGCGGCTGCGTCCAGAGGAACCCGCCGAGGACGTCCTCGGCGATCCGCAACGGGGCGCGGAGGTCCTTGACCAGCAGGGCGCAGATCGTGACGGCTGCCTCGGCCGCCCGCCAGGTGTGCATCAGGTCGCCGAAGTCGATGATCCCGGCGGGGACCAGCCGGGCGTCGGCACCCGGATCGGCGACCACGTTGAAGTCCGTGACATCGGCGTGGATCACCTGCGTGGGCAGGTCGGGGGCAAGCCCCTCCAGGGCTCTCTGCGACTGCGCCGAGAGGTGGTGGACACGTGCGGCCAGGTCCGGGTCGAGGGCGGTGAGCAGGTCGGCGACCACCTGGGGGGATCGGCGCACATCCCACTGGTTGGGCAGGTCCGCCCCCGGGTGCGAGAACGCGGCCAGGGCGCCGCAGACCTGACCTGCCAGGGCCCCGAACTGCCGGGCGGTGGCCGGCGCGAAGTACGCCCGTCCGGTCATCGGCACGCCCTCGACGTAGGTCAGCAGCCGCACGCTGTGGGGGGACCCCTCCAGGTCCACCACCTCGCGCAGGGTGCCGGTGGCCGACGGCACGGGACGGGGCACCCGGATCGGCAGGCCAGCCAGGGCCAGCATGGCTGCGTCCTGGGCGTCCAGCGACGCGTCGGGGATCGCGGTGTTGGCGACCTTGAGCACGAACCGCGCATCCGGGGTCGTGATCAGGAAGTTGCGGTCCTGATGGCTGCCCAGGTCCCGGGCCTGCGCATCGGGCAGGCCCCAGAGGTCGGCGACGATCCGTCGCGCGTCGTCGGGGTCGAGGTCAGGCGCCTCCTCGCGGATGCTCACCACCGCAGGGTAGCGCCGGGGCACAGTCGTGGATCCGGAGTCGACCTGGTGACGTTGGCCACTTCTGCTGACCGTCCCCGGCGCGTACCGTTCCAGGCATGGAGCCCGGGAGCCGGGATCGCTTCATCGACCTCCTGCGCGGCGGGAGCATCGTCGCCGTGGTGGTCGGGCACTGGCTCGTGGCCGACGTCCGCTGGGTCCTCACGGGCCCGGACGCTGGACGGCTGGTCGAGACCAGCTCGCTGCACGAGGTCCCGGCGATGTGGCCGCTCACGTGGTTGTTCGTGGTCATCCCCCTGTTCTTCTTCGTCGGCGGATTCGCCAACCGGCGCAGTTGGGAGGGGACACTGCGCCGGCGGGAGGGGTACGCCACGTTCGTGGACCGCCGTGTCCACCGCGTCCTGGCGCCCGCCGGGTTGTACATCGCGGTCGTGGCGGTGCTGGGGCTGCTCCTGGACCGGGCCGGGGGAGTGGGCGTGCGCGCGCTCGGCGGGCTGTTCTACCAGCCACTGTGGTTCCTCGGCGCCTATCTCTGCGTGGTCGCGCTGACCCCCATGACGCTGCGCCTGCACGCCCGCTTCGGGGTTGGCGTGATCGCCGTGCTGATGGTCGTGGTCGCACTGCTCGACGTCGGCCGGTTCGGCCTCGCGGTGGATGGCTTCGGCTACCTCAACGTCCTGTTCGTCTGGCTGCTGATGCACCAGATCGGCTACCTCGAGGTCGACGGGAGGCTGACCCGTCCAGTGGCAGGGGGGATGACGCTGGCTGGGCTCGGGGTGGCAGCCCTGCTCGTCGTTGCCGGCCCGTACACGGCGAGCATGGTGGGGGTACCCGATGGACCCGTGGGCAACATGCATCCGCCGACCCTGGCCATCACGGCACTGGGGATCGCCCAGATCGGGATCGCTGTCCTCCTGCGCGAGCCGCTCACCCGCTGGCTCGCGCGGCCCCGGGTCTGGGCCGCGGTCGTCGTGGTCAATCTCAGCGTCGTGAGCATCTACCTGTGGCACCAGGCAGCGCTGACGATCGCAGCCCGGTTGGTCCTGCCGCTGGGCTATCCCGACCCGCCTCCGGGGACGCCCGCCTGGTGGGTTGCTCGCCTGCTGTGGCTGGTGCTGCCCGGAGTCGTCCTCGCGGGGATCGTGGCGCTGGTGGGCCGCGCCGAGCGGGTGGCCGCACCCTCCCGGGTTCGACCCGGCAGTGGGACCGCTGCCGCCGCGGTGGCCGGGGTGGTGCTCGTCTGCGTCGGGTTCCTCGGGCTGGCCGGTTCCTCTGCCACGGAGCCATTCGCGCCGGGTCAGTCCCTGGGGCCCTTCACCGCCTCGCCGGTCCTGGGCCTGTCCGCGATCGCCGCCGCGGCAGCGCTGTTCTGGGTGCTGCGTCGGGTGGCACCAGCATCCGGGATCGCCCCGGGCTCAGCCGGCCCGGGTGAGGATCAGCAGGGTGCCGTCATCGGTCGTCGCCGCCACTGAGCCGTCCGGACGGACCTCGACGTCGCGGATCCGGTGGCCCACCTCGAGGCGTTCCCGCTCCAGCACGCGGCCTGTGCGATCCACGCGGATCCGCCAGAAGGACTGGTCCTTCAGCGTGCCCATCACCAGGTCCCCACCGACCGACGTCGTCCACCCGGTCCAGGACTGCGGCACCTGGACCAGTTCGGAGGTGGCCACGCTGGGCACCCAGGCGGCCTTGGGCTTCGCGTACCCGACATGGGTCCCCGTGCGCCTGGGCATCACGTAGTCGTTGGTCCCATAGGGCTCGCCCAGGGTCACGAACGGCCAGCCGTAGTCCCGCCCGCGGCGGATGAGGTTCAGCTCGTCGCCGCCCCTGGGACCGTGCTCGGTCTCCCACAGCCTGCCCAGGCGATCCCGGGTCAGGCCCTGGCCGTTGCGATGTCCCTGGCTGATGCGGACGGCCTTCCGGCCCTTCTGGATCAGGAGCACGGAGCCGAGCTGTCCGCGAGCCTTGCGGTTGTCGATGCCCGGGTAGCCGAGGTCGCCGAGGGAGACATAGGCCCGCGTGTTGGAGATGCGCACAAGCTTGCCCGAGGCATGCTGGATGTTGGCCGGGGGCACGCATGGCTTCGAGCGGAGGACCTTCGCAGTGCGCAGGATGCGCGGCTGGGCATCCAGGGAGACATCCACCTCGTTCACCGCGAGGCGCACGCACCTGCGGCCCGCCACGTACTCGGGGAAGGACACGAACAGCCGCGCCCGAGCGCCCTTGGTGGACATGACCTCGATGTCGGTCGGGGCGAACCGGGCGTCGTCCAGGCGCTGGTCCCGCCGGATCAGCCGGCCGACATCCTGCAGGGCTCCCGTGGTTGGGTCCACAACCAGGAGTCGCGACCCGTCCGCGCCGCCACCCAGCAGCATCCGGCCGTCCGCGAGTGCCGCGGAAGTGGGTCCGCGGGTGCCGCCGGACGAGTCCCGCACGACGGACCCGGCGATTGGGATCCGAGCGACCTGGACCTCGCCGACCGTGCTGGCCAGTGCGGTCGGCGGCGCATCGGCCGGCAGGACCACGGCGGCGGCAGCAGTGGCGGTCCCCGTGGCGATCACCAGGGCGGGCAGCAGGAGGCGGACCATGTCGTCGAGGGTAACGGCGATCCCCTGAGAGCACACCACCTGCCCAGATGCCCTATCCTTTCCGCCAGGTGGGCCAACGTCGTCCCACCGACCTCAACTCCCGCACCAACCGCGTCCTCGCGGCCTGCTGGAGCAGGCCGGTGATGACGTTGAGGAGCCGACATGACGCTGTTCTCCGCCGTGCCCGCCGCGACCGGACTGTACGACCCCGCCTTCGAGCGGGACGCCTGCGGTGTGGCCTTCGTGGCCACCATGACCGGTGTGCCCAGCAACGACATCGTCGTCAAGGCACTCACGGCGCTGCGCAACCTCGACCACCGCGGTGCCTCCGGTGCGGAGCCCGACAGCGGCGATGGCGCGGGGATCCTGTTCCAGGTCCCGGATGCGTTCCTGCGCGCGACGGTCGAGTTCGAGCTGCCGGCCGCGGGTGCCTATGCCGTCGGCCTTGCCTTCCTGCCCGACGACGTCGCGGCCGAGCGCCACGCCATGGCCGCGATCGACCGGATCGCGGAGGAGGAGGACCTCGTGGTCCTCGGTTGGCGCGAGGTGCCGATCGCCGCCGACCTCGTGGGCGTCACGGCCCGGGGGACCATGCCACGGTTCCGCCAGCTGTTCGTCGCATCCCGGCACCGTGTGGCCGACCAGATGGTCCTCGAGCGGATGGCGTTCTGCCTGCGCAAGCGGGCCGAGCGGGAGGCCGAGGTGTACTTCGCCAGCCTGTCGAGCAGGACGCTGGTCTACAAGGGGATGCTGACCACCGGCCAGCTCGAGCCGTTCTTCCCCGACCTGTCGGACCCGCGGATCGCCAGCACGCTGGCTCTGGTGCACTCGCGGTTCTCGACCAACACGTTCCCGAGCTGGAGCCTGGCCCACCCGTACCGGCTGATCGCCCACAACGGCGAGATCAACACTGTGCGCGGCAACCGCAACTGGATGCAGGCCCGCGAGGCCCAGCTCAACTCGGAGATGATCCCCGGCGACATCCGGCGGATCCTGCCGATCTGCACCGAGGGTGCCAGCGACTCGGCCAGCTTCGACGAGGTGGTCGAGCTCCTGCACATGGCCGGTCGGAGCCTGCCGCACTCGGTCCTGATGATGATCCCCGAGGCGTGGGAGAACCACGACGAGATGGATCCCGCGCGCCGCGCCTTCTACCAGTTCCACGCCAACCTCATGGAGCCATGGGACGGCCCGGCGAACGTGAGCTTCACCGACGGCTCGGTCATCGGCGCGGTCCTGGACCGCAACGGGCTGCGACCGGGGCGGTTCTGGGTCACCGACGAGGGCCTGGTGGTCCTGGGTTCCGAGGCCGGTGTGCTCGACATCGACCCGGCCACGGTCGTGCGCAAGGGCCGCCTGCAGCCGGGTCGGATGTTCCTGGTGGACACCGTGGCCGGCCGGATCATCGAGGACGACGAGATCAAGGCCGAGCTGGCCGCCCAGGCGCCCTACGCGGACTGGCTGCGGGCGGGCATCGTGCACCTCGAGGAGCTCCCCGAGCGTGAGCACGTGGTGCACACCTCGAAGTCGGTGGCCCGCCGCCAGCAGACCTTCGGGTACACCGAGGAGGAGCTGCGGATCCTGCTCACCCCCATGGCCCGCAACGGCATGGAGGCGCTGGGCTCCATGGGGACCGACACCCCCATTGCCGTGCTCTCGGACCGGCCTCGGCTGCTCTTCGACTACTTCATCCAGCTCTTCGCCCAGGTGACCAACCCGCCGCTGGACGCGATCCGCGAGGAGATCGTCACCTCGCTGGGCAGCCACATCGGCCCGGAGGGCAACCTCCTGGAGGCCGACCCCGGCCACTGCCGGCAGGTCCTGCTGCCCTTCCCGGTGATCGACAACGACGAACTCGCGAAGCTCGGCCAGATCAACGCCGATGGCGACGCCCCCGGGTTCTCCGGAGTCCGGGTCGCAGGGTTGTACCGGGTCGCCGACGGCGGTCCCGGCCTGCGCAAGCGCCTCGGGGAGATCTGCGCCGAGGTCGATCGGCACATCGCCGGCGGCAAGAGGTTCATCGTGCTCTCCGACCGCGACTCCGACCCGGACCGCGCCCCGATCCCCTCGCTGCTGCTGTGCTCGGCCGTGCATCACCACCTGGTGCGGCGCAAGACCCGCACCCAGGTCTCGCTGCTGGTCGAGGCCGGCGACGTCCGCGAGGTCCACCACGTCGCACTGCTGATCGGCTACGGCGCCGCCGCGGTGAACCCGTACCTGGCCATGGAGTCCGTCGAGGACATGGCCCGGCGTGGGGTGATCTCCGGGATCACGCCGGAGAAGGCCGTCCGCAACCTCGTCAAGGCCCTGGGCAAGGGCGTCCTGAAGGTCATGAGCAAGATGGGCGTCTCCACGGTGGCCTCCTACCGCGGCGCCCAGATCTTCGAGGCGATCGGCCTGAGCCACTCCCTGGTCGACCAGTACTTCACGGGGACCACCTCGCGCCTGGGGGGTGTGGGCCTGACGACCATCGCCGAGGAGGTCGCCCGCCGGCACGCCAACGCATACCCGGCCAACGGGATCGCCCCGTCGCACCGCACGCTGCCCGTCGGTGGCGAGTACCAGTGGCGCCGGGAGGGCGAGCCGCACCTGTTCGACCCCGAGACGGTCTTCCGGTTGCAGCACGCCACCCGCAGCGGGCGGATGGACATCTTCCGCCAGTACACGGCCCGGGTGGACGACCAGTCCGAGCGCCTGATGACCCTGCGCGGGCTGTTCCGGTTCGCCGAGGGGGCCCGTCCGCCGGTTCCGCTTGAGGAGGTCGAGCCGGTCAGCGCGATCGTGAAGCGCTTCTCCACCGGCGCGATGAGCTACGGCTCGATCAGCCAGGAGGCCCACGAGACCCTGGCCGTCGCCATGAACCGGTTGGGAGCGAAGTCCAACACCGGCGAGGGCGGCGAGGATCCGGAGCGCTACATCCCGCTGGCCAACGGGGACTCCAAGCGCTCCTCGATCAAGCAGGTCGCGTCCGGGCGCTTCGGCGTCACCAGCGAGTACCTGGTCAACGCCGATGACATCCAGATCAAGATGGCCCAGGGGGCCAAGCCCGGCGAGGGCGGCCAGCTGCCTGCGCACAAGGTGTACCCGTGGGTCGCCAAGACGCGGCACTCCACCCCCGGCGTGGGTCTCATCAGCCCACCGCCGCACCATGACATCTACTCGATCGAGGACCTCGCCCAGCTCATCCACGACCTGAAGAACGCCAACGACGCCGCACGCATCCACGTGAAGCTCGTGGCCGAGGTCGGCGTCGGCACAGTGGCCGCCGGGGTGGCCAAGGCCCACGCCGACGTGATCCTCATCTCCGGGCACGACGGCGGCACCGGTGCCTCGCCTCTCACCTCGCTCAAGCACGCCGGCGGCCCGTGGGAGCTCGGGCTGGCCGAGACCCAGCAGACGCTGCTGCTCAACCGGCTGCGCGACCGGGTGGTGCTGCAGACCGACGGCCAGCTCAAGACCGGTCGGGACGTGGTCGTCGCCGCCCTGCTCGGGGCGGAGGAGTTCGGGTTCGCCACCGCGCCGCTGGTGGTCATGGGCTGCGTGATGATGCGCGTCTGCCACCTCGACACGTGTCCTGTGGGCGTGGCCACCCAGAACCCCGAGCTGCGGGAGCGGTTCGCGGGCAAGCCGGAGTTCGTCGTGAACTTCTTCGAGTTCATCGCCGAGGAGGTCCGCGAGCACCTGGCCCAGCTCGGCTTCCGCAGCATGGAGGAGGCGATCGGCCACGTCGAGATGCTCGACACCCGGGCTGCGGTCACCCACTGGAAGGCCTCGGGTCTGGACCTCGCGCCGATCCTGGAGTCCCCGGCGGTCGAGCCGGGCGCATCGCTGCACCAGTCGGTCACCCAGGACCATGGCCTGGACAAGGCGCTGGACAAGCAGCTGATAGCCCTGTGCGGCCCGGCCCTCGAGTCCGGGGAGCCGGTGCGCGCGCAGCTGTCCATCCGCAACGTGAACCGCACCGTCGGCACGATGCTCGGGTCCGAGGTGACGCGTCGCCACGGCGGTGCGGGCCTTCCCGACGGCACGATCGACCTGACGTTCACGGGCTCAGCCGGCCAGTCGTTCGGGGCCTTCCTGCCCGCCGGGATCACCCTGCGCCTCGAGGGCGACGCCAACGACTATGTCGGCAAGGGCCTGTCCGGCGGTCGCGTGATCGTGCGACCCGACCGGTCGGCCACGTTCGTCGCCGAGGAGCAGATCATCGCCGGCAACGTGATCGGCTACGGGGCGACCTCCGGCGAGGTGTTCCTGCGCGGACGGGTCGGCGAGCGGTTCGCGGTCCGGAACTCCGGGGCCACGCTGGTGGTCGAGGGGGTCGGTGACCACGGCTGTGAGTACATGACGGGCGGTCGCGTGGTGGTCCTGGGCAGCACCGGGCGCAACTTCGCGGCCGGCATGTCCGGCGGCGTGGCCTACGTGCTCGACCTCGCGCCGCAACGCGTGAACCTCGACATGGTGGCCCTCGAACCCTTGGGCCCCGACGACCAGGACTGGCTCGCCGCGATCCTGCGCCGCCATGTCGAGGAGACCGGCTCGGCCATTGCCGAGTCGCTGCTGGACCAGGGCACGGCGTCCTTCGGGCGCTTCAGCAAGATCATGCCCACCGACTACCGCAAGATCCTCGACATCCAGGACAAGGCCCGCGCCGAGGGCCGGGACCCGATCGAGGCCGTGATGGAGGAGATGAGCCGTGGCTGACCCCAAGGGCTTCCTGACCACCCCGCGCGAGCTGCCAGCCCGGCGACCCGTGGACGTCCGGATCCGGGACTGGAAGGAGGTGTACGAGCCGTTCGGCGCCGACCACCTGGAGAAGCAGGCGGGCCGGTGCATGGACTGCGGCATCCCGTTCTGCCATCAGGGCTGCCCCTTGGGCAACCTGATCCCGGAGTGGAACGACCTCGTCTGGCGCGACGACTGGCGTGAGGCCGCCGAGCGGCTGCACGCGACGAACAACTTCCCGGAGTTCACCGGCCGGCTCTGCCCGGCCCCGTGTGAGACCGCCTGCGTCCTTGGCATCAACGCGGACCCGGTGACCATCAAGCAGGTCGAGGTCTCGATCATCGATCGCGCCTGGGAGTCCGGCTGGGTCGTCCCGGCCGCCCCGGATCGGCTGTCCGGCAAGCGCGTGGCGGTCATCGGATCCGGCCCCGCCGGGCTGGCCGCGGCCCAGCAGCTGGCCCGCGCCGGTCACACGGTGTCGGTCTACGAGCGGGCGTCGAAGATCGGTGGCCTGCTTCGCTACGGGATCCCCGAGTTCAAGATGGAGAAGCGCCACCTCGACCGGCGACTGGCGCAGATGGAGGGCGAGGGGGTCACGTTCCGCACGGGGGTGGAGGTCGGTGTGGACCTCACCCTCGCGGACCTGCGCCGCCGCCACGACGTGATCCTGCTGACCATCGGCGCGACTGCCGCGCGAGGGCTGCCGGTGCCGGGTGCCGAGCTCCCCGGGGTCCACCAGGCCATGGAGTACCTCCCACTGGCCAACCAGGTGGTCGAGGGGACGCTCCCGGAGACGCCGATCCACGCATCCGGCAAGCACGTGGTCATCATCGGCGGCGGCGACACCGGAGCGGACTGCCTGGGAACCGCGCACCGACAGGGCGCTGCCAGCGTGACCCAGCTCGAGATCCTGCCCACCCCTCCGGCCACCCGGCCGGAAGCCGCCCCGTGGCCGACCTACCCGATGACCTACCGGGTCACCTCGGCCCACGAGGAGGGCGGTGAGCGGGTCTACTCCGTGAGCACCAAGGAGTTCCGCGCCGATGCGTCGGGCAACCTGCGGGCGCTGCTGCTCGTGGACGTCGAGATGGTCGACGGGCGCTTCGTCGAGGTCGAGGGCAGCGAGCGGGAGCTCCCCGCGGACCTGGTGTTCCTGGCCATGGGCTTCACCGGGCCGGAGAAGGGCCCCTTGGTCGAGCAGTTGGGCGTCGCCCTCGACGAGCGTGGCAACATCCGCCGGGACCAGCACTACGCCTCCAGCGTCCCCGGGGTGTTCGTCGCCGGGGATGCCGGCCGCGGCCAGTCCCTGATCGTCTGGGCCATCGCCGAGGGCCGGGCCGCCGCCGCCGCCGTGGACGCGCACCTGATGGGTTCGACGACGCTGCCCGCCCCGATCCCGCCGACAGCCCGCCCGCTGGTTGTCTGACCAGTCGTTGACAACCCCGGGTCGCGGGAGCATCGTCAGGGTCACGGCGACGGAAGGGGCTGCTCATGGGAAGCCAGTGGAACAACGACCTGCACCGGCGCCAGGAGACCGACGATGTCGGGTTCTTCCGGATCTCGGGCAGCCGCCTGTCCGGGCGTCGCAGGTGGATGCCGTTCCGGACCCCTCTTGGGCTGCTCGTCCTGGGCATCCTGCTGACGCAGTACGGGCCGGTGCCTGGTCTGGGTGCGCTCCTTGTCCTCGGCGCGATCGGAGGACTCCTGGTGGTCGCGCTGCTCGCCTTCATGGGAACCAGCTGACGGGGGTGCCGAACTGCCCTCGGGGTGACCTCCGGCCACGGGGACCGATACCGGCGCAGCGGGTAGCCTCAAGGAGTGGACGTCGCCCGACTGCTCGACAGCTTGCGCCGGGCCGTCGCCCGGGAGCCAGGTGACGACGTCCTGCGTGCCCATCTCGCCGAGCTGCTGGTCGGTGAGGGGCTGGGCCAGGAGGCGGTGGGACACCTCGGCCAGCTCCTGGCTGAGGACCCGGGCAACGTGGACTACCAGGAGCTGATGCGCGAGGCGATGGGTGGACCCTCTGCGTCCGCGCAGAACGCCCCCGCCCAGGGCTCCTCGGCCCCGCCCACCCATCCGGCGTCGCTGGGCCCGCGACCCACGGACCCGAACTTCGACTGGGGCGCCGCTGAGGACGACCTCACGGGCGGGCTTGCGCACGAGCCGGTGGAGACCAAGCTGCGGCTGTCCGACGTTGGTGGGCTGACCGAGGTCAAGGCGCACATCGACGCGGCGTTCCTGACCCCGCTGCGCAACCCGGAGCTGCGGGCGCGATACGGGGCCACCCTGCGTGGCGGCTTGCTGCTCTACGGCCCCCCCGGGTGTGGCAAGACCTACCTGGCCAGGGCCGTTGCCGGAGAGCTCGGCGCACGGTTCATTGCGGTCGGGCTCTCGGACGTGCTCAGCCGCTGGATGGGCCAGAGCGAGAACAACATCGCCGACCTGTTCGCCTACGCCCGGGCCCAGGCGCCGTGCGTGCTCTTCTTCGATGAGATCGACGCGCTCGGTCGCTCCCGCTCCGGGCTGGGTCGCTCGGCCTCGGCCCTGCGGGGGGTCATCAACCAGCTGCTCTCCGAGCTCGATGGCGTGGCCAGCGAGAACGAGGGGATCTTCGTCCTGGGTGCGACGAACGCCCCGTGGGACGTCGATGGTGCCCTTCGCCGGCCCGGCCGTTTCGACCGGGCGGTCTTCGTGCAGCCCCCGGACGCCCAGGCGCGGGTGGAGATCCTGCAGATGCATCTGGGTGGGCTGCCCGTGGAGCAGGCGGTCGACGTCAAGCGCCTGGCGGCCAGGACCGAGAGCTTCTCCGGGGCCGACCTGGCCCACGTGTGCCGCACGGCTGCCCAGTCGGCTCTTGTCGACGCGGCACGGACCGGGTCCTCGGATCGGGCCATCACCACCGGCGACCTCGAGGCGGCGATCGCTGCGATCACCCCATCGACGGGTCGATGGTTCGCCTCCGCGCGCAACGTCGTCCTGTTCGCCGACCAGGCAGGGGAGTACACGCCCCTGGCCGAGTACATGAAGGCCCACAGGCTGCTGTGACGTCGGACCAATACGCCCTGCCCGAGGCCCTCGTTGCGGCCCAGCGCTGGGACTCCGCGCGTTCGGCCCTCGGGGAGGCCCTGGCCAGCAACCCCGATGACCCGAGACTGACCGGGCTGCTCGTACGCACGCTGCGCGCACAGGGCGAGCGGCAGGCGGCCCTGGATGCGTCGCAACGGTTGTTGGCCCTCACCCCCCAGGACCCGTACGCACTGCGCCTGGGAACGCTGATCTGCCTCGACGTCGGCTGGGTCGACGAGGCGATCGGGCTCGCCAGGCGTGCCGTCGAGCGGGACCCCGGCAACTCGGCCAACCACCTCGCCCTCTCGCGGGCCTGGGCGAGCTCCACGCGACCCGAGGCCGTGGCCAACCAGCTGGCAGCTGCCCGCGAAGCAGTCCTGATCGACCCGAACAGCACGGACGCCCAGGTGCAGATCGGCGCTGCGCTGGCCGCCGATGGTGACGTCGATGCGGCGCGGGTGGCCTACTTCGAGGCATTGCGGCGCGACCCGGGGAACACCGCTGCCCTGAACAACCTCGCCGTGCTGGAGATGCAGTCGGGCTCCGCGGCGGAGGCAGCGCGGCATCTGGCCTCGGCGCTGGCAGCGAACCCCCAGGGGACCTCCGCACGGCGCAACCTCGATGCGCTGGCCGTCCTCATCGCGCGCAGGGCAGGTCGGTGGATGCTCCTGGCTCCCTTCCCGGGGCTGGTGGCGGCCGCGGCCGGCTTCGACCTGCTCGCCCGCATCCTGGGCATCCTTGCGCTGGTATCCCTGCCCACGGTGGGGTTCCGCTGGTGGAGGGCCCTGACCGGCGGCCAGCGCCAGGCGTTGCGCGGGCTGCCGCGCAGGATGCGCGCGCGTACGTGGTTCTGGCCGATCGTCGCCGCGTCGGTGGGCGGTGCGGCTGTGGTCATGGCGGTGTTCCTCCCGAGTGCCGTGACGGCGACGATGGTTGTGGGCTACCTGGCGGTCATGACCTACCTGCTGCTCGTGGGAGCGCTGGTCAGCACGCCGGCGCGGGTCATGCGTGCCCGCGCGGCAGGGCGATCCTCGGACGTGGGCCGCATGCTGGGCGGAGGCTGAGGCCTCGGCACGAGGGGGCGTGCGGTCGCAGGACTTCATCGGCGGTTCACCGGTGGGGAATGCGTTCGACGCGCAGCCCGGCCGCAGGCTGGTTACTGTTCGTGCCATGCGTCGAGCGAAGATCGTGTGCACCCTGGGTCCGGCTACCTCCTCCTACGAGCAGATCAGGGAGCTCATCGAGGCGGGAATGAATGTCGCCCGCCTGAACATGTCCCACGGCGAGCACGCCGTGCATGCCGAGTCCTACGCGAACGTGCGCCGTGCGTCCACGGAGCTCGGTCGCGGGGTCGGCATCGTGGCCGACCTGCAGGGCCCGAAGATCCGGCTGGGGCGGTTCGCCGACGGGCCGGTCATGCTCGCGAACGGCGCGGAGTTCACCATCACCGCGGAGGACATCCTCGGTGACGTGACCCAGTGCGGCACCACGCACAAGGGCCTGCCCGGTGACTGCAATCCCGGCGACACGGTCCTGGTCGACGACGGCAAGGTCAAGCTCGAGGTGATCGAGGTCGACGGTCCGCGGGTGCGCACCCGGGTGATGGAGGGTGGGCCGGTCAGCAACAACAAGGGCATCAACCTCCCGGGTGTGGCGGTCAGCGTGCCCGCGCTGTCGGACAAGGACAAGGAGGACCTGCGCTGGGCGTTGCGCATCGGGGTCGACTTCGTGTTCCTGTCGTTCGTCCGCTCGGCGGCCGACGTCGACGACGTGCACGCGATCATGGACGAGATGGGCCGGCGGATCCCCGTGTTCGCCAAGGTGGAGAAGCCGCAGGCGGTGGCGAACCTCGAGGGGATCGTCGAGGCCTTCGACGGCGTCATGGTCGCCCGCGGGGACCTGGGCGTGGAGCTGCCCCTCGAGGAGGTCCCCATCGTGCAGAAGGGCGCGATCCAGATGTGCCGTGAGGCCGGCAAGCCGGTCATCGTGGCGACGCAGATGCTCGAGTCGATGATGGAGAACTCCCGGCCCAGCCGCGCGGAGGCCTCGGACGTGGCAAACGCGATCCTCGACGGCGCGGATGCGGTGATGCTCTCGGGTGAGACCAGCGTGGGCAAGCACCCGAACCTGGTCGTGTCCACCATGGCCAGGATCGTGGACTACACCGAGGAGATGGGCCTCGAGCGGCTGCCCAAGCTGCCGAAGAAGAAGGACATGAGTGTCGGTGAGGCCGTGACCAAGGAGTCGGTGGATGTCGCCAAGGCGCTGAAGGCCAGCTACCTGATCGCGTTCTCCGAGACCGGACTCAGCGCTCGGATCATGGCGGCGTCGCGGCCGAAGATCCCCATGATGGTCTTCACGCCGAACGCCGCGATCCGCAGCCAGCTCGCGGTCGTATGGGGGGTCGAGACCTTCCTGGTCCCGCCGGCCTCGCACACCGACCAGATGGTCGAGCAGATCGACGCCGAGCTTCTTGCCGGCGACCGCGCCCAGGCGGGCCAGTTGTGCGTCCTGATCGCCGGCGTGCCGCCGGGCATCGCCGGGACCACCAACAGCATGCGCGTGCACACCATCGGAGCAGGCTCCATCGAGCGCAGGCTCTGAGCGCACCTCCCCGGGTTGCATCCCTCCCGTCACTCTCCGTAACGTGGTCCCTGACGTGAGGAGTGGTGATGTCGAACGACTACGCCAAGGCCCTGGGTGCGAAGCTGCGTGCGGTGCGCAACCAGCAGGGGCTGTCGCTGCAGGGGGTCGAGGCCAAGTCCCAGGGGGCCTGGAAGGCCGTCGTCGTCGGGTCCTACGAGCGCGGCGACCGGGCGGTGACCGTGCAGCGCCTGGCGGAGCTGGCTGAGTTCTACGGCGTCCCGATGGCCGAGCTGCTGCCTGAGCCGGCATCCACCGCCATCAGCGAGCCGCCTCCGAAGCTGGTCATCGACCTCGAGCGGCTCGGGCAGGTTCCGGCGGACAAGGCAGGACCCCTGGCCCGCTACGTCGCCGCGATCCAGGCCCAGCGCGGCGACTACAACGGCCGCATCCTGTCCATCCGCCAGGACGACCTGCGCACACTGGCTGTGATCTATGACGAGGCTCCGGGGGCGCTGGCCGACCAGCTGGTCGCCTGGGGCGTGCTCAACCCCGACGCCCGGCGCATCGTCGACTGATCCCGCGGGTCCCCGCCAGCCACGCGTCGCAGCCCATTAGGATGGGCCGCGACGTCGACCCCCGACGACCTCCTTTAACGACCGTCCCGTGAGGCGGGGAAGGAGTGGGCGTGCCCACCCGCGTGCTCGATCAGTCCGACATCACCCGTGCACTGTCGCGGATCGCCCACGAGATCCTGGAACGGGAGAAGGGCGCGGAGCACCTCGTCCTTCTGGGCATCCCCAGCCGCGGCGTCCCGCTGGCCCACCGCATCGCTGAGCGCATCGCCGCGATCGAACCGGGAACCGCCCCACCGGTGGGATCGCTGGACATCACGATGTTCCGCGACGACCTGCGACTGCGCCCGGCCCGCGCGCTGGAGCGCACCGAGGTTCCCGCGGGTGGCATCGACGGGCGCACGGTGGTCCTCGTCGACGACGTCCTGTTCAGCGGTCGCAGCGTGCGGGCGGCGCTGGACGCCCTGTCCGAGCTCGGCCGGCCCCGGGCGGTGCGCCTGGCGGTGCTGGTCGACCGCGGGCACCGGGAGTTCCCGATCCGTGCCGACTACGTGGGCAAGAACGTCCCCACATCGCTGCGCGAGTCCGTGCAGGTGCGCGTCGCCGAGATCGACGGCGTCGACGAGGTCGTCATCGGGGAGGACGCATGAAGCGTCACCTCCTCTCGGCGGCCGACCTGACCCACGACGACGCGGTCCTGGTCCTGGACACCGCCCGCGAGCTGGCCACGGTCAGCACCCGCGAGGTCAAGAAGCTGCCCACACTGCGCGGTCGCACGGTCGTGAACCTCTTCTTCGAGGACTCCACGCGGACCCGGATCTCGTTCGAGGCGGCTGCCAAGCGGCTGTCCGCCGACGTCATCAACTTCTCCGCCAAGGGCTCGAGCGTCTCCAAGGGGGAGAGCCTCAAGGACACGGCGATGACCCTCCAGGCCATGGGCGCCGACGGTGTGGTCATCCGGCACGGGGCCAGCGGCGCACCGCACCGACTGGCCACCTCCGGGTGGATCGAGGCGGCGGTGGTCAATGCCGGCGACGGCACCCACGAGCACCCCACGCAGGCCCTGCTCGATGCGTACACGATGCGCGATCACCTCGCCGGCGGCGAGGGGGACCTCTCCGGCCAGCGTGTGACCATCGTCGGCGATGTCCTGCACTCGCGAGTGGCCCGTTCCAACGTGCTGCTGCTGCACACGCTGGGTGCGCACGTCACCCTGGTCGCGCCGCCGACCCTGCTCCCGGTGGGCGTGGAGACCTGGCCCTGCGAGGTGTCCTACGAGCTCGACGCCCCGCTGCCCGACACCGATGCGCTGATGATGCTGCGCGTCCAGCGCGAGCGGATGGGCGCGGCGTTCTTCCCCAGCGAGCGGGAGTACTCCCGCCGGTACGGCCTTGACGCCCGTCGGGCCGGGATGCTGCCCGGGCACGCGATCGTGATGCATCCGGGGCCGATGAACCGCGGCATGGAGATCACCGCGGAGGTCGCCGACGGTCCGCGCTCGGTCATCGTCGAACAGGTCACCAACGGTGTGAGCGTGCGGATGGCCGTGCTCTACCTGCTGCTCGGAGGACGCTCATGACGTACCTGATCACCGGCGTGCGCCCATTGGGCGGGGAGGCCGTCGACCTGCTCATCGAGGGCGAGACGATCACCGGGATCGGCGCAGCCGGGTCGCTGTCCGCGGATGGCACCACGGTCGTGGACGCCGACGGCCTGATCGCCCTGCCGGGCCTCGTGGACCTGCACACGCACCTGCGCGAGCCGGGACGCGAGGACGCCGAGACGGTCCTGACCGGGTCGCGGGCCGCGGCCCTGGGCGGCTTCACCGCCGTCCATGCCATGGCCAACACCGATCCCGTGGCGGACACGGCCGGCGTCGTCGAGCAGGTCTGGCACCTGGGCAAGCGTGCGGGCCTGGTCGACGTGTTCCCGGTGGGGGCAGTCACCGTCGGACTCGGCGGCCAGAGGCTGGCCGAGCTCGGGGCCATGGCCGACTCCGACGCGCGCGTCCGGGTGTTCTCCGATGACGGCAGGTGCGTCTCCGATGCAGTCCTCATGCGCCGTGCGCTGGAGTACGTGAAGGCCTTCGATGGCGTCATCGCCCAGCACTCCCAGGAGCCCCGGCTGACCGAGGACGCCCAGATGAACGAGGGCGAGCTGTCCGGCCGCCTCGGCCTGCGTGGCTGGCCCGCGGTCGCCGAGGAGGCGATCATCGCCCGCGACGTCCTGCTCGCCGAGCATGTGGGATCGCGCCTGCACGTGTGCCACGTCTCGACGGCAGGGTCCGTGGAGATCATCCGTTGGGCGAAGTCCCGCGGGATCGACGTGACCGCCGAGGTGACGCCGCACCACCTGCTGCTCTCCGAGGACCTCGCCGCGACCTACGACCCGGTCTACAAGGTCAACCCGCCACTGCGCCGCGCCGAGGACGTGGAAGCCGTCCGGGCTGGCCTGGCCGACGGGACCATCGACATCGTCGCCACCGACCACGCCCCGCACCCCATGGAGGACAAGGAGTGCGAGTGGGCGGCCGCCGCCTTCGGCATGCTCGGCCTGGAGCAGGCCCTGGCCGTGGTCATCGACACCATGGTGGTCCCCGGCCTGTTGGACTGGGCCGGAGTGGCGCAGGCGATGTCCGCGCGTCCGGCGGCGATCGGCCGCCGCGCGGGTCATGGCCGACCGATAGCCGAGGGCGAGCCGGCGAACCTCGTCCTCGTCGACCCCTCAGCCCGCGCGACCGTGGAGTCCGCGGGATCGGCGTCGAAGAGCCGCAACAACCCCTACGCCGGGCGTGACCTGCCAGCTCCGGTGGTGGCGACATTCCTGCGCGGGCGACCCACCGTCCTCGATCGGGCCCTGGTGCAGCGGTGATCCCCGCCTCGATCCTCGCCGCGGAGTCGGCACCGGTCACCGAGTGGGGCCCCCGCCTGCTCCTGACCGTCCTGGTCGTGGCCGTGATCGGCCTGGGCATCTGGGGGATGCTGCACGGCTGGCGTGCCCGCGAGGCCCGCCAGTCCGACATCCCCGCCCCGACGCCGCCACCGGCGGACGCCCTGGTTGAGGGGTCCGATCCCGGCGTCGCCGGCCAGTACGTGGCCACCACCACCTCCGGTGACCTCCTGGACCGGATCGTCGCGCACGGCCTCGGCCACCGGGGCCGCGCAGTGCTGCGCGCCGGGGAGGGCGGCGTTCTCATCCAGCGCGTCGGAGAGGTGGACCTGTGGATCCCGCAGGCCGACCTGCGCGCTGTCCGGCTCGGTTCCGGCCAGGCGCAGAAGGCCTTTGAGGCCGGCGGGCTGATCCTGATCACCTGGCAGCTCGGCGACCACGAGGTCGACACAGGCTTCCGTGCCGACGACCCCGACCAGCACATCGCCACGGCCAGCGCGCTCTCCGCGCTGGTCCCGACCGCGGGAGGCTCCCGATGACCCACACCGACCAGTCCCGAACGGGTCCGGCCGCGGCCGTCCTCGTGCTCGAGGACGGCCGGACGTTCACCGGCCAGGCCTACGGCGCGATCGGCACCACCGTGGGCGAGGCCGTCTTCTCCACCGGCATGTCCGGGTACCAGGAGACCCTGACCGATCCCTCCTACCACCGGCAGGTGGTCGTGATGACCGCCCCGCACATCGGCAACACCGGCGTCAACGACGAGGACCCGGAGTCCGGACGCATCTGGGTCGCCGGCTACGTGGTCAGGGACCCCGCAAGGCGAGCGTCCAACTGGCGCGCCACCCGGTCCCTGGACGAGGAGCTCGAGCGCTACGGAGTGGTCGGCATCAGTGGCGTCGACACCCGGGCGCTGACCCGGCACCTGCGTGAGCGTGGAGCGATGCGCGCGGGGATCTTCTCCGGCGAGGCTGCCGAGCAGGGGTTCGCCACGATGCATGCCGCGGTGATGGCCAGCCCGCCGATGGCCGGTGCCGACCTCACCTCCGAGGTCACCACGGCCGAGGAGTACGTCATCGAGGCGGTTGGCACACAGGTGGCCACAGTCCTGGCCGTCGACCTCGGGATCAAGACCATGACCCCCGTGCGGATGGCCGAGCGGGGGATGCGGGTGCACGTCCTGCCGGCGGGGATCTCGCCGGACGAGCTGGTCGCCCGCGCCCGGGCGGTCGAGGGTCCGGTGGGGGTGTTCTTCTCCAACGGTCCTGGCGACCCCGCGACCGCCGACCACGCGGTGGCGCAGGTGCGCGCCCTGCTGGCCGAGCGCATCCCCGTGTTCGGGATCTGCTTCGGCAACCAGATCCTCGGCCGGGCCCTCGGGTTCGGCACCTACAAGCTCGGGTACGGCCACCGCGGCATCAACCAGCCTGTGTCCGACCGGGCCACCGGCCGGGTCGAGATCACCGCGCACAACCACGGGTTCGCCGTCGACGCGCCGCTGGACCACGTGTCCGACACCGAGTTCGGCCGGGTCGAGGTGAGTCACGTCTGCCTCAACGACGACGTCGTGGAAGGACTCCGCTGCCTGGACGTGCCAGCCTTCTCCGTGCAGTACCACCCGGAGGCCGCCGCCGGACCGCACGACTCGGCCTACCTGTTCGATCGCTTCGCAGACCTCATGGAGGCATGACATGCGCTACGGGCACTTCGATGATGCGGCCCGTGAGTACGTCATCACGACCCCGCGCACCCCCTACCCGTGGATCAACTACCTGGGGTCCGAGGAGTTCTTCTCGCTGGTCTCGCACACCGCCGGCGGGTACACCTTCTACCGCGATGCGCGCATGCGTCGGCTCACGCGCTACCGCTACAACAACATCCCGAACGACGCCGGCGGTCGGTACTTCTACGTCAACGACGGCGGTGACGTCTGGACCCCGTCGTGGATGCCGGTCAAGGCCGAGCTCGACTCGTTCGAGGCCCGGCACGGCATGGGCTACACGCGGATCACCGGCTCGCGCGGTGGGCTCACGGCCTCGGTGCTGTACTTCGTCCCGCTCGGGCGCAACGCCGAGGTCCAGCAGGTGACCCTGACGAACGACTCCGCACAGGCCAAGTCCGTCGGGCTCTTCTCGTTCCTGGAGTTCGCGCTCTGGAACGCCCACGACGACCAGACCAACTACCAGCGCAACCTGTCCCTGGCCGAGGTGGAGGTCGAGCTCGACGGTCCCCACGGATCGGCCATCTACCACCGCACCGAGTACCGGGAGCGTCGGGACCACTACGCCGTCTACGGGGTGAACACCCGCGCCGCCGGCTTCGACACCGATCGCGACACGTTCGTGGGGGCCTACAACTCCCTGGGCGAGGCCGCCGTTCCGCGCGCCGGTGCATCCACGAACTCCATCGCCTCGGGCTGGTACCCGGTCGGCTCGCACCACCTCTCCGTCGAGCTGGCCCCGGGGGAGTCGCGCAGCTTCACGTTCGTGCTGGGCTACATCGAGAACCCCCGCGAGGCCAAGTGGGCACCTGCCGACGTGTCCTCCGGGATCGCCGAGGGCCAGGTGGTGGAGAAGTCCCGCGCCCACGAGCTGCTGTCCGCGTTCGCCACCGAGGCCCAGACGAACGCTGCGTTCGACGAGCTGCGGGCCCACTGGGACAGGCTGCTCACGACCTACACCGTGAGGTCCACCGACGAGAAGCTCGACCGGATGGTCAACATCTGGAACCAGTACCAGTGCATGGTCACGTTCAACATGTCGCGGTCGGCCTCGTACTTCGAGACCGGGATCGGCCGCGGAATGGGCTTCCGGGACTCGAACCAGGACCTCCTGGGATTCGTGCACCTGGTCCCCGACCGTGCCCGCGAGCGGATCCTGGACATCGCCGCCACACAGTTCCCCGACGGGTCGGCCTACCACCAGTACCAGCCGCTGACCAAGCGCGGGAACAACGATGTCGGATCAGGCTTCAACGATGACCCGCTCTGGTTGATCCTCGGGGTGGCCGGGTACCTGAAGGAGACCGGGGACTGGTCGATCCTCGACGAGATGGTGCCCTTCGACAACGACGAGACCCAGGCCGCGTCCCTGTTCGAGCACCTGACCCGCTCGTTCGAGTTCACGCTCGCCAACCGCGGCCCGCACGGCCTGCCGCTGATCGGCCGGGCGGACTGGAACGACTGCCTGAACCTCAACTGCTTCTCCACCGAGCCCGGTGAGTCGTTCCAGACCACCGAGAACCAGGCCGGGGGGGTGGCGGAGTCGGTGTTCATCGCCGCCATGTTCGCGGCGATCGGCCCCGAGTACGCCGCGATCGCCGAGCGCCGGGGCATGGCCGACGTGGCCGCACGCGCCCGGGCCGCCGTGGACGAGATGCGCGAGGCAGTGATGGCCCACGGATGGGACGGGCAGTGGTTCCTGCGCGCCTACGACTTCTACGGCCAACCGGTCGGCACCGATGCCCACGACGAGGGCAAGATCTGGATCGAGCCGCAGGGGATGGCCATCATGGGCGGGATCGGCCTGACGGTCACCGACCCGAGCGACCCCGCGCACGCCAGCAGCCCTGCGGTGCGCGCACTTGACTCGGTGTCCGAGCTCCTCGGTACTGACCACGGACTGGTCCTGCAGTACCCGGCGTACACCAGCTACAGGATCGAGCTGGGCGAGGTCTCGACGTACCCGCCGGGCTACAAGGAGAACGGCGGGATCTTCTGCCACAACAACCCGTGGGTGATCATCGCCGAGACGATGGTCGGCCGCGGCGAGCGCGCCTTCGACTACTACCGGCGGATCACGCCGGCGTACCGCGAGGAGATCTCCGAGATCCACCGGCTCGAGCCCTACGTGTACGCCCAGATGATCGCCGGCAAGCAGGCCCCGCGCCACGGTGAGGCGAAGAACTCCTGGCTCACCGGGACCGCTGCCTGGAACTTCGTGACGGTGTCGCAGTACCTGCTGGGGGTGCGCCCCGGCTACGACGGCCTGGTCATCGACCCGCAGATCGGGCCCGATGTCCCCACCTGGGAGGTCACCAGGGTGGCGCGAGGTGCCACCTACCGGATCAGCGTCACCAACTCCGGTGCCCCCGGCGCCCGGGCCAGCCTCGTCGTCGACGGCCAGCCGATCGAGGGCAACACGGTGCCCTACGCCCCGGCAGGTGCTGTGGTGGAGGTGCAGGCGACGCTGTAGGGATCAGGCCGGGGGAGCCAGGGGACCCAGCGCGTCCCCGATCGCCGCAGCGAGGGCTTCTGGGTCGTCGAGCATCAACAGGTGGGCTCCCTCGAGGTCGACCACCCACGCCCCGGGGCCCAGCTCGTCAGCGCGCTCGGCCAGTTCGCTCAACCACCGCCGCCGCCGCAGGGGGATCGGGCCGGGCCAGCGCGCTGCGCCGATGATCAGGATCGGCACGTCGGGCAGCGGATGGTCCTCGGCCAGGGCCAGGAGCTCGGCTGCCTGGTCCCCGATGCTCAGGAGCTCGTCCATCGAGGCCTGCTGATGCTCGAGGTCCTCGTACGCGTCGGCGATCGACTTCGCCGCAGGTCCGCCCACCCCCAGACCCACAGTGCCTCCGGACGCGAAGGCCCAGCCGAGCCACCGCCCGATCCCGCTCATGCGGTTGGCCAGGTCCCGGGCGATGTCCGGGTATCGCTCCACGAGGGTCGTGGTGCCCGCCTCCTGGGAAGCCAACGAGGGGTCCACCAGGACAAGGGCCGCCACGCGCTCGGGGTGCATGCGGGCGAAGGCCTTGACGAGGATGCCGGCGTAGGAGTGCCCGACCAGCGCGACGGGGACGCCCGGATCGACGGAGCATGCCGCGAGCACGTCACTGATCAGCGCCACGTGGTCGGCCAGGACGGGAGCGTGCTCCCACGGCGTCGACCCGCCGAGCCCCGGGCGGTCGGCCAGGATGCAGCAGACGTCCGGCAGGTGCTCGACAACCGGCCGCCACACGTCCAGGGGCAGGCCAAGTCCCGCCTCGAACAGGGCGACGGTCGGGGCGTCCGGGTGATGCACCTCCACACGGACCTCGGTCCCGGGGTGGCCCGACACCTCAACGCGCAGCTGCCTGACCGGCCCTGACTGCTCGGCAGGCTCGGAGGTCGGCGGCACAGAAAGAGGGTAACGGAGCCTGCGCGCGGGGTGGGGGCACGCCGGCCCCCACCGCCCCGCCGGGCCGCAGGGCCTCGCGGCCGCCGCGGCCGAGGCCCGGTATGATCGGCGGCACTGAAGCCTCCATCGGAAGCCTCCTTTAAGTCCGTCCTGCGAGGCGGGGAAGGAGTGGGCGATGCCCATCCTCAAGGCCGTGTTCGACCCCACCTGCAGGGAGGCCGTCGATGCCGCGGCGCACTGACATCACCTCGGTCCTGGTCATCGGGTCCGGACCCATCGTCATCGGTCAGGCCGCGGAGTTCGACTACTCGGGGACCCAGGCCTGCCGGATCCTGCGCAGCGAGGGCCTGCGGGTGATCCTGGTCAACTCGAACCCCGCCACGATCATGACCGACCCCGAGTTCGCCGACGCGACGTACATCGAGCCGATCACCCCGGAGTTCGTGACGAAGATCATCGACAAGGAGCGCCCGGACGCCCTGCTGCCGACGCTCGGCGGCCAGACCGCGCTCAACGCGGCCATGGCCCTGCACGCCGACGGGACGCTGGCCAAGTACGGCGTGGAGCTCATCGGGGCGAACACCGAGGCGATCGAGCGCGGCGAGAACCGCGAGCGCTTCAAGGAGATCGTGGCGTCGATCGGCGCCGAGTCGGCGCGGTCGGTGATCTGCCACACGATGGACGAGTGCCTCGCGGCCGTCGAGGAGCTCGGCTACCCCGTGGTCGTGCGCCCGTCGTTCACGATGGGTGGCTCGGGCTCGGGCATCGCCCACGATGAGGCCGGCCTGCACGAGATCGCCGGCGCCGGCCTGCAGGCCTCGCCGACGACGGAGGTCCTGCTCGAGGAGTCGATCCTGGGCTGGAAGGAGTACGAGCTCGAGCTGATGCGCGACCGCAACGACAACGTGGTGGTCGTCTGCTCGATCGAGAACGTCGACCCGATGGGCGTGCACACGGGGGATTCCATCACCGTCGCGCCCGCGCTGACCCTGACCGACCGCGAGTACCAGCACATGCGCGATGTCGGCATCGAGATCATCCGCGCGGTGGGCGTGGACACCGGCGGCTGCAACATCCAGTTCGCGATCGACCCCCGCGACGGGCGCATGATCGTGATCGAGATGAATCCCCGTGTCTCGCGGTCGTCGGCCCTGGCCTCGAAGGCCACCGGCTTCCCGATCGCCAAGATCGCCGCGCGCCTGGCCATCGGCTACACGCTCGACGAGATCCCCAACGACATCACCACCCGCCCCAACGGGCAGAGCACGCCGGCCAGCTTCGAGCCGACCCTCGACTACGTCGTCGTCAAGGCCCCGCGGTTCGCATTCGAGAAGTTCCCGTCGGCCAACCACGAGCTCACGACGCACATGAAGAGCGTGGGCGAGGCCATGGCGATCGGGCGGAACTTCACCGAGGCGCTGCAGAAGGCCCTGCGCTCGCTGGAGAAGAAGGACGCGGGGTTCAGCTGGGTGGGTGACCCCGCCGCACTGGATCGCGAGGCGCTGCTCGAGTCGGTCCGCGTCCCGCACGACGGGCGCCTGGAGGAGGTCCAGGCACTGCTTCGGTCCGGCGCGTCGATCGACGAGGTGCATGCCGCGACCGCGATCGACCCGTGGTTCCTCGACCAGATCGCCCTGCTCAACGAGGTCGGCGAGCAGGTGCGCACCGCCCCCATGCTCACCCCGGAGCTGCTGCGACTGGCCAAGCGGCACGGCTTCTCCGACGCCCAGATCGGGGCCGCGCGCTCGATGCCGCAGGACGTCGTGCGCGGCGTGCGCCATGCCCTGGGCATCCGGCCGGTGTTCAAGACGGTCGACACGTGCGCTGCGGAGTTCGCGGCGAAGACCCCGTACCACTACTCGTCCTACGACGAGGAGACGGAGGTCGAGCCGCGCGAGGTCCCGGCGGTGATCATCCTCGGATCCGGACCGAACCGCATCGGCCAGGGGATCGAGTTCGACTACTCGTGCGTGCACGCGTCGCTGACCCTGCGCGAGGTGGGCTTCGAGACGATCATGATCAACTGCAACCCCGAGACCGTGTCGACCGACTACGACACCTCCTCGCGGCTGTACTTCGAGCCGCTGACACTCGAGGACGTCCTGGAGGTCTACCACGCCGAGCTCGAGGCGGGCCCGGTCGCCGGTGTGATCTGCCAGCTCGGCGGGCAGACGCCCCTGGGCCTGGCCCATGGCCTCCAGGAAGCCGGGGTGCCGATCGTGGGCACCTCCCCGGCGGCGATCGACCTGGCCGAGGAGCGCGGCGCATTCGGCCGGGTCCTGGCCGCCGCGGGGCTCCCGGCACCGAAGTTCGGCATGGCATCGTCGTTCGACGAGGCGAAGGCCGTGGCCGACGAGGTCGGCTACCCCGTGCTCGTGCGGCCCTCGTACGTGCTGGGCGGGCGCGGCATGGAGATCGTCTACGACGAGGCCATGCTGGAGAGCTACATCGACCGCGCCACCCAGGTCAGCCCCGAGCACCCGGTCCTCGTCGACCGCTTCCTCGACGACGCCCTGGAGATCGACGTCGATGCGCTCTACGACGGCACCGAGCTGTACCTGGGCGGGGTCATGGAGCACATCGAGGAGGCCGGGATCCACTCCGGTGACTCCGCCTGCGCCCTGCCGCCCATCACCCTGGGCCGGGCGGACATCGCGCGCATCCGCACCTCCACCGAGGCGATCGCCCGTGGAGTCGGCGTGCTGGGCCTGCTCAACGTCCAGTACGCGATGGCCGCCGACATCCTCTACGTCCTGGAGGCCAACCCCCGCGCGTCCCGCACGGTGCCGTTCGTGGCCAAGGCCACGGGAGTTCCGCTGGCCAAGGCCGCCGCGCGGATCGCCCTCGGGGAGAGCATCGCCGATCTGCGCGCCGACGGCACCCTGCCGTCCATCGGGGATGCCGCCGACCTGCCCGACGGAGGGATGATCGCCGTCAAGGAGGCGGTCCTTCCCTTCGGGCGGTTCCACGGCGTGGACACGGTGCTCGGCCCGGAGATGCGCTCGACCGGCGAGGTCATGGGCCTGGACCGGAAGTTCGGCACGGCGTTCGCCAAGTCGCAGATCGCCGCGTACTCCTCGGGCCTGCCGACCAGCGGGACCGTCTTCGTCTCGGTGGCCAACCGCGACAAGCGCTCGATGATCTTCCCGCTCAAGCGCCTCGCCGACCTGGGGTTCGTGATCACCGCGACCGGCGGAACGGCCGACGTCCTGCGGCGCAACGGCGTTCAGGTGACCGACATCCGCAAGATCCACGAGCCCGGCGAGGGGATGAACACCGTCGAGGCGATCCTCGGTGGCCACATCGCCCTGATCGTCAACACCCCGTACGGGGTTGGGCCGCGCCTGGACGGCTACGAGATCCGCACTGCTGCGGTGGTGCGTGGCGTGCCCTGCATCACGACCGTCCAGGGGCTGGGGGCCGCAGTGCAGGGGATCGAGGCGCTGATCTCCGGCGACATCGGGGTTCGTTCACTGCAGGAGCACGCGACAGAGCTCGCCGAGCTGCGCGTCCTGCACGCGGGACGCGCCGGGGGAGCCACCTCCGCGACGGGGGCGTGATGTCGGTCCAGGTCACCGCCGAGGTCGTCAGCCTGCGACGCACGGGCGCCTACCACCACCTCACCCTGCTCGCCCCGGGGATCCCCGAGGCGACGCGCCCCGGGCACTTCGTCGCCGTGGCGGTCGGTGGCGAGGGGTCGGGGATGCTGCTGCGCCGGGCGTTCTCCATCCATCGGGTCACGCCCGGGGGAGCGTCGGGTGGGACGGTCGAGGTCGTGTTCGCGACCCACGGCAAGGGCACGCGATGGCTGGCCGACCGGCGCCGCGGTGACAAGCTCGACGTGATCGGCCCGCTGGGCCGGCCCTTCACCCTGCCCAAGGAGCCGGTCTCCTGCGTGCTGGTCGCGGGCGGGTACGGCGCCGCTCCGCTGTTCATGCTCTCCGAGCAGCTGCGCTCGCGCGGCTGCCGCGTGGACATGGTCCTCGGGGCAGCCACAGAGGACCGGCTCTTCGGGGTGCTGGAGGCAAAGCGCTCCTCAGCCTCGGTGACCGTCACCACCGACGACGGCTCCACCGGGATCCGTGGGCGGGTCACCGACCCGCTGGCCGAGATCATCCGGGCCTCCGGGGCCGATGTCGTGTACGCGTGCGGACCGATGGCGATGCTGGCCTCCGTCGCGGCGGTTGCCGCCGAGACCGGGGCGCACAGCCAGTGCGCCGTCGAGGAGTCGATGGCGTGCGGGATCGGCGTGTGCATGACCTGCGTGCTTCCGGTCCGGGGGTCCGACGGCGTCACCAGGATGGTCCGCTCCTGCACCGATGGGCCCGTGTTCCGGGGCAGCGACGTCCGCTGGTCCGACGTGGGCACAGTCCCTGCGGACACACTCGGGGCACCCGTGGCAGGGGGGCACTGATGGCCATGACGACCTCCGTGCCCGGCGCCCGACGCGTGGACATGTCCACGCGTCTGGGCACCTTCCAGATGCCCGATCCCGTGCTGACCGCCTCCGGGTGCGCTGCAGCCGGTCGCGAGCTGGCGCCGTTCCTGGACCTGACCGCGATCGGCGCGGTCGTCACCAAGTCGATCATGCTCAATGCGCGCTCGGGTCGGCCGACGCCGCGGATGGCCGAGACTCCGTCGGGGATGCTGAACTCGATCGGCCTGCAGGGCCCGGGCGTCGAGGAGTTCATCGCCAAGGACCTGCGGTGGTTGCGCGAGCGAGGCATCCGCACGGTGGTCTCCATCGCCGGCGGGTCCGTTCAGGAGTACCAGAAGCTCGCCCAACGTCTGCGCCACGAGCCCGGGATCGCCGCACTCGAGGTCAACATCTCCTGCCCGAACGTCGAGTCCCGCGGCCAGGTGTTCGCCTGCGACCCGTTCTCGGCTGGATCGGTGGTACAGGTGGTCCGGCGCCACACGTCCCCCGATGTCCCGGTGCTGGCCAAGCTCAGCCCGGACGTGACCGACATCGTCGCGATCGCCAAGGCCGTGCTGGACGCCGGCGCCGACGGGCTCTCGCTGATCAACACCCTCCTCGGGATGGTCATCGACCCCGACACGATGCGCCCGATGCTCGGCGGGATGACCGGAGGGCTGTCCGGCCCGGCGATCCGTCCGGTCGCCGTCCGCGCGGTCTGGCAGGTGCATGCGGCCTACCCGAGGGTCCCGATCCTGGGCATGGGCGGGATCCGCACCGGCCAGGACGCGTTCGAGTTCCTGCTGGCAGGGGCGAGCGCGGTGTCGGTCGGCACGGCGGTGTTCAACGACCCGCACGCCCCGGCGCGGATCTCGGCCGAGCTCCACGACATCCTGGCCGCCCGCGGGTTCGCGCGACTGTCGGATGCCGTCGGCCTGGGGCACACGATGCAGGCCCGCCACGTCGCGGCCATGGACGCCCGGCGCACGGAATCCGAGGAGAAGCCATGACTGCACCGATCGCGCTGGCCCTCGACGGCCCGGACCGCACGACCGTCCTGGCCTGGGCCGCGGCGGCCGCCCCGTCCGTCGCGGTCATGAAGGTCGGTCTGGAGACCTTCCTGCGCGATGGCTCCTCCGTGGTCGACGACGTCCGCGCGGCCGCTCCGGCGTGTGGGCTGTTCCTCGACCTGAAGCTGCACGACATCCCCAACACGGTGGCCGGGGCGGCGCGCAGCATCGGCCACCTGGCACCGGACTACCTCACGGTCCACGCCAGTGGGGGTCCGGCCATGGTCGCAGCAGCCGCCGAGGCCCTGCCCGGGACCAGGATCACGGCGGTGACCGTCCTGACCTCCATGTCCGAGGCCGATCTGGACGCCGTGGGGATGCGCGGTCCGGCGCTCGACGCCGCCGTCCGTCTGGCCCGGATGGCGGTCGCTGCCGGCGCCCGGGCGATCGTGTGCTCGCCGCAGGAGGTGGCGGCGATCCGCGCAGCCGTCCCTGCCGACATCACGCTGATCACCCCCGGCGTCCGGCCGGCGTCCGGCGAGGGCAGTGCCACGGCCGACCAGTCCCGAGTGGCCACCCCCGAGGCCGCCCTGGCCGCAGGAGCCGACCTCCTGGTGATCGGCCGGCCGATCACCGCCGCCGCCGACCCCGGTGCGGCCGCCCTGCGGTTGGCGCAGTCCCTGGGGCAGCGGTGAGCGCCCAGCCGGGCCCGCCCCCTCCGCCGCTGACGCCGCAGGCCCGCGCCGCGGCAGCGGCCAAGGGCGTTCATGCCCGCCAGGTCCGGGCCCAGGTGCGGACGGGTCTCGCCGACGGCCGCATCCAGGTCGCCGATGTCCTGCGCGACGGACAGGGGGGTGACGAGCGGGGCCGCATCCTGGCCCGGATGAAGGTCGTGGAGCTGCTGTCCAGCTTCCGTGGCATCGGTCCGATCCGTGCCGCGGACATCATGGAGGCCATCGGGATCGCGGCCAACCGCCGCGTCGGCGGCCTCGGGCCCCGCCAGGTGGAGGAGATCACCCACCTGATCGCCACTCGCTACCCGCGGACGCCCCACTGATGCGCGGACGGCTGGTCGTCCTGACCGGGCCCAGTGGTGTGGGCAAGGGCACGGTCGTGGCTGAGGTCCGCCGCCTGCGCCCGGACCTGTGGGTGTCTGTGTCGGCCACCACCCGCCAGGCACGGGCCGGCGAGGTCGATGGCGTCGCCTATCACTTCTGGAGCCCGGAGCGGTTCGCCGCAACCGTCGCCGAAGGTGGCTTCCTCGAGTGGGCCGAGTTCGCCGGGAACCGGTACGGGACCCCGCGGGCCGAGGTGGAGCGGCGACTGGCGGAGGGGGAGTCGGTCCTGCTCGAGATCGAGCTGAAGGGTGCTCGACAGGTCCGCGCGGCCATGCCGGAGGCCCTGATGGTGTTCCTCACCCCGCCGAGCTTCGCCGATCTCGAGGCCCGCCTGCGCGGTCGGGCCACGGAGGACGAGGCGGCCATCACCCGCCGGTTGGCTCGCGCCCGGGAGGAGATGGCGGCCGCCACTGAGTTCGACGCCGTGGTCGTCAACGACGATGTGGTCCGCGCGGCCCGGGAGTTGGTAGACTTCATCGCAGATCCGGGCCACCCGGCCTGAGGTTCACCGCCGGCGCGATCAGCCCGGAGTGATCCAGTACCCCCACAGGAGGGTTCGCCGTGTCCGGCACCAGCATCCGCCCCGAGGGCATCACCCATCCCCCGATCGATGAGCTTCTGAGCACGACGCATTCGAAGTACTCGCTGGTCATCGAGGCCGCCAAGCGCGCCCGCCAGATCAACGCGTACTACTCCCAGCTCGGTGAGGGCCTCCTGGAGTACGTCGGCCCGCTCGTCGAGACGCACCCGCAGGAGAAGCCCCTGTCGATCGCCCTGCGCGAGATCAACGAGGGCCTGCTCTCCGTGGAGCCCCTCGAGGAGCCCGTCGAGGAGTCGTTCTGACGGGCGCTCCTGCGCACGTCGTCCTGGGCGTGGCAGGCGGGATCGCGGCCTACAAGGCCGCCCACCTCCTGCGCCTGCTGACGGAGTCCGGCCACGACGTGCGCGTCGTGCCGACCGAGTCGGCCCTGAACTTCGTCGGTGCGGCCACGTGGGCCGCCCTGTCCGGCCATCCCGTCCACACCACCGTCTGGGATGACGTCGAGGGGGTCGAGCACGTCCGCCTGGGCAAGTCCGCCGACATCGTCGTCGTGGCCCCGGCCACCGCCGATCTCCTGTCCCGGGCGGCCACCGGTCGGGCCGACGACCTGCTCGCGGCCACCCTGCTGACGGCCACCTGCCCGGTGGTGATGGTCCCCGCCATGCACACCGAGATGTGGCTGCACGCCGCCACCCAGGCCAACGTCGCCACCCTGCGTGAGCGCGGAGTCATCGTGCTGGATCCGGCTGTCGGCCGACTGACCGGTGCCGACACCGGGCCCGGTCGGATGCCCGAGCCGGAGACGATCGCCGCGGCTGTCGGAGCCGTCCTGCACACCGGCGGCCTCCGGGACCTGGCTGGGCTGCGAGTCCTGATCAGTGCGGGCGGGACGCGCGAGGCCCTGGATCCGGTGCGGTTCCTCGGCAACCGGTCAAGCGGGCTCCAGGGCTACGCGCTGGCCGCGACAGCTGCGGCTCGCGGGGCGTCCGTGACGCTCGTCAGCGCCAACGTGGAGCTGCCGGATCCCGCGGGGTGCACGGTGGTTCGGGCAGGGAGCGCCCTCGAGCTCGAGCAGGCCGTGATGGCCGCGGCTGCCGGGTCCGACGTGGTCGTGATGGCCGCTGCGGTGGCCGACTTCCGTCCGGCGGAGGTCGCGACGGACAAGATCAAGAAGGACGGGACCGAGCACGGCACCCCGGAGCCGATCGCCCTGGTGCGCAACCCCGACATCCTCGCCGGGCTCGTCTCGGCCCGCTCCTCGGGGACCCTGCCGTCGGCAGCTCTGCTCGTCGGGTTCGCCGCCGAGACCGGCGACGCCGACGGTGATCCACTCGTCCACGCCCGGGCGAAGCTCACGCGCAAGGGCGTCGACCTCCTGGTGCTCAACGACGTGTCCGGCGGAGCGGTCTTCGGCCGCTCCGACAACGAGGTCCACCTGCTCACCCCGGACGGAACCGTCGACGGCCCGCACCCGGGCACGAAGTTCGAGGTCGCACACGCCGTCTGGGACCGCGTGGCAGAGCTCCGGGCTGACAACGCATAGGATCTCCTCGCGTACGCCGGGCCGCAGGTGCCCGATCAAACCCCCCAGAAGGGCCTGCCCAATGACTTCACGTCTGTTCACCTCGGAGTCCGTCACCGAGGGACACCCCGACAAGATGGCCGACCAGATCAGCGACGCCATCCTCGATGACCTCCTGCGTCAGGACCCCAAGTCCCGCGTCGCAGTCGAGACCCTGCTCACCACCGGCCAGGTCCACGTGGCCGGCGAGGTCACCACCGAGGGCTACGCCGAGGTGATGGACATCATCCGCAGCGTGGTGCTCGAGATCGGTTACGACCACTCCGAGAAGGGCTTCGACGGCGAGTCCTGCGGCGTCCAGGTCTCGATCGGCCGGCAGTCCCCGGACATCGCCCAGGGCGTCGACGACGCCTTCGAGGAGCGGGTCGAGGGGTCCGGCGACGCGCTGGACCGCCAGGGCGCCGGCGACCAGGGCCTCATGTTCGGCTTCGCCTGCACGGACACCCCCGAGCTCATGCCGCTGCCGATCCACCTGGCCCACCGCCTGGCCGAGCAGCTCACCGAGGTGCGCAAGTCCGGCCAGCTGCCCTACCTGCGCCCCGACGGCAAGACCCAGGTCACGATCGGCTACGAGGGCACCACGGCCGTGAGCCTCGACACCATCGTCGTGAGCTCGCAGCACGCCGAGGACGTCGACCTCGACACGCAGCTCGCCCCGGAGATCCGCAAGTTCGTGGTGGAGCCGATCCTTGCGGGCCTCGACCTCGACAGCTCGGGCGTGCGGCTGCTCATCAACCCGACCGGCAGGTTCGTGACCGGTGGTCCGATGGGCGACGCCGGCCTCACCGGTCGCAAGATCATCGTCGACACGTACGGCGGCTTCGCCCGCCACGGCGGTGGCGCGTTCTCCGGCAAGGATCCCTCGAAGGTCGACCGCTCGGCGGCGTACGCGATGCGCTGGGTGGCCAAGAACGTGGTCGCTGCGGGTCTGGCCACCAAGTGCGAGGTCCAGGTCGCCTACGCCATCGGCAAGGCGCATCCGGTCGGGGTCTTCGTCGAGACGTTCGGCACGGGTGTCCTGTCCGACGAGGCGATCCAGGCTGCGGTGCTCGACGTGTTCGACCTGCGCCCGGGAGCGATCATCCGCGACCTGCAGCTGTTGGACACCTCGGTCGTGAAGTACCGCCCGACCGCCGCCTACGGCCACTTCGGCCGCGAGTCCGCCGGAGGATCCACCTTCACGTGGGAGCGCCTGGATCGCGTCGACGACCTGCGGGCCGCCGCCGCCCTGTGATCATCCGGCCAGTGGGGATCGCAGCACGCGTGGACCCACTGGCCGGTGACTGCGGCACGCCATGACGCAGGGCCAGATCCCACTGCTCCCCGACGAGCCGACGCCGCCGAACAGGGCGCCGCGAGCACGGGTGCGGCACCCTGCGGCCGAGCTGCTCCCCGTGGCCCGGGTGGCGCTGCTGACGCCCGTTCCGCACCTGGACCGAGTGTTCGACTACGAGGTCCCCGAGAAGCTGGCGGCGGCCGCCCTGCCGGGCGTGCGGGTGCGGGTGCGCCTGGCCGGGCGCCTGGTCGACGGCTTCGTCCTGGAGCGGGTCGAGACCTCGGAGCGGGAGCTGCAGCCGCTGAGCTCCGTGCACGGGCCGATGGTCCTGACTCCCGAGGTGGCCGACCTGTGCCGGGCGGTCGCCGATCGGTACGCGGGCACGCTCGCTGACGTCCTGCGCTTCGCGATCCCGCCCCGGCACGCCCGGGTGGAGGCCCGCGCCATCGCTGCGCCGATCGAGCCGGGTCCGCCGACGCCCGTCGATCCGTCCGGATGGTCGGCCTACCGCGGCGGGGCTGAGCTGCTCGCCGGTGTCGGCGGCCCGGTCCCGATGCGCGCGCTGTGGGTCTCGGCACCCGGGGAGCAGGTCGGGCGGCGACTGGCCGAGCTCGCCCAGGCGGTGACCGTGCGTGGGCGGGGGGTCCTCATCATCGCCCCGGATGCCGCCGAGGTCGACCGGATCATGGGGGCCTTGGGCGATCAGGGCATCAGCCCCACGCGGCTCGTCGCGGAGTCCGGTCCGGAGACCCGGTACCGGGCGTTCCTGGGGGTGCTGTCGGGGGCAGCCCGGGTGGTCGTCGGCACGCGGGCGGCGGTGTTCGCCCCTGTGGTCGACCTCGGCGCGATCATCGTGTGGGACGACGGGGACGAGTCCCTGGCCGAGCCGCAGGCCCCGGGCTGGCACGCCCGGGAGGTCGCGGCCCTCCGGAGCTCCGCGACGGACACGTCCCTGGTCGTCGGCGGCCCGTCGGTGAGCCTCGAGGGCGCCCGGATGGCGTCCTCCGGCTGGTTGGCACCGATCGAGGTCCCACGGCCTGTGCTGCGGACGCGCATGCCACGCGTCCAGGTGGCCGCGGACCTGGCCGCAGACCCGGCGCGCTCCGCGTCACGGATCCCGTCCGTGGCCATCGAGATCCTGCGCACCGCGGCGCCACTCGGCCCGGTGCTGGTCAGCGTCCCGCGGGCCGGGTACCTCCCGATGCTCGCGTGCCAGTCCTGCCGCGAACCGGTGGTGTGCCCGCAGTGCGCCCGGCCCATGCAGGCGCAGGGCCCGGATCGCCGGCCCTCGTGCCGCACCCACGGACCGATCCCGGACTGGCGGTGCCCGGTCTGCGCCGGGCAGGTGGTTCGTGCTGTGGTGGTCGGGGTGCGCCGCACGGCTGAGGAGTTCGGCCGCGCCCTGCCCGGGGTCCAGGTGGTCACCTCGTCGGGACAGGAGCACGTGCGGACGCTCACCCGCCCGGACGTGATGGTCGTGGCAACACCCGGCGCAGAGCCCGATCCCGGCCCGCATGGATACAGCGCGCTCGTGATCCTCGACGCCGCCGCTGCCCTGTCCCGTCCCGGCCTGCGGGTGGCCGAGGAGGTGCTGCGTCGCTGGTTCGCCGCCGCGTCGCTGGTTCGTGCCGCTGGCGAGGGCGGCCGGGTCCTGGTCGTCGGGGACTCGGACATGCGTGAGGTGCAGGCATTGATCCGATGGGATCCCCATGGATATGCAGAGCGTGAGCTGGCTGAGCGCGCTGCCCTCCACCTGCCCCCGGCGGTTCGGATCGCGCAGCTGACGGGGGCCGCGCTGCCCACCCTGGAGGTCGCCGACACGCTCGTGGAGGAACTCGGTGACATGGTCCTCCGGCGTTCCGGGCCCCTGCCCGGGCCTGAGGACTCGGTGACGTGGCTGCTGGCCGTGGCGATCGCCGACGGCCCGCACCTGACCGGCGCCCTGCATCGACTGCAGGCTGTGCGCAGCGCGCGCAAGGCCCCGATGGTCTCGGTCCGGATGGATCCGGTGACCCTGAGGTGATCCGCCCGTAGAATGTGGGCATGCCGCTGCAACCCATCCGACTGTTCGGCGATCCTGTCCTGCGGACCCCCGCGGCCCCGGTCGAGACGTTCGACAAGGAGTTGCGCACGCTGGTGGCGGACCTGACGGACACGATGATGGATGCCCCCGGGGTCGGGCTGGCTGCCCCGCAGATCGGCGTCTCCCTGCGTGTGTTCACCTACTGGGTCGATGACGTCGTGGGTCACTTGATCAACCCGATCCTGGACCTGTCGGACGAGGAGGAGCTCGGCGAGGAGGGCTGCCTGTCCCTGCCCGGCCTGACGTACGACACCGTGCGGGCCCTGCGCGTCGTTGCCAAGGGCATGAACATGCACGGTGAGCCGGTGGTCATCGAGGGCTCCGAGCTGCTCGCGCGATGCGTCCAGCACGAGACCGACCACCTCGACGGGATCCTGTTCATCGATCGCCTGGACACCGTGGCGCGCAAGGCGGCCATGAAGGAGATCCGGGAGTCCGAGTGGTTCGGGGCCCCCGCCCCGGTCGTGCGGTTCAGCCCGCACTCCCTGCGCCCGGGCCTGGGCTGATGCGGGTCCTGTTCGCGGGCACCCCGGAGGCGGCGGTGCCCTCGCTCCGGGCGGTCCTGGCCTCCCCTCACGAGGTGGTTGCCGTCCTGACCCGGCCCGACGCCCCAGCTGGGCGCGGCCGGCGGATGATGCCCTCCCCGGTGGCGGAGATCGCCCTCGATGAGGGGATCGAGGTCCTGCGCCCTGCGCGGGCCGGCGATCCCGAGTTCCTCGACCGGCTCGCCCAGATCGCCCCGGACGCGGCGCCGATCGTCGCCTACGGCGGCCTGATCCCGCCCGCTGCCCTGGCCGTGCCGACCCACGGGTGGGTGAACCTGCACTTCTCGCTGCTCCCGGCCTGGCGTGGCGCGGCCCCCGTGCAGCACGCCGTCATGGCTGGCGACGAGGTGACCGGCGCCAGCACCTTCCGCCTGGAGGAGGGCCTGGACACCGGCCCGGTCTTCGGCGTCGTCACCGAGACGATCACGTCCACCGACACCGCGGGCGACCTCCTGGGTCGCCTTGCGGTCGCCGGGGCGGGGCTGCTGGTGGCCACGCTCGACGGGCTCGAGGCCGGCGCCCTGGTGCCGGTGCCGCAGGCACCGGACGGCGTCAGCCTGGCGCCGAAGATCCGCGTCGAGGATGCCCGTGTGCTCTGGACCGATCCGGCCATGCGCGTGGACCGCCTGATCCGGGGCTGCACCCCCGCGCCGGGGGCGTGGAGCGAGTTCCGCGGAGAGCGGATCAAGCTGGGACCCGTGCGACCGGCAACTGACGTCGTCGACCTTGCAGCCGGTGAGGTCCGAGTGCTCAAGAACAGCGTCTGGGTCGGCACCGCAACCCACGCGGTGCTCCTCGGCGAGGTCAAGGCCGAGGGGAAGAAGCTGATGGCGGCCGGGGACTGGGCCCGTGGCGTGCGGGTGGAGCCGGGCGAGCGCCTTGGCTGACACCGGGAACCAGAACCGGCCCAGCGGCGGGAAGTCCGCCGCCAAGGGCGGCACCCCCGCCAAGCCCGGCGGCAAGCCCGCCGCCAAGCCCCCGGGCAGGCCGGCGCGGATGGATCCGGCGCGTCTGGCGGCCCTGGACCTGTTCCGCGCCGTGGAGCTCGACGGTGCATACGCGAACATCGCATGGCCGCGGATCCTGGGCCATCACCGGCTCTCCGGTCGTGACGCGGGCTTCGCCACCGAGCTCGGCTACGGTGCGCTGCGCTGGCGTGGCAGGCATGATGCGATCCTTGCGGACTGTGTGGACCGGGGCCTGGACACGCTCCAGCCCGAGCTTCTCAACGCGCTGCGCCTGGGCGTGCACCAGCTGCACAACATGCGCGTCAGCGACCATGCCGCCGTCGGGGAGACAGTCGAGCTGGCCCGTCAGACGGTCAACCAGGGAGCCGGAGGATTCGCCAACGCGGTCCTGCGCCGGGTGGCACGGGGCGGCTCGGCCGAGGACTGGATCGACCACCTCGTCGCCTCACGGGCCCTGCCGTCGATGGGGTCTGATCCCATCGCGCACCTGGCGGTCGCCACGTCGCACCCAACCTGGATCGTGAGCGGTGTCCACGATGCCCTTGCGGCCTCGAAGCCGGAGCGGACCTGGGACGACACCCGGGCCGAGCTGCTTGCCGACAACTCATCAGGAGCAGTCACCCTGGTTGCCCGCACGATGGGCCGCGAGGAGCTCTCGACCAGGCTCGCCGAGCAAGGTGTCTCCGCACACGACGGAGCCCTGTCGCGACTTGCCGTGCGCGTCGACGCCGTGAACCCTGCGACGATCCCCGAGGTGGCCACCGGCGCGGCGGGGGTTCAGGACGAGGGCAGCCAGGTCGTGGCCCTGGCGCTGGCAGACGCGGCACTGGACGGATCGGATGCGCGCTGGCTGGACATGTGCGCAGGGCCCGGGGGCAAGGCCGCCCTGCTCGCCGGTCAGGTGGTCCAGAGGGGCGGATCGCTCACAGCCGTCGAGCTGCACGCCCATCGCGCCGAACTCGTCCGGGCCTCATTGCGCCCCATCCAGGGCAGGCACGAGGTGCTCGTGGCCGACGCCACGGCCGACGACATCGGGACCGGCTACGACCGGGTCCTGCTCGACGCGCCCTGCACCGGCCTGGGGGCGCTGCGCAGGCGGCCCGAATCGAGGTGGCGCCGCTCGGCCGACGACCTGGCGGAGCTCACGTCGCTGCAGCGGCGCCTCCTGGCGCGCGCCCTCGAGGTGGTGCGCCCCGGCGGACTCGTCCTGTACGTCACCTGCTCACCGCACCTGGCCGAGACCGAAGCCGTGGTCGCCACCGCAGATCGACTGGGCGGTGAGGTCATCCCGATGGGGGAGCGCAGCGAGCTCTCGCTCCCGGCCGGCGCGGTGTCCGGGCCGCACGTGCGACTCTGGCCGGGGCAGCATGACACGGACGGCATGTTCGCCGCCCTCATCCAGCGGCGCTGACAGTCCCCGAGGACGTCGCCACGACATCCGGATCGAGCCGGCGCCCGAACAGCCACAGCCCAAGGGCGCACCCTGCGGCGACGGTGCCCGAGACCACCAGCGGAACGACCCCGGAGCCGGGGCCGGCCGTCCACAGCAGGCCGGCCCAGAGGCCGGCCACGAGGATCCCGGCACCGGTCAGGCCCTGGAACAGCCCCTGGGCGTGGCCGCGCACATCCGGCGGAGCCAGGGCGCTGATCCACGCCTTGCCGACCCCGTCGGTGATCCCCGCGAACCCGCCGTAGACCACGAGCAGTGCCACGACCGCCCATCCGCCGTCCACGAGGCCCAGCCCGATGTACCCGACCGCGAAGCAGACCAGGCCCAGGGCGTAGACGCGGGAGCGGGGCCACCGGTCACTGAGGGCCCCAGCAGGGTAGGCGATGGCGGCGCTGGCCAGGTTGAACAGCGCGTAGGCGCCGGCCACCTGAGCCGCGCTGTAGCCGAGCTCGTTGACCCGCAGCAGGATCAGGGCATCGGGGAAGTTGACCAGCGCGAACAGGCCAAGGACCGCCGCCAGGGTGCGGACGCGGCGGGGGAGCGGGGCGTGCGTCGCTGGCTTGGGATACGCCTTCGTGACGGCCGCCTCGCCGGAGGTTCGGTGGGCCGCCGTCGGCCGGGTCTCACGCGTGAGGCTGACCAGCGCGACGCTGATCAGGGCCGGGATCACCGCGATCCACAGCGCCAGTCCGATGTCGTCATCGGTCGCCGTCAGGATCGCCAGGCCCAGCAGCGGGCCGATGACAGCGCCCATGGTGTCGGCCGCGCGATGGAAGCCGAAGACCTTCCCCAGCGACTCGGGAGGGACGCCTTCGGCGAGCAGGGCATCGCGTGGCGCCCCACGGATGCCCTTGCCGATCCGGTCCACCACCCGCCCGACCAGGACCACGGGCCAGACCCCAGCGGCTGCGATGATCATCTTGCCGAAGGCGGCCAGGCCGTAGCCGCCCACCACGGCCGGCTTGCGTCCGTACCTGTCCGACCAGCGCCCGGACACGTACTTCATGGCCGCGGCAACCCCTTCAGCCACCCCCTCGATCAGCCCCACGACGGCCGCGGGCGCTCCCAACGTGGTGGTGAGCAGGATCGGCAGCAGGGGGTACATCAACTCGCTCGCGGCGTCCTGTGCCAGGGACACGGCGGAGAGCACCTTGACGTTGCGTGTCAGCCAACGCCGTTCCGGTGGGGGAGCACTCACGGCGCCCAGAGTAGGCCTGCGGTCGGGAATGACGCGGCGACGCCGGGCGTTGGAACCAGCGACGATGAGGAGTGCCAGTTGCTGGTCCACATGCATGACGAACCCCGCACGACCGGGGCAGCCACCGGAATGCCGCTAGGCTCAGGTGCCATGACGACCGCCAGCCCGCCACCGACAGAGTCGGATGCGGCGCGGTCGGCCCGGTTCGAGCGCGATGCCCTGCCACACCTGGACGCCCTCTACAGCGCCGCCCTCAAGCTCACGCGCAACCCCTCGGAGGCCGAGGATCTCGTCCAGGAGACGGTCCTCAAGGCCTTCGCGGCGTTCCACCAGTACAAGGACGGCACCAATCTGCGTGCGTGGCTGTACCGCATCCAGACCAACACGTTCATCAACTCGTATCGCAAGAAGCAGCGTGAGCCCCTGCAGTCCTCCACCGACGACGTCGAGGACTGGCAGATGGCCCGTGCTGAGGGGCACACGTCCGGGGGCCTGCGCTCGGCCGAGGCCGAGGCCCTCGACAGCCTGCCCGACTCCGATGTCACCGCCGCGCTGGCGGCACTGCCCGAGGAGTTCCGCATGGCGGTCTACTACGCCGATGTCGAGGGGTTCGCCTACAAGGAGATCGCCGAGATCATGGGCACCCCGGTGGGGACGGTCATGTCACGGCTGCACCGCGGGCGCAAGCTGCTGCGTGCGAACCTCGAGGACTACGCCATCGAGCGTGGCCTGATCCGCGCCGGATCGCAGGGGGATCCGTCATGAGCTGCGGCAACCCCCACGAGCTGGACTGCAAGTCAGCCCTCGATCACCTCTACGAGTTCCTCGACGGCGAAGTGGCACCCACCGATCACGAGAAGATCGCCCATCATCTCCAGGAGTGCGGCCCGTGCCTTCAGGAGTACGACGTCGAACGGATCGTGAAGGCCCTGGTTGCGCGGTCCTGCTGTGAGGTGGCCCCGGCTCAGCTGCGCTCCCGGCTCGTGGCCGAGCTCGTGAGCGTCCGGATCCAGATCGACCCTCCCGACAGGGCCTGAGCCCGGTCGCCCGGCACAGCGATCCCCACACCCGGCAGGATGTCCCCGTGCACCTGTCCATCTACCTGACCACGCCGGATGCCCGGCCTGCCGTTGTCGCCGACGCCTGCACCCTCCTCGACGGGGAGGTGGCACGCACCTCGGGCCTCTCGGGGATGGCCATCCGATCGGCCTACCGCATCCTGACCGGGATCCGCCCGGGGATGGTGCCCAGCGCGGTCGACGGGCTCCTGGACCCCTTCGCCGACCAGCTCGATCCCTTCTACCAGCAGCACGTGGCCACAGGTGAACCGTTGTCCGACATCCTGACCGCGCAGCGCACGAGCATGGCCGAGGCGCTGCTGTCCATCACCGACGACCGCGCCGAGCGCACCAGTCAGGTGACGCTGCGCCGCGCCTACCAGCGGGTGCGCGGATCGGCGCGCGGCTACGTCGAGGCAGCGGCGCCCGGCATCGCAGCGCTGATCGACGCGCACACGCCTGCACCCGATCGGCCCGAGCCATCGCCGCATCCGGACGGCATCGCGGGGTGACCACCCCCCGCGTGGGTGGTCCGAGCATTCAGGAGGCCGCGGCGTAGGCGGCTGCGACCCATCCGGCCAGTTGCTCGTCGAGGGCGGCCATGTCGCGTACCTCGAGGTGGTGCATCCACCTGCCCGGGTAGGGCTCCACGACCTGCTTCCAGCGTGGGCTGTCGAGGCGCTGGCGCAGTCCCAGGGACAGCACCACCTCCGCATCCGGGCGGGCCAGCCACGCCCCGGGCAACCACAGCCAGGCGAACCCGATCCGGTGCCGGAACGCCACCTGCGTCGCCGTGAGGCGGACCACGGCCGGCCCCAGGCCGGCGACCACCCCGCTGGTCCAGCCGAACACCGCCGCGCCGAGGGCGGTCCCCGCGAAGAACTCCTCGATCTGCGGCAGTGCGTTCACGTCGTCATCAAGCTGCCACTCGGTCGCCACGTGGCTGACGCTAGCGGGTCGCCACGGCGTGCCGCGGGCACGTCCTCGGGTGACCGTGCCGCGATGCAGCGCCGGGATTTCGCTGGCCCTGCGCCGGTGTGCGACCATGGGGCCTCCGAAGGACCTGAGGAGTCGACATGAGCAAGCGCGCCCGCAAGCGCCGCGCCCGCAAGGGCAATGGGGCCAACCACGGCCGTCGCCCCAACGCCTGACCGGCTTCTGGACGCCTTCGGGCGCCCTGATCAGGTCAGGACTCCAGCCCCGACGGGGTTGGGCTGCATCGAGGAGGGACCGCGCGGTCCCTCCTCGTCCGCTTTTCGGGCACTGCTCCGATCGGGGTAACGGTCAAGACCCGGCCCCAACGGGTCGAATAGACCTCCGTGAGCCTTACATCCGTGGGTTCGGTCTCCTTCGGGATGCCGGAGCGTTCGACCCGGGCAACATCAGCCCGGTCCGTCGAACCGTACTTGCGCGCCCTGGTCGAATCTGGGGGCTCGGACCTGCATGTCAAGGTCGGGTCGCCGCCACGGGTGCGCATCGATGGGCGTCTGCGCAAGCTGCAGGCTCCCGAGCTGACCGCCGACGACACCGAGCACATGGTCCGCCAGGTGCTGCGCTCGGACCTCGTCGAGTACTTCGAGCGCACGTGCGAGGCGGACTTCGCCTACGCGATCGAGGGGCTGGGGCGGTTCCGGGTCAATGCATTCCGGCAGCGTGGCTCCGCCGGCATGGTGTTCCGCAGGGTTGCCATCGGGGCTGAGCCTCTGGAGGGCCTCGGCCTGCCCGCGGTGGTCTCCGCGCTGGCCACCGAGCCCCGCGGCCTTGTCCTGGTGACGGGTCCGACCGGCTCCGGCAAGTCCACCACGCTGGCCGGCATGATCGACCATGTCAACAGCCACCGCGAGGTCAACATCGTCACGATCGAGGACCCCATCGAGATCGTCCACTTCGACAAGCTGGGCATGATCAGCCAGCGCGAGGTGCACGTGGACACCGACGACTTCGCCACCGCCATGCGCGGCGCGATGCGCCAGGACCCTGACGTGATCATGGTCGGCGAGATGCGCGACCTCGAGACCGTCAAGGCCGCGATCACTGCCGCCGAGACCGGGCACCTGGTCATGTCGACACTGCACACGGTTGATGCCCAGGAGACCGTTGCCCGCATCATCGACTTCTTCCCCCCGCATGAGCAGCAACAGGTGCGGTTCTCCCTGGCCGGCGCCCTGCGCGGGATCCTCTGCCAGCGCTTGGTCCTGCGCGCCGACGGTCGGGGCCGAGCAGTGGTCATGGAGGTCTGTGTCAACACAGGTCGCGTGGCCGATGCCATCGCAGATCCGGCCAAGACCTCCATGCTCTCCTCACTGGTCGGCGAGGGTGGCTACTACGGCATGCAGACCTTCGACCAGCACCTCACGGTGCTGTACCGCGACGGCATCGTCAGCCTGGACGCCGCACTGGCGGCATCCAGCAACCCGCACGACCTGATGGTCGAGCTGCGCAGGCTGGGGCTGGTGTCCTGATCAACACGGAGGGCGGCCTACGCTCGTCGTCGTGACCACTCTGCGCTTCACCGTCACCGACGACGACACCGCCATCGCGCTGGGAAGCGGTGACGTCCCCGTGCTGGCCACGCCCCGCCTGCTCGCATGGATGGAGCAGGCCACGGTCGCCGCCGCCCTGTCGCACGTGGACGCGACGAGCACGACAGTCGGCGTCGAGGTGTGGATGCGCCATCGACGGGCGTCGGCCGTCGGGGCGCTGGTGGAGGTCGAGGTCACCGACGTCACGGAGCAGGATCGCGGCCTGTCGTTCGAGGTTGTCGCGCGTGAGGTTCAGGCGGGCGCCATCGAATCCGAGACTGCGCGCGAGATCGCCACTGGTCGCGTGGTCCGGGCCATCGTCGATCGCGGGGCGTTCCTCAGTCGCCTCTGAGCGGGCCCTCAGCTCCACGCAGCCGGGATCGCCCACACCATGGGCAGACCTTAGCCAGAGCATGGCCCCCGTCGGAGGCGACCCCAGCGGCATCCGCTCTAGCGTCGGTGCCATGTCCACCACCCCGGTGGGCCCGAACTGAGGAGGTAGCAATGCGCATCGGCATCCTGGCCTTGTCCGGCGTCCTGGCCGCAACCACGCTCATGGCCGCCCCGGCCATGGCCGACGAGCCCGCTCCCACCCCCGACCCAGCCGCTGCCGTGGCCCCGGCGCCGGCGCAGACCCAGGCCAAGCTGAGGTTCCGCAACTCGTGCAAGCCGAGGATCGCCACCCTGCCGGCGGCGGTCGAGGGCCTGCCTACGGCCTACCAGCCAGGAGCCCCGAAGGGCGTCTACATCTGGCACGAGCAGGCCGGATGGCGGGTACGCCTGACCCACCCAGGCGGGAGGACGACTGAGAACAAGCCGAACCTCATCGAGGTGTGGGGACGGATCACCTCGACCCGCAAGCTGTCGAACGTCAGGACGATCCAGCTCGAGGACAAGCAGCGCGGCGAGTGGGTGAAGACGAAGAACAAGGTCATGGAGTTCCGGTTCATCAACGGCGGCTTCATCGACGGCATCAACTTCAGTGCCAGCTGCTCCGGACGGCTCGGCTTCACGGTCTGGGAGGTCACCCGCGGTGCGGATGGGAAGCCGGTCCGTGACGCGAACGGCAGGGTCGTGCGCACGCGGCTGCCGATCTATGTCGGCTCGGCCCCGACCCTGGTGAGCGACACCACCGTCCCCGCGCTGGCCGCCAACGCCCCCGCTGACGTGTCCCGTGTCGTGATCCTGCGCACCCCGGTGACCCCGGTGGCGCCGACGGCCTGACCATCCCCGCGGCCCGCGGTCGTGCCTGGCCCTCTGGGTTCTCAGGCGTGGCCGCGGGCCGCGCGCTGCCCGGTGCGCCGCGATGGGGGTCGATCCCCAGACCGCACCCCGATACAGTGGGGACCCCCGAGGTGAGGATCGACCGATGTCCGAGGACCGCGGCGCCCTGATGGCCGCCGAGATCGCCGAACAGCCCGAGGCACTCGCCCGGCTCCTGGCCCCTGAGTCCATGGCGCGCGCTCGCGGCCTCGCCGAGACCATCCGCGGCCGCAGCCCGCGGTTCGTCCTGCTGGCAGCGCGGGGCACGAGCGATCATGCGGCTCTCTACGCGAAGTACCTGGTCGAGGTCTCCCTCGGCCTTCCCGCTGGCCTGGCCTCGCCCTCGACGATGACGGCGTACGGAGCCCGGCCGGACCTCTCCGACGTCCTGCTGCTCACAGTCAGTCAGAGTGGCGGATCCCCGGACCTCGTCGAGACGGTGCGCACCGCACGCGCCGGGGGGGCGACCACGCTCGCGGTCACCAACAACCCGGACAGTGCACTCGCCGGTGCCGCGGAGCTGCAGTTCGACGTCCTTGCAGGTCCGGAGCGCGCGGTCGCAGCCACCAAGTCGTACTCCTCCCAGCTGCTGGCGCTCTGGCTGATCATCGACGCGTTCCGAGGTGGGGACGCCTCCGCGGCCCGCGCGATCCCCGATGCAGCCCAGTCCCTGGTCGATCGCCGCGAGGAGGTCACGGAACTGGCGTCCCGGTACCGGTTCACCGACCGGCTGGTGACCACCGGGCGTGGGTACTCCTACCCGACTGCGCGCGAGGCCGCCCTGAAGCTGATGGAGACCTCCTACGTCGCTGCCCATGCCTTCTCCGGCGCAGACCTCCTCCATGGCCCGCTGGCGATGATCGACCACGACCATCCCGTGATCGCCGTGGTTCCGGACGGCAAGGGCGCCGAGGCCATGCAGCCGGTGCTCGAGCGGCTCGCCGAGCGCGGGGCGGACGTCACGGTCTTCGGCGGTGCACGCTCGACTGCCCTGGGCACGGTGGGCTACGACCTGCGCTGCGAGAACGTCACCGAGGAGCTTCACCCGGTGGTCGACATCATCCCGCTGCAGCAGCTGGCACTGCAGATGACGTTGGCGCGTGGGTTCAACCCGGACGCCCCACGCGGCCTGACCAAGGTGACTGAGACGCTGTAGGAATCAGCCGCCTCGCGGGGGAGCGGCGGTGAGGTCGCGCCGTGGCGCGGGGAGGGGAGGTGTGCCGGTGGCTGTGCGCACGCTGGCGGAGATCGCCTCCGATCGCACCGACCTCGAGCCGGGTGCGATCGCGCACTGCGAGTCCCTGCTGCGCGACCTCGGGCTGCTGGCCGACCTGGCCTTCACGGATCTCATCCTCTGGCTGCCGGTCTGGAACCAGGGCGGCTTCGTGGCTGCTGCGCAGGTGCGTCCGTCGACGGCCGCCACCCGCTACCCGAACGACCTCGTCGGGGCGTTCACGCCTCGGGGCCGGCGTCCTGAGCTGGACCGGGCCTGGGCAGCGCCGGGGCTGGGCCAGCTCGCGCCCCGGACGGACCCGCTGCTCCCGGCCGCCGGCGAGGCGGTGGGGGTCGGGCTGAGCGCGAACGGCCCGTGGATCGCGGCGCTGACCCGCTCCGCGGTCCCGGCGACCCGGGCGTCGGGCACCCTCGAGCGTGCCTACCTGCGTGCGGCCGACGACCTCTTCTCGATGATCCGCGCCGGCGAGTTCCCCTACCGCGAGGTCTCGGACTCAACCGGTGCTGAGCCCCGGGTAGGCGATGGCCTGATCCGCCTCGATGCGTCCGGCGTTGTCGAGTTCGCGAGCCCCAACGCCTCATCGGCCTACCGTCGGCTGGGTCTGGCAACCGACCTGATCGGGGCGCACCTGGGACTCGTCAGCGGGCGGATCGCGCGCCGAGGTGGCGCCGTGGATGCCAACGTGGCGCTGGTGTGCGGGGGCCGGATGCCCGGCGAGGTGGAGCTCTCCTCCGATACCGCCACTGTGACGGTCCGAGCCCTTCCGATGCGCGGGCCCGCCGGACAGCACGGCTCGCTGGTGCTCGTGCGAGATGTCACCGAGCTCCGCCGCCGCGAACGTGCCCTGCTGAGCAAGGACGCGACCATCCGCGAGATCCACCACCGGGTCAAGAACAACCTCCAGACCGTCGCGGCGCTGCTGCGCCTTCAGGCGCGGCGCCTCGATGAGCCCGGGGCCGCTGCTGCCCTGGCAGAGGCCGAGAGACGGGTCGGGGCCATCGCCGTCGTGCATGACCTCCTTGCGCAGGCCAGCACCGAGGAGGTGCCCTTCGACGCCGTCGCCGACAGGCTCGTGACGATGGTCCGCCAGACGTCGGCCCCCGACATGGGCGCTCGCCGGATCGTCAGGACGGGATCGTTCGGGGAGGTGCCCGCCGAGCAGGCCACGGCCCTGGCGATGGCGCTCGTGGAGCTGCTGGCCAACGCGGTCGAGCATGGCGCGGACGACGTGGAGCTGCGCAGCGCCCGCGACGAGGTGGGGCTGCACGTCGTGGTCAGCGACCGCGGTCCCGGCTTCCCTGAGGGATTCGAGGTGGCCTCATCCCCAAGGCTCGGGCTGCGGATCGTGGACACCCTCGTCCGCGAGGAGCTCAACGGGACCCTGACCCTGGGCCGCGTCGGTGAGGTCACTGAAGTCGCCGTCGATCTCCCGCCCGAACATCGATGAACGGCCGACCCGGTGGGGCCGGCCGTTCATCGAACGGTTCTGGGTAGGGCAGTGTCAGCTGTGCGCGCGTGCCCGGGCCCGGGCATTGCGACGCTTGAGGGCACGGCGCTCGTCCTCGCTCATGCCGCCCCAGACGCCCGCGTCCTGGCCACTCTCGATGGCCCACTTCAGGCAGAGGTCGACAACCTCGCAACGGTGGCACACAGCGCGTGCCTCTTCGATCTGCATGAGTGCGGGGCCGGTGTTCCCGATCGGGAAGAACAACTCGGGATCCTCATCACGGCATGCCGCCTTGTGGCGCCAGTCCATGTCTCCTCAGCTTTCCTGCACCCCGATCGGGGTGCGCTCACCACGGTGCCAGCGGATCTCGGGGCCGGTTCCTCGGCACCCATCACCCTCCGGTACGCTTGCGACGGTTGTGGGGTGTGTCCCCACTTCGTCCTGACTGCCCTCAAGGGTCGCAGACGATCCGCCCTGTCACAAGGGTTTTGCCCCGCGTGGGACGAGTTCAGGCTGTCGCGTACGTCACATTCCGGAGCTCAAAGGCCACGATCTGCCCAGATCCCGCCATTTCGGGGCGGGATGGGGCTCTTTCGCCCACCACATGGGCGGTTTGGCCCGATCGTCAGCCGACGATCCGCAGCGCGTGGGGCGTGTACCGGAAGTAGACGCTGTCCACGTGGCCCATGAAGTCCCCGTCGAGCTGCAGGGCAGTCGGGGTCTGCGACTGGATCGTGAACGCCTCCTCGTCGTGCAGCAGGGTCAACTGCCCGGGGACCGCTCCCGACCGGCTGCCACGCAGCATCCGCAGGCCGAACCGCGCCGCAGGCAGCGGGCCGAGGGAGTGCGGGGCGAACACGTCCAGCCCCAGGTCGAACGAGGCCCGGGGACACGGGTTGATGGCGAACGGTCCGAAGAACGTCCAGGGTGCGGTGTTCTGGATGATCACCAGGGCCAGGCCCTCGATCGGGTCCTCGCCCGGGAGCTGCAGGCTCAGCGGGGAGGGGCCGCGGCGGCCGAGGCCTCCGACGTACTCCTGGGCGGCCGTCCACACGTACCGGGTGGGGCTCGCAGCCCGCCCGGCTGCTCGCTGGGCCTCCATCGAGGCGATCACGTCAGCATCGATGCCAACCCCGGCGTTGATCGTGAACCAGTGCGAGTTCTGCTCGCCGGTCTCGAGGGGGGTGAAATGGGCGTTGCCCAGCCCCACGGTGTGGCTGGAGTCCGTGCGCAGGGACTCCAGGATCATGCCGGTTGCCTCGATGGCGTCATTGGGGAACCCGAGGGCGCGGGCCATGACGTTCGCCGAGCCACCAGGGATCGCGGCCAGCATGGGCAGGTCGGTGTGCGGGGAGTTGAGCATCCCGTTGACCGCCTCGTTGATCGTGCCGTCCCCGCCGAGGGTGATCAGAAGATCGAGCCCGTTGGACTCCGATGCCAGCATCTCGGCGTGCCCCTTGTGGGTGGTCGTGACCACCTCCAGGTCGACCTCGTGCCCGAGTGCCCGGGTGATGACGTCGCGCATCCCGGCTGAGGTGCTGGTCGCCTTGGGGTTGGCGATCAGCAGGCCGCGCGGCTTCATGTGGCCAACTGTAGGCCCGTACTCTGGCGCCATGGCTGATCCGGTACGCCCCCTCGTCGCGATCGCGGGGCTCGAGGCGGTGGCTGCCGGCGTGCTCAGCGTCCTCATCGGCCTGGGTACGGCCAGCTCGGACCTCGACTTCTGGATCGCTGTGGCCACGGTGGTCATCTGGGTGGTCATCGTCGGCGCGCTGGCCCTGATCTGGTGGGGTCTGTTCCGCCGTCGAAGGATGGCGCGAACGCCGTTCCTGCTCGCCCAAGCCTTCGCGCTGGTGGTGGCCTGGCCGCTGGTCAACTCGGACATCGCGGTGGACCTCGTGGCGGGCGTCGTCCTGGCGATCGTCGCTGCGGCGGGACTGGTGCTGGGGCTGCGTCCGGCTGTGCGCGAGGCGTTGGTCTGAGTCCGGCGGTCCGACTCCTCAGCTGGTCGGTTCGACCAGACCGCTTCGCAGCTGCGCCAGGGACTTGGCCAGCAACCGGGAGACGTGCATCTGCGAGACGCCGATCTGCTCGGCGATCTGCGCCTGGGTCATGTTCTCGTAGAACCGCATGTGGATGATCCGCTGCTCGCGGGGTGGCAGCGTGGCCACCAGGGGGTGCAGGGTCTCGCGCGTCTCGACCTCGCCGAGCCCGGGGTCGACCTCACCCAAGGTGTCAGCCAGGGAGGACCCCTCATCCAGGCCGTCTGCCGACGCCGAATCCAGTGACAGCGTGGCGTAGGCCTGAGCCGATTCCATCCCCTCGAGGATGTCCTCGTCGCTCACCTCCAGGTGGGCGGCCAGCTCGGCCACCGTGGGGGAGCGGCCGGTCGACTGGCTGAGCTCGGCGGTTGCGCGCCCGATGGAGATCCGCAGCTCCTGGAGCCGGCGGGGGACTCGGATGGCCCAGCCCTTGTCGCGGAAGTGCCGCTTGATCTCGCCCACGATCGTGGGCGTGGCGAACGTCGAGAACTCCACCCCGCGGCCGGGATCGAACCGGTCGACCGCCTTGATCAGGCCGATCGTGGCCACCTGGGTCAGGTCATCCAGGCTCTCGCCACGGTCGCGGAAACGCCGGGCCAGGAAGGCCGCAAGGGGCAGGTGCATGGTCACGAGCTCGTCGCGCGCCGATGCGCGCCGCGGGTCCTCCTCGGGCAGCTCGGCGATCAGGGCGATCAACTCGCGCTCACGGGTGCGGTCGCGCGTGGACCATCGCGGCTCGGCGAGCTTCTCGACGGCCTCGGCGTCGTCCTCGACCTCCGCCGCCTCGGCCTCGACCTCCGCCGGCTCGGCGGGCTCGTGGGCTGCCGGCTCGACCTCCCCCGGTGTGTCCGGCCCCGCGGGGCGTTCGCTCACGGCCGGACCGCCTCGGAGCGGTGCACTGCCAAGGAGATGGTGAGGCTCCTGTCCGCAGAGACCGTGGCCACCACCTCGTCGACGAGGGCGGTCAGGACGGTCCAGGTGAAGCTGTCGCGCTCGAGGGACCGGCCGTGCACCGTGGGCGCGGTCATCTCCACGCGCATCCCGTCGGGGGCGTCCGGGGTGAACCGAACATCGAGGCTGGTGTCCGCAGGGGCATCGCTGAGCAGCAAGGCTGCCGCTTCGTCGACCGCGAGCTTCACGTCCTCGATCCGGTCGATCGTGAAGTCCAGCCGGGCGCACATCGCTGAGACCGCGGCGCGGATGAGCACCACGAACGCGCTGTTCGCGGGAACCCGGAGGGTCACGGTCGGATCGATGTCCACGGGTGGTCACGTTAGCCGATGGGGGGCACAGAGGGTGGCCGGGTCGTCACCGGCGTGGCTTCACTCCTGTGGTGCGCGCTGGGCCAGTCGCTCGAGGTCCGTGCCGGTGATCCGGTTGACGGTCCAGTCATCCATGGACTTGGCCCCGAGCGCGCTGTAGAACTCGATGGCGGGGGTGTTCCAGTCCAGTACCCACCACTCCAGGCGGGCGTAGCCACGATCCACGCAGATCTTCGCCAGCTCAGCCATCAGTGCCTGACCCAGGCCGAGGCCGCGGTAGCCGGGCCGGACGTACAGGTCCTCGAGGTAGATCCCGTGCCGGCCCATCCAGGTCGAGGCGTTCAGGAACCACAGGGCCATGCCGGCCAGGGGTGGGCCATCAGCGTGGTCGGCCGGCGTCAGGGCCACGTGGCAGTAGGCGGCCGGCGCGCCGCTGGGGGTGTTGCCGCCGAACAGCAGGTCGGCGAGCATCTCCTCGGTCGCCTGCACCTCGTGGGCGCTGCGCTCGTACTCAGCCAGCTCGCGCACCATGGCCAGGATCTCGGGCACGTCCTCCGGGCGGGCCGGCCGGACGACTGGTGCGGTGTCGGTCCGGGCGTTCCCGGACTCGGAGACAGCTCCGGGGGCGCCGGCGACCGCATCGCGGCCCGGCGCCCCCGGAAGGTCCTCAGGTGAGGTCACGCCGCCTTGGTCTCCCAGAAGATCTCGGCGATCTCGTCGATCTTGGCCAGCAGGGAGTCAGCGACGGCCACGTCGTTGGTGCCCTTGGTGCCACCCGCGCCGGCGAGCTTCGTGGCCTCGTTGAACAGGCTGTTCAGCTGCGGGTACTTCTCGAAGTGCGGGGCCTTGAAGTAGTCGGTCCACAGCACCCACAGGTGGTGCTTGACCAGGTCGGAGCGCTCCTCCTTGATGGAGACGGCGCGGGACTTGAAGTCCGTGTCATCGGAGGCGGCGTACTTGACCATGCAGGCCTTGACCGACTCGGCCTCCAGGCGCGCCTGGGCGGGGTCGTACACGCCGCAGGGCAGGTCGCAGTGGGCGTGGACGGTGGTGCGGGGGGCGAGGAACGACAGCATCTCTTCTCCTGGCTCGTGGTCTCGTGCTCGGTCGTGGTGGCCGGTGGCCGGTCGTGCGGGCGGTGGCGGGCCGCGAGGGTGCCGAGGGTACCGATGCCGGGATCGTCCCGGAACGGTCGCCCACCACCCCACGGGTGCGTGCGCCACACTACGCCAGTGCGTGGATTCTGCTACCTGGCCGTCGCCGGTCCCTCGATGGAGCCCGCACTGCACGACGGTGACTGGATCATCGCCCGACGGGACGGCCGGGCCGGCGTGGGTGACGTGGTGGTCCTCGAGCACCCGGTCCGCCCGGGGATGCTGATCGTCAAGCGGGTGCAGCGCGTCGACGCAGAGGGCTACTGGGTGCTGGGCGATGCCCCGGCTGCCTCCACCGACTCCCGCGACTTCGGAGCCGTCACCGAGGTGGTGGGCAGGGTCCTCTGGCGCGTCCGCCCCTGGGGCCGAATCCGCTAGCCGCCTCGGGCGGCCCCGCCGCCGCCCCCGCCCCCGCCCCCGCCCCCGCCAGCTGGGGTCGCACGCCGGAACCTGACTTCGTCCGCTATCGCGAGGATCGGAGCCGAACTCGTCCGGTTCTCGGAGCGCAAGCGGTCGGAAAACCGGACGGCGCGGGTTCTCGGGATCATCGGCCTTGTCCACATATCGGGCGGGAGGGGTCGACCCTGGGGTCGGGAGGCAGCACGATCCACCGGTGGACGGACGAGGGATTCTCAGGCGGGATGCCGTGCCCCCGGGGCTCGAGCTCCCTGAAAGCGCGCTCACTCAGGACGGCGTGTTCACCCGTGCCCAGGCGCGAGCGGAGGGTTGGTCTGACAGTCGGCAGCGCCGCCTCGTGCGAGATGGGCTCTGGCTCAGCGTGGCGGGGTCGGTCTTCCGGCACCGGGAGGTGGAGGAGGGACCGTGGCAGCGGGCGCGTGCCGTCGCGTTGAGCGGGCGGGTCCCGAGCCACTCCACCGCAGCAGCGATCTGGGGTTACGCGATCCCGGCAGCGGACTGCCACGGCATCGTGGAGCACGGGGGCGGTCCGTCCCGGCGACTGCAGGACCATCGGTTGCGCCCGCCGGCCGACGACTTGGCCCAGCTCGAGGACATGACGATCACGTCAGAGCGGCGGACGCTCGCTGATCTCCTGTGTCATGAGCGGCTCGAGTCGTCGTTGGCCACCGTCACCGATGCCCTGCGTCGGGGGCTGCTGGCGCCGGGCGATCTGGCACTGGTTGCCCAGACTGCCGCGGGTCGCCGTGGCGCAAGGCGCGCCCACCGGATCGCCATGACATGCGTGGGTAGCCCGTGGTCTGTCCTCGAGTGGCGCTTCCAACGGATCGCCTGCTCCATCTCGGGCAGGTGGACATTCAACGTGGACATCTCCGATGGCCGGGGGCTGATTGGACCGGTTGATGCCCTTCATGAGGAGTTCAGGATCGTTGTCGAGCTCGACGGCAAGCGCTTCCACGGCCCTGACAGGTTCCAGCTGGACCGCACGCGTGATCAGCGGCTCGTGGCCCTGGGCTACGTCGTGCTCCGATTCACCTGGGATGACCTCGAGCGCCGACCCGATGAGGTCCAGGCCATCATCCGGCGCACGATTGCGCAAAGGATGCGCCGGGCCGGTTGAGTGGCCGCGAGCCCGAGTCCTCTGGTCCGGATATCGGAGCATCGATGTGTCGAGATCCGGACCGCACCGCGATTGGGCCGCGCGAAAGCGGACGAAGTCGGCGGCGAGCGGTGGGGTGGGGCGGGGTATCGGCCGGGCCGGACGAGCATCGTGCGGGGCGGCGGGGCAGGGAGGGCGGCGGGAGCGGAGGCGGAGGGGCCGCTCGACCGCTCCGCGGGGTTACGGCGTCAGGACGATCTTGCCGAACAGGTCGCCCTCGGCGACGTGGCGCAGGGCCTCGTCCGCGGCGGCCAGGGGGAGGACGTGGTCGATCAACGGGCGGACGCCTGTCGCCCCACACATCGCGACCAGCCGCTCGAGTTCGTCGCGCGTGCCCATCGTCGAGCCCACGACCGACAGCTGGAGGAAGAAGACCCGCGACAGGTCCGCGGGCGGCTGGGAGCCGGAGGTCGCCCCCGCGATGACCACCCGTCCGCCGGGCTTGAGCGATCGCAGTGTGTGCGACCACGTGGCGGCACCGACCGTCTCCATCACGACGTCGACCTTCTCCGGGAGCCGTGCGCCGGACGCGAACGCCTCGTGCGCACCCAGCTCGACTGCTCGGGCGCCCTTGGCCTCGTCGCGGGACGTCACCCAGACCCGATACCCCGCCTGTCGGGCCAGCATGATCAGGGCGGTGGACACGCCCCCGCCGGCGCCCTGGATCAGCACGGTCTGGCCGGGAACGAGCCCGGACCGGGTGAACAGCATCCGATAGGCGGTCAACCATGCGGTCGGAAGGCAGGCAGCCTCGGCCCAGGACAGGGTGGCCGGCTTGGGGATCAGGTTCCGGGCGGGTACCGCGACCCGTTCGGCGAAGGTGCCCTGGTGCTTCTCGGACAGCAAGGTGCGGCCCGGGTCGACGGTCTCGTCGGCGTACCCACCGTCGGTGATCACCCCGTGGACGATCACCTCGTTGCCGTCCTGGTCGACGCCGGCAGCGTCGCACCCGAGGATCATCGGCAGCCGATCAGCGCTGAGCCCAACGCCCTTGAGGGTCCACAGGTCGTGGTGGTTGACGCTGGTCGCCCGAACGTCGACCACCACCCACCCCTCCGGGACCACCGGCTCGGGATGATCGCCCATGCGTAGCCCGCTCAGGGGATCGTCGGGGCTGAAGGCAACTGCGCTGGCGGCGAACATGCCCACGATCCTGCCAGAGCCCTCGCGGGGCTCGGGGAGTAGCCTTGACAGGTGTGCGGGCACCTCCTGAGAGGGTCGCCCGGTGGAGTCCCCGACCGTCGAGAGGTAGCAGGACGTGGCCAATGATGCGGGATCCCGGATGGTGGCGTTCGGGACCAACGAGTGGCTCGTCGACGAGATCTACCAGCAGTACCTGAAGGATCCGCAGAGCGTGGACCGGGCGTGGTGGGACTTCTTCGCCGACTACCGTCCCGGGGAGCCGTCGACACTGCCTGGACCGACGGCCGGAACCGTGCCTGATGCCGACGCGGCGGCCGCCAGTCGGCCGATCGCCGGCCCGCTGACGGTGGTCTCGCCCGTGCACGGGCCCACGACGACCGGCGGGACGCCCGACGAGGAGGCATCCACCCCAGCGGTCACTGCCGAGCACGCTCCGGGCCTCATGCCAGAGCTCGAGCACAACGTGCCCGCCTACGAGGTCGAGGCCCCCGCGTCGGCGATGGATCAGGTCGCCCCGCAGGTGGGCCTGTCCTCGATCCCGTCCGGCCCCACGGGTGCTGGCGCGGTCGACCCGGCGCCTCGTGTCCTGCGAGGCCCGTCGGCCCGGGTCGTGGTCAACATGGAGGCCAGCCTCGAGGTCCCGACGGCCACATCCGTGAGGGCGCTGCCGGCCAAGCTGCTCATCGACAACCGGCACATCATCAACAACCAGCTGTCGCGCGGTCGCGGCGGAAAGGTCTCGTTCACGCACCTGATCGGCTACGCCGTCGTCCGAGCGCTGTCCGACATGCCGGAGATGAATGTCGGGTTCACCCGTGTCGACGGCAAGCCGGCAGTGATCACGCACCAGACGGTGAACCTCGGACTGGCCATCGACATCGCCAAGCCGGACGGGACCCGCCAGCTGCTCGTGCCGTGCATCAAGGGTGCCGAGCAGGTGGACTTCGCGGCGTTCTGGGCCAACTACGAGGAGCTGGTCCGCAAGGCGCGCACGGGGGCCCTGAACGCCGATGACTTCGCCGGGACGACCGCGACCCTGACGAACCCGGGCACGATCGGCACGGTGAGCTCCGTGCCCCGCCTCATGTCCGGCCAGGGCCTGATCGTTGGCGTGGGGTCCCTGGACTACCCGGCCGAATGGCAGGGTGCGGCCGAGGAGACGCTGGCCCGCGCCGGCGTGAGCAAGATCCTCACCCTGACCTCCACCTACGACCACCGGATCATCCAGGGCGCGCAGTCAGGAGACTTCCTGCGGCGGGTGCACCAGCTGCTCCTCGGCGAGCACGGCTTCTACGACGACATCTTCACGTCCCTGCGGATCCCGTACGAGCCGATCCGGTGGGCGACCGACATCGCCACCAGCCACGACTCGGACCTGAACAAGACGGCGCGGGTCCAGGAGCTGATCCACGCCTACCGCGTGCGCGGGCACCTGATGGCCGACATCGACCCGCTGGACTACAAGCAGCGCAAGCACCCGGACCTCGATGTGGCTGCCCACGGCCTGACCCTGTGGGACCTCGATCGCGAGTTCGCCGTCGCCGGGTTCGCGGGGCAGCAGTTCATGACCCTGCGCGACGTCCTCAAGGTCCTGCGCGACGCCTACTGCCGCACAGTCGGCATCGAGTACATGCACATGCAGGATCCCGAGCAGCGACAGTGGATCCAGCAGGGGATCGAGACCGCCCCCGACAAGCCCGAGCGCTCCGAGCAGCTGCGCATCCTGCGCACACTCAACGCCGCCGAGGCCTTCGAGACGTTCCTGCAGACCAAGTACGTGGGGCAGAAGCGGTTCTCCCTCGAGGGCGGCGAGTCGGTCATCCCGCTCGTGGATGCCGTGCTGTCCGCCGCGGCCAGTGACAAGCTCGACGAGGTCTGCATCGGCATGCCGCACCGTGGGCGCCTGAACATGCTGGCCAACATCGCCGGCAAGTCGTACTCGCGGATCTTCAACGAGTTCGAGGGCAACTACGGCGTGGAGAGCGTCCAGGGCTCCGGCGACGTCAAGTACCACCTCGGCACCGAGGGCACGTTCACCGCGGAGGACGGCTCCGAGGTCAAGGTGTACCTGGCGGCCAACCCGAGCCACCTCGAGGCCGTCAACCCTGTGCTCGAGGGCATCGTGCGGGCCAAGCAGGACCAGAACGAGCCGGATCGCAAGTACGCGGTCCTGCCCCTGCTCATGCACGGCGATGCTGCCTTCGCCGGACAGGGCGTCGTGGCCGAGACCCTCAACCTCAGCCAGCTGCAGGGCTACCGCACGGGTGGCACGATCCACGTGATCGTGAACAACCAGGTCGGCTTCACGACCTCACCGAAGTACAGCCGTTCCACGGTGTACTGCACGGATGTCGCGCGGATGATCCAGGCGCCGATCTTCCACGTGAACGGCGATGACCCCGAGGCGGTCGTGCGCGTGGCGCGGATGGCCTACGAGTTCCGCCAGGCGTTCGCCAAGGACGTCGTGATCGACATGATCTGCTACCGGCGCCGCGGGCACAACGAGGCCGACGACCCGTCGCTGACCCAGCCGACGATGTACGCGGTCATCGACGCCAAGCGCTCGGTCCGCAAGCTCTACACCGAGGGCCTGATCGGTCGTGGCGACATCAGCGTGGAGGAGGCCGAGGACGCCCTGCGCGACTTCCAGGAGCGCCTCGAGCGGGTGTTCCAGGAGACCCGCAGCGCCGGGGACGAGGAGTTCAATGCGAACTCGGCGGAGGTGATCTCCACCGGCCGCAAGGAGCTCACGCCGCAGACCCCGGCCTGGGATGTCGACACCTCGATCAGCCAGGAGGTCGTCGACCTCGTCGTGCGCAGCCAGATCGACCTGCCGGAGGGATTCGTCGCGCACCCACGGCTGGTCCCGCAGCTGCGCCGCCGCGCCGAGATGGTGGCCTCCGACACGATCGACTGGGGGATGGGCGAGGCCCTGGCGATCGGCTCGCTGGTCAACGAGGGCAAGTGGGTCCGGCTCGCCGGCCAGGACTCCCGGCGCGGGACGTTCGGCCACCGGCACGCGGTCATCGTCGACGCCCGCACCGGTTGGCAGTACAAGCCGCTCAAGCAGTGCTACAACCACGGGGGCAAGCTCTTCGTCTACGACTCGCTGCTCAGCGAGTTCGCCGCGATGGGCTTCGAGTACGGGTACAGCGTTGCGCGCCCCGATGCCCTGGTCATGTGGGAGGCGCAGTTCGGCGACTTCGTCAACGGCGCCCAGACCATCACCGACGAGTTCCTGACCTCGGCCGAGCAGAAGTGGGCCCAGCGCTCGTCGCTGGTGCTCCTGCTCCCGCACGGCTACGAGGGCCAGGGCCCGGACCACTCCTCGGCACGCATCGAGCGGTTCCTGGCGATGTGCGCCCAGGACAACATGACGGTCGCCCAGCCGACCACCCCGGCGTCGTACTTCCACCTGCTGCGCTGGCAGGTGCACTCGCGCCTGACCCGGCCGATGGTCGTGTTCACCCCGAAGTCGCTGCTGCGCGCCAAGGTGTCGACGTCCCTGACCCGCGACTTCACCGAGGGGTACTTCCGCGCCGTCCTCGACGATCGTGGGATCACCCAGGAGCGCATCGATCCTGCGGGCATCCGTCGGGTCCTGCTGTGCTCGGGGAAGATCGGGTACGACCTGATGGCCGAGCGCGACAAGCGCGAGCGGACGGACGTGGCCGTGCTGCGGATGGAGCGGATGTACCCGCTGCCGCACCGCACCCTGGTCGAGATGCTGGACCGCTTCGGCGACGCCGAGATCATGTGGGTCCAGGACGAGCCGGAGAACATGGGCCCGTGGCCGTTCATGAACCAGCACCTGCCCCGGGCGATCATGCGGACCGTTGCCGGCGTCACCCGCGACGCGAGCTCGTCACCGTCGGTGGGATCGCTGCACCGCCACGAGGAGGAGCAGCGCGCGCTCATGGACCGGGCGTTCGAGTAGGGCTGGCGTGTACGACACCGATCGCGGCATCGAGGAGCTCGTCAGGCGCAAGGGTGACGAGGAGGTCACCCTCGAGTGGCTGGCGGGGCAGCTGGTGACGTTCGTCGACCTGCACCCGGAGTTCGAGGTGCCGGTCGAGCGGCTGGCCAGCTGGCTGGCCCGCGACGACGACGACTGACGCGGGCCCCGGCCGTCGTCGGGATCAGCCGCTCGCCGCCCGCACGTGCACCCTCGGCCAGCCCTGCGAGGCAGTCGGCGACCAGCGTCCCCAGGGTCTTGAGGTGGTAGCCACCCTCCTGGACCGCCACCGTCGGCACGCCCAGGCCGCCCAGCAGGATCCCCGCCGCGCGCAGCCCGTCGCGGCGTGACCCGCAGCGGGCTCTCCGGGTCGTCGATGGCTGCGTCCACGCCCAGGGACACGACGAGCGCATCGGCGCCGAACGTCCGGGCGTCCTCGACGAGCTGGCCGACAGCGGTGAGCCAGCGGTCGTCCCCGGATCGTGGGGGCAGGGGGATGTTGCGGTTGGCCCCTGAACCCGCGCCCTTCCCGGTCTCGTCGGCGAAACCCATGAAGTGCGGGAACCAGCCCGCCCCGGGGTCGACGTGCACGGACCCGTAGAACACGTCCCCCCGGTTGTAGAAGATCGCCTGGGTCCCGTTCCCGTGGTGGGCGTCGATGTCGATCACCGCCACGCGGCGGGCGCCCCGCGCGCGCAGGCCCTCCGCGGCGATGGCCGCGTTGTTCAGGTAGCACGAGCCCCCGAATGCCTCACGGGCGGCGTGATGCCCGGGCGGGCGGCACAGGGCGTAGGCCATCGGGGCTGCTCCTGATGATCCGCCGGGACTGCCCGTGCCGGACCCGTCGGAGCCCTCGACCCACGCCGCCGTGGCCACCAGGTCCACGGCGGTCAGCGCTGCCCCCGCTGCGGCCTCGACCGCGTCCCACGTGCCCGGTCCGATGAGGGTCATCGTGTCGTAGCAGTACTGCCCGGCGCGGGCGTGCGCCGCGGTCGGGCGCCGGACGGGCAGCCCGCCGAGCATCGCCTCGGTCGGGAACACGTAGGGCACGACGCGGTCCTGTCCGGGGTCGGTCGTGTACCCGCCGACGACCCAGGCGTCGTGGATCGTGCGCAGGTGCTCGATCAGGCCCGCGGAGTGCACGGCCAGCAGCGCCTCCGGATCGGGATCGCTGGCGGTGACCTCGGGGTGCCCGGCACGGATGAGGGCCTCGCGGATGACGTTCACCCGCTCGACGACCTCCGTGCCGGGAGTGCGCACCCCCAGCCAGATCTCGGCGGTGGGCACGTGCCGTCGCGTCCGGGGATGCCACACGAACGGGATCGGGGCAGCGGTCGTCGGGGGCTGGGCCACGGTTGCATCCTGCCAAGTCGGCGACGGCCACGTGGCTCCGGGTGGGTCGGGCCCGACGGGTGGCATGCTGGGCGACCATGACCAGCCTCGCTGATTTCGGGATCACCGTCGGGACCCTGCCCCAGGGTCCGACCAACTCCGTGCTCGACGTCCCGGGCGTCGGTGTGGGCCACACGACGATCGTTCGCGACGAACCAGCCCCACCGCGGGGTCGCGGGGCAGCGCGCACGGGAGTCACCGTCCTGGATCTGGGCGGGGACCCGTGGGCGCGTCCCGTGTCGGCCGGCGGCGCGGTGCTCAACGGGGCTGGGGAGTGCACCGGCTGGCAGTCCGCCCAGGAGTGGGGCCTGGTCGAGACGCCGATCTACCTGACCTCCACGATGCAGCTGGGCCGGGTGTACGACGCGGCCTGCCGGATCGCCCTGGCCGAGTCACCCGGCGTGGAAGACGATGTCGTCATCCCGGTCGTGGGGGAGTGTGACGACTCGTGGTTGAGCTGCGCCGGCGCGATGCAGGTCGAGTTCGACGACGTGGCGTCCGCACGGGATGCCGCGCGAGCGTCGATCGGGTCGGGGATCCGACCGCGGACCGGGTCCGTCGGGGCTGGTGCCGGGATGCTCTGCCTCGGATGGAAGGGCGGCATCGGGACCGCCTCCCGTGTGCTGCCCTCGGGGAACACGGTGGGGGTCCTGCTGCTGACGAACTTCGGCCAGTGGGACCGGCTCACTGTCGGTGGGGTTCCGGTGGGGCGGATCCTGGGGCGCTCCGGTCTCGAGGACGCACCGTCGGGCGGGGGGCGTGCCGCGCAGGCTCCCGGTGGCCCGCCGCCCGCGGGATCCTGCCTGGGCATCGTCGTGACCGACGCGCCGCTGGACACCCATGGGTGCCGGCGCCTGGCCACCCGGATCGGCCTGGGTCTGGCGCGGGCCGGGTCGGTGGCCCACCACGGGTCCGGCGAGATCTTCCTGGGCGTCTCGGTGGGCATGCGCGCGCCGCGCGGGACACGCCCCGACAGCGCCGGGCTGGGTGGGTCGGACCTCGACCCGCTGTTCGTCGCCTGCGTGGATGCCGCCGAGGAGGCTGTCCTGGACTCGATGCTCAACGCCCGTGACACGCTCGGGCACCGCGGCCACCGGGCGCTGGCCCTGCCCCACGACGCCCTGCGATCGGCGCTCGCCGACCACCGCCGCTGATCCCACGCAGTCCGGCGCCGCGTGCGGTTGCGCTGCATTCGCGTCGCCCGACAAGAGCCTGCGCTGCATTCGGGACGCGTGATCGACTGAGATGCAGCGCAAGTCTGCAGGGGCGGAGCGGGCGGCGCGGCGCCAGTGGGTCGGGTGCGTCACGATGGGGGCATGGTCACCGCCCCGTTCGAGGTCCTGCGCCCAGAGCAGCTCCGCCGCCGCACGTCGATCAAGTGGCAGTACTACGGTCCGGACGTCCTGCCGGTGTGGGTGGCGGAGATGGATGTGCTCCTCGCGCCTGAGGTGGTTGAGGCCCTGACCGAGGCCGTCAGGGCTGGTGATACCGGGTACCCGAACTTCGGGACCACCTACAAGGAGGCACTGGCGGAGTTCGCCCCGGTCCGCTGGGACTGGAACCCGGACCCGGCTGACATGGCACTCTGCGCCGACGTGATGACCGGGATCCGGGTCCTGGTCGAGCGGTTCGCGCCGCCCCGGGGCGCCGTGGTGATCCCGAGTCCGGTCTATCCGCCCTTCGCCAGCTTCACCCGGGAGGTCGGTCGGAAGGTGGTGGCGGTCGCCCTCACCGCCGAAGGGCGGCTGGACGTGGCTGCGATCGACGGGGCCCTGGCAGCGAACCCGACCGATGCCGCCTCGCGTCGCACCGTGCTGCTCCTGTGCAGCCCGCACAACCCGACCGGAGTCGTCCATACCGCCGCCGAACTGGCCGCTGTGGCCGGGTCCGCGCAGCGTCACGGCGCACTGGTCATCGTGGACGAGGTGCACGCGCCTCTGGTCCCCGAGGGTGCGACGTTCGTTCCGTGGTTGGCGGTTGCCGACCACGGCTTCGTGGTCACCTCCGCGGCCAAGGCGTTCAACCTCGCGGGGCTCAAGGCCGGCCTGATCGTCGGAGGTCCGGCGAGCCGCGCCCAGCTGAAGCGACTGCCGGACTCCGTGCCCTACGGGGGCAGCCATCTGGGCGTGATCGGTCACGCCGCGGCCTACCGCTCGAACCCGTCCTGGCTGGACGCGGTGAACGCCAACATCGCCACGAACCGGGCGCTGCTGGCCCAGCTCCTCGCCGAGCGCCTGCCCGGGGTGGTGCACGGGCCCCCAGCGGCGACCTACCTCGCGTGGCTGGACTTCAGGGGTGTGGGCCTCGGCCCGGATCCGGCCGAGGTGCTGCTCGAGCATGGCCGGGTCGCGCTCCACGCGGGGCGCCAGTTCGGGCGCGGCGGCATCGGGCACGCCCGGATCAACCTCGCCTGCTCGCGGGAGGTGCTCACCGAGGCTGTGGACCGGATGGCGCTCGCCATTGCCACCCACGCGGAGGCGAAGGACGCGGCCGGCGGTTGACGAGCGGGCGCGAGAAGGGGCGGGACCCCTCAGGCCAACGCGAAGCAGGACGCGGCATGCCCTGCCTGGACCGGGAGCAGGGGCAGCGACTCGCCGTGGCACCGTGCTGCGACCTCGTCCGGGAGCCCGGCCTGAAGCACCGGGCAGCGAGGATGGAACCGGCAGCCGGCGGGGATTCGCGCGGGATCGGGGGGCTCGCCCACCAGCACGATCGGCTCGACTCGGTCGATCTCGGGCACCACCGACAGCAGTGCCTGCGTGTACGGGTGCTTCGGCTCGGACAGGACCTCCTCGGTGGTCCCCTCCTCGATGATCCGACCGAGGTACATGACCGCGATCCGGTCGGCGACGTTCCAGGCCAGGCCCAGGTCGTGGGTGACGATCAGGATGGACAGGCCCAGCTCCTCGCGCAGCCGCAGCAGCAGGGCCAGGATCTCCCCGCGCACCGACGCATCGAGGCTGGAGACGGGTTCGTCGGCGACGAGGATCTCCGGCTCGAGCACGAGCGCCCCTGCGATCACGACGCGTTGACGCTGCCCACCGGACAGCTCGTGGGGGTAGCGGGCGAAGAACCGCTCGGGCGGGCGCAACCCGACCCGGGACAGCGCATCGGCGACACGCTCCTCCTCGCGGTCCACACCGTGGACGCGCAGCCCCTCGGCCACCGACTCGTACACGGTCATCCGCGGGTTCAGCGAGCCCATCGGGTCCTGCAGCACCAACTGCGCACGCCGTCGGTAGGCCTTGAGCCCCGACCGGGAGGTGGGCAGGTCCTCGCCGTCGACGAGCACCTGGCCGGAGGCCAGTGGCTGCAGCCCCAGGAGCGCGCGCGACAAGGTGGACTTGCCGCACCCGGACTCGCCGACCAGGGCGACGATCTGACCGGGCATGAGCGTGAGGTTGACCCCGTCGACCGCCCGCGCAGAGGTGTGGCGACCGGTGTGGAAGCTGACCCGCAGGTCGCGGGCCTCGAGGGCGGGGGAGGTCATCGGGCGCCCTCCTGGAGGTCCGCACGCTCGTCGACCAGCGGGTGACGGCATGCGGCCATCCGGCCCTCCGCGACGTGAGCGAGCTCCACCTCGCCGCTCACGCAGTCCTCGCGGGCGACCGGGCACCGTGGCGCGAACGAGCAGCCCTGGCCCACATCGCCGGGGAACGGCGGGTCGCCGGGCAGCCCGGAGGGGGCGTAGCGGAAGCTCGGGTCGCCGATCCGGGGGAAGGCCCCGGCCAGCGCGCGCGAGTACGGGTGCGCCGAGCGCTCGAACACGTCGGCGGCGGGACCGGACTCCACGATCCGGCCCGCGTACATGACCGCCGCGCGCTGGCAGACGTCGGCGAGCACCGAGAGGTCGTGGGAGATGAGGACCAGAGTGAGATCGAGCTCGTCGACGAGGTCGGTGAGCACCTTCAGCACCTGGGCCTGGACCATGACGTCGAGGGCTGTGGTGGGCTCGTCGGCCACGATCAGTCGTGGACGGCATGCCAGGGCCATCGCGATCATGACTCGCTGGCGCTGGCCCCCGGACAACTGGTGCGGGTACGCCCGGGAGCGCGCGGCCGGGAGGCCAACCTGCTCGAGCAGCTCGCCGACGCGGCGGTCCACGTCGCCGCGTGTGGACTTCGGCTCGTGGACGGTGATCGGCTCGGCGATCTGCTCCCCGATCCGTTGCAACGGGTTGAGCCCGTGCAGCGCGCCCTGGAACACGATGCTGGCCTGCGCCCAGCGGAGCGCCCGCAGCCTCTTGAACGTCATGCCGAGGACGTCGTCGCCATCGACCAGGACCTGGCCGGTGACCGTCGCGGTCTTCGGCTGCAGGCGCAGGACCGTGGAGATCAGAGTGGACTTGCCGCTGCCGCTCTCTCCGGCGATGCCCAAGGAGGAGCCGGCGGCCACGGCGAGGTCGACCCCGCGCACTGCCGGGACGTCGCCATCGCGCCCGCGGTAGGTGACGTGCACGTCGCGGAACTCCAGCGCTGGCCCCCGGCCTTGGGTGGCCATCAGCGTCCCCCCTGCTGGCGTGGATCGACGACGTCCTCCAGGGCGCGTCCGATGAGGGTGAACGCGAGAACCACCGCCACCACGCACAGGCCGGGCGGAAGCACGTACCACCAGGCGCCCACGGTCATCGCCCCGCTCGTGAACGCGCCGTCGAGGATCGAGCCCCAAGACGGCGACAGCGGGTTGCCGAGGCCGAGGAAGCTCAGGGTGGTCTCGCTGAGGATGGCCAGGGCGACCATCAGGGTGGTGTTGGCCAGCACCAGCGGCATCACGTTGGGCAGGATGTGCCGGCGCATCAGGTGGGCGTCCCCGGCGCCCAGTGCCCGGGAGCGCTCCAGGTAGGGGCGGGCGCCGATGCTCAGGGTCTGGGAGCGCACCAACCGCGCGGTCCCCGGCCAGGACGTGATCCCGATGACCACGATGATGTTGATCAGTGAGGCGCCGAGAACGGTGGCCAGCACGATGGCCAGGGGCAGGAATGGGATCACCAGGAACCAGTCGGTGAACCGGTTGAGCACCAGGCCGAGGCCACCTCGGAAGTACCCGGACATGATTCCGATCACCGTGCCGATCAGCATCGACATCACCGTGGCCGCCAGCCCCACGACCAGGCTGATCCGGGCGCCCCACACGATCAGCGCCAGGATCGAGCGCCCGCTCTCGTCGGTGCCCAGCGGGAAGCCGGCGGTGGGTGGGCTCATCGGCTCGCCGGTGGCCTGCGTGACGCTGATGGTGCTCGGTGGGAACAGCACCGGAGCGAAGACGGCGAGCAGGATGAACACGACAAGGATCACCAGGCCGAGCATCCCGCCTCGGTTGGATCGGAACGCCCGCCAGGTGCGGGCACGGGAGGCGCGTCGGCGGGCGCGCGTGACCTGCCGAGCGGAGGTCGGGCTGACGGGATCGAAGCCCGGGCGGGTCATCGTCATCAGACACGCACCCGCGGGTCGAGCACGGCATACATGAGGTCGGCGATGATGTTGGCGGCGATCACGCCGATGGAGAAGAGCAGGAAGGTGGCCTGGAGCAGTGCGATGTCCGGTCCGCGCAGGGCGTCGTAGGTGAGCAGTCCCAGCCCCGGCCACGAGAAGACGGTCTCCACGGTGATCGCCCCGGAGATCACGAACCCGAGGTTCATGAAGATGAGGGTGACCGTGGGCAGGATCGCGTTGGGCACCGCGTGGTGCTGGCGCACGACCTTGTCCTTGAGGCCCTTGGCCCGTGCGACCGTGAGGTAGTCCTGGCCCATCTCGTCGATGAGCGAGGCGCGCATCACCAGCGCGTACTCGGCGAGGTACACCGCGGCCAGGGTGGTCACCGGCAGCACCATGTGCCAGGCGACGTTCAGCACACCCTCGATGCTGGAGGGGTCCACGCCGGGGGTGATGATCCCGCCGATCGGGAAGATGCCCGGCGTCACGGCCGTGCCGACGCCGAACATGATCAGCAGGATCATGCCCAGCCAGAACTCCGGCATCGCGTAGAGGGTCAGGGTGACCGCCGATGACACGCTGTCGAAGCGTTCGCCACGCCGCCACGCCGCGCGGATCCCGATCAGCGTGCCGAAGATCGAGGCCAGCACGATCGCGGTCCCGACAAGCAGCAACGTCGACCCGACGCGGTCGCCGATCAGCTCCCACACCGGCCGGTTGAACCGGGCGGAGTTGATCGTCGACGCGAAGGGGTTGGAGATGTAGGTCAGGAACTGCTCGCCGATCGGCTTGTCCAGCTCGGCGCGCAGCTTGGCGATCTGCTCGGGCGCGACATTGCGCCCACGGGTGTAGAGCCCGATCGGGTCGCCGGGCAGCATCCGGAACAGGAAGAAGTTGAAGACCACCACGAAGGCCAGCGTCGCCAGCCCGGAGCCGACGGACCGCAGCGCGTACCGCGTCCCCGGACTCATCCCCGGGGACCGGGGCGCGGCACTCCCGCTGGCGATCGGGGTCGGCGGGGGTGCGGCCGCCGCCTCCACGGCGGATCCCATGCCTACTCGGTGTCCTCGTCGGACCTGCGGCGCCGGGCGACCAGCACGACCGCAATGATCCCTGCGGCCACGAGCGCCCCGAGCCCAGCGAGCAGTGCCGGCCTCACGCCGGTGCCGGTGGAGGATTCCCCCGCCTGCTCGTCGTCGGCCCCTGCCGGGGTGATCGACTGGTAGGACCACGTCCCGAACTGGAACAGCAGCGGACCGGAGTCCTTGGGCTGCTGGACGAAGTTCGTGAACTTGTCGGAGCGGTAGGCCTGCAGCAGGTCGTAGTAGAACGTGATGGCATAGGGCGCCTCGTCGTAGACGATCTGCTGCATCGCCCTGACGATCTGAGCGCGCTTGGCCGGATCGGTCTCCAGCGCCTGTTCGGCGTAGAGCTTGTCGTACTCCTCGTTGCAGAAGTGCGAGTCCGACAGGCCCGCGTAGATTGTGCCGTCCTCCTTCGAGGAACGCTGGGCGCAGGTGAAGGTCGACAGCTGGTAGTCGGGATCCGGCTCCACCACCCAACCCCACTCGAACAGGTCGAACCGGCCCTCGCCGTTGAGCTCGATCAGCGTGTCCTCGGTGACGATGGTCGTGTCGACGGTGATGCCGATCTCCTCCAGCCACCCCTCGACGAACTGCACAGTCTGTTGCGAGGTCTGGGACTCCTGACGGCCCAGCAGGCGCAGCGTCAGGGGCTCGCCATCGGGACCGACTCGCTTGCCGTCGGGTCCGAGGGTGTATCCAGCCTCGTCGAGCAGCGTGCCTGCCTTGACGGGGTCGTAGTCGAAGAGAGTGGTCGGCTGGAGGTGGAAGTCGGCGTACAGCGGCGGGATGATCGTGCTTCCCGGGGTGCCGTACACGGCCACCTTGTCCACCAGGGTCTGGCGGTCGATCGCGTGGTTGATCGCCTGGCGGACCCGCTTGTCCTTGAGCGCAGGGTTGCCGTCGCCGATCGGCGTCCCGTCAGCCAGGGCCGCGCCAACATTCATGCCGATCTCGTTGAATCCGTAGTACGCGGCGTTGACCGCGGTGACGCCCGGTTCGTCCTTGATGGCGTCGAAGACGTTGGCCTGCAGCTCGTCGGCGAAGTCGATCTCGCCCTTGCGCAGGGCCTGGGCGACGGCATCGCCGTTCTTGTAGACCCGGAAGGTGAGCTCGTCGACGGCCGGCGTGCCGCCGTAGAAGGTGGGATTGGCCTTGAACCGGATGAACTGGCCCTTCTCCCGGTCGATGAGGACGTAGGGTCCGGCCCCGACGATCGGTTGGCCCTCGGTGGGCTCATTCTCGTAGGAGCGGACCTCCTTGCCGTCGATGTCCTTCCAGATGTGCTCCGGGAGGATGTAGACGGCGAGGTTCTCCATGATCGGCGAGGGCTTGTCGACGGTCAGGACCAACGTGGTGTCGTCGGTGGCCTCGGCCTTCGTGATGTTGGCCACGTAGCTGCCGTAGTTCGTCTGCTCGTAGTCGCCGTCCATGATCCGGTTGAACGAGTAGGCGGCGTCCCGTGCCGTCAACGGCGCGCCGTCGCTCCACGTCAGGCCCGGGCGGATCTTGTAGGTCCAAGTCTTCTTGTCCGCCGACTCCTCCCAGGACTCCGCCAGGCCGGGCCCGGGGGAGAAGTCGTCCGCTGAGTTCTCGGTGAGTGTCGGGTACATCAGCTGGTACATCTCATAGGCGGTCGACACGATGCCGGTGAAGGGGTTCATCGAGTCGACGTCGTCGGTGATGCCGACGGTGAACGCCTGTGACTCCGCGGCGATCGGGACCGCGCTCGGTGCGGCCGACGGGGACTCGTCGGCGCGCACCGCGGCGACGGGGAGCAGCAGGGCGCACGTGACGCCCGCGGCGACGGAGATCCGTCGCAGGGACAGGGGGTTCATCGGTGCCTCCGATGACAGGGCACAAGGCCGAGGGTCCGCCTCCGGCGGGCGTTTCCCCCACCCCGGGTCGGAAGGTCGTGCGCAGGATAGCCGACGGATGATCGGGCTCGGCCCACGATGCGTCATCGTCGGGTAAGTCGTTGCGCCCCTGCTAGGTTCGGCCGTCATGGTCACCCCTCCCGTGGCGCCCACGCGCCCCCATGTCCGGCACCTTCACGGCCGGGACGTCCCGGACGAATTCGCCTGGATGGCCGAGGGCGGCGACGACCTGACCACGTACCTGCGCGCCGAGCTCGACCACTACGCTGCGGCCACCGCGCCGTTGGAGCCCCTGCGCCGTCGGCTGTTCACCGAGATGGTCGCGCGCACACCGCTGGCTGAGGTGGGGCCCGCCCACTCCTGTCGGGTCGGCGCGAGTTCCGGGACGTGATGCCCGACGGTGCGCAGCTCGGCCAGTTCCAGCGCAAGGAGACGGGCGCGGGGGAGTGGAGCACCCTGCTTGACCTCGACGTCGAGGCAGCGGCGGTCGGATCCACGTACGGCGAGCTCGGGGTTCGCGAGATCAGCCCGGACGGCTCGCTGCTGGCATGGTCGTTCGACCCCACCGGCGAGGAGCTGTACGAGCTTCGCTTCCGCGACGTGTCCAGCGGCCGGGACCTGCCCGAGCGGGTGGAGCGCACCTACTACGGGGGAGCGTGGGCCGCCGACGGGCGCACCTTCTTCTACACCGTGGTGGACCACGTGTACCGGCCGCACCAGGTGTGGCGCCATGTGGTCGGGACGGACCCGGCGGCCGATGTGCTGGTGCTCCAGGAGGACGACCGGCGCTTCGAGCTGTCGGTGCGCACGACCCGGTGCGGGCAGTGGGTGCTCATCCACGCCACGAGCCGGGACAGCGCCGAGACGTGGGCCATCCCGGCCGCCGAACCGACTACCGCACCAGCCACCGTCGGGGGTCGGCGCGAGGGGCACGAGTACTGGGTGGAGTCCGTACCCGACGGTCCGGAGCCGTTCCTTGCCGTGACCAACCACGGCGGCGCCCGGGAGTTCACGCTGAGCTGGGTGGGCCTCGGCGTGACTGACCCGGCGACCTGGCGATCGGCCATCGACGCGCCGCTCCCCGGTGAGTCCGACGTCACTGACCCCGGGCTTGATCCGCATTCCGCCGTGCTGCGTCGATTCCAGGCGGTCGACGCCTTCTCCGGCGTCGTGGTGGTCAGCCTCAGGGAGTCGGGGAGACCCACGCTCTATGTGACCCCCGTGACCGCCTCGGGCCTGGACTGGCCGAGCGCTCGAGCGCTTCGCTCGGCACCCGGGTCGTCCATCGAGCTGGGGACCAACGAGGAGTTCGACGCCTCGTTCGTGACCGTCGTGGTGCAGAGCCGGGTCGATCCGCCTGTCTGGACCGACCATCCGTTCGACCCCTCGGGCGAGCCCTCCGTCCGCCATCGGGCTGACGCGCCGAACCATGACGTGAGCAGCTACGTGGTCACCGAGCAGTGGGTCACCGCCCGTGACGGCGTGCAGGTCCCGGTCACGCTGGTCGCCCATCGGGTGACTCCCCTCGATGGGACCGCACCCTGCCTGCTCTACGGCTATGGCGCCTACGAGTACACCTACGACCCCACGTTCAGCCGGGCGCTGCCCAGCTTGCTGGACCGCGGAGTCGTCTGGGCCCACGCGCACGTCCGTGGCGGCGGCGAGCTCGGCCGTCGATGGTGGGACGGCGGCCACATGGCGACCAAGGCCAACTCCTTCCGGGACTTCGTGGACGTCGCCCGCGCACTGGGGTCCGGTCCCGACGCGACGGTGGACGGATCCCGGATCGTCTCCCGCGGGGGATCAGCCGGCGGGCTGCTGGTCGCGGCGAGCATGGACCTCGACCCGGAGGCCTTCGCCGGTGTCATCGCCGAGGTGCCCTTCGTCGACGTCGTCCACTCGATGCTCGACTCCGAGCTGCCCCTGACGGTGGGGGAGTGGGAGGAGTGGGGCAACCCGGCGCTGCCCGAGCAGTACGCGTGGATGGTCGACTACTCGCCGTACGACAACGTCCCGCCCGCGGGTCGCCGGCCGTTCATCCTGGCCACGGGCGCCGTCCACGACCCCCGGGTCATGGTGCATGAGCCGGCGAAGTGGGTCGCCCGGCTGCGGGCCACGCGATCCGCTGCGAGGGGCGGTCGAGGTGCCCGGACGTCGGGGCGGGGTGCTGCTGCGGGTGGCACTCGAGGAGGGCTCCCACGGCGGGGCGGCGGGTCGGTATGCCGCCCTTGACGAGGAGGCACAGACCCAGGCCGTGATCCTGGCGGCGATGGGGATCAGCGGGTAGGTGCGGTCAGTGGCGTGCGCGCGCGCGGGATGCAGCCTGCGTGGGCGCCGGCGCAGATCCGGCCCGCACGACGACGAGGTCGGCCATCGCGTTGGTGTCGGCGAGGACTCCCGGTGTGACTGGGGTGTCGTGCCGGTCGGCCGCGGTGACGATCCGGTCGCGCAGGATGCCGTCGGCGACGACCATCGGGACCACGATGAATGACGTGCAGCCGTCCACGCACCGCATCAGCGTGCGAATCCGGCCCAGGGGGCGGCCGCCGTCGAGGTAGGCCGCGCGCACGGAACGGGCCCCCAGCGAGTCGGCCATGGCGCCTGCCTGGGTGCGGAACAACGACTCCATGGCTCCCACAGCACGCAGGTCGCGCGAGCCGGCCGCGGCCAGGATGATGCCGGTTCGGGCGTCGACGGGCAGGCCCGAGGCGGCGATGAGCTCGGCGGCTGCGGTGAGCAGCAACGGGTGCAGTCCGACGGGCTCGGCTGCGGCAACGCCGAGCCGCGGTGCCGCTGAACGCATCGCGGTGATCGCAGCTGGGACATCGACGCGGGCGTGGTAGGCGGGACTGATGAGCAGCGGGACGACGGTCGTGTCCGGCGCTTCATCGTCGTGCCACGCGCGCGCGGCCTCCGCGGGGCTCGGCGAGTGGTGGTCGAGGTAGGCCACCCGGGTGGCGATCCCGGCCACCTTGAGCCGCCCGGCCAGGGACGCGACGTCGCGCGCGTGCCTGGGGTCCGGCGATCCGTGGGCCAGCAGTGTCAGTGACATTGTGATTATGGTCACCCAGCCCGGGCGATCTCACCCCGCGGCACGCCGGAGAGGTCTCCGAGTTCTGCGCGCAGCGCCACGACGTCGCCGACAACGATCACCGCGGGCCCGGGCAGGCGGGCAGCGGCCACGTCGCCGGCGATGCTCGCCAGCGTCCCGGTCACGGTTCGCTGCCGGGGGGTCCATCCCTCGCTGATCACGGCGACAGGGGTTGCCGGTTCGCGCCCGGACGCGATCAGCTCGCCTGCCGTCCCGGCCAACCCGGACAGGCCCATCAGCATCACGAGCGTGGCGTCGTGGGGCGCGGTGCGGGCGGCGTCGAGGGCTTGTCCGGCGCCGGCGTGCGCGCTGGCGATGACAAGCGAGGTCGTGATTCCGCGGTGGGTCACGGGGATGCCGGCCGCCGCCGGGACGCTCACCGCGGACGTCACCCCCGGAACGACCTCGACAGGGACGTTGTGCGCCAGGCAGTGCAGGGCCTCCTCGCCGCCGCGCCCGAGCACGAACGGGTCACCGCCCTTCAGGCGCACGACGGTGCGTCCGGCCTGCGCGTGCTCGACGAGGATCCGGTTGATCTCGTCCTGGGGGATGGGATGGTTGCCGGCGGTCTTGCCGACATCGATGATCTGGACGTCGGGGGCGAGCTCGGACAGGAGGCTGGTCGGCCCCAGCCGATCGGTGACGACCACATCGGCCCGGGCCAACCACTGGCGCCCGGACACGGTGATCAGCCCGGGATCCCCCGGCCCACCGCCGACGAGGACGACGCGCCCGCCCGCGCCGGTCGAGATCGCGTCGGGTCTGCTGGGTGTTGGGCCGGATCGCGTCGGGTTCGGACGAACGCGATCCGCTCGAACCCGACGCGATCCGGGAGGGGGTGCGGGGGCGGTGGCGGCGCGGGTTCGGCGCAGGGGGAGGGTGCCTGTGGCGAGCAGGTCGCTGATCGCGTCGCGGATCGCGCGGGCCCGTCCGGGGTCGCCGCCGCCGGAGACCGCCACCTGGATCCCGTCCGGGCCGACGGCGATCGCTGGGGTGTGGGCGGCCGAGTCCTCGGCGCGGTCAGCCCGCACGCACCAGATCCCGGCGTCGTCGGCCCGTCGGGCAACCGCCTCGTCGACGAGCAGGTCGCCGGTCGCGGTGTGCACCAGCCACCAGCGGGAGCCCCCGACCTGACCCACCGCCTGGGCATGCTCGGCCGGTCCGGCCCGGTGGGCTCGTGTGGCCGCCTCGACCGTGTGGGGACCTTCGGCTGGTCCGGCTTCGAGGGTGACAGCCGGCCCGGCTGTGACGTCGTCGGCCGTTGCCTCACGGGGCAACCACACGACTGCGCCCTCGGCAACGAGGTCGACGAGGTCCTCGCAGATCGCCGGGGCGATCAGCGCCACCCGAGCCCCGGCCGCGACCAGCCCGGCCGCACGGCGCGCCGCCACCGGCCCGCCGCCGACCACGAGGGCCGAGCGGCCCGACAGGTCCAGGAGCAGCGGATATCGGGCCGCCCCACCGGAGCTGAGCGAACCGGTGGCGGTCATGCGGCAGTCGTCCGGACCATCCCGGCGGCCACGGTGGCCCCGGTCTGGTCGTCGATCAGCAGGAACGCGCCGGTGGACCGGATGTCGTCGTACCGGTCGAACGCGACCGGCTCCGCCAGGCGGATCCGGACCTCGCCGATGTCGTTGAGGCCCAGGCGGTGGACTCCCGCATGCGCCTCGAGGGTGTCGATGTCGAGTCGGCTGTTGATGCTCTCGACCAACGCGCGGACCGTGCGCGAACCGGCCTTGAGGAGCAGCCTCTGGCGAGGGACCAGCGCCTGCTCGGCCACGACCGTCACGGTCGCGCCGATATCGCGGACCACCGGTGGAGCGGCCTCCTCGGCAGCCAGCAGGTCGCCACGCGAGATGTCGATGTCGTCGGCCAGGCGCAGCGTGACCGACTGGCTCGCCTGCGCCCACGCCAGTGGCCCGTCGTAGGTGTCGATCGCGACCACGGTCGAGCGTGCCCCGCTGGGGGCGATCACGACGGCATCCCCGACGGAGATGGTGCCCGCCTCGACCCGACCGGCGTACCCGCGGTAGTCGTGGTGCTCGGCGTCCTGCGGGCGGATCACGTACTGGACGGGGAACCGGAACGGCTGCCGCGCCGGGTCGCTGCCGACCGGGACCGTCTCGAGGTGCTCCAGCAGCGTCGGGCCCTCGTACCAGTCGGTGCGCGGCGAGCGGGTGACGACGTTGTCGCCGTCGAGGGCGCTGATCGGGATGGCCACCACGTCGTCCACGCCGTGGGCCCGGGCGTACGCGTCGAACTCCACGCGGATCGCCTCGAACACGTCGCGGTCGAACCCGACGAGGTCCATCTTGTTGACCACGACCGCGATGTGCCGAACGCCCAGCAGGGCGCTGATCGCGGCGTGCCGGCGGGTCTGCTCAACCACCCCGTTGCGAGCATCGACCAGGATCAGCGCGAGCTCGGCGGTGGAGGCCCCTGTCACCATGTTGCGCGTGTACTGCACGTGCCCGGGGGTGTCGGCGAGGATGAACGACCGGTTGGGTGTCGCGAAGTACCGGTACGCGACGTCGATGGTGATCCCCTGCTCGCGCTCGGCGCGCAGGCCGTCGGTGAGCAGCGCGAGGTCGGGTGCGGCCAGGCCGCGGTCGCGGCTGACCTGCTCGATCGCGTCCATCGTGTCGGCCAGGATCGACTTGGTGTCGTAGAGCAGCCGACCCACGAGGGTGGACTTGCCGTCGTCGACGGACCCGGCGGTGGCCAGGCGGAGCAGTTCGTGCGCCATCAGAAGTAGCCTTCCTTCTTGCGATCCTCCATGGCCGCCTCGGACATGCGGTCATCGGCGCGGGTCGCGCCCCGTTCGGTCAGCCGGCTGGCCGAGACCTCGGCGATCACCTCGGCCACCGTCGTGGCGTCGGAGTCGACGGCGCCTGTGCAGGACATGTCCCCGACAGTCCGGTAGCGGACGCGACGCACCTCGACGGTCTCGTCGCCCTTGGGCCCGCCCCAGTCGCCGGCGGTGAGCCACATGGAGCTGCGCTTGAACACGGCACGGTCGTGGGCGTAGTAGATGCTCGGCAGCTCGATGCCCTCGCGATCGATGTAGCGCCAGACATCGCCCTCGGTCCAGTTCGACAGGGGGAACACCCGGACGTGCTCGCCGGGGGCGTGCCTGCCGTTGTACAGGTCCCACAGCTCCGGGCGCTGCCGTCGCGGGTCCCACTGGCCGAACTCGTCGCGCAGGCTGAAGATGCGCTCCTTGGCGCGCGCCTTCTCCTCGTCGCGGCGCCCGCCCCCGAAGACGGCGTCGAACCGGTGCTCGGCGATCGTGTCGAGCAGCGGGACGGTCTGCAGCGGGTTGCGCGTGCCGTCGGGCCGCTCGCGCAGGACACCACGGTCGATCCAGTCCTGGACGTGTGCCACCACCAGCCGGGTCCGGGTGCGCGCGACGGTGGCATCGCGGTACTCCAGGACCTCGGGGAAGTTGTGTCCGGTGTCGACGTGCACCAAGGTGAACGGCACCCGCGCGGGGTGGAACGCCTTGATGGCCAGGTGCAGCATCACCACGGAGTCCTTGCCGCCGCTGAACAGCAGCGCCGGGCGCTCGAACTCCCCAGCGACCTCGCGCATGATGTGGATGGCCTCGCTCTCCAGCGCCGACAGGTGGTCAAGGGTGAGCGTGGGGTGGGTGTGACCCAGTGCTGTGGTGCTCATGTGTGCAACCCGCATTCCGTCTTGGCCCGGCCCGACCAGCGGCCGGATCGGGGATCGTCTCCAGGGGCAGTGGGATTCGTGCAGGGCTGGCACCCGATCGACGCATAGCCGACCTGGCGCAGCGGGTTGAGCAGGACCCCGTTGAGCTCGGCGTAGGCCGAGACGTCCTCGTCGGTCCACGCTGCCAGGGGGTTGAGCTTCACCTTCGCGCGCTTGGCGTCCCACCCGATCACCTCGATGTCGGTGCGGGTGGGGGCGTCGACGCGGCGCATGCCGGTGATCCAGGCCGCGAACGGGGCCAGCCCGCGCTCGAGGGGCTCGACCTTGCGCAGGGCGCAGCAGCGGTCGGGATCGCGGGCGAAGAGGTCCGCGCCCTCGCTGGCGTCCTGCTCGGCCACGGTCTGCCGCGGCGTCAACGTGATCAGCGTGATCGGCCGGAACGCGTCGTAGGCGGCGGCCGTGCCCAGTGTCTCGGCGAAGTGGTAGCCCGTGTCGATGAACAACGTGTTCACCTCGGGGATCACGTCGCTGGCCAGGTGCACCAGCACCTCGTCGCCCATGCTCGAGGCCAGCACCAGGTCGTTGCCGAACTCGTCGTGGGCCCAGGCCAGGGCGATCCGGGCCTGGTCGTACGGGTCGGCGAAGTGCGCAACGACCGCTGCGCCCTTGGCCACCAGCCTCGGGTCGGCGGCCCGGATGTCGGTCGTGGTCATGGGGTTCCTCCGGTCGGGGTCGGGGCGGCGTCCAACGTGGGCGGCCATGTGGGGGTCGGGGCCTGCATGCCCAGGTACTTCACGGAGAACGTGCGGGTGCAGGCCCGGCAGTGCCACGCGCCCGGCGTCGCCCCGAGGGGGCGCAGGTCCTCCTCGGCGCAGTACGGGCAGTGGTAGGGCACGGCTCGTTCCCCGGTGGGCGCGCCGCCGGGCCTCTGGTGGTCGATTCGGCCGATTGGGTCGACCGAATCGACCACCAGTTCGGTGGGGCGGCTGGTGGAGCCCGGCTGGACGCTCATCGGAGGGCCTCCTCGTCGGCGCGGACGACCCACTCGGCGAACTGCTCCCCGTCGGTGCGCTGCTCGAGGTAGCGCCCGGTGAGGCGGTCCACGAACTCGGGGAGCTCGGCGGAGGTCACCTTCAGCGCCCGCAGCTTGCGCCCGAATCCGGCGGCGTGGCCCAGGGATCCGCCGAGGTGCACCTGGAAGCCCTCGACCGGCGTCCCGTCGGCGTCGGGGACGAGCATTCCCTTGAGCCCGATGTCAGCCACCTGGAATCGGGCGCACGAGTTGGGGCAGCCATTGACGTGCACGGCCAGGGGTACGTCCAGATCGGGGCGCCGTGCCTCGATCTCCTCGATCAGGACGCGGGCGGTGTCCTTGGTGTTGACGATCGCCAGCTTGCAGAACTCGATGCCGGTGCAGGCCATCGTGGAGCGGCGGATCTCGTGCGGATGGACCTGCAGGCCCACCACGCCGAGCGCCCCGGCGAGGGCCTCGGCACGTTCGGGTGCCACATCGAGGATCACCAGCTTCTGCTGGGCAGTCAGCCGGATCCGCCCTGAGCCGTACCTGGCTGCCAGGTCGGCCAGCCTCGCGAGCGTCTCGCCGTTGATCCGGCCCACGGTCGGCGCCGCTCCCACGTAGACCCGGCCGTCACGCTGCGGGTGGATCCCGACGTGGTCGCGCGCCCCGGCGGGCACGGGGTCCGGCGCCGGGCCGTCGAGAAGAGGCCGCTTGAGGTACTCGGTCTCCAGCACCTCGCGGAAGCGCGCCGCGCCCCAATCGGCGACCAGGAACTTCAGGCGCGCCCGGTTGCGCAGCCGCCGGTACCCGTAGTCGCGGAAGATCTCGAGGATCCCGCCCCACACCTCGGGGACCTCGTCGAGCGGCACCCACGCGCCCAGGCGCTGGGCGAGCATCGGGTTGGTCGACAGCCCGCCACCGACCCACACGTCGAACCCCGGACCGTGCTCCGGGTGGACCACCCCGACGAACGACACGTCGTTGATCTCGTGCGCGACATCGTGGCGGGGTGAACCGGAGACGGCGGACTTGAACTTGCGCGGCAGGTTCGCGTACTCGGGGTCGCCGACGTAGCGGGCGACGATCGCCTCGATCGCCGGGGTCCCGTCGATGATCTCGTCGGCGGCCACGCCCGCGACCGGCGAGCCCAGCACCACGCGGGGGGTGTCGCCGCAGGCTTCGGTGCTGCTGAGGCCCACGGCCTCGAGGCGTCGCCAGATCTCGGGGACGTCCTCGATCCGGATCCAGTGCAGCTGGATGTTCTGGCGGTCGGTGATGTCAGCGGTGCCACGGGCGAACTCGGTGGAGATCCCGGCGATCGTGCGGGCCTGCTCACTGGTCAGGGCGCCGCCGTCGGAGCGGATCCGCAGCATGAAGAACTCGTCGTCGAGCTCCTCGGGCGGCAGGCTGGCGGTCCGCCCACCGTCGATGCCCGGACGGCGCTGCGTGTAGAGGCCCCACCAGCGCATGCGGCCGCGAAGGTCGTCGGGCGGGATGCTCGCGAACCCCTCGCGGGAGTAGATGGTCTCGATGCGCTCGCGCACGTTCAGGCCGTTGTCTGCGACCTTGAACTCCTCGTTGGCGTTCAGCGGCGTCGTCGAGCCCAGGGCCCATTGGCCCTCATCACGCGGCGCCCGGGAGGCCCGGGCGGGGGAGGTGGGTGTCTCGGTCATGAGCGTTCTCCGGGGTTCGGAGGACGCATACGCTCAAGCCGGGCGCGGGATCATGGGGTGTCCGGCGCCTGGTCGACCGCAGCGTCCGGAAGGAAACTGCAGGATCAGGCGCAACACATGCTGGAGCACATACGGCACAGGTCGACGTGACGGCGCACCACAAGGGTGTCCGTCGCGTGCCCGGCCGTCGTCATGACGCAGAGGCTGCCCTAACTTCGGCGATCTGTCCACTTCCGTTCGGATCGTGAGACGTGGCGTGTCGCACCGCTGAACGCCGGATGGCCGATCCGATGGGCGTTCCCGCCCCGCGAGTCCTGCCCGGTGGGGTTCTCGCGCGTCACGCGTGTGCGCCACCCGCCGTGGTCGGTAGCCTGTGCGCCATGTCGCGCCCGATCCGCTTCGTGCTCGATCGCGCCGACTCGTACCAGGGCGTGCAGGCCCAGTTGCTCGACCTGATCGATCCGCACCTGCCCGACGCCAAGCCGGAGCGCGGCGACTACCGGCCGGGGGCGCTGAACTTCTGCCTGTTCATCCGCCCCAAGGCTGACGTGGTGATGAGCCACGGGGTCGCGGACAAGAACTACCTGTGGTCCTCCGACGGCCAGGGCAAGCGGCTGGCCAACCAGCGCCAGCACCTGCTCGTACCGGGGGAGTGGCTCAAGCGGCGCTTGCTGGAGTCACCGGCGATCAAGCTCGGCGAGGACCGGATCCACGTCGTCGGCTGGCCCCGCCTCGACGACCTGATCGGCCAGGTGCCGCCGCCGGCTCGCCGGCTGATCGGAGAGCCCAAGCCGCGCGTGCTGTGGGCTCCGACGCACAACCGGCGCAAGCGCGGGGAGACGGGTCGGTCCACCTCGAGCTTCCCTGGGTTCGAGAACTACCTGCGCGCGCTGTCGAAGTTCGCGTGGATCGACGTGTCGGTGCACCCGCGAAACCGGACCGACCACACACCGACCGGGGCCTCGATGCCGCGTGCCGACATCGTGGTCGCCGACTTCGGGACGACCGTGTACGAGGCGTGGGCCCTGGGCAAGCCGGTGATCTTCCCGCGATGGCTGCTCGCCGACCGGATCGCCGAGCACATGCCCGGAAGTGCCGAGTCCTACATCTTCGCCGAGCGCATCGGCTACCACCCCGAGTCCTTCGACGAGATGGTCGACATGATCCGGGCGCGGCCGGTCATCACACCCGACGTGACGGCGTTCATGGACGACTACCTGGCTCCGGAGTACTTCGGTCGCAGCGGTGCGAGGGTGGCCGAGGTGCTCACCGGGATCGCCGCTCGCGGCGAGCACTGAGCCGGCTGCCGCAAGGCAGGTCGGTCCGGGGCCGCGCCTCGCGGCTCACGGCAGTGTTCGCAGTGCCTTCCTCAGCCCGGTGCGCACGTGGTCCAGCACCTCGAGGCGCGCAGTGAGCTTGTCGTTGGCGGGGATGATGTGCCACGGCGAATCGCTGGACGACGTGCGGACCACCATCTGGTCGACGGCCTGCACGTACTCGTCCCACCGCTCGCGGTTGCGGTAGTCCTCCTCGGTGATCTTGTGGGCCTTCTCGGGGGTGTTCTCCCGAGCCTGGAATCGGGCCAGCTGCTCCTCGGCGGAGATGTGCAACCAGAACTTCGCCACGTAGAAGCCGCGTTCGACGAGCTGGTCCTCGAAGTCGTTGATCTCGTCGTAGGCGCGCTGCCATTCGGCGGGGGTCGCGAAGCCCTCGATCCGCTCGACGAGCACCCGGCCGTACCAGGTGCGGTCGTAGATGACGAACTTCCCGGCGGGGGGCAGGTCGCGCCAGAAGCGCCACAGGTAGTGGTACTTGCGCTCCTCCTCGGTCGGTGCCGCCGTGGAGATCACGCGGTAGTCGCCGGCCTCGAGCGCCTGGGTGATCCGGCGGATCGCCCCGCCCTTGCCCGCGGCGTCCCAGCCCTCGAAGGCCAGGACGGTCGACATGCCTCGGTCGCGGGCCTGACGGGCCAGGCCGTGCACCTCGCGCTGGAGCTTGTTGAGCTCCTTGTCGTAGGTGGCCTTGTCGGTGGTGCGGGTGAGGTCCACCGTGTCGAGCACCGTGGCCTGGCGCTCACCGGGGGAGAACAGCTGCTCGCTGACCGACACCCCCGCAGGGGTCCCCTCGGTCATCCGCGCGGTGATGGCGTTGAGGATCGTGCGGGCCACGGCGACATCCCGGTATCGCGCGTCGGTCGCCTCGACGACCGACCACGGGGCACCGGCCACGGACGTGCGCCGCAGCAGCTTCTCCAGCTTGTTCCCGCTCTCCTCGAGCAGGTCCAGCATCGCCCAGTCGCGCTGGTCGATCCGCCAGCCCTCGTCGCGGTCGCCCTCGGCCTTCTTCATCCGCTTGCGCTGCTTCTTCGCCGGCGTGTGCAGGAACACCTTGATGATCAGCGTCCCGTCGGCGACCAGCGCCTCCTGCATCGCCTCGAGGTGGTCGATCGCGCGTTCGTAGTCCTCATCGGGCAGCTCGCCGGCGAGGTTCTCGTGCAGCAGCCGCATGATCCCGCCGGCCATCAGGGCGATGCGGCCCTTGGCCGGCATGTCGCGCCACACGCGCCAGTACCGCGGACGCATCGACTCCTCGGAGGTCAGCGGCCCCATCACGTGGGTCTGGATGAACCGCGCGTCCATCCACTCGTTGATCCGGTTCACGACCTCGTTGCCCGCGATCCGGTCGTCGCCGGCCACGAAGATGAGCACCCCGAAGTCCGCGCTCTTCAGGTCGTACTGGGCGTTGACCAGGTCGACCCGCAGCTGCGGCTCGACGGCCTTGAACTCCTCCTTGGACAGCTTGTTGCCGACCTCAGACGCCTCAAGCATGGGCGGACCTCCCGGGTTGTGGGTACCTGCGCCGACCGTACCCCGCAGGTTGCGGGTGACGCGGGCTGACGGCGTGGCTGGCTGCCGTCGTCAGGTCCGTCGATCAGGCGTGGTCGGGGTCATCGTGGTTGGCCTCGTGGCCGGCCACGGCGGTCGGCAGCGTCGGGTAGACGTTCTCCTCACCGATCAGCTCGAGGATCCCTGCTCGCCCGAGCAGCTCGGCCAGCTCGACATGGACTCGCGCCAGTGCCACCGAGATGCCGGCGCGCTGCAGCTCGCGCACCAGCGCATCGAGTGCCTCCACCGCCGTCGAGTCCGCGTCGACGTTGGCCTCGCAGTTGAGCAGCACGGTGCGGACCTCGAGACCCTCCTCCTGCTGCTCCCGTACGGCGTTGAGGACTCGGATGCGGAAGTCCTCGGCGTTGGCGAAGAAGAGGGGGGAGTCATACCGGAAGACCAGCAAACCCTCGATCTGGGTGGCGGCCGGGTACTCACCGATGTCGTGCATGCCGGCCAGGTCGGGGACCCGGCCCAGGATCGCCGCATGTGGCCGAGCGACCCGCGCCAAGACGACCACCGCAGACAGGGCGATTGCGAACCCGATGCCGGCCAGCAGGTTCAGGGTGAGCACGGCGATCGCGGTGGCGATGCCGAGCCAGAACTCGCTCCGTCGGAAGTTCCAGAGCCACCGGAACTCCGCGATGTCCACGATCTTGAATGCGGCGAAGACTACGAGGCCTCCCAGGGCCGCCATCGGGAAGTTCGCCAGGATCGGCCCTGCGAAGAGCAGCACGACCACGACAGCTGCGGCGGTGACCCAGCCGTAGGCCGGCGTGCGCGCCCCCGACACCTTGGCCAGGGCTGTGCGGCTGCTGCTGCTGGAGACCGGGAACCCGGAGGTGAGGCTCGCCCCGATGTTGGACATCCCGAGGACCAGCAGCTCGGCGTCGGCATCGAGCTCCTCGCCGTCGTCGGCGAATGCCCGTCCATCGAGTGCGTTGTCGGCGAAAGCGACGACAGCGATGCCGACGGCAGGCCCGAGGATCTGGGGCAGCAGGTAGAGGTCCGTGGGTAGCGAGAGGGGCGGGAGGCCCTGTGGGATGGTGCCCACGACTTTGACCCCCTGCTCCTCCAGGCCGAGTGCTGTCGTGAGCACGGTTGCGCCGAGGACCGCGAGTAACGGCCAGGGCAGGCGAGGGGCGAACCGGGTCCCGACGAACAACGTGACGATGACAGCGAGACTGATGGCGACCGTCGCGCCATTGGTCGAATCGACATGCTGCAGGGCGGAGACGATCTGCGCGATCGGCTCGGTCCCGTCGACCTGCACCCCGAGGAGCTTGCCGAGCTGGCCGGCCACCATGATCACGGCCACGCCAGCGAGGTAGCCGATGAGCACGGGGCGACTGAGGAGCTGCGCGACGAATCCCACTCGCAGCAGGCCCGCGGCCAGGGCCAGCACGCCCACGACCAAGGCGCACATGCCCGCCATGGCGGCATACGTGGAGGCGTCACCGATGGCCAGGGGGGCGAGGGCAGCCGCGGTGAGGATCGAGGTCGTGGACTCGGGACCGACGCTGAGGAGCCGCGATGTGCCCGCAACCACGTAGATCGTGAGCGGCGCCAGGCACGCCCAGAGGCCTACAACGGGGTCCAGCCCGGCCAGGGTCGCATAGGCCATGACCTGAGGGATCAGGTAGGCCGCAACGCCCAGGCCGGCGAAGACATCCGGCCTGATGCAGGAGCGATCGAACTGCTTCAGGCGCAGCAGGTTGTACTGCGTGGGACGTCCTGTTGGGGCCACGCACCACAGTGTGCTGCCGCGGGCCGGTCGGATGCGGCTCTACGCTGGGCGACATGCGGGGATTCCGAGGTCGGGGAGGGGATGCTGAGGAACACGATGCCCCGGTGTCGGCGCCGTCCTCGTCGGTGGCGGTGGGCGCGGAACAGGACTCGGCGACCGTCGTGATCGACCGATCAGGCGCGGGCAGCGGGTCGGCGACAGGTCCTTACGGCTCGTCGTCGGCGGGCGGTCCGGGCATCGACTACAACCACACGGACGTCCTCGACCCCCAGGTGGCTGCCGCACTGGCGGATCCCGGCGCCTCGACGCAGGTGCTCTCACGCGGGCCGATGATCGGCGCGGCCGGCTCCGCGGGGATCGAGCAGGCGGGAGACGCGTCCGAAGCGCCTGCGGCCTCGGCAGCACCGGTCCCGTTGGTCAGCCGCCGGGTCGCGGCCGAGATCGGGATGTACACCGGTGCAGCCCTCGTGCTCGTCTCGATCAGTGGCGTGGTCGTGCGTGGCTGGGCCGCTTGGGAGCCCGGGCTGCGCTGGGCCTTGGGCGGCCTCACGACGGTGGCGCTCGTTGCCGCCGGGTTGTTCGTGCGCCTGCCCTGGAGCAGGGCGGTCAGCGACGAGCGGCGCCGAGCGGTCTCGGCGTTGCTGACCACCGGGGTCGCGGTGGCCACGATCGGCGTGGGTGTCGCGGTCGGGTCCGGGCAGGGTGCCTTGTCGGCCGGTCCCGGCAACGCGACGCGCGCGGGGGGCGTGGTACTGGCGATGCTCGTCGTCAACCTTGTCGCCCGGACGCCCGTGTCCGAGAGTGGGCTGCTCGGCGCCCTCGTATGGGCGACCTGGGTCGTGGTGCCACCCGGTCCGGGGACGTGGGTCTTCCTGATGGCCCTGGGTGCGGTGTGGGCAGGCCTCGGGATGCGGTGGGCCCGGGGACGCCGGACAGCCATGGTGCTCGGTGCGGCGCTGGCCCTGGTCGCTTCTGTCGGGATGGCCGCCGGTCCGTGGGCGTGGCCGACCCGGGCGGGGCAGGCGGCGGTTGCAGTCGTGGGACTCGGCGCGTTCCTGCGCGGCAGGGCCAACTACTGGCTGGCGCTGGGAGCAGGGGCGGCGACCGCCCTGGCAGCGTCCGTCGCGGGCGACGTCGTCGGACCGGCCCTTGCGCTGCTCCTCGGCGGAGTGGCGACGATGGTCGTCTCGTGGATCGCACTGCGCAGCGCCCGCCGCGAATAGTCAGCGGGATGCACGAAGGGCCCCGGTCCGGAGAGGATCGAGGCCCATCGCGAAGGTCAGTGCGCTGTCAGAGCGGGGTGACCTGATCTGCCTGCGGGCCCTTCTGGCCCTGGGTGACCTCGAACTCGACGCGCTGCTCCTCCTCGAGCGACCGGTAGCCGCTGGACTGGATCGCGCTGTAGTGAACGAAGACGTCTGCGCTGCCGTCGTCGGGGGCGATGAAGCCGTACCCCTTCTCGGCGTTGAACCACTTGACGGTGCCTTGTGCCATGGTGCTTCGTACTCCTCGTGCAGATGTGAAATGAGCCGCTGCTCGACCCTCTTCGTCCAACAGCGGCATCACCGTACAACACGCTCCGGGCACGGTGCACGCACGCGCGCGTACACCGTCGTGTCGGGCGTCGTGCGCGCGGGTCCGCTCAGCTGGCGCGGGCCAGGCTGTAGGTCAGCCATCCACCGTCGAGGTTGACCACGTCGTAGCCGAGCTGGGTCAGCAGGCGCGCGGCCGTGTGCCCGCGCTGGCCCACCTGGCAGTAGACCGCCACAGGCACCGGGACCCCGTCGGCGCCCCGCGGGATCTCGGTGTGCCGGGCGCGCAGCTCGTCGATGGCGATGTTGACCGAGCCGTCGAGGTGACCTCGCCGGTGCTCGCCGGGGGTCCGCACGTCGATCAGGTACCGGTCGGTGCCCTCGATCTCGTCCCAGCCGATGGTGTGCGTGGTCCCGGTCATGATGTTGTCCGCGACGTAGCCCAGCTGGTTGACCGGGTCCTTGGCCGAGCTGAACGGCGGCGCGTAGGCCAGCTCGAGGTCGGCCAGCTCGTCGGCGGTGATCCCGCCAGTGATCGCCGTGGCCAGGACGTCGATGCGCTTGTCGGTGCCGACGCCCCCGACGCCCTGGGCTCCGAGGATCTGCCCGGTGCTGGGGTCGAAGATGAGCTTCAGGCTTATCCGCTCGGCCCCCGGGTAGTAGCCGGCATGCGACCCCGGGTGGGTGTGGATCGCGCGGAAGTTGCGGCCGGAGGCCCGCAGCCGCTTCTCGTTGACGCCCGTCACCGCGACTGTGAGGCCGAACACCTTGACGATCGCCGTGCCCAGGACCCCGCCGAAGCGGATGGTCCGTCCGCCGATGACGTCGGCCACGAGCCGTCCCTGCCGGTTGGCCGAGTTGGCCAGGGGCACCAGGGTCGGCTCCCCCGTGGTGGCGTCGCTCTTGTCGACCGCGTCGCCGACGGCGAAGATGTGCGGGTCCGAGGTGCGCATCTGGGCATCGACCTGGATCCCGCCGCGCGGACCGAGCTCCAGTCCCGCCGCCTTCGCCAGGGTCACGTCCGGGCGCACACCGATGCTCATCACGACCATGTCGGCGTCGATCTCCCGACCGTCGGAGAGCACGGCGGTGTCCGCCCGGATCTCGGTCACCTGCACGCCGAGGGCCAGCTCCACGCCGTGCTTGGTCAGCTCCGTGGCCACCAGCGCGGCCATCTCGGGGTCGAGCGGGGCCATCACCTGCGGGGCGAGCTCCACGACGGTGACGGCCATCCCGCGCTCGCGCAGGCTCTCGGCCATCTCGAGGCCGATGAAGCCGCCGCCGACGATCACCGCACTGTGGTGGTCCACCGCGACGCCGTCCTCACTGGAGTCCTCGGCACCCAGGAGGCTGTCGACGCGCTCCTTGATCCGGTCGGTGTCCTCGATCGTGCGCAGGGTCAGCGCCCGCTCCACGCCAGGGATGGGCGGGACGATGGGCGACGCCCCGGGGGAGAGGATCAAGTGGTCGTAGGCCTCCGTGTACTCCCGGTCCTCGGCCAGGTCGCGCACCGTGACCGTGCGGGCGTGCGGATCGATGGCGATGACCTCGGACTTGACCCGGACGTCGAGGCCGAAGCGCGCGTTCAGGCTCTTCGGGGTCTGCAGCAGCAGGTTGCGGCGGTCGGCGATCGTGCCCCCGATGTAGTAGGGCAGGCCGCAGTTGGCGAACGACACGTAGCCGCTGCGCTCGAGCACGACGATCTCGTGGGACTCGTCGAGCCGGCGCAGGCGGGTCGCGGCGGAGGCTCCACCGGCGACGCCGCCGATGATGATGGTCTTCATGGTGCTCCTCGGGTCGGTTCCCTGATACGGCAAGTATACCCCAGGGGGTATGACTCGAACCGGGTCTGGCCGCGTTCCGTGCCCCCGAGGGACTGCTGAAGACCCTATCGGCCGCCTAGGCTCAGGCACGTGCTGATCAGACACCTGACCATCGGCGGCCTGCGTTCCTACGCCCCCTCCCCGCAGCGGATCGGACTGGCGCCGCTGACGCTCGTGTTCGGCCCGAACTCCGCCGGGAAGTCCTCGCTGCTGTCCGTGCTGCCCATGCTCGCCCAGACCGCCGCACGTCCGGATGTGCTGTCGATGTCCGGCGACCTGGTCGAGGGCGGGTCGTTCCGGATGGCCGTCCACTGCCACGACGTGGAGGCGCCGATGACCCTGGGCTTCGGGTGGACCTCGGACGTCGGTGTTGCGCGGGACGCGGCCATCTCGTTCAAGTGGGACCCGTCACGCCGGGCTGCGATCCGCTCACACACGGAGCTGGCCGACGGCGAGGAGCGGGCCTCGATCGACGGCCCCCGACCGTGGGGCAGCCAGCCCGGCGTCGCGCTGCACCATCGCGTCACCGAGGAGTTCTGGGGCACGCTCGAGCGTGTGTACTTCGTGGGGCCGATGCGCGCCCGGGCGGAGCGGACCACGCTCGTCGGCCAGGGCATCGAGGACTACGTCGGCCCGGCGGGCGAGGAGATGGCCGCGATCCTGCACGCGCGCCCCGACCTGGTCGACCAGGTCAACGAGTGGTGCGACCGGCTCGGCCTGGGCTACCACGTGCGCATGCTCGACCCGATCAGCCAGGACATCGTGATGACCGCCGGGGAGTTCGCGGTGCTGGCCCTGGAGGACGTGCGCCGAGACCCGCCGGTCCTGGTCTCATCGCGGGGTGTGGGGTACGGGGTGGGGCAGCTTCTGCCGATCATCGTGCAGTCGCTGCTCACGCAGTCGGGGATGATCCTGGTCGAGCAGCCCGAGGTGCACCTGCACCCGCGCCTTCAGTCCGCGGTCGGCGACCTCTTCGTCGACACGGTGGTCTCCGGACGTGCACAGCTTCTGGTCGAGACGCACTCCGAGCACCTCGTGCTGCGGCTGCTGCGCCGCGTGCGCGAGGGGGTGCTTGCCCCCGCCGACCTCGCGATCCTCTACGTCGACCTGGACGAGGACGGATCGGCGTTCGTGCGGCGGCTGGAGGTCGATGCCGAGGGCGACCTGGTCGACGGCTGGCCCGGTGGGTTCTTCGACGAGCGGCTCGCCGAGGTCCTGGGCGGGCGCTCGTGACCGAGAAGGCCGCTCTCCCGCGCAGGACGGTGTTCGGCGTGGGGATCTCCACGAGCGCCCTCGGCGATCGCTCGGAGGATCCAGCCCTGCGCCGCGCGATCCACGAGGAGCTCCTGGAGGACCTCGCGGTCCACGGCCGCCTGGTCTTCACCTCGCAGGCGCACCTCGACCTCTTCGTCCAGGCCGTGTCCAAGCTGCCGACGTCGCTGGCCAAGGCGTGGGAGGTGGTGCTCTCAAGCCGGAAGGTTCAGGTGGGCATCGCTCGGCCTCCGCTGGATGAGGCCCTCGGCGACATCCTCGACCCGGGCTTGATCGACTCCCAGCTCGCCGACGACCTCGAGCTCGTCCTCGTCGAAGCCGACCAGGCCGAGCTGCTCGGCGTGGCCGAGGACGAGTTCTCCGCCACCACACCGTCAGGCTTGGTCGAGATCGGGCGGATCACCACCGCGGGGCGCACGTCGGTGCTGATGGCCGCGCGCCAGGTGCTCGACGCGCCACTGCGTGAGGGCGTGAACCGGGAGGTGGAGTGGAAGGAGCGGTTCGGTCCTCTGTGTGCCGACAGCAAGCCGCTGGTCATCTACGACAAGTTCGTGGGGCAGCAGACGGTGCGCCGCTATCTCTACAACCAGGGGACCGGCGATGGCCTGACCTGGTTCCTCGCCCGGGTCGGGATGACCCCGGGGCGCCGCGTGAAGATCATCACCGCAGTCACCGACTCGGTGGACCGCGGCCAGCGCTTCGACGAGGAGGCGATGGTCACCGGGTTCCTGCGGATGATGGCCTCGATGGCCGACCGCGACCTGCGCATCGAGCTGGTGCTCGTGCCGGAGCGGACGCGCGGCGAGAAGGGCCGCGGGGTCGAGCGGTTCGGCCACGACCGGCACCTGCGGTTCGGGGAGCGCGCTGCGCTGGCGCTGGGCGCAGGCATGCAGACGTTCGCCAACGCCACCTTCCGCGAGACCGTCACCGTGGCGAGGCTGCCCATCGCTGATGCCAAGGCGCGCGAGGAGCGCTCGATCAAGGCGGCACTCCGCCCGCCCCAGGGCGGCTGGCTCGGCTGACAGGCCACCTCGCACCAGTTGCGGTGGAAACGGCTGTTCATCGAGGTCCGCCTCGCTGACCTCGCACCAGTTCGGGTGGTTCCGGCCCGGGGGTGGGGCCCGGGTTCAACGAGAACTGGTGCGAGGTTGTCGGCGAGACAGCCCCGAGGGCCGGGATACCACCGCATCGGCTGCGAGGTTGTTGTGGAACAGCCCCTGGGCCCCGCGTTCTGGGCCGACCCGACCGAATGGCGCGCCTTTGGGAGCCCCGGGGGTGATCCGCCCGCCTCCCCGCGTCGGGTCGGATCGGATGCGGTGGGGTTGCCGGGCGGGGGTCGAGCGGTCGCGTACCGTGTCCGGCATGGCCGATGGTGACGTGCGCAGCCCCAACGACCCTGGGTCCGGGGGACCTTCCGGGGCCGCGGAGTCGGCAGAGGCCGATCCTGCGAAGGGGCACAAGCGGCCGCTGTGGCTGGCCGCCCTGGCTGCTCTCGTCACCTTCCTCGCCCTCTATGGCGCGTACACCCGGCAGAGCTCGGACGTCCCGGGAGCGGACGCGCCGCAGAGCCCGGCGGGGTTGTTCCAGCAGGCACAAGCAGCCGGCACGTCGCTGACGGCTGTGGGACGGACCGTCGGGCTCGCCGAGCCGTGCACTGCGTGGCTCCTGGATGCCGGGGCGCCCGCGGAGGCGGACGCGTACGCGGTGACCAGCGCCCGGTGCGTCGGGCAGACGGATCCCACCACGGTGATGGCAGGCCAGGACCTCAAGGATGCAAGTGTCGAGTTCAACGCCTTCGCGCCGCTGTCCACCGCGAAGCAGGCCGACCTGGTGAAGGCCCCGATCGATGCCATCGAGTGGGCGTCCGTGCGCGGCACCGACCTGGCCGTCCTTCGCCTGGGATCGACCTACGGCGAGCTCGCCGGCCGTGGCGTCCGCCCGATCGACCCCGTGGCTGCGCCGGAGAAGGGCGCCGAGATCCTCATCGCGGGAGTTCCGATCGAGGGGATCGAGCCCAACCAGCAGTACCTGCGCGGGAGCCGATGCCAGGTCGGGGAGACCTCTGACATCCTCGAGGCAGGGCTGCTCGGGCACGACGCTCAGGCGTCCGACTGCGCGGGGATCCTCGGTGGGTCCCAGGGATCACCGGTGTTCAACCCGGCCGGCGAGGCGGTGGCGATGGTGACGACGACGACCATCGGGGCGACTGAGGAGACCGAGTGCGCCCTCGGGCTGCCCTGCCAGGTCTCCGAGGACGGCGGGATCTCGGTCAAGGAGAACACCAACTACATGCTGCCCGTGGCGGCCCTCGCCGCGTGCTTCGCGAACGGCACCTTCACACTCGGCGGGGACTGCGCCCTGGAGGATCCGGCGTCGGTGGTCCCGGCCCGCGCGGTCGCGTCGGTCGCCAAGCCGGGGTCGACCGTGGAGATCCAGCTCGAGGGGGAGCTGCCCGCGGGCTTCTCCTCGACGGCCGCGATCGAGGTGAAGCAGGGCAAGCTCGGCACGGTGGACTGCACGGCGCCGGAGGGCTGGTTGGGTGCCGAGGAGGCGGCGGCTCTGGCGGCGGCCGACGCAGGCCTTGTCGATGTGGCTGCCTCGCCGGACGCCACCCCGTCTGCCTCTGGGGCCACCGGCCCCGAGGCGTCGGCCGACCCGGAGGCGAGCCCGGGGGCTGGCCCAGACGCTGGCTCGGGCGAGGCCGTCCCCGCACCTGCCGGTCTGTGGTCGTATCCGGTGATCCTCCCCAGCGACGAGGGCTTCACCCTGGTGTGCGTGGGATCGGCCGATCAGCCCACCGCGATCGTGATCAAGGCTGACGGCACCGCACCTGATCCGGGGACGATCGAGCTGACCACCACGAAGGTGGAGGGGGGCGTCCAGGTGGAGCCGGTGTTCGACCCCCCGGAGCTCACCGCGTTCCGGTGGGTCAGCGGCCCGGCCGACTCGATCGACTGCGCGACGGCCGAGGGCTACGTCGAGTACCGCCGCGTCCCGGCAACCATCCAGGCCGCCGACCTGCCCACCACGGTCTGCGTGATCGGCATCGACGAGGCGGGCAACGAGTCCAAGCCCGCGGCGATCAAGGTCGAGTAGGGGCGCCGTTCGCGGGCTGGGGGACGGCGCGCCGTGGCTCTGCCGCGGGGGCCTGTGCGGAGTGGTCGTTCGGCGGCGCCGGGAGGCACTGGTCACTGGGCGCCGGGTGTTCCCGGCTGGCAGGATGCCACCCATGAGCGCACCCTCCACCGACAAGTTCCGTTCCGCTGTCGCTGCCGCCCTTCCGGGCATCCGCGCCGACCTCGAGGACCTCGTGCGGATCCCGAGCGTGAGCCGCGACGGGGCGACCTCACCCGACGTCGCCCGCAGCGCGGAGACCGTCGCGACGCTCCTGGCCGACCTGGGGATGCCCGACGTCCGCGTGCTGGAGGCCGATGGCGGCGCACCTGCGGTGGTCGCCCGGATGCCCGGACCCGACGGGGCACCGACGGTTCTGCTCTACGCGCACCACGACGTCCAGCCCGCCGGGAACCTCGAGGACTGGGACAGCGAGCCGTTCGAGCCCGTCGAGCGCGACGGTCGGCTGTACGGCCGTGGCGCAGCCGATGACAAGGCCGGGATCATGGCGCACATCGGCGCCCTGCGCGTTCTGCAGGCGGCCTACCCGGACGGGCTGCCGGTGGGCGTGACAGTGTTCGTCGAGGGCGAGGAGGAGGTCGGCTCGCCGACCTTCGGGCCGTTCCTCGAGGAGTACGGCGACCTGCTTGGCCGCGGACGTCGTCGTGATCGCCGACTCGTCGAACTGGGAGGTCGACGTCCCGGCGTTCACCACCTCGCTGCGCGGGCTGGTCGAGGTGTTCGTCGAGGTGCGCACGCATGCCGGCGAGCAGCATTCGGGGGTCTTTGGGGGGCTGTTCCCGGACGCGCTCACGTCGTTGTGCCGGCTGCTGGCGGGGTTGCACGACGAGGAGGGGCGGGTTGCCGTGCCCGGGTTGGTGCACGGGCCGGTCCCGACCGTCGACCTGGACGAGGCCGCGCTGCGTGCGGAGGCCGGGGTCCGCGAGGGCGTGGCCTCGATCGGGGAGGGTTCGGCGGCCAACCGGATCTGGTCGCTGCCGGCCGTGACGGTGCTTGCGATCGACGCCCCGCGCACCGACGCGGCCGCGAACGTGCTGCTGCCGATCGCCCGGGCGAAGGTCAGCATGCGGATCGCGCCCGGGCAGGACCCGGCAGCTGCACAGCAGGCGCTGGCCGACCACCTGGTGGCTTCGGCGCCCCTGGGGGGTGACGGTGACGTGCGTGCCGGGTGCGGCCGGGAACGCTGTGGCGCTGGTGCCCTCGGGGCCGAACGCGGACGTGGCCCGGGCGGCGTTCACCGACGCGTGGGACGGCACCGAGCCGGTGCACATGGGGATCGGCGGGTCGATCCCGTTCATCGCCGACATCGCGGTGAAGTACCCGGACGCGACGATCCTCGTGGTCGGCCCCGGGGACCCGGCGGCGTGCTGGCACGGCCCCAACGAGAGCGTGGACCTCGAGGTGCTGCGGCGGCTGACGCTGGCCGAGGTTCTGCTGCTGGCGCGGCTGGGGGAGTGACCGCAGGTGGTCCCCCGGAGTGTCCCCTGACCCGAACGGGTGATGCTGTAGTTATTGGTCGACACGCTGAGTGAGCGTCAAATACCCTCGATCTGTCACATCTCGTGGTAACGGTCGAGGGGAATTCTCATGCACGCTCGCACACGCACGTCGGGTCGGACTCGGTTCCAGTTGCTCGCAGCCGTTGTCGCTGCCGCACTGATCATCAATGGGCCGCTGGCGACAGGGGCCTCGGCGGTGGACTCCGCGGAGCCTGATCCGGGTGCGTCCCAGCCAGCTGAGCCGACCCCCGAGGTGACGGCACGCGAGGCGACGCTCCGAGGCGGTGCCCTGCGGCGGACGCCGACTCCGGCCGCCGAGGACACCAGCGCCCGAGGCGCCGGCCAGTGAGGCGGTGCAGCCGACCACGGATGAGCCGACTGAGTCCACCCCCGCCGATGCCGACCAGGCCCCCATGGTCGACCCGGTCGAGGACGTCGACGAGTCCGCCGCCCCAGACGACCAGGCCCCGACGGTCGACCCGGTCGAGGACGACCGACGAGTCCGCGCCGGCCGCGGCCGAGGAGTCCGGCACCTGCCGACGCTGGCGACGTCCGGTGCCCGACGCGACGTCACCGACGGCGCCCCGGTCGAGGAGTTCGTCCCCGGGATCAAGGTGGTCCCGGGTGACGAGAGCGCGACGATCTACTGGCCCGACTTCGGCGCCGAGGAGAACTACGTCGTCCAGTTCGAGCAGGCCGACGGCACGTGGAAGACGGTCGAGAAGGACGTCGACCCGGCGAATCTGTCCGCCGTCGAGGGCCCGGTGTCAACCGTGGACAACCAAGCCACGGTCGAGAACCTGAAGGATGGAAGGACCTACACGGCCCGCATCGTGTCGGCGGATACTCTCGTGGATGCCGCTTCAGCGACTGAGGATGCCGTGGACCTGACCCCTGGCGGGCCACGAGGTGCGATGGCGCGGGGTCTGGCGATCACTGCTGCCGGAGACCTAGCGGCGGCAGTTGCATCGCCTCCCTTCACGATCAGCCCCTACAAGGAGTCCTTGGGCAATCCGGAGCTGGCTGCCAAGTGCGGTCTCGACTTCGCCCTTGTTCTTGACTCCTCCGGGTCGATCGGTTCAACGGGCATCGCCAACCTCAAGAGCGCGGCTAACACCTTTGTGGACTCTCTTGTGGACACGGGTTCTTCGGTATCGGTGGTCAGCTTCTCGACGGCGAGTCCAGGCACTGGAACCGGTACTGCCCCGGCGCCTGTGAACCTTGCACCGACGGCCCTCACGGGCGCGAACCTCACAACTATCAAGAACAGCTACAGGAACCTGCGCTCCAATGGAAGCACCAACTGGCAGGATGGATTGGCCAAGTCGCAGGACCGATTCTCCTTCCCCGCGCCTGGTCCCGGCTCCACCCCTGGTGCACCCGATCTCGTCGTCTTCATCACCGACGGCAATCCGAACACGGTTGGGATCTCCCCGCCAACGCCTTCTTCGCAGAATGCCAGTCCTGACGGCAGCAAGGCGGCCGTCGACCCAGCGATAGACCTTGCGAACGCCATGAAGACCTCCGGGGTGCACATGTTCGGGATTGCAGTCGGCGGGAACATCACGTTGAACCCAATCCGGGCGATCACGAACCAGGAAGAGCTTCTCGCGAACGGCTCCAACTTCACGACGGCCGGATACACCACCACAAGGGACTACGCGGCGTTGGCGGAAACGTTGAAGCAGATTGCCGTCGAGCTGTGCGCTCCGTCACTGACCATCACCAAGTTGGCCCAGAAGCCTGGTTCGGCCGAGTACACCTCCGCCGATGGTTGGAGTTTCGCGACTACGGTCACCATCCCCGGGGCCGCAGGCAAGTGGGTTACTCCGGATAAGGACGACCCCATTCTCAAGAACACCCCCAGTACGAAGTCGCAGGTCACGTCCGGCCTCGGGGCGGCGAACTTCCAGTGGGAGCCCGCGGGTCAGTTCGATAGCAACGTGGTGATTAGTGAGACCCAGAAGCCCGGATTCCAGCGAGTCAGCACGCTTGAGTGCTCGGTCAAGAATGTGCTTGCGGGAACGAGTCGCTCTCTTCCCTGTGGAGGTAGACGGTTCAGGCAATTGGAATGTTGGGGTGATTGGGCCGCGTGAGATCGCCACCTGTACCGCAAAGAACAGCCTGAGCTTCGCCAAGCTGACCGTCGTCAAGGATGCGGTTCCAAATGACCCGCAGGACTTCGACTTCACCGCAGCGATCGACAATGCGGTGGCGACACCGGATACGAGGTTCCCCGCCAACTTCAAGCTGGACGACGATTCGGACGGGACCCTCTTGAACCAGCAGTCGTGGGACAAGCTCTCCCCTGGGACTTACGTCATCACCGAGGGGTCTCTCCCGGCAGGCTGGACCCTTGAGGACATCGTCCTGACGGGAAGTGGTGGCACGCTGACTAGGGACCTCGTCAACCGCAAGGCGACGATCGTTCTCGCCGGGAACGCCGATGCCACGGTGACTTTCAAGAACACCGCCTTCGTCGCGTTGAAGCTGACCAAGGTGGTGTCGGGTGGTGGGTCGTTGCCGGTGGATTGGACGATGACCGCGGTGGGTCCGGCGGGTGCGCCGGGGTACTCGAAGCCGGGTAACCACACTGTGTTCGAGCCGATCTGGGCCAACGCGCAGTACACGTTGGGTGAGACGGCGCCGGCGGGTCAGGCGGACAACTACACGGCGGGTGCCTGGAGATGCGACAAGGGTGTCACGCCCAACGCGCAGAACCAGATCACGGTTCCGGCGGGGACCACGGATGTGACCTGCACGATCACCAACACGCGCAAGGCGGCGGCGTTGAAGCTGACCAAGGTGGTGTCGGGTGGTGGGTCGTTGCCGGTGGATTGGACGATGACCGCGGTGGGTCCGGCGGGTGCGCCGGGGTACTCGAAGCCGGGTAACCACACTGTGTTCGAGCCGATCTCGGCGGGCCTGGTCTACACGCTGGGTGAGATTGCGCCGGCGGGCCAGGCGGACAACTACACCGCCGGGTCGTGGTCGTGTGTGAATGGCACGATGAACGACGCGAAGACCACGGTGACGGTGGCCGCGGGTGAGCAGGCGACCTGCACGATCACCAACACGCGCAACACAGCGCAGTTGTTGTTGGTGAAGAAGGTCAGTGGTGGGTCGTCGTTGCCGGGGGCGTGGACGATGACGGCCTCTGATGGTGGGTCGGGTCCGGACTACTCCGCGGCCGGTGACGCCACGGCGTTCGTCGACGTGTGGGCGAGTACGGCCTACACGTTGGGTGAGACGGGTCCGGCGAACTACACCGCCGGTTCCTGGAGCTGTGACAGCAACGTGTCGGTCACTGACGGCAGGATCACGCTGGCCAAGGGTGCGAAGGTGACCTGTGAGATCACCAACACCCGGGATGCGGCACAGCTGCTGCTGGTGAAGAAGGTCAGTGGCGGGACGTCGGTGGCCGGTGATTGGACGATGACCGCGACCGATGGTGCGGCGGGTCCGGACTACTCGGCGACTGGTGACGCCACGGCGTTCGTCGACGTGTGGGCGGGTACGGCCTACACGTTGGGTGAGTCGGGTCCGGCGAACTACACGGCTGGTTCCTGGAGCTGTGACAGTGAGGTGACGGTCGTCGCCGGCCAGATCACTCTGATCAAGGGGGCGAAGGTGACCTGTGAGATCACCAACACCCGCAACACCGCAGAACTGCGGTTGGTGAAGAAGGTCGTGGGCGTCGATCCTGCCGACGCAGATGAATGGGATCTGTCGGCCACTGGTCCTCAGGGTGCGCCTATCGTGCAGAACGAGGGTGGTTCGGGCGTTCTGACTGAGGTCTGGTCCGGCGTGGACTACCAACTCGCCGAGTCCGATGGGCCCGCCAACTACTCGCCGAGCGCTTGGGTCTGCGAGCCCGCACCGGTCGAGTCGGTGGATGAGGGCGTTCAGGCGCTGGAAGCCGAGGTAGAGAGTGGGTTCGTCCTCGAGGGCAACACGATCACCTTGGACAAGGGCGCGCGCGTCGTCTGCACCATCACCAACACCCGCGACACGGCGTAGGTGAAGCTGCAGAAGGCCTGGGTCAACGCTCGGGGTGGCGACACCGCGGCGCTGACGATCAAGGGTGGCCTGCCGGAGTCCGGCACGCCGACCACGACGTCGACGGCTACCGGCTCCACGGGCACGGTCCTGGACACCACGAACGTCGCCAACGCGACGGTCCAGGTCGGCGACACGGTCACGGTGACCGAGGTCCTCGGTGCCAGCAACGCCGGCAAGTACGGCTCGACGCTGGCCTGCACCGCAGGCGACGTGAAGGTCAAGGTCGATGACAAGGGCAACTTCAAGATGCCCGACGCCGCCGTGACCTGCACCTTCACCAACGACCGCTCGGTCGTGGTGCCCACCCAGCCGACGGTCACCGCCGAGATCTGCGATCCGAACGTCCCGGGTGCACAGCTGCCCGGTTCGATCACGATCCCGGCGAACCCCGATTACGCGTACTTCATCGACGGCGCGGCCACGGCGGCGGGCACCTACCCGAAGCCGGCCGGCAGCTACAAGGTGAGCGCGCAGTTGATAGTGACCAAGCCAGTGTCGGCATCGTCGCTTCAGCAGCTCGCCGCCCAGGACGTCTACACCTGGACCGTGGTGGTGCCCGGCTCGCCGGTCTGCCCGATCCTGGTCAAGGAGTCCACCCCGGGGACCGGACAGCCCGCGGTCACCGGCCAGACGGTCGGATACACCATCACCGTCAAGAACGGTGGCGACACGGCAGTCGTCGGCGAGACCCTCGTCGACACCCTGCCGGCGGGAGTCGAGTTGATCACCTCATCGATCAACCCGAGCACCGGCGTCTACAACGCCAGCGCCCGGACCATCACCTGGAAGTTCGACCTGCCGGCGGCTGTGGGGACCACCCCGTCCGTGGCCACGTTCACCTACCAGGTGACGGTCACGGCCAGCTCGGGTTCCATCGTGAACTCGGTCAGCTGGGTCGAGCGGGGCCTCACGGCAACCACGACCAACCCGGTCACTGCGGGGACGGTCGGCGGCGTCGAGGAGACGCCGGATGAGCCGGATGCAGTGGTCGGGGGCTCGGAGGACATGCCCAAGACCGGCGCTGGGAATGAGCTCAACATGGCCGGCTTCGGACTGCTGGCGATGCTCGTCGGTGGGTTGATGGTGGCCTTCGGGCGCCGCCGTCGCCGGGAGGAGTGATCCACCGCGGTCGTTGAACGCCGACCGCTGAAGTGAGTGCCGGAGTGCCCGGGCCCGACAAAGGGGCCGGGCACTCCGGCTGTTCGGGGACAGGCAGGTTGCGCTGGAGGCCAGCTGATCGTCACTCACCGTCCAGGTCTGATTCTGCAGACGGGCCCCGGGTGACAGCGCGTGATGTCCGCCTCCCCCATCCGGGTGAATGGTGAAACCAGCGAGACACGGTGTGTAGTTGTGACCTATGGTGCGTGTGTCCGAGATTGTGGCCTTTGGGGGTTCCCATGAGTGTTCTCACGCAACATCCCCGTCGAGTTGTGAGCCTGGCCTTCGCGGCCATGGCCGTCGCGGCGTTCGCCTTCAACGGACCGGTCGCCGCAGGTGAGTCTGCTGACAGCTCCAGCGAGTCGGTCGCCGTGGTCTCGGAGGTTGTCGGCGACCTGGCCCCGATGATCGAGCCGATGGAGGACGTGGACGACTCGGATGCCTCCGGCGACGTGGCCCCGATGATCGAGCCCATGGAGGACGTGGACGAGTCGGACGCTGCGGGTGACGTCGCGCCCATGATCGAGCCGATGGAGGACGTGGACGAGTAGGTCCACGCTCCCAGTCAGTCGCAGTTCGGCGACACCCTCAGGTGCTGGTGGCCGGCGCCGTTCGGCGCGCTGAGTACAGCCACGCGTACGGCAGGCCGATCAGCAATGCCCCGCCCACCCAGTTGCCCAGGGTCGCCGGGATCAGGTTGGCAGTCGCGAACTGCCCGACAGTGATGTCCGCACCGCTGAGCATCGCCGCTGGGATGAAGAAGAGGTTCGCGATGCTGTGCTCGGTGCCCAAGCGCCACGAACGCCATCACCGGGAACCAGATCCCGAGGATCTTGCCCGTCGTCGAGCGCGACGAGTAGGCCTGCCACGCCGCCACGCACACGAGCATGTTGGCCAGGATCCCCTTGCTGAACACCTCGACCCAGCTGTGCGAGACCTTCCCGTCGGCCAGCGCCAGCAGGTAGGGCGTCCACGGTTGGTCGGGGCCGAGGATCCCACTCGACCAGCCCAGGAACGCCAGGCCCACGGCCCCCACCACGTTGGCCAGATAGGCCACGATGAGGACGCGCAGCACGGTCGACCCCGACACCCGACGCCGGTACCAGGGCACCATCTGAGTCGCGCAGTCGGACGTGAACAGCCCCGCACCGGTGAGCATGACCGCGATGAAGCCCACCGGGAAGACCACGCCCATCACCAGCCGTGCCAGGCCGGGGTTGTTGGCAACGAGCTCAGTCGACCCACCCGCAACGACGATCGCAAGCAGCGCGCCCACCGCGATGAACATCCCGCCCAGCACGGACATCACGAACAGCCTCGAGTTGGGCAGGGCGGACTTGGAGACCGCGGCCTCGTCGATCGTGTCGACGGTGGCGGCGGGGGAGCGGGCTTCGGCCATGGGCGCGACGTTACCTCCGGATGCGACGAGGCCCCGCACACCAGGCGGTGTGAAGGGCCTCGTTCGTGGTTGCGTGTCGTACTACTTCAGCGCGAGCCTGCGTGCGGTGACGAACGCGGCACCCGACAGGATCAGCAGGAGCCCCAGACCCGCCGGTCCGGTGTTGGACCCCGTCGCGGCCAACTCGTCCTCGGAGCCGGCAACGACCTGCTCGTCATCGGCGCTGTCCGAGTCGTCGTCGGTCGGGGTGTCCGTGTCCTCGGTCCCGCCCACGGTGCTGTCGCAGTTGGTGCGGCGCTGCGGACGTGACCGTGTGGCTCCACCCGCCAGTGGGATAGCCGGTGAGGACGACGTTGCCGATCGGCTGCGCCGTGACCGTCACGGTCGTACCCGGGGTCGCGGTGCCAACCGTGATGTCGTCGATCTGGGCGGTGTCGGCCGGGATCACCATGCTGGCCGGAGCCTCCCACGGTGACGTTCGTGAACGTCGGCGGCGTCACCCAGCTCGGGTAGCCGGCCGGGGTCGGGACTGAGCACCCCGGTGACCGTCAGCGTGGTGGTGGCCGGCCCGCATCTCCTTCGGTGCAGTTGCGTCCCGTCGGTGACGGTGACCTTGACGGTGGTGTTGGCCGTCACGGTGCACGGTCGGCGCGGGGTGCTGGTGGTCCGCTCACGGTGTAGGTGATGGCGCCGGTGTCATCGAGCCTTGGACCCGGTGGCGATCAGCGGGGTGCCGTCGGCCTCGACCTGGATCGGTGTCGCGAGCGGTAGCGGGAGGCGTGGCTGGGCATGACCGTCATCGTGAAGGTCAGGGTCCGGGTCGTTCGGGCTGAGCTCGAGGCAGTACCTCGATCCGGCCCGAACGTCTGCGTGCCGGTCTCCTCGGGGAACACGTACTCCTCGCGGTCCGGCTGCGGCACGTGACCGTCACAGTGACGAGCCGGTGTCGCTCGGTCGTGCTCGTGGAGTACGTGAGTGCCTCCGTGTCTGGGTCCGGTGCCCTCCAACACCCTGGCCTCCGCGCCACACAAGGCCGCTGGACTGGCCCCACGCCTGGCCGTCGCTCAGGCCACAGCGCCGTTAGGGCACCACGTCTCTTGCCGAGGATCCGTCGGGCCGTTCGCCTCGTACTCCCAGACCTTGTCCACGGTCAGGTCGTGGTCTCGGGCGTCTCGGGGACTCGTTGCACGGTGACGTGTGAGATGCCCTTGTCGCCCCAGGCCCCCGGGGTGTAGTCTTGTCGCCGTTCGTGTCGGCCGACATCTGCCGGCCCCGGCGGCTTGGCAGATGGTGTTCGCGAATGTGCCGGTTGCCTTGACGTTCACCTGATCGCCCGAAGGACGTCGTTCCGCCGGTTCACCTTGGTGCCGAGCTCCGCACCGTAGCCGACCGTTGGCGTGGCAAATCTGCACGGCCTGTCACTGTGGCGACCGTCGGCCGAGGCTGGGCGATTCCGATCGAGAACATGGCCGCGACGAGCGCGAGGGCCGTTGCGAGCGCGAGCGAGGCTCGACTCCGGCTGGTGGTGATGGTGGACAAGTGGTCAACTCCTGAATAGCCGTGGCTGACGCCATGGTCTGGCGCCGGGGTGAACGAGCGGGGATGACCTGCAGAATATCACCGATTGTTACATCGGGCGGTGGCCAATTGAGACGAAAGTCGGCATGGCGATCTGAGCAGATCCCTCAGTGACTCCGTGACGCTCCGTGCGTGCGACGCGGAAATGTCACCCGAATGGGGGACCGGATCGGGCAGCGCCGTCGACGGCATGGAGGGGAACTCCACTGCCTCGAGGGAGAGATGGGGCGCCACTCAGAATTGGGTGCCCCCGGCAGGATTCGAACCTGCGCGCATGCCTCCGGAGGGCACCGCTCTATCCCCTGAGCTACGGGGGCCAGGGCGTGGTCCATCGTATCTGGCACCCGGCAGCCTCCAAAATCCACGGCCCCACGCAGCCGGCTGGAGACGGAATCGGCTGTCGGCGCCCCGGCACCGCCCCACTAGCATGGGCGCATGACCCCCGACGCCCTGGCAGCTCTCGTCTCGGCTTCCGTGACCGACCTGATCGAGGACAACAAGCTCTGCCTGCCCAAGGGATACCGGGTCAACGCCACCGTCGAGCGTCCGAAGAACCGTGAGCACGGCGACTACGCCACCAACGTCGCGATGACCCTGGCCAAGCCCGCCCACACGCCCCCGCGATTCATCGGCGAGATGCTGGCCGCCCAGCTCTCGCTGAGCCCGGCGATCGCACACGCCGAGGTCGCCGGTCCGGGGTTCGTCAACATCACCCTCGAGGCCGCCAGCCAGGGCGAGGTCGCCTCCCGGATCGTCATCGAGGGCGCGCACTACGGCCAGGGCACGTCCCAGCACGGCCGGTGGATCAACATCGAGTTCATCTCGGCCAACCCGACCGGTCCGATCCACCTGGGCCACACCCGCTGGGCCGCAGTCGGCGACGCGATCGCACGGGTGCTGGCTGCACAGGGCGCGGTCGTGACCCGCGAGTTCTACATCAACGATCGCGGCGTGCAGATGGAGCGCTTCGGTGAGTCCATCATGAACGCCGCCCACGGACGCCCGGCGCCCGAGTCCGGCTATCACGGCGCCTACATCAAGGAAATCGCCGCACAGATCGTCGCCAACGACTCCGGAATCACGAAGCTGCCTGTCGAGGAGCAGCAGGTGATGTTCCGCGAGCTCGGCTACCGCACGATGCTGGAGGCCCAGCAGGAGAGCCTGACCCGCTTCGCCACCAACTTCGACGTCTGGTACTCGGAGCGGACCCTGCACGAGTCCGGTGCGGTCGAGCGCGCCTTCACCCAGCTGCGCAAGCAGGGCCACATGTACGAGGCCGACGGTGCCGTCTGGCTGCGCACGAGCGACTTCGACGACGACAAGGACCGGGTCCTGGTCAAGGCCGACGGGGAGCTGACGTACTTCGCCTCCGACACCGCCTACTACGTGGACAAGCGCAACCGCGGTGCTGACCTGTGCATCTACCTTCTCGGCGCGGACCACCACGGGTACGTCAACCGCCTGCGGGCTGTCGCGGCGTGCGCCGGTGACGACCCGGACGCCAACATCGAGGTGCTCATCGGCCAGCTGGTCAAGATGGTCAAGGGCGGCGAGGAGGTCCGTCTGAGCAAGCGGGCGGGCAACATCATCACGATCGACGACCTCGTCGACGAGGTCGGCACCGACGCCGCGCGGTACTCCTTGATCCGCTACCCGGTGGACTCCCCGCTGGTGCTCGACGTGGACCTGCTGCTCAAGCGCACCAACGACAACCCGGTGTACTACGTCCAGTACGGCTCGGCGCGGATCGCCTCCGTGCTGCGCAACGCCGAGGAGCTCGGGATCGATTGGCGGAACGCGCCGTTCGACCCCGCACTGCTGGCCAACGAGCGCGAGAACGACCTGCTCGGCGTGCTGGCCGAGTTCCCGCGCGTCGTGGCCAGCGCTGCCGAGCTCCGCGAGCCGCATCGGATCGCCCGCTACCTGGAGCGCCTGGCGACCGCGTACCACCGGTTCTACGACGTGTGCCGCGTCCTGCCGATGGGCGACGAGCCCGTCGAGCCGCTGAACATCGCGCGGTTGTGGCTGTGCGCGGCCTCGCGGCAGGTGCTGGTCAACGGCCTGACCCTGCTGGGGGTCTCCGCGCCCGAGCGGATGTAGCGGGTGCCCGACCCGGGGCTGCCGCCCGACGGCGAGCCGACGGCCGACGAGCGAGCAGCCGTTCCCGGGGCCCCAGAGCAGCCGGCGGATCGCGTTCGCGAGGAGGGCGGCTCGCCGGCCCTGGTCCGCTGGACCGAGCGGATCGATGACCACGTCCCCGAGGCCGGGGACCACGTCGGGTTCTGGGTCTCGGTCTACGCCCGCTTCGCCCGGCATCGGGGTTCCGTGCTCGCCGGTGGTCTGGCGTTCTTCGCACTGCTCTCCCTGGTGCCCGCCGTGCTGTCCCTGGGCGCCGTCGTGGCCATGTTCTTCGACCCGGCGCAGTTCGTGGCCAGCGTCGAGGACGCGCTGTCCGCGAATCCGGACCTGCTGTCCGCGCTCCAGCCGTTCCTGAACCAGATCGCCGCCCTCAGCCCGACCAGCCCGGGTTCGCTGGGCATCGCCGGCCTCGTCGGATTCGCGCTCTCCCTCTACGCGGCCAGCCGCTTCGTCTACGTCGGTCGCCAGGTCCTCGACATCGCGTTCGAGCTCGAGCCGCAGCATCCCAGCGTGCTCGGCCGCGCGATCGCGGTCCTGATCACGCTCGTGGCCGAGGTGCTCCTCATCGCCCTGGCACTGGTGATGACCCTGGTCCCGCGGGTGCTCGATGCCCTGGGGGTGGGCGAGTCGATGAGCGCGAGCTTGCGCGTCGGCCGCCTTCCGCTGGCGATCCTCGTGGTCTACCTGATGCTCACCGCAGCCATGCGCTTCGGCATCCGAGCGCGCCGCGCGGTGCGCTGGCTGAACCTCGGAGCCGCGCTGGGCACCCTGCTGATCGTTCTGGGGACGTTCGGGCTGGGCTGGTACCTGTCCGTGTCCTCCACCTACTCCCAGATCGTGGCGGTGCTCGGGGGCGTCATCGCCCTGGAGATCTGGCTGTACCTGCTCGGACTGGCCATCGTGGGGTCTGCGGAGATCGAGGGGATGCGTCTGGGCTTCCGGCGGCGCGACATCGCCCGCACCTGACCTGTCGCCCCCTCCTCGGCAGCGAATCGCGCTCGCAGGGTCCCGGGATCTTCGGGTGAATCCGCGATCTGGCGCAGATCCTGCGGGGTGGTCGCGTGGGGACGAGAGGCTTGCTCGAACAGGCTGCCGTTGATCCATCCGCCCCCTACGATCGCGCCATGCGCGCACATCCCGCCGGCCCGATGCACGGCGACTACGCCCAGGCCGCCTCCATCCCGACCGTCCCCGACTCCAGCCTCATGGCCAGGATCGACCCGCAGATCTGGCCGGCAACCGCCCGCCGCGACGCCACCGGGACGCTCGTGATCGGCGGGATCTCCGTTCGCGACCTCGCCGCCAAGCACGGCACCCCGGCACTGATCCTCGACGAGGCGGACTTCCGGGCGCGCGCTGCGGCGTTCCAGTCGGCATACACAGACCGCGATGTCCCGGGGTCGGTGTCCTTCGCGGGCAAGTCCTTCCTGAGCGCCACCACGGTGCGGTGGTTGGCCGAGGAGGGCCTCGGCCTGGACGTCTGCACCGGTGGCGAGCTGGCGCTGGCGTGCGCCGCGGGGTTCCCAACCGAGCGGATCAGCCTGCATGGGAACAACAAGTCGGAGGCCGAGCTGCGCGCCGGGCTGGCCGCGGGGGTGGGGCGATACGTCATCGACTCCTTCGAGGAGATCGATCGCCTGGCCGACCTCGCCGCCGACGCGGGTGTCGTCGCCGACGTGCTCGTCCGGGTCACCACCGGCGTCGAGGCGCACACCCACGAGTTCATCGCCACCGCCCACGAGGACCAGAAGTTCGGGCTGTCCCTGACCTCCGGTGCGGCGCGCGATGCGGTTCTGGCGATCAGCGAGCGTCCCGAGCTGCGGCTCGTCGGCATCCACTCGCACATCGGCTCGCAGATCTTCAACACGTCCGGCTTCGAGGTCGCGGCGCACCGCGTCGTCGGCTTCATCGCCGACCTGCTCGCCAATGACGGCATCGCCGTCGCGGAGCTCAATCTCGGCGGCGGCATGGGCATCGCCTACCTGCCGACTGACGATCCGGTCGCCCCGGTCGGGATGGCGGAGGCGCTGCGCGTCATCGTCGCGGGGGAGTGCGCCCGGCGGGGGATCGACGTGCCGCTGATCTCCGTCGAGCCCGGGCGCGCGATTGTCGGCCCCAGCATGGTCACCCTCTACGAGGTGGGCACGATCAAGCACGTCGAGTACCGGACGGGCACCTGGCGCACCTACGTGTCGGTCGACGGTGGCATGAGCGACAACATCCGCACGGCCCTCTACGACGCGGACTACACCGTCGTGCTGGCCTCCCGGGTCTCGTCGGCTCCGGCGATGCTGACCCGCGTGGTCGGCAAGCACTGTGAGTCCGGCGACATCGTGGTCCGCGACGCGTGGCTGCCCTCCGACCTCGAGCGCGGCGACCTGCTGGCCGTCGCCTCCACGGGCGCGTACTGCCGGGCCATGGCCTCGAACTACAACATGGTGGCGCGTCCACCCGTGGTGTCGGTGCGCGGCGGCGTGGACCGGATCGTCCTGCGCCGGGAGACCGAGGCGGACCTGTTCGCCCTCGACGCCGGGCTGGCCGACGCACCGTCCTGAGTCGAGACGACCGGGGCTGACGATCCATCCTCCTGAGGGTGGAGGGGAGGCCGGCGCGCGCTCATCGGCGGCGTCGGTCGGGCCTTCGGCCATGAGAGAATCGTGGACGCGTCCAGCCGCGCATTCCGGCGGTGGACCTGTCCCGAACCGGCAAGGAGTTCCGTCATGGCACCGCCCCCCGAGAAGTTGTCCGTCGTCGTGCTCGGCGGCGGGACTGTGGGAGCCCAGGTGGTGCGGTTGCTCGAGGAGCAGGCCGATCACCTCGAGGCCCGCGTGGGGGCTCGCCTGGTCGTGACCGGCGTCGGTGTTCGCGATGCGTCACGCGAGCGTCCGGGAATCCGTCCCGAGCTGCTCAGCGCCGACCTCCCCGCGCTGCTGGACACCGACCCCGACCTCGTCGTGGAGCTCATGGGCGGGATCGAGCCGGCCAAGGAGCTGATCCTGCGGGCGCTCAAGGGCGGGGCCTCGGTGGTCACGGCCAACAAGGCGCTGATCGCCACGGAGGGCGCCGCCCTGCACGCCGCTGCCGAGGAGGCGGGCGTCGACCTGTCCTACGAGGCCGCCGTGGCCGGGGCGATCCCGCTGCTGCGCCCGATGCGCGAGTCGCTGGCCGGCGACCGCATCCGCCGCGTCCTGGGCATCGTCAACGGCACCACCAACTACATCCTGACCCAGATGGACTCGACGGGAGCGTCGTTCGCGGACGCGCTGGCCGAGGCCCAGGCCCTCGGGTACGCGGAGGCTGACCCCACGGCCGACGTGGAGGGTCTCGACGCTGCGGCAAAGGCCGCGATCCTTGCCTCCATCGCCTTCCACACCCGGGTGACGCTCGCCGACGTCGACGTGCAGGGCATCACCGCGGTCACGGCCGCCGACGTCGCTGCGGCCGATGAGATGGGCTTCGACATCAAGCTCCTGGCAATCGCCGAGCTGATCGAGACCGACGGCGGTGCTGGTGTGTGTGTCCGCGTGCACCCGACGCTCGTGCCCAAGACCCATCCGCTGGCCGGCGTGCGCGATGCGTTCAACGCCGTGTTCATCGAGGCCGACGCCGCGGGCCAGGTGATGTTCTACGGCCGTGGAGCCGGCGGCGCGCCGACAGCCAGCGCGGTGCTCGGCGACATCGTGACCGCCGCGCGCAACCGGGTGACCGGGTCCACCGGCCCGGGGGAGTCCTCGTACGCCGAGCTCCCGGTCCTGGCGATGGGCGCGGCCTCGACGGCCTACTTCGTGCACCTGCGGGTCCTGGACCGGGCCGGCGTCCTGGCCGGGGTCGCCGGCGTGTTCGCCGAGCACGGCGCAAGCATCCGGAGCATGACCCAGAAGGGGGAGGGAGACCAGGCGGAGCTGCTGATCCTGACCCACCCCGGCCGCGAGGCCGATCTCGCCGCGACCGTGGCGCAGTTGCGGGATCTGGACTCCGTCGACGACGTCGTCGGGTTCATGCGGGTGATCGGGGCGGCTCAGTGAGCGCGGACGGTGCCTCGGCCCCCGACCCCGTGGCCATGGGTGGCGCACGTCCGTGGCGCGGCGTCATCACCGAGTACCGCGACCGGATGCCCCTGCCCGCGGGCGCCCCGGTCATCACGCTGTGCGAGGGCGGGACGCCCCTGGTCGAGTCCGGATGGCTCTCGGAGCTGACCGGCTGCCGGGTGCTGCTGAAGTTCGACGGCGGGAACCCCACCGGGTCGTTCAAGGACCGCGGGATGACGATGGCGATCTCGATGGCCGCCCATGAGGGTGCGCGTGCCGTGATCTGCGCGTCCACTGGCAACACCTCGGCATCGGCCGCTGCCTATGCCGCCAAGGCGGGGATGGCTCCCGCCGTCCTCGTGCCCGCGGGGAAGATCGCCATGGGCAAGCTCGCCCAGGCGGTGGCCCATGGCGCACAGCTGCTGCAGCTCGACGGGAACTTCGACGACTGCCTCCGGCTCGCCCGCGAGCTGTCCGACTCCTATCCCGTTGCCCTGGTGAACTCCGTCAACCCGGCACGGATCGAGGGCCAGAAGAGCGCGGCGTTCGAGATCGTCGACACCCTGGGCGGGGCCCCGGACATCCATGTGCTCCCGGTGGGCAACGCCGGCAACATCACCGCCTACTGGAGGGGCTACGTCGAGTACGCCCGCGACGGCCTGGCCGCGCGCACCCCACGGATGTGGGGCTTCCAGGCCGAGGGCGCGGCGCCGATCGTGCGCGGGGCCCCCGTGCCCAACCCGGAGACGATCGCCACGGCGATCCGGATCGGCAACCCGGCGTCCTGGGAGTTCGCCGTCGCCGCTCGGGACGAGTCCGGCGGGTTGATCGACATGGTCAGTGACGCGCAGATCCTCGAGTCGCACCTCGCCCTGGCTGCCCGGGACGGCCTGTACTGCGAGCCGGCGTCCGCCGCGTCGGTGGCTGGGCTGATCGCCGCGCAGGCATCTGGTCGGGTCGACCCGGGCCAGACCATCGTGTGCACTCTGACCGGGCATGGGCTGAAGGACACCCAATGGGCCCTGGCCAAGGCCACTGACCCGACGGTGATCCCCGTCGATGTGGCAGCCGCCGCGCGCGCGTTGGGCCTGGAGGGCTGATGCCAGACGACATGGGGGGCACGGGGGGCGGGCGAGGCGCGACGTCGGCCGTGGCCGTCGAGGTTCCGGCCACCAGCGCCAACCTCGGCCCGGGCTTCGACTGCCTCGGTCTGGCCCTGGCCCTGACCGACCGGATCGAGGCGTGCTTCACCGCGGGCTCCGCCGTCACGGTCGAGGTGGTCGGTGAGGGGGCCGGGCGCCTGCCCACGGACGACAGCAACCTCGTGGCCCGGATCGTGCGCACCGGGCTCGCGGCGTTCGATGAGTCGGGCGACCTCGCGGCGCGCGGGCTGGAGCTCCGCTGCGTCAATGCCGTTCCCCAGAGCCGCGGGATGGGCTCGTCGGCCGCCGCGATCGTCGGCGGGCTGGTGGTGGCTGCGCACCTGGCGAACGTGGCCGACTCCGTCTCCGACGCGGAGATCATCGCTCTCGCCACCCGACTTGAGGGCCACCCGGACAACGTTGCTCCCGGCGTGCTCGGCGGGGCCACGATCGCGTGGATGCAGTCCAGTGAGGTCGGCCCGGTCGGGCGCGCCACCCGGTTCGCCCCTCATCCGGGCATCGCGCCGGTCCTGGTCATCCCCGCCTCCGAGGCGTCCACCGCCAAGGCCCGCGGGGCTCTCCCCGAGTCGGTGCCCCATGCTGATGCCGCGTTCAACGTCGGACGCTCGGCATTGCTCGTCCACGCACTGTCGGCCGACCCCGGCCTGCTCCTCGAGGCGACCGAGGACCGGCTGCACCAGCAGCAGCGCCGTTCGGTCTACCCCACGAGCATGGACCTCGTGGAGCACCTGCGGTCGTTGCGGATCCCTGCGGCGGTCTCGGGTGCCGGTCCGGCCGTGATCGCCTTCGCGGGTGACGGCGACGGGGACGCGCTCGCCGCCCGGATCCTCGACCTGGTCGGTGATTCCGCGCGCGTGCTGTCGCTGCCGGTGTCCGATCACGGCGTCCGCGCCGTCTAGGCCGGCTCGACACGACGCGCAAGCCCGGCGAACGCGATTTCACGCCCCCTGTCATCAGGGTGCTACCGTGTGTTCCGGATCAGCACGGTGCCACGAACGGGGTGGCGCACCGGCACCGAGTACAGAACCTCACTCCTGACGCCTGAAGCATCTCCCTCGCCGTCGCGGTCCACCTCCACGGATACCTGTCGCTGGCGGCGTGGAGCCGTGCAGGCGATTCACCTCACCCATAGGACTCACGTGACCGACACGACCAGCATCGCCCCGGACGTCGACAAGAGCGCCGGCAGCGGTCGCCCCAACGGCAACCTGTCCACGATGCTCCTGCCCGAGCTCAAGAAGGTCGCCCACGACATGGGGCTCGCCGGCACGTCCTCGATGAAGAAGAGCGACCTGGTCGCCGCGATCAGTTCTGCGCAGTCCGGTGGTGCACCGGTCGCGAGGTCCGCACGGACCCGACGTCCGCGTACCGAGAACGGGGGCGAGTCCGCAGGCGGCTCGGCCGCGGCGCCCAGCGAGCGTGAGGGCGAGTCCCGCCGCGAGCGCGGCGACCAGGGCGGCGAGCGCAGCGAGGGCGGCGATGCGGGCCAGCGCGGCCCCGAGACGATCCAGGACGATCGTCCGAAGCGTGAGTCCGGCCAGCGCGAACCGCGCCAGCGCGATGGTGGCCGGGACCGGGGCCAGCAGGACCGCGAAGCCCGCGACGGGAACCAGAACCAGGCGCAGGGTCGCGACGGCCGTGAGGGCACCCAGCAGCGCCAGCCCCGCGAGGACGGCAACCAGGACCAGGGCGGGGGCCAGCAGCGCGAGTCCCGTGACGACGGCAACCAGAACCAGGGTGGCGGCCAGAACCAGAACCGCGACAACGACCGGTACAGCGACGAGCCGGGCGGTCGGCGCCGCCGCGGACGTGACCGCAACCGCAACCGCAATGACCGCAACGACCGCAACGACCGGCGCCCGGCCAACCAGGCCAACCAGGGTCGCGACTTCGAGCCCGAGGTCTCCGACGACGACATCCTCGTTCCCGTCGCCGGCATCCTCGACATCCTCGACAACTACGCCTTCGTGAGGACCACCGGCTACCTGCCGGGGCCGACGGACGTCTACGTCTCGTTGTCCATGGTCAAGCGCTACGGCCTGCGCAAGGGCGACGCCATGACCGGCCAGGTGCGCCAGCCCCGTGAGGGTGGCGGCGACCGCCGCGAGAAGTTCAACCCACTGGTCAAGGTCGAGTCAGTCAATGGTGCCGACCCGGAGGCCGCCCGCGGTCGCGTGGAGTTCGGCAAGCTGACGCCGCTCTATCCGTCGCAGCGCCTGCGCCTGGAGACCGACGCCACCAACATGACGACCCGGATCATCGACCTGGTCGCCCCGATCGGCAAGGGCCAGCGCGGGCTGATCGTCTCGCCGCCGAAGGCCGGCAAGACCATGGTGCTCCAAGCCATCGCCAACGCGATCACGACGAACAACCCGGAGTGCCATCTCATGGTCGTCCTCGTGGACGAGCGTCCTGAGGAGGTCACCGACATGCAGCGGTCGGTCAAGGGTGAGGTCATCGCCTCGACCTTCGACCGGCCGGCCGAGGACCACACCACGATCGCCGAGCTCGCAATCGAGCGCGCGAAGCGCCTGGTGGAGCTCGGCCACGACGTTGTCGTCCTCCTGGACTCCATGACCCGCCTGGGCCGCGCCTACAACCTGAGCGCCCCGGCGTCCGGCCGGATCCTGTCCGGTGGCGTCGACTCCGCGGCGCTGTACCCCCCGAAGAAGTTCTTCGGTGCGGCGCGCAACATCGAGAACGGCGGCTCGCTGACCATCCTTGCCACGGCCCTGGTCGAGACCGGCTCGCGGATGGACGAGGTGATCTTCGAGGAGTTCAAGGGCACCGGCAACATGGAGCTCAAGCTCGACCGGCGGCTCGCGGACAAGCGGATCTTCCCCGCCGTGGACGTCGATGCCTCCGGCACCCGCAAGGAGGAGCTGCTCATGAGCTCCGAGGAGCTCAAGATCGTCTGGACGCTGCGTCGCGTCCTGCACGCGCTGGAGGCCACGCAGGCCATCGAGCTGCTGCAGAGCAAGCTGCGCGACACGAAGAGCAACTACGAGTTCCTCCTCCAGGTCCAGAAGACCACCCCGACAGCACCGAGCACCCGCTCCGACGACTGACCGTCAGCCCACCGCCCCCCACATCCGTCGGCCCTGCGCCGGGGGTCAGGTCCGCGTTCCGACGAGCAGGCCCCGGTCGCCGGCGGCCGCCTCGTCGCCGCGGGTGACCCTGGCCGGTGGGTGGGGGAGGATGGGGGCGTGACGGCGGTCGACGAGGCGCGGGAGGCGGGTCGGTTCGCCACGCTGCGCCACGAGACCTTCTCGGCCCTGTCGATCCCCAACTTCCGGCTGTACTTCGCCGGGCAGTCGATCTCGCTGGTCGGCACGTGGATGCAGATGGTCGCCCAGGCCTGGCTGGTCCTGGAGATCACGGGGTCGGCCACGTGGGTCGGTCTCACGTTCGCCGCCCAGACCCTGCCGATCCTGCTGGTCGGTCCGTACGGCGGACTGGTGGCCGACCGCACCGACAAGCGCCGACTCCTGGTCGCGCTCCAGGCGGTCATGGGCGCGCTGGCCCTCGTGCTGGCCGTCCTGACCCTGACCGATACCGTCCAGCTCTGGCAGGTGCTCGGACTCGCTGCGCTGCTCGGCCTGGCCGACGCCTTCGAGAAGCCCACGCGGCAGTCCTTCCTGGTCGAGATCGTCGGACCGGAGTCCGTGCGCAACGCCGTCAGCCTGAACTCCGTGATGGTCAACGCCGCCCGCGTCCTCGGCCCTGCAGTGGCCGGGCTGGTCATCGCGGCGGGCGGGCTGGGCGTGTGCTTCGCCCTGAACGCCGCGTCGTTCATCCCGGTGGCAGTGATGCTGCTCGCGATGGATGCCTCCCGCCTGCGCCCCGCAGAGCCGCAGCCCCACGAGCGCGGGCAGGTTCGGGCCGGGTTCGCCTACGTCCGGCGTGAGCGGGAGCTCGGCGTTCCGCTGTTGATGATGGCGATCATGGGCTGCTTCACCTACGAGTTCCAGGTCACGCTGCCGTACTTCGCGCGCACGACCTTCGACGGGGACTCCCGGACCTACGGGTTCATGACCGCGGCGATGGGCCTGGGTGCGGTCATCGGAGGGCTCTACACGGCCGCTCGCGGGCGTACGGGGATCCGCACGTTGGTGCGCTCGTCGGTCCTGTTCGGCGTCCTGGTGCTGGCCACCGCCCTCGCCCCCTCGGCAACGGCTGCGCTCCTGCTGCTGGTCGCTGTCGGCGCGGCCAGCGTGTCGTTGATGGCCCGCGGCAACGCGACCCTGCAGCTGACCTCGGCCCCCGAGATGCGCGGGCGGGTGATGGCGCTCTGGCTGGTGGCGTTCATGGGCACCACACCCCTGGGCGGTCCGGTGGCAGGCTGGGTCTCCTCGACGTTCGGTGCCCGCTGGGGCCTGGTCCTTGGTGCCACGGCCTGCTTCGCCGCAGCCGCTGTGGGCGCCGTCTCCCTGCGCCGGACCGCGCGCGAGGCTCGTTTGGGCGTCACCGGCGGAACGTGGGATACTTCTCCGACCGCTTCCGGTTCACGTGCGCAGCACACCAGCCCGCACGACCCGGAGCACTGAAGGAGCCAGCCATGAAGTCGGGTATCCACCCCAACTACGTCGAGACGACGGTGACCTGCACCTGTGGGAACACCTTCACCACCCGCAGCACCGCGAAGAACGGCGTGATCCACGCCGACGTGTGCTCGGCGTGCCACCCGTTCTACACGGGCAAGCAGAAGATCCTCGACACCGGCGGCCGCGTGGCCAAGTTCGAGGCCCGCTTCGGCAAGAAGGCCGACACCAAGTAGTTACCGCGGACGAGCGGAGCTACAGATGTTCGAGAACTGCCTCGCCCTCGAGCGCGAGTACGCCGACCTTGAGCAGCAGATGTCCGACCCGGCGCTGCACGCGGATCCCGCGGCAGCCCGCCGGGTCGGCAAGCGGCATGCCCAGCTGCGCCCGGTCGTCGCCGCCTACCGCCAGTGGCTCCAGCTGGGCGAGGACGAGGTCGCGGCCCGCGAGCTGTCCGCCGAGGACCCCGAGTTCGCTGCTGAGGCCGACGCGTCGGCAGCCGAGCGCGAGCGCGTCGCCGAGCGGCTGACCCTGCTGCTGGTGCCACGCGACCCGATGGACGACAAGGACGTCATCCTCGAGGTCAAGGCAGGCGAGGGCGGCCAGGAGTCCGCGCTGTTTGCCGCCGACCTGCTGCGGATGTACCTGCGGTACGCCGAACGTCGCGGGTGGCGGACCGAGATCCTGGACTCCGAGGAGTCCGACCTCGGCGGCTACAAGGATGTCCAGGTCGCGGTCAAGGCACGCGGCACCGTCGAGCCCGGCGACGCGCCCTACGCTCGGCTGAAGTTCGAGGGCGGTGTGCACCGCGTCCAGCGAGTGCCGGTCACCGAGTCCCAGGGCCGGATCCACACCTCGGCCGCTGGCGTCCTGGTGCTGCCCGAGGCGGAGGAGGTCGACGTCCAGATCGACCCCAACGACCTGCGCATCGACATCTACCGCTCCAGCGGCCCCGGCGGGCAGAGCGTGAACACCACCGACTCCGCCGTGCGCATCACCCACATCCCCACCGGGATCGTCGTGAGCTGCCAGAACGAGAAGAGCCAGCTGCAGAACAAGGAGTCCGCGATGCGCGTGCTGCGCGCGCGGATGCTGGCGGCCGCCCAGGAGGCCGCCGACGCCGAGGCCTCGGACCAGCGCAAGTCGCAGGTCCGCACCGTGGACCGCTCCGAACGGGTCCGCACGTACAACTACCCGGAGAACCGGATCGCCGACCACCGGGTGAACTACAAGGCCCACAACCTCGACGCAGTTCTCGACGGCGAGCTCGACGACGTGATCGACGCCCTCACCGACGCCGACATGGCCGTGCGCCTCGCTGCCTCCTGATCCCTCAGGTGCGCGGCTCGACGAACAGGCATTGGGCACTGTGGGCCACCGCCCCGCCGCGATCGCCGAGTTCGCCGATGGTGCGGCCGATCCCAGCGGCGTCCACGGTGGTCTGCGCGCGCATCCAGATGTCGTCGCCGACGGGTTCGCGGGTCAGGTGCAGCGTGAGGTCGGTGTTGACGAACACGAGCGCCCCCGGGTTGGCCACCGCCGAGATCCCGCTCGCCGAATCGGCCACGGCCACCAGCCTCTCGATCGGGTGGGTTTCCTCCCCCTCCACCAGATCGACGCCGAGCATGGTCCAGACGGCGGCCGGCCCTGGCGCCTCGAAGGAGCCCTCGGCCCAGAGCCAGTGGATGGCGTCCAGGTAGCCCGGGTGCCAGCCGTCGGGCCGCGGCATGGGCTGCAGGGACTCCGGCGCCGAGGGGGGAGCCGTATCGGGTGTGGCGGGGATCCCTGCGCGGACCGGGGAGTCCTCCCCGAGCTGCCGGACGAACCAGGCGCGCAGTGTCATGAGGGGTCGGTCTGGTGCGTCGGCGCAGGCCAGGCTTGACTCGGTCAGGGCGACTCGCCGACCGGGGCGCAGGGTCCGGGCGGTGACGACCAGGTCGGCCACCGGCACGGGGGACAGGATGTCGAAAGTCAGCCGTGCCGGCAGGGCGCCGGCAGGCAGCCCCCCGAGTCGGCGTACTGCCCGCGTGAGCAGCGCCGACGGAGGGCCGGCGTGTTGCAGCCCGGCGGCCCAGGGACCGGTCGTGTGCACGGTCGAGCGGACGCGGGCGCTGAGCTCGCCGCGCACGGGATCGTTCTGCTCCACCAATTCGTAGAAGGCCTCGGTCACGGGGCCAGTATCCGCCCGAGGCGGCCGACGTAGGGTGCTGCGGTGGAGTCGACCCGGGAACTGCTGGCGCTGGCCGGTGAGCAGCTGGCGACGGCTGGTGTGCCCACCCCGGAGGTGGACGCCGAGCTGCTGCTGGCCCACGTGACCGGTCGGCCGCGCGCCCTGCTCCGGATGGCGGGGGGAAGCGTCAGCCAGGAGCAGTCCTCGGCGTTCGCGCAGCTCGTGGCGCGGCGGGTCCAGCGGATTCCCTTGCAGCACCTGACCGGGCTGGCCCCGTTCCGCCACCTCGAGCTGCGGGTGGGGCCCGGGGTGTTCATCCCGCGGCCGGAGACGGAGCTGATGGTGGACCACGTGCTGGAGTTCGCGGCTGACCCCCCCGGCTCTCGGGAGGCGGTCGGGTCCGGCGCAGATCCCGCCGACGTTCTCGACCCCGTGGGTGATCCACCAACAGGCGCAGATGGGCGCCTGCTGGTGGTCGACCTCTGCTCGGGTTCGGCTGCGTTGGCCCTGTCGATCGCGACTGAGCTGCCCCGCAGCCGGGTGATCGCCGTCGAGCTGTCGGACGAGGCAGTGACCTGGGCCCGGTTGAACATCGAGGACCATGCCGCCCAGGTCACAGCTGTGGGCAGCTCGATCGAACTGCTGGCGGCGGACGCGACCCGCGTCGCTGCCGCCGGCGGGGCGCTGGAGCACCTGCGCGGATCGGTGGACCTGGTCGTCACCAACCCCCCGTACGTGCCCGAGGACGCGATCCCGCGCGAGCCGGAGGTGCGCGACCACGACCCCGACCTTGCGCTCTACGGGGGAGCCGACGGGCTCGAGCTCGTGCGTCCGCTCGCCGAGCAGGCTGCCCTCCTGCTGCGGCCCGGAGGGCTCCTGCTCGTCGAGCACGCGGACGTGCAGGGGGAGGACGCGGGGGAGTCCGGAGTTCCGTTCGTCCTGCGCCGCCAGCCCGAGCCGACGGCGCCCGACCCTGCGCTGCCCACCGGCGACCCCGGCGACAACGCCGCAAGCACCCACCGCGCCCGCGCCGCCAACGCCCCCGCGGCCGTGCCCCCGGACGGCACCCGGCCGTGCGCGTGGACGCACGTCACCGACCACCTCGACCTTGCCGGCCGGCCCCGGCACACCTGGGCGATCCGCTCGGCGGGCAGGATGGCGCCGTGATGCGCATCCACACGAACACCCCGGAGGAGCGTGACCGCGGGTTGGCCGCCGCGGCGGCGGCACTGCGTCGCGGCCAGCTGGTCGGCCTTCCACTGGACACGGCCTACGGGATCGCCGCCGATGCCTTCAGCTCACGCGGCACCCAGGCCCTGCGGGACGCCAAGGGTCGCGCCGACCTGTCGATCCCCGTGATGGTGCCGAGGATCGCCACGGTGTCCGGCATCGCCGAGGTCGACTCCGACGCACGCCGACTCATGCTCGACTTCTGGCCGGGGTCGCTCACGCTCGTCCTGCCGGCGCAGCCGACGCTGGCGTGGTCGCTGACGGATCCGTCGGGCCGGGTCGCCGTGCGGATGCCCCTGCACCCGCTCGCGCTCGACCTGCTCGAACGCACCGGCCCATTGGGCGTGGTCGCGGCGGCCCAGTCACTGACCCCGGGCGAGCCGGCAGACGCCGACGGGTCGTTCCCCGAGGAGCTCGCTGAGCTCCTGGCGGTCCTGCTCGATGCCGGAGCCCTGCCCCCCGGCTCCGCATCCGCCGTTGTGGACCTGACCGGCCCCGCCCCGGTGCTGGTCCGGCCCGGACCGCTGGATCCCGACGACCTGCGAGCGACCTGCCCGGGACTCATCGTGCCGACCGCAGGGCCCCAGCCGCAGGGCACGTAGACTCGGGCGCGTCCGGCGAACCCTCGATCGCGCCCTGGAGCCCGCCCATGAGCCTTGACACCCCCTTCTGGGGTCCCGACTTCGATGCCCTCACCGCTGAGGACCCTGAGATCGCGGGGGTCATCCTCGGCGAGCTCGACCGGCTGCGCGCCGGCCTGCAGCTGATCGCCAGCGAGAACTTCACCTCGCCCGCGGTGCTCGCGGCCCTGGGCTCCACGTTGAGCAACAAGTACGCCGAGGGGTACCCGGGCCGGCGGTACTACGGCGGCTGTGCCGTCGTCGACGACGCCGAGACCATCGGGATCGAGCGGGCCAAGGCCCTGTTCGACGCCGACCACGCCAACCTGCAGCCGCACTCCGGGGCGAGCGCGAACATCGCCGCCTACGGCGCGTTCATGAAGCCCGGCGAGACGGTGCTGGCGATGAGCCTGCCCCACGGCGGTCACCTCACCCACGGCACCAAGGTGTCGTTCTCCGGCAAGTGGTTCAACGCGGTGCACTACGGCGTCAACCCGACCACCGAGGACATCGACTACGACCAGGTCCGCGACCTGGCCCGCGAGCACCGGCCGCGGATGATCATCTGCGGCGGCTCGGCCATCCCGCGGCTGATCGACTTCGCCGCCTTCCGCGAGATCTCCGACGAGGTCGGGGCCATCCTGATGGTCGACGCGGCGCACTTCATCGGCCTCGTCGCCGGCAAGGCGATCCCCAGCCCCGTTCCGTACGCGGACGTCGTGACGTTCACCACCCACAAGGTCCTGCGCGGCCCGCGGGGCGGGATGATCCTGGCGAAGGCTGAGCACGCGGCGGCCATCGACAAGGCCGTGTTCCCGATGATGCAGGGCGGTCCGCTCATGCACGCGGTGGCAGCCAAGGCAGTGGCCCTCAAGGAGGCCGCCAGCCCGGAGTACGCCCAGTACGCCCGTGACGTCATCGCCAACTCCCAGGCGCTGACCGCGGGGCTGGCCGCCCAGGGGATGCGCCCGGTCACCGGCGGGACCGACACGCACCTGGCGCTGCTGGACCTGCAGGCGACCGGCGTCACCGGCACCGATGCAGAGGCCCGCTGTGACGTCGCCGGGATCGTGCTGAACAAGAACGCGATCCCCAACGACCCCCGCCCGGCCAGCGTGGCCTCCGGCATCCGGGTCGGCACCCCGTCGGTGACGACCCAGGGGATGGGCGTCGAGCAGATGGCCACGATCGCCGAGCTGATCGGACGGGCCATACGCGACGAGGACGGGTCGGCCGCCGATGGGATCAGGGCCGAGGTCACCGAGCTGGTCACCGCCTTCCCGGCGTACCCACGCGGCTAGTGCGCGAGTACGGGCTCAGCCTGCTCGTCGCCGCCGCCCTGACCTTCCTGGTCATGCCGGTGGTGCGCTCGCTCGCCCTGCGCGCCGGTGCTGTCGCCGGAGTCCGTGACCGCGACGTCCATGACCACGCCATCCCGCGCTGGGGCGGCCTGGGGATGTTCCTCGGCCTGTGCGCCGGGATGGTGCTGGCCAGCAAGCTGCCGATGATGCGCTCGGTGTTCGAGGGGGCCTCGACCGAGGGTGTGGCCCTGATGTCGGGAGCCGTGATCATCGTGGCCCTCGGCCTGGCCGACGACCGCTGGGAGCTCGACGCGCCCACAAAGATGGCCGGCCAGGTCCTGGCGGCCGCGGTCATGGCCTTCCAGGGGATCACCCTGCTGTGGCTGCCGATCGACGGGGTGCTGGTCCTGGACCCGACCACGTCGGTCCTGCTGACGGTGCTGATCGTGCTCGTCAGCGTCAACGCCATCAACTTCATCGACGGCCTCGACGGCCTGGCGGCGGGGATCACGGCCGTTTCGGCGGCGGCCTTCTTCGTCTACGCCTACCTTCTCAGCGTGCAGTTCGGCGTCGAGCGCGCGACGCTCTCGGCGCTGGTCTCGGCCCTGCTGGTCGGCATCTGCATCGGATTCCTGCCGCACAATGTCTTCCCGGCACGGCTGTTCATGGGCGACACCGGGTCGATGCTCATCGGCTACCTGATGGCTGCCAGCGTCATCACCCTGACGGGCAAGGTGGACCCGAACGCGCTGGCGGGGCACGACGCTGCTGCCAGCGCTGCTCCCGATCCTGGTCCCGCTCGCCGTCCTGGCCGTGCCGCTCATCGACCTCGGTCTGGCCGTCGTCCGGCGCACACGGGCCGGGCGCTCACCGTTCGCGCCCGACAAGCAGCACCTGCACCACCGCCTCCTGGAGATGGGCCACTCCCAACGACGCGCCGTCCTGCTGCTGACCGGATGGGCCGCCCTGATCGCCTTCTCGGTGGTCCTCCTGGCCTTCGTCCCGCTCGTGAACGCCCTCATCGCCAGTGCCGTCGGAGCCGTCCTGCTCGGGATCGGGGTCGCCTGGCCGAGCATGCGCGGGCGCACTCGCACTCGATCGGAGGTCGCATGACCGACACAACCGGGCCGGCCGACGACTCACCGAGCGCCCCGCGGCAGGGTCCCACTGCTCTCGTCACCCCCATGCGCCGGGTGCTGCGGATCGGACTGGTCGCCTTCCTGGTGGCACTGCCGCTGGCGGTGCTCATCGGCTACCTCGTGGCCGGAGCCGCTGGAGCCTGGGGCGCGGCCATCGGCATGGGGATCGCCGTCGGGTTCTTCACCATCACTGTCGGCGTCGCCCTGGGCACTGCGGGGATGGACACGACCGCCCTCGGAGCGTCGGTTCTCGGCTCCTGGCTGATCAAGATGGTCCTGCTCCTCGTGGTGCTGGCGCTGCTCCGCGACGCCGACTTCTACTCCCGACCCGTGCTGTTCATCTGCCTGCTGGTCGGCACGATCGGCGCTCTCGTGCTCGAGGCGCTCGTGGTGACCCGCACCCAGGTCCCGTACACCGAGTCCCCGCCCCGATGAGCGGGCCCGACCCGATGAGCGGGCCCGACCCAGCACCTGAGCAGCCCGGCGCACCTGAGCAGCCCGGCGTGCCCGGGCCTGATGGGGCAGCCACGCCGGACCCGTCCGCGCCCGCGAAGCGCCCCATGCACCCCTCGCTCGAGCCCACGGGGGAGCACGTGGCGCACTCGGCAATCGGTTCGCTGCTGGGCGGTGTGCTCGTCTGGGGAGGCGTCGGGCTGCTGCTGGACCGTTGGCTCGGCACCGGGCGGGTCCTGACGGCGTTGGGGGTGGTGGTCGGTTCCCTGACCGGGTTCGTCATCGTGTATCTTCGCTTCGGACGCGATGAGTAGCTTCTGTCGTCGGTCCACAAGACCACCGCGATCCCGGAAGGGCCCACTGTGCTGAACGTTCCAGCCGCCATCGGGCTGCTCGCCCCGATGGAAGATGCGAACGATGCAGGGGGCTACGACGCCCCCACCATCATGGAGTTCTTCCCGCCGCAGCTGGGTGACTACTGGTGGTCCCCCACCCGGATCGACCTCATCGGGTTCTTCATGGCGGGGGTCCTCGCGCTGTTCTTCGTGCTGGCCATGAGGAAGCCCACGCTGGTCCCCGGCAAGCTGCAGAACCTCGGCGAGATGGCGCTCGAGCTGGTCTACGTCAACATCATCGACGAGGTGATGGGATCCAAGGGCCGACGGTTCGCACCGATCATCGTGACCCTCTTCTGGATGGTGCTGGCCTTCAACATCACGGGCATCATTCCCCTGATGCACATCGCGGGCACCGCGGTGATCGGCGTCCCGCTCGTGCTGGCGATGGTCTCCTACGTGACCTTCAACTACGCGGGCATCAAGGAGCACGGGTTCGGCCAGTACATGAAGCTGAACCTCTTCCCCCCGGGCGTTCCCAAGCCGATCTACCTGCTGGTCACCCCGATCGAGTTCATCTCGACGTTCATCCTGCGCCCGGTCACGCTCACCATCCGTCTCCTGGCCAACATGATGGCCGGTCACCTGCTGCTCGTACTGTTCTTCAGCGCGACGAGCTACCTGCTGATCGAGGGCGAGGGGCTGATGAAGCTGTTCGCGATCCCCTCGTTCCTGATGGGCTTCGCGTTCGTCGCGTTCGAGTTGATCGTCGCGCCGCTGCAGGCCTACATCTTCGCCCTGCTGACCGCCGTCTACATCGACGGTGCGATGAGCCACGAGCACTAGACCCAACGAATCACCGCACACCCCAGACTCCCGGGCGACCGCCACGGGCAACACGGAAGGAACCACCACAGTGGAGACGCTCGCCGCAGTCAACGGTAACCTCAACGCGATCGGGTACGGCCTCGCGGCCATCGGCCCGGGCATCGGCATCGGCATCCTGGTCGGCAAGGCCCTGGAGGGCATCGCCCGCCAGCCCGAGGCCACGGGTGTGCTGCGCACCAACATGTTCCTGGGCATCGCCTTCACCGAGGCCCTGGCGCTCATCGGCCTGGTCGCCGGCTTCCTCTTCACCTGATCCGCAGCGACCTCAGCACGTCACGCTGATCCCCGAGGCTGATCAGGAAGGGCCATGGACACCATCATCATCGTCGCGTCGGAGGAGCCTAATCCGCTCATCCCGGCGCCGTACGACATCATCTGGGGCACGCTCTCGTTCGTGATCCTGCTGCTCATGTTCTGGAAGTACGTCCTGCCGACCTTCAACAAGGTCGTCGCAGAGCGTGCCGAGAAGATCGAGGGCGGCATCGAGCAGGCGAAGGTCATGCAGGCTGAGGCCGCACGCAGCCGGGACGCCTACTCCGAGCAGCTGGAGTCGGCCACCAAGGAGGCGGCCGCGATCCGCACGGCGGCGCACAGCGAGGGCGGCGAGATCGTCAACGCCGCGAAGGCCGAGGCGGTGACCGCCGCGGCAGCGGTGGCTGCACGGGCCGATGCCCAGATCCAGGCGGAGCGTGACGCAGCTGTGGGCTCGCTCCAGCGCGACGTCGGCGACCTCGCCCTGCAGCTGGCCAGCAAGATCGTGGGGGAGAGCCTGACCGACGACCAGCGAGCACGCGCCACGGTCGATCGGTTCATCGCCGAGCTCGAGCAGGCGAGCGCAGGCACGGAGCCGGGCACACCATGAGCGCGTCGGTCCGGGAGAACTCCGCCGGGCTCCGGGCCCGCCTCGACGAGCGTCGTGGCGACCCGCAGCTCGAGGCGCTGCCCGGCGACCTGTTCGCCGCGGCCGACCTCATCGGCCGCGACCCGCAGCTGCGCATGGCGCTGTCCGATGCGGGCCAGCCCGCGCAGGCCCGCGAGGGGCTTGCGCGTGGGCTGTTCGGCGAGCGGGTGTCGTCGGGGGCCGTGGAGGTCCTGGCCGACATCGCCGCCCAGCGCTGGTCCAGCCCGAACGACCTGCTCGAGGCGACCGAGCAGCTCGCCGAGCAGGCGGCGTTCATGGTGGCCGAGCGTGACGGCAGCCTCGACGATGTCGAGGACCAGCTGTTCAGCTTCTCCCAGGCCGTGTCCGGATCGGCTGACCTGCAGATGGCACTGACCGACCCCTCGGTGGGATCGGCCCAGAAGGCGGGGCTCGTCGAGAGCCTGTTGGGCGGCCGGACCGCGGCGCAGACGAGTCAGGTCCTCAGCTACGCCATGGCCCACCTGCGCGGCCGGCGCGTCGACTCGGTCATCGACGAGCTGATGGCCCTCGCCGGCGAGCAGCGCAGCAGGTCCATCGCCGAGGTCCGCGTCGCGCGTCCGCTCGACCCGGACCAGGCCGAGCGCCTCCAGGCGGCGCTCTCGCGGATCCATGGTCGCGACGTGCGACTGAATGTGGCGGTGGACCCCGCCGTGATCGGGGGGATCTCGGTGCGCATCGGCAGCGAGGTCGTGGACGCGACGGTGGCCACACGATTCGAGCAGGCCCGCCGGGCGCTGGTCGGCTGACCGACGAATGACAACAACGACGTGCCCCGCCAGCCGGCGGGGATGGAACGAGGAGAGACGATGACGGAGCTGGCGATCAGTGCCGACGAGATCCGCGCCGCGATCGAGCGCAACGTCGCGGCGTTCGCGCCGGAGACCGCACGCGAAGAGGTCGGCCGCGTGGTCGAGACCGGCGACGGGATCGCGCGCGTCGAGGGCCTGCACTCGGCGATGACCAACGAGCTGCTCGAGTTCGAGGGTGGCCTGCTCGGCCTGGCCCTGAACCTCGACGTCCGGGAGATCGGCGTCGTGCTCCTCGGCGACGGCTCGCTGATCGAGGAGGGCCAGAGCGTCAAGCGGACCGGCGAGGTGCTCTCGGTGCCGGTCGGTGACGGCTACCTGGGTCGCGTGGTCGACCCGCTGGGCACCCCGATCGACGGCCGCGGCCCGATCGAGACCTCGACGCGTCGCGCCCTTGAGCTCCAGGCCCCCACGGTCGTTCAGCGCCAGCCGGTGAAGGAGTCCATGGCCACCGGCATCAAGGCCATCGATGCCATGACCGCCATCGGCCGCGGCCAGCGCCAGCTGATCATCGGTGACCGGCAGACCGGCAAGACGGCCGTCTGCCTGGACACCATCATCAACCAGAAGGCCAACTGGGAGTCCGGCGACCCGAACAAGCAGGTCCGCTGCATCTACGTCGCCATCGGGCAGAAGGGCACCACGATCGCCGGTGTCCGCGGTGCCCTCGAGGAGTACGGCGCGATGGAGTACACCACCATCATCGCCGCACCCGCCTCGGACTCAGCCGGCTTCAAGTACCTCGCCCCCTACACCGGCTCGGCCATCGGCCAGCACTGGATGTACGAGGGCAAGCACGTCCTGATCATCTTCGACGACCTGTCCAAGCAGGCCGAGGCCTACCGCGCCGTCTCGCTGCTGCTGCGCCGCCCGCCGGGTCGCGAGGCCTACCCGGGCGACGTCTTCTACCTGCACTCCCGCCTCCTGGAGCGCTGCGCGAAGCTGTCCGACGACCTCGGCGGCGGGTCGATGACGGGCCTTCCGATCATCGAGACCAAGGCCAACGACGTGTCGGCCTACATCCCGACCAACGTCATCTCGATCACCGACGGGCAGTGCTTCCTGGAGTCCGACCTCTTCAACTCCGGTGTCCGCCCCGCCATCAACGTCGGCATCTCGGTCTCTCGCGTCGGTGGCTCGGCCCAGGCGAAGGCCATGAAGAAGGTGGCCGGCCGTCTGCGCCTGGACCTCGCCCAGTTCCGTGAGCTCGAGGCGTTCGCCGCCTTCGGCTCCGACCTGGACTCGGCTTCCAAGGCCCAGCTCGCCCGCGGTACCCGTCTGGTCGAGATCCTCAAGCAGCCCCAGTACCAGCCGCAGTCCCTGGAGGTCGAGGTCATCTCGGTCTGGGCGGGCACGACCGGCCAGCTCGATGAGGTGCCCGTCGAGGACGTGCGCCGGTTCGACTCCGAGTTCATGGAGTTCGTGAACCGCGAGCACTCCGCGATCCCGGATGCGATCCGCACCACCGGCGACCTGTCGGACGACACGGTGTCGGGCCTCGAGACCGCGATGGCCGCCTTCAAGCGGACGTTCACCACGAGCGAGGGTCACGTCCTGGTCAAGGACGTTCCGGTGGCCCCGGTCGAGGAGGCCGACGTGCTGCACACGCAGATCACCAAGGTCGTGCGGAAGTAGCTCATGGGCGCCCAAATGCGGGTCTACCGACGCCGGATCAAGAGCGTCCAGCAGACCAAGAAGATCACCAAGGCGATGGAGCTCATCGCCTCGTCCCGGATCGTCAAGGCCCAACGTCACCTCGGTGCTGCGCTGCCGTACACCCGCGAGCTCGTCCTGGCCATCTCGGCGGCGGTGTCGGGGTCCGCTGAGTCCGACCACCCGCTGATCTCCCAGAAGGACGACCGCAAGCGCGCGGCGGTCCTGCTGATCGGCTCGGACCGTGGCCTGGCCGGTGCCTACTCGTCGAACATCATCCGCGAGGGGGAGGGGCTCAACGCCTTCCTCCGCGAGCAGGGCATCGAGCCCGTGCACTTCCTCGTCGGGCGCAAGGTCGTGAACTTCTACAAGTTCCGCGAGCGCTACGTCGAGGGCGAGTACGTCGGGTTCACCGACCAGCCGACGGTTGACGACGCCAAGGAGGTCGCCCTCGGGCTGCTTGCCTCGTTCCTGTCCGACAGCGACACCGAGGGCGGGACAGACGAGATCCACATCGTCTACACCCACTTCGTCAACATGGGCCGACAGGAGGTCCGGATCCGCCGGATCCTGCCGATCGAAGTGGTCGAGCAGGTCGTCGGGTCCGGCGGCCAGCCCGAGCTCGCACCCGTGCGCGACTCCGACGGGACCCAGGCGGCGGCTGCCGTGGCCGCCTCGGCCATGCCGCTCTACGAGTTCGAGCCCGATGCCGACACCGTCCTCGACGAACTGCTCCCGCGCTATGTCGAGAACCTCGTCTACACCGCGCTGCTCGAAGCAGCGGCCTCCGAGCACGCCGCCCGCCGGCGCGCCATGAAGTCGGCCACGGACAACGCTGAGGAGCTCATCAAGAGCCTCACCCAGCAGGCGAACCAGGCCCGCCAGACCGAGATCACCCAGGAGATTTCCGAGATCGTCGGTGGCGCCGACGCTCTTGCCTCCGCCAATGCAGGAAGTTGAGGATCTACATGACCGCCTCGGTTGAGACCGCACAGGGTGTGGGCCGCGTTGCCCGCGTCACCGGCCCTGTCGTCGACGTGGAGTTCCCCGTCGAGGCCATGCCCGCACTGATGAACGCGCTGAACGTCGACGTGTCCTTCGGGATCGGCGAGGAGGGCGGCGGTGGGCACATGCTGACCCTCGAGGTCGCCCAGCACCTCGGCGACAACCTCGTGCGCGCGATCTCCATGCAGCCCACCGACGGACTCGTCCGCGGAGCTGAGGTGCGCGACACGGGCGGGCCGATCACGGTGCCCGTCGGCGATGTCACCGTCGGCCACGTGTGGAACACCCTCGGCAAGCCGCTGGACGTGCCGGAGGAGTCCCTGGTGATCACCGAGCGCTGGGGCATCCACCGCCAGCCCCCGGCCTTCGACCAGCTCGAGAGCAAGACCGAGGTCTTCTGGACCGGCATCAAGGTCATCGACCTGCTGACCCCCTACGTCAAGGGTGGCAAGATCGGCCTGTTCGGCGGTGCCGGTGTGGGCAAGACCGTGCTCATCCAGGAGATGATCTACCGGGTCGCCGAGAACTTCAGTGGCGTGTCGGTGTTCGCCGGCGTGGGGGAGCGCACCCGCGAGGGCAACGACCTGTTCCTGGAGATGACCGAGTCCGGCGTCCTGGCCAAGACCGCGCTGGTGTTCGGCCAGATGGACGAGCCGCCGGGCACCCGCCTGCGCGTGGCCCTGACCGCCCTGACGATGGCGGAGTACTTCCGCGACGTGCAGAACCAGGACGTGCTGCTCTTCATCGACAACATCTTCCGGTTCACCCAGGCGGGCTCCGAGGTCTCCACGCTGCTGGGCCGCATGCCCTCCGCGGTGGGCTACCAGCCGACTCTGGCCGACGAGATGGGCATGCTCCAGGAGCGCATCACCTCCACGCGCGGTCACTCGATCACCTCGTTGCAGGCCATCTACGTGCCCGCCGACGACCTGACCGACCCGGCCCCGGCCACCACGTTCGCTCACCTGGACGCCACGACCACGCTCAGCCGGCCGATCTCGGAGCTGGGGATCTACCCGGCCGTGGATCCGCTGGACTCCACCTCGCGGATCCTGGACCCGCGGGTCGTCGGCGACGAGCACTACGCGGTGGCTGCCCGCACCAAGGAGATCCTGCAGCGCTACAAGGACCTGCAGGACATCATCGCGATCCTGGGCATCGATGAGCTCTCCGAGGAGGACAAGGTCCTGGTCAACCGGGCGCGGCGCATCCAGCGGTTCCTGAGCCAGAACATGTTCGTCGCCGAGGCCTTCACCGGTCAGCCGGGCTCGTTCGTCCCCGTCGAGGAGACGGTCGCGTCCTTCAAGGCCCTGGCCGAGGGGGAGTACGACCACATCCCGGAGCAGGCGTTCTTCATGGCCGGCAACATCGAGGACGTCGAGCGCAACGCTGCCAAGCTGAAGGGCTGAGGCGCGCGCCATGGCTGAGCTGAAGGTGTCCCTGGTCGCGATGGATCGTGAGATCTGGGTCGGCCCGGCGCGCATGGTGGTCGCCACCACCCCCGAGGGCGAGATCGGGATCCTGCCCGGTCACGAGCCGGTGCTGGCCCTGCTCGTGGACGGTCCGGTCCGGATCGAGAAGTTGGACGGCGAGAAGGTGGGCGCGGCCGTGCATGGCGGCTTCTTCTCGGTGGCCAACAACGAGGTCGCGATCCTGGCCGAGACTGCCGAGCTGGACACCGAGATCGACGTCGAACGGGCCCAGGCAGCGCTCGACCGGATCATGGCCGACGGCGTCGTCGACCGTCGCGAGAAGGCCGCGGAGCTCCGTGCCCGGACCCGCCTCAAGGCCGCCATGAGCGTCGAGTCCAAGACGATGCACCTGGGCGGCTGAGTCCTGCTGAAGGCCCGCCTGGCTTGGGACGGCGCGACATGGCAGGGGTGCAACCCGCCCGGGCGCGAGGCGCTGCGCGCGCATGATCCCGGCCGTAAGAGCTGGCTGCAATCCGCGCCCGACCCGGACGCACAGCAAACCGCCCGATAGAGGATCGAAGGGCGGGTCATACGGACGGTTCCGCGCGCGTACCACCCGATGCGAGCACTCGCCGGGCTGAAAAGGCCGGTTTCGAGTGCGTGCGGCTCGGCGTCCGGACATGACGCACCACGGCCGGACAACTGGAGCGCTACTCGGGCACCAGCACCCCGTGCGGTGGGTGCCCTGCCGGTCAGCTGCGCTCGCCGCCGGGCTTCCAGAGGATGTCCCCGGCCTCGAGGTTGGCATGGCGAGCGAGCACGAACAGCAGGTCCGACAGGCGGTTGAGGTAGGTGGCCGGCAGGGCGCTCATCGCGTCGCCGTGCTCGGCCATCGCGGCCCAGGTCGCCCGCTCGGCGCGGCGGACCACGGTGCGTGCCACGTGCAGGTGCGCGGACGCGGCCGTCCCCCCGGGGAGTACGAACGAGCGCAGCGCCGGCAGCTCGGCGTTGTACGCGTCGATCTCGGACTCGAGTCGCTCGATGTAGTCGGTCTCCACACGAAGCGGTGGGTACTCGGGCTCGGGGACCACGGGGGTGCACAGGTCGGCGCCGACGTCGAAGAGCTCGTTCTGGATGCGCAGGAGCATGGCCCGCACGTCGTCGGGGAGTTCGCTTGCCGCGGTCGCCACCCCGATCACGCAGTTGGCCTCGTCCACGTCGGCATACGCGATGAGGCGCAGGTCGTTCTTGGTGGTGCGGCTCATGTCGCCCAGGGAGGTGGTGCCGTCGTCGCCGGTGCGGGTGTAGATGCGGGTGAGATTGACCATATGGGCAGCCTATGCCCCCGGCTTCGGGCCCGCAGTCGGCCCTACGATGGCCACCATGCAGCAGGTGTTCCGGGTTACGGGCGGTCAGCGCCTCGAGGGCGAGATCGGCGTCGTGGGCGCCAAGAACAGCGTCCTGAAGCTGATGGCCGCTGCCCTGCTGGCCCGGGGGCGCACCACCATCACCAACGTCCCAGACATCCTCGACGTCGCGATCATGGCGGAGCTGCTTCGCCGGCTGGGTTGCGAGGTGGTCCACGAACGGCCGGGACCGACGCTCGCGGGCACCGTCACCATCGACGTCCCTGATGTGCCCCACCACCAGGCCGACTACGACCTCGTCCGCCGGATGCGTGCGTCCATCTGCGTGCTCGGCCCGCTCATCGCGCGCTGCGGCGCTGCGGACGTCGCGCTGCCCGGCGGCGATGCGATCGGCTCCCGCGGGCTCGACATGCACATCGCCGGGCTCCAGAAGCTCGGAGCGACGTTCGAGAACGAGCACGGTTTCCTCGTGGCCAAGGCCAGCGCCCTGCACGGAGGTCAGATCTGGCTGGACTTCCCCAGCGTCGGCGCCACCGAGAACATCCTGATGGCCGCGGTCCTGGCCAAGGGGGTCACGGTGATCGACAACGCCGCGCGGGAGCCGGAGATCATCGACATCTGCCAGATGCTGATCGAGATGGGGGCCCGGATCGAGGGCGCGGGATCATCGACACTGACCGTCGAGGGCGTTCGGGAGCTGCATCCCGTCGAGCACGCCACGGTCCCTGACCGGATCGTTGCTGGGACGTGGGCCGTGGCAGCGGCGATCACCGGCGGCGATGTCTTCGTGCGCGGCGCGATCGGGAAGCACTTGGAGATGGCACTGGACAAGCTGGCCTCGGCGGGAGCGACCATCCACGTCGAGGACGACGGCTTCCGCGTCCGGATGGACGAGCGCCCGCGCGCAGTCGACATCGTCACCCTGCCCTACCCGGGCTTCCCGACGGACCTCCAGCCGCAGTTCATCGCGTTGAACGCCATCGCAGACGGCACCTCGATGATCACCGAGAACCTGTTCGAGGCCCGCTTCCGATTCGTCAACGAGATCGTCCGGCTCGGCGCGGACGTGCGCACCGATGGCCACCACGCCCTGGTCCGGGGCAAGGTGGGGCTGTCCGGCGCCCCGGTCGAGGCGGCTGACATCCGCGCCGGCGCCGGGCTCGTCCTCGCCGGCCTGGCCGCCCAGGGGTACACCACGGTCTACGAGATCCACCACGTGGAGCGCGGGTACGCCGGGTTCGTCCCCAACCTCGTCGGCATCGGCGCCAGGATCGAGCGCCTGGACATGCCCAGCCCGTTCGACGACTGACCCTGCCTCGGACCCTGCTGCGCGTGGTCCGGATCTCGGAGCATCCGCGCTCGGGAATCCGGACCGGTGCGGGATTGGGCCGCGCGAAAGCGGACCGAGCGGAGGTGCGGGGCGCGGGGGGAGTGAGCGACCGAGTGCGGCTGGATCCGCGGTGCGGTGGGCGATCCGCGGCGTGGCCCCCTGAGGTTACCGAGCAGTAACCTCGGGCGATAGGATCGGGTGAATTGCCGTCCTGAGGAGGTCCTATGTCCACTGTCATGGTCGTCGGAGCGGGGCTCATGGGCTCGGGCATCGCGCAGGTCAGCGCGATCGCCGGCCACGACGTGATCCTGCGCGACATCTCCCCCGAGGCTGTGGCCAAGGGGCGCGGCGCGATCGAGGCGTCGTTGGCGAAGTTCGCCGACAAGGGCGCGATCAGCGCGGAGGACGCCGAGGCTGCGCTTGCCCGCATCAGCGGCACGACGGACCTGGACGGCGCCGCGCAGTCCGACATCATCGTGGAGGCGATCATCGAGGAGGTCGACCTCAAGGCGGCCCTGTTCGCCGACCTGGACCGGATGGCCCCGCAGGGCGCGATCCTGGCCACGAACACCTCAGCCATCCCGATCACCCGGATCGCCGCGGCCACCCAGCGCCCCGAGGCGGTCGTCGGCACGCATTTCTTCTCCCCGGTCCCGATGATGAAGCTGTGCGAGCTGGTCCGGGGACTCAAGACCTCCGACGAGACGCTGGCCGCGGCACGCACGTGGGCCGAGGGGATCGGCAAGACGTGCATCGTCGTGAACCGTGACGTGGCCGGGTTCGTCACCACCCGCATCATCACGGCTCTGGTCAACGAGGCGATCCGCCTGGTCGAGACCGGCGTGGCCACACCCGAGGACGTCGACATCGCCTGCAAGCTCGGCTTCGGCCACGCGATGGGCCCGCTGGCCACCGCCGACCTCACGGGGATCGACGTGATGCGTCGCGCCTCGATGTCGATCTACAACGAGACCGCGGAGAAGGCGTTCTACCCGCCGGAGCTGATCACCCGGATGGCGATCGCCGGCGACCTCGGCCGCAAGTCCGGTCGCGGCTTCTACACCTACGGAGGCTGATCATGGCCAAGGACAAGCCCTGGATGATGCGCACGTACGCCGGGCACTCCTCGGCGACCGCGTCCAACGAGCTCTTCCGCCGCAACCTGGAGAAGGGCCAGACCGGGCTGTCGGTGGCCTTCGACCTGCCCGACCCAGACCGGCTACGACCCCGACGCGGAGCTGGCGCGCGGCGAGGTCGGCAAGGTGGGCGTGCCGATCAGCCACATCGGCGACATGCACAAGCTGCTCGACGGCATCCCGCTGGACCGCATGAACACGTCCATGACCATCAACGCCACCGCGATGTACCTGTTGGCGATGTACGTCGCCGTGGCCGAGGAGAACGGCATCGAGCCGGCAGCGCTGTCGGGCACGACCCAGAACGACATCATCAAGGAGTACCTCTCGCGAGGCACCTACGTGTTCCCGCCCGCGCCGAGCCTGCGGCTGATCACCGACATGATCGCCTACACGGTCAACGAGATCCCGAAGTGGAACCCGATCAACATCTGCAGCTACCACCTGCAGGAGGCCGGCGCGACGCCAGTCCAGGAGATCGCCTACGCGATGGCGACGGCGATCGCCGTCCTCGACGCCGTCCGGGACTCGGGGCAGGTGCCCGCCGAGCGTTTCGGCGAGGTTGTCGGCCGGATCTCCTTCTTCGTCAACGCCGGTGTGCGGTTCGTCGAGGAGATGTGCAAGATGCGTGCGTTCGTGCAGCTCTGGGACGAGCTGACGCTCGAGCGCTACGGCGTCACCGATCCCAAGCAACGGCGGTTCCGCTACGGCGTGCAGGTGAACTCCCTGGGCCTGACCGAGGCGCAGCCGGAGAACAACATCCAGCGGATCGTGCTGGAGATGCTCGGCGTGACCCTGTCGAAGGACGCCCGCGCCCGAGCCATCCAGCTCCCGGCATGGAACGAGGCCCTCGGCCTCCCGCGGCCCTGGGACCAGCAGTGGTCCCTGCGGATGCAGCAGGTGCTGGCCTACGAGTCCGATCTGCTGGAGTACCCCGACCTCTTCGAGGGGTCCGTGGTCGTGGCGGACAAGACCGCGGCGCTTGTGGCCGGAGCGCGCGAGGAGCTCGAGCGCGTCCAGGCGATGGGCGGGGCTGTCGCAGCGGTGGAGAGCGGCTACATGAAGTCCGCCCTCGTGGGGGCGCATGCCGCCCGGCGGGGCCGCGTCGAGTCAGGCGAGGACGCGGTCATCGGCGTGAACATGTTCACCTCGACCGAGCCCAATCCCCTGCTGGCAGACCTCGACACCGCGATCCAGGTCATCGACCAGCACGTTGAGCGAGGCGGCCGCCGACGCCGTGCGCGAATGGCGGGCAGGGCGTGACGAGGCGCGCGCCACGGCTGCACGCGCCGTCCTGGCCGAGGCGGCGGCGGGCACCGGCAGCCTGATGCCCGCGTCCCTGGAGTGCGCCCGCGCGGGCGTGACGGTGGGGGAGTGGAGCCAGACCCTGCGGGAGGTGTTCGGCGAGTACCGGGCGCCCACGGGGGTGTCAGGGGTTTCCGGGTTCGTGGCCGGCAACGAGGCCCTCGCGGCGGTTCGCGAGGAGGTGCGGCGCACCGGCGAGCAGCTCGGCGGTGGGCACCTGCGCTTCCTCGTCGGCAAGCCTGGCCTGGACGGGCACTCCAACGGCGCCGAGCAGATCGCCGTGCGTGCCCGCGACGCCGGCTTCGAAGTCGTCTACCAGGGCATCCGACTGACGTCGGCGCAGATCGTGGCGGCGGCGGTGGCGGAGGACGTGCACGTCGTGGGCCTGTCGATCCTGTCGGGCTCGCACATGGTCGCGGTTCCCGAGGTCCTGGCCGGGATGCGCGCGGCCGGAATGACCGACGTGCCCGTGGTGGTCGGCGGGATCATCCCGGACTCGGATGCTGCGGCGCTGCTCGAGCAGGGCGTGGCGGCGGTCTTCACGCCCAAGGACTACGACGCGACCGAGGTCATGGCACGGGTCGTCGCCGAGATCCGCAAGGCCAACGGGCTGGACTGAGGTCGAGGGCCGTCCGTTGCTGCCGTGTCCGGAGGGTGGTGCCTCGGCGCCGTGCACGTGAAATCGCTCTGTTCGGACGGGTCAGCAGGGCTCAGGCTGGCGGCGCACCTCAAACCGCTCGTCTGGCGCTGGTCCGGGTGATCGTACGGACGGTTCGACGTGCGCGAGTGGATGTGGTGCTGGCGCACGCGGGTCTATCGGCCGCGTTCGTGTGCTCGGGTCTGGCTCCGGCTGGCCCGTCGCGGGAGCCGGACCCTGTGTCGAAGGTCCACAGATGTCCAGAGCCACACGACAGGTCGCGGCGCCGAAAGAGGGGCTCTCCCGGCTTCGGTGACGCCGGTACGAACCAGCCCGCTGGACTGGGTGGAGCTTGTCCACAGATCCCGCCCAGCCACTTGGCTGCGACCGCGTACGGTACGAGATTGGCTACGTGCGAACTCGAGATCCCTGGTCCCCTCCCGCCACCCCGTTCACAGCTTCCCACGTGTCTCCGCTCGGGATCACCGAGAAGCGGCTGGGGTCCGCCCTCGCCGCGGGCCAGATCACCCGGCTGCGCCACGGGGTCTACGTTGCGGCGCATGCCGTCCCGGAGGATCCCGTGCAGCTGCACCTCCTGCGGGCGCTGGCCGAGCAGGTGGCCGCGCCGGGCCGAGTCGCCAGCCACGAGACCGCGGCCCTGGCGCTCGGACTGCCGCAGTACGACACGGATCGTGTGGCTGCCGGGCCCGTGCATCTCACCCGCCCGGCGTCGGCCTCAGACAGGAGCCGTACCTCCTCGGACCGCCGGATCCACCTTGGGTCGCTCCCCGTGCACCACGTGGTGACGCTTCCGTCGGGGCTGGTGGTGACGACACCCGCGAGGACTGCCCTCGACGTCGCTGCGGGAGTGCCTCTCCCGGTGGGCCTGATGATCGCCGACGCCGCGGCGCGCCAGTCCTTCGCTGACCTCGCAGGGTCCCTTGACCGCCGGCAGTACGACAACGCGCGCCTCCGCGCAGCGTCCTTGGTGCCGTTGATGGAGGCGGTGGCGCACATCCGGGTGCCGGGGGCTTCGAGCCGGCTCCTGGACCTGCTCGCCCTGGTTGACGTCCGCCGGGAGTCCCCACTCGAGTCGTTCAGCAGCGGGCACATGCATCTGGCTGGCCTGCCGGTGCCACAGCTGCAGGCTCGTGTCCGAACGGCGGCGGGCAGCTACTACGTGGACTTCCGGTGGGAGAAGTACCGCGTCATCGGGGAGGCTGACGGCGAGGGCAAGTACCGAGATGCAGGGGAGTTCGTCCGTGAGAAGGAGCGGGAGGGGCACTTGCGCGACGCTGGGAACGACGTTGTGCGCTGGACGGGCCGCGAGATGTTCCGCACCCCGCACGTCGTCACGGAGCGGATCACGCGCGCGCTGGTAGCCCGTGGCTGGACACCCTGACATCTGCAGCGCCGCGCCGGTTGCCGTCGCCTCCGGACTTTGACGACACGCACGACCGCGTCGTTGGTCGCGCGTACGAAACCGTCCTTCACAGCGTGATGCGAGCCGGCGCGGACCTCGACGCACTCGGAACCGCCGCATTGAGCGCCGTGCAGGCGGGCTCTGGGGCGGTTCTGTGTGCGTCCCGCTGCTCGGTGGGGTTGACCCGTGCCATACGGACGGTTTCGTGTGCGTCGGGCCTCAGGCTCCTGATCGGGGCCAACCGGAGTGTGAATCCGCGACCCCGGGCCCGTCCTGCCGCCCAGCTGCCGTTGGATCAGAACAGGCGGGAGTCCGGGTCGTCGACCCCGCGCAGGGCGTCGTAGTCGACGACGACGCAGCGGATGCCGCGGTCCTCAGCCAGGGTGCGTGCCTGCGGCTTGATCTCCTGGGCGGCGAACACCCCGGCGACCGGCGCCAGCAGCGGGTCACGGTTCATGAGCTCGAGGTAGCGGGTCAGCTGCTCGACGCCGTCGATGTCGCCCCGGCGCTTGACCTCCACGGCCACAGCGGCGCCGGCATCGTCGCGGAAGAGGATGTCCACGGGGCCGATCGCTGTGGGGTGCTCGCGGCGAACGAGCTCCCAACCCGCGCCGAACACTGCAGGCTGGTCGGCCAGGAGGGCCTGCAGGTGCGCCTCGACCCCATCCTTGACCAGACCGGGATCGACACCGAGCTCGTGACGTGAGTCGTGGTGCACCGCGCTGATCGTGATGATCAGGTTCTCCCCGGCCTTGTTCGAGACAGTCCAGATGCCTGCTCCGACATCATCGACGTCCTCGCGCACCGTGCAGGGCGGACTCATCCAGTTCAACGGCTTGTAGGCGCGGTCGTCGGCGTGAACCGAGACCGAGCCGTCGGCCTTCGTCAGGATCAGTCTCGTGGCCATCGGCAGATGGGCCGACAGCCTGCCGACGTAGTCCACCGAGCAGTCGGCCACCACCAGTCGCATCCACACAGGGTACCTGCGGGTGCACCGGCCGGGGGTCGCTGACCGGCCCTGATGTGGCTGGTGCAAGACTGGACGGCGGAGTGGATCCAGCCACGCCGTGGGCATTTCGGGCGTTTCAGGAGGATGGACATGGGCCAGATCAGCAAGGTGGGCGTTGTCGGACTGGGCACCATGGGCGCCGGAGTCGTGGAGGTCCTGGCCCGTGCGGGCGTCGACGTGATCGGCGTCGAGGTCGGCCAGGATGCGCTTGCCCGCGGACGCGCCTCGGTCGAGAAGTCCACTGCCCGCGCCGTCGAGCGGGGCAAGCTGACTGACGAGGAGCGCGCCGCCCTTCTGGGTCGCATCCGGTTCACCACGGACATCTCCGAGCTCGCCGATCGTGAGCTCGCGATCGAGGCCGTGACCGAGGATCTCGAGGTCAAGGGCGCTGTCGTGGCCGACCTCGACAAGGTCCTCGCGCCCGGCGTGATCATCGCCACGAACACCTCGAGCCTGTCGGTCACGCACATCTCCGTGGTCACCGGCCGACCCGACCGGGTGGTCGGGATGCACTTCTTCAACCCGGCCCCGGTGCAGGCGTTCATGGAGATCGTGCGCACCGTGGTGACCGCTCCTGACGTCGTCGACGAGGTCGTCGAGTTCGCCGTGTCCCTGGGCAAGGAGCCCGTGGTCGTCGGAGACCGCGCGGGGTTCATCGCCAACGCCCTGCTGTTCGGCTACCTGAACCATGCGGCCACCATGTACGAGGCGCGCTACGCCTCGCGCGAGGACATCGACGCCGCGATGCGCCTGGGCTGCGGCTACCCGATGGGCCCGCTGGCGCTGCTGGACCTGATCGGCCTGGACACCGCGTACAAGATCCTCGACACCATGTACAAGGAGAGCCGCGACCGGCTCCACGCCCCGGCGCCGATCATCAAGCAGATGGTCACCGCGGGGATGAAGGGCCGGAAGTCCGGCCAGGGCTTCTACACCTACGAGGCCCCGGGGTCGTCGACTGTCGTTGCCGATGGGTTGACACCCGCGGCCGGTGGGGCGTTCGGCGCGGGGCGGACCATCGAGAAGGTGGGCGTCGTCGGATCGGGGACGATGGCCACGGGCATCATCGAGGTCTTCATCAAGTCCGGCTACGAGACCGTCTACGTGGCGCGCTCGCCGGAGAAGATCGCCGCGGTGCGCGCCGCGCTCGAGCGCTCCCTGACCAAGGGCGTGCAGCGCGGGAAGCTGACCGAGGAGGCCATGGCTGAGGCCCTGGCCCGCGTGTCCGGGACCAGCGTGCTCGATGACCTCGCGGACGTGGACCTGGTGGTCGAGGCGGTCGTCGAGGAGATCGGGGTCAAGACCGCCCTGTTCGCCAACCTCGATGAGATCTGCAAGCCCGGGGCGGTTCTGGCCACCACCACCTCGAGCCTTCCCGTCGTCGAGATGGCCGCAGTCACGAGCCGTCCGGCGGATGTCGTCGGCATGCACTTCTTCAACCCGGCCGCGATCATGCGCCTGGTCGAGATCGTCGCGCACGTATCGACGGCGCCGGATGTCATCGCGACCGCCGCAGAGGTGTGCAAGAAGACCGGCAAGCACGCTGTGCACTGTGGTGACCGCGCCGGCTTCATCGTCAACGCGCTGCTGTTCCCGTACCTGAACGACGCGGTGCGGATGCTCGAGGCGCACTACGCCACCGCCGACGAGATCGACGTGGCGATGAAGAAGGGCTGCGGGCTGCCGATGGGCCCGTTCGAGCTCCTCGACGTGGTCGGCAACGACGTCTCGTTGGCCATCCAGCAGACGCTCTACCGCGAGTTCCGTGAGCCGGGGTTCGCGCCCGCGCCGATGCTGGAGCACCTGGTGACCGCCGGGTACCTCGGCCGCAAGACGGGTCGCGGGTTCCGCTCGTACGCGAAGTAGGTGCGCGACTGGACGTGGGTGCCCCGGCGGTGATCGGTCGGGGCACCCAGGCTTGGGGCGTCTTTCAGGCCTCGTGGTCCATGCGCGCGAAGGGACGCACGTCGCTCCAGCGCTCCATCGGGCCCATCCAGGTGGTGGGCAGGGGAGCGGCACCGGGTTCGACCGTGCGGACGATCCCATCGAGCGCGATGCGGGCGTAGGTCTCACCGACCCACAGGTGCTTGGCGCCCGGGACCCCGATGATCTCGGCCTGGGGAACTCCGGCGAACCGCCGAGCCACGTCGTCCGGGGAGGCGAACTCGTCGAACTCGGGGACGAGGGCCGTCACCGCGCGCCCGGACGTGGCCCAGCCGGCAACATCGGAGTCATCGGACCAGCGACCAGGTGGGGACAACAGCACCGCGCCGGCCACCGGGTCGACGTTGCCCCAGCGCAGGATGACGTCGGTGCCGAACGACCAGCCGACGGCCCACGGATCGACGAACCCCTGCGCGGTGACCTCGGCCACGGCTGCGAGCAGGTCCTGGCCCTCGCCGCGGTTCTCGTCGAACTCACCCTCACTGGTCCCGGGGCCGGCGCTCGTCCCACGGGTGTTGAAGCGCAGGACCCCGATGCCGGCCAGTGCGGGCAGCCGCCAGGCCGCCTTGCGGATGATGTGGCTGTCCATGGAGCCGCCATGGGTGGGCAGCGGATGGCAGAAGACGATGACCGCGCTGGGGTCGGACTGCTCCGGCAACGACCACTCGCCGACGAGGCGAACGCCGTCCTCGGTGAGAAGCGAGACGGGGTACCGGCGGGCGGGCAGGACGGAGCTGGCGGCGATCGTCGTCACAGAGCCAAGGGTATGCGCCGTGCCCGACCTACCGTGGGCGCCAGCGGGAGCGGTTGTTCCAGCAGGGGGTGTGCCAGTGGCGGCGGAACTCGTCACCGTCGTGACGGTCGGCCCGCCAGGCCACGATGTGGGCCACTCCGGGGCGGATCTCCTGCTCGCACCCCGGGCACCGGTAGGCCTTGGTGGCCCCCGCGCCGGTGATCGTGCGGACGTGCCACTCGCCATCGGGGTGGGACTGGGAGGCCTGCACCGACCCGAGCGGGCGCATGGGCGCTGACTCGTCGGCCCGACGGTTCCTGCGCCCCATGGCAGAACGGTAGCCCGACACCGCCCGGCTCGGATGCGAAGTGGCTACCCTTCGCATCATGCTGCATCACGTCGAGAGCGGATCCGGTCACCCTGTCGTGCTCCTGCACGCCTTCCCGATGGACAACTCCCTGTGGGCTGCCCAGCGACAGGCCCTGGGTCAGGCGGGACATCGGGTGATCACCCCGGACCTTCCCGGATTCGGCGGGAGTGCGCTGGCCGAGGACGCTCCGTCGCTGGACGTGATGGCCGATGCGGTTGTCGAGCTCCTGGATCACCTGGGGATCGAGCGTGCCGTGGTGGGTGGGTTGTCCATGGGTGGCTACGTGACCATGGCCCTCCTGCGCCGGCACCCTGAGCGGATGTCGGCGATCATCCTGGCCGACACCAAGGCCGGCGCGGACACACCCGAGGCGGCCGCCAACCGGCAGGCAGCCGCCGACGCGGTCCAGGAGGCGGGAACGGCGGCCGGCATCGCCGACGCCATGATGCCCAATCTCCTGGGCGCCACGACTCGCGACTCGCGCCCCGACGTTGTGGCCACCGTACGCCGCTGGATCGGCGCCCAGCCTGCCGCGGGCGTCGCCTGGGCCCAGCGAGCGATGGCAGCCCGTCCGGACTCCCTGGCCGACATCGGGGGCTTCGGCCGGCCGGTGCTGGTCCTCTACGGAGCCCAGGACACGATCTCCCCGGCCGCAGATGCCGCGGCGATGGCAGAGGCCGCCCGATCGGGAGGCAGCGCCACGACCGTGGTCGAGATCCCGGACGCCGGGCATCTGAGCGCAGTGGAGGACCCGGACGCCGTCACCCACGCCCTGCTCGGCTGGCTCGCCACCCTCTGACGGGCTTGGGAGATCGGGGTCGGACGCGCCGGAACGTCACGGCGCGCCCGACCTGCCGGGGATCAGATCCCGCGGAACCTGTTGATCGCGTCGAGGTGCTTGGCGCGCTTCTCCTCGTTGCGCACGCCCAGGCCCTCCTCGGGCGCCAGGCAGAGCACGCCGACCTTGCCCTGATGCAGGTTGCGGTGGACCTCGTAGGCCGCGTCACCCGTCCGCTCGAGGGGGAACGTCTGGGACAACGTGGGGTGGATCAGCCCGCGGTCGATCAGGCGGTTGGCCTCGTAGGCCTCCCGGTAGTTGGCGAAGTGCGAGCCGATGATCCGCTTGAGGTTCATCCAGAAGTACCGGTTGTCGTACTCGTGCATGTACCCGGAGGTCGAGGCACAGGTGGCGATCGTTCCGCCCTTGCGGGTCACGTAGACCGAGGCCCCGAAGGTCTCACGGCCGGGGTGCTCGAAGACGATGTCGACGTCCTCACCGCCGGTGAGCTCGCGGATCCGCTTGCCGAACCGCTGCCACTCCTTGGGGTCCTGGGTCTGGGGGTCCTTCCAGAACTTGTAGCCCTCAGCGTTGCGGTCGATGATCAGCTCGGCGCCCATCTTCCGGCAGATCTCGGCCTTCTCGTCGCTGGAGACCACGCACACAGGCGTGGCACCACCGTTGATGGCCATCTGCGTGGCGTACGAGCCCAGGCCACCGGACGCGCCCCAGATCAGCACGGTGTCGCCCTGCTTCATCCCGGCACCGTTGCGTGAGACGAGCTGGCGGTAGGCGGTGGCGTTGACCAGGCCGGGGGCGGCAGCCTCCTCCCAGGTCAGGTGCGCGGGCTTGGCCAGCAGCTGGTTGGACTTGACCAGGGCGACCTGGGCCAGGCCACCGAAGTTCGTCTCGAAGCCCCAGATCCGCTGCTCGGGATCCATCATCGTGTCGTTGTGCCCCGCCGGGTTCTCCAGCTCGACGCTCAGGCAGTGCGCCACGACCTCGTCACCGGGCTTCCAGGCACTCACCCCGGGACCGGTGCGCAGCACGACGCCGGCGAGGTCCGAGCCGACCACGTGGTACGGAAGGTCGTGCCGCTTGGCCAGCTCGTGGCTGCGACCGTAGCGGCTCAGGAAGCCGAACGTGCTGACCGGCTCGAACAGCGCCGACCAGACGGTGTTGTAGTTGATCGCCGAGGCCATCACCGCGACCAGCGCCTCGCCCGGGCCGAGCTCGGGGACCGGCACCTCGTCGAGGTGCAGCGACTTGCGGGGGTCCTTCTCGCGGGTGGTCATCCCGGCGAACATCTGCTCCTCGTCCTTGTGGACGGTGACCCCCTTGTAGGACTCAGGAACGGCGATGTCGGCGAACCCCGGCTCGAGGTGGGCATCGGCCAGGATCGCATCGAGGATCTGCTTCACGGGGGACCTCCAGGGATGTCGGACGGGCATCGGTCCCATTCAGGCTACTGCTCGGTAACCTTCCGACGTCACCCGGGGGAGGGTTGCCTGCGTCGGGCGCTGCCGATGCCGGGATAGCCGATGGAATGGGCGATCCCGGCATTCGCTGCAGCTCAGTGCGTCGGGGTGTCCTTGGCCGGCTCGACCAGCTCGACGAGAACCCCGCCGCAGTCCTTCGGGTGCACGAAGTTGACCCGCGAGCCGGCCGTGCCTCGCTTGGGGACGTCGTAGAGCAGGCGAACCCCGGCTGCGCGCAGGCGCTCGCCGGCGACGTCGATGTCGGTGACCCGGAAGGCCAGCTGCTGCATGCCCTCGCCGCTGCGGGCCAGGAACTTGCCGATGGGGGAGTCCTCGCGCAGGGGTGCCAGCAGCTGCAGGAACGACCCGGATCCGGCGATGTCGATCATCGCCTCGCGAACGCCCTGCTCCTCGTTGACCTCCTCGTGCACCGAGTGCAGCCCGAATGCGCGCGCGTAGAAGGCGATCGCCACGTCGAGGTCGGCCACGGCCAGGCCGACATGGTCGATCCGCTCGACCAGCGGGCCAAGCGCCGCCACGGGCGAACCGGGCATCTCGGGCGCGGGGGTGGTGGTGTCCATCGGAACCGCCTTCCTGTCCGGCGCGGGACCGGACCGTTAGCTGGGGCGGCGTCGGCCCGACGCCGGATCGCGCGCGGATTCAGCCTACGCCGTGGGCGATCCCGCCCTCACGGCACGGTGCTCGGCCGGTGCGGGAGGGGCTGGGCAGGGCGATCCACCGGCGACTGCCCGGCGAGCCGAGCCGGTGTTCCGTCGCGTTGCCCGCGTGGCTATCGTGGGGCGTGAGCATGCACCGCCAGTTCCCACGAAAGAGAGGCACGCCATGTCCGGATCCGTGATCGTCGCCGGCGCCCGAACCCCCATGGGTCGGTTGCTCGGGTCCCTGAAGGGGTTCTCGGCCGCCGAGCTCGGTGGCATCGCCATCAAGGGCGCCCTGGACAAGGCCGGCGTGTCCGGTGACCAGGTGGACTACGTGATCATGGGCCACGTCATCCAGGCCGGTGCCGGGCAGATCACCGCCCGCCAGGCCGCGATCGCCGGCGGGATCCCGCTGGACGTGCCCGCCCTGACCATCAACAAGGTGTGCCTGTCGGGCATCGATGCGATCGCCCTGGCCGACCAGCTGATCCGCGCCGGCGAGTTCGACATCGTGGTCGCCGGTGGCATGGAGTCGATGACCAACGCCCCGCACGTGCTGGTCGGCAGCCGCGAGGGCGTGAAGTACGGCGACTGGACGATGAAGGACTCGATGGCCCACGACGCGCTGTTCTGCGCCATCGACCAGCTGGCGATGGGCCTGTCGACCGAGCAGTTCAACTCGCGCTACGACCTCACCCGCGAGGAGCAGGACGAGTTCTCCGCGCGCTCGCACCAGCTGGCCGCGCGTGCTGCCAAGGACGGGCTGTTCGACGACGAGATCGTGCCGGTCTCGATCCCGCAGCGCAAGGGCGACCCGATCGAGTTCAGCGTCGACGAGGGCGTGCGCGCCGACACCACGGTCGACTCCCTGTCGCGCCTGCGCCCGGCGTTCACCAAGGACGGCACCATCACCGCCGGGTCCGCGTCGCAGATCTCGGACGGGGCCGCTGCCGTGGTCGTGATGAGCAAGGCGAAGGCCGAGGAGCTGGGCCTGACATGGCTGGCCGAGATCGGCGCCCACGGCGTGGTGGCCGGCCCCGACGCCTCACTGCAGGAGCAGCCGGCCAACGCCGTGCTGAAGGCGTGCGAGAAGGAGGGCATCGCGCCCACGGACCTCGACCTCCTCGAGCTCAACGAGGCGTTCGCTGCCGTGGGGATCGTGTCGACGAAGAAGCTCGGCGTGGATCCGGAGAAGGTCAACGTCAACGGCGGGGCGATCGCCATGGGCCATCCGGTCGGGATGTCCGGTGCCCGCATCGTGCTGCACCTGGCCAACGAGCTGAAGCGGCGCGGCGGCGGCGTCGGTGCTGCGGCGCTGTGCGGTGGTGGCGGGCAGGGCGACGCCCTGATCGTTCGCGTCCCCAAGGCCTGAGAATCGCGCTGGACCCGGATCGATCCGGATTTCCGACGATTGATGGTCGGAGATCCGGATCAACCGCAGGCTGGGCCGCGCAATAGCGGATCATTCGGGGTGGGCGTGGTGCGTGGTCGGGCGGAGTGACGGTCGTGGAGAGGGGTGGGTCGTGGGTCGGACGGTGGACGTCGACCAGCTTGGTCGAGCGCGCGCTGGCGGGCGACGCCCGCTCGATCGGCCGGCTCATCACGCTCGTCGAGGACGGGGCTCCGCAGCTGCGGGACGTGATGGCGGCCCTGGCACCCCGGTCCGGTACAGCGCACATCGTGGGCCTCACCGGGTCTCCCGGCGTCGGGAAGTCGACCACGACCTCGGCGTTGGTCGCGGCCTTCCGCGCTGCCGGGCGTCGGGTCGGGGTGCTGGCAGTCGACCCCTCCTCCCCATTCTCTGGGGGAGCCCTGCTCGGCGACCGGATCCGGATGCAGGAGCATGCCACCGACCCGGAGGTCTTCATCCGCTCGATGGCCTCGCGCGGCCACCTCGGAGGGCTGGCCTCGACCACGCCGCAGGCGGTGCGTGTCCTGGATGCGGCTGGCTGCGACCCGGTTCTCGTCGAGACCGTGGGCGTGGGGCAGTCCGAGGTGGAGGTTGCTGGCGAGGCGGACACCACGATCGTGCTGCTGGCGCCGGGGATGGGCGACGGGATCCAGGCCGCCAAGGCGGGCATCCTCGAGATCGGCGACATCTTCGTGGTGAACAAGGCCGACCGCGATGGGGCTGACGCCACCGCCCGCGAGTTGCGGCACATGATCAGCCTCGGGCCCTCCGGCCAGGCTGGGGCGTGGAAGCCGCCGGTGCTGAAGGTCGTCGCGACACGAGGTGAGGGCCTGCCCGAGCTGGTGGAGGCGATCGACGGCCATCGGGCCTGGCTGGAGTCCTCGGGCACCGGGATGGCGCGGCGGCGCACCCGCGCCCGATCCGAGATCCAGGGGATCGCCCTGGCCGCGCTGCAGGCCCGGTTCGCTGGAGTCGGCGGTGCCGGGGTCCTTGACGGGCTCGCCGACGATGTTGCCGCGGGACGCACCGACGCCTTCACCGCCGCGGACCGGATCGTCGCCGAGGTGGCCGGCTGAGCAGTCCTCGTGGCGCCCCTCGACGGCGTGACGAGTACCGTGACCTGCATGAGCAGCCCTGATGGTCGCGCGCGCTGGGAGGCGGACTTCGATGCCGCCGTGGAGTCGGGGAAGGTCCGTGACGAGGACTTCACGACGCTGTCCGGCGACGAAGTTGCCCCGGTGTACGGGCCGCCGGACGGGGGCGAGCCCGTGGCCCAGATCGGCTGGCCGGGCCAGTTCCCGTTCACACGCGGGCTGTACCCCTCGGGCTATCGGGGCCGGCTGTGGACCATCCGGCAGTTCGCCGGCTTCGGCAACGCCGAGCAGACCAATGGGCGGTTCCGCGACATCCTCGCCGCCGGTGGTGGCGGGCTCTCGGTGGCGTTCGACATGCCCACCCTGATGGGTCGTGACTCCGACGATCCGCTGGCCCGCGGGGAGGTGGGCCACTGCGGCGTCGCGATCGACTCGGCCCGGGACATGGAGGTCCTGTTCGCCGGTATCCCGCTGGCCGACGTCACGACGTCGATGACCATCTCCGGCCCGGCGGTGCCCATCTTCGCGATGTACGTCGTGGCCGCCGAGCGCCAGGGCGCGGACATCAGCCTTCTCGACGGCACGCTGCAGACCGACATCTTCAAGGAGTACACCGCCCAGAAGGAGTGGCTGTTCGGACCCGAGCCGCACCTGCGCCTGATCGGCGACCTGATGGAGTGGGTCGGCACCAACGTGCCGAAGTACAAGCCGCTGAGCGTGTCGGGCTACCACATCCGGGAGGCCGGCTCCACGGCCGCGCAGGAGCTCGCGTTCACGCTGGCCGACGGCTTCGGCTACGTCGAGCTGGGCCTGTCGCGCGGACTGGATGTCGATGACTTCGCCCCCGGGCTGTCGTTCTTCTTCGACGCGCACATCGACTTCTTCGAGGAGATCGCCAAGTTCCGCGCCGCCCGGCGAATCTGGGCCCGCTGGCTGCGCGACGAGTACGGCGCCACCAGTGAGCGCGCCCAGTGGCTGCGCTTCCACACCCAGACCGCCGGGGTCAGCCTGACGGCCCCGCAGCCGGACAACAACATCGTCCGCACCGCCATCGAGGCCCTGGCCGCCGTGCTCGGCGGGACCAACTCCCTGCATACGAACGCCCTCGACGAGGTGCTGGCCCTGCCGAGTGAGAAGGCCGCGCAGATCGCCCTGCGCACGCAGCAGGTGATCGCCCAGGAGACGGGCGTTGCGAACGTGGCCGACCCGTTGGGCGGCAGCTGGTACGTCGAGGCCCTCACGGACCGCATCGAGGCCCAGGCTGAGGCGATCTTCGCCCAGATCCGGGAGCTCGGCGAGCGGCGCCATCCCGGCGAGGACCATCCGATCGGCCCGATCACCTCGGGCCTGCTCGCCGGCATCGAGAGCGGCTGGTTCACCGACCTCATCGCCGACGCCGCGTTCGAGCACCAGCGTGCCGTGGAGCAGGGGCGCAAGCGGGTCGTGGGCGTCAACGTCAACACCGACGCGATCGAGACCCCGCTGGAGATCCTGCGGGTGTCGCACGAGGTCGAGCGCGCGCAGGTGGAGCAGTTGGCGGCGCGGCGTGCGGCGCGGGATTCTGGAGCCGTCGACAAGGCCCTGGCGATCCTGGCGGAGGCCTCACGGACGGACGCCAACCTTGTCCCGCTGCTCATCGACGCCGCCAGGGCCGAGGCCACGCTCGGCGAGATGTGCAACGTGCTGCGCGCTGAATGGGGCACCTACCGCGAGCCGATCTGACGTCAGCCCCAACCCCCGCGCCAGCCGAACCCTCCGCTGAGGGTCAGACCCTCCCGTCCGGCGTGGAGGGTCTGACCCTCAGCGGAGGGTCTGTGGCCGGGTGGGGGTGGTGCTGTGCGCGGATGGTGGCCAGCGTCGCCAGCGCCGCCAGCATCGACTGCGGGTCAGGGACCCGGTACCGTGCCAGGCTCTCGCCCGCACCTACCCTGATCGCGACGTCGTCGGGCCGCAGGACCGCCATCGCCGACTCGTCCGTGATGTCGTCGCCGGCGAAGAGCACCCGGCGCGCGGGGTCCGCCTCGATCAGGGCACGCAGCGCGGATCCCTTGTCCAGTGGCCGCGTGGACAGTTCGATCACCAGCTTGCCCTCCAGGCAGAATGTGCCGGCCATCTCGTCGGCGAGCCCCCGGACCAGGTCCAGTGCCCGCTCGGCGTCGGTATCGGTGCATCCGCGCACATGGATGGCCAGACCTGCCGGCTTGTGCTCCACCCGGACCCCCGGGACACCCGCGACGGCCGCGCTGACGCCGGCACGTACCTCGGCCAGCAGGGTGGACTCGTCCTCGGTCAGGGTCAGGTCGGCTCCGACCTCCTGGCCGTGCGACCCGATCAGCGTGGCCCATTCGCCGGCCCCACTGACGGACGCCAGGTCCTGCCGTGCGCGTCCGGAGAGCAGCACGACCTCCGTGCCCGGGGCGCTGGCGAGCCGAGCCATCACCTCGAGCGCACCGGGGACCGGCCGGGCGGCCGACGGCACCGCGACGATGGGCGAGATCGTCCCGTCGAAGTCGAGGGCCACCAGCAACCGGTCGGCGCGGCCGCTGGCGGCCAGCGCGTCACGGAGGTCAGGTGACATCGGGTGGGTCCGGTGGCGAGAGGCTGGTCAGGAAGTCCGCAGCCCACTTGGCCACGTCGTCGGTGATCACGCCCGCGCGCAGGGCTGCCATGCGGGCACGTGCGTCCTCGGGGGGCTCACCCAGGGCCGCCATGATGCTGGACTTCATCCCGCGGATGTCGTACGGGTTCACCAGCCAGGCCTGGGACATCTGCTCTGCGGCGCCGGTGAACTCGCTGAGAACGAGCGCCCCGCGGCCGTCGACCTTCGCGGCCACGTACTCCTTGGCCACGAGGTTCATCCCATCGCGCAGGGGGGTCACCAGCATCACGTCGGCCGCGAGGTACAGGGCGGCGAGCTCGTCCGGGCCCATGGCCTGGTGCATGTAGTGGATCGGGTTCGTCCCCACCGGCCCCAGGGCCCCGTTGGCGCGGCTGACCAGGAGTTCCACGTCGTCGCGGATCTTCTGGTACTCCTCGACCTTGGCCCGGGTGGGGGGCGCGACCTGGATGAAGGCGGTTCGCTCGGGGTCGAGGTCTCCGTCCAGCATCAGCTCGGTCACGGCCTGGATCCGGGCGTCGATGCCCTTCGTGTAGTCCAGGCGGTCCACCCCCAGGAGCAGGATGTCCGGGTCCCCGACATCAGCGCGGATCTGCGTGGCGCGCTCCTGCACCTCGGGCCGCCCGGCCATGTCCGCGTAGTCGCTGGCCCGGATCCCGATGGGATAGGCACGGACGACGACCGGACGCGCCCCGCCGGGCTGCGCGACGTGCAGCTCACCGTCGTAGTCGACGACGTCGGCGAAACGCCGGGCCGCACGCTGGAAGTTGATCACCGCATCACTGGTCTGGAACCCGATCACATCGGCACCGAGCAGTCCGTTGACGATCTGGGCTCGCCAGGGGAGCTGGCTGAAGATCTCCACCGGCGGGAACGGGATGTGCAGGAAGAACCCGATCCGCAGGTCCGGGCGCAGCTCCCGGAGCAGCGCGGGCACCAGTTGCAGCTGGTAGTCGTGGACCCACACCCGTGCCCCCGGGGGAGCGGTCTCGGCCACGAGGTCGGCGAACCTCGCATTGATCTCGCGATGGGCCATGAACTGGCTTCGGTGGTACACCGGCGCGACGATCCCGCCGTGGTAGTTCGGCCAGAGTGCCCCGTTGGAGAAGCCGTCGTAGTGCGCGGCCACCTCGGCGTGGGTCAGTGGGACGCTCACGAGCTGGATGGCGCCGACCCTTTCCGGCACTCGGGGGGGCGCGGGCTCCTCGGCGTCGCTCGTCTGGTCGATGAACTGCCCGCTCCAGCCGACCCAGATGGCCTCGGTCTCGCGCAGCACCGACTCCATTGCGGAGACCAGGCCGCCCGGGGCGCGACGCCAGCCCTCCTGCGCGTCGAACTCGACGGGCAGCCGGTTGGCCACGATCACCAGGTCGGGACCCGCTTGTGGGAGCCCGACCCGTCTCCCTCGTGCGCTGAACCTCACGTCAACCACGTCCCTCGTCGTCACTGGTTGATCGGTTCGTCGCGGCTCAGCTCGAAGGTCAGGAATCCGAACGGCGGCAGGGTGAGCAGGTAGGGGAGCTCGCCGATCCGTGGGAACTCGACCCCGCCGAGGAGCTCGGTCGGTCGGCTCCCGGCGTGCTCGGCAAGGCCGAGCTCCACGGGCTGGGCCGATGCGGAGAAGTTGGCCACGCACAGGATCGGGTGGTGCCGCGCCGAATGCGGTGTTCGGATATAGGCAAGGACCGCGCTGTTCGTCGCCGGGAGCAGCGTGAGCCCGCCGAGGCCGAGGATCGGGTGCTCCCGGCGGATCTGGATCATCCGGCGCATCCACTGCAGGAACGAGGCCGGGTTGCGCTGGCTCGACTCGACGTTGCGTGCCCCGAATCCGTAGACCGGATCCATCGACGGCGGGAGGAACACGGAGGCGAAGTCGGCCTTCGAGAAGCCGCCGTTGCGGTCCGGGGTCCACTGCATCGGCGTGCGCACGCCGTCGCGGTCGCCGAGGTTGATGTTGTCGCCCATCCCGATCTCGTCGCCGTAGTAGAGGATCGGCGTGCCCGGAAGCGTGAACAGCAGGGAGTGCAGCAGTTCGGCCTGACGACGGTCGCCCTCGACGAGCGGGAAGAGCCGACGGCTGATCCCGACGTTGCGACGCATGCGTGGGTCGGTCGCGTACTGCTGGTACATGTAGTCGCGCTCCTCGTCGGTGACCATCTCCAGGGTCAGCTCGTCGTGGTTGCGCAGGAAGATTCCCCATTGGCAGCCGTCGGGGATCGCCGGGATGCCGGCCAGGATGTCGTGGACCGAGCTCGCGTCCTGACGGCGCAGCGCCATGAACATCCGCGGCATGAGCGGGAAGTGGAAGCACATGTGGCACTCGTCGCCGTCACCGAAGTACTCCACCACGTCCTCGGGCCACTGGTTGGCCTCGGCCAGCAGGACTCGTCCGGGGAACCGCTGGTCCACATGGGCCCGCAGATCGCGAAGGTACTCGTGGGTGGCCGGGAGGTTCTCGCCGTTGGTGCCGTCGGCCTCGAACAGGTAGGGCACCGCGTCGAGGCGGAAGCCGTCCAGGCCCACGCCCAGCCAGTAGTCGACGACCTCGAGCATCGCCGCCCGGACCTCGGGGTTGGCGTAGTTGAGGTCGGGCTGGTGGCTGTAGAAGCGGTGCCAGTAGAACTGGCCCCGGGTGCTGTCCCAGGCCCAGTTGCTGGACTCGGAGTCGATGAAGATGATCCGTGCCTCGGACCACCGGCTCTCGTCATCACCCCACACGTACCAGTCCGCCTTCGGGTTGTCCCTGCTCGAACGCGACTCCTGGAACCATGCGTGCTGGTCGGAGGTGTGGTTGACCACGAGGTCAGCGATGACCCGGATGCCGCGCTTGTGCGCCTCCTCGATCAGGGTCACCGCGTCATCCATCGTCCCGTAGTCGGGATGGACGGTGAGGAAGTCCGCGATGTCGTACCCGCCGTCACGCAGCGGGGAGGCGTAGAACGGCAGGAGCCAGAGGCAGTCCACTCCCAGCCACTGCAGGTAGTCCAGCTTGGCCGTCAGGCCGCGCAGGTCGCCGTTGCCGTCTGCCGTGGCGTCGAAGAAGCCGCGCACGAAGACCTCGTAGACGACGGCACTTCGGTACCACTGGGGATCGGAGTCGCCGGCCTGAACGATGGATCCGGGGGTTGCCATGCCCCCGAGGCTAGTTGTCGGGGGCAACTTGGTGCCACCGAGGCAACGCGGGGGAGCATCCCAGCTTCGGTCGCGCGCGAACCGCAGACCGCAGGAACTGGAATAATGAAGCCATGAGCAACATGTCTGGGTACGGAGCCGTCGACCTCGGCGCACTCGCGGCCGCACGCGAGGCACAGGCGCAAGCGGAGCAGCGCGCCGCCGAGCGCACGGCCAACCCGAACGTCCTGCCGGTGGTCGTCGATGTCAGCGATGCCAGCTTCCAGACTGAGGTGATGGACCTGTCCATGCAGGTCCCGGTCGTCCTGGACCTCTGGGCGACGTGGTGCGGGCCGTGCAAGACACTCTCACCGATCCTGGAGAAGCTCGCCGATGAGTACGCCGGCCGGTGGGTCCTGGCCAAGGTCGACGTCGACGCCAACCCGGCGATCGCCCAGGCATTCCAGGTGCAGTCGATCCCGAGCGTGTTCGCCGTGGTCGGCGGTCGGCCGCTTCCGCTGTTCCAGGGCGCACTGCCCGAGCAGCAGGTCCGGGCCTACCTGGAGGAGCTCCTCAAGCTGGCAGAGGCCAATGGCGTGAACGGCACGCTGGCGGGCGCACCCGCAGGTGGTGACGTCGCCGAGGACGACCCCGCGGAAGCACCGATCGATCCGCGGATGGAGGCGGCCTACGACGCGATCGAGGCGGGGGACTGGTCGGGCGCACGCGCCGCCTACCAGTCGATCCTCGACATGGCGCCGGCCGACCCGGTCGCCCGGGCGGGTCTGGCCCTGGTAGGGGTCTTCGAACGAGTGGATGGCGCAGACCACGCGGCAGTCCTTGCCGTGGCCGACGCCGCGCCCGACGACCTCGCCGCCCAGGAGATCGCCGCCGATGTCCTCGTGCTCGACGGCAGGCCGGTCGAGGCATTCGCGCGACTCACCGGGGCGATCCGGTTCACGTCAGGTGACGACCGCGACCGGTTGCGCACCCACCTGCTCGACCTCTTCGAGGTTGTCGGCCCCGAGGACCCGGCCGTCGCCCGTGCCCGCGTCGACCTGGCGAACGCCCTGTTCTGAGCCCACGGGCCGTCCGCTCCTTCGACTTGCGGTGCGCGCACACGATTCCACCCTTCTCGGCCACGTGGATCGGCCCTCATCCGGGGACGCACATCGACTCGCCCTATTGGGCCCCGGACAGGCGGCCTTACGGGCGATTCGATGTGCGTGACCGTGATCGCCTGACGCCACGACCCAGAAATGGCGGGTTTCGTGTGCGTCGGTCGGCAAGGGTGCGGTCGGTAAGGGTGCGACCTACGCCTCCTCGGTGGACTCGGCCGCCTCAGTCGCCTCGGCGTCGTAGCGCAGCCAGACGGTGGCCAGCGGGGGCAGTGTCACCATCGCCGACGCCGGTCGACCGTGCCACGCCTGCTCCTCGGCCACCACTCCGCCGAAGTTGCCGACCCCGGAGCCGCCATAGGCCTCGGCATCGGTGTTGAGGACCTCGCGCCAGTAGCCGGTGCTCGGCAGGCCGACGCGGTAGTCGCCACGGACGACCGGCGAGAAGTTCGTGATGGAGGCGAGCACCGAGCCATCACTGCCGATCCGCAGCCACGAGAACACGTTGCCCGAGGCGTCATTCGCGTCGATCCACTGGAAGCCCTCGGGTGTGTTGTCCTGGTCCCAGAGGGCCCGCGTCTCCCGGTAGGCGGCGTTCATGTCGCGCACGCAGTGCTGGACGCCGTAGTGGTCCTGGTACTCACAGAGCCACCACTCGAGCCCGCGCTCCTCACTCCACTCCGAGGTCTGGGCGAACTCCGAGCCCATGAAGAGCAGCTGCTTGCCGGGGTGGGCCCACATGTAGCCCAGGTAGGCGCGCAGGTTGGCTGTCTTCTGCCAGCGGTCGCCCGGCATCTTCTGCACCAGTGAGCCCTTGCCGTGCACCACCTCATCGTGCGAGATGGGCAGCGTGAAGTGCTCGCTCCACGCGTAGACCATCGCGAAGGTCATCTCGTTGTGGTGCCACATCCTGTGGACCGGCTCGCGGGAGATGTAGCCCAGCGAGTCGTTCATCCAGCCCATGTTCCACTTGAGCCCGAAGCCGAGGCCCCCGAGGTACGTGGGTCGCGTCACGCCCGGCCAGGAGGTGGACTCCTCGGCGATCGTGACCACCCCGGGCACTCGCTTGTAGACGGTGGCGTTCATCTCCTGGAGGAAGGCCACGGCGTCGAGGTTCTCGCGGCCGCCGTACTGGTTGGGCAGCCACTCGCCCTCGTTGCGCGAGTAGTCCAGGTACAGCATCGAGGCCACGGCATCCACGCGCAGGCCGTCGATGTGGTACTCCTCGAGCCAGTAGATGGCGTTGGACACCAGGAAGTTGCGGACCTCCGTGCGGCCGAAGTCGAACACGTAGGTGCCCCAGTCGGGCTGCTCGCCGCGACGTGGGTCGGCGTGCTCGTACAGTGCCGTTCCGTCGAACCGGGCCAGCGCCCAGGCGTCCTTCGGGAAGTGGGCGGGGACCCAGTCGAGGATCACGCCGATGCCGGCCTGGTGCAGCGAGTCCACCACGAACCGGAAGTCGTCGGGCTTGCCGAACCGTGAGGTCGGGGCGAAGTAGGAGGTCACCTGGTAGCCCCAGCTCGGGGCGTACGGGTGCTCGGCGACCGGCATCAGCTCGACGTGGGTGAAGCCCATCTCGGTCACGTAGTCCACCAGCTGCTCGGCGATCTGGCGGTAGTCCAGGCCCAGGCGCCAGGAGCCCAGGTGCACCTCGTAGACACTCATCGGGGCGTTGATCACGTCGGTCTCGGCGCGTGTGGCCAGCCACGCGTCGTCACCCCAGGTGTAGTCCGAGGTGTAGACGACCGAGGCCGTCGACGGCGGGACCTCGGTGTGGAAGGCCATCGGGTCGGCCTTCTCGCGCCACACCCAGTCCTTTCCGAGGATGGAGAACTTGTAGGTGGTGCCGGCGCCGATGTTCGGGATGAAGAGCTCCCAGATCCCGGTGCTGCCCATGGAGCGCATCGGATGGCCGGTGCCGTCCCAGCCGTTGAAGTCCCCGACGACCCGCACGCCCTCGGCGCTGGGTGCCCAGACCGCGAAGGAGGTGCCCGTGATCGGCCCGAACGGGCTGTCGTAGGTCCGCTCGTGCGCGCCGAGGGTCTTCCAGAGCTCCTCGTGACGGCCCTCGCCGATGAGGTGCAGGTCCAGCTCACCGAGGGTCGGCAGGAACCGGTAGGGGTCGTCGGCGGGGATGAGGCCCTGGCCGTAGTCCACGTCGATCGTGTACGCGGGCACGGTGTCGCCCGGGACGACCACGACCCAGACACCGCGGTGCTCGTGGAGCATCGGGTGCCGGCCCAGCGGGGTCACGACGATGACCTCCTTGGCCATCGGACGCAGCACGCGGATGGTCACGCCACCCTCGTAGGGGTGCGCGCCCAGGATGGAGTGCGGGCTGGCACTCGCGCCATCGACGAGGCGGTCGATGTCCCCTGTGTCGACGGGCTGCTTGACCGGCCCCGCTGCAGCCGCGGGGGCGGCGGGGGCCGCCGGAGCAGCCGGAGCGGCGGGCTTCGCCTCGCCAGCAGCCGCTGTGGGCTTGGGCGTGCCGGGATCTGCGGGGGTGTTGGACGGGGTCATGGCATCCTCTCGAGAACAACGGCATGTGCACAGGTGAAGGTGGGGTCGTGCCGGATGTAGTTGTGCGATCCCCACGCCCAGGTCTGGCCGGTGATGAGGTCGCGGGCCAGGACTCGCTCGTCGTTGCCGAAGCCCAGCGCGGCGAGATCCAGGTGCAGGGTGCCCGCCTGCGGGCTGTTGGGGTCCAGAACGCAGGTGACCACGACCACTTCGTCTGCGGTCCGCTTCGACCACGCGATCATCTGCGAGTTGTCGATGGTCTCGAACCGCAGGTTGCGCAGCTCGTGGAACGCCGGGTGCTCCTTGCGGATCCGGTTGAGCAGGGTCAGGTAGGGCACGAGGCTCGTGTGTGAGGCGGCAGCCCAGTCCCGGGGGCGGTACTGGAACTTCTCGGAGTCCAGGTACTCCTCCTTGCCCGGAGCCAGCGGCAGGTGCTCGTAGATCTCGAACCCGGAGTACACGCCGTAGGTGGGGGCCAGCAGCGCGGCGAGCGTGGCGCGGATGGCGAAGGCGGCCTTGTTCCCGGACTGCAGGAAGAAGGGGTTGATGTCCGGGGTGTTCACGAAGCAGTTGGGCCGCATGTAGTCCGCGGCGAAGGTGCTCAGCTCGGTGAAGTAGGTCTCGAGCTCCCACTTCGTGTCGCGCCAGGTGAAGTACGTGTAGCTCTGGTGGAACCCGACGGTGCCGAGGGTGCGCATCATTGCCGGGCGCGTGAAGGCCTCGGCGAGGAACAGGACGTCAGGGTCGGTGGCGTAGATCCGGGCGAAGAGGACCTCCCAGAACTCGACGGTCTTCGTGTGCGGGTTGTCCACGCGGAAGATCCGCACCCCCTTGCCCATCCAGAGCCGCAGGATCCGCTCGCACTCATCGACCAGCCCGTCGAAGTCGGCGTCGAACGCGATCGGGTAGATGTCCTGGTACTTCTTGGGCGGGTTCTCCGCGTACGCGATCGACCCGTCGGCACGGGTCACGAACCACTCGGGATGCGCGGCCACCCACGGGTGGTCCGGGGAGGCCTGGAGGGCGAAGTCCAGGGCGATCTCCAGGCCGTTCTCGGCAGCCACCGACATGAAGTGCTCGAAGTCGGCCATGGTGCCCAGGTCCGGGTGGACGGTGTCGTGCCCACCGGCTTCCGACCCGATGGCCCACGGCGAGCCCGGATCGTCAGGGCCGGGGGTCAGCGTGTTGTTCGGTCCCTTGCGGAACGTGTGGCCGATCGGATGGATCGGGGGCAGGTAGACCACGTCGAAGCCCATCGCCGCCACACCAGGCAGGCGCTTGGCGGCCGTGCGGAACGTGCCGGACCGCGGGGGATTCAGCGTCGCGCCCTCGGAGCGGGGGAAGAACTCGTACCACGCGCCGTACAGGGCGCGGGGGCGCTCGACCCTGACTGGCCACGGCCCGGACATGTGCGGCCGCTCACGCAGGGGGAACTCGTCCAGCGCGGCCTGAACAGCCGGGGCCTCAGCCGCGTAGAGGCGCTGGGCTGCCGTCTCGGCGGTGTCGCGCATCGCCGCGGCTGCCTCGGTGAGCACCTTGCGCGCGTGCTTCGTGCCCGCCTGAGCGGCGGCGCGGTCGAGGACCCGGGCGCCCTCCTCGAGCTCGAGCTCGACGTCGATCCCGGCGGGCAGCTTGATCTCGGCCTTGTGCTTCCAGGTCTCGTAGGGGTCCCCGGCCGTGATGATGTAGTAGTTCCAGTCGCCCTCACGATCGAGCTGGGCGTCAACCGTCCAGCGGTCGGGCTGCGTCGGGCCGACCTCGTGCAGCCGCAGCAGCGGACCGTCCGGCTCGCCGATCGCGAAGTCGCTCGCGTCGAATCCGGGGGGCACGAACTGGACCTCGACGCTCATGGCGTCGTGACCCTCGCGGAAGGCAGTCACCGAGACCGGGAAGGTCTCCCCGACGACGGCCTTGACGGGGTAGCGGCCGCCCTCGACAACGGGGCTGATGTCAATGCTGGGGAATCGACCGATCACCCCCGTGACGGTACTACCCGGGGGCACCCCGGTGCCTGCTGATGGGAGACCGAAGGGTCCACTGACCGCAGGGGGAGGTGCGCGCACGCGGTCATGAGGGCCCAGTCAGCGGTAGCGTGCGCCCGGAGGTGGATCCGTGGCGACGACTGTGCGGGATGTGGCGGCGCTGGCCGGCGTCTCGACCGCGACGGTCTCACGGGCACTTCACGGCCATCCCGCGATCTCCGAGGCGACCCGGGTCAAGGTCGAGCAGGCAGCCCGGCAGCTCGGCTACACGATGGCACCCACCGCCTCAGGCCGTGCGAGGGTCGCGGTGGTCATGCCCTACATCGACCGCTGGTACTTCGCCCAGGTCCTCGACGGGGTGGAGCGGGCGTTCGCGGGCAAGGGAATCGTCGTCCTGATCCACCGACTGCTCGACCTCGACGACCGGCGACGCGCCCTGCTGGGCGACATCCCCAGGCGCGAGGCTGACGGTGTGCTCCTCGTGAACGTCCCACCGGCCCCCGACGAGGCTGGGTTCCTGGCCGATCGGCGGATCCCACTCGTTCTCCTGGGGGCGTCGTTGCCCGGTGTCCCCAGCGTCGCCATCGATGACGTGGCCGCCGCCCGTTCGGCAACCAACCACCTCCTCGACCTCGGACACCGACGGCTCGGGCTGATCTCGGGCAGGCCCTACGAGCGCATTCCGTTCACGGCCCCGCCCGAGCGCAAGCGTGGCTTCCTGCTGGCGCTGAAGGAGTCGGGTGTGCCCTGGGACCCGAACCTCGAAGTCAGTGCCGACTTCTCGGTGCGGGGGGCCCAGCGCGTGGCGTTGACCCTCCTCGAGCGCCCCGACCGCCCGAGCGCGGTGTTCGCGGAGAGCGACGAGATGGCCTTCGGGGTCATGGCGGCCGCCCGGACCCTGGGGCTGCGCATCCCCGAGGACCTCTCGCTGGTGGGCATCGACGACCACTACCTCTCGGAGTCGATGGGCCTGACGACCGTGGCCCAGCCGGTGCGCACGCTGGGTGAACTGGCTGCGCTGCAGCTCGCAGGGTTGATCCGCAACCACTCGGAGCCCCACCCCGCACAGCACGTCGTCGTCCCCACACTCCTGGTCATCCGTGATTCGACGGCGCCTCCGGCGGGGGAGCGCGCACGGGTCCGGGGAGAGGCGACCGCGCGGGCCGGAGCCTCGCTGACCACCTCGATGTGAGGGACACGTGAGGATGCCGTTACCGAATCGTTATCACTTGCACGGCCGTTGCACCCCGTTCGTCGTTGATGCGGCCCCCTCAACGCGCAATGCTGCGCTTGAGGGCGGTACCCCGCCCCGATCCCGCATACAAGGAGACACAGTTCTATGGCTACATCTCCCCGATCCCGTTGGCTCATGGCGGCCGCTGGTGCGTCCAGCCTCGCCCTGGCCCTCACCGGGTGTTCATCCAGCTCCGAGACGGCGACCGACGCCGGGTCGGCCTCCGCCGGCGCCGACGCGTGCGCGCCTACACGCAGTACGGAGACCTCTCCGGCAAGGAGGTCAACATCTACGCCTCCATCCTCAGCCCCGAGCTGGAGATGTACGAGGCGGCCTTCGTCCCGTTCGAGGAGTGCACCGGCGCCAACCTCATCTTCGAGGGTTCGTCGGAGTTCGAGGCGCAGCTCAAGGTGCGCGAGAAGGCCGGGAACCCGCCGGACATCGCACTCATCCCGCAGCCCGGCCTGCTGGCCAACCAGGTCGCGACCGGCTCGGTGAAGAAGCCGTCGGCGACAGGTGGAGAAGAACGTCGACGAGAACTGGACGCCGGACTGGAAGACCTACGGCTCGGTGGACGGCGTGTTCTACGCGCCCGCCGAACAGCTCCAACATGAAGTCACTGGTCTGGTACTCGCCGACGATGTTCGCCGACAACGGCTGGGAGATCCCCACGACGTGGGCCGAGTCTGAAGACGCTGTCCGACACCATCGCCGCGTCCGGAGTGGTGGACAAGCCGTGGTGCGCAGGCATCGGCTCCGGCGACGCCACCGGGTGGCCGGCCACCGACTGGGTCGAGGACGTCATGCTGCGCGTGAACGGCCCCGAGGTCTACGACCAGTGGGTCTCAACCACGAGATCCCGTTCAACGACCCGAAGGTCGTTGCGGCACTCGACGAGGTCGGCTCCTTCCTGAAGAACCGAGACGTACGTGAACGGTGGCTACGGCGACGTGAAGTCGATCGCATCCACCACCTTCCAGGACGGCGGCTTGACCATCCTCGACGGCACGTGCGCGATGCACCGTCAGGCGACGTTCTACGCCTCCCAGTTCCCGGAGGGCACGACGGTCGCCGAGGACGGCGACGTCTACGCGTTCTACCTCCCGTCGGCTCGATCCCGCCGACGAAGCCGGTCCTCGGCGGCGGCGAGTTCATCACCGCCTACGCGGATCGCTCCCGAGGTCGTTGCTGCGCAGGAGTGGCTGTCGACGGCGGACTACGCCAACAGCCTGGGCAAGAACAGCACGGGCATTGCCAGCGCGAACCTGAACGCCGATCCGGCGCTGTACACCGGCCTGACCAGGATCGTGGTGGAGACGCTGCAGGATCCGAACAGCCCAGTTCCGGTTCGATGGCTCGGACCTCATGCCGGCCGCCGTGGGCGCCGGGTCGTTCTGGACCGGGATGACGGACTGGATCACGGGCAAGTCGACGCAGGAGACGCTGGACTTCATCGAGTCCAGTTGGCCGACCTCCTGATGGTCATCTAGCGCTGGGGGGCCGGCCTGAACGGGTCGGCCCCCCAGTACGCCCGCACGCATTCACCAGACCAACGCAAAGAGCCACGCCGGCAAGACTCAGCCGGCAGTTTGGCGGGAGGATCAGTAATCGTGACGACACCTGAGAAGTTCTTCCAGATGTTCCTGGCGATTGGCAGCCTTCGTCGGCTTCTTCGCAGTCCTGCTGTTCGTCGTCAGCAGGGTGCGTGGTCGCGCCCAGGAGCCGTTGACCGTGGCCGCCTTCATCGTCCCGACCTTCGTCATGCTGGCGGTCGGGCTCATCTATCCCGCGGTCCTCACCATCAAGCAGTCCTTCCAGAACGCGGACAGCTCGACGTTCGTCGGCCTTGAGAACTACGCCACGCTCTTCAGGGAGCCCGAGTACCAGCGGGTGCTGGTCAACACGGCGATCTGGGTGCTGCTGGTGCCCCTCGCGGCGACAATGATCGGGCTGATCTACGCAGTCCTGGTCGACCGGACCCGGACTGAGGCGTTCTCCAAGGCACTGGTGTTCATCCCCATGGCGATCTCCATGGTGGGAGCCTCCATCATCTGGAGGTTCGTCTACGACTACCGGCCGACGCAGGCGACCCAGATCGGCCTGGCCAACGCGATCCTCAAGGCGCTGGGCCTGGACACCTACCAGTTCCTGCTCACCGAACCGTGGAACACCTTCTTCCTCATCGTCGTGATGATCTGGATCCAGGCCGGGTTCGCGATGACAGTGCTATCGGCGTCGATCAAGGCGATCCCCGATGACATCATCGAGGCTGCGAAGCTCGATGGAGTCTCCGGGATGCAGATGTTCCGTCACATCACCCTGCCCAGCATCCGCCCCGGGATGATCGTCGTCCTGACGACCATCGCCATCGGCACTCTGAAGGTCTTCGACATCGTCCGGACAATGACCGGCGGCCGTTTCAAGACAAGCGTGGTGGCCAACGAGTTCTACACGCAGGCATTCCGGTATGACAACGCCGGACTGGGTGCTGCCCTGGCCGTGCTGCTCTTCATCCTCGTCATCCCGATCATCGCCTACAACATCTCGCAGCTCCGGAAGGCGGCGCACTGATGACGGCCCTGAATCCCGCCGCCCACACCATCCCTGAGGGCGAGGAGCTGGTCCCCACCGCCAAGGCTCCCAAGGCCACCGAGGCCAGCATCGCCCTGAGGCAGAAGTCGATCTGGGCCTCGCTGATCGCTGCTGTGATCGCGATCCTGTGGACGATCCCGACCGTGGGCCTGCTGATCACCAGCTTCCGCCCGGCCGCAGACATCCGTAAGTCCGGCTGGTGGACGGTCTGGCAGGATCCGTCGTTCACCCTGAACAACTACAAGCAGGCCCTCTTCGGCGGGACCACCGATCTCGCCTCCTACTTCGTGAACTCGCTGGTGATCACCATCCCTGCGGTGGTGATCCCGATCAGCATCGCCTGCATGGCTGCCTACGGCTTCGCCTGGATGAACTTCCGCGGGGCCAAGTTGCTCTTCGTCGCGGTCTTCGCCCTCCAGATCGTCCCGATCCAGGTCACTCTGGTCCCGCTGCTGACCCTCTTCGTCGACGTGGGCATGGCCGGGACCTTCTGGCCCATCTGGATCGCGCACAGCATCTTCGCGCTCCCGCTGGCGATCTACCTGCTCCACAACTTCATGAACGAGCTGCCCAAGGAGCTGGTCGAGGCGGCCCGAGTCGACGGCGCTGGGCACCTGACCATCTTCTTCAAGATCATGATGCCGTTGATGGTCCCTGCGATCGCGGCGTTCGCGATCTTCCAGTTCCTGTGGGTGTGGAACGACCTCCTCGTCGGTCTGACGTTCGGGGCCAGCCCGGATGTGGCCCCCCTGACCGTCAGGGTGGCCGATCTGGCCGGCAACCGTGGGTCCCAGTGGCACCTGCTGTCCGCTGGTGCGTTCATCTCCATGGTCGTGCCGCTGATCGTGTTCCTGTCGTTCCAGCGCTTCTTCGTCCGCGGCCTGCTCGCTGGGTCGGTCAAGGGATAGCCCGTGATCGATCTCATCACCGCCCTGCCGGAGGACTTCACGGTAGGGGTGGGTACCTCGGCATGGCAGGTTGAGGGCGCGACGGCCTCCCGGGGGCGGACCATCTGGGACGACTTCGCGGCGGTCCCGGGCGCGATCTCCGACGGGAGCAGCGGCGATCCGGCCTGCGAGCATGTCGCACGGATGGAGGCCGACGTCGAGCTCCTCGGCTGGCTCGGCGTGGACGCCTATCGGTTCTCGATCGCGTGGGCGCGCGTGCAGCCCGGGGGCCGGGGGCCGATCTCGGTCGCCGGCCTGGACCACTACGACCGGCTCTGCGACGCGCTGCTCGAGCAGGGGATCACCCCGCTGGTCACGCTCTACCACTGGGACCTGCCCAGTGAGCTGCAGGCGGCGGGTGGCTGGCTCAACCCAACCACAGGGGAGCTGTTCGGCGTGTACGCGAACGCCATGGCGTCGCGCCTGGGCGACCGGGTGGGATCCTGGGCGACGCTGAACGAGCCATGGTGCACCGCCTTCCTCGGCCACGCGGCAGGCATCCACGCCCCGGGGCGCAAGGCACCGGCGGAGTCCCTCGAGGTCGCCTACCGGTTGCTGGTAGCCCATGCCAGGGGGATGGAGGGGCTGCGTGCGGCTTCGGCGCGCAACGCAGGGATCGTGCTCAACCTGATGCCCACGTTCCCCGATGACCCCCATCGCGACGATCCGGTGCTGCGGCAGGCGGCCCGGCACATCGACGGGCTGCAGAACCACCTGTGGCTCGATGCCCTCGCGGGGCGGGGGATCAACACCGACGTCGTGGCCAGCACCGCCGGGATCACTGACTGGTCCTTCGTGACCAGCGCCGACGAGACGGCGATCGGCGCCCCGCTGGACTGGCTGGGTGTCAACTACTACACGGTGCAGCGACTGGTCCCGTTCGATGAGTTCGCCGAGCGGGCCGTCGCCCAGGACGTCTCGGCGCATCCAGGGTGCCCGCCCGTGCACTTCGCGCCCCGAGAGCCGCTGACCACGATGGGCTGGGAGATCAACGCCGACGGGCTGGGGACGACGCTGCGCAAGACCGCCGAAGCCGTCCCCGGTGTCCCGCTGTGGGTGGGGGAGAACGGCATGGCCTGCCCCGACGTGGTGGTGGACGGGGAGTGCCACGACCCGGACCGGGTCAGCTACCTGAGGGATCACCTCGAGCAGGTCGTGGCAGCCCGAGCCGAGGGCGTGGACGTCCGCGGGTACCTCGCGTGGTCGCTGTTCGACAACATCGAGTGGGCCGAGGGCTGGCGGCAGCGATTCGGGATCGTGCACGTCGACAAGGACACCCAGGTGCGCACGCCCAAGGCCAGCGCCCACTGGCTTCGCGAGCTGCAGCAGCAGCGACGCAGCTGAGCCTCAGCGGGTGACGATCCTCAGCAGCTTGGCGCTGAACGGCGGCATGGGCAGTGCCGTTCCGTGCGTGCGGGTATGGCCGAACTCGCCTGCGAAGCCGCCGACCGTGTCGACGACCACCTGGTAGTCGGTCCCGAACGGCTCGCCGGGCAACAGGAACGTGCCGGAATGACCGCTGCCGTTGAGCACGAGGAGGAACGGGTCGTCGGACAGCTTCTCGCCCCGGGGGCCGCGCGACTGCAGCTCGCCGGAGAGGTACATGCCGATCATCCGGTTGTCGCTGAAGTGCCAGTCGACCTCGGTGAACTCCCGCCCGTCGCCGCGAAGCCATGCGAGGTCCTTGGCGCGGCCTGCGTCCGGGGCGGTGCCCTCGAAGTAGTACGGCCGCGCGAAGACCGGGTGGCTGCGGCGCAGGTGGATCACACCGGCCGTGAAGGCGAACAGGTCTCGCTGCCAGGCCTCGAGGTCCCAGTCCACCCAGGAGATCTCGTTGTCCTGGCAGTACGCGTTGTTGTTCCCGCCCTGGGTACGGCCCATCTCGTCGCCCGCGGTGAGCATCGGAACCCCGGTGCTCAGCAGCAGCATCGTCAGCAGGTTGCGGACCTGGCGCTGGCGCAGGGCGTTGATGTCCGGGTCCTCGGTCTCGCCCTCGACACCGTGGTTCCACGAGCGGTTGTTGTCCGAGCCGTCGCGGTTGTGCTCCTTGTTGAACAGGTTGTGCTTGTGCGAGTAGGTCGTGAGATCGCGCAGGGTGAAGCCGTCGTGCGCGGTCACGAAGTTGATGGAGGCGTACGGCGCGCGACCCTCGCTGGCGTACAGGTCGGCCGAGCCGGTCAGGCGCCACCCGAGCTCCGACAGCGATCCGTACCCTCGCCAGTAGTCGCGCGTGCAGTCGCGGAACTTGTCGTTCCACTCGGTCCACAGCGGCGGGAACTCCCCGACCTGGTAGCCACCGGCCCCGATGTCCCACGGCTCGGCGATCAGCTTGGTCGTCCGTAGCACGGGATCCTGCTGGATGGTCGACATGAACGCGCCCAGCATGTCCACGTCATGGAACGAGCGGGCCAGGGCGCTGGCGAGGTCGAACCTGAAGCCGTCGACGTGCATCTCCGTGACCCAGTACCGCAACGAGTCCATGATCAGCTGCAGGACGTGGGGCTGGGCGGCGTCGGGGGTGTTGCCGCAGCCCGTGTAGTCCGCGTAGTGCCGACCGTGGCTCAGCCGGTAGTAGCCCTCGTTGTCGATCCCGCGGAAGTTCAGCGTCGGGCCCTGCTCATTGCCCTCCGCGGTGTGGTTGTAGACGACGTCGAGGATCACCTCGAGACCGGCGGCGTGCAGCGCCCGAACCATCTCCTTGAACTCGGTGACCTGCTGACCGCGGGTCCCGGACGCGCTGTAGGCGGCGTGCGGTGCGAAGAATCCCAGGGTGTTGTAGCCCCAGTAGTTGGTCAGGCCGTGCGAGAGGACGTGGTCCTCGCTGATGAAGTGGTGGATCGGGAGCAGCTCCACGGCCGTGACGCCCAGCTGGGTGAGGTGCTCGATCACTGCCGGGTGGGCGAGCCCGGCGTAGGTGCCGCGCAGCTCCGAGGGGACCTCCGGATGGAGCATCGTGAGGCCCTTGAGGTGGGCCTCGTAGATCACGGTCTGGGTCCATGGGGTGTTCGGCCGGGAGTCGCCGCGCCAGTCGAAGTCGTCGTCGGCCACCACCACGCACCGGGGCACATAGGGCGCCGAGTCGCGGTCGTCGCGGACGGTGTCGTCGTGGCCCACATGCCCTCGGGTGGCCGGGTGTGGGATGTACTCGCCCTCGATCGCACGGGCGTAGGGGTCCATCAGCAGCTTTGCGCTGTTCCAGCGATCCCCGCGCCAGGGGTCCCACGGACCGTGGACGCGGAACCCGTAGCGGTCGCCGGCCTTCATCCCGGGCACATAGCCGTGGAAGGTGTGGAAGGTGGTCTCGCTCAGCGCGATCCGACGCTCGCGACCGTCGTCGTCGAAGAGACACAGGTCGACGGCGTGCGCACCCTCGGACCACACAGCGACGTTGGCACCCTCGGCGTCGAGGGTGACGCCCAGGGGGTTCCAGGTGCCGGGCCAGGCATCGGGCAGCTGCTCGGCGGCCAGCAGCACGGGAGTCGATGCGACTCCATCCACGACGGCCCCGCCGAGCCCCTCCACTGCCCCATGCACGCGCCAAGGGTACCCGCGGTTGCACGTCCGGGCCCGTTGCCGTGCCGCCTGCGTCCTCTGGCTAGGCTCGAACGTGCCCAGATGAGATCCGACGAAGGAGTCCCCCATGTCCGCTGACGTTGTCGTCCAGGGTGAGCTCACCCGCGTGGAGCTCTGGGGCGGGGTCGCGACGCTGCGCCTGGACCGCCCACCCGTCAACGCCCTGAACCTGGCGATGCAGGAGGAGATCCTGGCAGCGGCGCGCTGGCTCGCGCGGTCCGAGGAGGTGCGCGCGGTCGTCATCTACGGTGGCCCCAAGATGTTCGCCGCCGGGGCGGACATCAAGGAGATGGCGGCCATGACCTACCAGGACATGGCCAGTGCCTCGCACCTGCTCCAGGAGTCGTTCAACGCCGTCGCGGGCCTGCCCATGCCGGTCGTGGCGGCCGTGACCGGGTTTGCCCTCGGCGGCGGATGCGAGCTCGCGCTGTGCGCCGACCTTCGGGTCGTGGGGGAGCGGGCCAAGCTCGGCCAGCCCGAAGTGCTCCTCGGCGTCATCCCGGGACTGGGCGGCTCCCAACGGCTTCCGCGGCTGATCGGCCCATCGCGTGCGAAGGACATGATCCTGACCGGCCGGTACGTCGGGGCGCAGGAGGCCAAGGAGTTCGGGCTCGCTGATCGGGTGGTCGCCGATGACGCTGTGTACGACGAGGCCCTGGCACTGGCGCAGCAGTTCGCGACGGGCGCCCCGCTGGCCCTGGCCGCCGCCAAGCGTGCGGTCAACCAGGGCCTCGAGGTGGACATCGCCACCGGCTGCCAGATCGAGCGGCTGGAGTTCGCTGGGCTCTTCGCCTCCGACGACCGCCGGATCGGGATGGAGTCCTTCCTGGCCGAGGGCGCGGGCAAGGCGACCTTCACCGGCCGCTGAGTCGACGGGCACAGCGCCGGCCAGGCGATGTCGAGCGGCCGTTCGCGCCGCATGCAGGGCGTGATGGGATGGGCGCCCACTCATAGGAGGCAATCGCGATGAAGCTGACGGTGTTCGGTGCCGCTGGGGGCACTGGCAAGCACGTCGTGGAGGAGTCGCTGGCGGCCGGCCATGAGGTGACGGTGCTGGTGCGGGACCCGCTGAAGCTGGGCGCTGTCGATCCCCGGGTGACCGTCGAGATCGGCGACGCCCGGGATCCCGAGGTGGTCGCCCGTGCTGTCGCCGGCGCGCAGGGCGTCATCAGCACGATCGGGGGCCACGGCATGGGGCGCTCGACCGCGATCACCGACGCGATGACCACAATCGTCGCCGGAACGCCGGCCGGCACCCGCCTGCTCGCCGTGAGCACGGTCGGGGCGGGCGACTCGGCGTCGCAGTTCCCGCGGGCTGTGCGTATGACGGTGGGAGTCCTGCTCCGGAATGCGATCGCCGATCACGACGGCCAGGAGCGCGCGATCATGGCCAGTGACCTCGACTGGACGATCGCCCGCTGCGTGGGGCTGACCGACCAGCCGGCGACCGGCGAGGTCCACGTCCTGACCGAGGGCAGGGTGGGCGGCTCCCGGATCGCCCGCGCCGATGTGGCGCGTTGGCTGGTGGCGAACCTCGACGACGCCACCTACTCCCGACGGGCGGTCTCCCTCTGGTGACCGCAGGACCGAGCCGGTCCGATCGGACCCTGCTCAGCCTCGGGCCCTCACTATCCTGCTGACCATGCGGTCAAGGGACGTCCGGCCCCCCGGGATGGCCGTGCGATCCGTTGAATCGGCCCTGCGACGTTTCGCGACCGTGTTGGTGCCGGCCTGGGCCGGTGTCATTGCGGCTGCCAGCCTTGCGCAGCCCGCACAGCCCGCGGCGCTCCCGTGGATGTGCCTCGTCCTGCTCGGTGCTGGCTACGGCGCATTCGTGACGAGCCAACGCAGCCACCCCTGGTACCTGTTGGCCCCCATGTCCCTGGGAGCGTTGGCGGTTGCGGAGTTCGGGGCGATCAGTCGAGGGCTGGCGGGGTACCCCATGCTGGCGCTCTGGTTGAACCTGGCCACCCTGACCCTGGGCATCCTCCTGCCGATGCGCCATGCCGCATTGGGCTCCCTGACGCTGGTCGCGCTGTCCATGGCCCTCGTGTGGCAGGACCAGGCAAATGACGTCCTTCCACTCGACCGGTCGGCGCTTCTCTCGGTGGGCACGATCGCCCTGGCCTTGGGGATGCTGGTCGCGGTCCCGGCAGGGATGTTGCGTCGCACAGCCGAGGACAGTGACTCCCTGGCCGCCGCGGGTGCCGCCGCGGCGGTGGACGCGGCAATCCTCGACGGTCGGCGCGGGGAGCTGCGCCGGGTCCAGCGCATCCTGCATGACACGGTCATGAACACGCTGGGGGCGGTGGCCCGCTGGGACGCCTCGGACCCGGCCCAGGTGGCGACGCGGTGCGCCGCCGACCTGGCGATTCTCCGGCGAGCTGACGTCGCGGGCAAGGAGGATCCCGGCGTCCTGCTCGAATCCTTGGGACGTCGGGCGAATCTCCTCGGGGTAGCCATGGACCTGCTCGCCCCCGATCCCGGCCCAGCCCTTCCTCCGGGGGTTGCGGCGGCGCTCGAGGGGGCCGCCTGGGAGACGCTGAACAACATCTCCAAGCACGTGCGCGACAGGCGGGCCTTCGTGGACTGGTCCTGGGACGGCCGCAACGGGCGCTTGCGGATGACGGATGCAGGACCGGGGGTCGACGGACTGTCGTGGACCCGGGGAGGTACGGAGTCGATCGTTCGTCGCTGCTCGGAGGCCGGCATCAGAGCGCAGATCCGTTCTGCCGCGGGGTCGGGAACGGTGGTGGACCTGGAATGGACCAGGGACTCCGGTCCATCGGGCGACGAGGTGGGGGTCCACGGAGCCGCGAGGCTGCCCGAGCAGCCACTCCAGCACCTGTTCGCCGAGACCGTGGTCAGGGTGTGCCTCGTCGTGGCCGTCGTCGGGGTGATCGCGACCGTCTCGCTGCCCGGAGCCACCGTGCGCAGCTCGAGCCTCCTGGGGGTCCTGGCCGTGGTGACGCTGGGAGGTGGCGCGTGGGCTGTTCAGCGCGGTCGCGCGACATGGCGGATGCCCGGCGGGCTCTACCCGATCCTCGCTCTGCTCGGCACCTGGTTCACCGGATTCGGGCTCGAGGGGTGCTCCCGAGTCGGCTCGTGGTGGTGGGGCTCGCTGGTCGGGATCTCGGTCTGTGTTGCGGCCATCCTGATGGACGGCCGCAAGCATGTCGCCCTCGCAGCGTCGGCGGGATTCGCCGCCGGCAACGCGCTTGTGGCGCTGGGCCTGGGTCCCGGGGCGGCGGCCTGCCGTCCGGACGTGGTCGTCGACACGTTCGTGGCGTTGGCTGGACTCGCCGGGCTCTGGGCCTTCCGGCGCCAACTCATCAGCACCTGGGAGCTGGCCAGCGAGCAGCAGGCGATGCTGGCCAGGGAGCAGTCGAGGGCAGCGGCCGCTGTCGAGGCGATCCGGGCCCGACAGGCGATGCTGGGCCTTGCCCGATCAGTCGCGGAACCGGTCCTGGTCGGTCTCGCCGAGGGAGAGCTTGACCCTTCGGACCCCACGACCCGTGCCCGGGCGGCCCGCGCTGAGGGAATCCTTCGGGCTCTTGCCGCCGTACCGATCGCGGACAGCGGGGGAGCGGGCCAGGCGCTGACGCGGCTCGTGCTGTCAGCCCACGATCGAGGGCTCGATCTGACGCTCTCACTCAGTGCTGATCTGGACCAGAGCCCGGACACCGTGCTTGAAGGGGCAGGAATGCTGGACCGGGCCCTGGGCAGCTGTCCGGCGGGGAGCGCGGTCCAGGTGACCGTCCTGCAGGCAGACCCCGGGATGCAGTGCCTTCTCCTGATCGATCCCGGAACCTCGCTCCACACGGAGGGCAGGCCGCCGACCATGGCCGCTGTCCCGCTCGGACGGGGACTCCGGCGCAATCGACGAGTCGACAGGCCTTCTCCCTCGAACGCTGGCGGCCGAGGGCTGGACCGTCACCCGGGCCGGCGATGAGATCCTTGCCGAGACGACATGGAGGGGTCCGTCATGAGGGTTGCCATCATCGACGACCATGCCTTGGTCCGCAGTGGACTGGCGGGCGTGGTGGAGCGCGACCTGGGGGCGACCGTCGTCCACGAGGGAGTCGATCCGGAGGCGATCCTCGACCTGGAGCCGCTTCCCGACATCCTGCTCCTCGACCTCGACCTGGGCCTGGGGGTGGCCGACCCCGTGCTCGCCGGACGGATCCAGGCGGCGGGGTGCCGGGTCCTCGTGGTGTCGGCGCTGGCCGACGCACGCTCCGTGACAGCCATGCTCGATGCCGGTGTCTCGGGGTTCGTGAGCAAGCGGGAGCCTCCCGAGACGCTGGTGGAGGCGATCACCGAGGTGATGAACGACGGGACGTGGACGAGTCCAGAAGTGGCCGCACTGGTGCTCACCGGTCCGCGACGCCCGGCGCTCTCGGCGGTCCAGGAGCGGGTGCTCACCCTCTATGCGTCGGGCATGAAGCTCGACAGCGTGGCGCGTGTTGTGGGGATCAGCCCGGGCACGGCCGCCACCCACCTGAAGCGGGCCCGAGCCAAGTACGCGGTGGTCGGCAGGGACACGTCCAGCAGGGTGGACCTGTACCGGGAGGCCGTGCGCGATGGCCTCATCCGCGACTAGCCCGGGCACGGGGCGACCCCGTCATCGACGGGGGATGCAACGACGGGGTCGCGTAGCAACAGTACGCCCCACCGCGGCCCGCCCGCCACAGCAGCCTGCGTCCTGCCGTCACGGAATCCCGATGCCCCGGCGCCGGGATGTGGGGCGTGCTGGGGCAGCTCATCCCGGTGCCTCCCCGTCGCAGGCACCGAGTGCGATCCCGCGGGCCGCTGCGCGCGCGTCCGCAGGACAAGCAAACCACCGGCCATGGGGGCAATCCCGGGTCGATCGGCCCGTGCCCCGTCCCCGGAACAGGGACAGGGCCGCAGGTGCAGGGGTCTGTGCACCCGCGAGGAGGTAGTGCCCGCGGGGTGCCCGGGGGCTCACCCGGGGTACGCTTCGGCCCAGCATCGAGGTGGATGGGGCGAGCCATGCGCGTGCAGGAGTCGCAGGTGCGGACCGACCTGGTCTGGACCCTGCCGAACGTGCTCAGTGGCATCCGCCTGCTGACCATCCCGCTGTTCGCCTGGCTGGCCCTGGTGCCGCAGCAGGACGCCCTGGCAGCTCTGGTCCTTGCACTCGGTGGGGCGACGGACTTCTTCGACGGCATGTTGGCCCGTCGCTGGAACCAGGTCACGCGGCTCGGCCAGCTGCTGGACCCCATCGCCGATCGCCTCTCCACTGTGACCGTCCTGGTCGTGTTCCTCATCCGCGATGTGGTCCCGCTCTGGTTCGTGGCGCTCCTGGTCCTGCGCGACGCCGTCCTGACTGTGGAGATGGGGCGCTTGAAGAGCCGGGGCGTCACCGGGCTCCCGGTCAACTTCATCGGCAAGGCAGCGACATTCCACTTGATGATCTCCTTCCCCCTGCTCCTCTGGGGGGCTGACCCGCAGACGGTGATCGAGGAGTTGGCTCGTATCGCAGGGTGGGCATTCGCCCTGTGGGGCACGGGCCTTTACCTCTACAGCGGGGCGCTCTACATGCGCCAGACGCGCGAGGTGATGTCCCAGTTGCCCGCCCCGGCCGGGGCCTAGCCCATGCGCGCCGTCGTGATGGCCGGCGGTGAGGGCACCCGCCTGCGACCACTGACCACGAACGTGCCCAAGCCGCTCCTGCCCGTCGTGGGCGAGCCGATCATGGGCCACCTGCTGCGCCTGCTGAACAAGCACGGGATCGACCAGGCGGTCGTGACGGTGCAGTACCTGGCTGCCAGCATCCGCTCGTACTTCGGCGATGGTGACGAGTACGGCGTCCGGCTGTCGTATGCGACGGAATCCGTCCCCCTGGGTACCGCAGGCAGCGTCAAGAACGCTGAGCAGGGACTGGCTGGCGAGCCATTCCTCGTGGTCTCCGGCGACGCACTGACCGACATCGACCTCACGGCCCTCGTGGAGTTCCACCAGCGGACCGGGGCGATCGTGACCGTGGCCCTGGCCCGCAAGCCGAACGTGATCGAGTTCGGGAACGTCATCACCGCTGAGGACGGGCGCATCGAGCGGTTCATCGAGAAGCCGACCTGGGGCCAGGTGTTCTCCGACACCGTCAACACCGGCATCTACGTGATGGCCCCGGAGGTCCTGGACCTCGTCCCGGTCGACGAGAAGGTGGACTGGTCGGCCGACATATTCCCGAAGCTCATGGCGGCGGGGGAGTCGATCTACGGGTATGTGACCGACCGCTACTGGGAGGACGTCGGCACGATCGACAGCTACTTGGCCGTCCAGGGCGACGTACTCCGAGGCAGGGTGGATGCCCAGGTGGGGGGCTTCGAGGTCGCCCCCCAGGTGTGGCTCGGAGAGGGCGCGGTGGTCGACCCCGGTGCCCGGCTCGAGTCCCCGTGCTTCCTCGGGGCCCATGTGCGGGTGGAGACGGACTGTGTCGTCGGGCCGGGCACCGTCCTGGGCAGCAACGTGGTCCTGCGTCGTGGTGCGCGGGTCGTGGGCTCGCTGCTCGACGCCAGCGTGTACGTCGACGCGGGCTCGGAGATCACCTCGGCGCTGATCGGTCGATCCTGTGAGGTCCGGGCCCGGGTCCACATCGCGCCGGGTGCGGTCATCGCCGACAAGTGCGTGCTCGGCGAGGAGGTCCAGGTCAGCGCGGGGGTCCACGTCTACCCGGACAAGCAGATCGAGGCGGGTGCGGTCCTCACCGACAACGTCATCTGGGAGGCCCAGGCGCATCGTTCGCTGTTCGGTCCCCGGGGCGTGAGCGGGATCGTCAACCTCGACATCACCCCGGAGATGGTCGTGCGCCTCGGGGTCGCATATGCCGCGCTGCTGCCCAAGGGCTCCACGGTGACGGTAGGACGCGACCACTCCCGAGCAGCCCGGGCGATGAACCGGGCGCTCGCCGGCTCGCTGACGGCGGCCGGGCTGAACGTGCGCGACCTGCGGATCACGCCCCTGCCGGTCGCGCGGACGGACACGGCGCGCGCCGCCCAGGGCGGGGTCTACCTGCGGACGACCCTGGGCGTGCCGGAGAGCCTGGATCTGCTCCTTCTGGATCGCAGCGGTTCGGATCTCTCCGTGGCCGAGCAGCAGAGGCTCGAGCGGATCCTCGTCCGTCGGGACTTCCGTCGCGCCTTCCCCGGTGAGATCGGTGACATCCACACGCCGCACCGATCGGTCGATGAGTACGCCGCACAACTCGCCGGTTCGATCGACACATCGGGCGTCGCCGAAGCGGGGCTGAAGGTGGTGATCGACACCGGTTCGGGCCCGTCCACACTGGTGCTCCCCCGGGTGCTCTCGTCGTTGCCGGTGAGCGTCCTGACGGTCAACAACAGGCTGGATGAGGAGAACCCAACCTCGACCGGCCCCTCGTACCACGCGGCCATGGCTCGGCTGGCCGAGCTCGTCTCGTCGTCGCGCTCGGACCTCGGCGTCCGCTTCGACCCGACCGGTGAGCGACTGTCCTTGGTGGATGAGACTGGCCGGCCGTTCGACCACGGACGCACGCTCCTGGTCATGCTGGATCTGGTGGCCGCCGAGCGTCGCACCGGGGTGGTCGCCCTTCCAGCCCACACCACGCGGGTCGCCGAGGAGGTCACCAACTACCACTCGGTGGGCGTGGTCTGGACCGGGTCCTCGACCGCAGCCCTGTCTGCCCAGGCGCGCGCGACCCCCGACCTGATCTTCGCCGGCGATGGCAGGGGCGGCTTCATCGTGCCCGAGATGGGGCCGAACGTCGACGGCCTCGCGGCGTTCGTCCGACTGGTCGGAATGGTGGCGCGCACCAAGCTGACGCTGTCGGCGATCGACCGGCGCATCCCCCAGGTGCACATGGCCCGGTCCGCGGTGCCGACGCCCTGGGCCCGGCGGGGGACGGTCATGCGTCTGCTCGTGGAGGCCGCGGGCGACCGTGCGGTCGACACGGCCGAGGGCGTGCGGATCCGGGAGCCCGATGGGAGCTGGGTCCTGGCCGTGCCCGACCAGTCGGAGGCAGTGATCCGGCTCTGGGCCGAGGCCTCGAGCGACGAGCGCGCCGACGCCCTGCTTCGGGAGTGGTTCGACCTCATCGAGTCCGGGGTGACGTGATGTCGACCTCGACGACCCGGTCACCGGATCCGGCGACCGGGCAGCAGGCGCCCAGTGCTCGTGAGCGCCTGAACCTGATCGACCAGATCACCCTCACAGCCGTGGCCAGCGACTACGCCGACGCGGGCGGAGGGCAACCCGCGGGGTCGCGGCGCCAGCGGATGCTCGTTGCAGCTGTGGCCCTCGGGCTCTCCGGCTTCGTCCTGGCCCTGGGCCTCTCGGCGCGCGTCCTCAACGACCCCGTCGTCAACGAGCAGCGCTCAGCCCTCATCGATCGGATCGCGGCCGCCGACGACCGCAACGAGGCGCTCATCGCCGAGGTGGACACCGCCCGGCAGGAGCTTGTCCAAGCACGGGAGGACAACCTGCGGGTCACGTTGGACGGTGCCCTCCTGGCCACGCAGATCGAGGCCCTCGAGCTCGTCACCGGGTATGCGCCGGTCGAGGGGCCCGGGGCCGTGGTCACGCTCACCGACGCTCCTGTGAAGGAGGGCGCGGAGGGTACGGACGTCGAGAACGTGCTTGACAGCGATGTCCAGAGGGCCGTGAACGGGTTGTGGTCCGTCGGCGCCGAAGCGATCGCGGTGAACGGGCAGCGCCTGACGGCCCAGTCCGCGATCCGGTCCGCGGCCGGGGCCATCCTGGTCAACTACAGGCCGCTGAAGCCGCCCTACCGCGTCGAGGCGATCGGCCCCCCGGATCTGGCTGAGAGGTTCGCGACAACCCCAGATGCCCGGGAGTTGGCCAGTGTCTCCACCCAGTTCGGCATAGGCTTGGAGACGTCGTCCGTCGACATGATCAGTCTGCGGTCCGCCACCTCTCCGCTGCCCTCGGACGCGGAGGTCGTCGGGCCAGGGGAGCTGACGGACTGATGCGTGCACTCACAGGTGAGGGGGAGGGCTGATGATCGCGCTCATCGGGCTCATCATCGGGGTGGTGGCCGGGCTCATCATCGAGCCCACGGTCCCCATCTGGCTGGAGCCCTACCTGCCGATCGCCGTGATCGCGGCCCTTGACGCCGTCGTCGGCGCCATCCGCGCACTGCTCGATGGGGTGTTCCGCGACCGCGTCTTCGTGATCTCCTTCCTGAGCAACGTGCTCGTCGCTGCATTCATCGTGTGGATCGGGGATCTGCTCGGAGTCGGCAGCCAGATGTCCACCGGGGTCGTGGTGGTCCTGACGATGCGCATCTTCGCCAACGCCGCAGCCATCCGCCGGCACATCCTCAAGGCGTGATCATGGCCAGCGACGACACCACGGACACGGGCGGCCCGGCAGCCGGGATCCAGAACCCCGACGAGCCGGCCGGGGACTTCCACCAGACCTCCCTGTGGCGCTGGAGTGGTCCGGCGAGCCTCATCGGGGGGGCGCTGTTCGCAGTCCTGGGGTGGATGTTCGTGGCCGGCGCGATCGCTCAGGGCAGCGACGAGGCCCTGGCCAATGCCCGGCCCGATGAGCTCGTCCAGATCCTCGACAGCCTCGACGCCGAGAACAACCGGCTCGAGCAGGAGAAGCGCCGGCTGGCCGCTGAGGTCGAGTCCCTGACCTCCGGCAGCGATGCCGCAGCCCTGGCTCAGGCCCAGAACCGCAAGGAGTCCCTCGAGGTCCTCGCGGGAACGACGAAGGTGCGCGGCCCCGGCGTGCGGATCGTGATCCGCGATGAGGACGGCGGGGTGGACGCGGCGGAGATCCTGGACACGGTGCAGGAGCTGCGCGACGCGGGTGCCGAGAGCATCGAGGTGGCAGAGCGGCGCGTGGTCGTGAACACCTGGTTCGCCAACCCGCCGGACACGGGTACTCCGGCGATCCTCATCTCGGGGGAGCTCCGCCCCTCCCCGTACACGATCCTGGCCATCGGTGATCCCGAGACCCTGGCCACCGCGATGGAGATCCCCGGCGGGGTCGCGGACTCGGTGCGCACAGCCGGTGCCCTGTTCGAGATGGAGCAGCGTGACGCGCTGGAGATCACCTCGACTGTTCCGCTGACGACCCCCGAGTACGCTGAACCGGTGGACCAGGGCTGAGTCCCTGCAAGGCCCCGCCCACCCCGAACACGCCAGCCATGACGCAGCCCGATGGAGGACCCATGTACCCCGATGACCTGCGCTACACCCCTGAGCACGAGTGGATCCGCCGGGAGAGCCCGACCGTCCTGCGCTTCGGGATCACGTCCTTCGCGACCGAGGCCCTCGGCGACGTCGTGTATGTCGCGCTGCCGGCCGTGGGCAGCGCGCTGACCGGGGGTCAGCCGTGCGGGGAGGTTGAGTCGACCAAGTCCGTCAGCGACCTGTACGCCCCGCTGGACGGGACCGTCGCCGACGTCAACGGCGCCCTCGAGGACTCCCCGGAGATGGTCAACGCCGAGCCGTACGGCGAGGGCTGGATGGTCGATGTCGAGTGCGCATCCGCCGACGAGGCCGACGCCGCGTGGTCATTGCTCCTCACTGCCGCCCAGTACGCCGACGGTCTTTCCTAGCCAGGGGTTGACCGGCCCCTCGGGGGGTCGGATAGGTTTGCCCCCGAGGTGAACCTAGACCTCAGGTAGAGGGTCCCTCACGGGGCTTCAGGGCGGGGATTCAGGGTCAGGACGGAGACGACGTGGGGCGTTCGTGCCAGCAGTGCGGCCAGGAGATGTCCGATCTGGCGCGCTTCTGCAGCAACTGCGGTGCGCCCCTGGTCGACCTCAGCGCTGAGCAGGAGATCGAATCCACCGGCAACCTCGATGTCCCGGTGTCTGCAACGGGACCGCTGGGCACGGTCGGCACGGGCAGCGTCGGGTCCGTGGCCGCGGGGACGGCCATGCTGATCGTGCGGCGCGGCCCCAGCGAGGGCACGTCGTTCGTCCTCGACTCCGACCTGGTCACGGTCGGGCGCTCCGACGACGCCGACGTCGTCCTCGATGACGTCACGGTCTCGCGCCGGCACGCGCAGTTCATCCGCGACGCCCAGGGCTGGCAGTGCCGCGACGTGGGGAGCCTGAACGGGACCTACGTCAACCGGGAGCGGATCGACGCGACCGCCCTGGCCGGCGGGGACGAGGTCCAGATCGGCAAGTACCGCTTCGTGTTCCTCGTGGGGGGTGGCCAGTCATGAGCACGGCTGCAGCGTCGGACGGGCTGCTGAGCATCGGGGAGGTCCTGCACCTGCTGCGCTCGGACTTCCCGGACGTCAGCATCTCCAAGATCCGCTACCTGGAGGCCGAGGACCTCGTCGAACCGCAGCGGACCCCCTCCGGGTACCGGAAGTTCACCCGCGCCGACGCCGAGCGACTTCGCTACGTGCTTCGGATGCAGCGCGACCACTACCTGCCCCTGAAGGTCATCCGCGAGCACCTCGACGCGATCGACCGGGGTCTGCAGCCCGCGCCCCTGAGTGCCACGGACACCGCACCTCGGGCGCTCGTGGCCACGGACACCTATCCCTCGCCTGAGGATCTCGTTGCCGAGAGCCAGGAGCTGCGCCTGTCGCGCAAGGAGCTGCTCGAGGAGTCCGGCATCACCAACGAGGTCCTTCGCGAGCTCGAGTCCTTCGGGCTGGTCGCCCAGGCGCCAGGCACCTCCTACTACGACGCGACAGCACTGCAGGTCGCCCGCATCGCGGCGGAGATGGCCCAGTTCGGCTACGGCCCCCGACACCTGCGCCCGTTCCGCCTCGCCGCCGATCGTGAGCTCTCGTTGGTCGAGCAGGTCGTCAAGCCGATGGCCCATGGACGCCACGAGGACAGCGCCGCCAAGGCGGAGGAGGCGGCCCGCGCGATCGCGACGCTGGCCATCCAGTTGCACGTCGCCCTGGTCAAGGCAGGGCTGCCCCGGACGCTCGGGCGCTGAGCGATGGTGGGTCCAGCCCACCGGGTCTAGTCTGGGCGACGTGGATGGGTACCAGGCAGTTGAAGTCGTCGGCGTTCGGGTGGAGATGCCTTCCAACGCGCCGATCGTGCTGGTGCGTCCGATCACCGGGGGAGCGCTGCTGCCCATCTGGATCGGGCCCAACGAGGCGGCGGCGATCGCCATGGCCCAGCAGGGCGTGGCCGCGCCCCGTCCCCTGACCCACGACCTGTTCATCGCGACGTTGATCCAGCTCGGGACCCCGCTCCAGTCGGTGCGGATCACCCGGTTGGAGGAGGGTGTGTTCTACGCCGAGCTGGTCCTTGGGGGGCAGAGCGTCGACGCCCGCCCGTCGGATGCCATCGCCCTGGCCCTGCGTGCGGGAGTGCCGATCCTGCTCTCCGACGAGGTCCTCGCCGAGGCCGGAGTGGCGCCTGACCCCGACGAGGAGGTCGACGAGGTGGAGCAGTTCCGCGAGTTCCTCGACACGGTGACACCCCAGGACTTCCAGTAGACGTGAGGGGCTTCACCTAACCCTCAACTTGAGGGTGAGACTTTGCCCCGGCGTGTCGGAGTGGACGCCGTTGACGTGGCGTGCTCAGGGCCCTAGTTTCGGGGCAGGAATTCCGCCGGTGTAACTACGCCGACGAAAGATGCCACATCGACCGGAGGCCAGGCGCAGATGTCACCTGAGGGCACGGGACAGCAGCACGAAGTGCAGGGCGCCCTCTTCGACGTCCCCGAGACCACGCTCCCGGAGGGCGTGGGCTACCGCGGCCCCGTGGCCTGTGCCGCCGCGGAGATCACCTATCGGCAGCTGGACTACTGGGCCCGGACCGGCCTGGTGGAGCCCTCGATCCGTCCGGCCACCGGGTCGGGCACGCAGCGTCTCTACAGCTTCCGCGACATCCTCGTGCTCAAGGTCGTCAAGCGCCTGCTCGACACTGGGGTCTCGCTGCAGAACATCCGCACAGCCGTGACGCACCTGCGTGCACGCGGCGTCGAGGACCTGGCCACGCTCACGCTGATGAGCGACGGGGCCAGCGTCTACGAGTGCACCAGCGAGGATGAGGTCATCGACCTGGTCCGCGGAGGCCAAGGGGTCTTCGGCATCGCGGTCGGCAAGGTGTGGCGCGAGGTGGAGGGCACCCTGTCGGCGCTGCCGGCCGAGCGTGGCTCGGGCGTGGCCGCCGTGACCGACGACGAGCTCTCGGAGCGTCGGCGCAAGCGCCAGACGGGCTGATCCCGCCCAGGACGACACCGGGGGGCGGCCGTCCCCGCCGGCACGGGCCGGCACGACTATCGTGGGCGCGTGCAGCCCTCACCCCGTGACGTTGAGTTCGCCGACCGCCACATAGGCCCTGATGATCGGGACGTGGCTCTGATGCTGCGGGCCGTCGGACATCAGGACCTCGATGCGCTGGCGCGGGCGGCAGTACCGGCCACGATCGCCTGGCGAGATGGGCTGGACCTCCCGCCCACGCTCAGTGAGTCGCAGGCAACCGCCGCACTGCGCCGGATGGCGGAGGCGAACACCCGAGCCGTCTCGATGATCGGACTGGGCTATCACGACACCATCACCCCCGCGGTGATCCGGAGGAACGTCCTCGAGTCACCCGGGTGGTACACGGCATACACGCCCTACCAGCCCGAGATCTCCCAGGGCCGGCTCGAAGCACTCCTGAACTTCCAGACGATGGTCGCCGACCTGACCGGCCTGCCCCTGGCCAACGCCTCCATGCTCGACGAGCCGACGGCAGCGGCGGAGGCGATGGCGCTGCTGCACCGGGTGGATCGGACCGGCGCGATGACCTTCGTGGTGGACTCCGACACGCACCCGCAGACCCTGGCAGTCCTGGAGACGCGGGCCACGCCGCTGGGAATCGTCCTCGATGTCCGGGATGTCACCGACGGGCTGCCCGCCGAGGACTGCTTCGGGGTGCTGGTCTCCGTGCCGACCTCGACCGGCCTGGTGCGCGACCCGGCACAGCTCTCGGCCCTGGCCGAGCAGGTGCACGCGCTCGGCGCGGGCCTGGTGGTCGCCGCTGACCTGCTCAGCCTGTGCCTGCTCACCCCGCCGGGGGAGTGCGGAGCGGACATCGTCGTGGGTTCCGCCCAGCGCTTCGGTGTCCCGATGGGCTTCGGCGGCCCGCACGCCGGTGTCATGGCGGTTCGGTCCGGGCTCGAGCGCCAGCTCCCCGGACGCCTCGTGGGCGTCTCGGTCGACTCCTCGGGCAAGCCCGCCTACCGGTTGGCGCTGCAGACCCGCGAGCAGCACATCCGGCGCGAGCGCGCCACGAGCAACATCTGCACCGCGCAGGTCCTCCTGGCCGTGATCGCCGGCCTGTACGGGGCCTACCACGGTCCCGACGGGCTGCGCCGGATCGCCGAGCGCGTGCACGACCAGGCCGCTGCGCTGGCGTCTGGGCTGGTCCAGGACGGCGTCACGGTGGTGCACTCCACCTTCTTCGACACCGTCCTCGCGGTGGTGCCCGGCGGGGCCACTCAGGTCGTCGCGGAGGCGTCCGCGCGTGGGGTCAACCTGCGGCTGGTGGATGCCGACCACGTGGGGATCACCACCGACGAGGTGACCGAGGACGAGCACCTCGCACTTGTCCGGGAGGCATTCTCCGCAGCCCACGGCGGGGGGTCCGTCCCGGCGGGTCAGCCGAGCGGTTCGATCCACACCGAAACGCTCCCGCAGGGCTGGCTGCGCACCTCGCCCTACCTCGAGCACCCGGTGTTCCACCAGCACCGCAGTGAGACGGAGATGCTGCGCTACCTTCGCCGCCTGGCCGGGTACGACGTGGCGCTGGACCGGTCGATGATCCCGCTGGGCTCGTGCACCATGAAGCTCAACGCGACCACCGAGATGGAGCCGATCAGCTGGCCGGGCTTCGCCTCGATCCACCCCTTCGCCCCCCGGGAGCAGTCGCTGGGATACGCGGAGCTGATCACCGACCTCGAGGGCCTGTTGGTGGAGCTGACCGGCTACGACGCGGTCAGCGTCCAGCCGAATGCCGGATCCCAGGGGGAGTTCGCCGGCCTGCTTGCCATCCGGGGATGGCACGCCTCACGCGGCGAGACCGAGCGCGACGTCTGCCTGATCCCCTCCTCGGCGCACGGGACGAACGCCGCGTCGGCGGTGATGGCGGGGATGCGCGTCGTGGTCGTGGCCTGTGACGAGGCGGGCAACGTGAGCATCGAGTCCCTGAGCGCCGCACTGGAGGCCCATGCCGGCCGTGTCGCGGCACTGATGATCACCTACCCCTCCACCCATGGCGTGTACGAGTCCGAGGTGGCCACCCTGTGTTCGATGGTCCATGACGCCGGCGGCCAGGTCTATGTCGACGGGGCCAACCTGAACGCCCTCGTCGGGCTGGCCAAGCCGGGTCGCTTCGGTGCCGACGTGTCGCACCTGAACCTGCACAAGACGTTCTGCATCCCGCACGGGGGAGGCGGCCCCGGGGTGGGGCCGATCGGGGTGCGTGCGCACCTGGCCCCGTTCATGCCCGGGCACCCGCTGCGCGCGGATGCTGGGCCGGCCGGTCGGGGCCACGAGGACGGTGGCGTGGGACCTGTGAGCGGGGCTCCGTGGGGCAGTGCCGGGATCCTGCCGATCCCGTGGGCCTACATCCGGATGATGGGAGCCGAGGGGCTCACCCGGGCCACGCAGGTGGCAGTGCTGTCCGCCAACTACATCGCGAGGCGCCTGACGGACTGCTTCCCCGTGCTCTACACCGGTCCCGGTGGCCTGGTCGCCCACGAGTGCATCCTCGACCTGCGAGAGATCACCAGGCGCACGGGCGTGACCGTCGACGACGTGGCGAAGCGCCTGATCGACTACGGCTTCCACTCACCGACCATGAGCTTCCCGGTTGCGGGCACGCTCATGGTCGAGCCCACGGAGAGTGAGTCGCTGGCCGAGCTCGACCGCTTCTGCGAGGCGATGATCGCGATCCACGCAGAGATCGAGGAGGTCGCCAGGGGCGAGGTTGCTGTCACCGACAGCGTGCTGCGGGGTGCGCCACACACCGCTGAGAGCCTCGTGGGGGAGTGGGACCGGCCCTACACCCGGGAGCAGGCCGTGTACCCGGTCCCCGGGCTGCGCGCGGACAAGTACTGGGTCCCGGTGGGTCGGATCGACGGTGCGTACGGCGATCGCAACCTGGTGTGCTCATGCCCGCGGCCGGAGGAGCTGGCCGCCCTGAGCTGAGCAGAGCGCCTGCCCCGTGCGTGCTCGCTGGCGGGCAACCGACCAGAGCTCGGGGGAGAAAGGTCAGGCCGACCTCAGGACAGATCCCGCCCTCAGGGAGCGCCGTCGGTTCACCACGCCGATGACGCAACTCGTCAGGAGGAGTCCCTTGGCCCTTGTTCATGGACGTGCACACCATCGACGGCGGCGTCACAGTGGAGGGCGTCGCGAGCGCTCACGCTGCTGATCTGCAGACGCAGGGCGGGCATGGGGTGGAGTACCTGAGGTACTGGGTTGACGAGGGCAACGGCAAGATCTTGTGCCTCGTCGACGCCCCGGACGCCGAGGCGGCCAACACCGTCCACCGTGAGGCTCGTGGCCTCGTGGCCGACGAGATCTACAAGGTGCCAGAGGGCACCTGACCTGCGATGCCCTGAGGCGATCCGCCGGTCTCAGGTGCGGCCCTCGGTCTCCTGGATGTCGAAGAGGACCGCCTGTGCAGCTGTTTGCGCAGGCACGTCCGGGGCTGAGTCTGCACCTGAGGTTGAGGGTTCCATCCACAGCGCGTGCAGGACCGGGAATCCGGCAGCGCGCACGGCCTCGACCACCGCCGCATCGTCGTCGACGAAGGCCTCGACGCGGTACCGACGCGACAGTCGGCGCAGGGCGGCCACCTTGGTGATCCGCGCGGGCCTGCGATCGGTGTCGTCGCGCATGAACAGCTCACCGGTGGGCAGTCCCTGCTCGGCGAGCCAGGTGAGCGTCGCGGTGCGGCACCGTTCCGGCCGTCCGGTCAGGTAGACGACGACATGCCCGGCACGGTCCGCGGACGCCACCGCCCCGAGCCCCTCGCTGAGCGGGGGGTCGTCGGGGGCGGCGCCGAAGAACGCGTCCCAGTCCTTCGGGCGTGAAGCCACATGGTGCAGTCGGTGACGCACGTCTGCCAGGACCCCGTCGATGTCGAAGACCGCGACGCTGGGCAGCGTCGGGCTCGGCGCCGCATTGTGGTCCGGGGCTGCCGGGGTGTCGTCAGACATGTGCGCGACGCTACCGCCCCACCCCCGCAGATTCTCCGCAACAGCACAGGGTCTCCCCTGCTTCCGGGAGGTTCCGCGGGGTCGGGGAGAGTCCGCGGGGGACCGGTGGCGATCGGGCCTCGTGTGGTCGATAGCCTCGATCGCATGGACTTCCACACTCTCGTCGCGCAGATGCCCACGGTCGTCCCGATGGTCGGGACACTGGAGCTGGAGTTCCTCGAGCTGGCACCCCAACGGGTGCTGCTGCGGCTGCCGGACAAGCCCGAGTACCGCAACCACGTGGGCGGTCCGCACGCCGGGGCGATGTTCACCCTCGCAGAGACGGCGACCGGTGCGATCGTGCTCGGCAACTTCGGGATGCTGCTCGATCGCGCCACCCCGTTGCCCGTGGATGCCTCCATCCGGTTCAAGAAGATCGCCATGGGGCCCATGTACGCCGAGGCGCTCATGCACGACACCCCCGAGTCGATCGTGGCGCGGCTCGATGCGGGGGAGCGCCCGGAGTTCCGCATCGACGTGACGCTGTCCACCGAGGACTGGACCGTCACCGGCGAGGCGAGCTTCCTCTGGACCCTCAAGCCCGTCCGCCGCTGACCCCAGCCGCTCCCACCGCCCCGATCCCGGCCACCCGGCAGCCCTCGCCTCAGCCACCTCGTCCGCTTTTCGGTGGATCGATCGCAGGGTCGTCCGGATCTCCGAGCATCGATGCTCTGAGATCCGGACGAGTCGGCGTTGGTCGGCCGAGGGCGCTCGGAGATCCGGACGAGTCGACGCGCCCCGACCGCGGGTGCCCCGAGACGCGAGCACGAGGGCCGCCCCCCGGTGTGGGAGCGGCCCTCGTGTGCGTGTGCCTTGCCGCTGCGTCAGTGCTTCGGGCTCGCCTCGATGACCTTCTTGGCGATCTGCGCCGGCATCGGCTCGTGGCCGATGTAGGTGCGGTTGAAGGTGCCCGTGCCGTGCGACATCGAGCGCAGCTCGATCGCATAGCGGGTCAGCTCGAGCTCGGGGACCTCGGCCTTGATCAGCGTGCGGCCGTTGCCGGCCGGCTCGGTGCCCGACACCCGTCCGCGACGCCCGGACAGGTCACCCATGACCGCGCCCACGTACTCGTCGGAGACCAGGACGCTGACCGCCGAGACCGGCTCCAGCATCGAGATCTGGGCTGCTGCGGCGGCCTCCTTGAGTGCGAGGGCACCGGCCATCTGGAATGCCATGTCCGAGGAGTCCACGGAGTGCGCCTTGCCGTCGTACAGGGTCACCTGGATGTCGACGACCGGGTACCCGGCGACGACACCGCGCTCCATCTGGGTGCGTACGCCCTTCTCCACCGACGGGATGAACTGGCGCGGGACCGATCCGCCGACCACCTTGTCGACGAACTCGAAGCCCGACCCCGCAGGAAGCGGGGCGACCTCGATGTCGCAGACCGCGTACTGCCCGTGCCCGCCGGACTGCTTGACGTGCCGGCCCTTGGCCTTGGCCGGGGACGCGAACGTCTCACGCAACGAGACCCGCAGCTCCTCGGACTCCACAGCGACGCCATACCGGTTGCGCAGGCGGTCGAGCAGCACGTCGACGTGTGCCTCGCCCATGCACCACAGCACGAGTTGGCCGGTCTCGCCGTTGCGGTCCAGGCGCAGGGTCGCATCCTCGGCGACAAGGCGGTTCAGGGCGGCACCGAGCTTGTCCTCGTCGGCCTTGGACTTGGCGACGATCGCCACCGGCAGCAGGGCGTCGGGCATGAGCCACGGCTCCATGAGCAGCGGGGTGTCCTTGTCCGACAGGGTGTCACCGGTCTCGGCCCGCGTGAGCTTGGCGACGGCGACGATGTCACCGGCGATCCCGGCATCGATCGTCCGCTGCACCTTGCCCAGCGGACTGGACAGGGCCCCGATCCGCTCGTCGACGTCGTGGTCCTCATGCCCGCGCTGGGCACCGAAGTGACCGGAGACATGGACGAACGAGTCCGGCGTCAGCCGCCCCGAGAAGATGCGCACGAGGGACAGCCGTCCGACGTAGGGATCGGTCGTGGTCTTGACGATCTCGGCGCACAGGGGGCCCGCCGGATCGCAGGTCAGCGGACCTCGCGGCTGCCCATCAGGCGTGGTGACCGGGGGGAGTGGGTGCTCCGGCGGCGAGGGGAAGCCGCGGCGCACGAGGTCCAGGACCTCGGTCGTGCCGAGACCCCCGAGCTCCACCGCTGTGGCGATCACCGGGTAGAACGAGCCCCGCGCCACAGCCATCTCCAGGTCGGAGATCAGCGTGTCGTGGTCGATGTGCTCGCCGGCGAGGTAGCGATCCATGAGGGTCTCGTCCTCGCTCTCGGCGATGATCCCCTCGATCAGGCCCGAGCGGGTGTTCTCGATCAGATCCAGGTGCGTCTGCTCGGGCTCGCGGTCCACCCGCGTGCCGCTGGAGTAGTCGTGGATCCGCTCGGTGATCAGGTCGATGAACCCGGCCGGTGAGCCGTCATCGGCCATCATCGGCAGCATCAGGGGCATGACGCCCTCGCCGAACACCCGCTGGCAGATCGCCACGAGCTCGTCGAAGTCGGCCCGCGGGTGGTCCAGTCGCGTGATGACCACGGCACGCGGCATGCCGACTGCGGCGCACTCCTCCCAGAGCATCTGCGTCCCCCCGTCGACGCCGTCGACGGCCGAGATCACGAACAGGGCGGCGTCGGCCGCACGGAGTCCGGCTCGCAGGTCGCCGACGAAGTCGGCGTAGCCCGGTGTGTCCAGGAAGTTGATCTTCACCCCGTCGACCACCACTGGTGCCAGCGCGAGGCCCACAGAGCGCTGCTGGCGCACCTCGGCCTCGTCGAAGTCCGAGACTGTCGTGCCCTCGGTGGTCCGGCCCGCACGCGGGATGGTCCCGGTGGCGGCGAGCATCGCCTCGAGGAGTGTGGTCTTGCCCGCTCCGGATGGCCCCACGAGGACCACGTTGCGGATGTCGGCGGGGCTGGCCGGTGCAGAGACCGACCCACCCCCTGGGGTGTTCGCCTGTGCCATGAGGTGCCTTTCGTCGCGGGTCTGAAGTCTCCCAAGGCGCAAGCCTTGCAACAAGGACCTTCGTCCTGCGCACTCGGGGTCCCGTTTCTCGCTACGATCGGCCTCCTCATGTTGAACAATGCCGACGCCCGTGGCGTCATCGCCCCTGTCGTGGAGCCCATGGCTCGCGGTCTGCTCCGGATGAAGGTCACTCCCGACATGGTGACCATGACCGGCACGATCCTCACGGTGCTGGTCGCCCTGATCCTCATCCCCCAGGGTGACTTCATCCCGGCGGTCATCCTGCTGTTCATCTTCACGTCCGCGGATGTGCTCGACGGGACCATGGCTCGCCTCAGCGGGACACAGGGCCCGTGGGGTGCCTGGTTCGACGCCACCCTCGACCGGGTCGCCGACGGCGCGATCTTCGGGGGCGTGCTGATCTGGGCGGCATGGCAGCGCGACGTGCCGACCGCGTTCTTCGCGACGGCGACCACGCTCCTGGCCTGGGTCTGCCTCGTCGGCGGCACGGTCGTCAGCTACGCGAAGGCCCGTGCTGAGGCGGTGGGCGCGACGGCCAACGGCGGCATCGCCGAGCGCGCGGAGCGGATGATCATCCTGGGCCTCGGCGCGATCCTGTACCAGTTCGTCAACTGGGGCATGACCCTCGCGGTGGCAGTCCTGGCCGTGCTGACCACCATCACGGTGTTCCAGCGGGGGCTCGACGTGCGCAGGCAGCTGAAGCCGCTCAACGGCCAGCAGCCCGACGCTCCCAGCGCCGGGGAGTGAGCCGGCGGTGAAGGAGCAGGCGACGTACCTGGCCTACGCCGGTGGGTGGCGGGCTGTGCGGCTGATGCCCGAGCGGATGGCCTACGCCCTGTTCGACCGGATCGCCGACCAGCAGTGGCGGGCCCATGGGTCGTCGGTCCGCCGGCTTGAGGCCAACCTGACCCGCGTCGTGGGACCGGTCGCCCCCGACGAGCTGCGGGAGCTCTCCCGGGAGGGCATGCGCTCGTACATGCGCTACTGGTGCGACGCCTTCCGCCTGCCCGGCTGGGACCGCGCCCGCATCGATACGTTCGAGATGCGTCACCCCGAGCGGCTGTCCGACCCGGTGGCCTCGGGTCGTGGTGTCATCGCCGCGCTGCCGCACATGGGCAACTGGGACCACGCCGGGGCCTGGGCGTCCGTGCACATCTCCCCGGTCAACACCGTGGCTGAGAAGCTCGAGCCCGAGCAGCTGTACACCGCGTTCGTCGACTTCCGGACCTCGCTCGGGATGCGCATCCACGGCCTCGGGGACCCGGGTGTGTACCAGGAGCTGCGCACGACTCTGGACTCCGGCGGCCTCGTGGCGCTCCTGGCCGACCGCGATCTGTCCGCCAAGGGGGTCGACGTGCAGTTCTTCGGCGAGACCGCGCGCTTCCCCGCCGGCCCGGCCGCACTGGCCGTGGACACCGGCGCATCCCTGGTTCCGGTGAAGCTCTTCTGGGCGGGCCACAACGTCGCCGAGATCCTTCCCGAGATCGAGCCCCCGACGTCCGGCGATCGCGACGAGCGGATCCGCGCGATGACCCAGGCGCTCGCCGACGCGCTGGCTGAGGGCATCGCCGAGTACCCGACGGACTGGCACATGCTCCAGCGCCTCTGGCTCGCCGACCTGGACCCGGCACGCCTGGCTGCCCGGGACGCCTCCGGGCGGGATGCCTGATGCGCGTCGGACTCGTGTGCCCGTACGCCTGGGACACTCCGGGCGGGGTGGCGGCGCACATCGACGACTTGCGTCTCGCACTCATGCGGCTGGGGCACGAGGCGGTCATCCTCGCCCCGGCCGAGGATGAGGACGCCCTACCCGACTACGTCACCAGCGGCGGCAAGCCGATATCGATCTCCTCGAACGGTTCGATCGCCAAGATCAACTTCGGCCCTGTCCCGACCGCGCGGGCGCGTCGCTGGGTCAAGGACTCGGACCTGGACATCCTTCACGTCCACGAGCCAGCCGGCCCCACTCTCGGGCTGCTGTCCGTGTGGGTCTCCGAAGGGCCGATCGTGGCAACGTGGCACGCCAGCCTGGCGTCGTCTCGTCGGGAGCTGAACGCAACCGCGCCGCTCGTGCGAAGCGCGATGGAGAAGATCCGCGCCCGCATCGCGGTGTCGGAGTACGCCCGGCGCTCGCTGGTCGAGTACACCGGTGGCGACGCCGTGCTCATCCCCAATGGCGTGGACTGCAGCCTGTACGCCGGGGACGAACCCCTCCCGGGTCGGTCCCGGGGGAACAGCACCCTGATGTTCCTCGGCCGCATCGACGAGCCCCGCAAGGGCCTGCCCATCCTGCTGGCGGCCCTGCCCCGGGTTGCCGAAGCCATCGCGGACGTCACCCTGCTCGTCGCAGGGCCGGGCGAGGTCGCCGACGTGCAGGCCGGGCTGGACCCGGCGATCGCCGACAGGGTCGAGTTCCTCGGACTGGTCAGCCAGGAGGACAAGGCGCGTGCGCTGCACTCGGCCGACATCTATGTCGCGCCCAACACCGGCGGGGAGTCGTTCGGGATCATCCTGCTGGAAGCCATGGCAGCCGGCACGCCCGTGGTGGCAAGCGACATCGAGGCCTTCCAGCGAGTGCTCGACGAGGGTCGGTCCGGGGTGCACTTCCGCAGCGAGGACTCCGATGACCTCGCCGAGAAGCTGATCGGATTGCTCAGTGATCCGGGCCGCCGCGACTCGCTGCGTGCGTCCGGGTTGGTGCGCGCCGCCGAGTTCGACTGGTCGAGCGTGGCCAGGAGGGTCGTCGAGGTCTACCGGAGCGTGACGCCGGGCGGCGAGAAGGTGACCGCGGACCTGTCCCGGCAGTTCTGGGGCCGGCTGCCCGTGCGTCGCCCGCCCTGGGGCACCGATCAGGAGGCCGAGGCCTGATGAAGGTCGATCTCGCCTGGCTGCTGCTGATCCTGCTCGCTGTCGCGCTCGTCGTCTGGCGCCTGAGCGCGCTGGCCTCCAGGATCGACCGGCTGCACCATCGGATCGACCTTGCGCGCGCCGCGCTGGACGCACAGCTCATCCGCCGGGCCCGGGCCGCTGAGGCGCTTGCCAACTCGGGGCTCGTCGATCCGGCCAGCGCGATCGTCCTGGCCCGGGCTGCCAGCAACTCCCGCAACGTTGACCCCGCCGACCAGGTCGAGCGCAGCGTCGTCGAGTCGGAGTTGTCACGGGACCTCCGTGAGGTCTTCGCCGAGCCCGAGTCGGTGGTGGAGCTCCGGGAGACCCCCGAGGGGGAGGAGCTGCTCGACGACCTGTCCTCGGCCTGCAACCAGGTGGCCCTCTCACGCAGGTTCCTCAACGACGGCGTCCAGGCGGCGCTCCTGCTGCGCCAGGGCCGGCTGGTGCGGCTGTTCCGGCTCGCGGGCAATGCCCCGCGCCCCCAGATGTTCGAGATGGACGACGTGGCCCCGCCTGCCTTCGCATCCTTCGCCTGAGCCGTGGTGGCGACGATGCTCAGCGCCGTCGCCGGTCCTTCGAGCCGGGGCCCATGCCCACGTTCGCGGGAGACGACGGCCCTTCGCGGCGATGAACAGCGGGCGAATCCACTGAGTCGCTGATCGGGTCCCCAGGCTGCGGCAACTACCCTGAGGCCATGCGTCGAATCGCTGCCGTGGTCGGTCTCGGACTGGTGCTCGCGGCGTGCGGCCCCGAGCAACGGGCCCCTGAGACTCCGGAGACCTCGCCGCCGGCCACGACCTCGCCCGCGCCTGCGAACCCGGAACCGGAGCCCATTGCCCCGACCACGTCGCCGCTGAGCGGCCGTGAGGGTGGTGTGGGCACACCCGTCATGGTCGTCAAGCTCGACAACACGCCGAGCGCCCAACCGCACCGGGGACTCACCAAGGCCGACATCGTCTACGTGGAGCCCGTGGAGTGGGGCCTGACCCGCCTGGCTGCTGTGTTCTCCACACAGATGCCTGGCACGGTGGGTCCGGTCCGCAGCGCCCGGGTCAGCGACATCGACCTGTTCGCCCCGCTGGGGAACATCGCGTTCGTCTACTCGGGCGCCCAGCGGCGACTGCAGCCGAAGCTGGCGGCCGCCGGATGGACCCAGGTGTCCCAGGACGTCAACAGCCCGGGTTTCCAGCGCGAGCGTGGCACCGGCCGCTACGCCCCCTACAACCTCATGGCCGACCCGCAGGAGATCCTGGCCACCTCGGGAGCCACGGCCGTCTCCCAGGACATCGGGTTCGTGTTCGACGAGCAGCCCCCGGATGGCGGCAAGGAGGCCACCCGGGTGACCGCTCGGTGGCCGTCGATGTCCGTGCAGTTCCGCTGGAACGCCAAGAAGGACCTCTACGACGTCTGGATGAACGGCCGCCAGGCGCTGGACACCGACAAGCCCGGCGTCCAGCGCGCCTCCTCGGTCATCGTGCAGTACGTCAAGGAGGTCGACTCCGGATATGGCGACAAGTTCGGCGGCCGGACCCCCCTGACGATCGTGACGGGGTCGGGCAAGGGCGTCCTGCTGCGCGACGGGGTGGCCCAGAAGATCACCTGGGAGAAGGCCTACCCCGAGGACCCCACGGCCTACTACGACCTCGACGGGAACCCCGTGGTCCTCGATCCGGGACAGGTCTGGATCCTGCTCAAGGACCGGACCAGCAAGGTGACGATCGAGTAGGGCGGCTGACCGCCCGATCAGCGTTTCGCGCCGCCGCGCCCCGGGACGTAACCTTGTCCCATCGTCCCGACCGGCGCAGGAGAACTCGTGAGCAGCATCGAAGACACCGCAGGAACCGCCCTTGGCACCGACCGCGTCAAGCGCGGCATGGCTGAGATGCTCAAGGGCGGCGTGATCATGGACGTGGTCAACGCCGAGCAGGCCCGGATCGCCGAGGATGCCGGCGCCGTTGCCGTCATGGCCCTCGAGCGTGTCCCCGCCGACATCCGGGCCCAGGGCGGGGTGTCGCGCATGAGCGACCCGGACATGATCGAGGGGATCATCGACGCGGTCTCCATCCCCGTGATGGCCAAGGCCCGGATCGGGCACTTCGTCGAGGCCCAGGTGCTGGAGTCCCTCGGCGTCGACTACATCGACGAGTCCGAGGTGCTGACACCGGCCGACTACACCCACCACATCGACAAGTGGGCGTTCACCGTCCCCTTCGTCTGTGGCGCGACCAACCTGGGTGAGGCGCTGCGCCGGATCACCGAGGGTGCGGCCATGATCCGCTCCAAGGGCGAGGCCGGAACCGGGGACGTGTCCAACGCCACCACGCACATGCGCTCCATCCGGGGCGAGATCCGGCGGTTGTCGTCGATGAGCCACGACGAGCTCTACGTGGCCGCCAAGGAGCTCCAGGCGCCCTACGAGCTGGTGCGCGAGATCGCCGAGCGCGGGTCCCTCCCGGTCGTGCTGTTCACTGCCGGCGGGATCGCGACCCCGGCCGATGCGGCCATGATGATGCAGCTCGGCGCCGACGGCGTGTTCGTGGGCTCGGGGATCTTCAAGTCGGGCAACCCGGCGGAGCGGGCCAACGCCATCGTCCAGGCCACCCTGCACTTCAACGACCCCGGGATCATCGCGAAGGTCTCCCGCGGGCTGGGTGAGGCGATGGTCGGGATCAACGTCGAGGAGATCCCGGCACCGCACCGCCTCGCCGAGCGCGGGTGGTGACCGGCCCCACCATCGGGGTCCTCGCGCTCCAGGGGGATGTGCGTGAGCACCTGCACGCCCTGGAGTCGGTCGGGGTGCGCGCGGTCCCGGTCAAGGACGCCGGGGCGCTGGAGGGCGTCGATGGCCTGGTCCTGCCCGGCGGCGAGTCCACGACGATCTCGATGCTGGCAATCCGTTGGGGCCTGATGGAGCCGCTGCGCGACGCGGTGCGTGCCGGGATGCCCATGTACGGCTCGTGCGCCGGGATGATCCTGTTGGCAGACACGATCCTCGACGGCCGCGCCGACCAGCGCCCCATCGGCGGGATCGACATGGTGGTGCGACGCAATGCGTTCGGTCGCCAGGTGGACTCGTTCGAGGCCGACGTGGACTTCCCTGCACTCGGGGCCGAGCCGATCCGCGCCGTGTTCATCCGCGCCCCCTGGGTGGAGTCGGTCGGTCCGTCGGTCGAGGTTCTCGCCTCCGTCCCGGCCGCTGCGGGCGATAGGATCGTTGCCATCCGAGCGGGGTCGCTGCTGGCCACCTCGTTCCACCCCGAACTCACCGGAGACCATCGGGTGCACGCGTTGTTCGCCACCATGGTGCGCGACGCCGCCTGAGTCGAATCGAAGGAGCACCATGTCCGGCCACTCCAAGTGGGCGACCACCAAGCACAAGAAGGCCGCGATCGACGCCAAGCGCGGCAAGCTCTTCGCCAAGCTGATCAAGAACATCGAGGTCGCGGCACGAACCGGGGGAGGGGACGTTGACGGCAACCCCACCCTCTACGACGCCATCCAGAAGGCGAAGAAGAACTCCGTCCCCGCCGACAACATCGACCGTGCCCTCAAGCGTGGCTCCGGCGCGGACGCCGGCGGAGCCGACTGGCAGACGATCATGTACGAGGGCTACGGGCCGAACGGCGTCGCGGTGCTGGTCGAGTGCCTCACCGACAACCGCAACCGCGCAGCCACCGAGGTTCGCGTCGCGATGACCCGCAACGGCGGGAACATGGCCGATCCGGGCAGCGTGTCCTACCTCTTCGCCCGCAAGGGCGTCATCATCGTGCCGAAGTCCGACGGGCTGACCGAGGACGACGTGCTGATGGCCGTCCTGGATGCCGGCGCGGAGGAGGTCAACGACCTCGGCGAGGCGTTCGAGGTGATCACCGAGGCGTCGGACATGGTGCCGGCCCGCAAGGCGCTGCAGGCGCAGGGCTTGGACTACGAGTCGGCCGAGGCTGAGTTCGTCGCCTCCGTGGAGGTCCAGCTCGACGCCGCGGGCGCAGTGAAGATCATGCGGCTGGTCGATGCCCTCGAGGACAGCGACGACGTGCAGAACGTCTTCACCAATGCGGACATCCCCGCCGAGGTCCTGGCCGAGTTGGAATAGCGCTCGGCCCCCATCCGCCGGGCCGCACGGGTACGGTTCGGATACCCCCGCCAGCACAGGAGCGACGACGTGGCAGAGCAGGATCGGACAACCTCGGAGGACTCGGGCGCGACGGCGACGCCCGCAGCAACCGCGGCCCCCGCGAAGGAGTCCGACGCGGCTCCGGCCAGGAAGGCCGCCGCGAAGAAGGCACCCGCCGCCACGAAGGCGCCTGCCAAGAAGGCTCCTGCAAGGAACGCGCCCGCGAAGAAGGCTGCCCCAGCGAAGAAGGCGCCCCAGCGAAGAAGGCAGCCCCAGCGAAGAAGGCAGCCCCAGCGAAGAAGGCAGCCCCAGCGAAGAAGGCAGCCCCAGCGAAGAAGGCTCCGGCCGCGAAGAAGACCGCCCCGGCGAAGGCGGTCGCGGCGACCAAGCCCCCGGCGAAGAAGGCTGCCCCGACCCCCGCCCCAGCGGCAGCCACCAGCGGCCGCAAGCGCGCCGCCGCCAAGAGGACTGCCCGGGCAGCAGCCGGAAGCGTGAGCGCCGCTGTCGGCTCCGCGACGGCCGCAGGGCGCGCCGTGAGCGACCCCACCGTGATCTCCCCACGCCGGTTGTCCGGGTTCGACTTCGCCACGTGGCGCCTGGCGTCCAATGACCCGTCGATGCGCTCGCCGATCATCGGGCTGATCGCCCTGGAGTCCAGCCCCGACTGGGACCAGCTCGTCGACCGGTTCGACCGGGCCAGCAGGGTGGCCCCGGTCCTGCGGCAGAAGGTGCTCGAGGGTCCCTCGGACATCCTGAGCCCGCGCCTGGTGATCGACCCCGACTTCGACCTCAGCTTCCACATGCGCCGCTTCCGGGTGGCGGACCCCGGCAGCTGGGACCAGGTGCTGATCGAGGCCAGACGGCAGTCGATGGCCGATTTCGACCTTGCCCGGCCGCTGTGGCGTGTGACGCTCCTCGAGGGCCTCCAGGGCGGGCGGGCGGCGCTGATCGTCAAGCTGCATCACGCCATCGCCGACGGTCAGGGCGCGATGATGCTCGGAGCGACGGTGATCGACCTTGTGCCCGGTGGGCAGGACCTGGGCCCGATGCCCCCGGCGCCGACCGCGGCTCCACTGGACGGAGCGGGCTTCCTCGGAACGGCCGTTGTGGACGCGTCGTCCTTCCTCATGAGGTCGGTGAAGGAGGTCTCGGACTCCGCGCTGCCGATCGCTGGGCGCGCGCTGCGCGACCCCGTGGGCGCGGTCGAGGACGTCATGGGGGTGCTGAAGTCCATCACCAAGTTCCTGTCGATGCCGTCCTCGCCGATGTCGCCCGTGATGCGAGGGCGGTCGATCAACTACCACTTCATCACCCTCGACGTCCCGATGTCGGAGCTCAAGGCCGCCTCCAAGCCGCACGGCGTGAGCCTCAATGACGCGTTCATGGCCGGTGTCACCGGTGGCCTGCGGATCTACCACGAGCGCCGGGGCGAGCCGGTGAGCATGTTGCGCTGCAACATGCCGATCAGCCTGCGCAACCCGGATCGTCCGGCGCAGAACGCCGTGACGATCGCCCGCTTCGAGGTCCCCGTGGACATCCTCGACCCGGTCGAGCGGATGCGGGCCATCCGCGAGATCGTCGGCTCCTGGCGGCACGAGCCGGCGCTGCACCTGGTCGACCCGATGGCTGAGGTGGGGTACCGCCTCATGCCCTCCGAGGTGTTCACCTCGACCGCGCAGACCAGTGACTTCACCGCCAGCAACGTGCCCGGCGTGCCGATCCCCGTGTGGATCGCCGGCGCGAAGGTGCGCGCGATGTACCCGCTGACCGCCACGGTGGGAGCGGCGACGAACATCACGCTGCTCTCCTACGCGGGCAATGCCGGGATCGGCATCTCGATGGACGATGCCGCCATCCCGGACCGCGAGCTGTTCATCGAGTGCATCCGGGCCGGGTTCGCCGAGGTTGTGGGCCATCCCGTGAACGCCAGCGACCCGGTGGCGGGGGAGTAGCCCCTCACTGGGGGCAGGGCAGCGGGCAGAGCCCCGCTGTGCACGCGTGTCGTGACGGTGGCAGCGCCCGCCTCCCGATAGGGTGCGAACACCTGTTCGTATCGGGAGGTCACGTGCGCGTACTCGGGGTGGATCCGGGCCTGACCCGATGTGGCGTGGGCCTGGTCGAGGGCTCACTCGGCCGTCCGCTGACCCTCCGGCATGTCGAGGTGGTCACCACGCCGGCGTCCGATCCGCTGCCGGAGCGGCTGTTGGTGATCAGCCGGAGGATCCAGGAGCTCATCGACGAGTTGTCGCCCGATGTCGTCGCCATCGAGCGCATGTTCAGCCAGCACAACCTGCACACCGTCATGGGCACCGCCCAGGCCTCAGCAGCGGCGGTGCTCGCGGCGGCGGAGGCAGGGCTGCCGGTCGCCTGGCACACGCCCAGCGAGGTGAAGGCCGCCGTGACCGGTGCCGGGCGTGCCGACAAGGCCCAGGTCGCCGGCATGGTCGTGAGGATCCTGCGCCTGGAGACCGCCCCGAAACCGGTGGACGCGACCGACGCCCTTGCGCTGGCGATCTGCCACGTCTGGCGGGGGGCGGCCAATGCACGGATCGCGTCGGCGGTTGCCGCCTCGGCGCCCTCACGGATCCCGACGCGGGTCCCGCGAGCAGGAGTCGTTCCGAAGAATGGCGCGCCTCCCCGTTCGGCTGGGGTCAGCCTGCGGGCCGGGGGGTCCCGGTGATCGCCTTCGTCCACGGCACGGTCGCCTCGGTCGACGCCGACCACGCTGTCATCGACGTCGGCGGTGTCGGGCTCTCCGTCATGTGCGGACCGCGAACCCTGGCGGAGCTGCGTCCCGGTGCACCGGCCAAGGTGGCCACGGCGCTGGTCGTGCGTGAGGACTCGCTGACCCTTTTCGGATTCAGCGACGAGGACGAGCGGCAGGCCTTCGAGGTGCTCCAGTCGGTCACGGGCATCGGGCCCCGCACGGCCCAGGCGATCCTTGCGGTGCTCACCGTTGACCAGTTGCGGGCTGCAGTCGCCACGGACGACCTCGTGACTCTGTCCAAGCCTCCCGGAATCGGGCGCAAGGGGGCGGCTCGGATCGCCCTCGAGCTCAAGGACCGCCTCGGGGCGCCCACGACCTCGACAGCCGCCAGTCGGGCCGCCGACGACTGGTCGACCCCGGTCATCGACGGGCTCATCGCCCTCGGTTGGCCGCCGAGGGACGCCCGAGCCGCGGCCGAGGCCGTGTCGGGTGAGGCGGAGGCCGTGCTGGCCGAGGGCGGCCACCCGTCCGTGCCGGCGCTCCTGCGCTCTGCCCTGCGTCACCTGGACCGCGCGTGAGCGACGACGAACTGGTGCGCGGGGAGGCCGACGACGAGGACATCGCGGCTGAGGGGGCCCTGCGGCCTCGCAGCCTTGCGGACTTCATCGGCCAGGACCGGGTGCGCTCCCAGCTCGGGCTGGTCCTGGAGGCCGCGCGGCACCGGAACGCCACCGCGGACCACGTGCTGCTCTCCGGGCCGCCCGGGCTGGGGAAGACCACCCTGGCGATGATCATCGCCGGGGAGATGTCGGCTCCGATGCGGATCACGTCCGGGCCGGCGATCCAGCACGCGGGAGACCTGGCCGCCGTGCTGTCCAGCCTGGTGCCCGGTGAGGTGCTCTTCCTCGACGAGATCCATCGGATGGCACGCCCGGCCGAGGAGATGCTCTACGTCGCGATGGAGGACTTCCGGGTCGACATCGTGGTGGGCAAGGGCCCGGGAGCCACGGCCATCCCCCTGGACCTCGCTCCGTTCACCCTGGTGGGGGCCACCACCAGGGCGGGACTGCTCCCGGGGCCGCTGCGCGACCGGTTCGGGTTCACCGCCCACATGGACTTCTATGCCGACTCCGACCTCTACACGATCGTGAACCGGTCGGCCCGGCTGCTGGGGGTCGAGATCGACGCGGCCGGCGCTGAGGAGATCGCCGGGCGCTCTCGCGGCACGCCACGGGTGGCCAACCGCCTGCTGCGCCGCGTGCGGGACTACGCCCTGGTGCATGGCGACCGGTCCATCGACCAGCGGACCGCCCACGCGGCGTTGGACCTCTACGAGGTCGATGCCCTGGGCCTGGACCGCCTTGACCGGGCCGTCCTCGAGGCGCTGCTCAAGACCTTCCGGGGCGGCCCTGTGGGCCTGTCCACGCTGGCCGTGGCGGTCGCGGAGGAGCCCGAGACGGTCGAGACGGTGGCTGAGCCCTTCCTCGTGCGCGCAGGGTTGCTGTACCGCACTCCCCGTGGCCGGGTGGCCACGGAGGCCGCCTGGCGCCATCTGGGCATGGTGCCACCGACCACGGTCGGGCAGATCGGGCTGCCGTTCGACAGCGACGCACCGGAAGGGAATGACCGAGGTAGCGCGGCGGGCGTCTAGAATCGGCACCAATTGTGCGAAAGGTCCTCCATGACGCTCGTTGAACTCCTGCCCTTTGCTGCCATCGCGGCTGCATTCTGGCTCCTGATCATCCGCCCGTCCTCGACCCGGCGGAAGGCCCAGGCGGCGCTGGTGGCCTCACTGGCCCCCGGACAGAGGATCATGACCACGGCGGGGGTCTTCGGAACGATCGTGTCCATCGACGCGGAGCGCGTGTCGGTGGAGATCGCACCGGGTGTCGTCATCGAGATGCTCGCTGTTGCCATCGCCAAGGTCGTCCCAGCTCCGGTGGACAGCGCCCCCGCGCCCGCTCTGCCGGACACTGAATCCCCCGACTCCGCCGCCGACGACAGCGGCGCGGACGCGGACGTGGCCGGAACAACCCTGGAGGCCGATCGTGGCTAGCACCGTGTCCCACTACCGTCCGTGGCGGGTCCTCGGGCCCATGCTCCTCGGCGTGCTCCTGCTTGTGGGGTGGGCGTTCTGGCCCTCGCTGTCGAACTCGCCGCAGCTCGGGCTCGACCTCCAGGGCGGGACCCAGGTCACGCTCCTGCCGACCGCTGCGCCGGGCACCGAGGGCTCGATCACCCAGGAGCAGCTCGACCAGGCCGTCACCATCATCCGGCAGCGTGTGGACGGCCTGGGTGTCGCCGAGTCCGAGGTGACCGTCCAGGGGTCCGGTGACAACGCGGCCATCATCGTGTCCGTGCCGGGCTCGGTCTCACAGGACCGTCTGGTGGAACTGGTGGGTCGCACCGCCCAGCTGGCCTTCCGCCAGGTCGAGGCGATCACGAACCCGGAGGGTGTGGACCCGAACGCGACCCCGTCCGCCGAGCCGACCCCGTCGATCACGCCCACGGCCACGGAGGCCAGCCCCACGCCCACTGACGCCTCCGCCTCCCCGTCGGCCAGCCCAACTGACGCGCCCTCGCCCTCAGCCGCACCGTCGGACTCCGCCACGGCCAGCCCGAGTGCGAGCCCCAGCGCCAGCCCGGCGGTGAAGCAGCCGAAGACACCGGTCCAGGCCACGGAGAACACAACGGAGTTCCAGGAGCGCGCGCTGCGCCTGGACTGCACCTTCCCGGAGAACCGCGCCGGCCAGCCCGATGTCCTGGAGCTCTGGTTGGCCACCTGTGATCGTGAAGGGACAGCCAAGTACCTGCTCCAGCCGACCTTCATCAAGGGCACGCAGGTCACGAACGCGACCGCCGTCCTGGACCCGCAGACCAGCAAGTGGTCGGTCTCACTGGACTTCGACGCCGAGGGCGCCAAGGCGCTGGCCGAGATCTCCACCGACCTGTACGACAACCAGCCGCCGCAGAACCAGTTCGCCATCGTGCTCGACGGTGTGGTCTACAGCGCACCGTCCTTCCTCGAACCGATCACCGGGGGGAACGCCCAGATCACGGGTGACTTCACGATCGACGAGGCCAACGACCTCGCCAACGTGCTGAAGTTCGGCTCGTTGCCCGTGAGCCTCGAGGTGGGCCAGATCACCTCGATCACACCCACGGTGGGCGAGGACTACCTGCATGCGGGCCTGCTGGCCGGTGCGATCGGCCTGATCCTGGTCGGCCTCTACCTCCTGGCCTACTACCGGGCCCTCGGGGTCGTGGCCTCGGCCAGCCTCGTCATGGCCGGCATCATCACCTTCTGCCTGTTCGTGATCTTCGGGCGGACCCTTGGGTTCACCCTGACCCTGGCCGGCATCACCGGTGCGATCGTGGCGATCGGCATCACCGCGGACTCGTTCATCGTGTACTTCGAACGGATCCGGGACGAGGTCCGCGACGGCAAGTCCCTTCGCGTCGCCGCCGAGACCGGCTGGATCCGTGCCCGGCGCACGCTGCTGGCCGCGGACTTCGTGTCTCTGCTCGGCGCGGTCGTGCTCTACATCCTGAGCATCGGCAGCGTGCGAGGCTTCGCGTTCGCCCTGGGCCTGACCACCGTCATCGACGTCCTGGTGGCGTTCACCTTCACCCGACCGGTCGTCGCGCTCCTTGCGGCCACCAGGTTCTTCCAGTCGGGGCATCCGCTCAGCGGGGTCGACCCGAAGCGACTGGGCATCCCCGATCCGCCTGCGCCGCGATCCGTGGCCACCGCAGGGAGGAAGTAGCCATGTCCCGGTTGGGAGCCCTCGGGCACAAGCTCTACTCCGGCGAGGTGTCCTACGACATCGTCGGCAGGGCCAAGCGCTGGTACGCGATCTCCGGTGCCATCGTCCTCATCGCGCTGCTCTCGTTGGCCCTCCGTGGCCTGAACCTGGGCATCGAGTTCACCGGAGGCGCGGAGTACCAGGTCCCGTCGGCGTCGTGCACCATCGAGGAGGCGCGCAGCGCGGTGGAGTCCGTCGGGGTCGAGCCGTCCACCGTCACCCAGCTGGGCAACGACTCGATCAGGGTCACCACCGAGGCGGTCGACAATGCCACGAGCCTGAAGATCCGGGGCTCCCTGGCCCAGGCGTGCGCGGTCGATCCCGACCAGGTGTCGGTGCAGCTTGTGGGGCCCACCTGGGGAGGTGAGATCACGAAGAAGGCGATCACCGCGCTCCTGGTCTTCATCGGGCTGCTGTCTGTGTTCCTCGCGCTCTACTTCGACTGGCGCATGGCCGTGGCGGCCGTCGTCGCCCTCGTCCACGACATCGTGATCACGGTCGGCATCTACTCGCTCCTGCAGTTCGAGGTCACGCCGAGCACGATGATCGGCATCCTGACGATCCTCGGGTACTCGCTGTACGACACGGTTGTCGTCTTCGACAAGGTCAAGGAGAACACCCGGGGCATCCTCGGGCAGAGCCGCCAGACCTATTCGCAGGCGGCCAACCTCGCCGTCAACCAGACCCTCGTGAGAAGCATCAACACCTCGATCGTGGCCCTGCTCCCCGTCGGTGCGATCCTCTTCGTGGGGGCTGGCCTGCTCGGGGCAGGCACCCTCAAGGACCTGTCGCTGGCCCTGTTCGTGGGCATGGCGGCGGGCACCTACTCCTCGATCTTCATCGCCACGCCCTTCCTGGCGCAGCTCATGGAGCGCAACCCGCAGATGAAGGCCCTCGCCGGCCGGGTGAAGGCCCGTGGTGCGGGTCCCCGCGGTGCCGCGGTAGCGGCGACGGCAGCCGCGGGTGCTGCGTCCGTCGACACCCCCGAGGGGGCGGATGCGCAGCCGGCGGAGGCTGCTGGGGAGAGCACAGAGGCCATGGATCGAGCTCGGGCCCGCCGGACTGCCAGCGGTCCGCGGAACCAGCCGAAGAAGCAGAGCCGGGCCGACCGGCACTGACAGCGCCTGCACCACCCTGAGGCGGGTCGTACACTCGCACGTAACGAGCAGGAGGAGCAGGTGGCCGATCCGGAGACCCTGCCCGTCGATTCGGCGGTGGAGGCAGCCCCAGGGTTGCGCTCGAGGCTGTCCCGGATCGCTGGTCGGAGCTCAGGCGCGCCCCCCGAGCTCGAACCCATCCTGCGGACCCTGAGGCAGTTCCACCCCAAGAGCGACACTCGGGTTGTCATCCAGGCGTATGTCACGGCCGAGGAGCTGCACCGGGAGCAGAAGCGCCGCTCGGGGGAGCCGTACATCACCCACCCGGTGGCGGTGGCCCAGATCCTGGCGGACCTGGGCATGACCGGGCCGACCCTGGCCGCGGCCCTCCTGCACGACACCGTGGAGGACACCGGATACCCGCTTGCCGACCTGCGCGCGGAGTTCGGTGAGGAGATCGCCTCCCTGGTCGACGGCGTGACCAAGCTCGACAAGGTCACCTACGGCGCCTCAAGTGCTGCCGAGACCGTGCGCAAGATGGTCGTGGCCATGGCGCGCGACATCCGGGTCCTGGTGATCAAGCTGGCTGACCGTCTGCACAACATGCGCACCCTGCAGTGGTTGCCGCCGGAGAAGCAGGCCATCAAGGCGCGCGAGACCCTGGAGATCTACGCCCCCCTGGCTCATCGCCTCGGCATGAACACGGTGAAGTGGGAGCTCGAGGATCTCTCGTTCGCGACGCTGCATCCCAAGATGTACGAGGAGATCGTCCGCCTGGTGGGCCAGCGGGCGCCGGCCCGTGAGCAGTACCTCGAGACGGTCATCAGCGACATCGATGAGCGGCTGCGGGCCGCGCGGATCCGGGCCACCGTGACCGGACGACCCAAGCACTACTACTCCGTCTACCAGAAGATGATCGTGCGCGGGCACGACTTCTCCGACATCTACGACCTCGTGGGCGTGCGGATCCTTGTCGACTCGGTGCGCGACTGCTACGCCGTCCTCGGAACGCTGCACGCGGCCTGGAACCCCCTTCCCGGGCGGTTCAAGGACTACATCGCGATGCCCAAGTTCAACATGTACCAGTCGCTGCACACGACCGTCATCGGCCCGGACGGCAAGCCCGTGGAGGTGCAGATCCGCACCCACGAGATGCACCGTTCGGCCGAGTACGGCATCGCCGCGCACTGGCGCTACAAGCAGACCGAGGTGGGTGGCAAGCTCGGGCCCGATGACCTCGGGTGGCTTCGCCAGCTCGTGGAGTGGCAGCGGGAGACCGAGGACCCGGGGGAGTTCCTCGAGTCGCTGCGCTACGACCTGGGCTCCACCGAGGTGTTCGTGTTCACCCCGCGCGGGGACGTCATCGCGCTGCCCTCGGGTTCGACCCCGGTCGACTTCGCCTACGCGGTGCACACCGAGCTCGGCCACCGGTGCGTGGGCGCCCGGGTGAACGGCCGGCTCGTCCCGTTGGACAGCCCGTTGGCGAACGGGGACGCCGTCGAGGTGTTCACCTCCAAGGCCGAGGGCGCCGGGCCGAGCCTGGACTGGCTGACGTTCGTGCGCAGCCCGCGGGCCCGCAGCAAGATCAAGGCCTGGTTCTCCCGCGAGCGCCGCGAGGAGGCCATCGACAAGGGCAAGGACCAGCTGCTCAAGGCCATGCGCAAGGAGGGCGTCTCCGTCCACCGGCTCCTGTCGACCACGGCCCTGGGGACGGTGGCCGCCGATCTGCGCCAGCACGACGTCAGCGCCCTGTACGCGTCGATCGGCGAGGGTCGGATCAGCCCACAGACCGTGATCCACCGCCTGGTCGCGACTGCGGGGGGAGAGGCTGCTGCCGCCGACGATGCGGCGGAGGGGGTCACGCCGCAGGCCATCACCAAGATGAAGCAGCGCTCGGACTCCGATCCGGGCGTGACCGTGATCGGCTCCCAGCTCGGTGACGTCTGGGTCAAGCTGGCCCGCTGCTGCACTCCGGTTCCGGGCGATGAGATCACCGGATTCGTCACCCGGGGCAACGGTGTCTCAGTGCATCGTCAGGACTGCAGCAACGTCGTGTCGATGGCCGGCCAGGCGGAGCGCTTCGTACCCGTGGCGTGGTCCCCGGGTGCGTCCTCGGTGTTCCTGGTGAACATCCAGGTCGAGGCCCTCGACCGGTCGCGGCTGCTCGCCGACGTCACGCGGGCGCTGTCCGACCAGCACGTCAACATCCTGTCCGCCTCGGTGTCGACCACGAAGGAGCGCATCGCAGTGTCGCGCTTCACGTTCGAGATGGGCGACCCCAAGCACCTGGGGGCGGTCCTTCGGGCCGTTCGCGGCGTCGAGGGCGTATTCGACGCCTACCGCGTGTAGCCCGCCCGACCCCAGCCCCGCCCCGCCCCAGCCCGCCCCGCGCCCCCCGCCTCGCGGCCTCCCCGTCGACCCGACCGACGGCCCGGTTGGTCCGCTATTGCGCGGCTCGACCCCGGATCGGTCCGGATTCGCGACCGTCGATGGTCGCAGATCCGGACGAACCTGTGTCCGGGGGTCGGGAGCGCCGATGCGTGGGCGGGCGGTGTCGTGCGGTCAGCCGGAGTACTCGGCCAGGGAGTTCTCTGCGGCCTCGAGCAGTGAGCGTGTCGTGGTGATGCGCCCCTGAAGGTCGGCGGTCTTCCGCTCGTCGCCGGCGGCCTCAGCTGCTGCTGCCTGCTTCTCCAGCTTGGTCAGGGAGGCGCGGAAGGTCTCGACTGTGGACTCAGCCAACGCCCGCTTCGCCGGGTCGGTCCGGCGCCACTGGTCCTCCTCGGACCGCTTGATGGCATCCTCGACCTTGCGCAGACGGCCCTCGACCTTGTCCCGGTCGTTGCGCGGGACGTGTCCGATGGCGTTCCAGCGCTCGCCGATGCTGCGCATGGCCGTCTTGGCAGCAGCGAGGTCCGTGATCGGCAGGAGCGCCTCGGCCTCCGCGGCGAGGGCCTCCTTGGCGTGGAGGTTCTCCAGCTGGTCGCCATCGCGCTCGGACTGGGCGGCGTTGCGGGCGGCGAAGAACGCATCCTGGGCTGCCCGGAACCGCGCCCAGAGCTTGTCCTCATCCGCGCGTCCGGCACGGGGGGCGGCCTTCCACTCGTCCATGAGGCCGCGGTAGGCGCGGGCGGTCTCGACCCAGTCGGTGCTCGTCGACAGCGCCTCGGCGCGGGCGATGATGCCGTCCTTGGCGGCCGTCGCCTCCTTGCGGGCTGCATCCAGCGTCGCGAAGTGCGCGCGGCGGGCCTTGTCGAACGCGGAGCGTGCGGTGCTGAACCGCTTCCAGAGCTCCTGCTCGGCGTCCCGGGTGGAGCGATCACCGCGGGGAAGGGCCGTCCAGGCGTCCTGGAGCTCCTTGAAACGGTCGCCGGTGGACTTCCACTGGGTCGAGACGGCAAGGCCCTCGGACTCCTCGACGATGGCGGTGCGGGCCGCCATCGTCTTGACCCGCGTCTCCTCGCGGGCGGCGGCGGCCGCGGCCTTGCGGGCCTCGCCGGCAGCTTCGAGCTCGTCGGCCAGTCGGCTGAGCACCGTGAGGTCACCGACGACGTGCGGGTTCTCCACCGCATCGCGAAGCTTGCCCACCACGATGGTCACCGATTCAGGAGTGCCCTTGCCGTCCTTGAGTCGCGCCTGGAGCAGCTCGGCCTCGGCCTTGAGCCCGTCGTACTTGCGCTCGAAGAAGGCCAGGCCCTCCGAGGGTGCACCGGCCGCCCATTGGCCGACAGCGACCTCCTGCCCGTCGGGGCGACGCACGTACACCGTGCCGTCGTCATCGACGCGTCCGTAGGCGTGCTCGGTCATGCTCGTGCCCCTCCGTAGTCCAGTGCCGGTCATTGTCCCACGCCCGTGTCCCGGACCCGGTGCTATGCCTCCTGCGAGACCGCTGTCTCGATCCCGATCGGTGCCGCGGGGGTGCCGTCGGTGCCCCCGCCGGCCACTCCGGCCTCGGCGATCTTCGTCACGACGTCAAGCCCGGAGCTGACCTCGCCCCAGATCGTGTAGTTCGGCGGGAGGGTGGTGTCCTCGTACACGAGGAAGAACTGGCTGCCTGAGGTGCCTGGCCCCGCGTTGGCCATCGCCACCGTGCCGGCTGGGTAGTTCACGCCGGACTCTGCGGGCAGGTTCTCGTCAGGGAGCTTGAAGCCGGGGCCACCCGTGCCGGTCGCGGTCGGGTCACCGCACTGGAGCACCTTGATACCGCCGGTCACGAGTCGATGGCAGAGCGTCGAGTCGAAGTAGCCCTCACCGGCAAGCCAGAGCATCGCGTTCACGGTCTCGGGCGCCTTGTCGGCGTAGGTGTCGATCACGATCTCGCCGCAGTTCGTGGACAGGACCAGCTGGTAGTCCGTTCCGTCCTTGAGCTGCATCTCCGGGGCCTTGTCCCACGACTTGGGGTCGGTGGGCGGGGTTGGCGCGTCATCGCAGCCCTTGACGGACACCGGCGAGGCGGAGCTGGAAGGTGAGGCCGGCGGCGAGGCGTTGGCGTCCCCGGAGGCCAACGGGGAAGGGGACGCGGAGGCCGATGCCGCAGGCTCAGCGACGTCGTTGCTGCTGCTGTCCGGCCAGAACACGACAGCAGCTACCGCGACGACTGCAACCAGGGCGGCGATGCCCCAGCCGATGCGCATCCGCCGCTTGTGTCGGTCTGCCCGGGCAGCGCGACGGGCAGCCTGGCGCTCCAGCTTGGCGGCGGCCAGCTCCTTGCGGCGCTTGTTGGTGGCCCCAGTACCGGGCTTCTTCTCGTTGGACACGTCACGTGCTCCCACAGTCGAGGTGTGCGGCTCGCAGGGAGTCTATGTGGCCCCCGTGTGCGTGCGCGGACGACTCGCGCGATTGGGCCGCCGGGCCGGGGCGCGGATACCCTTGGGGCCGGTCCCGGCACGTCCGGACCACATTGATCCCCCGTGAGGAGTGCGCATGCTCATCGCCGGCTTCCCGGCTGGCCCGTTCGGGACCAACTGCTGGATCCTGGCCCCCGGTGCGCACAGCGAGGCGGTCATCATCGATCCCGGGATGGACTGTCGAGCCGGCATCGAGCAGGTCGTCGCCGAGCACGGGCTGCGTCCGGTCGCGGTCATCCTCTCCCACGGGCATCTGGACCACATGTGGTCGGTGCTTCCGGTGTGCGACGGCTACGACATCCCCGCCTGGATCCACCCGAACGATCGAGCCCTTCTCGCTGACCCCTGGGCGGGCGTGTCGGGGGAGACCCGGATGATGTTCGCGTCCGTGGTGGGTGCGTCCGACTTCGCCGAGCCCTCCGACGTGCGCGAGCTCACCGACGGCGCCTCGCTGGAGATCGCCGGAATGACCTTCACCGCGGACCACGCACCGGGTCACACCCCGGGCTCGACCGCGTTCCGGATCATGGACACCGGCGCCGAGCCGCTGATGCTCTCCGGCGACCTGCTGTTCGCGGGATCGATCGGGCGCACCGATCTCCCCGGGGGCGATACCGCCGCGATGCTCGACTCGTTGGCTCGGGTGGTGCTGCCCCAGCCCGACGACATGCTGGTGCTGCCCGGGCACGGGGAGACCACGACCATCGGCGCCGAGCGGCGCGTGAACCCGTTCCTGCAGGGTCTCGCCGCGCCCGGCACACCCGGTGGCAGGCCATGAGCCGCCCCGCGGCGCTGTCCGGCTTCCCGGAGTACCTGCCGGCCGACCGGATCATCGAGCAGAACGTGCTGGACACCGTCCGCCGGGTCTTCGAGCTGCACGGATTCGCCTCGATCGAGACCCGCGCCGTCGAACCCCTGGAGCAGATGCTGCGCAAGGGCGAGATCGACAAGGAGGTCTACGTCCTGCGCCGCCTGCACGCCCCCGCCGACGAGCCGGACGCGGGCCTCGGGCTGCACTTCGACCTGACGGTGCCGTTCGCCCGCTACGTGGTGCAGAACGCCGGGCACCTGGAGTTCCCCTTCCGCCGGTACCAGATACAGAAGGTGTGGCGCGGCGAGCGTCCCCAGGAGGGGCGCTACCGGGAGTTCGCGCAGGCCGACATCGACATCGTCGGGCGCGACACGCTGGCCTTCCACCACGAGGTCGAGGTCGCACTGGTGATGGCCGAGGTCTTCCAGGCGCTGCCGATGCCGCAGGCCGTCATCCTGGTCAACAATCGCAAGCTCGCGGAGGGCTTCTTCCTGGGCGTGGGCGCAGCGGACCCGGGAGCCGCCCTGCGGGCCATCGACAAGCTCGACAAGATCGGCTCGGCCCGGGTGGCCGAGCTGCTGCAGTCCGACGCTGGGCTGTCTGCCGAGGCCGCCGAGAAGTGCCTGGCGCTCGCGTCGATCCGCCGGGCCGACACGTCCTTCGTCGAAGAGGTCCGGGCGCTTGGCGTTGAGCACGAGCTGCTCGACCAGGGCCTCGAGGAGTTGGCCGCCGTGGTGGGTGCCGCAGCCGAGCGGATGCCCGGGGCGGTCGTCGCCGACCTCAAGATCGCCCGCGGGCTGGACTACTACACCGGTACGGTCTACGAGACCCAGCTCGTCGGGTTCGAGGACTTCGGGTCGATCTGCTCCGGTGGCCGCTACGACGCACTGGCCAGCGACGGCCGCTCGACCTACCCCGGCGTCGGCATCTCACTGGGGGTGTCGCGCCTGATGGGCGTCCTGCTCGGACGAGGGCTGGTCCGGGCGACTCGCTCCGTGCCCACGTGCGTGCTGGTGGCCGTCACCGACGAAGCCGGCCGGTCGGGGTCCGTGGCCATCGCCGGCGCGCTGCGCGCCCGCGGGATCCCGGTCGAGGTGGCGCCCAAGGCGGACAAGTTCGGCAAGCAGATCCGCTACGCCGACCGGCGCGGCATCCCGTTCGTCTGGTTCCCCGACGCCGAGGGCGGCTCGGTCAAGGACATCCGGTCCGGCGCCCAGGAGCCGGCCGACCCCGCACTGTGGACCCCCCCCGCCCGGGACCTGTACCCGCGCATCGAGCGCATCGCACGTGACGAAGAGGAGAGCCCCCGATGATCCGCACCCACGAGGCCGGAACGCTGCGCGCCCAGGACATCGGGCAGACCGTGACCCTGGCCGGATGGATCGGCCGGCGCCGCGACCACGGTGGTGTCGCATTCCTCGACCTGCGCGACGGCTCCGGGATCGTCCAGGTGGTCGTGCACGACCCGGAGGTCGCCCACCCGCTGCGCAATGAGTTCTGCGTCAAGGTCGTCGGCGAGGTCGTGGCACGTCCCGAGGGCAACGAGAACCAGGACCTGGACACGGGCGCCGTGGAGGTCATGGTCGAGAGCCTCGAGGTGCTCTCCGAGGCCGCGCCCCTGCCGTTCCCGATCGACGAGCACGTCGAGGTCGGCGAGGAGGCCCGGCTGCGCTACCGGTACCTCGACCTGCGCCGGCCCGAGCCCGCGCGGATCATGAGGTTGCGCTCCAAGGTCAACCAGATCGCCCGTGAGGTGCTGTTCGCGCGGGACTTCCTGGAGATCGAGACCCCGACACTGACCCGGTCGACGCCCGAGGGTGCACGCGACTTCCTGGTCCCGGTGCGACTGCAGCCGGGCAACTGGTACGCCCTGCCGCAGTCCCCGCAGTTGTTCAAGCAGCTGCTGATGGTGGCCGGCATGGAGCGCTACTTCCAGATCGCTCGGTGCTACCGCGACGAGGACTTCCGCAAGGACCGCCAGCCGGAGTTCACCCAGCTCGACATCGAGATGAGCTTCGTGGAGCAGTCGGATGTGCTCGCGGTCGGCGAGGACGTCATCCGGGCGCTGTGGGCGGGGACCGTCGGCCACGAGATCGGCGAGATCCCGCACATGACGTTCGCGGAGGCGATGCGCCGCTTCGGCTCGGACAAGCCCGACCTGCGGTTCGACATCGAGCTCGTGGAGCTCACCGAGTACTTCGCCCAGACCCCGTTCCGGGTGTTCCAGGCGCCGTACGTCGGTGCGGTCGTGATGCCCGGGGGCGGGTCGCAGCCGCGGCGCACCTTCGACGCCTGGCAGGAGTGGGCCAAGCAGCGCGGCGCCCGCGGCCTGGCCTACGTCACCATCGCCGAGGACGGCACCCTCGGTGGCCCCGTGGCCAAGAACATCACGGAGGAGGAGCGCGACGGACTGGCCACAGCGACCGGGGCCAAGCCCGGGGACTGCATCTTCTTCGCAGCGGGTCCGGCCAACGAGGCCCGGGCCCTGCTCGGGGCCGCCCGCCTGGAGATCGCCGAGCGCTGCGACCTCATCGACCCTGACGAATGGTCGTTCCTCTGGATCGTGGACGCCCCGGTGTTCGAGGCCGTGGTCTCCGACGACGGCACGCCCGGCTGGACAGCCGTGCACCACCCCTTCACCTCACCCAACGCCGACTGGATCGACCGCTTCGAGGAGTCGCCGGGTGAGGCCCTGGCCTACGCCTACGACATGGTCTGCAACGGGAACGAGATCGGCGGCGGGTCGATCCGTATCCATCGCGCCGAGGTCCAGAGCCGGGTGTTCTCCGTGCTCGGCATCGACGAGCGGGAGGCCCAGGACAAGTTCGGGTTCCTCCTCGACGCCTTCGCGTTCGGGCCGCCCCCGCACGGCGGGATCGCCTTCGGCTGGGACCGGATCGTGATGCTGCTCACCGGCGCGTCGTCGTTGCGCGATGTGATCGCGTTCCCGAAGACCGGCGCGGGGCACGACCCGCTGACCGGCGCGCCCACGACGATCACTGCCGCCCAGCGCAAGGAGGCCGGGATCGACGCCAAGCCTGCAGCGGACGAGGCTGCCCCCCGGCCGGAGCCGGGTGCGTGAGGGCTTCGTAGGGTGGGCGTGATTCGCGGGACGACGGGGGCCGGCGAGCGACGGAGGGAAGTGACGGGATGCAGACGCAGGTGATCAGGGGATGGATCGTCGGGATCCTGGCCGTGTTCGCGATCGTTGTCGGAGCGGCACCTGCGGGGGCTCACGCCGAGCTGGAGTCGTCGGATCCGAAGGACGGGGCCACCCTGTCGACGGCCCCGGCTGCGATGCGCTTCGTCTTCGGGGAGGAGATCCTGCCCGAGGGCAACGCCGTCACCCTGACCGATGTTGAGGCCGACACCCGCCTCGAGGTGGGGCCGGTTGAGGTCGAGGGCGACACCGTGTCGGTGGCATGGCCACCGGCCAGCCCTGCCGGGGAGTTCCGGGCGGCCTACCGCGTCGTCTCTGCCGACGGCCATCCCATTGACGGGACGATCACGTTCACGGTGGAGCAGGCCGTGGGGGAGGTGGAGGAGACTCCGGCCGCGGTGCCGTCAAGCCCCTCGGCGGTCGAGTCCGCAAGCTCTGCCGCGGCGAGCCCGTCGGCGGTCGCGGCGAGTCCTGTCCCTGCGGAGGGGGATGCGGATGCTGGGCTGCTGACCTGGGTCCTGGGCATCGGCCTGGCCGTCCTGATCGGTGCTGCGGCAGGCACCTGGGTCATGCGACGGTCCCGATGACCGCCCGGACCGTCCCTGATGCCCGCGATACCCGTGCGGCACCGGCTGGGCGGTCCTCCTTCCTGCCCCGGGCGCTGTGGTCCCTTGCCGCCTTCGCGGCGCTGGTGGCCGCTGCGATTGCGGCCGGCGTCTGGTGGCAGCCCGTCAGCGATGGACTGCCCGATGCCGGCAGGCTCGTCGTCGATGGGCTGCCGGTCCTGCGCCTTGTGTCGCTGCTGGCCGGGGGCGCCATGGTCGGCTTCGGCATCTCCGCGGTCGCCCTCGACCCCGGCGCCCGCACCAGTCTGACCCGCTCGGGCCGGTCGGACCTGGCCGTTGCCTCGGCCTCCGCGTTCGTGATGGCTGCCACCAGCCTGATGTTCGCGTTGTTCACGCTCGCGGACGTGCTCGGGATCGGGCTGTCCGGTCTGACAAGCCCGGGCATCGTGTCGACGTACCTGTGGGACGTGGAGGTCAGCCGCGCCTTCCTGATCTCAGCGGCGCTCGCCTGCGCGGTCGGGGTCGGTTTCCGGATCGTGCGCTCCCTGGGTGCGGCTGCTGGTTGGCTCGCTGTGGCGCTGGTGGCCGTGGGGATCCCCTCGCTGACAGGTCACGCGGCCGGTCTCGGCGGGCACTCGTTGGCCCTCATCAGCGGCTTCCTGCACACGGTCGCGGCAGCGGCGTGGGGTGGCGGCGTCCTCGCCCTGGCCACCCACGCGGTGCGTCGCTCGCCACAGATGGGGGAGCGGATCCGCCGGTTCGGAGTCATCGCGATCGCATCCGTGGCGACGCTGGCGGTGACGGGGCTCGCCTCCGCGGCGACCCGCATGGACTCGCCCAGCGAATTGCTCACCACCCAGTACGGCAACACGGTCCTGTTCAAGATCGCGGCCCTGGTCATCGCCGTCCTTCTGGGTGCTGCGGTACGTCGTGAGGCACGGCGACGTGACGGGATGATCCGTTCGGGCCGGATGCTGGTCGAGGTGGTGGCCCTCGGGTCGGCGCTCGGGTTTGCCGTCGTCCTGGCCCGCTCGGCCTTCCCCCGCCAGGCTGTCAACCTCCCGAGCCTGGGCGAGGACCTGATCGGCTACCTCTACCCGCCGGCACCCACGTTCGGACGGGTTGCGCTGGGATGGCACCCGGACTGGGTCTGGCTGACCACAGCCCTGCTTGCGATGGCGCTGTACGCCACCGGGTACCTGCTGCTGCGCCGCCGTGGGGACACGTGGCCCGTCATGCGACTGGTGTCCTGGGTGCTCGGGTGGAGCGTGGTGATCTGGGCCACCTGCTCGGGAGTCGCGTGGTACGCCCCTGTGTCGTTCACCCTGCACATGGTCTCCCACATGGCGTTGGCGATGCTGGCGCCTGTCTTCCTCGTGCTCGGCGGGCCGATCACCCTCGCCCTGCGAGTGATCCCGGCCGCACCCGGCGGCGCCCGCGGCCCGCGCGAGTGGATCATCTGGGGGCTGCACTCGCCGGTGACCCGATTCGTCACCCACCCGCTGTACGTGCTGTTCATCTACACGATCGGGCTCTACGGGCTCTACTACACGGGCCTGTACGCCACGCTCATGTCCTCGCACCTGGGCCACTTCGCGATGCAGGTGCACTTCCTTGCGGCCGGGTACCTGTTCTACTGGGTCGTCATCGGTGTGGATGCCGGGCCGCGGCGGCTCGGGTACCCCGCCCGGCTGATCCTGCTCATGGCCTCCCTGGTGATCCACTCGTTCTTCGCGGTCCCGATGATGATGACCGAGGTCCCGATGGTGCCTGAGTGGTACGCCGTCGTGACCCCGCCGTGGCTGACCGACACACTGCAGGACACGCGCAACGCGGGCGCGATCGCCTGGGGGTTCGGGGAGATCCCGACGTTGGTCGTGGCGATCGTCCTGGGTTTCCAGTGGGCAAGGTCAGACGAGCGCGAGGCGCGGCGCATGGACCGGCGTGCTGACCTCGACGGGGACGCCGAACTGAACGCCTACAACGCGCGCCTGGCCCGGATGAACGCCGTGGACGTTGCTGAGGACGAGAACCGCTAGGACGGATCGCTGCCGGAGGCGGGTTCGTCGGTGGACGGCTGCCCGCCACCGACCGGTGCAGGGGCGGCGGACTCGGCCACCAACGCGCCAGCGCGGGGCTCCTCGTACCCACGGCCCGCGCCCTCGATGATCTCCACCAGCAGCAGGGCGACGGCCATGATCACGAACGTCCAGAGGATCATCGACGGGCTGCGCCGATCCACCAGGATCAGGTAGGCGGCTGCCAGGGCGATCACGATGGCGCGCAGCGTGGGCACGAACATCGGGTGATCCGAGGTGAACCGGCCCACGGGGCCGTCGGCCAGCGGGCTGCCCCAACGGTGCGCCGCTCCCGCGATCGCGTCGCGCACCTTGCGGCCCGACCGCGTCGCACCGGCCAGCCAGCCGGCAATCGCCAGGGCGATGCCCAGGCAGATCATCACCAGCGTGGCATTGACAAGGAAACGCAGCATGGTCGTGCTGACCGAGGTGAGGACGTCGGCGAAGTCAGCCGGTGCCTGATCCACAAGCTGTGCCTGCCCAAGGTTCAGGCCCGCGTACATGAGGCCCCCGCCGATCGCGAGGCCGATCCCGGTCCACATGACGCCTCGTGAGCGGGGGCGCCACAGCAGGATCCCGACGAGGAACATCAGGAGCACGACGAGCCACAGCCAGTTCGCGACCGGGAGGAAGATGCCCAGCGCGGTGGCAGCCGTCTGCAGGTTCGGGGCATCGGCCAGCACGACCTCGCGACCCGGGACCTCGAGCTTGTCGGCGAACGGCACGCCGCGCTCCACCAGCTGCGCCTGCACCTTCTCGACCGCGACCTTCGTGTCCAGGACGATCTGCCCGTCCTGGAGGGTCACCGCCGCGTTGGCCGTGTCACGGTTGAGGAGCTTGACGAACTGCTCCTGGAGCAGCGTCGCGATGGCCATCCACGCGTCGCCGAATCGGTCGCTCTGGGTGTACGAGGTGACCCCGGACTGGATGGCCCCGTTGATCCCCGAGGCGATCCCCTCGGCGATGGCCGAGTCGGGTCGTACGCCGGCCAGGGGGCCGTTCAGCTTCGACAGTGCCTCGGCGACCCGCGTCTTCGCGTCGATCGCGTCGATGAGGGCAGTGGAGACCTCGGTCGCGACCGTCTGCTGGACGGCTGGGTCGTCTGCCAGGGGCGCCAGGGTCTCGACGAAGGTGTCGGTCTCGGTGATGGTGCGGTCGGCCCAGAGGGCGCCGACCGCGAAGGGGGCCAGGAGGCTGGCCACGATGATGAGCAGGGCAGCGATGATTCGACGGGCCATGCGCACACAGTAGCGCTGCAATCACCCGATTCCGGGTGCCAATCGGCCACTGGCCCAGCGGTAGCCGACTTCATAGCCGAGCGACGAGTAGACAGAGCGGGCCGATCGGTTCGCCGCGTGCATTCCCAGGGTGACGGCAGGAGCCCCCTCGGCGAGTGCGTCGCGGGTCAGGCGGGCGCACAGGTCCCGGGACAACCCCCGACCGCGCCAGTCCGGATGGGTGGCGACCGATCCGAGGTGCGGGATCCCGGGTCGCATCGACGTGACGGCGGCGATGGCGATGAGCGGGTCGTCGCTCGGGGCGCTCTCCTCGGCGTCCGCCCTCGCGCTGGTTCCCAGCGTTCCGGACGTGACCCCCCACCAGCCCCGGATCCGCGGGTCGCCAGGGCGGATCATGGCGTCCGGGGACGCGACCGCCAGCAGCTCGGGAATCCGCAGGTCGTCCGCAGGGACCGCGACCACCGCGGCCTCGCCGGCGCGCACGGGTGGGGCGGACCTCGTGAACCACCAGTCCCACTCCCAGTGCTCGACGGGACGGATCCTGGCCGGCAGGTGCGTGAAGGCCCGGCGCTCCACGGTGATCCCCTCAGGCATGCCACCGTCCTCCACCAGGGCCACGACACATCGCGCCACGGCGGGTGGATCCTGGCCCATGGCGATGATCCATGGGCGATCCCAGGTGGCGTGCAGGGAACGCCAGGCGACACCACCGGCCTCGGCGTGAACGGCAGACACCACATCCAGTCGTGCGCCCACCTCGAGGTACGTCTGTGCGCCCTCGTCGTCACGCGGCACGGCCGATCGGATCCGGTCGGCCAGCACGGGGTCGGGGGTGGGGACGCTCACGGTGCCTATCATGGCGGCGTGCCCGGCCCCTCCCGAACGACCCCCACAGGTCCGTCGCTGTTCGACGCTCCGGGGCTCAGTGACCGTTCGGTGGATGCCACGGCACCCCTGGCTGTGCGGATGCGGCCCCGGGACCTCTCGGAGCTCGTCGGGCAGGCGGACCTCGTCGCGCCGGGATCCCCCCTGCGTCGGCTCATCGACGGGTCCGGCGCGGCGTCCGTGATCCTCTGGGGCCCGCCGGGGACCGGCAAGACCACGATCGCGTCCCTGGTCAGCGGGGCCGCGGGCCGGCGTTTCGTCGAGCTCAGTGCGGTCACCGCCGGGGTCAAGGACGTGCGCGCCGCCATCGACACCGCCCGGATGTCGGGGGTGCCGACCGTCCTGTTCATCGACGAGGTCCACCGGTTCACCCGCACCCAGCAGGACGCGCTGCTGCCCGGGGTGGAGAACGGGTGGGTGACGCTGGTCGCCGCGACCACCGAGAACCCGAGCTTCTCGGTCGTCTCCCCGCTGCTGTCCCGCTCCCTGCTGCTGACCCTGAGCTCCCTGACCGACGAGCAGGTGGGGGAGCTGCTCGACCGGGCCGTCCTCGATCCCCGCGGCCTCGCGGGTCGGGTCGCGCTGTCGAGGGAGGCGCGGGCGGACCTCATCCGCTACTGCGGTGGGGACGCCCGCCGCGCCCTGACGTACCTGGAGGCAGCCGCCGAGGGAGTGGCCGGCGCCGGCGCCGACGGGGAGCCAGAGGGGGAGGGGACGCCGCCGGCGATCAGCGCCGAGCACGTGGGGGTCGCCGTCCAGCGGGCGCTGGTCCGCTACGACCGCACCGGGGACCAGCACTACGACGTCATCTCGGCGTTCATCAAGAGCGTCCGGGGCAGCGATGTGGATGCGGCCCTGCACTACCTGGCCCGGATGATCGAGGCCGGGGAGGATCCGCGGTTCATCGCCCGACGGCTGGTGATCCTGGCCAGCGAGGACATCGGCCTGGCCGATCCCAGCGCCCTCGGGGTGGCCACGGCGGCGATGACCTCCTCTGCCCAGATCGGGCTCCCGGAGGCCCGGCTGCCCCTGGCGCAGGCCACGATCCACCTGGCGCTGGCGCCCAAGTCGAACGCCGTGATCCGGGCGATCGACGCCGCGCAGGCCGATGTCCGCGCCGGGCTGGTGGGCCAGGTGCCCGCGCACCTGCGCGACGGGCACTACCCGAACGCAGCCACCCTGGGAGTCGTCGGCTACCGCTACCCGCATGACGATCCCTCGGGCGTGCTGGCCCAGCAGTACGCGCCGGACCCGGTGGTCGGCCGGCACTACTACGAGCCCGGGGGGCACGGCGTCGAGGCCCGGCTCGGCGATGTCCTGGCCCGCCTCCGGGCTGCGCTCGCCGGCGAGGCGCCCCCGGATCGAGGTGGCCCAGCCAGCACCGGATGACTGCCGCCGTCCCCACCTCGACTCCGCGGTTCGACGTCCCTTCGGGGCCATCGGTCGGCGACCTGCTCCCGTCCTGCCGATCTGCTCCCCTCCTGGTGGGAGCGGATCGTCGCAACGGGAGCGAATCCGGGGCGTTAGGGTTCGGTCCATGAGTAGGACCTTCTGGATGGTGGTCGGCGCCGTGGGTGGCGTGGTGGCCTACCGCAAGGGCACGCAGGCAGCCGCGCGCGCCAAGGAGCTGGGCCCGCTGGGCTCCGCCCAGGTCGCGGCGCAGACGACCAGCAAGTTGGCCGGGAAGACCGCCAACGGACTCGGCCGGCTCCAGGACGTCAAGGCGCGACGTGAGGGGCGCCTGCTCACCGGTACCGCGCAGGAGGTCACCAGCGGACCGCCCCCCGAGGACTGGGTTCCCGCCCCCACGAAGCCCGCCACGACGAGGAACAGCACCCCATGAGCATGGACCAGATGGACTCCGCTGAGATCCGTCGGCGGTTCCTGGACTTCTTCGCCACGCGCGGGCACACGCCTGTCCCCAGCGCGAGCCTGCTCCTCGACGATCCGACGCTCCTGTTCGTCAACGCCGGCATGGTGCCGTTCAAGCCGTACTTCCTCGGCCAGGCCACGCCGCCCTACCCGCGGGCGACGAGCGTCCAGAAGTGCGTGCGGACGCTGGACATCGAGGAGGTCGGCAGGACCACTCGCCACGCCTCGTTCTTCCAGATGGCGGGCAACTTCTCCTTCGGCGACTACTTCAAGGCCGGCGCGATCCCGCTGGCGTGGGAGCTCCTGACCGGCTCGGTGTCCAACGGGGGCTACGGCTTCCCCGAGGAGAAGCTCTGGGTCACGGTCCTCGGCGACGACGAGGAGGCCATCGACATCTGGCACACGATCGCCGGTGTGCCGATGGAGCGCATCCAGCGCCGTGGCCTGAAGGACAACTACTGGCACATGGGCGTCCCCGGCCCCGGAGGACCCTGCTCGGAGATCTACTACGACCGCGGGCCCGAGCACGGCCGCGAGGGTGGGCCCGAGGCCGACGAGGACCGCTACCTCGAGGTCTGGAACCTGGTCTTCATGCAGTCCGAGCTGTCCGAGGTGCGCACCAAGGTCGACTTCGACATCCGTGGGGACCTGCCGAACAAGAACATCGACACCGGCATGGGCCTGGAGCGCATGGCTGCGCTGCTGCAGGACGTGGACAACATCTACGAGATCGACACCACCAAGCACATCCTCGACAGGGCGATGGAGCTGTCCGGAGCCAAGTACGGCGCCGTGCACAAGACCGACGTGGACCTGCGGGTCGTGGCCGACCACGCCCGCACCTGCGCCTTCCTGATCGGCGACGGCGTCCTGCCGGGCAACGAGGGGCGCGGCTACGTGCTGCGCCGGATCATGCGCCGGGTCGTGCAGAAGATGCGCCTGCTGGGAGCCCAGGACCCGTCGATGGGTGAGCTGGTCGGCGCCGCGATCGAGGCCATGGGCCCGCAGTACCCCGAGCTGGTCGATGCCGCCGGTCGGATCACGTCGATCGCCGTCGGCGAGGAGGCGTCGTTCCTCGAGACCCTCGGGCGCGGGACGACGCTGCTCGACACGGCCGTCAGCAGGGTGAAGTCCTCGGGGAGCACGGTCCTGCCCGGGCGACCAGGTGTTCGCCCTGCACGACACGTACGGCTTCCCGTTCGAGATCACCCTCGAGATGGCCACCGACGCCGGCGTCGAGGTCGACGAGGACGGCTTCCGTCGGTTGATGACCGAGCAGAAGGAGCGCGCCAAGGCCGACGCCCGGGTCCGCAAGGCCGGGCTGACGCCGGCGACGGTCTACCGCGAGGTCATGGACTCCTCGGGGGTCACCGACTTCACCGGCTACACCGAGGTGGTCAGCGAGGGCGTGCTGCGCGGCCTGCTCGTGGACGGCCAGTCGGTCCCCGCCGCCGGACCGGGGGAGCACGTCGAGGCGATCCTCGACCGGACTCCGTTCTACGCCGAGGGCGGCGGCCAGATCGGCGACCAGGGCCTGATCCGCCTGGCCGACGGGACGCTGCTCGAGGTCTACGACGTCCAGCAGCCGGTTCCGGGGCTGTTCGTCCACCGCGCCACGGTCGCCGACGGCCAGGCCGAGGTCGGCGTGGGCGCGATCGGCGAGGTCGACATCCCGCGCCGCCTGGCCATCTCCCGGGCGCACACAGCCACGCACATGATCCACAAGGCGTTCCGCGAGATCCTGGGCGAGACCGCCACGCAGATGGGCTCGGAGAACTCGCCGGGCCGGCTGCGCTTCGACTTCCCGAACCCCGCGCCGGTGCCGGCTTCGGTCATGAACGACGTCGAGGACCGGGTCAACACCCTGCTGCTCGACGACCTCGAGGTCACCGCGCAGTACATGAGCCAGGACGAGGCCCGCGCGATCGGCGCCATGGCCCTGTTCGGCGAGAAGTACGGCGACAGCGTCCGAGTGGTGTCAGTCGGGGACTGGGCGCGTGAGCTGTGCGGCGGCACGCACACGGCCCGCTCGGGCCAACTGGGCGTCGTGAAGTTCCTCTCCGAGGCCTCGATCGGCTCCGGGCGTGCGGCGCATCGAGGCCCTGGTCGGGGCCGACGCGTACCGCCATCTGGCCCGCGAGCACATCCTGGTCAACAACCTGTCGCAGATGGTCAAGGCCAGGCCTGAGGAGCTCACCGACCGCATCGGCGGGCTCTTGGAGAAGCTCAAGGACGCCGAGTCCATGATCGCGAAGATGCGCAAGGTCGCGATCATGGCCAACATCGAGGGCACGATCGGCACGCGGTACGACATCGGTGGCGCCCGGGTCTGGACCTTCTCCCTGCCCCCCGGATCGACGGGAGCGGACCTGCGGGAGGCGACGAACGCCGCGCTGCAGATGACGGCCACCGAGATCCCCGTGGTCCTGGTGGGTGCAGCGGTGGACGCGGGGAAGGTCTCGTTGCTGGTCACGGTCAATCCGATCGGGCAACAGGCCGGCCTGAGCGCCAAGGACATCCTGGCCGCCGCGCTTCCTGCCGTTGATGGTCGGGGCGGAGGCAAGGCCGATGCCGCGCAGGGTGGCGGGTCGAAGCCCGAGGGCGTCGAGGCGGCCCTGGTTGCCGCCCGCGAGTACCTGGCGGCACGGGCGTAGTGCGTCCGGGCGTCCGGATCGGGATCGACGTCGGGTCCGTGCGGATCGGCGTGGCCCGCACCGACCCCTCCGGGCTGCTGGCGGTTCCCGTGGAGACCGTGGCACGCGGTGAGGGGGACCTCGCGCGGATCGCCGAGCTGGTGGCCGAGCACGAGGCCGTCGAGGTGGTCGTGGGCCTGCCGCTGTCGATGTCGGGCAAGCCGGGACCGGCGGCCGAGGCGGCGCGGGAGTTCGCTGTCCACCTGGCGCCGGTGGTGGCGCCCGTCCCGGTGCGACTGGTCGACGAGCGGCTGTCGACCGTGTCGGCCACCCGGGACCTGCGGGCGGCTGGGCGGTCGTCGCGCACGAGTCGCGCAGTGGTGGATCAAGCGGCCGCGGTGGTGATCGTCCAATACGCTGTCGACAGTGAGCGCGCGACCGGCGTCGCGCCCGGGACCCTCGTTCAGGAGTGAGATGAGCAACCTCGGCCTGCAGATGTCGTCGGACAGCCGGCCTCCTGAGGGCCCGAGGCACCGCGGCCGCTCGTGGATCGCGATCCTGCTGAGCATCGGCGTCCTGGCGATGATCGGCTTCGGCGTCAAGTTCGCCATCGAGAACATCCCCGACTTCGGTGGGCCTGCCGACTATGTCGGGGAGGGCACGGACCCGGTCGAGGTGAAGGTCGAGGAGGGCCAGACGCTCACGGAGATCGGGCGCACCCTCAAGGCGCTGGGTGTCGTCGCGTCCGTCGATGCCTGGCTCGAGGCGGCCAACAGGGAGTCCAAGGCGAAGCTGATCGGCCCGGGCCTCTACGACATGCGCAAGGAGATGAGCGCCGCGGCGGCCGTCGACCGCATGATCGATCCGACCGCGCGGATGACCGACAAGCTGCTGCTTCGGGAGGGCCTTCGCTTCACGCAGAGCATCGAGACGATCTCGGCAGCGACGGGCATCTCGAAGAAGAAGCTCGTGGCGGCGTCGAAGGGCGGGAAGATCGGGTTGCCCAAGTACGCACAGGACAACGCCGAGGGCTTCCTGTTCCCCGCGACCTACGAGCTGGAGAAGGGCGAGACAGCCACCGAGATCCTGACCCGGTTGGTCGACCGCTGGGACGAGTCGGCGACGACGCTGAACCTCGAGGCGGGCGCCAAGGAGAACGGCGTGACCCCCTACGAGGCGATGATCATCGCCAGCCTCGTCCAGGCCGAGGGCCATCCCGACGACTTCGACAAGGTCGCGCGCGTCATCTACAACAGGCTGGATCCCGAGACGTGGGGCGGAACGTACGGGTTGCTCCAGATGGACGCCACCGTCAACTACGCCCTCGACAAGTCCGAGATCAACCTGACCACCGAGGAGCTGCAGAACACCGACTCGCCCTACAACACGTACAAGAACCCGGGCCTGCCGCCCACGCCGATCAACTCACCGGGTGAGGCGGCGATCGAGGCGGCCCTGAACCCGGCTGAGGGGGACTGGCTGTACTACGTCACGGTGAACCCGGACTCCGGCGAGACCAAGTTCACCGCCGACTACAACGAGTTCCTCGGATTCAAGTCCGAGCTCACGGACTGGCTCGCAGCGAACCCGCAGTGACCGACGTGCCGCCCCTGCCCAGTGAACCCTCCACGACGGGTCAGAACCTCCAGGCCGCCACGGAGGGTTCGACTCCTCGTGGAGGTTCTGCGCGGGGCGGGCGGCGGGCGGCGGTGCTCGGCAGCCCGATCGCGCACAGCCTCTCGCCGGTCCTGCACCGTGCGGCCTACGCGCAACTCGGACTCGACTGGGCCTACGACGCGATCGAGGTGGATTCGGCCGGGTTGGCGCAGTTCCTGGCCGGGTGTGGGCCGGAGTGGGCCGGGCTCTCGCTGACGATGCCACTGAAGCGCGCGGTGCTGCCGTTGCTGGACAGTGCCAGCGAGCTTGTCGGTGTCGTCGGCGGGGCCAACACGGTCGTGTTCACCGCAGACGGTCTGGTCGGTCACAACACGGACGTCGTCGGGATCGTCGGGGCCCTGCGCGGGATCGGTGCTCAACCCGGGCCCGCGATGGTGCTGGGTGGGGGAGCGACCGCCGCCTCGGCCCTTGCGGCGCTGGCAGCCATGGGCTGCCCCAACGCCGTGGTGTGCGCCCGGCGTCCCGAGGCAGCAGTGGACCTCGTCGATGTTGCCGAGCGCCTCGGCGTGGGTCTGGATCTGAGGGGCTGGCCCGACGCGCTGCCCTCCCGGGATGAGGCGTCCATTGTGGTGTGCACGGTCCCGGCTGCGGCCGGGGCGAGCCTCCTGGCCGCTGTTCCCGCAGAACCCGGGTGGCTGCTGGATGTCTCCTACTCACCGTGGCCGCCAGCTCTGGTCGCGGCGTGGGTCGCGGCGGGTGGTCGGGCTGTTGCCGGCGACGAGATGCTGCTGCTCCAAGCCGCCGAGCAGGTCCGCCTCATGACCGGACTTGACCCGGACGTCGCGACCATGCGCGCCGCCTTGAGCGTTGAACTCGAATGGAGCACAGGAATTCAAGCCAACGTGGACTCCTGACGATTCACCAGCCGAGGAGTGGGGCTGGCCCACGCCGATGATCCGGTGAGGGTCCGATGGAGCAGGTGGCAGCAGTGGGCGTCGAGCTCGCAGGCGCCGATGCCCCGCGGGCCTTCCCGGGCACCCCAGGAGGGCCGACACGATGACGACCAACCTCTCCGGCAGCCTGTCCGAGTTCAGCCTCGCCGAGGTCTTGTCCCTGTTGGGGATGGGCGGTCGAACCGCGCGCATGCAGGTGACCTCTGCAGACGCCGTGGGCACCGTGCACCTCGTGGAGGGACGGATCTCGTCAGCTACCGCGGACAGTGCTCGTGCCGGCCTCCTGCGCGGCGTGGTCGCGGCACTGCCGGTGCCCGCCGACGACCTGGCACAGGCCCTGCTCGCCGAGGCCCCCGTGCGATCTCTGGTGGACGCGGGCGTCGTGGACCGGGAGGCCGCCCAGCGGGTGGCGTCCGAGCACTGCACCGAGGCGGTCGGCGAGATGCTCGACTGGACGTCGGGGGAGTTCGCCGTGTGGGTGGGGTCGCAGGACCCGGCCGACATCGGTGTGCGCCTCGACGTGCACGAGCTCGTGGCTGCCGCGCGGGAGCGGGCCCAGGAGTGGCACGACCTGCGGGCAGCCCTGCCGGAGCCCGACAGCGTCCTGGCCCTGGTCCCTGACGTTGCGCAGGCTCCCGTCGTCGACCGGGAGGACTGGGCGGTGCTCGCCCGCGTCGACGGTCGACGGACGCTTGCCGAGGTCCTTGCGGCCCAGGGGGCTGCGCCCGTTGTCCGCGGGAAATCGACTGGTCCAGCTCATGGGCCGCGGCCTCGTCGCGGTGCAGGTCGGCGGCGGGGATGCCGAGCACCAGCGGACCAACCAGATGCTGGACGCCTTCGACGCGGGCGGCCCTGTCGATGAGGTCGTCGAGGAGTCTGCCTCGGCGGAGCCGGAGTACGTCCCTGAGGTCCATGACCTGTTCGTCACCGAGCCCGAGGCTGTGCAGGAGTGGCAGGTTGCCGTCGCCGACTCGTGGAGTGACTCGGACCTGGTGCCGGTCGTGAACCTCGGTGCGGAGTCCTCGGCGGATCCTGCACCGGTGCCGGCCGAGGAGTATGCGGCCAGCGAATGGGCGGGCATGGTTGCCCCAGCGTTCCCTGCTGGCGCGGAACCCCTGCTCTCCCAGTCCTTCCCGGCGGAGGTCGAGCCTGTCCCCTTCGACCTCGAGCCGACGGCCTTCGACCGGAGCCCACCGCCTTCGAGCTCGAGCCGGTCGCCTTCGAGACCGTCGACCCACCGCCTACGAGGTCGAGTCGGTCGCCTACGAGCTCGAACCCACAGCCTACGAAATCGAGCCGGTCGCCTTCGACATCGATCAGAGCAGCTTCGACATCGAGCCAACCACCTACGAGCTCGAGCCGGGGGAAGTTGCTGCCGATCCGGTGACTTCCGAAGCTGGGGCCCTGCCGTACGTCGTCGAGTCCGAGGTCCAGGAGGGTGCGCCCGTCACGTTCGACCTCGAGCCCCTCGCCGACCCGGTGGGTGAGCCGTTCGCCTGGTCCCCGTGGGCACAGGAGATGGGTCTGGGCGAGGCCCCCGTGGTCGCGGCCGCGCCGGAGTCCTTCGCAGGGGGCGGCTTCGCGGACATGGTGGAGGACGCCGGAGGGCATGGCCACACCGACGCGTTCCCCGTTCCGTTGGCACCCGTCGGGGAGGTGCCGGAGGTCCACGCCCCCCCGGAGTACGCCGCGCCGGAGTACGAGCCGGTGGATGAGGTCGCCCAGTTCATGCCCCAACCACGGGATCCCGGCGACGGTGTCGGCGAGCCCATGGCATATTCCGCGGTCCTCGGAGCACATGCTGCCGACCCGGAGTCCGCCGAGGCTAAGGCGGAGGCAGGCGTGCCCGCAGAGGGTCCCGAGGCCCACGCGGAGTCGGCGTCCGACCCCCTGGCCGGTGGCCTGCTCGCCCACTTGATGTCCAGCGTTCGAGGACTGTGATGGCTGGGCCGCCCACAGGGGTGGCCCGGGGCCCGGCAGATGATGTGCGGGGACCCGCGGGGGAGCGTGGGCCGTGAAGCAGTTGGGAGATGTCCTGCTCGAGCGTGGCCTGGCCACGCCCGAACAGGTCTATGAAGCCGGGCAGGAGCAACGCCGCGTCGGGCGCAGCATGGGCCGGGTCCTGGTCGACCAGGGAGTGCTCAGCGAGGCTGACCTCGTGCGGGCGCTGGCCGCCCAGATCGGCCTCGACTACGTCGACCTCGGCGACGCCCTGATCGACCCCTCGGCCAGCGCACTGGTCCCGGGCGCCGTGTGCCGGCGGCACATGCTCGTCCCGGTTCGCTTCGTCGAGGGCAAGCTCGTCATCGCGATGGCTGACCCGGCGAACGTCATCGCGCTCGACGATGTCCGTTCGATCGCCAAGGTGGACCTCAAGCCCGTCGTGTCGACCCGTGGGGACGTCATGGCGGCGATCGCACGGGCATACCGTGCTGGCGACGAGCTGGACAGCCTCAGCACCGCCATAGAGGTCCGCAACACCGACGAGGAGGACCTGACCAGGATCAAGGAGGTCGTCGAGGACGCCCCCATCGTCAGGTTCGTGAACCTCATGATCAACCAGGCGGATCCAGGACCGGCGCCTCGGACATCCACATCGAGCCGACCGGAGACGGACCTGCGCGATCCGCTACCGCATCGACGGCGTGCTGCACGAGGTCATGCAGTGCCGCCAAGCCGATTCCAGCCGGCGTGATCTCGCGCCTGAAGATCATGGCCGACATGAACATCGCCGAGCGGCGCCTGCCCCAGGACGGCCGCATCCGCTGCCACCGGGCAGGCCGCGAGTGCGACGTGCGCGTCTCCGACCCTGCCCACCGCGCAGCGGCGAGACGGTCGTCATGCGCATCCTCGACAAGGTCGGCGCTCATGCTGGACTCGAGGACCTCGGCTTCGCCGCCGAGACTGCTCGAACGCTTCGAGCAGCCGATCGACCAGCCGAACGGCATCGTCCTGGTCACCGGCCCGACCGGCTCCGGCAAGACGACGACGCTCTACGCGGCGCCTCGAACGAGCATCAACCGACCGAGCGCGAAGATCATCACCATCGAGGACCCGGTCGAGTACCAGCTCGACGGCATCACGCAGGTGCAGGTCAACGCGAAGGTCGGCCTGACCTTCGCCGCCGCGCCTGCGCTCCATCCTGCGCGCAGGACCCGGACGTCATCCTGGTCGGCGAGATCCGCGACCTGGAGACGGCGGAGATCGCGATCCAGGCCTCGCTCACCGGCCACCTCGTGTTCTCCACCCTGCACACGAACGACGCGGCGTCGGCGGTGACGCGCCTGGTCGACATGGGCGTCGAGCCGTTCCTGGTGGCGTCGCGCGCTCGGCGGCGTGCTGGCCCAGCGCCTGGCGCGGCGGCTCTGCGCCAAGTGCAAGGAGCCGTACGAGCCGACTGGTGACACCCTGTTCGGCGGCTCGGTACCGGTCGAACCCCGAGGAGCCGCCGCCGACGTTGTACCGGGCCAAGGGGTGCGGTGCATGCGCGCACACCGGTTATAAGGGCCGCCT
>CAVOXR010000016.1:0-3803 GCA_963700475.1 uncultured Actinomycetes bacterium
CGACGGCATGATCGGCGCTGGCCTCGGTCAGCACCGCCTCGACTCCGCGGAAGCGCGCCTCGTTGAGCACCTGGAGCAGCAGGTCGCGCGGATGGCAGAAGCGCAGCGGCCGGCTCTCGCGGCGGTAGTGGACGCGGATGACGTGGTCAACCGCGCCAGGGGCCAGGCCGACGCCGAGCTCGGATCCCACGATCTCGAACAGCGCCCGGAACTGGTCGTCGGTCGGGTCGCCGATGGGGATCTTGTACGGGATCCGGCGCAGGAAGGCCTCGTCCACCAGGTCGCGGGGCTCCAGGTTGGTGGAGAACACGATCACCTGCTCGAAGGGCATCTGGATGCGGCGCCCGCTGCTCAGGCTGTAGAAGTCGTAGCCCGCCTCGAGCGGGACGATCCACCGGTTGAGCAGGTCGTCGATGCGCATCCGCTGGCGCCCGAAGTCGTCGATCACCAGGGTGCCGCCGTTGGCCTTGAGCTGCAGGGGCGCCTCGCTGATCCCGGTGTGCGGGTTCGTGCTGACCTCGAGCTGCTCCATGGTGAGCTCGCCGCCGACGGAGACGGTGGGCCGCTCGATCAGGACCCAGCGGCGATCCACCGGGTGCGGCATCTCGTGCTGGAACTCCCAGTCGAACTCGACCTCGACGTGGAAGTGCGGGTCGAAGATCCGCACGATCTCGCCGTCGACACCGATCGCGCGCGGGACCCAGATGTGCCCACCCAGGGATCGGGTGATCCGCTGGGCGATGCTGGTCTTGCCGTTGCCCGAGGGACCGAACAGGAACATCCCCTTGCCCGAGGCGATCGCGGGGCCGAGCCGATCGACGGTCTCGGGGTCCAGGAGGAGGTCCTCGAAGGCCACGGCGAGGTCGTCGGGGGTGGGCGTGTGGTCGGTGATCCCCTGGGCGACCACGGAGTCGATGTAGTCCTCGAGTGAGATCGGGGCCGCACCGAAGTACGTGCAGCGCAGGGCCAGGCGCCGGGCTGTGTCCCGGCCGTGGTCGGTGATCTGGTAGACGAAGTCGTTCATGCTCGCAGAGCCGCGGTATCCGAGCAGCCGCGCATCCTTCAGCCGGGTCAGGCACTCCACGACGATGGGGTAGGGCAGCTTCACCTGGTCGGAGATCGCGAACCCGCTGGCGTCCCCCCGCGCCGCCAGGAACTTCAGGATGAGACCCTCGACCTCGCTGTCGGTCAGTCCCGCGGCCCGCAGCGTGGCCGGCTCCATGGGCGTGAAGACCCGTTGCTGAACAGCCTGGGCAACCATCGCCGCCTCCCTCTCATCCCCCACCCGTGTCCCCCTGGCAGGTGGACTCTATCCGCCGATCCCCGGGGATGCGATTGCATCCTCGGGCCCGCGCGCGGTCCTGGGTTCAGCCTAGGTCGCCGACAGTGATCCCCGCCTCGGCCAACCGGGTGACACCGCCATCGAGTTCCGTGAGCACGACCGGTCCGGAATCGGTCAGCGCCACCGAGTGCTCCCAGTGCGCGGCGACCGACCCGTCGATCGTGACGACCGTCCAGTCGTCGGACAGGACCGTCACCTCCGGGGACCCGAGGGTGATCATCGGCTCGATCGCCAGGGCCATCCCCGCCCGAAGGTGTGGTCCCCGCCCCGCCGGCCCGACGTGGGCCACCGAGGGCTCCATGTGCATCGAGGATCCGATGCCGTGCCCGACGTAGTCCGCCACGATGCCGTACCGTCGGCCGATCACCGACTCGCAGCCGGCGCCGATGTCCGACAGCCGACCGCCGACCAGCGCGCGGGCGATCCCGGCCCAGAGGGCGCGCTCGGTGGCCGCCGAGAGCGCAAGGAGCTCAGGGGCCACGTCACCGACAGGAACAGTGATGGCAGCGTCGCCGTGCCACCCCTCGACGATTGCCCCGCAGTCGATGCTGATCAGGTCGCCCTCGCGCAGCACCCGGTCACCCGGGATGCCGTGGACGACCTCATCGTTGACCGACGTGCAGATCACCCCGGGGAAGCCGTGGTAGCCCAGGAAGTTCGAGCGGGCCCCCGCGTCGGCGATGAACTCCGCCGCCGCCGCATCGAGCTGCCCCGTGGTGACCCCGGGGGCAACGAGCTCGGCGGTCCGGGCCAGGGCGCCGGCCACGACGAGGCCCGCGGCACGCATGTGGCGCAGCTGCTCGTCGGTCTTGATCTCGATCCGCGATCTGCGACCCAGCACGGTCAGCCCTGGATCGCAGCCAGGACGCGGTCACGCACCTCGTCGACCGTGCCCATGCCGTCCACCCGGACCAGCACGCCCTTATCGGCGTAGACCTGCGTCAACGGCTCGGTCTGCTCGGCGTAGACCTCCATCCGCCGGCGGATGACCTCCTCGGTGTCATCAGCCCGGCCCTGCTCGGCGGCGCGCTTGAGCAGGCGGGTGATCACCTCCTCGGTGTCGGCGGTCAGCTCGACCACGTGGTCCACGGCCAGGCCGACGTCGGCGAGCATCTCGTCGAGGACGGCCACCTGGTCAAGCGTGCGGGGATACCCATCGAGAAGGAAGCCGTTCGCCGCATCGGGTTGGGCCAGCCGGTTGCGGACCATGGCATTCGTGATGCGGTCGGGGACGTAGTTGCCGCGGTCCATGTACATGCCCGCTGCGATCCCCAGCGGCGTGCCCTGGGCCATGTGCGCACGGAAGATCTCGCCGGTCGAGATGTGGGGGATCCCCAGCCTCTCGGCAACGACGACCGCCTGCGTCCCCTTCCCCGCTCCGGGGGGGCCCATGAGCACGATTCGCATCAGCGGAGGAACCCTTCATAGTTGCGTTGCTGCAGCTGGCTCTCGATCTGCTTCACCGTATCCAAGCCGACGCCGACCATGATCAGCAGGCTGGTGCCGCCGAAGATGAACTGGCTCGAGACGCCCAGCCCGTTGAATGCGAAGAGCGGGATGATCGCGACCAGCGCCAGGTACAACGAGCCCGGCAGGGTCAGGCGGGTGACAACGTAGTCGAGGTACTCGGCCGTGGGCCGCCCGGCCCGGATGCCCGGGATGAAGCCGCCGTACTTCTTCATGTTGTCCGCGACCTCGGTGGTGTTGAAGGTGATCGCGACGTAGAAGTAGCAGAAGAAGATGATGAGGACGGCGAAGGTGAACAGGTAGAGAGGCTCCGTCCCACGCTGGAAGTGGCGCGCGATGAACTGCGCGACGGCGCCGGTCTGGTCGGAGAACTGCAGGAACAGCACCGGGATGAACAGCAGCGACGAGGCGAAGATGACCGGGATGACGCCGGCCATGTTGACCTTCAGCGGGATGTAGGTCGAGGTGCCGCCGTACATCTTGCGGCCCACCATGCGCTTGGCGTACTGCACCGGGATGCGTCGCTGGCCCTGCTCGACGAAGACGACCGCCATGATGATGAAGAACCCGACGACGACGGTCAGCGCAGTGATGAACGGCCCGCGGGTGGCGAAGATGCTGGCGATCTGCGAGGGGAAGGAGGAGATGATCGAGGTGAAGATCAGCAGCGACATCCCGTTGCCCACGCCCCGGTCGGTGATGAGCTCACCGAGCCACATGATGACCGCGGTACCGGCAGTCATCGTGGCGATCATGACGAAGATCGTGAAGATCGAGTCGTCGGGGATCAGCTGGGCCGAGCAGCCCTGGAACAGCTGACCGGGCGTGCGGGCGAGGGCGACGATCCCGGTGGACTGAAGGATGGCCAGGGCGACGGTGAGGTAGCGGGTGTACTGGGTGATCAGCGCCTGCCCGGACTGGCCCTCCTTCTTCAGGGCCTCGAGCTTGGGGATCACCACCGTCATCAGCTGCAGGATGATGCTCGCGGTGATGT
>CAVOXR010000017.1:0-29297 GCA_963700475.1 uncultured Actinomycetes bacterium
AGGTGTATGCCTGGCGCGAGCAGCAGGCCCATCTCGAGCGTGCCCTGGACCTCTGGGACCAGGTCAGCGCCCCGCAGGAGCGCGCCGGGTTCGATCGGATCGAGCTGCTGACGAGGACGAGCCGGGCTGCGGCCAGGCTCGGGCTTCCCGACCGCGCCATCGGGCTGCTGGACACGGCGCTGGCCGAGGTCGACGCACAGCGGGAACCCGAGCGGGTCGCCCACCTGCTGGTCAGGCGCGCCATTCAGTGCGAGGGGTTGGGGATCGATCCCCTGACTGACCTGGATCGCGCGCTGGCGCTCGCCAGACCTGGATCGCGCGATCGGGCCGCCGCCCTGGCAGCTCGTGCCGCCATCCTGATGGTCGAGGGGCAGGTCCTGCACGCCCTGGAGACGGCGGAGCTGTCTGTCGGGGCCGCCGAGGAGTGCGGCGAACCCAGGCAGCTCAGCAACGCCCACAACACGCTCGGCTGCGTCCTGTTCCAGTTGGGGCGCAGCTCGGAGGGCCAGCACGAGTTCGACCTCGCGCACGGCTACGCCGTCTCGGCGGGCAGCGGCCCTGAGCTGTTCCGGTACTACGGCAACTACTCCGACGTCCTGATCGGAGCCGGCAGGTTCAGAGAAGCCAGCGAGATGGCCCGACGGGGCCGCCGTGCCGCGGCCGACCAGGGTCTGTCGCGGACGCTGGGCGCCTTCCTCGCGGGCAACGAGGCGGAGGCCGAGATGCTCGCCGGGCAGTGGGACGAGGCGCTCGCGACCATTGATGAGGCCCTGCGCCTCGATCCCCCGCCAGTCACACGCGGCCACCTGCGCACGATTCAGGCCAGCATCCTCGGCCGCCGTGGCAAGTCCAGCGCGGCTGCCGACGCCGCTGACAGGGCGGCCGAGAACCTCATCGCCGCCCGACGCCAGCCCCAGCACATGCTGCCGCTGGCGGTCGCCCGGGCCGAGCTGGCGGCGTTCGAGGGTGACCACCGATCGGCGCTGCTCATCCTGCAACGCGCGGCTGAGGCCGCAGGCCCCCTGGTCCCGCCCGCGGCCGGCTGGCCGTTCGCATGGGCATGGGCACGCCTGCTCCTCGACGCGGGAGAGCCGGAGCCGCCGGAGCTGAGGGCCATGGTCACGCACCTGCAGGTGGCCAGCCCGCACCCGGGATGGCGGGCGCTCACCTCAGCCCAGTCTGCGGCACTGGCGGCCCGCGGCGAGACTGGGGAGAGTCCCGCAGGCGACGACGCTGCACGCGGTGGCCCTGGCGCCGGGATCCCGCCGTGGCAGGCCGCCGTCGACGCCCTGGCTGATGTCGAGGGGCTGGCCCATGAGCGCGCGGAGGCCCGCATCCGGCTCGCGCAGCAGCTCCTCGCCGCCGACCGGCGCGACGATGCCGTCGTCGAGCTGCGACTCGCCTGGGAGACGATCCACGAGTTGGGCGACAACTGCCTCGTGCCCCTGGCTTCGCGGACCGCCGCATCCGGCCGGATCCCAGTGCCCAGGACGGACCGCCAGGAACGGTCGGAGGCGACGCTGCTCACGCCCCGCGAGCGCGAGGTCCTCACGCTTGTCGCTGCCGGGCGGAGCAACCGCATGATCGCCGATGAGCTCTTCATCTCCGTGAAGACCGCATCGGTGCACGTGTCGAACATCCTGGCCAAGCTAGGGGTGAGCTCACGGACCGAAGCGGCCGCCTGGGCACATGCGCACCCTGAGCCGGATCCGTCGACGCCGTAGCGGTCGTGCAGGGATTCGCCTCGACCCGCCTCAGGCGTCGTCGGCGCCCAGGGCCGGCTCCGGGGCCGCGGCCGCGTTGTACTCCTCGAGGCGCCACCGGGTCACGGGCTCGCCACCGGGCTCGGCAGGGAGCGTGAGCTGGCTCAGCACGCTCCAGGCGCAGTTGCTGATCACGCCCAGCGCAGTCCACTGCTCCGGGGCGAGGCCCAGCAGCCCACCGATCGCGCCGCGGATCGACCCGCCGTGGCTGACCACGACCAACGTCCCGCCCGAGGGGAGCACCGCGACCTGCCGGTCCACCGCCCCGACCACGCGGTCCACGACCTCGCTGCGCACCTCACCGCCCGGGGGGCGGACGTCGTGCCCGGCGACCCACGCCATGAACAGATCGCGGTCCTGCTCGATGATCTCGTCGCGGGTCAGGCCCTGCCACCGGCCGCCGTCGGTCTCCCGGAGGCCGGCATCCTCGACAACGTCCAGGCCGGTCAGGTCGGCCAGGACGCGCGCCGTTGTCACGGCACGATCGAGATCGCTGGAGACGATCGCCGTGGGACTCATCCGGGCCAGCGCCGGAGCAGCGGCGACCGCCTGGGCGAGGCCCACCTCGTCGAGCGGCACGTCCGTCGCCCCCTGGAACCGGTTCTCCAGGTTCCAGGCCGTGCGCCCATGGCGCCAGAAGACCACCCGCCGCCGGGGCGCGGCGTTCCAGCCGCCGCTCACGGGTTGACGGAGCGCGGCCGGTGGACCTCCTCGGGCAGCTCGATGATCGGGCAGTCCCGCCAGAGCCGCTCGAGGGCGTAGTGGAAACGCTCCTCGGCCTGCTGCACGTGGACCACGATGTCGTTGTAGTCCAGCAGGACCCAGCGGCCCTCCGCCTCCCCCTCGCGGCGCAGCGGCTTGACGCCCTGCTTGAGCAGGGCCTCCTCGATGCCGTCCACGACGGCGCGCACGGCACGGTCATTGGCCGCGGAGCAGAGCAGGAACACGTCAGTGAGCACGAGATGGTTGCTCACGTCGATGGCCACGATGTCCTCGGCCAGCTTGTCGGCGGCAGCATGGGCAGCAGCGATCGTCAGGGCCACGGCACGGGGGTCAGCAGTCACGTCGGCGAGCCTACCGCCCGCGAGGGGTCCCGGCGGGCCGGCAACTCACGGCACGAAGTCCGCCCCGAGGATCACCACGACGTCCGCCACGTTCTGCCCGTCCTCGGCGACCTGCACGGCCGTGGCTGGGACCCCGAGGGCCTCGGCGACCTTCTCGCCGAGCGCCACCGACTCCGGGGACGCGTCCTCGACGATCACGAGACTCGTCGGCTGGTCGAACTGCTCGGCGTTGCCCCCGTTGATGTAGACCATGCCTGCGCCCACGAGCCGATCGCGGGCGCTCGCCCCGAGTCCCGGCGTCCCCACGCCGTTCTGGACCAGGACCCTGGGGTTGGACTCCGCACCGCTGAGCATCGCCTGCGGAAGCAGGGAGCTGATGACGGACTCTGCTGCCACCAGGTCCACCCGAACGACGGCAAGGGTCTCACCGGCCTCGATGTCGGTCGTCGGCAGGACGCGGACCTGCTGACCCCCCTCGAGGATGCTGCGACGCATCTGCAGGAGGAACTCCGCGACCGCTCCGGTGGTCGTCGTGGTCCGGGCCGAAGCCCCCAAGGAGGTCAACATCTGCTCGATGCGCAGGGCATCGTCGGGCAGGCCTGAGATCGTCGCGGTCATCACCTGGGAGTACCGGGCCAAGCGAGCAGCCTCCGGCTCGTCGGGCAACCACGCCAGCGCGTAGGTGGCGGCCTGGTTTCCGTCGAGGGTCTGCATCCCTGCCGGCACGACGACGGTCTCGACCTGCGTGGCCTCGTCGGTCACGGTGATGGGCTTGTCGACGTCGACCGTGATGCCGCCCACGTAGTCGACCATCCCGGCCAGCGCCAGCCGGGCCAGGCTCAGAGTCCCGTCGATGCGCAGGGCGAGCAGGTCCGACAGGGCGTCCTGCGAGGCCGAGCGGTCGAGCAGCCGGGCGCTCTGGCCGAGGGTCTGCTGGCCCGCTCCGGGGACGTCGACGATGAGGCGTGAGGGCACGAGCAGCTGCGCCGCGGGCAGGCCGCCGCCGACACCGGCCACCATGTTGTCCGCGCCCAGGTCGGCGTCGTTGCGGACCTGGATGAGGAGCGTGCCCTGCTCGGCAAAGGCGGTCGCGGTAGGTGTGGGCTGTGGGGTCCCCGGCGTGTCCGTCGGCCGCATCGTCACGATCAACCATCCGACCAGAGCGATCCCGAGGATGGCCAGGAACGCCCACATCCAGCGCGAGCGGACACGGCGACCGCCCGGACGTCGCGGCGGCGGGCGCCGAGGTGATGGCGTCGGGGTGGGAGTCGGGGCAGGGGCGGTCGGGGCGGGCGTCGGGGCCGGTGGGGACGCGGCCGGCGCGGAAGCGGCGGCGACCGGGGCGGCGGTGATCGGGGCGGTGGTCGCGGCCGGAGCGGACGCGGCGGCGATCGGGGCGGCGGTCGCGGCCGGCGGGGCCGGTTCGGAGGTGGCCGGGAGCGCCGGAGGCCGGGCGGTGGTCGCCGCCGGCGGGGCCGGGGACGCGGGGGGCTGAGACCCCGGGGGCGTCACGGGCGGTTGACCCCCTGGCGGGGTCACGGGACGTTGAGCCCCCGGCAGGCCCGCACCGGATGGGGTCACCATCGGTGGGGCCGTGGGCGGCTGTGTGGCCCGGTCCCCGATCGGCGCGGCAGCGGGTGGGGCCACAGGTGGCTGACCGGTCCGCTCCGCCATCGGCGCGCCAGCGGGAGGAACTCCCGGCGGGGCCTCTGGAGGCGGCGCGGTGACGGTCGGGGCCTCAGGCGGCGCGGCGACGGGCGGGGCTGAGGGCGGCGTTGAAGCGCCCGGCGGACTGGTGGGCGGCGTTGGTTCCGCCGCGGGTCCCTCCGGGGTCGGTTCAGCGGGAGGGGCGGCATCCTCCGGCGGCTCCGGCTTGGCGTGCTTCGGGCTCACTGGGCACCTGCCCGGTACAGGCCCATCTTCACGATGAAGCGATCCACCCCGGCGGGCACGAGGTAGCTGATAGGAGCCCCATGGGCGACCCGCTGCCGGCAGTCGGTGGAGGAGATGGCCAGCGCTGGGACCTCCACGATGGTGGCCGAGCCCTCCGGCAGGTGCGCCGCGTCGACATCATGGCCCGGGCGCGTGACTGCCACGAGGTGCGCGAGGTCCAGCACGTCGTGCGGATCTCGCCACGTGAGGATCGAGCCCAGGGCATCCGCGCCGGTGATGAAGAACAGCTCGGCATCGGGGCGCTGCGCATGCAGGTCGCGCAGCGTGTCCACGGTGTAGGTCGGCCCTTCGCGCTCGATGTCGACACGGCTGACGGTGAACCTCGGGTCGTCAGCGGTCGCGATCACGGTCATCAGGTAGCGGGTCTCGGCCTCAGTGACCGGCCTCTCGGCCTTCTGCCACGGCTGGCCGGTGGGGACGAACACGACCTCGTCCAGTGAGAAGAGGTGGGCGACCTCGCTGGCGGCAACGAGGTGACCATGGTGGATGGGGTCGAACGTGCCCCCCATGACTCCCAGGCGCACGGTCATCTGTGCGCGCGGCTCACCGGTCGGGATTGAACCGGGTCACGACGAACAGCAGGACCAGCAGCAGGACGAGCGCGAGGGCCCCGAAGACCCACGGCGGCACGAGCGGGTGATCCTCGACAGCCGACCCTTCGGAGAGCCGAACCAGTGCGTTCACCATCGAACATCCCCTTCCCAGTGGTCAGCGCCGCGAGCCTACCGGATCAGGGGCCGCCCACGGCGCATGGCCGCCCCTACGCCACCTCTGGCCCGTCAGCTGCGGATGTGTCCGTCGCCGTGGACCAGGTAGGTCGTGGAGGTCAGCTCGGTCAGGCCCATCGGCCCGCGTGCGTGCAGCTTCTGCGTCGAGATCCCGATCTCGGCCCCGAACCCGAACTCACCACCGTCGGTGAACCGGGTCGAGGCGTTGACCATCACCGCGGCCGAGTCGACTCCCCCGATGAACCGCCGGGATGCGCCGAGGTCCTCGGTGACGATGGCCTCTGTGTGGCCGCTCGACCATCGCCGGATGTGGGCGCACGCCTCGTCGAGGGAGTCGACGATCCCCGCGGCGATGTCCAGGGAGTAGTACTCGCACGCCCAGTCCTCGTCGGTGACCGGGACGAAGGCGATCCGGGCAGCCGCCGCGAAGTCCGCCATGCGGTCGTCGCCGTGGATCGTCACCCCCTTCTCCGCCAGGGCTGCCAGCGCGACGGGCAGGAACTTCTCGGCCACGGCGCTGTGCACAAGGAACGTCTCGGCGGTGTTGCAGACGCTGGTCCGCTGCGTCTTGGCGTTGACCAGGATCGCGACGGCCTTGTCGATGTCCGCCGAGGCGTCGACGTACACGTGGCAGTTGCCCACACCCGTCTCGATCACCGGGACGGTGGAGTTGTCCACGACGTTGCGGATCAGCCCGGCCCCCCCGCGCGGGATCAGCAGGTCGACCAGGCCGCGGGCGGTCATCAGGGCCATCACGGCCTCGTGGCTTCGCCCAGGAACGAGCTGGATCGCGTCAACTGGGACGTCGGTCTCCGCCAGGGCCGCCCGCATGACATCGACCAGGGCGGTGTTCGAGTCGTACGCCGACGACGATCCGCGCAGGAGTGCGGCGTTGCCGCTCTTGAGGCTCAGGCCGGCGGCATCGACAGTGACGTTCGGGCGGGCCTCGTAGACCATCGCCACCACACCCATGGGCACTCGCACCTGGCGGATCTCCAGGCCGTTGGGCTGGGTCCAGCCGCGAACAACCTCTCCGACCGGGTCGGGCAGGTCGGCGACCAGCTCGAGGGCATCGGCGATGTCGGACAGCCGGGCCTCGGTGAGCGTGAGCCGGTCGACGATTCCCTCCGCGGTTCCGGCGGCAACAGCCCGGTCCACGTCCACCGCGTTCGCGGCCAGGATCAGGTCGGTCGAGGCACGCAGGCCGTCGGCCATCGCGCGCAGGGCGACGTCCTTCTGTGCGCGCGTCAGCTGCCGGAGCGTGACGGCGGCCTCCTTCGCGCGGCGGGCCGTGGCCAGGACCAGCTCCCGTTCAGCGACGAGTGACTCGTCGTGGTCGATGGTGGGTTCGGTGTGGGCATCGAGCATGGGCCAAGGGTAGACGAGCACCGGCGCGCCGGCGTCCGGTCGAAGCGAACCCCCTCGCGCCCCTCGCGCCCCTGCGCCGCCGCGCCTCCGCGCCCTCGCGCCCTCGCGCCCTCGCGCCCCTCGCGCCCCTCGCGCCCTCGCGCCCTCGCGCCCTCGCGCCCTTCGCGCCCCTGGTGCCTCACACCTCGTCCGGAATCCCGAGCGCAGGCGCTCGGGAAAGCGGACGAACCCGAGGATGGGCCGCGCGAAAGTGGACCGGTCGGGGGGGTGGGGGCAGGGGTGGGCGACGGGTCGGGGCGGGGGCTGGGTCAGCGGAGGAGGACCATGTCGTCGCGGTGGACGACCTCGCGCTCGTACTCGGGCCCCAAGGCTGCCGCGAGCTCCTTCGTGGAGCGACCCAGGAGCGCGGGGAGCTCGGTGGCGTCGTAGGCAACGAGCCCGCGCGCGACCACCTGACCGTCCGGCCCCACGAGGTCCACCGGGTCGCGAGCGACGAAACCACCGACCACGTGGGTGATCCCGGCCGGGAGCAGTGACGCGCCACGCTCCTGCAGCGCACGCACAGCGCCGGCGTCCAGGTGGATCTGGCCGACGCTCGAGGTCGCGTGGGCCAGCCACAGCATCCGCGAGGCAGACCGGTCGCCGGTCGCGTGGAAGTAGGTGCCCACCTGCTCCCCGGCGAGCGCCCGGGCGGCGTTTGCCGCCGAGGTCAGGACGACCGGGATGCCGGCCTCGGTGGCGATCCGAGCGGCCTCGACCTTGGTGCCCATGCCGCCGAGCCCGACACCGGCGGAACCGGTCCCGCCAACGACGACGTCCTCCAGGTCGGCCGCCGAGGCAACCTCCGCGATGAGGCGGCTTCCACCCCTGTCGGGCGGCCCGTCGTACAGGCCGTCGACGTCGGACAGCAGGATCAGGGCGTCGGCCCGGACCAGGTGGGCCACGAGCGCAGCCAGGCGGTCGTTGTCGCCGAAGCGGATCTCCGCGGTGGCCACGGTGTCGTTCTCGTTGACGATCGGCACGACATCGAGCTCGAGCAGTCGCTCGAGCGTGCTCTGGGCGTTGCGGTAGTGCGCCCGGCGGATCAGGTCGTCGGCGGTGAGCAGAACCTGGCCGACGACGCGATCGTGGCGGGCGAACGCGTCGTGGTAGTGCGCCATCAGGATCCCCTGGCCGACCGAGGCGGCGGCCTGGGCGGAGGCCAGGTCGCGCGGACGCCGACGAAGACCCAACGGCGCGATGCCTGTGGCGATGGCGCCTGACGACACAAGGACGAGCTGGGTGCCCTGATGCGCCGCAACACCGAGTGCGTCGACGAGCTCGCTGACGCGCGCCACGTCGATCCCGGCGGACACGCCGGCCAGGACCGAGGAGCCGTCACGCGGTCCGGGGTCGACGTCCGGACCCCCTCGCGCGCCACGGCGATCGGCGGCACCGGTGACCCCGGTGGACCCTGCGCGCAGGGTCAACGAGGACGATCCGACCTTGACCACCACGCGCCGCGCGGCGCTGATCGCGTCGCGGGGAGAGGCGGGTCGAGCCGACGCCGCGCCCATCAGGAACCTGCCTCCCCCGCATCGGGGGCAGGGCTGCCGTCCCCGTCGGGCGCAGAGGCCTCGTCCTTGGCCCCGCCGGCCGCGACATGGGCGCGCCGGCGATAGGTGGCCGGGCTCTCGTCGACGGGGTCCGGAGCCCACGCGGCCTCGGGGTCCTCCCCCTCCTCGAGCTGCGCCCGGGTCCGGCCGTGCTGGCGCGCCTCGGGGGCCATGATCCGCTGGTCCTGCCCACGTGGGCCCGGCCCGGACCCACGGACGGTCGGCTCCCAGTCGAACACCACCGCGTTGTCCTCCGGGCCGATCCGGACCTCGTCGCCCGGCTTCGCGCCCAGACGGACGAGGTCCTCCTCGACGCCGAGTCGCGCGAGGCGGTCGGCCAGGTAGCCCACGGCTTCGTCGTTGGAGAAGTCGGTCTGCCGGATCCAGCGCTCGGGCCTCGCCCCACGCACGCGGAACGCCTCACCCTCGCGGACCACCACGTAGCCCGAGTCATCGACCGCCCGAGGTTGGATCACGATCCGCTCGGCGACCGGTGTGGCCGTGGCGGCACGCTGCTCGGACACCACGCGGCCCATCGCGAACGACAGCTCGCGCAGCCCCTCATGGGAGACCGCGGAGACCAGGAACACCGGCAGCCCGCGGGCCTCGAGGTCGGCGCGCACCATCTCGGCGAGCTCGCGACCCTCGGGGACGTCGATCTTGTTGAGCACCACCAGACGCGGGCGGTCGGCCAGCCCGCCGTACTCGGCAAGCTCGGCCTCGATCATGTCCAGGTCGCTCATCGGGTCCCGGTCAGGTTCGAGCGTGGCGCAGTCCAGGACATGGACCAGCGCGGCGCAGCGCTCGACGTGGCGCAGGAACTCCAGGCCCAGTCCCTTGCCCTGGGATGCCCCGGGGATGAGGCCGGGCACGTCTGCGACGGTGAACACGGTGGACCCGGCGGTGACGACGCCCAGGTTCGGCACGAGCGTGGTGAACGGGTAGTCGGCGATCTTCGGCCGCGCCGAGGACATCGCGGCGATCAACGAGGACTTGCCTGCGCTCGGGAATCCGACGAGGCCGATATCGGCCACGGTCTTGAGCTCGAGGGTGACCGTGACCTCCTCGCCGGGCTCACCCAGCAGTGCGAATCCGGGGGCCTTGCGCCGGGCGGACGCCAGGGCGGCGTTGCCCAGGCCGCCGCGACCACCACGGGCGATCACGACCGAGACGCCGGCCACGGGCAGGTCGGCCAGGACCTCACCATCGACGGTCAGGACGGTCCCGACGGGGACCGGCAGCACGACATCGGAGCCGTTGGCGCCGTTGCGATGCCCGCCCTGCCCCGGGACGCCGTTGGTGGCGCGCCGATGCGGGGAGTGGTGGTACTCCAGCAGGCTGGGGGTTCCGGCATCGGCCACGAGGATCACGTCCCCGCCGCGGCCGCCGTTGCCGCCGTCCGGCCCGCCGAGCGGCTTGAACTTCTCCGAGTGCACGGAGGCACACCCATGCCCGCCGTTGCCGGCGGTGGCGTGGATCACCACCTGGTCGACGAATGTCGCCATGGGCCTGTCTCCTCTCGTGGCTGCTCCGGTCCCGTCCCGCAGAACCTCCGCGATAGGCAGGACCCTCCGCATCATCGCGGAGATTCTGACCCGTTGCGGAGGGTTTGCCGGTAGTGGTGGGGTGGTGGAAACAGAAGAGGCGAGCCCACGTGGGCCCGCCTCCGCTGAAGTGGTCCGGCCTCAGCCAGCCGGGACCTCGACGATGTTGATGACGCGACGCCCGCGTGCCGTGCCGAACTGGACAGCACCGGGAGCGAGGGCGAACAGGGTGTCGTCGCCGCCGCGGCCGACGTTCTCACCGGGGTGGAAGTGCGTACCACGCTGGCGGATGATGATCTCGCCGGCCTTGACGACCTGGCCGCCGAAGCGCTTCACGCCAAGGCGCTGCGCGTTCGAGTCGCGACCGTTGCGCGTGCTGGATGCACCCTTCTTATGAGCCATGAGGTCACTTCCCGCTCTCGATGCCGGTGACGCGCAGCTGGGTCAGGGCCTGACGGTGGCCCTGGCGCTTGCGGTAGCCGGTCTTGTTCTTGTACTTGAGGATGTCGATCTTCGGGCCCTTGGTGTGCGCCACGACCTCGGCGGACACCTTCACCCCGGCCAGCGTCTCGGAATCCGAGGTGACGGTGGCACCGTCGACGAGCAGCAGGGCGGGCAGCTCGACGTTGTCGCCGGGCTCCGCCAACACGCGGTTGGTCTCGATGACGTCGCCGACGGCGACCTTCTCCTGACGGCCGCCTGAGCGGACAATGGCGTACACGGGCGGCACTCCTGAGATCGGTTCGGGGCTGGACGCACCCGGATGACGGGCACGCACATGCGTGCGGCGCTCGCGCGCCAGGGTTCTAGGGTACGGATCCGACGGGCATACGGTCAAACCGCGTCCACCCGGTCGGGGTCCTCGTGGTGCTCGGGTGAGCCGGCCTGCTCGCTCCAGTCGTTCTGGTCGGTCGACCAGGGCTGGTCGGTCGAGTCGGGCTGGTCGGTCGAGTCGGGCTGGTCGGTCGACCCGGGCTCGGCCGCATCGCCCTGCTCAGCCGCCTCAGGCGCCGCTCCCGCGTCACCCTCGTGATCGTGGTGCCCTTCGTGGCCCTCATGGGCCTCATGGCCGTGGTGATCCTCGCGACCATCATGGCCCTGCTGATCCTGGTGACTCTCGTGGCTCTCGTCCGACTCAACGACGTCAACGACCTCCACGACCTCAACCACCTCGACGGGATCGGCGCCGTCGGCGGTGTCAGCGGCGCGGGTCGTCGTGGTCCTCGTGGGACGCGTGCTCGTCGTGCTCGAGATGTCCGTGCTCGTCGAACTTCGGCGGTGGTGGGGTCTTGCCCGTCTGCTTGCCGCCCAGCACCGCCGGGGCGACCGGCTTCGCGGGACGACGTCCACCCCGATCGCGGCGGTTGTTGGACTCCTCAGCAGGCTGGTGGTCGATCCCCACCGGCTCCGAGGACACGATGTGGCCCCGGCCGCCGCAGTGCTCGCACTGGGTGGAGAACACCTCGAGCAGGCCCTGGCCGATCCGCTTGCGGGTCATCTGGACCAGCCCGAGCGAGGTGACCTCGGCCACCTGGTGCTTGGTGCGATCACGGCCGAGGCATTCGACCAGGCGCCGCAGCACGAGGTCGCGATTGCTCTCGAGGACCATGTCGATGAAGTCGACGACGATGATCCCGCCGATGTCACGCAGCCGGAGCTGGCGGACGATCTCCTCCGCGGCCTCGAGGTTGTTCTTGGTGACGGTCTCCTCGAGGTTGCCGCCCTGGCCTGTGAACTTGCCGGTGTTGACGTCGACGACGGTCATTGCCTCAGTGCGGTCGATCACCAGCGAGCCGCCCGAAGGCAGCCAGACCTTGCGGTCCAGGGCCTTGGCCAGCTGCTCATCGATCCGGTGCGCGGCGTACAGGTCGGTCGGCTCGACCCACTTCTCGAGCTTGGGCAGCAGGTCGGGAGCAACCCAGCCGATGTAGTCGCTCAGGGTCTGCCATGTGCTGTCGCCCTGGACCAGCAGGGTCGTGAAGTCCTCGTTGAAGATGTCGCGGACGACCTTGATGGCCAGGTCCGGCTCGCCGTAGAGCAACGAGGGCGGGGACGCCGACTTCGCCTTCTTCATGATGTCGGCCCACTGCGCAGCCAGGCGGGTCACGTCGGCGGTCAGCTGCTCCTCGGTGGCGCCCTCGGCCGCGGTGCGCACGATCACTCCGGCGCCGTCCGGGACGATGTCCTTGAGGATGCTCTTGAGCCGCGAGCGCTCGGTGTCGGGCAGCTTGCGCGAGATCCCGGTCATCGAGCCCTCGGGCACGTACACCAGGAAGCGTCCCGGCAGGGAGATCTGGCTCGTGAGGCGGGCGCCCTTGTGGCCGATCGGGTCCTTGGTGACCTGCACCAGCACGGGGTCGCCGGACTTCAGCGCCAGCTCGATCCGCTTGGGCTGGCCCTCGAGGCCCGCAGCCTCCCAGTTCACCTCGCCGGCGTAGAGCACCGCGTTGCGGCCCCGGCCGACGTCGACGAAGGCGGCCTCCATCGACGGAAGCACGTTCTGGACCTTGCCGAGGTAGACGTTGCCGACCATCGACGAGGACTCGGCGCGGTTGACGTAGTGCTCGACGAGGATGCCGTCCTCGAGCACCGCGATCTGCGTGCGGTCGCCGTGCTCACGGACGCACATGACGCGGTTGACGGACTCACGCCGGGCGAGGAACTCCGCCTCGGTCAGGATCGGAGCACGCCGACGCCCGGCCTCACGCCCGTCACGCCGACGCTGCTTCTTGGCCTCGATGCGCGTGCTGCCGCGCACCGAGGTGATCTCGTCCTTGGGCCGACGGGCCTCCCGGACCTTGACCACGGTGTTCGGCGGGTCCTCGGAGGACAGGTCCTCCATCTCCTCGGCGACCCCGGCGCGGCGACGGCGACGGCGACGGCGACGGGCGCTCGAGGACTCCGAGCCCTCGCCACCCTCGGCGTCATCACCCTCGGACTCGTCGTCGGAGTCGTCGTCGGCCTGGTCACTGGTCCCGTCGCTGGACCGGTCAGCGGCCCGCGAGTCGGCGCCAGCATCGGAGCCGTCCTCACCGCCCTCGTCCTCGGCAGATCCGTTGTCCTCGCCGTTGCCCGATCCGCCCCGACGGCGGCGGCGGCCGCCCCGGCGACGACGCCGCCGCGGGGCGCCGTCGTCATCGCGATCGTCGTCGCGATCGTCGCGCTCAGCCTCGCCGGTGTCGGCGTCGGTGTCCGTGTCCTGGGCGCCATCGGTCCGCTGGCGCGGCTGGTCCGCCTGATCCCGCTCGGCGACCTCGACCGCAGACTCGCCGGTCTCATCGGCGCCCGCGGCACCTGTTGAGTCAGCCTCCACAGCTGGGCGCCGACGACGCCGCACGGCCCTGGTCTCATCCGGGGGCTGGAACAGCGCCGCGACGGGCACCTCGGCAGGGGCAACCACCGGGGTGGCCTCAGGCTCAGGCACGGCCGAGAACGCGACGGTCGTCACGCCCCGGGTCGCTCGGCGGGAGCGGCGGGCGGTGGTGGCGGTCGAGTCCGCGGGCGCCGGCGATTCGGGCTCTGAGGTGGTGGCCTCCGGCGCCTCAGCGGCCTGCTCGTCAGGAGCCTCGCCCGGGCTCGGTTCGACCTCTGTGACCGCGATCAGTTCGTCCTCGGGCTCGGCCGCCTCGACCTCGGGCCTCGACCTCAGCCTCGACCTCAGCCACGACAGCCGGCTCGTCGCCCTCGGCGGGGGCCGCGAAGAGCTCAGCCTGGTCGCCCGGGGGGACCACCGGCGGACCCGCTGGCCGACTGGCCGCCCGCCGGCGACGGCGGGGCGCAGCCGGGGCAGAGGGCGCCTCGGTTCCGGCCTGCGCTTCTTCGGTGGGCTGCTGATCCTGGTCGTCGACCATGGCGGTCTCCTCACGGGTACCACGCAGCGATCGACGCCGCGCAGTTGCCCTACGTATGGCCGAACCGTGCACGCACGTTCCGGCGAAGCCTCTGGTGCCGCCCGGGGTGCGCACGTGGTGCGTGCGTCGACCTCAGGCTCCGCGATGTCAGCGGGCCCGACTGGTGACGGAACTCGTCCACAGCCGGTCGCGGCCTGACCATTCCCTGTGCCAGCCCTTGGCAGCACGTAGGGCCTGATCGGTGCGACGCATCGAACACGGGCCACTCCGATGGACGGGGTGACTGGGGCGAATTATGCCACAGGGGGTGTCCAGCGGCGCGCAGCCCGCGCGGGCGGGAACAACTAGACGGCGGCGGGCTCCGCGGCCGCGCGGTCCACCGCGAGCGGATCACCGACCAGTCCGTCTGCCGTCAGCGGACCCTGTGCCAACCGGGTCGAGCGGGCCGGATCCTCCGTCGCGAGCCCGCCGATCTCCCGGAGGGCGACCAGGATCTCCTCGGGCCGGACGGTCGGCGTCACGTTGGCCACAGTCAGCTCGAGCACGGCACCGAGCGGACCGGCATCGGCGACCTCGCCGACCAGGAGCGCCGGCCGCAGGTCGAGGGTGCGCATGCCCTGCTTCATCATCCGCTGCACCGGCACGGTCTCCGCGTCCGTGACCTTCTGCCAGGCGGCCGCCAGCTCGTCGGGCTGAGCGCCGGGCACCTCGATGCGCCAGCGACTTGCCTCGAGCCGGTTGACCAGATCCGGCGTTCGGGCCTCAACGACCTCGATGACGTCCAGACCCGGGGGCAGCGCCTCGTCGAGCTCGGCGCGCAGGGCCTCGGGGTCGCAGCGCCGGACCACGCCGATCTCGACATACTCCGCCTCACTGGCCGCTCCGGTGGGCGCGGAGTTCGCGTAGGAGACCTTCGGGTGAGGGGAGAACCCGGCCGAGTAGGCCATCGGGACCCGTGCGCGGCGCAGCGCCCGCTCGAGGGCCCGCTGGAAGTCGCGGTGCGAGGAGAAGCGCAGCGGGCCACGCTTGGCGTACCGGATGCGCAGCTTCTGGACCGCGGGCACGAGCTCCCGGTCGGGCGAGCGCTTGGCGGCCATCAGACCTCCACCCGCGACGGGACCGTGGGCAGAGGCAGCAGCACGGCCTCCCCCGGCCCCACCTGGATCTGGGTACCGAGGTGGTCGCAGACGCCGCAGTCGAAGCACGGGGTCCAGCGGCAGTCCTCGACCTCTCCGCCAGCCAGTGCCTCCTCCCAGTCCTGCCAGAGCCAGTCGCGGTCCAGGCCGGAGTCGAGGTGGTCCCAGGGCAGGACCTCGTTCTGCTCCCGCTCGCGGGTCGTGTACCAGCCGACGTCCACCGGCTGGTCGGCCAGCGCCCGCTCGGCGGCCGACATCCACCGGTCGAACGAGAAGTGCTCGCTCCAGCCGTCGAACCGGGCCCCGTCGCGCCACGCCTCGAGGATCACGCGACCCACCCGTCGGTCGCCCCGGGAGAGGAGCCCCTCGACGATCCCCGGACGCCCGTCGTGGTACCGGAAGCCGATGGCCTTGCCGTAGTTGCGGTCGTTGCGGATCTCGTCACGCAGGGCGTGCAGCCGGCGGTCGGTGCTCTCGTGATCGAGCTGGGCCGCCCACTGGAAGGGGGTGTGCGGCTTGGGCACGAACCCGCCGATCGACACGGTGCATCGGATGTCGCGTGTGCCCGCGGCCTCGCGTCCGGCCTTGATCACGTTCTTCGCGAGCTCGGCGATCTGCAGGACGTCCTCATCGGTCTCGGTCGGCAGGCCACACATGAAGTACAGCTTCACCTGACGCCAGCCCGCGGAGTAGGCGGCGGTCACCGTGTTGATCAGGTCCTCCTCGGTGACCATCTTGTTGATCACCTGGCGCATCCGCTCGCTGCCCCCCTCGGGGGCGAAGGTCAGCCCGGAGCGTCGGCCGTTGCGCGAGAGCTCGTTGGCCAGGTCGATGTTGAACGCGTCCACGCGAGTGCTGGGCAGGGACAGCGCCACCTGCTCCGACTCGTACCGGTCGGCCAGGCCCTTGGAGAGCTCAGCGATCTCCGAGTGGTCCGCGCTGCTCAGCGAGAGCATCCCGACCTCCTCGAAGCCGGTCTTGCGCAGGCCGTTCTCGATCATCTCGCCGAGCACCTCGGTCGAACGCTCGCGGACTGGCCTGGTGATCATGCCGGCCTGGCAGAACCGGCAGCCACGGGTGCAGCCCCGGAAGATCTCCACGCTCAGGCGCTCGTGCACCGTCTCTGCCAGCGGGACGAGCGGGTTCTTCGGGTACGGCCACTCGTCGAGGTCCATCAGGGTGTGCTTGGCCACGCGCCACGGAGCGGCGGAGTTCGTGGGCACGACCCGGCCGATCCGGCCATCTGCCAGGTACTCCACGTCGTAGAACGCTGGGACATAGACCACACCGCTCGTGGCCAGGCGCTCGAGCAGGGCCTGGCGCAGCGACGTGCCGTTGGCGACCTCGCCGAAGCCTGGGTGCTCGGCCTTGAACGCGCTCACGATCTCGCTGATCCTCAGCACCGCCTCCTCGCCATCGCCGAGGACCACGGCGTCGACGAAGTCCGCGACCGGCTCCGGGTTGAACGCAGCGTGCCCGCCCATCACGACCAGCGGGTGGTGGTCGCCGCGCTCGTGGGCCATCAGCGGGATCCCGGCGAGGTCCAGGCTCGTGAGCATGTTCGTGTAGCCGAGCTCAGTGGAGAAGGAGACACCGATCAGGTCGAAGGCGCCCAGCGGGCGGTGGCCGTCGACGGTGAATGCTGGGATCCCCCGCTCGCGCATGAGCGCCTCGAGGTCCGGCCACACCGTGTAGGTGCGCTGGGCGAGCACGCCGTCGGCCTCGTTGAGGACCTCGTAGAGGATCTGCACGCCCTGGTTGGGAAGTCCGACCTCGTAGGCATCCGGGTACATCAGCGCCCAACGGACCCTGGCCGCATCCCAGTCCTTCACCGCCGCGTTCAGCTCGCCGCCGATGTACTGCACCGGCTTGCTCACCCTGGGCAGCACCAGCTCCAGCTGGTCGAAGACGGGCGCGCTGGAACGACTTGAAGGTTCACGCATCCGACAAGGGTAGACCGGATCCGCAGGCATGCAGTCCCGTCCCGATCGGGATCGAGACCTCCAGGGCAGGATCGGTGTCGCCGGTTTCGCCGGCCGACGACCTGCGACGCACACGAAGCCGCCCGTATCAACGGGGTGGCGAGAGCCCACCCGGGTGGCGCACATCGAACCGCCCGTATGGCCCACCCGGGAGCAGCCGATATGGGCGGTTCGATGTGCGCCTGCCCAGAAGGGCCATCCGCACCAGGCTCATACGGCCGATCTCGTGTGCGTGAATCCTCGTGAGCACTCACGGAGGGCGCCCGCAGCCGGCGGGTGCCTGAGCCTGAGCGGAGGTCCCCCGGCGGTGGCGGCCCTACGCCCGTGCGGCCGAGGTGGGCTGGTCCTTTTGGGCTGGCGCATACGGCCGGCGGAATCGCGGCAGCAGCATGCCGGTGCGGGCCTTGTACGCGGCCCATTCCGGGTACCGGCTCATGCTGGCCTCCTTGCCCAACATGTTGGGCACGAACAGGGCCAGCCAGACCCAGGCCAGGACGAGCCACGGGATCCAGTGCCCGGCAACCACGGCGAACGACGCGTAGAGCACCATCTCACCGAGGTAGTTGGGGTGGCGCACGCGCGCGAACCAACCGGTCGTGATGAGTCCGCGCCTGTGCTGCAGCGTGTAGTACTTCTGCGCATCGCTGGCCATCATGAGCACGACGCCGAGGGCGTAGGCGATCGTGGCGCATGCGAGCAGCCACTGCGGCTGCTGGGTGTCGCTGGCCACCAGCAGGATCGGCGCAAGCCAGTAGAGGGCCAGGAACGCGAAGGCCATGAACGCCCCGCCGAAGGTGATCCGCGTCTGCCAGCGGGCGTCCGGCATGACGGCGTCCTTGAGCAACCAGATGAGGCCGTAGCTGCCGTGCAGGGCCAGGTAGGTCCAGGCCGTGACGGTCCAGGTGTCGGTGACCGCCATCAGCCCGAGGACGAAGGGCAGGGTTCCGCCCTTCTGGAAGTTGATGACCCAGTTCATCTTGAGCACCCGCGGCCCACCGAGGAAGTCCTCGGACAGATACGAGCGCAACCGCAGCCAGCGATCCAGAGTGATCCCCACGCACAAAGGATAGTCCGGCGGTGGCCACCACTGGGGCGCCGCCGGACTGCCTGATTCGTCGCCCGATCCGCCACGATCGACCGAAGTTCACCGATCGCCGCGCCCCACCGCGCCCGGCCCACCCCCGGCAGGCAATGATCGGGTTCCATGAGCAGCGATCGCGACGTGCGTGAGTTCGACCTCGAGTCGATCATGGACCTGGCCGACATCATCGACGCCCTGCAGGACACCGAGGACGACCGGCTCCTGCACTTCGGGCTGACCGCCACCGAGACCTGGGACGAGGTCGACGACCCGGTACTCCTGGGACCGGACGGGACCCCGGTCGGCACCTGGCGCGAGGGGTACCCCTACGACGAGCGGATGACCCGGCACGAGTACGAGCGGAGCAAGCGGCTGCTGCAGATCGAGCTTCTGAAGCTGCAGGCGTGGGTCAAGGGGTCCGGGGCGCGCATCGTCATGGTCTTCGAGGGCCGGGACGCAGCGGGCAAGGGAGGCACGATCAAGCGCTTCATGGAGCACATGAACCCCCGCGGTGCGCGGGTCATCGCCCTCGAGAAGCCCTCCCAGGAGGAGCGGACCCAGTGGTACTTCCAGCGCTACATCGAGCACCTGCCCAGCGCCGGGGAGATCGTGATGTTCGACCGCTCTTGGTACAACCGCGCGGGGGTCGAGCGAGTGATGGGCTTCTGCACCGACGAGGAGTACAAGGAGTTCATGCGCCAGGCGCCCGAGTTCGAGCGCATGCTCGTGCGCAGCGGGATCATCCTGTTCAAGTTCTGGTTCTCGGTGAGCCGCAAGGAGCAGGTCTCGCGGTTCACGATCCGCCGGATCGACCCGGTGCGGCAGTGGAAGCTCTCGGACATGGACCTCGCCAGCCTCGATCGCTGGCAGGACTACACCGACGCCAAGGAGGCCATGCTGTTCTACACCGACAGCGAATGGTCGCCCTGGACGGTCGTGCGCTCCAACGACAAGAAGCGCGGCCGCCTCGAGGCGATTCGCTGGGTGCTCTCCGAGGTGGACTACCCGGACAAGGACACCGACCTCGTCGGCACCCCCGACCCCCTGATCGTCGGCCCACCGGCACACATCTACGAAACCGGCGAGAAGACCGGCAGGGTCTACCCGATATTGGGTTAGAGATTCCGGCGGGTCTCCCCGCAACGGTCGTTGCGTCTGGGCTTCCGGCGTCCGCGCCGAGTGACGGTCAGTGTGTCTGTAACCCGAGCCATGCCCCGGCGACTGACGCCACAAAGACCAGCCCGACGATGATCGGACCAGTCGGGATGATGCGCCTCCCGGCCCCGAGCAGGTGCAGTGCCCCAAGGATGCAGGCGGCCGCAATCACTCCGGCGACGAGGCCCCCCACGGCGGGGCTGACGAGGTCCGCAGGCCCGTACTCCGAGGGGTCCGGGTTGTTGGGGACGCCGTACTCCTTGTTCAGTGCGTACGGAAAGCCCACGCTCAGGAAGACGGCAATCAGGCCGATCAGTATCAGCAGGACGGCTGCGCGCAATCCTCAGAACACGAGCCACGATCGCCTCCCATTCGAGTGGGAGGCAAATTTAGGGGGTGCGTGACCGAGCTGACAATGCCAAGTGCCCCCACCTCGGAGAGACGAGGTAGAAGACCGGGAGGGTATACCCCGTGCTCTGGGGCGAAGTGATCGGGCCAGAGGCTGGGTTGGCTCCTCCCTGGGCCAGGCAAAGAGTCCCCACCAACCCCCCGGGCGCGTAGGTTGGGGGTGTGAGCAGCCGGGCACTGGCGATCGGCGGCAGGATCGTGCTGATCCTGCTCACCGCCATCGGGTTGCTCTGGCCGCTCGCCGGGTCCTTGTTCTCGACCACCTCCGGAGCGGCGGACGACCCGGTCGTCATCACCGAGATGCGGTCCGCCTACAGCGTCGCCGCCGACGGGCACATGGCGGTGAACGAGCAGATCACCGCCGACTTCCCCGGGGATCGTCACGGGATCTTCCGCTACTGGGACGTCTCGGACCCCAGCGATCCGAGTGCGCGCCACATCCCGACGATCCGCGAGATCACGGTGGACGGGGCGCCTGCCCGATACGAGACGTACTGGGAGAGCGGCAACCGGTTCCTGGTGGCGAAGATCGGCGATCCTGACGTCTACCTCGACCGGGGCGAGCACACCTACACGATCGTGTACGCCATCGACGGGGTGATCTCCCAGCCCGCAGCGGGTGCCGCGGGGACGTATGCGTCCACCGAGGGCGAGAACACCGGGGACCCCGGCTCGACCTTCTACTGGAACGTGGTGGCGCAGGGCTGGGAGATGACCATTGAGCGGGCGCGCATCGCGATCTCGCTGCCAAGCCCGAGCGGCCAGGTCCAGTGCTCCGCGGGGACCGACAGCGGGCCGGGACCGTGCGGGATCAAGGGCGCGGGAACCGCGGACCTCGTCCTGACGGCCACGGACATCCCACCCCGGACCGGCATGACGGTGCGGGCCAGTATGGCTGCGCCGGCCCCGACCCGGGAGGCCGTGCCATGGTCGGTGCGGTGGGATCCGATCCTGGGCCGCTCCCTGCCTGCGCTCATCGCCGTGCTCGTCATGGCCGGCCTGGCCCTCGTGGCCGGGGTCGCGTGGGGTCGGGTCGGCCGGGAGGACTCCCCCGGGTTCCCCGTCCAGTACGCGCCGCCGGAAGGGCTGGGTCCGGTGCAGACGGTCTACATGGCCACGGAGTCGCACGGGCCGGCGGCCCTGATCGCGACGATCCTGTACCTGGCCGATCGGGGCTTCGTGACCCTGGAGAACCCCGCCGCCGACACCTGGCGCATCGTGGGGCGGGCGCAGGAAGCCCAGTGGGGCGTGCTCGACCCAGGCGCTCAGGCGGTTGGCCGCTCGCTCGGCCTCCTCTACCCCGGAGCGACATTCTCGGCCGATGGATCGATCGCGGCCGGCAAGACCCTGCGCGAGGCCGGGCGGACGCTCCCCTCCGCCGTTGACGGGTGGGCCAGCAGCGCCGGCCTCGTGCGCACGGCCCCCAACGAGTACCTCGGGCGGCTGGTCTGGGTGCTGGCGATCGCACTGGCCGCTCTGGGCTTCGCCGGGTTCGCCTGGCCCACGATGTGGGGGCTGCCCTTCGCGGCATTCGCGATCGGCGGCGTGACCCTGTGGGCGACCGGGGTAGGCCATCGTCGCACGGCCGCCGGACGGATCGTCTGGTCGCAGGCGGGCGGATTCGAGCGCCTGCTCTCCACGCCGTCGGCGGAGGACCGGTTCGACTTCGCCGCCCGCAAGGACCTGTTCATCGCCTACGTGCCCTACGCGGTGGCCTTCGGCGTGGCAGACAAGTGGGCCGAGAAGTACCGGGTCAGCACCCAGTCGGAGCCGCCGATCCCGGGCTGGTACCCGTACTACCTCGGATCGCAGTACGCGAACTTCTACTCTGGTTCCCAGTTCGATTCCTTCGACTCCGCCGTGTCCGAGTCCATCTCGGCCTATACCGCCTCGCAGTCGTCCTCCTCCAGCGGGGGTGGCGGCGGGTTCGGCGGCGGTGGCGGCGGGGGTGGCGGCGGTTCGTGGTGACTCGTAGCACGATCGATGAGAGGTGGATGTCCTGATGAGTGGGTGGCTGATCGGCCTGGTCGTGATCCTGGCGATTGCGGGGATCATGATCGTGGGCTTCAACAAGCTGCGACGGCTGGACATCCGCGCCCAGGAGGCCCTGGGCGGGATCGACGTGCAGCTGACGCGCCGGGCCGACCTGATCCCCAACCTGGTGGCCACGGTCAAGGGCTACGCGTCCCACGAGAGCGGCGTCCTCGAGGAGGTGACGGCTGCCCGGGCAGCGGTCACTGCGGCGGCGAAGTCCGGCTCCGTGGCGGACCGGGCCAGCGCCGAGGCGGCCCTGGACAAGTCGCTGGTCAACGTCCTCGCCGTGGCCGAGGCCTACCCGGACCTCAAGGCGTCGGCGAACTTCGTCGCCCTGCAGCAGGAGCTGGGCGAGACCGAGGACCAGCTCGCGTTCGCGCGGCAGTACTACAACGACGCGGCCGCCTCGCTGAACACCGCGGTGGCCACCTTCCCGTGGATGCTCTTCTCGGGCATGGCCGCGGTGCACAAGCGGGACTTCTACGAGGCGCCGGATGCCCACCAGGCGCCCCCGCAGGTGGCGTTCTGAGGCTGGGCCGAGAGGTGGGGCGGGGAGCGCGCTGATCGGGGCGGCAGCCGTCAGTCCTCGGCGGTCGCCCCGGCGTGGATGTTGAGCAGCAGGCCGATCCCGATCCAGGCCGCGAACATCGAGGACCCGCCGTAGGACACGAACGGCAGGGGCACGCCGGTCACCGGCATGATCCCGAGGTTCATGCCGACGTTCTCGAAGGCCTGCAGCCCGAACCAGAGCACGACCCCGCTGGCCACGAGCCGGCCGAACAGGTCACGGGCGCGCAGCGCGATGGTCAGGCCACGCCAGAGCACCACAGCCAACAGGCCGAGAAGTACGCAGACGCCGAGGAAGCCGAGCTCCTCGCCGGCCACGGAGAACACGAAGTCGGTGTGGTTGAACGGGACGAACCCGCCCTGGGTCTGGGTGCCGTGGCCCAGCCCGCGGCCGAGCAGCCCACCGGCGCCGATCGCGATCCGCGCCTGCTGGGTGTTGTAGCCGAAGGTCCGCGCGCCCTCCTCGGGGCGGGTGAAGGCCGTCAGCCGGTCGATCTGGTAGTCGTCGACGAGGCCGAGGGCGAACGCGGCCACGACGGCCACGGCCCCCAGCGCCGCCAGGACCAGGAGGTGCACCAGCCGCACCCCGGCGATCACGAGCATGCCCACGACGATCGACAGGATCACCAGGACCGTGCCCAGGTCGGGCTGCAGCATGATCAGGGCAACGGGGACGGCGGCGATCGCCAGGGCGCGAACCAGCGTGCGCAGGTCTGGGGCATCGGTCGGGCTCCGGTCGGCGAGCACCAGGGCGACGCCCACGATGATCGCGACCTTGGCGAACTCCGAGGGCTGGATGGTGAACCCAGCCGGCAGACGGATCCAGGCGTGGGCACCGTTGATGGTGCTGCCGAGGGGTGAGAGCACAAGCACCAACCCGGCGAGGCTGGCGGCGTACAGGATGGGGGTGTAGCGCCGGATGGCGCGATGGCCCAGCCGGGACACCACCCAGCACAGGGCCAGCCCGAGCACCAGGTTCATCACCTGACGGGCTGCCGAGGTCCCTGACCACTGCCCGGCCGCAACGAGCCGCGCGGAGGTGGCCGACCAGATCAGGGCTGCCCCGAGCACGCACAGCGACACCGCGGAGAGCACCAGGAGCCAGTCCCACTGGCGCAGCCGGGGTGGGCTGGTCCGGGCACCCATCTGCGGTGCGGCGCGAAGAAGGGTCACGGCGATCCAGACCCCCGGGCCGGTGCCTCGGGCACGCCATCCGGGCCCATCGTCGGCAGGCCTTCGGCCACGTCGCCACCAACCAGAACGCTGCGGGTCGGATCGGCGGAACCGTCGCGCACACCGAACAGCGCCTCGTAGATGCCCCGCACACTGGCGCCCGACGTGCCGGCGCCGGTGCCACCCTGGGACACCATGATCACGACGGCGTACCGGGGGTCATCGGCCGGCGCGAAGGACGCGAACCAGGACGTCGCCTGCTGCCCGTAGACCTCACCGGTGCCGGTCTTGCCGGCGATCGGAACCTCCCCGAGGGGGAAGCCCGCGAAGGGCCGCCGGGCGGTACCGGTGTCCACGACCCCGCGGAGCGCCCTGCGCAGGAACGCGAGGTCCTCAGCGGGGACATCGACGTTGCCCGCCTCCTCGGGGGCGAACTCCTCGGCCACGGATCCATCTGCGTTGAGCAGCGCACGCGCCACCTGCGGTCGGTACAGGGTGCCGCCGTTGGCGATCGCCGCGTACGCCGTGGCCACCTGCAGGACCGTTGCCGCAGTATCGCCCTGGCCGATCGCTGCGTTGAGCGCATCGCCGACCCGCCAGAGCATGCCCTCCTTGCAGTTCTCCTTCGCCAGGCGCGTCAGGTACCGGGCCCGCTCGGCATCCGTCACCTCCGGGTACCCGTCCTTCGCCCGGGCGCACCACTCGTCACGGCGCTGCTCCCACTGGGCAGCCTTGGCCTCACGGGAGGCGAGCCGGCCCGCCGTCTCACCGGGCAGGTCGATGCCCGTGGCCTTGCCGAAACCGAAGTCGGCCGCGGTCATGGCGATGAGATCGCTCGGGTCGTCAATGGGCTTCGAGCCACCGTCGGCCCGCCACTGCTCGTGGGCCAGTCGGTAGAAGACCGTGTCGCAGGAGACCTCCAGGGCGCGGGACAGCGAGATGGGTCCGAAGGCTCGGGAGCGGTAGTTCTGGAAGGCACGACCGCCCACGGAGTAGCTGCTGGGGCAGTCGTAGGCGGCGCTCGTCGAGTAGCCGGCGCCGAGCGCTGCCGCCGTGCTCACGGCCTTGAAGGTCGAGGCGGGGGCCAGCGCGGTCTGCACGGCACGGTTGAGCAGCGGCTGCCCCGCTGCGGGGTCGGTGAGGGCCGCGTAGTCGGTGGCCGCGATCCCCCCGGTCCAGATGTTGGCGTCGAAGTCCGGGGCGGAGGCCAGCGCCAGGACGGCACCGGTGCGGACGTCGAGCACGACCGCCGCCCCGCCGTCGGCCTTGTACGGCTGCTCCGAGATCGGGTCGATTCGACCCCGGGCGCGGGTGATCGCGGCCTGGAGCTGCTCCTCGACGACGGCCTGCAGCTCGGCGTCGATGTTCGTGACCAGCGTCCTGCCCGGCACGGCAGGGACCTCGACCCCGGCCGAGGCGCGATGCCCTGCGCTGTCGACGGTCACGCGCTCGAGCCCCGGTTGGCCGCGCAGCGCCTCGTCGTGGACCAGCTCGAGCCCTGCCTGGCCGCGCGCCGGTGCGCCCGCGAGCTCGGGGTCGGCCGCGACATCCTCCGCGGTGACGACTCCGACATGGCCAAGCGTGTGCGCAGCCAACGACTCCCCCGGGTACTGCCGCACGGGCACCCGGTCGATCGCGACGGCCGGATAGCTCGTCGGATCGGCCATGACCTGCCCCGCAGCGTCGATCCCCACGTCGCGGGCGACCACCGGATCGGCCCCCGGGGCACCGTTCCAGCAGTTGGGCTGCTTCTGTGCGCCGGGCGTGCCGCAGTTCTGCAGCCGGGCGGTGAGGAGGTCCGCGCGCACCCCGAGCAGGTCCGCGAGGCGGTCCAGCACGGCTGCGCCGTCGTCGTCGAGTCGACGCAGCTCACGTCGGTCGACGGACACGTCGAGGCTGATCCTGTTTGCGGCCAGGGGCCGGCCCTGCTGGTCGAGGACCATGCCCCGCGCGGCCGGGATCACCAGCTCCCGGACCCGGTTGTCCTCAGCAGCTGCGCGGGCCTCATCGGCGTCCACGACCTGCAGGCTGAACGCCCGCGCCGCCAGCGTTCCGACCAGCGACATGACGAGGACGGCGAGGATGAGCAGGCGGGCATGGACGCGGTCGGTCACGACGCTCCCACTCCCCCGGCCGAGCCGACGCCCCCGGGCGACGCGAGTCGGACCGGGTTCGGCGGGGCCGGCTTGCTCGAACGGGTCACGAGCAATAGCGCGAGAGGGGCGAGGACCAGCGCCCAAGCGGCAGTCGCGACGGCCGCACCCAGCACCGACACGTCAACCGACCATCCCGCGAACCACAGCACGGCCGCTCGCGCCACCACGATGGCGCCTGCCCCGATTGCCAGCAGGAGCATGGCGGTGAAGGGCCCCGGCTGGTAGGTCTCAGCGACCCGGCCCATCACGGCACCGGCCAGCGCCAGCACCAGCATCCAGCCACCGAGGGGACCCGCGGCCGGTGGGATGAGGTCGAGGATCAGCCCCGCCCCAGCGCCGACCAGTCCGCCGATGAGCGGCCCTCGGGCGACGGCGACGGCCAGGACGGCGACGACCACGAGGTCGGGAACCGCCCACGGGGTCGGCAGGAAGTCCACGAGGCTGACCTGCACGATCGCCAGCGCGACCAGCACGAGGGCGAGCACCACCCAGGCACCGCGCGACCACGCGGGCGTGCTCACGACCGGCCGTCCGCTTGAGTTTCGGGCACCAGCACGGCCACGCGGTCCAGCGTGGAGTCGTCGACCGCCGGGGTGACCTCCGCGGCCCGGGTCAGCGCGGCCGACGACCCGCTCACCACCGCGATGGTTCCCAGGGGGAGGTCCGCGGGCAGCTCACCCCCCGGGGTCCCCATGGTGACGATGAGGTCGCCCTGCGCCATTCGCCCGAGCGGGTCGAGGAGCTCGAAACGCCCTGCGCTGCCGGTCCCGCGGAACACCCCCACCTCGCCGGAGGAGGCCACCCGCGCGGCGATCTCGGTGGACGGGTCGACAACGAGGCGAACGGTGGACAGCTGGGGCGAGACCGAGTCGACGATGCCAGCCAGGCCCATGGCGCCGACCACGGCCAGGCCCGCACGGACATCGTCGCCAGAACCGGCAGAGATGGCCGCCGAACGCGCGGGATCCTGGGCGGCGGAGACCGAGACCACGCGCCCGGGAACCGGGGTGAAGCCCTCGGAGGGTGCCAGCGCCGCCAGTGCTCGGGTGTCCGCCTCGGCCAGGGCGCCGGCTGCGGCCGCTCCCGCGGCGGCCCGCGCCTTGGCCAGTTCGTCCTCCAGCTCGGCGATCCGGGCCTGTTCCTCCGCCGAGCCGCCCAGCCACCCGCCTGCGTGGGTGCGGACCCAGCCCAGGGCGCGCTCGGGTGGACCCGCGACGGCACCGGCGATCCCGCGCAGCGCGTCGGTCGGCCCCGAGCCGCGCACGTCGATCAGGATGAGCAGCACGGCCACCGCCACGACGGCCCCCACGAGCACCCGCGTGCTGCGCCAGGCCATCAGTGCCGCGGCTCCGCGATCAGGACACGCGACAGCGCGTCGAACGACTCGACCGCGCGGCCCGCGCCCAGCACGACCGCATGTGTCGGGTTCTCGGCGACAACCACAGGCATGCCGGTCTCGCTGGCCAGACGAGTGTCCATGCCGGCGAGCAGCGCACCCCCGCCCGTGAGCACGATCCCGCGCGCGAGGACGTCGCCGGAGAGCTCGGGCGGGGTGCGGTCCAGGGTCGAGGCCACCGCATCGACGATGGCCTGCACCGGCTCGTCCAGGGCCCAGCGGATCTCCTCGGCGGTCACGTCGACGGTTCGCGGCAGTCCGGTCACGAGGTCGCGGCCGCGCAGCGCGGAGCCGGGCTCGTCGGCCGACGGGAACGCCGAGCCGATGGCGATCTTGACGTCCTCGGCGGTGCGCTCCCCGATCAGCAGGGAGTACTCCTTCTTGGCGTAGCTGATGATCGCCTCGTCGAGGCGGTCGCCGCCCACGCGCACCGACATGGAGGTCACGGTGCCGCCAAGGGCCAGCACGGCGACCTCGGTGGTGCCGCCCCCGATGTCCACGACCATCGATCCGGTCGCCTCATGGACGGGCAGGCCGGCGCCGATCGCGGCTGCCATCGGCTCCTCCATCAGGTGCACCTCGCGGGCCCCCGCGGCATAGCAGGCGTCGCGCACGGCCCGGCGCTCCACGCCCGTGATCCCGCTCGGGACGGCGACGACGATCCGGGGCCGTGACCAGAAGCTGCGCTTGTGAACCCGCCCCACGAAGTAGCGAAGCATCCGCTCAGCGTTGTCGAAGTCGGCGATGACACCGTCGCGCAGCGGGCGGACGGTGACGATGTGCTCCGGGGTGCGGCCGAGCATGGCCTTGGCGTCGTTGCCGACGCCGACCAGCGCGCCGGTGTCGGCAGACACCGCCACGATCGAGGGCTCGACCAGGGCGATCCCCGCACCCCGCACGTAGACCAGCGTCGTCGCGGTGCCGAGGTCGATCGCGAGGTCGCGCCCGGCGAAGAGGTGCCGGTTGATGTCGGCCACCGCGCTCACCCCTCGGATCGTTCGGTCAGTGCGTGGGTCTCGGGCTTCGGCGCGCGCCGTTCCGACCTTCGGGCGGGCGGTGCAGGGCGCATCGGGTGGTTCAGGCGAGGCCGGGGAAGAACAGCGCCACCTCGCGGGCGGCCGACTCCGGGGAGTCCGACCCGTGCGTGACGTTCTCCTGCATGACCGTGGCGAGGTCTCCGCGGATCGTGCCGGGGGCGGCGGTGACCGGGTTGGTGGCGCCCATCATGGCCCGCCACTGCACGATCGCGTCGGGGCCCTCGACCACAGCGGCGACGAGGGGGCCGGAGGTGATGAAGTCCACCAGGTCGGCGAAGAAGGGCTTGGCGGCGTGCTCGCCGTAATGCGCCTCGGCCGTCGCACGATCGAGCGTCCGCAGCTCCAGGGCGACGATCCGAAGGCCCTTGCGCTCGATGCGGGCGAGCACCTCGCCGATCAGGTTGCGGGCGACCCCGTCGGGCTTGATCAGGACCAGGGTCCGCTCGGTCATTCGTGCCTCCTGCGCAGGCGGGCGGAGCCTCCGCCCTCAAGGCGGCCAAGCCTACCTGCCGCACGAGGGTGCCCCCGACGCCCGCCACCACCCCGAACGCCGCCCGAACGCCACCCGACTGCCGCCCGAACGCCGCTTCGAACCCCTCTCCCGATTCGTCCGCTTTCGCGCGGCTCAACCCTTGATTCGTCCGTCTTTCGGAGCGTCGATCGTCCGAAAAGCGGACGAATCGGGAGCTGGCCGGACCGTGGGCGCGAGGAGCGGGGGCGGGGCGCGGGCGCGGGTGCGGCGTGGACGGGTGGGTGGGCCACCACCCGTCCACCCTGGTGGGGCGAGCGGTCAGCTCGCGGCTTGGGCGGCCTCGGCCTTGCGGCCCAGGCGCAGGGCGGTCCACCACAGGGCGGCGAACACCGCACCGAGCACGAACATCATCCAGCCGACGAGGAAGCCGCACGCGATGGTCGCGACCTGCAGGCCCCAGCCCACGGGGACGAAGAACGGGCGACGGAACATCCCGGGCAGAACGGCGCACGCCAGGGCGAGGACCGCGAACAGCCAACCGACCCACGCGGGCTGCCCTCCGGCCACGACCGCCACCGGGATGGCCAGCAGCAGGACGATCGCCTGCATGATCAGGACGCTGGAGGTCAGGACCCTCATTCCCAGCCCTCCGGCGCCCGGCCGCGGGGTGCGCCGTGCTCAGACCTCGTGGCTCCGGACTCATGCCCCGACTCGGCACCGAGGAGCAGTCGCGCCTCACCGGCCATCGTGACCGACCCGGTGACGATCACGCCGGCGCCGACCCCGGCCGGCGACCCGACCTCCGCCAGCTCGATCGCACGCTCCAGGGCAGCG
>CAVOXR010000018.1:0-9606 GCA_963700475.1 uncultured Actinomycetes bacterium
TGTCTCGAGCAGGTGGGGGAGGTCGGCCAGCGAGGCTTGCGGGTCCAGCGATGCGGAGCCGTCCTCGGGACGGAGCAGCCCGAGGAGCCGGCGCATGTCCGCCATGCTCTGCTGGGCCGTGGTCTCGATGGTGTGCAACTGCTCGGCGCTCACCTGGAGTCCCGCCTCTGCCTGGCGTCGGGCGACCTGGGCCTGCAGGGAGACCGCCGAGATCCGGTGCGCCACGATGTCGTGGAGCTCACGGGCGATGTCGAGGCGTTCCTCGAGGATGGCATTGCGCACGGCGGTCTCGCGTGCCGCCTCAGCCTCGGCGGCCCAGAGTCGTGCTTGCTCGGCCCGGGTGGTCAAGGTCTGCACGGTGAGCCCGGCCAGCCACGGACCGAAGTAGAGCAGCGCGGGGAACACGACTTCGCCGATGTCGGACCCCGGGTTGCTGACGACCATGGCGACGTAGGCCAACCCGATCGCAACGTTCCACGGTTGCCATCGGGGCGCGGTGTGCCGCCCGGCCACGAAGGCCGACCAGATCAGCATGAGCAGGAAGGGGGAGTCGCTGCGCCCATCCTCGGGCAGTCCACCCGCGGTGTTGGCGAGGATGAGGGCAGCCGTCGCGACCGCGGGGGCCAGGACGGGCCATCGCGGTTCGACCAGCAACGACGCAGCGGTAGCGACCCCGCACGTCACCACAAGTGCCGGCCGAGTCGCCCCCGTGGAGGCGACGGCCACCCAGATCAGGAGGGCCGCCAAGGCGAAGACGCGGGCTGCCGTGACGTAGCGGGCCAGTGGACGCGGGCGCATGTGCGTCAGGGTAGGGCCACCAGGGGGATCGAGCCTCGCCCGTGAGACGGACGTTTCGCCCGTCGACATGGGCCGGAGGGGGCATCGGCCCCGAGCTCAGGACCGGTCTCCGAGGCGATGCGCGCGCGCTGGGGCAACGGGTCAGCCTGTGTCCATGGAAACCACAGATGCACGTTCTCGTCCCAGTCCCTGCAGTCCGCCGCCGTGATCGGGGCGGGTCTCAGTGCCATCGCGATGGCGCTCACCCAAGTGCTCACCCCTGGTCCGCCCACAGCTGACTACGAGTCGGCCTCGGGTCTCGCCCGAGAGGGCCTGACTTTGACCTTGCTGGTGTTCAGCATCGCCGCCGCGCTCGTGAGCCGACGCCTGGGTGACCTTCCGGGGAAGGGCCCACTGCTCGTTGCCGTTGGGTACGGACTGCTCGTGGTCGGGGTCGCGGCCGGGTTGGCGCTGCGGGAGGACCCCGAATGGTTCGCCGTCCTGGGCCTGCCGGGCAACCTGCTGGCCAGCATCGGGTTCATCGTCGCGGCCCTCGCCGGCTGGCGCTCACGGCGCATCCCCGGATGGGCAGCGGTGCTGCTGGGCGTGGGTGGCTTTGTGGCCATCCTCGGCGCGGAGTTGGGCACCACTGTGCTGATCGGCTGCTACTGGCTCTGGTACGCACGCTGGATGCACCGCCACGTGACCGATACCGAGGCTGCGGCCAGCGCAGCGGTGACAGGCTCGCCGTCGACGACCTGACGCAGCGACGACGCCGACGATCCCGGCGCTACATCGCGTCGAACGTCTCGCCCACCTCGACGCTCCCGCCGTACGACGAAAGGATCGGGCAGCCCGCGACGAGCGCAAGTGCGGCGTCCAGGTTGTCGGCCTTGATGATGCTGTACCCGGTCACCGGGTTCGCTCCACCGCCGTCCGACGTCGAACCGTCCGAACCGACGGTGACGGTGTGCCCCACCGGGTTGCCGGGGTCGACCATCGCGTCACCGACGGCAGCCATCCACGCCCCCCACGCGGCCATCACGGCGGCGCCAGCCTCCTCGGTCTCGGGCATGCTGCCACCGTGGTAGCTGAGCAGGTAGTTCGGCATGGGCGTCTCCTCCGGTCGTCCCCGTGGGTGCCCCGTCTGTCAGCGTGACTTAGGCGACCCTCACCTGTCAACGGGCCAAAGCGGACACCGATGGGTGGGCCGCGTGTCGTCAGCCCGAGGCCGGGCCTGACCAGCCCCTCCTCGTAGGCGACCACCACGAGCTGCGCGCGGCTCGACAGCCCCAGCTTGGCCAGCGTCCGGTTGATGTGGGTCTTGACAGTGGCGGGGGAGAGGACCAGCCGTTCGCTGATGTCGTCGTTGGACAGCCCGCGGGCGATGAGGGCGAGGACCTCGCGCTCCCGCGGGGTCAGGCGCTCCAGGGTTCCCAGGTCGAGCCCGCGCCGCTGAGCCGCGCTCGGCCAGCGCGGCGCGGCTGACGTGCTCGGCGATCAGCCGCTCGGTCACCTCGGGGGCCAGCAGCGCCTCGCCCGCTGAGACCAGTTCGACGGCCTGGGCGAGGCGGTCTGGCTCGCGCGGACTTCAGGAGGAACCCCGAGGCCCCCGCGCGCAGGGCGCGGAACGACGTACTCGTCCTGGTGGTAGGTCGTGAGGATGAGTACCCGGGCTTGGCCGGGTCCGGCGATCGCGGCGGTGGCCTCGATCCCGTCCATGACCGGCATCCGGATGTCCATCAGCACGACGTCGGGGTGGTGCGCGGCGGCCGCCGTCGATGGCGGCGCGCCCATCGGCGGCCACGTCGAGGACGTCGATGCCGCGGCGGCCCAACAGGGCGGAGAGACCCTCGCGGACCAGGGCCTCGTCGTCGGCGATCACTACGCTGGTCATGTGGACTCCCGCGGGATGAGCGCCCGGATCTCGAACGAGCCGTCCGGGCCGGGACCGGCGTGCAGGGTGCCGCCGAACATCTCGACCCGCTCGCGCATGCCGATCAGGCCCTGGCCGGCGCCGGATGTCCGTTCGGTGGAACGGCCCGGAGTGTCGCCCGCGCGCTGGTGACCTCGATCGAGATCCCGTCATCACCGTCGACGACGTGCAGCGGGGTGCGGACCGCCGCCCGGCGTGCTTGAGCGAGTTGGTGAGGGCCTCCTGCACCACCCGGTACACCGACAGGTCGACGGCGGCGCCCAGCGGCTCGGATCCCAGGTCCACCTCTGCGGGTTCGACGGTGAGCCCGGCACGCCGGAAGCGATCCACCAGAGCCGGAATGTCCGCGGCCGTGGGATTGGGGGAGTCCTGGGCGTCGTCGGCCCGGAGCAGGCGCAGCATCAGCGCCGACGTCGGTCAGCGCGCTGCGCCCGGTGTCGGCGATCTGCGAGAAGGCCTCGGCCCGCGGGCGTACCCGCGGCCGAGTCCGCACCCATGTTGGCCTGGATCACCATGCTGCTGATCGAGTGCGCCAGCACGTCGTGGAGCTCGCGGGCGATCCGGACCCGCTCGGTGGCGATCGCCTCCCGGCGAACCCGCTCCTGCTCACGCTCGTGGGCCTTGGCCTGGCGCAGCGCCAGTCGGCCGAACGCGAAGGGCGCTCCGAGGATGAACATGATGAAGAACGCGTCGGTGATGTCGACCTCGCCCGGGTAGTCCAGCCACTTGGCCACGAAGGGGGCCAGGGTCGCGCCCACGGGGGCGGCGTAGGCCCACCGGTCGGTCCGGTAGCGGCCGGCCGCGAACATCGCGAGGCCGAGGATCACGATCGGCGTGACCGGCTCGTCCATGTGGATGCCGAACGTCGGCATGACCGCGCCGAGGATGCTCATGGCCAGGGCGACGGACAGGGGCCAGCGACGCCGGAACACGAGCAGGCCACACGCCACGGCCTCGATCGTGATCCCCGCGGCCGCACTCGAGGGGCTGATCAGGCGGGAGTCGACGGTCCCCACCCCGCGCGACAGCGCCACCATCTCGAACGCCCCGAGGGCCAGGATGCCCAGGGGCCAGGCCCAGTCGCCGCGTCGCATGAGCGCGAATGTACCCCCGGAGGTGGAGCCCGGGCATCAACCCTGGGTTTGACCTGCGACGTACGGAACTGACCGCTCCGGGTGGACGACCGGACCGCACGGCTCGCGGGCCACGCTGCATCCATGACCACACACACAACGCACGAACCGTCCCTGCTCGACCACACCCCCCGCCTGGCCTGGTACGGCGGATGGATCAGCATCCTCGTCGGCATCATGCACTCCCTGGCCCGGTTCGCCACCGAGGCAGGTCAGGAGGACGTGACCGCGCTGACCCGCTTCTGGGCGGATCCGGCGCGGCGCCTCCTCGAGCCACTGCTCACGTTCTGGGACGTGGATCACGTCTACGTCATCTACGGGATGCTCTGGGGTCCGCTGTTCCTGGTCGCCCTTGGCTGCGCGGTCGTGGTGCGCCGCCGCCGCGCAGCGGTCGGCATGGGTGCCGGTGAGCGATGGGCCTGGCGCCTCTACCTCACCGGCTTCACCCTCTTCACCCTGGGCGGTTTCGGCGCGTACTACGGGTCCTGGATCAACCCGGCGATGGTCGACGGGGCGTTCGTGGCGCTGGTGATCCCCGGCGTCCTCATCACCCTGATCGGTGGGACGTGGCTCGGGATCGTCCTGTTGCGCCGGGGCTTCCGGCCGCGGGTGACCGCGGTGCTCCTGGCCTTGATCCTCCCCCTCGTGATCGCGGTCTCGTCGCTCATGAGCCTCGGATCGGCTTTCATCCCGATGCTCATCGCGTGGGGCTTCGCCGGCCGTGCGATCGTCGCCGGGGACGCCCGCCACCCCGCCCCCTCCGGTGTCGGCGTGGCCGGCTGACCCCTGCTCCCTCGCAGGACAGTCCCGTACGAGCGGTCACCCCCTGAAGGGGCCCTCCTCATGGTCGTGGGCTGACATCCACCGCTGACCCGGGGCGCACCTTGCGCTCGCTCATCTGCCGCGCGGGGGGTGTCGCCTCCGCCTCCAGGCAGATGTGCCACAGGCATCACCACCCCTAACGTCGCAGGAGCCCCCTTCGGCGTCACCACCGTGGGCGCATGGACCGACTGTGCGATCCGAACCACCAATGAGAGGACCACCCGTGAACACCAATACACACAGCCCCATCCGACGTCTCGCGACATCGGCGGCCCTGGCGCTGTCGCTGGGGGCGCTCGTGGCACCGTCCGCGCTCGCAGGCAACCAACAGGCCACCAGCCCTATGGCACCTTCGACGTGCTCGGACGGGCGCACCTTCGATATCACGGGGATGCCCTCGCCCCGGTTCCCGATCCAGGTCGGCTTCATGGACGGCAGGGGCGTCGTCGCCCGCTGGTTCGACCAGTCGTTCCGCGCCGAGATCGTCGCACCTGATGAAGTGGCGGATGTCGCCGAAGTCTTTGCGCCGGACCCGTTCTCGGGTGCCGCGAACAGGAGCCGTAGGGCGAGCTCCCCGGACCTGTCCGGCCTGGCAACCTGCACCAGTGCCCAGGACGCCGTCAACACGTGGGTGCTGGACGCGGAGACCGTCTCATTGTTCGGGCTGGACGAGTCCTTCATCGGGGCCTCCGTCGATGTCCACGAGGTGTCCAGCCTGACCGTGTACATCAACGCCAAGCAGGTCGCTGCGCGCTGAGGTCCCGTCGCGGCTCACGCGCGGCTTGACAGGTACGCCGGCACCGCGCCCGTGCCGTCACTTGCGCTGGGGAGCCCTCACCGCCACGAGGCCAAGCCACAGGGGGATGATCAGGTTGGCGATCCAGTAGGTGAAGGGCACCACCAGCAGCACGGCCACGGTCGCACCAGTGACCCGGCTGGCTCGGGGCAGGTTGGGGCTGGCCGCGGCCGCCACCAGGAGGGCGAACGCAGGCCCGACCATCGTGAGGCTGAACGTGTTGAGGACGACGAGTGTGGCCTCGCCAAGGCCGGCGCCCGGGTCGGTGACGCCGTTCGTCGCCGACAACTGATCCGGCCGCGAAGCTGGCGTAGTAGGCAAGCATCAGGACGGCCACGGATGCCCCGGAAGCCGCGATCACGCGGCCCGTCGTGCCTCCTGCGGACCGGGAGAGGCGGGTGCTGGCCAGGATCAGCCCGGCACAGGCGAGGGCGGCCGCCCAGGCCACAGCATGCATCTTCATGTTGTTGGACATGAGGTCGTCGGTGATGCCGGCGCCCGTCGTCGAACTCAGAGGATCGCCGAGCAGGAAGATGAGTGCGCTACCGGTCACTCCTGCGGCGGCACTGATGGGGCCTGCAAGGGATCGGCGGCCGCTGGACTCCTCGATGGGGCGCTGGTGGGGCATGGTCTCGGTGGTCATCGTTCCTCCTGTGTCGGTCCCGGAAGCCCGGGTGGTGGGCGGGCCCGTGCGGGCCCTCGGGACGACCCTGCTGCGCGCAACGGGGAAGGTCCTCCACCTTCCGGCCAAACCAACTCATCCTCATGGCAGAGGCCGAGCAGGCTCACCCGTGCGTACCATCCGGGGATGCGCGGTGAGATCCGATCGGTCGACGTGGGGGCCTTTGCGGCTGCACTGGTCGCGAGCCAGGTGGAGATATCGATGGCGGCAGACCAGGTCACCGGTTCGTTGGGGGCCGTGCGGCTCTTCGCCGCCGTCGTCTGCGCTGCGCTCGGTGCTGGTCCGGGCGTGGCCGCTCGGAGCCGTGCTCGTCGCCACGGTCGGGATGACCGGCCTTGCACTTGTTGCCACGGCGCCGATCGCCATCCCGTTCCTGGTCCTGCTCTTCCTGTTGGGGAACCTCGGGTGGCGAGCGACCAGGCGCGACGGACTCCTGGGCGTCGCGGCGGCGGCCGCTGGCCTGGTGATCGCCGAGATTGGCGCTGGTGACTTCACTTCCGGAGATCTACTGGTGAACCTCGTGGTCGGAGGGGCGGCGTGGCTCGCGCCCCATCTCAGGTGCGCGTTGCCACCGACCGGAAGGTCGCAGTCGAGGTGGCAGCCGAGCGAATGGCGGGAGCCGCGGTGGAGCAGGAGCGGGTCCGCATCGCCAGGGACCTGCACGACACGGTGGCGCACGCGGTGAGCGTGATGACCCTGCAGGCAGGCGCCGCACGCCAGAACCTGGACGACCGCGACTCGATTGAGTCGGCTCTGCTCGCGATCGAGCGCAGCGGCCGGGCCGCGATGGAGGACCTGCACGGCTTCCTCGGACTGCTCAAGGCGGACCGGGAGCCGGAGTCCCCTGGGCTGGGTGACCTGGACCACCTGCTCGACGGTCTTCGCGCCACCGGGTGCGAGGTTCGCGCGGCAATCCCGAAGTCCACGGAACTGCCCCTGACCGCGCAGACGACCGCGTTCCGCGTCGTCCAGGAGTCGGTCACCAATGCGATGAAGCACCAGAGCCTGCGGCGGGTGGACGTCAGGGTGGACGACGACCCTCTGACGGTTCAGGTGAGGTCCTTGGGGGAGTTCCGCGCCGGCCCCGGGACCGGGAGCGGGCTTGAGGGCCTGCGTGCTCGGGTCGAGGCGTTCGGCGGCACTCTCGTTGCTGCCGGCGAGGCATCGGACACCTGGGTGGTCCGTGCGGCCCTGCCCGTCGGAGCGCTGGTCCGGTGATCGATCGGGTCCTCGTGGCCGATGACGAGACGCTGGTGCGCAGTGGCATCTCGATGATCCTTCGGGCAGCAGGTGACTTCGAGGTGGTCGGGGAGGCTGTCGACGGTCGTGAAGCGCTGGCCAGGGCCAAGGAGCTCGCCCCCGACCTGTGCCTGCTCGACGTGCGGATGCCGCAGCTGACCGGCGTCGAGGTCGCGCGGGCCGTTCGGGCGTTCCCCTCACCGCCTGTGGTCGTCATGCTCTCGACCTTCCCCGACGACGAGTACCTCGTGGCCGCGTCGCGGGCGGGCGCGGGAGGCTACCTGCTCAAGAGCATGCCCCCCGAGCAGATCGTCGCGTCGCTGAGGGCAGCGATGAACGGTCAGGTGATCCTGGCGCCGTCGATGATCGAGAAGCTGGTGCGGGAATCCGAGAGCCGACTGGCGCCCCCGGACCCACGGTTGGCGGGGCTGACATCCAAGGAGCGGGAGGTCCTGGCGCTTATCGCGCGAGGGCGCTCCAACGACGAGATCGGCCGGGACCTCTTCATCAGCGAGGGCACCGTGAAGACCCACGTTGCCGCGATCCTGCGCAAGTTGGGCGTTCGGGACCGGGTGCAGGCGGCGGTCATGGCGGTCGAGGCCCGGGCACTCGGTCATCGAGCTGCGCCCCGAATGGCCTGCCGCGGAAACGGCGGGGTCCGGGCTTGCACCCCGGAGTCAGGAGGACCAGCTCTCAGCGGATCGTGCTGATCTCCGGAGCCTGACCTCCGGACCACGTCAGTCGGTAGCGCCCACCGGGTCGCACGTTCGTGACCGCGGCCGGGCGGAAGCAGGCCACGGCTTCGCGGCCCGGGTCGCGCACGGCCGGGTACACCACCCCGACTGAGCCGGCTGCCAGCAGTGTGGTGGCAAGGGCCTGGCTGGCGGTGTACGAGTCCGGCGCCAGGCACGCTCGCGCCCGCCGGTCCCGCGGGCGGCGCAGGTCGTGCATCGGGGCGTGGATGTCCGACAGGTAGTCCTGGTAGTCCGCTACGAGCTCCCAGCGGTTGATCTCCGCCAGCTCCACGGTGCGGTGGTAAGCCACCTCGGCGAGAGATGTCTCGACGTGCTGGCCCGCGTACCACGCACCGCGGTCGGGGCCGTTGAACCGGGATCCGAGCGGATGCGGGTGGCAGAAGGAGGCGTTGATGATCCGCCAGTGCGGAACCGCGAACACCAGCTCGTCCTGGTGGATCCCGCCGGGCAGGGCGTTGGCCTGCGCCTGGAGCCGGGCGTTGGTGGCGGCCGTCAGCGCCACGAGGGCGGCGATGTCGGACTCGTCGTCGGCGAGGGTCGCCAGGATCGGCTCGTCGGTGTCGGCGTAGGTCGCGGGGATGAGCCGGTGGGTGTCGTCCCAGCGCACCTCGCTGACGGGGGGCCAGGCCCGGGCTGCTGGGCTCACGCGCCGCCGCGCCGCGCGTCGAGCAGCGCGCGCACACGCTCCATCGCCGGGATGCCGCCCCTGAGCATCACCTCGAGCGGGGTCGCCCCGTTGAACAGGGCATTCGTGTTGGGCAGGTGCACCCACTCGTCGGCCAGCTCATCGCCGTAGAGCACGTGCAGGGCGGTGTAGATGCCCAGCAGGTAGGAGGCCCTCGTCAGCCGATCGACGCCCAGGGTCTTCGGCGGGTTCCTTGCCCACGCATGCCAGCTGCTGGGGGAGACCTCGCCCAGCAACGAGCAGATCTGCGGGACGGTCAGGCCCCATGCCACAGCCAGTCGCCCCATCCCGCGCACCGCTGCGGGCGTGAGCCGACGCCTGCTCGAACGGGTCGCGCAGGTCGACCCACGCCTGGGTCTCGAACCGGCTCGCCGGGTAGCGGACCGGCGCTGCCACGGCTGTCATGGTGCTCCCTCCTTGCCGGAATGCACTCCATTTCTGGAGCAATGGTAGCGCAGATTCGGCGTCACTGACGGAGGGGAAGGTTTCCACCGCCAGACTCGAGGTGGGTGCCCGGCGGGCCGACAACGACCGAATCGAGCGCGCGGCCGCGCTGGAGCACGTGGGTCCGTACCTCGCGGCCGCAGCTAGCGAACCGTCACGGTCACCTGGCTGGTTGATCCCGTCATCGGCCTCGATGGTGACGACGGCCACTCCGGGTGCAAGCGCGGTGGCCCCGGGATTGAACACTGCGCTGCCGTCGTCCCAGCCCTGGGTCAGCTCGAGGACATCGGGCTTGTCGGTGCTGATGGTCGTGTTGGCCGGGTCCGGCTGGTTGAAG